>JAVJRC010000014.1:0-270039 GCA_040218615.1 Gammaproteobacteria bacterium
CGGGTTAATCATGCCAGACACCGTCAAACCGAGGCCGAACAGCAAACCTGAAAGAAGCACCGGGGCCAGCCGGACCACTGAGTGAGACTTGTCCATCAAAGCAACCCCGTGACATGCCTGGTGACAAATACGGTAATCAACGCAGACAACATGAATATCCCGGTGGCCAGGACCGATCTCCGGGAAAGTCGTGCTATTCCGCAGATGCCATGCCCGCTCGTGCAGCCACTGCCAAGACGTGTTCCAAAGCCCACAAGCAACCCGGCGATAACAGTGAACACAGCATTCGCTTGCAGGGTGATTTCAACTTCATTGCCGAAAACGTAACTGTAGAGCAGCGGGCCCAATAATAATCCCGCAATGAAAACCACTCTCCACTGCCTGTCCTTGCCTCCGGGGATGACGACTCCACCGAGAATTCCACTGATACCGGCAATTCTGCCATTCATCCATAGCAGCAAGGTTGCCGCCAGACCAATCAGCGCACCGCCAATCAATCCTGAAATCGGTGTAAAGTTTTCCATGATGCTTTCCTGCCGGATGATCCAAAAAATACAACTAGTTAACCAAGTCCAGAACTGCGTTCCATGCTGTCACCCTATTCCTGTTCAACCTGCTGTGGCCGAATGACCAATACATCAGTCTGCAGGAAATCCAGCAACTTTTCAGCGGTGCTCCCGATTAATGCTTCATAGATACGGGACCTGGATATTGCACCCATCACGACAACATCTATATTTAGCTCGTTAACTTTTTCTTCAATGGCTGCAATTGCAGTTTCATCTTCGAAATGCAGCTTTGCATTCTCCATGGAATAAGCTGAGAGAAACTCATCCAATGCCTGACGGTGCTCGGTCTGGATCACGCCTGCTGGTGCAAAGGGGCGAGCCGCTTCCGCATAGGCGTGGAGCACATGGAGATCTGCTGAGGTCTGTTCCTTTAGCTGGAAAGCTGCATCCATAATTCCATGGTCAAGCTGTGCAGGCTTATGGTGACTGTGCATTGGATCTACAGTGGCCAAAATCATTAATGGATCCTGCCACGGTCGGTCTTTAACGAGAAGCAAAGGTACCGGGCAATGGCGGATCATTTGCCAGGCATCGTTGGTCAAATGATGAAACTCCAGTTTCCCATAGGTTCTCGTATGCTGTACCACCAGATCTGCCTGGATTTCCCTTACTTTTTCAACCACTGTTTCGTAACGCGGGTAGGCCCAGGCCACACTGCTGTCTGCGTGAAATCCGACCTCGCGCAGGGCCGAGCCAAGCTTGTCCAGGCCTTCCTTTAGCTGGGCGCAATACTCCTCACGCCTGAGTTTCTGGTCCAGATCCAGGCTGAGGGTATCAGGCTGGAGATAGGGCTCAAAAGCACCACAAAAAAGATGCAATTGCACTGAGTCCTTGTTGCTGACCAGCCTCTTGGCTTTCTCCAACTCAATGGGCATCCCATGGCTTGATTGTAAAAATTCGCCATCTATCACTACCAGTATTTTCTGGAAATCGTTCATAGCAAACCTCAATGCAAAATATGCCTGTTTAGCTAATCTCTATTGAAATACTATGCTCGGTTCTGATCAGAGCCGTGATGATCTGGGTCAATCAACGCCCAACTCGTTTTTGCCTAGGTTGACAGTAGCTGGAGCACCAACAGAAGCACGCAGCTCATGAACCCCGCGACTGGGAGGAACACCGGCACGGTAAAGGTGTTTGGGTGTGTGACTCCGTGGAGCTTGACCTTAACCAGTGAAAGATTGACCAGGCAAAACAGGGTGAGCAGGAGGTAAGAAGTGGTTCGCGCCAGGGTCTCCAGGGGGAACCATAGGGCAGCCGTGATTGTCACTGCGGTGACTACGGTTGTTGCCAGAATGGGAGTCTGGGTGCGTGTATTCACCTTGGCAAAAATGCCGGGGAGCAGGCCTTGTTTAGACAATCCGTACGTGACTCGTGAGCCCATGATGATCTGGATAAGTGCGCCGTTCACCACGGCACACAAACTCACGATAGAGATAAACCACGGTTCCTGCTCTGTCGCCGTTCGGTAAATATCAGCCAGCGGAGCTTCTGAAGCCTGCAGTTGTTCAGGCGTGAGCACTAGAACCGAACTCAAAGCGATGAGCACATAGACGACGGTTGCAATGGCCAATGCCAGTATTATGGCGATGGGCATATTGCGTTGTGGATTCTTGATTTCCTCAGCCAGATTAACCATATCCTCGAACCCTACGAAAGCATAGAAAGCGAGGAAAGCACCTCCAAAGATACCAACCCATGACGACCATTCTGCTGTAGGCAGTAACTCATCGCTGTTAACGACGGGCTCTGTGAAAGCTGGTGCAGCCACATACAGAATCAGAAGCAATCCTGATACTTCCAGCACCGTGAAGATTGCCGCGACTGATACAGATTCTGCGATTCCCCAGATCGCAAGTAACCCCAGTGCCGCGAGCAAACTGAACAGGATTACTTCGTTGGGAAGTTCGATGAAAAAGTCCAGATATCCGGCAAACCCCCTGGACATGGTTGCCGCAGACACCACGCCAGTCAGGATGATCAGCAGGCCAATGACCAATGACAGGAATGAGTTGTTGAAGCCCTCTCTGATGTAAATGGCAGCGCCGGCACTAACCGGAAACCGTGAAGACAGCTCTGCAAAGGAAAACGCGGTGATGCCTGCAACCAGGGACGCAACAAGAAAGGAAACAGGCGCCAGATAACCTGCCTCACCGGCGACTTTTCCAATCAGCACATAAATACCTGCACCGAGGATATTGCCCAGGCCGTACAGCACAACCATAGGCAAATTCAGGTTTCTGAGTAGTGCTGGAGAGTCAGTCATGTTGCTCTGTTTCTTGGCTGGATTGGGTCAATCACATGAGCTCGAGGCTATTGTATTCATTTCACTTCGGAGATTAAGCAGCAATGCCGGCTATCTAAATGAGCTATCAATTCTAATCACGTCACTTTCAATCTGTTCTGAAACTCAGCCCTGGTATAGATCCTTTCACCAAGAATTTTGCGCAGGGCTTGTACGCTGCGCCCTACCTCCTCAAAACTGAGCACAAGCGGCGAAAATCCAAACCTCAGCAGGTCAGGCTCACGGTAATCAACCATCACTCCCAGCGAATGCAGAGCCCTGCTAATTCCCCAGGCCTGGGGATGGGACCAGGCTAGCTGTGCACCGCGCTGACCGCTGTCGCTCGGTGATTGCAACTTGAGGTCCCGAAGAGTCGGCTCGGAATCAACGAGCTGCAGAAACAAATCAGTCAACTGACACACCTTGCCATGCAACTCATCCGCCTCGATATCCGCAAACACATCCAGCGCTGCATCCAACGCTGCCAGAGAAATAATATTGGGAGTGCCGGTTAGAAATTGCGCGATGCCGCTCGCCGCCTGGTATTCAGAACTGAAAGAAAAAGGTGCTGCGTGCCCCATCCATCCCTGCAATCGCTGCTGAAATTGATCATGGTGAGTGGCATTGGCATAAATAAATGCGGGTGCACCCGGGCCCCCATTGAGAAACTTGTAGCCACACCCCACTGCAAAATCTACCTGCCAGGCATCCAACTCCAATGGCAGAACACCCACACTGTGGGACAAGTCCCAGATGACCAAAGCCCCCTGCTCATGAGCCGCCCTGGTTAGTTGGGCAATATCGTGTCTTGCGCCGCTGCGAAAATCGACCTGGGTAAGGTAGAGCACAGCTACTTGTTCATTTAGAGATGGCAGCAGGTTCTCTGCCGGGACAGTGTTCAAATCCATGCACCCGGAACCCAGCAGCGACTCGAGCCCCTGGGCCATATAGAGATCAGTCGGGAAATTGTCAGCCTGCGACAGAACCACTTTACGTTCTGGCCTTAGCTGCAAGGCAGCACTAAGCAACTTGAAGAGATTTATTGAAACCGAATCACAGCAGACCACTTGCCCCGGGGCCGCCCCGAGAAGACCAGCCAATTTTTCTCCCACCTGCTGCGGCAGGTCAATCCAGCCATGCTTGTTCCAACTGGTAATCAGGTCCGTTCCCCATTCCTGCTTGATCAGTGATTCGATTCGCCCGGGAACCGACGCAGGCAATGGACCTAACGAGTTGCCATTAAGATAAATGACATGGTCAGGCAGATTGAAGGCTTTGCGCTTGTGAGCCAATCCATCATTGGCATCAAGCTCCTGGATATTGGGGGGAATCAATTAAAACAGTTCCTCAAGCAGAATCAGCAAATCGGCGAAGGCGCCTGTGCCTGGGTGAATCCAGTCAAAATGCCCTGCGCCCTGAAACACCCGTGTCTCAGCACCATTGAGCTCTGCCTGGGCTAAGGGCACTATCTGGTCTGTATCACCATGAAACAACACGGTTCTGGTGTGCGGCTGTTTCTCCGCTGGATTAGCCTCAGAGTAGGCCTGGGGTATATCTTGTACGGTGCCATTCATGAATAGCGGCGTTGCCATCTGGCAACTGTTGTCCCCCTGACTGTACTGCTCTATATCCACAATGGCCGCCAGGCCAACAACCAGATCGACCTGTCTGCTGACCTCTGGATCGGATCCGGCAAGAAGCGCCAGGTGTCCCCCGGCCGAATGACCCAGCAAGGCAACTCTACCGGTATCTACGGCATAGTCATCCAACAAACCCACCGCTTGAATAGCTGCCTGTATATCCTGGTAGGTTCCTGGCCAGCCACCCCCGGCATCGCCTGTGCGATGATATTCCAGCGCCCAAACCGCAAAGCCTCGCTCCGACAGTGCAGTGCTAAAGCCATAGGCATGGGAGACATCAAACGAATTGAGCCAACAGCCACCGTGAACCAGAATCACCAGCGGAGCAGGCTCCTCGGCGCTTTGCACGGGCAACCACAATTCGCCGTATTGCAGCTCTTCCGGGCCATATTCTATCCGGGCGTCAGCAGGTCTGATGGGCACCGCTAACACTTCTTCAAAACTGACATTGATTGACAGTGGTTGCTGGGCGCTGCTGGTGAAAATTGAGAGCACACAGACCAGTGA
Organism: Gammaproteobacteria bacterium; assembly: GCA_040218615.1. GTDB lineage: Bacteria > Pseudomonadota > Gammaproteobacteria > Pseudomonadales > Pseudohongiellaceae > UBA9145. Next base: position 5,001 of record JAVJRC010000014.1, read on the forward strand.
GGCTGCGACCATGAATAAGCGCTTCATCGACATGTTCACCACAAGTAACAAGACTGGTCGACACTATAAAGGGATTCACTGCCCCGATACCAGTCTGCCTGCACCAGTCAGCTAACCTGAATCAGAAGTTACTGCACCGCCGCCAGAACTGAATTCTTCTTTTCGGTCTGCTTCCTTTTCTATGCGCTCTTTATCCCTGCCTTCGGCGCTTCCGCCTACCCATTTGTCCATCAAGGCACAGGTCACCAGATCACCGGTCACATTGATGGCGGTTCTGCTCATGTCCAGAATACGATCCACGCCCATGATAAAAGCCACACCCGCTGCCGGAATACCGACGGTTTCCAGCACCATGGCGAGAATTACGATACCCACGCCAGGTGTGGCCGGCGAACCTATGGAAGCTCCCACAGCCATGGCGACCACCAGGGCCAGTGCGCCCATACCCAGTTCCACACCATAGACCTGGGCAATGAATACGGTTGCTACTGCCTGATACAAGGCGGTGCCATTCATATTGATGGTTGCTCCGAGGGGAATGACAAACTGGGAGATAGAGGGATGGACGCCAAAATGCTCTTCTGCGGTCTTGATGGACAGTGGCATGACCGTGGCAGAGCTGGAAGTTGAAAACGCCAGCAGCAGCACATCTCTCGATGCGCTTAAGAATTTCAGCGGATGCTCTCCCACGAATACCAGCAACAACAACATGTAAACGCAGAGCATGATAAACAAGCCGATCAATACCGTAAGCACATAGATCGCCATTCCAAGCAGGGCGCCGAGACCTACTTGCGTGGTCAGTTGTGCCATTAATCCAAACACAGCGACCGGCGCCAGCTTCATGGCCCAGCGAACCACTGTCATACAGATTTCCTGCAAAGAGCCCATCAGTTCCAACATGGGCCTGGCTTGTGAAGCTGGCATTGAAACCAGGGCAATACCCAGAATGACCGAGAAGATTACAATCTGCAGCATCTCCCCTTCCACCATGGCATCCAGTGGGTTGCCGGGTAAAAGGCCGACAAGAGTCTCCGGTAAGGCCACGATGCTGGGGCCAGGTGGAGCTTGTGGCGTTTCAACTGTCAATTGCCCTTCTGCAAGTGAAGTGAGTGACGCTCCGGGCTCAATCACGCCGGCAACAAACAGGCCAATGGCTGCTGCCAGCGCAGTCGTAGCAGCGAAGAACAGGGTGACTCGCACGCCCAGCCGTTTGAGCTGCTCGAGGTTTTCACTGGCTGCAAGTCCGCGAATAACCGATGCCACCACCAATGGGATGACAATCATCTGGATAGAAGCCAGAAACAGGCGACCCGGGAGCGCCAGCCAGTTTCCGATTGTGGTCCCGGTTTGTGGATCTATCAGTCCCGCCGAAGGTCCCAGGGTGGTGCCAACGATCAGCCCCAGGAACATGCCAATCAGCACCTTCAACCACAGTTTGCCTTCCACCAATCCAGCCAGTTGCCCGCTCAGGCGGGACAACGAGCGGGGGTGCAGGTGTTCAAGCGCACGCAGGGGATTCATGCTTGTTGCGTTCCAGATGGATGAGGAGGCAGTCTAACAGCAAGGAAAGTCTGAGCCTTGATCTCCCTCAATCTCCACATCCTGGGTTACAGGATTCAGTGACTCATGAAACCTGGTTTTCTTTATGGATACAGGTTTCGCAACGATGGTTCATGCATCCGATCAATGCAGGTCTTGTTCAAGCGAGGTCAAGGCGAGTTCCACTTGCTTAAGCCTGTCTGGATCTGGGCCCGGCATGTTTTCCTCGCTGGCTTTCATCAGCTGTAATTGTTCCTGTTTCCAGGCCTCGAGAATTTTTATTTTGGACTGCGCATCGAGTTCCGCGTGTTCCAGAACTTCTTTCGGTGAGCTGAAGTGTCCAGCTGGATCGTGGATATATTCCTCAATAGCTTGTGTCTGCTTGGACATAGGTATTACCTCCTGCGTTGATCGTTTGCAGATTCCTGATAATCAATCTTCGCTTTTGATACGAACGGTGAGCACGTCACAATCTGCAGCATTCAGCACGCCACTTGCCGTGGATCCCAACAGCACTCTCCAGCCAGACGTGCCATGGCTGCCCAGTACAATCAGATCGACCTGCTGTTGCTTGGCCTCTGCCGGAATTTCCGATGCAGGCGCGCCAACTACCACATCCAGGTTTTCGGCAGGGATATCAAACTTGTCTGCCAGTTCCCTGAGTTTTTTCTCCGCAGATTCGGTGGCCTGCTCTTGCAGGTCACCAAGCGCTACGGCTCCGGCGGCGAAAGGATAGGACGTCATCACCGGGGCGAGCACGAAGATCAATCGCAGTCGTGACTTGTCACCATCTGCCAACTTGCACGCCGTTTCAAGAACCTGGTCGGACTCCTTGCTTAAATCTACGGCTACCAAAATCTTTTTGTGACTCATCATCTTTTACTCCCGGCCACGTCTGATAAAGCGGCCTAATGTGAACGGAATTTTTCCTGTAAAAATTGCAGCAGCCAGTAAAAACTACCTGTTCCCCCGATAGAGCCGCCTGTGACCCGCGGGGCACCGCTGCCTGCAATGCTTGCAAGACCCGTAGTAGTAAAGCTTGCAGCAATCATGCCAGCTACTTTGACGTCGAAAAATTCTGGCATGGGACTTGAATGTATCTACTACAGACAATGGTTCTGAAAGAATCCTGCCAACTTTCATTGGCAAGTCAAAATTTCTGAACCGTGGTTCAAATTTATTCGGGAGGATGCTCCATGACAAGCACCAAAGACGATCTCAAAGCCAGACTTGACGAGCGGCTCAGGGAAGTAAAATCCGAGCTGCTGAATGTTGAGGACAAGGCCAACGAACTGCCCACGGACGAGCGGCTCAAGGCTCAGCAAACTATAGAGAAACTTCGAAAAGACAGAACCGAGACAGAGTCTCTACTCCAGAAAGTAGTGGAGGCTGGCGGCGCTATCGAAGGAGAACTTGAGAATGCTGTTGAACAGTATTGGAATTCGCTGGGCCGCGAGCTGGATGGCTACGAGCCAGGGAAGTCCAGCCACTGATTTTTGGTAGTGCCCCGGTCGTCAACAACGTGTGGTTTGTTTTAAGAGCACCCGTTTTGAAGCCGGCTTACCGGCACCGCTTACAATCCCAAAACTGAAGAGGAATTTATGAATGGTGCTGGTTGACTTTTTACATCTAGCAAACGACAGACTTGCACCTACACCTAAAATTACACCTCCTCGGGACGCACAGTCCATTCGGGCTCTTCAAATTCTCCGATGAAATCAATAGTCACGAACGGCGCCTGACTCTGGATAATGTTTTTTATCTGGTCACGCTGGTCGGCTTCGAGCGCTTCGTCCATGGCCTCCCGCGCAACTTTTGACTCCCAATGAGCGATGGCTAAAAGCACATCGGGGTTACCTATCATCCTGTGCAATTCAGTTCCGGATGCGCCCGGTGCCTGCTGAATAAGCTTGCTTGCCTCTACCCAGGCATCGGCGTACTGCTCGGCGCTGTAACCCTCATTGATAGTGACTTTGAAAATGTATTTCATAGAATCTCCTATCCAATCATTCCTGGATCCATTCTACGTCAAAGGCTCGAATTGACATCACTTTGACTTCCTCCTCCTCTCCTTTAGTATGCAGTCAACCAAAATAAAAACACCAGGAGCAATTCATGCCCAACAGACTCCTACTCTTGCTCGCCCTTACAGTGTTGAGCAACTCCCTGACAGCCCAGGTAGGCGGCAGCCTCATGCAATTCCCACCCCAGGAACTGTACCTGGAAATCACCGAGGACGCCGAGGGACGGCCCAGCATTTCGGCAGATGAATTCAGGATCACCACGGGCGATCTTTACCGCCTGCATATCAGCAGTACCGGCCGCACTGACTGGCGCATCGAGATGGACGAATTGCTGCTGAATTCACATCTGAGGGTGCTGGATGTGAACGGTATCGAGATCCATCTCCAGTCCATGACATTCCGTGCTATTGAATTCGACGAGCCCGGAGAAATCTGGATGAGCTTTGTCGCCATTCGTCCTGGTATCTATCCATTCACCATTGGCAGAAATCCCCGCGTACAGGGATTACCCAGAGGGACTGCCGGTATCCAGGAACCTGAATTTCGCACCGAAGGCCGTTTCATTGTGGAGTAGCTTATGAGAATGCTCGCTCGTATCATCATCGCCTCGCTCCTGGTAGTTACTCCACACATAGCAATCGCGCAGAACGGCGCCCCCAACGGCGAATGGCCAAGCTACGGTGGTGACCTGGGCAATACCCGCTACTCCAATCTCGATCAGATTAACGCTGACAATTTCTCTGAGCTTGAAGTCGCCTGGCGCTTCAAGACCGACAATCTGGGCCCGCGACCCGAATACCGATTTCAATCCACCCCTCTGATGATCGATGGAGTGATTTTCAGCACGGCCGGATCCAGACGCAGTGTCGTGGCACTCGATGCTGCAACCGGTGAGCTGCTATGGGTGCATCGATTCGAAGAAGGTCGCCGTGCCGAGGAAGCACCGAGGCAACTTTCGGGCCGCGGCCTGTCCTATTGGGCGGAGGGTAATGACCGGCGCATCATCTATGTGACACCTGGCTACCAGATGATTGCGCTGGATGCGGACACCGGGCAAAGAATCGACAGCTTCGGTAACGACGGTGTGGTCGATTTGAAACAGAACCTGGATCAGCAGATTGATCTGGTTACTGGTGAGATTGGATTGCATGCAGCGCCAGTGATTGCCAAAGGCGTGGTCATTATCGGCGCCGCACATCGCACGGGAGGCAATCCACGCAGCAGAGAAAATGTGAAAGGTTATGTGCGCGGCTTTGATGTGCGCACCGGAGAACGGTTGTGGATTTTTCATACCATCCCGCTGCCAGGAGAATATGGTTTCGAATCCTGGGAAGGAGACTCCGCTTCCTATACTGGCAATACCGGTGTCTGGGCGCAAATTTCCATCGATCCTGATCTGAACACAGTTTACCTGCCAGTCGAGGCTGCCACCGGGGATTACTATGGCGCCTACCGGCCCGGTGACAACCTGTTTGCTGACACCTTGCTGGCGGTGGACCTGCATACCGGTGAACGCAAGTGGCATTATCAACTGGTTCATCACGGCATCTGGGACCATGACATTCCCTGCGCGCCCATCCTGCTGGATATTGAAGTGGATGGGCGTCCCATCAAGGCCGTAGCCCAACCCACCAAGCAGGCGTTTCTTTACGTGTTCGATCGGGAAACCGGCGAACCAGTCTGGCCTATTGAAGAAAGACCGGTTCCCCAGGGGGATGTTCCTGGTGAGTGGTACTCACCGACACAACCTTTTCCAACCAAACCGCCAGCTTATGATCGCCAGGGCGTGACCGTCGATGATCTGATTGATTTCACGCCGCAGCTTAGAGAACGTGCGCTGGAAATAGTGCAATGGCACAAGATGGGGCCGATCTTCACTCCGCCGGTGGTGAGTCATATTGATGGCCCGCTGGGTACCCTCATGGCACCGGCCCAGGGCGGAGGCACCAACTGGCCCGGCGGCTCATTTGATCCGGAACACAATATTTTATTCGTCCATTCCAGCAGTTCCGTGGCCAGCATGGGATTAGTAGAGCCCTACCCCGGACAATCGGACATGGCCTACATTCAGGGAAACGCAGTAAGTGGCCCCAGAGTTTCAGCCGGGGCCGGTTCGTCTTCTTCAATTGACTTATCTGTTGCCGTGGAGAACAGGCAACGACCCGTTTCCAGCCGGGGCAATCCTCCCCGCAGCTTGCTGGTCGACCGGCTGCCCCTGCTTAAACCGCCCTATGGCGTATTCACTGCAATCGACTTGAATGAAGGGGAAATACTCTGGCAGGTTCCGCACGGTCGCACTCCGGACCGGATCAAGGACCACCCTGCCCTGCGGGAACTGGACATTCCCCGTACTGGCCAGAACGGCTATTCCGGCAGTCTGGTCACCAGCACCCTGCTGATTGCCGGTGAGCCGCAAATGACCAGCGATGAAGATGGCACACTCAGCGCCTATCTGCGCGCCTACAACAAACTCACTGGTGAAGAAGTCGCTGCGGTTCGATTGCCCGCGCCCCAAACAGGCTCACCCATGACTTACCTGCACAATGGTAAGCAATATGTGCTGGTTGCGGTCAGTGGCACACGATACTCCGGCGAACTGATCGCTTTCGCGATTCCAGACGAGTAACTCCTGGGTGGATAGACCAGGTGTCAGACACTCAACCATTGGCTGACGGTGATGGCACAGTAGACTGTGTGCAACCAGCCAGGAACGAATAACACCACGACAGTAACCAGGTTTACCCAGATCACCACCGAAAGCAGGGGAGTACCTTTTCTACAATGCCAGCTTCTCTTTTACTGGCACGAGCCCGAGGCAGACGACTGCACCAGGAATGACTAGCAAATATTTTGAATGTTCATTCATGTTTGCTTGGTGAAAGCGTCTAATTCGCCCTGTAAAAAATGCAGCGTGCTGTAAAAACTTCATTTTGTTCAAGTAAAAAAATCCTTGTGAAGAGCATCTATGGGAACGCTTAAGCCGGAACTGGCTGAATAGCTCCAACTGCAAAGCAATCGAACCAACCCCGGATCAGGCTGTATCCCGCGGATAATCAGAACTTACCTGGCTTCCAGAGGAAGTTGTGCCTCACCTTGCGGAAACATTCAACCGGACCCCGCCACTTCTCCACTGATAGACGCCCGCCGCACTAATGAGAATTGGCACAGGTTTTGAATATCAATTAATACACTAACAGTTTCAATAGATTCGTAAATGCGATGAACTTGGAGGTGTCATATGAAGATTTTTAAATATTTGCTACTTCCATTGAGGGTGCTCCGACTTCTTTACTAGCGGAGCACAGATCAAGCGAACACCGTGGCAAGAATGGAATAGCACATGCTTTTGGATGTGCAGGAAGGCACCTGAAAGCCACTGGAGTTTTACGAACTTTTAATGGAGTGAACTGGTAATGGAAAGCAAGCCAATCTGTATTGCCTTAGGAGGCAACGCACTCAAGTCCGAGCACAACATGCAAAGCTTCCCGCAGTTGGCCAAAACTTGCGAAGTGCTTGCTGCGCATTGTCAGCCGCCAATACTTGTTACACACGGAAATGGCCCACAAATCGGCAACCTTGTTGACCCCGGACAGACGGATAGTTCAGAAAGCGAGCGTACGCTGGATGTCCTGGGAGCAGAAACAGAAGGCTTGCTCGGATACCAGATAGAACAGGAACTGGCAAACAGTTACAACTTGCACGATCGGGTTGTCACAGTCCTGACCAGGGTTGAAGTCGATCCGGAAGACCCGGCTTTCGACAACCCAAGTAAACCCATCGGATCCTGGATGGACTCCCAACGTGCTCAGGAGTTACGTGACCGCCTGGGCTGGCATTTTACCAGCGGCAACGAGGGCTCCAGACGGGTAGTTCCCTCACCGCTTCCCAGATGTATTTTGAATTTACATTGCATCAACTTGTTGCTCGACACCAATTATTGTGTGGTCGCAGCAGGAGGTGGAGGAATACCTGTAGTGCGGGAAAGCGACGGCAGCATGAAAGGGGTGGAAGCCGTGGTCGACAAAGATCACACCAGTAGTTTGATGGCCAGGGAACTGGGCGCCCAACGCATTTACTTTCTCACTGATGTGAGCGGTGTCTATTCGTCGTGGGGTTCAGACGATAAAGAGCTTATTGAAGAAATTTCCGAACCAGAACTCCGTAAAATGGATCTACCAGAAGGATCCATGGGACCCAAGGCGCTCGCTGCCTGTAATTTCGTTGCAGCTACCGGAGGTGAAGCCTGTATAGGTGCGCTATCAGACCTGGAAGCCCTGCTGCAAAGGCGTGGCGGAACCAGGGTAGTTCAAGGCTAAGCGCAAAACGTGACCGGAGGTCATATGTCTACCGACAAGCTAAAGCAATCCAGTAATTGGAAAACAGATCCACGCTATCAACCCTCCCCAAGGGGCGATATGGAAGGGGATGACCACCCGGGTCGTTGCGAACGCTGGCGAAAGGCGTTGCTCTGTATTGACTTGCAGTACCTCGGTTGCGCCGAGGGGTACGGAGTGTTTGAGAACCATCGCAAGTCCGGGGTGACCGAAGCTGCTATCAAGTACTATCTGAATCGAGTCAATGAAACCGTCGTACCCAATGTAAGCAGGTTACAAGATTCCTTTAGAGGCAAGTCCCACGAGGTCTTGCACAGTCGAATTCAATCACTCACGCAAGATGGCCGTGATCGTAGCCCGGAACACAAGCAACTGGAACTGCATGCGCCGCCCGGCTCAAAAATTGCGGAATTTCTGCCTGATGTGACACCGCTGGAAGATGAAGTTGTTATCAATAAGACGGCCAGCGGGGTATTTATTTCCACCAACATTGAGTACGTGTTACGAAACCTTTGTATTAGCGAGCTATTCATTGCCGGGGTACTGACCAACGAATGTATAAGCAGCGCAGCTCGCAGCGCCAGTGATCTCGGATTCAAGGTATACGTGCTGTCTGATGCCTGTGCGGGAATCACGGAGGAGTTGCATGACGCTGCTTTACTGACCATGCAGGATCGATATGCAACGGTAATTTCGACCGAGGAAGCAATCGATATGCTGGCGCAGGAATCGCACTCAGATGAGGACCAGGGCCCAGGCTAACTGTGGCTGAGGGCGGAAATTTATAGCTTACTATGAAGCAAGGCGGGGTGTTTCAGAACACCAGTGTACTACTTGGAAGATCTCGCAATGCAGATTCAATCAGCTCTCGCAACTTCACCTCTTTATCTTCCCTGATTTCAAGAAAGTAGCTGCGGATATAGGAGCGATCGGTATCTGGATCATAGAAAAAGCCCAACACCTTGAGGCGAGCAGCGACAATCGCGCCATCGGGCAGGCGCATGCGACAGTCCGTGACCATGCGCGAATCCTTGAATTGATAGGACAGATTTCCCTCAAAGCGAATCTTCGCGCCTGTGGTGGAAATGTCCTGCACTTTTCCCTGCAGCTTTACCTGGTCGGTAAACAGTGACACCAGGATATCGTCAATACTGTTGCAGTCGATACGCACAGCATGCCTTAGCTGGTTAAACCGCATCTTTTGTGGATACCTGATACGGCATTCGGAAAACAACCTGTTAGACAAAGAGTCATCACCACCAAGAAGAGTGGATGTAAATTCAAGGCTGATGCCCCCGCTCTGGGAACGAAACTCTGTTTCAACATTGGGCTCCAGGCCCGAGTACTTCACATCACTGCTTAAGGTGAGTGTACCTTTCTGCGGCTCAACCTTTAACAGCTCAGCAGTATGTGAACTTGTCCTTTGGCCATTCTTGACGGAATAAATGAGTGGCCAGCGGTGGGAGTTGGCCACACGCAGCACTTCGCCTATCTCGGCTGGATGTTCCAGCTCCTGATTCCTGCTCTGTTGCGGTGCCATCTTCTTTCTCTGCCTGATAAATGAGAGCATGGTTTATATTCTGCAATGGCTGGTTAAGGGATTATTCCTGACCCTTCACTATGCCTTGCCGCGCATATCGTGGGTACTAACCATATGGGTTTTCCTACGTATTTTCGTGATCCGGGTCACAAAATTTATCACCTTCATTGCGCGGTTCATGCCACTAACTGCCGATATCCTTGCGCGACAATTCCGCCATGATCTGGGCTGCGAGCTTGTCTCTGCTGTAAGGTTTATGAATCAAGGGAGCATCCAGCAAGCTGCCTGATTTCTCCTCCAATTGTCCTGAGGGGTAACCAGACGCATAGAGCACGGACAGGTCTGGCCTGATCTTCCTGGCTTGCTCCACCAACTCTGTGCCACTCATCCTCGGCATCACAACATCGGACAACAACACATCGATTTCATCGTTGCTACCCAGAATTTCCAAAGCCTGTATGCCACTTTCTGCAGTGAAGACTTTGAATCCCAGGTCTTCCAGGTAGGCTCTGGCGATTTCGAGTAAGTCCACCTCGTCATCCACAACCAGGACAGCGTTGGAGTGGGAGGCAAGGAATGGCACTTCATGACCCGAAATGCTCTGCACTTGCCTGGCTTCTTTTTCGGATCCTGCGGGCAGATAGATATGCACTGTTGTGCCTGTTCCTGCGGCACTGTCTAACACTATATAGCCACGGGATTGCTTCACGAAACCGTAAATCATGGCCAACCCCAATCCTGTTCCCTTGCCTTTCTCCTTGGTGGTGAAGAAAGGTTCGAACGCTCGCACCAGAGCCTCTTCCGACATCCCGGTGCCCGTATCCTCGACTGAGACATGGATGTATTGGTCGCCAGGGATGGCGGCATTTGGCAACGCCGCCTCAATCGTACTCCTGGGCACCTGTTTGGTGCGGATGGTGACCTTTCCTCCCTGGGGCATGGCATCTCTGGCGTTAATGGCCAGATTCAGCAACATACTCTCGACTGCAGATTCGTCTACTTCAACCGGGGGCAGGTCACTCTCGAGATCCAGATCTATTTCGATATCGGCTCCCAGCGACTGCGGCAACATCTTCGCCATTTCCCAAATAATTTCATTAAGATCAACCGCTTCTGGTTGCAACGGTTGCCGTTGCGCCACTGCGAGCATGCGCTTGGTGAGTTCGGCACCCCGTTCGGCAGCACCCATCGCGGTATCAATGCGCTTGATGAGTGGGTCGTGGGCATCCAGCCTTCGCTTTGCCAGCGCCAGATTCCCAATAATGATGCCGAGGAGATTATTGAAGTCATGAGCCATGCCGCCGGTCAGTTTGCCAATAGCTTCCATCTTCTGGCTCTGTCGCAGTTGCGATTCGATTTCCGCCTTTTCACTGACATTTCGCAACATGCAGATCACCAGATCGCCATCGGATGACTTTACGGGCGCCAGCGAATATTCCACTGGAAAGGTTTGCTGGTTCTCTCCGACTCCTGAACCCTGTCGGGTTTCTGCCACATTGCTGTGGTCAGGGACGCGTTCCGCACGAACCAGTTGCTCAAAATCCTCTTTAGACAGACCTTTAATCAGATCAAACAGCCTCATACTCAACATTTCAGAACGGTCAAATCTAAAGATCGCTTCTGCCGCCTCATTAACCAGCTCAACGTTTCCGTTTTCGCTACAGATAAGCACGGCATCAGGAGCAGATTCGATGAAAGTTCTAAGCAGCTGTTCATTTTCCATGAGCGCCCGCCGACTGCGAACCTGATCAGTTACATCGCTGGAAATACCCCCAATGGCAATGAGTTCGTGGCTGTCATCGTAGATAGGAAAACGCACGGTTTTAAGATGGATTACTTCACCGTCCCGCTTATAGTGACTATGAAACTCCATGGGTTCTTCGTGTTGAATGACCTGCAAATCCTGTTGATGAATTCTCGTGGCGACGAAAGAAGGTAAGTCACTGTCATCATTAATATTGGCGATGATGTTGCTCGGGTCACTCACCATTTCATGGAATTTCTCGTTTGCCAGGCCGAAACTGGAGTCCAGATTCTTCACGAACATAATTTCCGGGTTCTTTTCGACGAACATATCCAGTATGACGTCAACGCTGGTTGCAGAGGAATTGCCAGTATTCTGATTGAGGTTGACAAGCAACAAGATGACTAGCCCTAGCACGGTAAGCAGGGCTACAGGATAGAGGGGTGCAGGAATGGCTTGCGGATCAATCAGCAGCAACATAGCCGTGATCGTGCCCAGTGAAAGCAGCTGAACGGCAGTTCTCAGTCGACCCATCCAGCGCCTTGAACTGGCCTTACTGGATGATTTTCCAGGCTGGTCTGCACCACCAACAACCTTCCGGTCAGCAGTGTTCGTCATCAGGTCAGCTTGTTCTGCTTTTTGGGTCATCGTTGATCCCTAAATGCCGGCACAGTATCTCCGGGATATTGGAAACAGCCCAAGGCTCAGCGGCCTGAACCAGGGACATTCAACTTTTTAGCTTTGAGATGGATTCATAGCCCTGAATTGCATTGCCCCTGGCCTGGTCAAACGCACATCGTTTAACGAAATCCAGAACTTCGGCAGCGTGAACGTTGTCTGCGCATGTTTTTATTCCCTTCTTCTTCGCAACGGAGTTCAGCGAGCTGTAGCTGAACTCCAGCTCCATGTCAGAAGAGACTTTCTTGTTATCATTCAGCCATTCCAGGTCAATGATAATTTCATCCATGGGAAGTTTGTCGATCATGCCGAGCAGGTCGTCGCTGCTGGAACGTGTGGTTACCGCAATGCGAAACCCTTTGATGCGAAGGCGTGACAACAGCTCGGCTGCAGAGGCGTAATTACGGTTGATCTCCTTGTCATCGATTTCCAGAACGAATTGATCCCGAGAAAAATTGTAGCTTTCCAGCAGGCTGGAAAGATACTCAACCATATTTTCATCAACCAGCTTTTCATTATCCAGCCTGAAGCCCAGCACAAGATTGCCGTTAGTCTGTGTCTGGCCTGCAGGTGATTGCAGTGCATCGCGCAGAATTTGTTGCAGCAGCCACTTGCTGATGCCACTGGAATAGGCCCAGTCGAGCAAGTTTCCCTGGGCAATTTCTTCTTGATTGTCCAATGTAAAGGTTGCCGCCAGGGTCGCTCGAGTGGATTGCTCGGCCGTTTCACCGAATGTGGCGTGGGGTAAAAACCTGGTCTGTAGTCCAAAACCTGAATCGACCAATGACGGGACTTCTTCCTTGCTTTGGTCTTTATTGGAGTCGATGTTCATTAATGGAATGAGCGCTGCCTCGATATCTTCCGGAAGAAGGGGCTTGGACAGGGAGCCGATCACTTTCAGTTTTTTCTCTTTGCCAACATGTTCGACGGAATTGAGAGTGCTCTGCCCAAGGCCACTCATGAGCAAAATGCTGGCGGAGCTACCAATCTCTGCCAGCTGCTTCATGACCTCAACGCCATCGGCGCCAGGCATACGCAAGTCGAGCATGATAATACTGGGGTCCACTGCAGAGACGCGATTGATCACTTCGTTTCCTTCGTGTACGACAGTCACCTGAAACCCAAGGTCCTCCGCGACTGCTCCGATAATCTCGGTCAGGTCGGCTTCATCATCAGCGATCAGAATTCTGTTGTTCGGCAAGCTGTGCTCCCAACTACTTATTTTAGGTAGAACGCGTGTAGGGAATTTGGCAAGTACTATTGCGATCTACAGTTCTCGCACAAAAATTGGAGGCCCAAATAGTACACGGAGGAGACCACAAGTCATGTAGGATGGTTTCCTACATAGAGCACAGACGCGGGTTATTCTGGGGATTTCCACAGGGAGTAATTGCAGGCGGGAAACTCTGTCCAAGGCATTGTACAGAATATAAAGAAAGCTTCAGGAATCTTGCGGAGTGTGCGACCTGCTAGGAAGCTGAAATCAGTTGGTCCACATAGTTCTTGATCGCAGCTTGCCCTTCCCGACTGATGTTGGTGAGCTCAGCGCTACTACGATACTGGCCGTCTCTTTCTTCTGATTTCAGAATGCGCGCATACACAGTGGTGCTCTTGTCACTGAACAATTCCAGTGCCAGGGAAAGTTTTATTTCGGACATAACTGGCAGCCGTTCTTTGGTGCCGATCATCATACCGTTGTAGCTTAAGTCCAGCACAGTACCTTCATAACGCTCTGGTTGTACGATCTTGCCGCTGAGCATTTGAAAAACCAGTTGCATGGAGGTGTTGACGCGAGGGCTCTTGCGTTCTTCCCGTCGGGGTACCGTCATCTCTTCCGGGCGGGAGGTTGAAAATACTTCATATAAACTCACGGCGTCGCGCGAACCTTTGACTTCGATCTGATTCGGCTCATTCACTTCGACGTGATCCTTGACCAGTTCGTGTGTGTTTTCACTAATCAGGATCTGGCCCCTGAGGCAATGAGCTTCTATCCGCGAAACCAGGTTTACTTCGTCTCCGATAACCGTGTATTCGTTATAGTGCTCCGAACCCAGTTCGCCGACTACTACTTCACCCGAATTGATGCCGATTCCCATGAATACATCGGGCATTCCGATGCTCTGATTGTGCTCATTCAGTTCGGACATGGCTTGCTGCATGGCAACTGCACAGGCCAGCGCACGCTCAGCATCGTCTTCTCGGGGTTCGGGTAATCCAAAGACAACCAGAATGGAATCTCCCATCAGCTTGTCTATTCTCCCGTCATATTTGGTGATGATTTCACCCATGCGCTGAAAATAGCGATTCAGCAGAGAGACCACATCGGCAGCCGGATGCGAGTTGGCAATATTGGAAAATCCCCTGATGTCGGAGAGCAGGATAGTGACCGTCTTGTTGCGAACCTCGGCCTCGGGAAACCCCTTGCGCACCAGCAAATTGCTGATGCCGTCATGCAGACCTGAAAGCCTTTCCTGTTCCAGATCTTCCAGCAATATGCCCTTGTCGCGGAGGATTTCCACGATCTGCTCGGTAATTTCGCCGGCGTTGCTCTCTCTTCTGGCCATCTACTGGGGGTCTTGGGGTCGGTTTCGCAATTGTCCTTGTGACGCGCATGCTACTGGTGAACGGCATCTCAAACAAGAGCTGTAGTTCAAAGTTTCAGGCGTCTCTGCTGCCCTTGAGGAACTTCTTGAAGATATCTGAGAGGGTTTTTTCCTTGAGGTCGGTCAACTCTCCAGCATCGAAAAACGTGGAGCCGCAGGCGGAGCAGTTTTCCAGCCAGATATGCGGCTGGCTGTGGTCCTCGATTTTATCCATTTTTACCTTGCACCGAGGGCATTCGATGTCATCGACGCTGTCGTATTTCTTGCCCAGTGATTCAGAGCCTGTATCCACATTGGTATCTGGCCCCCAGATATCCAGCAGCTTCTTGGTAACACCTGCTGGAACCAGCAGACCCCGGCACTTGCTGCATCGTTCAATCTTGATGTCGTCTTCGATCGTTTTGGTTTCCAGATCACCTTCGCATTTGGGACAGCTCAGCACTCCCGCTTCAGACATAGAATCAAAACCTCCTCTTCGTTAATCCAGCTTGTCGCTCTATTCAAACTGGCGCTTGTGTTTGGGCCTGAGGGTTTCCGGCAGCTCGGGCAGGTCACTGTCATTTTCCCAGCGCTTTCTGAACCCTCTGGCATCGATCATCAGCAGCGTGGTATTGCTGCGTGCGTCCTCATGAAGGAACAAGCCTCCCTTGAGGTATTCCTTACCCGACCGGGAAAACAATTCATCAACCATCTCAAACAACGCCACTCCGTCCGACCGACCCAGGGAACCATTTCCATCTATATCATCCATGCGCCCGTCGCCATCCTGATCTACTATAAATGTGGCAGCACCCCCATAGATGTGACGACTGTCACGACTGTTGCCCACCTCCCGGTTTCTTTGCGGCGTAATGTAGCCTCGCACTATGCTTAGTGAATCTACGGCCATTCCTGTTTCATTAAGATTCTCAAGCAGCGCTTCGAGCTTAAGCAACAACCGTTCCCGCAGTACGACAAATTTCGGATACTGACTATCACGCTGTTCCACGAATTGCCCGAGCTTGAAATTCGGAGAAACGTTCACGCCTAACAAGTCTTCGGTCACGCGGATATACCCGTCCGGTGGCAGATAGTTTGGGCTGTCCTCGGTTTCTACCGGGTAATCACCAATCTGGAAGCCCTCCAGCCGACCATTCACCACTGAACTGGCTGGCTCCATGACAAACACATTGAGAATCATCAGGATAGCGCGAGAGTCTGTGATTCGCAGACTGGTCAGACCCGGCTCATCCGGAGCCGTCCAGATCCATCGACAACCTTCGACCTTGTCCAGCTCTCCACTGCCTGCTTCAATCATCATCGAATCGGCATCTTCGTCGACAATACAAAGATTCAGGTGCTCGGCTGGCAGCACGTAGGTTGCAAATTCACGATAGGGGTATATTTCATTGTTTACGATCAGAGACAGGTTTGCCCGTCCACTGTCATACTGTGCTGCAACTGGGCCCGCCACCAAAACGGCAAGTATAATACTGGCGATATAGTAGACCTTCATGAGGTTCTCCACCTGGAACTGCTAAACACAAAAATGACAAGGGGCCGACGGCCACTGAGCACAGGATCAATAGACCAAAAATGCACCAAAAAGATTACCGAATCAATCACTATTCAGTAGCCCGGATCCGGCGCGCCCAGAACGCATTGACGAGTATTCTGCAGGCAATCAATGCCCGCTGAGGGCACCAACAAAGCCATTGCCATAGCCAAAAGAATTTTATCGTTCGATGGAATAGGTCAGATCCAGGCTCTGGTACTCACCAGATTCTGCCTGCAATTTCAGTGTTTCGGTGAGGTCGTATTCCACAGCCACTTTTGACTGGCTGTCAAAAAGGCCCAGGCCATATCTGACGAAAAGATTCGGCGACAAATACTTGCCGACCGTAAGCAGACTATTGTTGATGTTGCCTGTATTGGTAATAGCCAGCGTGTCCAGGCCCAGACCATTGCGCACCCGGTCCGAGATGCCTCTGCCTCGGCTCAGACCCAGGCGTGCGATACTGCCCAGCAGGGCATCCTCATCGGAATTACCCAGGGAGCCCAGGGGCCGGCCGGTGGCGATAAGCGCCAACACTTCCGCGTCTGGCAGGCTGGGAGTGGAGATCAGCTCGCTGCGTAAATTTCGAAGCGTGCCATTCATCTGCACACCAACCACCTGCCCTTCCACTGTGCGGGTAGCCCTGACGTCCAGGCCCGGGTTGTGGTAGGGCCCAATGAAGAGAAGCTCGCCTTCATCGATCTCCAGGCGTTGCCCATAGAGCGTGTAACTGCCATCAGTGATCGCCAGTTCTCCGAAGGTGCGATTGCTGCCGTTTTCCAGCAACTCCACGTCCAGTTGACCTGCCAGGGAAGTCGTGAGTCCCAGCCCTTCAAACCTGACATCGTCTCCCAGCTCAATAGTGAGATCAGCACTAATCGGAATATTCAGGAACCTGGAGTTTTCTGCCGCAAGCGAATTCACCACACCCGACGCATCGGATGGATAGTTCACAATGACAACATCACTGGACACATTGACGGCTGACTCTGGCAAACTTTCCATAACAACCAGTACATGTGGAAGCAGGATAGACCCGTTCAAATTTATTCCTGACTCGGTAGCGACGAGGTTGAGATCAGGAGTAACAACTACGCTGAGCTCGGGAGAGTCAAGCAGCCGAAAATCAGACCCGCTCAATTTCAATTCAAGCGAAGCATCTGCAGTCAGCAGGTTCTCGGCAATGCCATCAAGAGCCAACTCCCCTTCCTGGGAAGCCGCCCTGGCAGTGACTGTGACGGTGCCTGAATCTGTAGATGTAAGCGTGGCGCCAAAATCTTCAATGCGTACACCCCAACGGTCCAGTGAGAATGCCGCCTGCTCTACGGCGAAAAACCCATTAAGTAGCGGTTGCTCCAGGGTGCCCGCCACCTGGAAATCGGTAGTGAGTCTACCTGCGATATTAGAGAGATCTGGGCTATACAGCTCCAGCCAGCTCAGATCGCTGAAACCAGCCTGCACTGATCCCTGCAGGGTTTGCGCTGCACTGATATTCAGAGCCAGGTCAATATTGCCATCCAGTGGTGTTGTCTGGCCGTCGATGGTTTGCTCAAGCAATGCTCCCGAAGCCAACAACTCCCAGCTGGAATCCTGCAATTGGCCGGTGAGCGAAACCTCACCCCATTGATAATCACGTCGGGAAAAAGCCTCTGCTTCTCCCATATCGGTGCTGTCCGCCTCGTTGAGCAGTTGCATGGTCATCACCGGTTCGCGAACGCTCATAGACAGCGCCAGTGAGTTTCCAGCTACCGGATCGATTTCCCCTTCCACCAGGGCATTCAGGTTGCCACTGAGGCTGACTCCTTCAGGCAATAGCAGTGCAGGCATGTTCTGCAATGTGCCAAACGGAAAGATCTGGTTGATGACAGCCAATGAGTCCAGCGGAAACCCATTCAAGGCGGCGCTGTAATTCACCTGATTCTGCTCCAGCTGGGCCTGATAACCGAAACAAAGGCTTACCCCGTTACTCTCCAGGCAAGAATCACCCAGGATCAATTGTTCGGCAGTGATACTCAGTGGCGCCGCACCGACCAACTGCCATTCACGGTCAGCGTTGAGATTGGCACGAACGATATTGCCCTGCCAGCGCAGCGGGACGCCCTGAAACGCCCCACCTTCCAGGGCCAGAGAAATTGAACCTTGATTCGACTCCGTATCGAGGGTCAGGTCGAAATGCTCCAGATCTCCCGAGATTCCCAGCTCGGCACGGCGAATCGATTCCTGCACAGCGTCTGTTTCCAGCTCGAAGCCTCGAATGACCAGATCTGCGGTGTATTCTTCCGGTGCTCCCTGTATTGCTGCAGAGACCGATTCAACTTGCAATGGACCTGCAGTGATGCCGGATGTGCTTAAAGTACCGATGACAAAGGGAGATTGCTGTGTACCAGTTAACTGACCACTGCCCTGGATCGAACCTGCCGCATCAGTGACAAACTGCCCCAGATCCTGAATTTCGATTTTCCAGGTCAGTGTATTCTCGTCTCCAACAATTCCGTCCAGCAGCACCTGTGATGAGCCCTGGATTAATTGGAAGTTGTCTATATCCAACTCGTTATTGGCCCAATTAACCTTGCCTGACCCAGTGACCTCAGAATCCGCCGTCAGCAGATTCAGTGTGCCGATATCTGCTGATGCTTGCAGGTCATCCTGCATATTTTCTACAGTAAAATCTCCATTGCTGTGAACATTGAACAGCACCCAGTTACTCTCCGTTTCCAGGCTGACGTAATCCAGGGGATTGAGCTGTTCCAGGCTGTACGATCCGGTGAGATCCAATGACTCACTCCAGTCCAGAATCACATCGGCGGTGAGCGTAGTCTGTTCCTGCCAGAGTCGCAGGCTGGGTAACACCAGTTGTTCACCGGAGTAATTGCCTGAAAACTGGAGCTGGTGAACAGGATAGGAGCTGAGCTGCAGTTCACCCTCTGCAACGAGCTCGATTGATTCTATAGAGCCGACTGTCTGTAGCGCCAGTTCCAGGCCCTGAATCTCTGCGGGTAATTGCGGTAGCGCTGTAACCTCGATACGGTGGCTCAGGTCAAACTGAAGATTGTCCGGATCATCCAGGCTGCCAATCGTTCCCGTAGAATTAATGTTATACGGAGCTTGCAAAGCCTGTTGTATCTCTACGCTGGACAAATCTCCCTGAAGTCGAGTGCTTCCGGCAAGGCCAGGCAGGTCCGGTAGCAAGTTTTCGGCAAGCTGCCACTCGGCGTCCAGGTCAATCCCCAATATGTCACTGAAGACTAATTCCAGCTCACCCTGAAGGCTGCCGCTCTGTGACTCGATCTGTAGAGCATTCACAGACAACTTATTGCCTGCAAGGATCAGTGACCCGGAAATGCGCTGAGAATCAAGGCGAGCATCCAGCGTGGTTGTAAAGCCATCAATTGTGATGTCTGGCAGCTCGATTCTCGGCAAATCAAGCTGTTCCGACTCTGAGGCGTCGGCGGCGGTATCTGACTGCGGGAGCTCCAGGTGTAAATCTGCCAGGCGCACATCATCAATCAGGTATTCGCCTCGTAACAGCGCCCAGGGATTCCAGGCAGCACTGAGGCTGCTTGCCTGCAAATCGACATCTTCGCTGACGAAGCTGACGCCATGAAAACTGAGCCCTGAATACAAGGTGCCACCAATTTCTGTGGCTTGCAGTCGAAACGCTTCCGACTCGTTGATCGAGTCCAGCACATAACGGGCCGCAACCCGGCTGCCCGGTTCCGTGGCTACCAGCACTGCCACGAGTACAGAGCCTGTGACGGTCAATGCCAGCACTCCGCCAACGATAAAGGCGGTAATGCGAGCCAGTTTTCCCCTGAACAGGCTCACAGGTCTGGCCCCATGGTCAAATGGATACGAAAATCTTCGTCATCATCCAGCGCTCTGGCCAGATCGAGACGAATTGGCCCAATGGGCGACATCCAGCGCACGCCGATGCCTGCGCTTTGCTTGAGCTCATATTCGGAAAAGTCATTGAAGGAGTTGCCTGCATCTGTGAACAGGGCAAGCTTCCAGTTCGGCAAAATATTGAAATCGTATTCCACACCGGCAGCCAACAAGTATTTGCCGCCTATAACCTCGCCCTGCTCGTTGATCGGACCCAGTGACTGATACTTGTAACCACGAACACTCTGGTCACCACCGGTAAAGTACTGCAGCGACACCGGCAGGTCC
Organism: Gammaproteobacteria bacterium; assembly: GCA_040218615.1. Lineage (GTDB taxonomy): Bacteria > Pseudomonadota > Gammaproteobacteria > Pseudomonadales > Pseudohongiellaceae > UBA9145. The sequence continues at coordinate 25,170 of JAVJRC010000014.1, forward strand.
TGGGCTTGATCGACCCAGGTAGAACCTGCCTGCATTTTCAGAATCACCCGCCCCGGCCCAATGGTTTCTATTATCTTGCCCACCACATTGAGCTGCAGAAATGTGTCCGTAGAAATAAATGTTTCGTGGGCTCCCTGCAATTCGGCAAACAATCTCCAGCCGCGGCTCGGATACAGAGTATCGTCAGCCACTGTGCGGGAGAGACTGACTGCCGGTATCAGCAGGTCTGAACTTTCCTTGCCTTGATTATTCAGCTCGAATTCATCGTGCTGGAAATTCAGGGAGTAAACCCTTCTCCATTCAAAGCGGTCTATAAAGGTGTAACTGGCGCCTAGCTTGTCCGTTCGCGTCTCAAACGCATCCACCTGTTCACCCAATACACCCAGGGAGAATTCCAGTCGCTGTGTGCGTGGATCGGCCAGTGGAATCTCATATCCAAAATCCAGTTGCTGTTGCACAGGAGAGACACTGGAATTAACGCCAAAACGGTGTCCTCCCTCATTCAGGTATCTGTTCTGAAAATCAGCCCGCACCCGGGGCCCTATGTCAGTGGTGGCACCGCCACCCAGGGTAAAAGCCTGTCGAGGCCGCATTGCCAGATTGATATCAACTGGAATCTGGTTGTCAGCAGCCTGGTCATGATCCGGCGAGACCATGACATTGCGAAAATATAGAGACTCGGTTAGTGCCTGGCGAATGGACAACAGCGCCGATGAGGAAAAATAGTCGCCCGGCTCGACGTCGACATAACGACGAATAAAATCCGCGCCGAGAACTTCATACCCTTGAATATTGAACTCACCAAAGCGATAGCGTTCTCCTGGGTCAAATTCAATTCTGGCCGCAGCTGTGTTGGCCACAAGATCCAACTGCAGTTCCGAGTTAGTAAGCCTTGCATCAAAATATCCCTCTTCCACTGCAAGGCTGTTCAGGTCGCCCTTGATCTGTTCATAGTTATCCTGGTTGAGTTGCTGCCCAGCCACTAGCGGAACATCTTCCAACACCGATCGAAAAACTGGTTCATTGCCGACTATTTCAATTTGAACATCTGCAACCGTGACAGGAGTTCCTGGCTCCACCTCAACGTTTATTCGCCAACAGTCCTCTTCCCGACTCCCAAATACCCGGTGGCGCAATTGATAGTAACCAAGAGCACGGGAGGCTCGAACAACCTGCTGCCGAATTTGCGGCAGCATATTCGTCATTCTGGATTGTGATGCTGTACAGCTAAGGCCATTCAGCCTGACATGTGCCCTGATATTGTCAGCCAATGCCTGTTCTGCCCCATTGATCTGCAGAGTCGCTGTCTGCGCGAGAATTTGGCTACAGGCGAGCAGCAGCAAGCCGCCACAGATTACCCTGGCTGATTTATGAATAAGCATGGAGTTGGAATACTGGATAAGTCGCCTGGCTGCAATCAATTTGTTACTCCTGTAGCACATGCGCAGAACTGGCGTCTTGGCTAGTGTTTCGAGGATCGACGATATTGGCAGGGAAACTGCTGGCGGGAGCCGATCCTGCGAAGGCGCGAATGATTCCTCTACAGGAGACAAACGATTATAGTAAAGCGTCGTTTCCACGGCTACCGATATTGGTTGGAGAGAAGGTCTGATGCAGACAGTTGACACATCATCGCGGATTATCCGCTTTTTCAAGCTGGAAACGTCGGGTGCTATCGTGCTGGCAATATTCACCATTGCCGCCCTGCTGATCTCGAATTCTCCGCTTTATCCTGTTTATCGAGAAATCCTGACCACCCCAATTATCGTGCAGATTGGCAGTATGGGACTGAACAAGCCCATTTTGCTGTGGATCAACGATGGGCTGATGGCAATCTTTTTCTGCCTGGTGGCTATCGAAATCAAGCGCAAAGTCTTTGCTGCTCCAGACATAAGCTGGCCCCAGCTCGCCTTGCCCGGAATCGGAGCGCTGGGAGGCATCGCCGTTCCCGCCATGGTTTATATGGCAATCAATGCGAATTTCCCCGAATATCATCGCGGCTGGGCAATCCCCGCAGCCACCGATATAGCCTTCTCATTGGGCATAATCATGCTGCTGGGTAAACGGGTTCCTGATTCGCTCAAGCTGTTTCTGATCATGCTGGCAGTGATGGATGACCTGGCGGCCATAATCATCATTGCGCTGTTTTATACCAGCAAGCTGTCCCTGGTTTCACTGTCGCTTGCTGCCATGGGCACTGCAGCACTGATAGCCATGAACCGGATGCAGGTGAAATACACGATTGCCTATATCTGGGTCGGGCTGTTTCTTTGGGTGTGCATGGTGAAATCTGGAGTCCATGCCACTCTGACCGGAGTGATCCTGGGTTTCGCCTTACCCATGGGTGTTAAAGGCGAACACGGCGTCTCACCTTCGAAACAGATGGAGCATGACCTCCACTACTGGGTGACCTACCTGCATTTGCCTCTATTCGCTTTTGCCAACGCTGGCGTTCCGTTGACCGGAGTCTCTCCCGGACTGCTTCTTGAACCCTTGCCCATGGGTATTGCACTGGGCCTGCTCATCGGGAAACCACTGGGCGTCACCCTGTTTGTCTATCTGGGTACCGTATTCAAGTGGATCGATCTGCCTGCGGGCTCCACCTGGCCCCAGTTTTTTGGCGTGGCGGTATTAACCGGAGTTGGCTTCACCATGAGCCTGTTTATAGGCACCCTGGCTTTCGAAGAATCCCTGATTATGAGAATCCGAATCGGTGTGCTGGCAGGATCTTTTGTTGCGGCACTACTTGGCTATTTGATACTTCGCGCCAGCAGCAAGCCTGGTACTGAAGCCGTGGCAGAATCTGCTCCGGCTAGTCAACAGGTTTAATACTGGCGGCATCAATAGGTTTGTTTAACTTGAGCTTGTTGCTTCGGCGATCTCTTCTTTTCCTGCTCATCATGTTGAGAAATTCCACACCAACCGAGAATGCCATGGCGAAATAGATGTAGCCTCTCGGCACATGGAAATCCAGACCTTCGGCCACCAGGGTTGAACCAATTAGCATGAGGAAGGCCAACGCCAACATCTTGAATGTGGGGTTGGCTTCAACAAACTGACCAATAGGGGCGGCAGAAAACAGCATCACTGCCATGGAGACCAGAATAGCAATCACCATAATAGACAGGTGTTCCACCAGCCCAACTGCTGTAATCACCGAATCCAGTGAGAAAACCATATCGATCACGCCGATTTGCACTATTACCGCAGCAAAGCTGGCATGAATCACATTGCGGGAATCATCCTCAATAATTTCAAGGCTGTCATGAATTTCATGGGTTGCCTTGGCTAACAAGAACAAGCCCCCACCAATCAATATCAGGTCACGCCCGGAAATCTCATTGCCCAGGATGGTAAACCAGGGCGAGACCAATCCGATTAACCAGCTTAAGGTGAACAACAGCACCAATCGCATCAGCAACGCCAGCGCAATACCCAGCTTGCGCGCCTTCTCCCTTTCCGCCTCGGGTAAATTGCCAACCAGGATAGAAATAAAAATAATATTGTCTATTCCCAACACGACTTCCAGGGCGATAAGGGTCAACAAGGCAATCCAGGTTTCGGGATTGGTAAATAATTCGATCATGCAAGCTCTCCTGAACTAGTCGAATGCAACCGGGATGTAGATGCCAGCACGCAGACTTTTGGTTTTCTCATTATAACTGACCAGTGCTTCACCATAGCCATCGTAGTAGCTAAGCATGAACCTGGAATTCAACCAGGCACTCATGTTTGAAATGTAATCCAGTCGGTATGAGTATTTACTGGATTCGTGCCCTTTCATGACACTGGTGCTCACCTGCCAGCGGGTGCTGGGAGCCAGATAGGTTAATTTGACCTCCCCGTTCCCCAGGTAGTCTGTGATATCCCGGTTTTCCTCTCCAGTTGCGACAACGTTCCATGCTTTTAACCTTAACCGTAGATTCTGCTCAGGGAAGTCGAATGTTCTTTGCGCATAAATTCGATCCCAGCTTCGGGACAACAGACCATCACGACCATTGGACTGATGCTCATAACCGAATTGATCGACGAGCTCGTGGAGCTTGTAAGGAACCAGGCCGTCCTCCGCGAGCACATCCTTAAAGTCCCAGAATATTTCCGGATTGTAGTTATGCTCTGCAAAGGGCGCTGAAGATTCTGCAATGTCCCACCATGAACGCTGGGAATAGCCAAAATGCAACGGGCTGAGTCGACTGTATTCCTCTCGATTCTGAAACATACGAAATTTCATGCCGAACTCAAATCGAATATCCAGCGTTTTGCCACTGAAAGGCTCGCCTCCATCTTTATTCTGCATGGAGCCAAACAGAAAGTAGTTTTCTTTGTAAGGGGTAAAGAAATCCCTGAAGCCACGAGGCATTGTCAATTCGCTCCCTCCGACTTCGGCAGAAGTGTCTGACACAGATTCACCCAGCGCTGAGAAGGCTGTGGATTCCGCCGACGCATCGCGGCAAAGTGCTTTCAGTTCAAGCACGGTGAGATTGTTGTTGGCTTCCCGGTTAAGCTGGTCAAGCAGACATTGATCTCTGTTTGTGACTGCGCCCATGGCGTGGCTACAAAACCCTACTAACAACAATGCCAGACACCAGGCATCTCTCATTTTCATACTCCTTTCACCGTAGCCAATTGGCTACTTTTGTTTTTTCCTGATCTTCACTTTTGAAAGCAGATTGGGAATAGTGCTGTTACGATGGTTTACCTGCCCCCGGATACGCCGGATAATGGCTCTGCTCTTTTGAAACCCTGAGAGCAATGCACACCCGGTTTAGTGGGCCAGCAATCATAACAATTAAAACAAGTACCAAGGTCGCCGTTTTTGCTTAGTTATCTGGAAAACACCGATATCGCCCTCTGGGTGGGCGAGTCCTATTATGCCTATCCTGCATTACTGGCCTTCCACATCGTTGGCCTGGCCACGGTGGTCGGCATCTATGCCATGCGTGACCTGAAAGTTCTTGGCCTGTTCCCGGCACTAAGTCTTGAACCGTTTGTCGTGCTCAATCGACTCGCCCTGTGCGGGTTTCTTATCAATGCCGTGTCCGGCTTACTGCTGTTCAGCTCACAGGCATCCTATCTGGCCACCAGCGTTCCTTTTCTGTCCAAACTCAGCTGCATCACTGTCGCCATGATATTGGCAACCACGATCCAGAAGAGTCTCAAGATCGAGTTTGAATCCAGCAACCATGGAGAAGCAGTAGTGAGTGCCCAGCTACGTGCCATGTCCGCGGCTTCACTGGCTGCCTGGACCGGAGCGATTATCGCCGGTCGCCTGATTGCCTACATCTTTTAGCCATGTGGAGTTATCTGGCCGACATCGCCGCAGGCAGTGCATTGAACCTCTGGATTGCAGAGACCTACTGGCTATGGCCTGTTATGGAGATTATCCATTTCATGGGGCTGACGCTGCTGTTGGGCGGACTCATTGTGATTGACTTGAGAATGGCGGGACACTTGCGACTATTGAGCGCAACCAGTGTACATCAACTGCTGCCACTGGTTATTATGGGTTTTATCCTCAATCTGATCACCGGTGTGCTGTTCTTTTATGGTGATCCCGGGCGGTACTCCATCAATATCGGCTTCCAGATCAAGATGATCCTGGTGTTAATCGCTGGCTGTAATGCCTTGCTATATCATTGGAGAGTCAGCCCGTTAATGCACAACCTCGCCACCGGCGATGACACGCCACTGCTTGCCAAATGCACCGGCTACACTTCTCTGACATTGTGGTTTGGAGTGCTGTTGGCGGGTCGTCTGATTCCCTATGTAGGAACCGGCTAGACTGAAACTTCGGTGTCAAATTTCGGTGTCAGACACCCGTCAATTTGTGGTGTCAGACACCTGCCGATTTGTGGTGTCAGACACTTGCCTGACACCAGTTAACACTGGGTTTAATCAGTCGTATTTGGAAGGGAAGAAACGAACTGACGCGCGCGACGCTTCCGGGTCACAGTCATAGGACTGCAGTACATAGCCTTCAGAGGCGGGCAGCCAACGCGTGGTGTAAGAAGTAGGCTCCAACAGGAACATGGGATCCTCTACCGTCAACTCTACACGCAGTTCCTCTCCTTCACGCCAATAGCGCTCGGTTATCACCTTCTGCGACGAAGAAGGAATGCCGTTGTAATCATCGAAGCCTGCAATATCAAAAACGAAATGAGTGGTTGTGACATACAGGGAACCGTCCTCGTAATAACCGGTTGAGAAGCCCTGAATGCTGAAATCCAGTGCCGTCGGTTCCCGGCCATCGAGCCAGACTGTTCGCAACTGGTCGTCTTTTTCATAACGAAACAGCACGCGGTCTGGCCACTGGGTGACCTTCATGGCATAGGGATCATACTGGATGGCCGGCGACGCCGCAGGCTGGCAGTCATACTTCGGCGCCATGATTTCTTCCCACACTTCCTGGTAAGCCAGGGCCCTGGCATTCAGTTTGGGAAAATTGTCTTCGCCCCAGGGCACATCGGGACCATTAACTGGCCTGACGCTGAAACCACCATCCCAGATACCGTCCAGTTGGGGAATGTCATCATTGCTCTGTGCGCTGATTGATGGGATCAATACAGACAGCGAGACGATTGAGAGAATAGCGCCGGCGATTTTTATTGTTGATTTCATATTGAATCCTGTTTTTTCTTTTGCTGATTCTTTTTCTTGTCTCTCATATCTCTCTCATATCTCACTCATGTCTCAATTCTGGTCTGCTTCTTCCACACGACCACCCCTCAGTACCGGGCTTCCATCTTCACGGGTCATCCGCACACAACACAGGCCATAAGTTCCTTCAGCCCTGGACCGACTGCCGGTGACATTGACTACCATGCCAACTTCCAGAGTGTCCGGCGTCCACCCAGTGCGCCGCAAACTCACCGGGGCACCCAGCTCCACCTGCCACTCTACAGTCTGCCCGCTGTCATCGGTAGCATTGATAAAAAGGAAAGCGTGGGGATTGCGAAACACAAAACGGGTGATGGTTCCCTGAAGCGACACCCGATCCTCAGGATCGTAAAAAGGGGCGCTGGCGTGGTGTGCAGACAGCGGTGCTGTGACCAGCAGACTCAAAAAGAACAGTCCGGTCAGTGCTTTCTTGCCAAGGGGAGTATTCATGCATGTGTCCTTCTGCTTGGCCCATCCTTGCGATGGGGTATTTATTATACTGATCAAAGCCTAAAGACTACCGGGAGCCGAGTCAATGTGATTTTCAGGCCGCTCCAGGCGTGTTTAAACCAGCGAAAGCAGGCATTTAGATTCTGTCTCAGTCTTCAGCTGCACCCCTCATTTTGCCAGCTATAAGCACCTGGTGCGCTGCCAGCGAGAGAAATTATTCAGAGGATCCCTGGCGTTTTCGAGCGACGAGCACGACGAAATCACTTTGAATCTCTCCCGATTCGATCAGCCTTTTTTCTTCCGCAAAAAAGCGCCGCAATATGGCTTTGCCTTCCTCAGATTCGCTGAGGTTTCCTGCAATATTGTCCAGTACCAAATGCAGCAAGGTGCCACCAAATTCCCTGCGATCGATGATGTCAAAACGGGCTTCAATCTGCGGAATAATGTCCTCTGACCGAATGGCTTCGGTTGGATCGTAGGCATTCATCGCTTCTATGGTTGGCTTGTCCACTGTCTGCTTGACGCCCTCTTCCCGAATGCAGGATTTCAGGTGCTCGGGGATACTGTCCAAAAATTTCTGTGCGTGATGTAGCTGTGCATCCGTCCATTGAAACTGATTGGGCCCGACAAACTCATTGACGATAAACAGACCATCGCTGGTGAGGGCCTTGTGCACCTGCGCCATATAGTGCTCGAGGTTCTCTATGTGATGCACTGACTGGGAGGCAAACACTGCAGCATAACTGTCAGCTTCCAGCTGAATGCGATTGAGGTCTGCGGTCTGATAGCTGATGGATTGATTCTGCCCGGAAGCTTCGGCTTCTTCCCTGGCGACCTTGATCGCGCCTTCAGCCACATCAAATGCATCAAAGAAATGGGCGATACCCAACTGCAAGCCGTGGCGCTCCAGCCCCCCGCTACCGCATCCCAGGCTCAGGGCACGCTCAACGGGCCGGGGAAAATAATCTTCTGCAACAGCCTCCAGCCAGCCACGATTGGCATGGTTTGAGACCTGGGGGTTGATGTACTCGGCGAGCACTACAGGGCATTCAGCCCAGGAACTGGGCTTGAGTTGCATCTGGGTCTCTTCGGCTTTCTGGCCCCAGACTGCGCTGGCCTTTTCCAGCCCTTCAGCGGAGGGTGACTGAGCCTCAGCGTGTCTCCCTCCAATCGCCGAGCGAAACAGTCTTTGCATAAACAGCGGTAGATTCATAAGAAACCAGGAGTTCTAACAGCAATGGCCGGGAGCAGGCATAATAGCAATTATTGCGACGAGGTTATTATGGCAAAACTCAGCAAACTCCGGACTCCATTGTTGAATTCTCCTTTTCCATCCAGCCCCAGGTCAGTGCACAGGCTGCTGCTGAGCCTGGGGATAGGCATACTGGTCAGCCAGCCTGGAAGCGCTGCAGACAGCTTTGCCACGGACAGCGGTAGCCTGCAGATCAAACCCCTGGTTCACGCCAGCGTGGAGCTGGAGCACCAGGGGCTGGTGCTGCAGATCGATCCCTGGGGCGCACTGGGGACCGAAGCCATGCAGGCCGCTGACCTCATCATCGTCACAGACAGTCCGGGCCACCACCTGGATACTGAGGCCATTGCTGCGATCCGCAAACCAGGGGCAAGCGTGGTGACTCCAGCCAACGGTGCCGCGGCGATTCCCGATGGTATTGTGATGGAGATTGGAGACTTGCTGCAGATCAAGTCGGTGACTGTAGAAGCCATCGCCGCCTATGACATTATCCCCGGAGCACCCGAGCATCCTCGAGGCGATGCCAACGGTTATGTTATTACGATCGGCGGCAAGCGTCTGTTCTTTGCTGGCGTGACCGAATGCGTGGACGAAGTCAGAGCCCTGGAAGACATAGACATCGCCTTCATGCCCATGAATATTCCGGTGGGACGAATGACACCTGAAGCTGCTGCTGAGTGCACCCAAGCAATCGGGCCCGACGTGGTTTATACCTATCACTATAACCAGGACTGGGTCAGGCGACTGGCGAATCCCGATTATCCGGGATCAGAACTGCCCGAAGGCATTACCGTGGAGGAAAGCCTGGATCATTTTGCTGAACATCTGCTTGGCACAGGGATAGAGTACCGCCGCGCAGACTGGTATCCAGAGCCACGATGAATCTGGGGGCCTGGGTTGGTCCGGCAAGGTTGCCTGCTTAAGGATTGATGATAAAACCTGGGTCGGCGTCCAGATATTCAGGAGCACGCACTGCCGACACGAATCCACGCATGGTTTCAAACGGTGTGTCCACCAGCAATATATTGGTGACCCAACCTGGCAAACTGGAACCCGGGTCCACGTGCGCCTGATTGGAAACCCTTACGCTACCGTCATCCAGTGGCTCAAAACGCCATTGCACCTGCACATCAGTTAAACGCAAACGACCGTCCACCTCCTCCAGCTTGCCGGATACGGATCTGCTGTTGAGTTCGACTACCAGCGATTCCGGGTCCTGCGACCACTGCATATGGGCGACCACATCTCTGTCCCTGATCGGGAAAGGCATGTCGTTGTGGGTGTAGATGTAGGCTTCGTGCTCAGACACGCGCTCTACAATATAGGATTCGGCGCAGCGATCAGCCCACTCAGGGCAAGCCTCGGCATCATCAATCAGCGCCACCATGGCCGAGAGAGGCACACCACTCACAACCGTTACCGAACGAACTGCGTCGTGAGGACTGCCTTCGACATCGGCGGTGTATACCTGTATGCCATCCCGGTCGCGCCTCAATTCCCACTCTGCTTCCGCAGCCAAAGCACTGGACGCTCCCATTGAGACCAGGAGAAACTGGGCAAAGATTGACAATCTATTTGTTCGGAGATGCTGCATTTTCATGGTTACCCTTATGACGTTTATAGATCAGACCGACAATTACAAAAAAAGTGTCATGCAGAAAACAAAAAACCCGGTCACTTTGCAGTGACCGGGTTTTTGATAGGTTTTCTATCTGTCTATCTAATCAATTAGAAAGTCAGACGGAATCCTGCAGTGTAAATACGTCCCAGTGCATCGTAGTTGCTTGGGAAAGTATTACCTGAGTTGGAAGAGGTATCACCCGCTTCGTTACCCACTACAGGTGGATCCTGGTCTGTCAGGTTGTCCACACCAACGCTCAGGCGGATGCGGTCGTCCCACAGATTGTATCCAACATACAGATCCAGGTAGTCGTAGCTGCCGATAGTTCGGAAAGCTGCGAAAGAAGAAGCTGCTTCTGGAATCTCTCGATCAACAGAGTCGATGTGACGCCATTGCAGAGAGGCTGACAAGTCGTTCCAGTTCCAGGTAGTACGCTGAGTCCAACGCATATCGGAGATAGGATCACAGCTTGTACCGAAGAAGCCCTTACAATCGATAACAGGTACAGTCGGGGAGCTTTGAGACTCCTGAGTGAGGTACTTGTTAACGTTACCGGAGAATTGCAGGTCACCAAAGCCACCCAGATCAACACCGAAGTTGAAGCCTAACTCGACGCCTTCAGCTTGCTCGTAAGACAGGTTAGTGGTGAAACGTCGGATACCGGAAGCAGGGCTGGTGAGGTCACCGTCCACACGTACCACGTTGGCACAGGCAGCAGGATCACCCAGCACATAACACTGGTCCAGAATTTCCTGGGCAGTGAAAGCACCGATAATGTCTTCTACATCGATATCGTAGTAGTCCACAGAAAGAACAACGTTTTCGATAACGCCGTCGAAGTTTGGAGTCCATACGAAACCGGCTGTGAAGGTATCAGCAGTTTCTGCATTCGGAGGAGTGGTTGGGTTAGAACCTTCCAGCGTGTTTACCTGACCGGAAACGATGTCCTGCAGCACACCAACCTGACCAGGCAGCATGCCAGTGCTTTCACACAGGGCCTGCAGAGTAGCGTCGATGTTGCCAGCGTTGGCGACAGAACAGGGGTCCTGAGTCGCGTTACGCAGTGCAGTCGTTACAGGTGAGAACAGCTCAGACACGTTAGGTGCACGAGTCGCTTCCTGCTGCATGACACGAACCAGCAACTGATCGTTGATAGTCCAGTTCAGACCGGCTTTCCAGGTGTCAACGTTGCCGACAGTGTTGTAGTCGGAATCACGATAACCGAACTCGAAGTTCAGCGCTTCAACGAAGTCAACACCATCTACCAGAGGCAGAAAACCCTCTACGAAGAATTCGTCAACCTTGAAGCCACCAGCGATTGGAAGCAAGTTACCACCGGCACCACCTTGACAGGAGGCTGGAGCAAGCTTCAGACACTCATCGGGCTCAAGAGAAGCAAACTCGTCGCGAGTCTCAAAACCAACTGACATGATCAGTGGAGTAGAAGCCGTTGGCAACTGAACGAAGTCCACTGGACCGTCCAGAGTGATCAGACCAACAGACTGGTCATACTTCTGCTGCTGCAGTGCAATCGCACGTGCATAAGCTGCCATTTCTGGAGTGATGGTTCCGAAACCACCGAACAGGTCGATGGGCACACAAGTGGAATCACCGTTGGCACAAGTCACACCGTCAACTGAGTCCAGTGCGAACTGGATGTTGGTCAGGTTGGTGTAACCATCACGTACAGTAGTACGGTTGGACTCACCATACTGGAACGATACATCGTAGTTCCAGTCACCGATCAACGAACCGCGGGCACCGGCCAGCATCATGAAGTGCTCAGTGTCATACTGCTCAGTACGAGGACCAAGCTCAAGAGTACGACGACGCAGCTGCATCTTCAGATAGTCGGCTTCATCAACAACGCCGTTACCGTTCACATCGTTCCAGTTGCTGCCAGTAGTACCTGGAGACAGGTTACCCAGTCCAACCGCGCTGTTAGCGAAAGAAATGATTTCGCCGCGAGCCTGGTCGCTGAAGAATGGGTTAGCCAGAGGCACGTCAAAACGAGCACCGAAAGTACCGGAAGGAGCAACTTGCTGTTCTACAGTGATGTTGCTGAATTCCAGTGTGGAGTAAATTTCCAGGTTTTCGTTGAATTCGAAGTTACCCATGAAGAACGCGTTATAACGCTCCTGGGGAGTTCGATAGAAGTTGTAGGGGTTGAAGTTAAATACAGAACAACCACCACGTGCACCCAGGCCAATACCGGCGTCGCCAGTATAGAGAGTGCGGTCATTCAGGAACTGACCTACGTTACCGGCGCCAGCAATGTTAGCACGGGTAGGCATAGAGGTAGTAGAACCACCAGCAGATACCGCGTCAGGTGCTTCACATCCTGCGATAGGAGTTGGCACAGGACCCTGGCCAGCCAGGAATTCTGCATAGTTAGCACCAGTGGCAGTTTGAATACCCAGGTTACCCAGAGCACGCTGACCCAACAGTACTGCTTCACGCTCGGACCAGCTCAGGTTAACAGCTACGTTACCGCGGCCGCCGTCCAGATCTGCACCCAGAGTCATGGAGATGTTGTCAGTGTCGGCATCATTGTCGCCTGAGGTTGAGTTGGTAACCTGCAGATCGAAGCCAGTGAAGTTCTGCTTGGTGACGATGTTTACGGCACCGGCAACGGCGTCAGAGCCGTATACCGCAGAAGCACCACCAGTGATGATGTCTACGCGCTCGATAAGAGCAGTAGGAATAGTTGAAGTATCTACCCGGCCAAAATAGTTGGCTGGAGTGATACGACGACCGTTTAACAGAACCAGGTTACGGTTCGGGCCCAGACCACGAAGGTCAATGGACGCGATACCACCGGTACCGTTGTTTACGTTCTGACCATCGCCTGGGATGGTAGAAGGCAGCTCTCGGAGTATCTTTTCAACTTCTACTTCTTGTTGAAATTCCACTTCTTCCAGGCCAATTGTGGTAATTGGGCTTGAAGACTGCAGACCCGGACGGCGAATACGTGAGCCAGTCACGATTACTTCTTCCACCGCAGAGTCCTGCGCATACACGGCGGGGGCCGTGCCGAGAGAGGCTGCTGTAGCAACGGCGGCAAAGGCCATTGTCCAGGCAGACGCTTTCTTATTGAGTTTGAACATTAAATGTTCCCCCTTAACGTGAAAACAGGGCACGCGAGGCCATAATCTGCCCCCGGGTGATCCCGTCATTCTTCTTGGTTGGATTGTGCAACCCACGACTTCTGGGTTACTTGGGCGCGGATTCTACACCTAGTCGGTGCAAACAAATAGTCACATTTGTAACAATTTGTAAAAACTTAGCGGATATCGGTCATTTTCTTGTAAAAAATTGCGTTTGTAGGAATTGATAACTGTGAAATCCACTACTTTCAGGGGTTTAGCACGATCCAAGCCTGGCCCGCCCAGGCAGGGACACATCTCTCTGGCGGCTCGACTGTGCATATTTCTGCCACAATACAGTGTTCACATTTGCAGATATCCCCAAGCCTGGATTAAGGTTATGCCACCTATTGGTGCAAGCTGATTTCGGCCCATGATTCCACGCAAATCGTTCATCCCCTTCCTTTTCGCCCTGCTCTTGTTGGTCACCTTGTCTGGCTGCAGCAATCGAAACCTGTACGAGGCTATCCAGCAGAACCGTCTGCAAAGCTGTGAAGAAATTCCCATTCCCCAGCAGGCCAACTGCCGGGAGCAGTATCAGCAGTCCTATGAGGACTACAAGCGAGAGCGGGATGCTCTTCTTCAAGGTCAGTAGAAAGATTGTTAGGTTGTTGCGTATCGATGATGGGCAGATCAAATTCGTCGCCCGTTGGATAGATCAAGTATGTTGACCGTCTTTTAGATCGTGCAGGTTGATCATCTTCTAGACCGTGCAGGTTGATCATCTTCTAGATCGTGCAGGCCGGAGCCAGGTCAGGGGTACTGTTTTTCCGTTCCGTTGGGCCATCCCTGGCCCTCCCGCGTTCCCGTCCCTGGACGCTAGTCACTACAAAACAGCACCCCTGACCTGCCTCCTCTTTCTACATCCTGCCAACTGATAGATCTTTGAGTTGTGTGAAACGGAGACTGACTACGTTTTTAAATATTGAAACATAGGTCTGTCCCTTTGTTAGCAGCAGAATATTGATCCAAGAAAGGCGCAGTCCACGTTGATCTAGAAAATTTTTAGTGACTGCGGGCAGAGCAACAAGCCCTGGCTATTTTCCTGCCGATTGCAGTGATTACCTTACGTGCACGATGAAGCCGGGTGGGCGGGGGTATTGCTTTGGAGTGACTAGCGTCCAGGGACGGGAACGCGGGAGGGCCAGGGATGGCCCAATGGAACGAGAAAGCAATACCCCCGCCCGCCCGGCTTCTTTGCAGACAGCCAGAAAGAATCAAATAGTATTGGAAAAAATCTTAGTGGGGACGGACAGAGAAGCGGTAACCAGCACCACGAACAGTTTGTACCAGTTTGGCATAATCGATGGAAGTGTCTTCGATGGAGGACAGCGCCTTGCGTAATCGGCGGATATGCACATCGATGGTTCGTTCTTCCAGGTAAACATTGCCACCCCAAACTGAATCCTGAATATGATCGCGGCTGAATACTTTCTCCTGGTTAAGCAGGAAGAATTTCAGCAAGCGAAATTCTGTGGGGCCCATTTCAACGGGTTTGTCCTCGATGGAAATGCGGTGACTGGTGGGGTCGAGTTTAAGATCGAATACCTGAAGGACTTTGTCTTTCTGCTTGCCGTTGACCCGGCGCAGCACGGTCTTGATTCGAGCTACCAGTTCTCTGGGTGAGAAAGGTTTGGTGATGTAGTCATCCACGCCTTCGCTTAGCCCCTGGACTTTATTGTCCTCACTGGCTTTGGCGGTGAGCATGATGATTGGAATATTCGTAGTGATCTCGTCTCGGCGCAGGCGGCGGGCCAGTTCGATACCACTGCCACCGGGTAGCATCCAGTCCAGCAAGACCAGGTCGGGTTTGTGGTCGATGATGGAAATATGGGCTTCGTGGGCATTGGCAGCACTAAGGCTGGTGAAACCGGCCAGATCTAGAGTGATGCCGACCATGTCGCGGATCGCGGCTTCGTCATCGACTATGAGAATGGTGGATTCTGCTGTCATGGCTGCTGCTATCAGTGGGCCGTCATGGTTGAAAAAATCAGTTTCGTTTTTCAGGCAAATATCGCGCAAAGCCGCTAAAACTAAGGCTATTTAACCAAGAGTATATTACAGTTGTGTTACAGTGCGTGATAAGAATCGCTCTTAATCAGAACGTGTAATCCAGCTGAAAGCTGAATTCCCTGCCCCGGTTGTAGCCCGTAGTCACAAAGCCACCCTGGGTGATGTCGTTGTACTCGTCCGTGAGATTCCTGGCTTTCAGAGTTGCAGTAAGCTGGTCGTTGATATCGCGAATGAAGATGAAGTTCAGCTCGCCAAAGGGCTGCTCAATCAGATCGGGAGCTGTCTCAATTCCCACCTCAGAGATGCGCTCTCCAAAGTAGTGGTACAACAAGGTGGCGGTAGTTCCCGCCATCGGCTCGTAGCCCATCTGGAAATTGAACAACCAGTCAGACTGGCCCTGCAATGCACGTGTAGTAGAGGTGAGAACACCCTGGTTTTCTGGAGAGATATTTACCTCGGACTCGATGTAGGAAAAATTGGTCTGAATATAAAAGTCCTCTCCAATGCCATTGAAGAAATTATCGCCGAGAAAATCGAGGCGCTTGTAGATTTCGTATTCGATGCCGTAGTTTTCAGCACCCTCAGCATTGATGTAAGTACCCTGCCGCGTGGTACTGTCAAGAATGGATGCCTCAATTGGATTGGTGAAGTCTTTGTAGAACAGACCAACAGACATGTAGTCACTGAAACCAAAATACCATTCCCAACGAAGATCATAGTTTTCCAGCTCTGCAATTTTCAGGTTGGGATTACCGATGATGTCCTTGCCAGTCAATGGATTGGTGAACGCAGCCGGCGACAATTCACGAAAGTCAGGCCTTGAAACAGTTTGGCTGTAACCCGCGCGAAATTGATGATCGCCATTGATAAATGTCATGCTAAAGGCCGGTAGCAATTCACTGCTGTCCTGCAGCGCCTGAGACCCTGTGTCGGGCCGAAACAGATCGAAGGTATCCACTTGCTGCAGAAAGTCTTCCTGGCGCGCACCCAGGGTAAACCGGAAACGGTCATCGAAATTAAATTCCACTTCGCCGTAATAGGCATTCAGTTCATTAAGCGCTTCGTAGTTATCCGTAGGCCGGGTGATTTCGCGGATGACAAATCCGTCGGCGGTAATTCTTTCCGGAGTCAAAATCTGCTCCAGGGGTTGCTGCAATAGCACCGGATCATTGGCCAGCACGCCGGCAAAGGCATAGCCGAATCGGCGAATCTCTGACTCCCGTTCCTTCTCGGTGAACAGATATCCTGCCTGGGCGGTAATGGTTGAGTTCAGCGGTCCACCATAGAAAGTCATGCTCAGGTCAACACCAAAGTCGTTCACCGTGTCGTCCAGCACACTCCAGATTCGCTGGTTGCCATCGACCCGGGAAGAGAACTCACCTGCGTCACGACGGTAGATGCGCTCGTCAGGGGAATCACGTTCGGCTTTGATTCTGCTGGCACGCCAGTTAACGGTCAGCTCGTTGAATTCCGGAAAATAGTGGTCGCCCTGAAGCTGGTTGGAAAACAGTTCCCGTTCAATCCATCTTGTCTCGTTGATCTCAACGTCTTGCTCCGCCTCGATGGTTCCGGTTTGACGAGCAACCAGGTTGTCAGTCTTGCGCAGCACAATAGAAGTCAAACGAATATTGTGATTGAAGTTGAAGTCCAGCCCAGTAGTAAAAATGCCACTGATATCCACACTGTTTTCGGTGCCGATATAGTCCAGGTTTTCTCGCAGGGTCAGACCATCGGTACCAGGCACATAGGTATCCCGATCGATAATGTCTGTGTCCCAGGAATTGTTGTAGTTGATGGCCGCCAGATAGTTAATCTTGGCGCCTTCGGAGTTCAGCTCGAAGAAGTTTCCAGTAGAAACTGTCGCAGCAACATTGGCTGGGACATCTTCCATATTAGGTGTGTATTGATTGTTGAAACTGCGTCCAACTTCGTTCAACTGTTCCTGGGGAATGCCGACACCGGAAAAAGGACTGAACTTGCGTAGCTCCTGGTCGTTTGCAGTTGCCACTTGCAAGGCCATGGGTTTTTCACGCCAGCCGTCATCGATACCTAACCAATCTGTGTCGCCGCCATCAAGACGCAAGCCATCGTTGAATGCAACGTCCTGCACCATGCCAACAGAGGAAGTGATATTGAAGAAGAATTCATCGGTAGACTTCTTGGTCCGCATCTGCAGGACGCCGCCGCCAAATTCACTGGGATATTGTGCTGAGTAGGTTTTCTGTACGAGAACGCTGTCAAGGATTGCCGTTGGGAACAAGTCCATGGGCACAACCCGATTGATGGGTTCCGGACTTGGCAAGATTGCACCATTAAGCAGAGTGGTTGAGTAGCGTTCACCCAAGCCGCGCACATAAACGAATTTACCACCGACTGTGCTTAGCCCGGCAACTCGCTTGAGGCTCTCAGCGATATTGGCATCACCTGTTCGCTGAAATTCCTCGGCGTCCACCACATTGGAGATCGCATCGGTAGCCCGCTTTTCATCAGGGACGAATTGTCCGATGACTGAGATTTCTTCGATTTGAGGTTGTTGGGCGATAGCCATCGAACTGCACACAGAGGTTATGCAGATCGCCAACAGTTGCTTGCGATTCATCTTTTTTCAGGCTCCAGGAGTATCAGGTGGGAAACTTGGCGCTAAGCTTATTGCGCTTGTATTACATCAATGTGACAAAACTAACCCTTTGTTTCACCAACATGACACGACCTCACCAATGTTTCATTAATGTGACAATATTGTCTTTCTAAACCGTCTGGCGGTGATTGCAGTGCGCAATTATTGCGACAATGTGACGAGAGCGTTGAAACAAAAAGGGGTGCCTGGGCACCCCTTTTTGTTATCAAGCGATATCACTGTTAGTCGAAATCAAATGTCCAGCCAAGTGTCCAGTCAGTTGAAGCGCTTCGTACACCACCGATATAGTTCACGTTATCGAAGAACGAGTCGCTCAACGTAGCTGGCGTCACTGCGTTAATGGCAGCGCCATTGGTCCAGCCTTCTTCGCCACCCAGATCCACAGTGCCTGAAGTCGAATTGGCCTGTGCACCGAACCAGGCTTCGGTCGTGAACGTGCCCTCACCCGCCAGTGCTGCAGCACAAGCAGTGGTGATGAGGCTGTTCTCCATGCGCAGCGTGCCATTGAGGCCCGCAATATTCGCTCCTGACTGGATGAATGTTTCATCACCGGAGATCAGGATACAGCCTTCGGTTGATTCCAGCTCACCACCAATCACCGAATTGAAAAGCTGCATGCCTGTGCCGGCCTTCAGCTCGAAGGCATGGCCATTGGCTTTCTGAGTCGCACTGGTGATGCAGGTCAGATTGGAGATGGTTGGGTTGGAGCGCGGAGTCGCCGTTGGGTTTGCGCCCAGGTTGTCCGCTTCGATGCAGTTATCACCAGAGGTGGTGTGTTGGATGACCACATGCTGCAACTTGCCTGTCCAGCCGTTGGTCCAGTCCAGGGCATCATCGTCCTGACCAGTAATGAGAATATGCTTGGCTTCAACCGTACCACCGTAGAATTCGATACCGTCATCTGCGCCATTGTG
Source organism: Gammaproteobacteria bacterium (assembly GCA_040218615.1). GTDB lineage: Bacteria > Pseudomonadota > Gammaproteobacteria > Pseudomonadales > Pseudohongiellaceae > UBA9145. The sequence goes on from JAVJRC010000014.1 coordinate 43,861, forward strand.
GCTGTGGATGTAGTCGAGAGTAGTGCCACGACCCACACCCTGCAGGGAGATGGTGTTCAACTCGTCGTCAGCAGTAATGGGGAAGCCCGCGTAGCGAATTTGCAGGTAAGTTACGGAACCGCTGTTGTCGTCGTCATTGGGGCTGGTGCCACCGCCGTATTCACCGGTTGAACCTTCGCCCTGGGCAAAACCACTGGCTGTGTTCTGTGTGGCGGAACCATTAATAGTCAAGCCACCCCACAAACCGCGAGCGTTCAGCACGTCCAGAGAACCGTCATCCTGGCTTGAAGTCATAATGATGGGCTTGGCTGCGGTACCGTTGGCAAAGATCTTGCCACCACGGTTAATTACCAGCGCACTCTGGTTACCTTCGGAAATGATTCTGGTACCAGGGTCTATGGTCAGGCTGGTCTTGTTGGCGAAAGGCGTGTTAACTGTGTTTTCACCAATGAACACCGTGCCATTGAAGAAATAGGCGTTGTTGGCAGTCAAGTGAAGATCGGTTGTGATAGGTGAACCAGTTGGGATGTTGCAAACAGGCAGGCCTTCGAAGGTGGCTGCTGTATTAGCCGTGGTGCCAGATGGGCAACCCGACGGTGCCGCCGCGATGGTTACGCTGGCAGGGGTGCTGGTATAGGTGATGTTACTGACATCACCGCCAGTATAGTAACCCACATAGACATTCACGGTGGCGCCTGCCAGTCCGTTGTCGCCGCCAACCAGACCAGCCACAATGGAAATCTCTTCGGACGCCGCCAGGGTTTTGGTTTGAAAAGCCTGAATGTTGCTTTCATCGAAAGCCACAAACTGTCCGCTGGAGTTAAGATTGAACAATCCCGAGCCGACCAGTTCGGCTACAACGACCAGCGAACCACTCTGACCTACATCTGCACTGGCAGGGTTGATTGTGGCCACAATGTCAAAGGCATCACCAGCCGGCACCACAGTTTGGAAACTCGCGCCGCCATTGAGGGTGGCCCCCGCTGAAAAAGTTGCTCCGGTTTTGGGGCCGGCTGCTGGAAGTGAAGGCTGGTCAGCAGCCTGTGAAGTCATCGCAGCTACGCTAAGTGCTACACCGGCAGCTAGGGCGCTGACTCTTGATTTGGGAAAGTTCATGTCGACTCCTTGGAGTTTATCTAGTCTGGAATTGAGTACCTACAGGTCGAGCAATGATAGGTAACGCATATTTCAGTTCTGCGACGTTTTTTTTGCAGTTTTATTACAATCACCTTGTCGAGCTGCCATTTCTCGTCGGTGCTAGAATGAACCAGATCTGTGCTTGCCGCAGAATTGTCACACCACCGTAATTTCCACTGTCCAAGATATCGCTCATGTCTACTAAAAACGATCCAGAACAAATCAAAGTCGAAGCCCATCACGTGGGATTGTTTGAAACGCCAATGGCTTATTGCAAGCTCAAGAATGGCGAACAACTGATGCGCGATCTGGAAAAATCCATTCGGGAAAAAAGAAAACAGGATGAGGGAGTGAAGCGCTCCAATATCGGTAGCTGGCATTCTGCGACTGACATGTTGGACTGGGCAGGAGAAAGTGCAGAGAAACTGGCAGAGACTTCCGTCAATATCTGCAAGCGCTTGAGCCACTTTCAGGAATCCAGCCCGGACGGTTACGAATGGCTGGTGCGCATGTGGGCGAATGTGACCCCTTCAGGCGGGCTCAATCACTTGCATAGTCATCCCGGCAATCTCTGGGCTGCTGTGCTTTATCTGGACATGGGTGACGACGCCGACGATCCGGAGGCAAGTGTCGGAGGAAACTTTTATGTGGAGGACCCCAGATTCCCCACTATCGCCATGAAGGACACCGCGTTTCGCCTGGTGGCTGCAGATGGCAAACCGCAGGCCTATGAAACGGAGCTTAAATTGGAGCGAGGTTCGCTGGTGGTTTTTCCTGCCTGGCTCAGGCACGGGGTGAGGGTGTATACCGGAAAGCGAGAGAGAATTTCAATTGCCATGAACATCGACGCCCAGTACAAGCGCTAGCATCGAATTCTGGTTCAGACTTTCTAATTTGTCGGCATCGCAGGGCGCTCCAGCAGAGAAGCGCCGAGGACACTTGAATGCCGCCCTTATCCGGCGCTGGTAGCTCGCCAGAATCGGTACTTGAGAAAGGGGTTCATCAGACGCGCCAGACCCTGGGTAAATGTCAACGGGCTGTCGAGAACGGCGAAGCATAAACATCCCTCGTCGCTGGCCGGTTGGTGGGTGTGGCTGCGGTCACGTACCACAAAATCCGCTGGTCGGTAGTCACCCAGGTCATCGCGAAAGCTTCCATCCAGCACCAGAGTCACTTCCGATCCTTCATGTCTGTGCACAGGTACCTGGCTGCCGGGCTTCATGTAAATGAACTCACACTGGGTCTTGTCATCCAGCGCCACGGAAGCCTGATTAATGCCGCCAGCCATCTTTTTCCATACCAGGCCTTCAGCCGCAAGCTTGGCCAGCACCTTGGGCAAGCGAACACTGTGATCCAGCACATGAATTTCATGCTGAACGGAGTCATCCTGCCTGGACTCCTTGATTTGTGGCAGGCTGGTGATCTTGGCAGCCATGTCCGCAAACGCGGATTGTTCCGCCGTGTCTGCTTCCTCAGCGACATCTTCCATCCACTCAATAGAAGCAGTTTGCTCGAAGTCCCGCGTCTTCTGCGTGCAAACCTGGCACTGCTCAACGTGGGCGGCAATGACCACGATCATACCGGCCGACAATTCATCGCGGACGAATTTTGCCAGCAAGTCATCGGTTGGGTGAAAATTTACTTCAGCGTTCATTCTACAGTTCCTACTAGTTGTCTCAGTTTCCCCATGCCCAGGCGCAAGCGGGACTTAAGCGTCCCTAACGGAATATCGAGTTCCAGCGCTGCTTCTTCATGGGTTCTGTCATGAATATAAATTTGTTCCACTACCGCCCGTTGCGCGTCTGGCAACTGGCCATAGTAACTTTCGATATTGTCTACTTCGGCATAGAAGCTACCCTTCTCCTCATGGATCAGGTCTGAATCCTGGTCTTCAACGGTGGGCCAGATGTCGTCTGCATTGACTGTCATCGGCTGGCGCTTGATCTTGCGCAGCATGTCGAAGCAGCGATTTCTGGTCAAAGTAAATATCCAACTCTGGGCAGTCCCGCGATCCAGGTCGTACATAGGCGCTTTTTGCCACACCGTCAGCATGGCTTCCTGCACCAGATCGTTCGCCAATTGCTCATTTCGGGTCAGCTTGATGCCCATGGCAAAGATGCGCTTGGCAAAGCGCCCAAACAACAGATTGAAAGCCGCCCTGTCCTGCTTATTGCCCACAGCAATCAGCAGCTCTTCGTCGCTGCTCTGATCCGCTGCTTCTTCGCCCGGACGCACAGTATCTCCAGTGGTCCTGGCAGGCTGCGGATTGGGCTGCTCGCGGCGCGGGCTCTTTCCGGCAAGGGTACTCATCTGGATTCCACCTATTGGCGGAGCTAGTGTGTTCATGAGGGGCAATACGCGGCGTCTTGGCCCCCGGATCACTCTAGCTGCTATGAATTTTTGAGGTGATCCAGACACTGGCAGAAGCCGTATTTGTCTGGAAACCCCGACTATTGGTAGACGATATCATGAATTCTACAGCCGAACTGAAAACTGCGCAGGGCATGACCAGTGCGGAATTCATCGCGGACCGCGTGAAAGAAGCTTATCAGTCACTGGTCGGTTCCCAGATTTCCGAGGTGGAATCCCTTTATTCCAGCGATGTTTACTTCGAAGATCCGTCCCATGCCATTCAAGGCAAGTCCGAGTTGATCAGCTATTTCACCAAGATGTTCAGCCGTGTTGAGCGTTGCAAATTCAAGTTCCACTCCACGATATCGGATGGCAGCGACGTCTTTATGACCTGGACCATGTTTCTGAATCACCCCAGGCTACGCGGTGGAGAGACCATCAGGGTGGAGGGGTCGAGCTATTTCAAAACCCGGAATGGCAAAATCTATTTTCATCGGGACTATTTCGACCTGGGCGCTATGATTTATGAGCATCTGCCACTGCTGGGTCGAATCATCGTCAAAATCAAACAGCGTCTGGGCCAGTGAACATTCTGATAACCGGCACCACGTCGGGTATAGGCAAACAGTTGGCACTGGACTATCTGGCCAACGGTCACCATGTGTTTTGTTGCGGACGCGACGAGTCCGAGCTGCAGCGACTTAGTGAACAGTTCCCGGATACGGTCACGCCCCTGTCTTTCGACATCCAGGACCGCCAGCAATGCGAGACTGCCCTGTCCGGGCTGCCTCAGCTTGACCTGGTGATTCTCAACGCCGGTACCTGTGAATACATCGATGCCCTGCAATTTGACGCTGCCAGCTTTGAACGAGTCATCAATATCAACCTGATCGGCATGGCAAACTGCCTGCAGTTCCTGATTGCCAAATTAGGCGATGGAAGCAAACTGGCATTAATGGGCAGCAGCTCAAGCTACTTGCCCCTGCCCCGGGCGGAGGCCTATGGCGCCTCCAAGGCAGCGACCGAATATCTGGCCAGGACTCTGGCTATCAGCCTGGGCAAGACTGGCATCAAGGTCACCTACATCGCACCCGGGTTTGTTGAAACCCCTCTCACCGACCAAAATGATTTTCCCATGCCCATGCGCGTCGATGTCCAGTTTGCTTCAGATCGCATTCGCAGCGGACTGGCCAGAGGCAAGTCTGAAATACACTTTCCCCGACTCTTTACCGGTTCCCTGAAGGCCCTGAGTCTGTTGCCATTTGCCATGCAGAAATTCTTGCTGGCGAGAACGGTTGCCCGATAGGGACACTACCAATATCCAGATAACGCCATGTCACCGAAAAAAATTGCCGTCATCGGCACTGGAATTTCCGGGCTCACCGCGGCCCACCTGCTAAGCAGACAACATGAACTCACGGTTTACGAAGCCAATGACTACATCGGTGGACACACCCATACTGTAACCGTGGGGGATGACGAGGATGCCTTACAGGTGGATACCGGCTTCATCGTCTGCAACGACCGGAACTACCCCAACTTCCTCAAGTTCATGGACCGGCTCGGAGTGCAACTGCAAGAAACCGAGATGAGCTTCAGTGTTCGAAACGATGATCTGCAGCTTGAGTTCAATGGCCATAATCTCAATACCCTGTTTGCCCAACGAAGCAATCTGCTGAGTCCACGCTTTATTGGTCTGGTCCGTGAAATCTTACGCTTCAACAAATTGGCCAAGAGTGCGCTCGAGACCAGGCTGGATTCTGATCAAACACTGATCGAATTTGTGAATAGTCACTCGTTCAGCGCCACTTTCCTGCATAACTACCTGCTGCCCATGGTGGCAGCGGTCTGGTCATGCAGCCTGGACCAGGCAGGCGATTTTCCATTGAGCTTTTTCCTCAGGTTCTTCAACCACCATGGCCTGCTGGATATTCGCAACCGGCCACAATGGTACGTTCTCAAAGGGGGTTCCCACACCTATATTGAACCCATGACCAGATCATTCGCTGAATGTATCCGGCTGAATGCTCCGGTCACCCGCGTGCTCCGCGAACCGGACCAGGTGTTGGTAGAATCCAATGGTAAAAGCGAAAGCTTCGATGAAGTGATTTTTGCCTGCCACAGCGACCAGGCAATAAAGCTCCTGGCTGATGCAAGCGCCACCGAAAGGGAAATACTCGGTGCGATAGGCTATCAGGCAAACGATGTAATCCTGCACACCGATGCCACACTGATGCCAAAGCGAAAGCTGGCCTGGGCGAGCTGGAACTTTATTGCCGGCACCAGCGAGAGCAGCGACCCTGCGCTGGTGAGCTATTGCATGAATATCCTCCAGGGTCTGCCCGAAAAAACTCCCCTGCTGGTTTCCCTGAACGCAAGAGACCGGATCGACGCCAGCAAGATCCTGGGTGAGTTTGAATACCACCATCCTGTCTATACCCGTGAAGCCATGACTGCCCAGCAGCGTCGTGCTGAAATTTGCGGCCATAACCGCAGCCACTTCTGTGGCGCATACTGGTACAACGGTTTTCACGAAGACGGAGTTCGCAGCGCCCTGGACGTAGCCGAAAGATTCGGTGAATCACTTTGAGCAGTAACAAGCAAACAGAATTCGAAAGCGCCATCTGCGAGGGCACAGTCATCCACCGGCGTTTTGCGCCTACCCGGCACCAGTTTCGCTATCCCGTGTTCATGTTTCTGCTTAAGGTCAGCGAAATCCCGGACCTGATGTCTCAGTTCTGGCAACTGGGAGACTCGGTGTTGAGCTGGGCAAGGTTTCGGCGGGCCGACTTCATTGGCCCTGAGCACCAGGATATCACTACAAGTGTAAAAGCCAGGATTGCCGAACTCGCAACACTGCCTGTCAGTCAATTGGACGGCGATGTATTCATGCTCGTCAACCTGCGCTATCTGGGAATCTATTTTAGTCCACTTAATCTTTACTACCTCAGGCAGGATGGCAAGTTCCGTTTCATGCTCGCCGAAGTCAGCAACACACCCTGGAATGAACGTCACTACTACCTGCAGGATCTGCAAGATGTGCAATCCCACCCGAAGGCATTCCACGTTTCGCCATTCAACTCCATGGCCCAGGACTATCGCTGGAAGATAGTTGCCCCGGACGCGGAGCACGATCGCTGTTCGGTCAATATCGAATGCCTGGACCAGGTCAATCACCAGCAAAAAATATTCAATGCCACGCTGGCTTTGCGTCGGCTGGCACTAAACCAAGTCGAGTTGGGCCGCGTATTGGCAAGAACACCAGTGCAAACACTCAAGATCGTGAGTGGTATTTACTGGCAAGCATTGAAACTGTTTTTAAAGAAGACCCCCCTGTACCGGCATCCGAGGAAGTTGGCCGGGGCGTCCAAAGAGGGAGCAGCATGAACCAGAAAGAAATCAGCCTGCCGCAATCCGAGCAGCTGACCCAGGTCGACTGTGCAGGCAGAATGGAGGCGGTTCTGCGAAAGATTCTCGTCCAGGTGTTGTCACAGGCAACCGAAGGGCACTTTATCCTGAGAGAACATGGACGTGCCATCGCCCAGGTGGGAACTGGCTTTACTGATGCGGGAAGCAGCAAGGAATCCATAAGCGCGGAGGTCAATATCACCGATACCCGTGTCTATGCCCGTGCATTGTTAGGCGGCAACACAGCCGCAGGCGAAGCCTTCGTAGATGGGTGGTGGACGAGCCCGGATATCACCCAGGTGACCCGCTTCTTCGCACGCAACCTCAGCATGATGGACTATTGGGGCAGTCGCTTCGGTTGGTTGCTTGAGCCCTTTGCTCTGATCAGACGGATGGCCAGAGCCAACTCGACAGCCCAGGCCAAGCGAAACATTCTCGCACACTACGATCTTGGCAATGATCTGTACCAATCTTTTCTCGATGAGCGTATGCAGTACTCTTCGGCCATATTTCACCATCCTGACGAATCCCTCAGCGAAGCCCAGGTGAACAAGCTCACACGCATCTGTGAACAACTGCAACTTGACGAGCATGATCATCTGTTGGAAGTGGGTACTGGCTGGGGCGGGCTTGCCTTGTTTGCAGCCCAACACTTTGGCTGCCAGGTAACCACCACAACAATCTCAGACAGGCAGTTCTGCTATGCCAAAGAGCAAGTTGGAAAACTGGGGCTGGAGAATCGGATTACCGTACTCGACAAGGATTACCGATTGCTCACTGGCGAATACGACAAGATCGTTTCGGTGGAAATGATTGAAGCAGTTGGCAGGAAATACCTGCCCGGATTCTTTCGCAAACTCAATTCCTTGCTCAAACCCAATGGATTGATGCTGCTGCAGGCCATCACCATCGCAGACCAGCGTTTCAAGGACTATAGTCGAAAGGAAGATTTCATCCAGAAGCATGTATTTCCCGGTGGCTTTCTGCCGTCCATGGCGCAGATGGGCAAAATCATTTCCGACCAAACCGAAATGGTAATTCGGGATGTGCTGGATATCGGGATCGATTATGCGAAAACCTTGTCTCACTGGCGTGAACGCTTTCTCCAGCGCAAGGAACTGCTGCAGTCTCTCGGTTACGATGAAAAATTTTGCAATCTCTGGCTGTACTATCTTGGATACTGCGAGGGTGGTTTCCTGGAACGGCGAATCAGCGCCGTGCAGCTCCTGGCCAGCAAGGCACCTCACCAGTAAACAGGTAATAGCCGCTCCCAGCCATGCAATGGATTCTTTCCCGACCGTTCAATATCGCCGTATTCAATCTTGTTTGGATAGGCTGTGTCGTTGGTGGCAATCGCTGGCTTTGGCTGGTTGCGCCCCTGACCCTGGCCTATCTGGCAACACTGCTGCTGCAGCGAAAGGTACAGGTGCAGCAAATTGTGCTTCCGGCACTACTGGGAATCTTCGTCGACAGCGTGCTCACACTGACCGGCATTTTTTATTTTGATCATTCGATGCGGGTAATTCCACTTTGGCTGGTCGTTCTTTGGTTCGGCTTCGCCAGTACCTTGAGCCAGTCACTGGAAATTGTGGGTAGCAACAAATGGCTGGCTGCAGCACTCGGGGCCCTGGTGTTTCCTTTTAACTACGCGGTAGGGGAAGGACTGGGAGCAGTCGATTTCCAGCATGGCTACTCGCTGGCTTTGATCACTCTGGGACTAATCTGGCTACCCGGTTTGCCTTTGCTTTTCCTGCTTTCTCAAAAAACTGTGGAGGATGCAAATGAAGCAACTTAGCCGCGCCGTTCTCGCCAACACCGTAATGCTTGTCCTGCTATGTACACTCTCCCTGCAGCCGGTTAACGCTGCAGACCCGACGGAAAACCTGGACCCGGTGGGCAGTGCCACGCTCAAGGTTTTGTTCTGGACTATTTATGACAGCTACCTTTACTCCCCGGATGGCCAGTACGATGGCATCGAGCCAAACCTGGTTTTGCAGATTGACTATCGCCGGGATATTTCACGGGAAAACCTGATCAACAGGACCAGGGAAGAGTGGCAGAAACTCGGTTTGTACGACTCAGACAGCGAAGGCTGGCTAAACACCTTGAGTGGCATCTTCCCGAATCTGGAGAAAGGCGACCAGTTGCTGTTAAGAGTCAACCAGTCTCTGGGCAGTGAGTTCTATTTCAATGAGCGTCCTATTGGAGGGATAGACGATCCGACATTCACTGAAGATTTTCTGTCCATCTGGCTCTCTGAAGACAGCAGTTATCCCAAACAGCGCGACCGGCTGGTTGGTCAGCGCTCCTGACCAGATTGCTAGGCGGTTATCAGATAAGGCTTCAGTGCCTCAAACCGGTAGTCGATCTCAGCGATCTGTTGATCAGAAAAACTGTATTCGCCACGACGGGACCTGGTGGTCTTGAATATTCCCCGTTTTTTCATCACATAGAGCCGAACGCCGGGAATGAGATTGTCCAGGTTCTGAATTAAAAGCAGCCTGGCATAGCAATCGCGCAGGGCTTCCTTGTCTCCCTGTTGATAGAGCTCCCACATTTTTGCATACACATCCCCATACATGGCACCGCCGGTCATGACTCCATCGGTACCAATGCGCATTTCATAGAGCCAGCCCCGGCCCAGCGTGGCACCAAATATGCTCCGGATCGGATCGGGTTGATAAGCCTGCAGAGCCAGCATGCGCTCATGGACCCGGCCGTATTCTTCCTTGATGTAGCCACACTGGGGAAATTCCCTCGCCAGTTGCACAATGAAATCGATGGTCAACTCAATATCGGGGCCGCCGCTGGTCTGCACGAAAATGGGCCTGGCGGTGATGGCACAGAGCGCCGCATAGTAATCCCTGATCTCTTTCAGGGAACTGGCCGTGGTTGGAGGAATGGCGATCATGCCATCGGGCTGCAGCCCTTCTGCCACGTGGGCGTATTCTTCCATGCCTGCCGTGTCCTCGGCCTGTACACCCAATACCAACACCAGGTTGGTGTTACGCCGCGCCTCGGCCAGCACCTCAAAACCGCGAATTCGTTCCTCTTTGGACAGGTAGCGCTGCTCGCTGGAGTTCTGTGGCCAGACGATGCCCTGCACTCCACATTGCTCGCAAAATGCCACTTCTCGCGCCAGGTCTTCATAATCAACTTCGCCAGATTCTGTGTAAGGCGTGGTGAGTATCATCAATGCGCCACGCATTCGGTTCTGTTGCCCGAATGCCAGCTTGCCATAGGGCAAAGTTGCAGCGGCAGCCAGTGTAGTGAGCGCTTTTCTTCGGGTGAGCAAGGGATTGAAAGGCATGGCAGGGCCCTCTTTTTTCAGGATGGTTTGGGTTTTTTGGTTTGTGTTTTTTTCCTGCGCGTTAATTCGTGTTCTATCGCGCCCACGTTTTTATCGAGCATCTCCCGCGCCGAGAGTAATTTGCTCTCCAGGATTTCAAGATCTTCCACACTGTCATCGCTGAGCCCGTTGCGAAACACACGCACGCATTCATTGACGGCATCGGTATAACTGGAGTTTGTGTCGGCCAGTAATTCATCCAGTTGCTCCTGGGTCTGGGGCACCAGGTTTTCCGGAAACAGTTTTTGTTTAAGCACCTCACAAATTTCCAGTTCGAATATTTCATCCATGGCACGGGCTACGAATATTTCGAGATTGTCCCGGAAATGTTTGGAGCGAACGGCATTGTCCGCAAAGAAGTCATCGATGATCTTGATGTTCTTTTTATTGCAGTCCAGAAATTCATCTGCGTCTTCGGGATTTTCCGGGATATTGAACTTGATGGTCCGGAACTCTTCACTGATCTCGGAGGTGTACAGATCCACGGTTCTGGCAATGATGGCCCGTTTCGCACCATGGAGCGTGCTCCAGGCGCGCTCGTAATACCAGCGCACGATACTACTGGATGAATAACCATGGAATGACGGACGCATATCAAAAATCTTCATGCTTTCTTATTCTCTTTATCGCAATCCTCGGAAAGACTGCGCATGAGCCCGGCAGGCTTCTCTTCCCAGCCTGTCGGGCTACTTTTTATCCGCTTGCAGAGCCTTTCAAGCATTGAGACTATGCAGTTCTGCAGGGTCTTTCAACAACTCTCTGTGCTATCGACTGAAACTGCCTGAATCCGTCAGCATGCAGCGCTTTGTTAGAAACGGGCTATTTTCTGTAGAATTCACCCAAAACACCAAGAATGGAGAGTCTCTCGATGACCGATCCGTCCACGATTTCACTGATTCCGTCCAGAATTTCCCTGCTCACCGTGCTGCTGGCTGTCCTGTTGGCTGCCTGTGACAGCGGCTCTGAATCGGTTCCCCCGGAACCTGCACCTCCCTCTGACGCGCCTTTAATCGCTGAGCAAGGCGACAGTGCCCGGGACTGGGCGGTGGCAAGCCAGGGAGCTCAAGACGGTGGATGGCAAGCCTATGGCGCAGACATCGGCAGCACCAAATACACCGGGCTAAGCCAGATTGATGCCTCCAATGTAGACGAATTGGAAGTGGTATGGCGGCGCCCTGCCCTGGATCAATACTATGTCGATTTGAACCCACGTCAGCGTTATTCCACTAGCTGGAACGGCACGCCCATCGTGCACGATGGCATCGCCTATATCACCAATGGGGTTGGCCTGGTCGAAGCCTTCGACCCCGGTAGCGGCGAGACCCTCTGGGTGCAGCAGCCACCCGGAGGCGCAGAAGGACTTCCGGGCGCCCCAACCCGCGGAGCTGCCTATTGGTCCGATGGTAACGAGGCTCGCGTCTTTGTGCAGAGGGGCACGTATCTTTACGCCCTGAACCCACAAACCGGGGAACCCATTGCTGACTTTGGTATAGAAGGTCGAGTCGACCTGCAACTCTTTCCCGCGGACTTCGAACGTTTTCGCTGGGGCGGCGTGCCCATGGTGGTGAGAGATGTGGTGGTGATTGGGCAGGCTATGACTGACACCTTTGCCAATAAGGAAGCTCCCCGTGGCGATGTGCATGCTTTCGACGTGCGCACCGGCGAGCTGCGCTGGACTTTCAACACCATTCCCCAGCAAGGCCAATTCGGCACTGACACCTGGCAGGATCGTTCCTGGTCCTACAGCGGGCATGCCCCAGTCTGGGCTCTGTTCAGTGCCGATGAAGAACTGGGCATGGTGTACATGCCGATTTCTTCCGCTACCAATGACATGTACGGTGGACACCGCCTCGGCGACAACCTGTTCAGCCAGAGCCTGGTGGCTGTGGATGCCGAGACCGGGGAGCGGGTCTGGCACTTCCAGACTGTCCATCATGGATTGTGGGACTACGATCCACCTGCTGCGCCTATTCTGATGGACATCACCGTAGACGGGCGCGAGATCAAGGCCATAGCCCAGATTACCAAGCAAGCCTTTGTGTTTGTGTTTGACCGGGAAACCGGTGAACCCGTCTGGGAAATAGAGGAGCGGCCGGTTCCGCAATCGGATGTGCCCGGCGAAGTCACTTCTCCCACCCAGCCTTTTCCCACCAAACCGGCGCCATTTGATCGCCAGGGTGCAACCGAAGAAAACCTGATCGACTTCACTCCGGAGCTTCGTGCGGAAGCGCTGGAGATATTCAACAACTATGTCACTGGCCCACTGTTCACTCCGCCTTCGATTCGCACAGAAAATGGGACACAAGGAACCATTCAACTACCTGGCTCACAAGGGGGAGGCGATGTACAGGGAGCAGCCTTCGATCCGGAAACAGGCTATCTCTATATTCCATCGATCACTTCACCTTTCGTTGCCGATTTGCTGCCCGGCGACCCGGAGGTCACCAACCTGGCCTATACCAAGGGCTCACGCCGCTGGATTGCGGGGCCTCGTGGACTGCCATTGTTCAAACCTCCCTACGGCCGGGTGACAGCCATCGATATGAACACGGGAGAGCATGTGTGGATGGTGCCCAATGGTTATGGACCCATCGACAATCCGGCCATTGCCCACCTGAATATCGAAAAACTGGGTGTACCCGGAAGACCCTCACCGCTGCTGACCGAAACCCTGTTATTCCTGGGCGAAGGTCTCACCAACCAGCGACCTGGCGGGCGCATTCCACCCGATATGCCCGTAGAAATCGCTACTAACAGTGGCGGACCTCACTTTCGCGCCTACGACAAGCAGACCGGGGCAACGCTCTGGGAAATCGAGTTGGAAGCCGGGACTACCAATGCACCAATCAGCTATCTGCACGAGGGCAGGCAGTACGTGGTCGTCGCCATCGGCGATCGCGAACACAGTCCCGAATTGCTGGCCTTCGCCCTGCCGGAAGATTGATTCCACAACCTATGGAAACCAGGACTATGAAAAAGCTCATTCTGATTGCTGCCACCCTGCTCATGACCGTCAGCACCGCGCAGACACCGGCACCAGACTCTATCCCGTTTGCCACTGACATCACGGCGGAGGACGTCACCAGGTTTATTGACGCTCTGCCGAAGGACCGGGTGAGCGACCGGCCCATCAAGAATGTGGAAGTGGTGGGTGATTATCGGGTTGGCGTGTATGGCGTCTTTCGACCCAAGGAATTTCCCGGCGGCTCAAACCTGCATCAGGTGAATACTACCGAGATCTATTACATGTTGAGCGGCTATGCCACTTTGGTGACCGGCGGCACCATGACCGATGCCCGGCAGGAGAATGCCACCTGGGTGAGAGGTACCGCCATAGAAGGGGGAGTGACGCGGCGTGTGGGGCCGGGCGATATCATCATCATTCCCGGACACACGCCACACTGGTTCAGCGAACTGGAAACCGATTTAAGCTACTTGATCTTCCGGCCAGACCCGGACAATCGAATTCCACTCACTGACTAGGCCTGAGCTTCTGTTTTTCTTGGCGGGCTTGGCGGGCTTGGCGGGCTTGGCGAGAGAATAAAACTTAGCTGCCAAAGAAAATTCAATGAGTCGTCTGTTACCAACCAGCGATCATTTCACAATCTTGGTAAATCGAAATAAACACTGAGAGACAACGAGTAATTTCTCTATCCCACTGGTCCGGAGCCTCTTCACAAAGTATTGATTTCTCTCGCCAAGCCCGCCAAGAGCGCCAAGGTTTGCAAAAATGTCATTCAGTGCCTGCCATCAAGCACCCAGAATGAATCGAACCGCATCCGTCTCTTCAGTTTACTTGGGCTGCTTTACAGTGCGCAGATAAGGCTTCACTGTATTCCAGCCTTCCGGAAACATCTCTTTGGCATCTTCATCTGATACTGCCGGCACAATGATGACATCCTCACCCTGCTTCCAGTTCACTGGAGTAGCAACCTTGTGTTGCGCAGTGAGTTGCATGGAATCCAGTACCCGCAAAATTTCATCGAAGTTGCGGCCAGTAGTCATCGGATAAGTCAGCATCAGTTTAATGGTCTTGTCAGGCGCAACGACGAACACTGATCTGACCGTCGCATTGTTCATTGCAGTGCGGCCTTCAGATGAACCGGGTTCATCCGCGGGCAGCATATTGTAAAGCTTGGCCACGGCGAGATCGCTGTCTCCGATCATTGGGTAGTTCACCGCGTGACCCTGGGTCTCTTCAATGTCCTTCTCCCATTCCTGGTGACTTTCCACCGGGTCGACACTGAGACCAATGATCTTGCAGTTGCGCTTGGCAAACTCTGCTTCCAGTCCGGCCATGTAACCCAACTCGGTGGTGCACACCGGGGTGAAGTCCTTCGGGTGTGAGAACAATACGCCCCAGCTGTCCCCCAGCCATTCATGAAAATTGATTTCGCCATGGGTCGTATTGGCAGTGAAGTTTGGCGCTTCGTCATTGATACGTAACGACATCTGAACCTCCCGTCGAGAATAAGATGATTAGATTATTTGGGTCTTACCAGAACCTGCATGACTCTGGACCAGAGCGTCAGCTCTGACCTGCTATTTCATGCAGTTATAAACAAATGCTGGCGGCATATTGCGCAGGGCAAAGCCGAGTTTAACATCGCTAAAAACAGGCTTCATGTCACGATAATTGGCCAGGCTGTATTGATACTGCAAAAACCTGCCACCTGCTTTGAGATTGTGACCAATGCTCTTGAGTATAGCCTGCACTACGAGATCATCAATCAGGGCCAGTGGCAAACTGGAAACCACGTAGTCTACCTCCTCAACCCCAACCTGGTTCAATATTTCCCTAATGGAAGAAGCGCAGGCATTGTAGACATGCAGTCTGGGATCGTTGATGAAGCGTAGATTGTCGGCAAACTCGTTGTTCAACTCCAGACACACCAGATCACAATCCGTGCCCATGCGTTCAAGCAGGGTACGGGTGACACAGCCATTTCCAGGCCCCAACTCGACGATACATCTGGCATTGTCAAAATCGATAGGCGCAAGCAGACGATTGATCAACACCCTGGAACTGGGCGCAATTGTCCCGGTTGTCTTGATGTTCCTGATCAATTTGATGGAATCGCTGATTCTCAGACTGGCCGTCATATCCTTAACCATTCACCTATTTCCACACCAACCAGGACGTAGATAGTCACCAGTGGAATTTCCCCAACTACGACAGGAATTACTAATTTCCTGAAGGACAACTTCACCAGACCTGCCACGTAGCAGATCAAATCGGTAGGTACCAAAGGAAATAACGACCACCCCGCGATAATCCAGAACGAGTATCGACCGTGGAGTTTCTCCTCCAACAGCCTGATTTTCTCAGGATATTTCCGCTCCAGGTATTCGTCGTAGCTGCCAAAAGCCGGGAAACTGTATACCAGGAAGGCCCCGGCCACAATACCAGCGTAGGAAATAGCCATAACCAATAGTGGCGACTCAGGAAACGTCACGCCTCCAGCCAGGACAAACGGCGTGCAGGGAATCATCAACAGTGCCCTGGTGAGAGAGAGCAGGATATACACCAGCAGCGCCATGGCGCCGAGGCCATTGAGGAAGTCGGATACAGATTCCCGGCTGATTGCATCCGGAAAAATGAGCAGGAGCAGCAGGCAGGTGGCTGCCAGGGCCAGCCACAGTGTGTTGATGTGTTGGATTAGCAGTGCACGCACGACAGTTACCGGGTCTTGTGCGCTAACTGATGCGCATTCTTTTCCCAATTCTGCCCATCGAAGTCGACTACCACCATATTCACTGGCTGCTCATCGAGACAGTTGACATTCACATCCATGCCATCGGGATTGGATCGGGGTATATAGAAAGGCTTAATGCCACAGGTTCTGCAGAAGTAGTGTTGGGCTACACCGCTGTTGAAGGTGTAAGTGTTGAGATGCTCCTCACCTGCGCGAATCGAAAACTGCGATCGTGGGACTATCAGGTGCAGGTAGCCAGACATGGCACAGATAGAACAGTTGCAGCGTTCAACCTCCACCGGCTCATTCGATTCCACTTCGAATCGAACCTGGCCACAATGACAACCCCCGGAAAATTTCATAACGCAATGACACGGCTCTGTGTTTTCGGAACACCCACGGGATTCTATGGGCTTAAAACGAAGAAGGCTAGCAGTTACGCTAGCCTTCTTTTACTGTTCTCTCGTGACTCAATCAAGAACTGTCAGTCAAACTTCTAACTCAGAGTTATTGCTGTGGATCCTCAGGCTCTTCGTCGTCGTCATCGTCGTCATCACGCCCACAGTCCAGAGCTTCATCCATTGTGTAACCTGCATCCAGGACCGCTTCTCTCAGCAGTTCTGCCTGATCAGGGTCTTCTCTTCCAACCAATGCAACGCAATCTCCGTGGTTCAGATGACCTCCCAATCCATTCGGTGGCACAAAGAGGATAAAGTTTTGTGCTAATGGCTTGTGATAAATCTCAATATCGGCGTCTTTGTCTTTCTTGCCTTTTGCCAGCGCAGCAGTTCCAGCCATGCCGAAAATCAGGGTCAAAAACAGAATAATAGTGTTTTTCATTATTACCTCGAAATTTGTGGTTGCAATCTCGTCTTACTGAAAGTGGATTAAAGGGTTCCTCAGCGGATTATGCAGGAATTCCTCTTACAAAAGCAGCGATTTCAACCTCATTTTTACCGCTTCGCTGTCGAACAGTCCTTTATATCGACCCGAATTTCCCCCGGCCAGGCCAAACCCTATCCTGACTCACAAATACCTCACCCACCTGGTCTGTGACCTGCACAGACACAAACTACAGATATTGACTCAGCCTCACGAACGCAACGCACCTTCCGGTCAGCCTTATTCCAAGCACATTAAGCTTGGGCTACACTGCGGCCATGCTACAGCATCGATTTATCGCCCAGGCTCGCAAGAATCCTGCAAAGACCGCCATCAGAGACAAGGCAATGGGAAGAGATATTTCCTTTTCCCAGGCCCTTGTTGCGTCGCTCATTCTGGCAAGAAGATTCAGAAAGCTGGAGAGTGGGAGAATTGGCATCATGCTGCCCACCGGCTCTGGCGGTGCCCTGGCTGTATGTGGCGCACTCATGGCTGGTCTGACTCCAGTGATGATCAACTACTCTACCGGTGCTGCCAAGAACTGTAGTTACGCCCATGATCATTGTGATTTCCACACCATTATCACGGCACGCGCACTACTGGAGAAAGTTGGCTGTGACGAATTGCCCGGCATGGTGTTTATTGAGGATATCCTCTCGAACCTGGGCAGGGTTGAGAAACTTATAGCCTTCAGCAAATCGAAGTTGCCCGCATTTCTGCTGCATGCCATGACTGGAGGCAGCGACCTGGACAAACCCGCCGTTATCCTTTTCACCAGCGGTTCCGAGAAAGAACCCAAGGTAGTCCAACTGACGCAGCAAAACATTCTGTCCAATATCGATTCATTTTCAGACATGATGAATATTTATGACATGGACAGACTACTGGCGGTGTTGCCCTACTTTCATGTATTCGGCCTAACAATCAATCTGTGGACACCATTGTGTCTGGGAATGACAGCGGTCACTTATGCAAACCC
The DNA here is from genome assembly GCA_040218615.1 of Gammaproteobacteria bacterium. Lineage (GTDB taxonomy): Bacteria > Pseudomonadota > Gammaproteobacteria > Pseudomonadales > Pseudohongiellaceae > UBA9145. Next base: position 61,664 of record JAVJRC010000014.1, read on the forward strand.
GCTGGATTTCAAGATCATCGCGGGCATTATCAAGGATGAAAAGCCGCAATTGCTTGTGGGCACTCCTTTTTTCCTCGAAGGCTATGGTCGGCAGTCCAGCCCCGGCGATTTTTCCAGCGTGGAGCTGGCCGTTTCCGGCGCTGACAAATGCCCGGAGAGTCTGCGAGAACTATACCGGGAGAAACACGGCATCGAGATATTTGAAGGCTATGGCACCACCGAGACGTCCCCGGTAATTTCCGTTAACCCTCGTGAGAAAAACAAGCCGGGATCAATCGGTATCGCTATCCCAGGAACCCAAATTCGTATCGAGAACATCGACACGGGAGAATCCTGTGCGACAGGAGAAACCGGGCGGATCCTGGTCAAGGGCAATGGTGTCATGCAAGGCTATCTCAACGATGTGGAAGAATCCCATCGGCGACTTAAATCCGGCTGGTATGACACCGGGGACCTGGGCTATCTGGACGAGGATGGCTATCTCTGGCACAAGGGCAGGCTGAAGCGCTTCGTCAAAATCGGTGGTGAGATGATTTCACTGGTCATGGTGGAAGAGGCATTGAACAAACTGACGCCGGAGGAAGTGGATTGTTGCGCTGTGGAGTTACCGGACGCCAGACGAGGAGCGCGTATCGTTGGTGTAACCAGCAAAGAGATCAATGTCCCGGAAGTGAGCAAGCAACTCTCCGACGAACTCCCCAACCTGGCACTGCCCAAGAAATTCGTCGTGGTCAATGAATTCCCCTACATGGGCAGCGGCAAGGCCGATTTCCGATCCCTCACCCGGATTGTGCGCGAACAGGAAGAAAACGCCTAGCCGGAAGCCTGTCTGTTTCAGCATCACGAGTCCCCTTGCTGTCCCCAGGCCAGCGATCTTGATGCTTTCTTCAGTCTCTTTTTCTAACTCTTTCCTGAGTAATATCAATTACTTATCAGTAAAGCGAAAATTCGTCTTGCAATCTCTTCCTATCTGTATATATTGTATATATACAGTAGAGATAGCCGAATGTTATTACACATTTCAGAACAGTCCTCCGAGACGCTGCAGGAACAGATTATTGGTCAGATCAGGGGCCGAATTCTCAATGGTGAGTTGCCCCCGGACTTTGCCCTGCCTTCCATAAGGTCACTGGCAAAAGATTTGAGAGTCAGCGTGATTACGGTGCAACGCGCCTATGACCAGCTACTCAATGAAGCGCTCATCTATTCGCGGCGCGGTAAAGGCTTCTTCGTGGCTACGCTGGAACAGGGCGACAAGTCTGCACTGGCCCGAGAACGCTTTGCTCAACAATTGAACGCAGCCATTAGCGCAGCGAAACGGGATGGACTTGGCGACGAGGAAATACAGCAGACCTTCAATGAAACCCTGCTGGAAGGAGATCAGGATGCTTGAGATCAATGAGCTGAATAAAAACTATGGCGATTTTTCGCTTGGGCCCCTAAGCCTGTCGGTCGAGGCGGGTTGCGCATTGGGTCTGGTCGGTGCCAATGGTGCCGGCAAGACTACTCTTTTTCGCAGCCTGATGGGAACCGTGCGCAGTGATTCTGGCGGTTGTCAGTTGAATGGCAGGGAAACTTCCTATCGCGAGGCAAGCTGGAAAGACCAGATCGGTTATGTGGGCGACTACACGCCCTTCTTTGACAACTGGAGCGGCGCGAAAAATCTGCAAACCCTGGCGAAGTTCTATTCTTCCTGGTCCGAGAGCCTGGCAGTTGAACTCGCCAATCGATTGCGGCTGAACCTGTCGCAAAAAGTAAAACAATACTCTACCGGTAACCGAACCAAGCTGGCGATCGTGGCTGCGCTCTGTCATCAACCAGCACTACTGGTCATGGATGAACCCAGCAACGGCCTCGACCCGGTGGCACGCGACACGTTCATGGAAATTCTGCATGAACAGCTTGAGTCTGGTGAAACCACTTTGCTGTATGCCACCCATCACATCTCGGAAATCGAGCATCTCGCCGACCGGTTGGTATTTCTCTCAGAGGGACAGATCTTGCGAGACGAACTGAAGGAAGACCTGTCTCAATCCTGGCGCCGCATCACCTTTCGCAGTGAATCCATGCCCACCGCTATCCCCCATGTTGTCAGCCAGCGTGGTGAACATCCCTACCAGGAACTGATTTCGGATAATGGGGACGCAACTGTGGCCGCACTGAAGCAACAACATGTGGAAAACATCGAAACAAGCCGTCTCTCAATTGAAAAAATCGCCATAGAAATTTTGAAAACTTCGGCAAGGGAGTTGAATCATGTTTAAACGCCTCCTGGTAACAGAACTGCAAACCAACAGCAAATTCCTGATGGCTTCACTGGCTATCAATATTGTTCTTTTTGTCTTCCTTGGCTACCAGGGGGAAGAACCCTATGCCTTTATGGGTGGCTCACTGCTGTCCTTTTGGGTGCTGCTCATAGTAGCCACCTCCGTCAGCGGCCATGAGAAACGCGGCCGCCTGCTGGTACAGTTACCAGTCACTTTGAGGCAAATATTTGCTGCCGGCTGGTCGTTCGTTTTGATCTGGCTCCTGCTGCAAATTCTTGCCTGGGTACTTTATGGTTTTGTCTTTATAGATGAATTCACTACAGCAGAAGCCGTGAGCGTGATCAATGTTGGCTTGGGAGCTGCTGTTTTCCTGATCATTGTTGCCATTGGAATTGATCTGGGCGCGTACAGGCCGGCCTACTATCAATGGCTGTACATTTTCTTTGCGGCAGCGCTGCTGGTCCTCGCCATATCCGCAGATATGTCTTTTGGATTTATTGCCAATGACGATGGGTTTCGCTTCTTCCCAGTCGCCCTGCTGGAAAACTTGCCATTGGAGTTTGCGCTAAGCGCTGCAATGCTTATTGCATTACTGGCAATAGATTACCTTGTGTTCCAGAACTGCGACAATTACCTGGAATAGGATCAGGTATAGAGATGACAGGCAACCTGGCGGTCAAGGTCTTTCAGCGGAAGCAGTTGGGGCGTCGTATTGCGGCAAATGTCCATCACCTTTGGGCAGCGATTGGCAAAGCGGCATCCAGCAGGCACGTTAACCGGAGAAGGAATCTCTCCTTTGATGGCCGTAGAAGGCCTGCTCCTCTCAATGTTTGGGTCCGGCTCAGGGTTGGATCCTACCAGCACCTCCGTATAAGGATGCTGGGGGTTGAAGTACACCTCGTCGGCTTTACCCAGTTCCACCAGAGAACCCAGGTACATCACCGCCATACGGTCGCTCACGTAGCGCACCATGGAAAGGTCGTGAGCGATAAACAGCAGGGTTAAGCCCATTTTCGCCTTGAGTTCACCCAACAGATTAACGACCTGCGCCTGAACCGACACATCCAGTGCCGAGATAGGCTCGTCGCAAACCACAAACTCCGGTTCCAGTATCAGCGCCCGAGCGATACCGATTCGTTGGCGCTGACCACCCGAAAACTCATGGGGGTATCTGGACATGTGATCCGCATTCAGCCCTACCCGCTCCAGCCAGGATGCGACCTGTTCCTTGATCTCTGAGGAAGAACTGTCTGAATGCAGTCGCAGACCCTCACCGACAATTTCGCCCACAGTCATTCGCGGGTTCAGTGAAGAATAGGGGTCCTGAAAAATCATCTGCATGGAAACGGCCAGGCGCTGGAAATCCGCCGGGGCATATTTTTGCGGCAGAACTTCCCCCCTGAAACGTACCTCGCCCGATGTCTTCGGATAAAGACCGAGCACAGTTTTACCGAAGGTAGACTTGCCGGAGCCACTCTCTCCAACCAGGCCGACGATTTCTTTTTCATCTATGGAAAGGGAAACCTGATCAACCGCATGGACCATCTGGTTGCGACCGATATCGAAATAACGACTCAGCTCTTTGGCTTCAAGCAAGGTAGTCACTGCTCACCCTCCACAAAGTAGAGCGCTTCGGGTTTTTGCGGAGCTTCTTTATGGTGCAGCCAGCAGCGCGAATAGTGGTCTGCATTGAGAGGAAATTCCGGTGGCTGCTCAATATCGCAAACTGACATGGCATGGGGGCAACGTGCGCAATAGCCACAACCCAGCGGCGGCGCGAACAAATCCGGAGGACTGCCCTCGATTGGTTTCAGTTCATGTTGCAAGCTGGGGTCATTGGTCGGCATGGCTTCTTTCAGGCCAACGGTATAGGGATGGGCGGAGCGGTAAAACACATCATCGACCGTACCATGCTCCACCACCTTGCCGGCATACATCACGACCACTTCGTCAGCCATTCTTGCCACCACACCCAGATCGTGTGTGATGAGAATGATGGCCATACCGGTTTCCTGCTGCAGGTCCTTCATCAGGTCCAGAATCTGTGCCTGAATGGTGACGTCCAGGGCCGTGGTAGGTTCATCGGCGATGAGGATCGCCGGCTTGCAGGAAATGGCCATGGCAATCATGGCACGCTGCAACATGCCCCCGGAAAACTCAAATGGGTATTGTCGGGCACGTTTGGCGGCTTCGGGTATCTTGCTCATCTCCAGTAAACGAATCGCTTCCGCAAAAGCTTTCCGCTTCGAGTATCCCCGATGTATTTGCAAAGGCTCAGCGATCTGGTCACCGATGGTCATAGTCGGATTCAAAGAGGTCATCGGGTCCTGAAAGATCATGCCGATCTCTGCACCGCGAATTTCCTTGCCGTTGATATTGTTCCTGCCCAGCACCTCATGGCCGCGAAGCCTTGCCGAGCCAGCAGTGATTCTACCGGGCGGCATGGGAATCAAGCCCATCATACTTTGCACAGTAACCGACTTGCCACAGCCGGATTCTCCGACAATGGCCAGGGTTTTGCCCTGCTCCACAGTAAAGTCGACACCACGTACCGCTTTCACGATACCGCCATAGGTATCAAATTCCACGGTGAGGTTTTCCACCTCCAACAGCGCTGGTTCAGTTTGCAGGGCGTGGGCTTCGCTCATTCCTGGTTCCTCATGCGGGCATCCAGCGCATCACGCAATCCATCACCAAGCAGGTTAAATGCCAACACCGTCAGTGAAATGAATATGGCTGGAAATATCAGCTCATGGGGAGTCGTGAGCATGGTCTTGATGCCCTCATTGGACATGGAACCCCAGGAAGGAGTTGGTGGTGCAACACCCATGCCGATAAAGGACAAGAAGGCTTCGGTGAAAATCGCACTGGGAATGGCGAATGTCAGAGTGACCAGAACCACACCCAGGGTATTGGGAATCATGTGTCGAAAAACCAGGTAGGGAGTCTTGGCCCCCAGCAATCTGGAAGCATCGATATACCCCTGTTCGCGGATTTGCAGGATCTGGCCACGGACCAGTCGCGCCGTGGCTGGCCACAACAACACAACCATCGCCACCAGCATGGGAAAGACGCCGCTCTCTCCCGGGCCGATTCCGAAAGCAATCTTGAATACGATCATGAACAGCAGAAACGGCAGTGCCACGACAAAATCGGCAGTTCGCATCATGAACTGATCTGCACGACCGCCCATGAAACCGGCGACAGAGCCATAGAAAACACCGAAGAGAACAAACAGAAACGGTGCACCAATTCCGATAAAAAGTGACACCCGGGCTCCTGCCATCAGTCTGGCCAGCATGTCTCGCCCCAGATAGTCCGTACCCAGTGGATGCCACTCCAGTGCGATCTGGTCACCATCCTGGATATCAGCATCAGCCGATACAAGGTTGCGATCGATGGCTTCCGCCACGGTAGTGACTCGCTCTATATCAACCTCAAGCGTCTCGTACTCATCCAGTATCTCGCCCCGCGGGCCCAGGGCAACCACAGAATAAAAGTAATTACCTGGCTTTAAGTCCAATCGGTCTTCAAAGTACAGCGTGTCGTTGTTCAATATTTCTGCCAGCGGAATACCATAAGCGAGCTCTGGACCAACTGGAAAAAGATTGCGGTAGACCCGGTGACCATTGGCTCCGGGCAACACATCCCATTGCAACCTGACTACCTGGGTAGTGGCTTCCTCGGCCAGGCGCAAGCCCTGCCCGGGCAGGTTTTCATCGCCGAACCAGGGCTCATAGGGTGCAACCACCGTCGCAATTCGGTCTGTTCCAGGCGGTTGGCTCACCTGGTCAAGGTCCTGCCGGGCCGGGTCTACTGTCCACAACATGGGCCCGACAAGGGTAAACGCCAATAAGCCAATGACTATATAAAGGGAAACAAGCGCCCGCCTGTTTGCCTTCAGTCGAATCCAGGCATCCTGCCAGTAAGACAGGGATGGGCGGGAGATAACTTCGGACTCGCGACCGATTTCCAGAGGCTGGAAATCTGCGGTGCTGAGATCACTCATTTCTCCAGCCTCACTCGCGGATCAATAAATCCGTACACCACATCGACCAGTATCACCATGAACACCAGAAAGGCACCGTAAAAAACCGTCGTCCCCATGATGACTGTGTAATCCAGTTGCTGAACGGCTTCGACGAAGTAACGGCCCAAACCAGGAATTGCGAATACCAGCTCCACCACAAACCCTCCTGTGGTGATGGCCGCAATTGCCGGCCCCAGAACCGTGACTACTGGCAGCACCGCATTACGTAGCTGGTGATGGGTAAAAATTCGGGTTGGAGGTGCGCCTTTCGATTTCGCAGTACGTACATAGTCCGAACTGGTCACTTCCAGCATGGAGGAACGCATGAGTCGGGTGAGATAAGCCATGGTGCTCAATCCCAGCACCAGTGCCGGAACCAGCATGTGCATGATCGTGCCCCAGCCAGCGACGGGGATCAGTGTTCTGCCAACGGCGGTATTGAGTGTCACCAGGGTGAGCTGGCTCAAGGCGGCTACCACGAAACTGGGCACGGAAATGCCCAGTATCACCAGAAACATGATGATGTAATCAGGCAGACGATTACGATAGAGCGCGGTGAGAGCGCCCAGCAGAACTCCACCGGTCGCCGCGAAGATAACAGCAAGCACCCCGAGAATCGCCGACACGGGAAAGTGCTCGCGAATAATGTCATTAACTTCCCGGTTTTCCTGGACGAAGGAAATGCCGAAATCACCTTGCAGCAGATTAACCAGGAAAATCCTGTACTGGGTAAAAAGCGGCTGATCCAGCCCGTATTTCGCTTCCAGATTTGCCCGGGTAATTTCTGTCATGGCCCGTTCGTTGCTTAACGGGTCGCCGGGCACATTGTGCATGGCAAAGAATGTCGCTGTGGCGATAAACCAGACCGTGAGGACACCCTGCAACAGGCGTTTAAGTATGTACATCCACATCTAGAAGAATCGAGCCCTTATGTTGTCAAACCTGCTGCTGCTCACTGCCCCGAGGCGTCAATGTAAGCAAAGTTATAATCTACTTCGGGCCCAACAGATCTCCGGCGGAAATCTTTCAGGCGGGGGTCTACTACGAATGAAAAGCCTCTCTCGTACATAGGGATAATCACCACGTCTTCATACAGCAGACGTTGTATTTCACCAAAAGCATCCATACGTTTTTGCGGGTCCAGCTCAGATTGAGCGACGCGAATCCAGGAATCCATTTTTGCGCTGTTATAACGGCCACGGTTCTGCAGGTTCCAGGAAGAGAACAGATCGCCATAGGTGAGTACATCGTTGTAGTCCGGACCCCAGCCTGACAGAACAATGTCGAAATCGCCCTGACGCATCTTGTCCAGGCGCTGCTTGAAGATTTGCACATCGAGGCGTAACTCGAGACCCAGGTTTTCCCGGAAAAGTTGTTGATAATATTCTGCAGCCAATAGTGAGATTGGAGTATCCCCCGTGAGCATCATCAGGGGCGGAAATTCATCGATACCCAGTTCCTGTCTGGCCATCTCCAGGTGCTCCCTGGCCTTTTCCACATTCATTTTATGCTCAACGGGTGGATATTCCTTATGGAAGGATTCAGACACTCCATTGAGCCATGCAGGAAACAGGCTGACACCTGGTAGATAACTGGGCTCTTTCAAAACTTTGTAGACCAGCTCGGATGGATCCTGGGCCAGCTGTATCGCTCTGCGAAAATGCCAATTGCGGGTAATGCGGTCTTCGCGGTGATTGAACTCGAGATAAAAAACCGAGCCATCCATGGATCGGTCGATTTGCCAGCGCTGCTCCATGGCCGTAGGCAACATGGGAGATAACAGATGGGTATCGGCGATCTGCCCGTCTTTGAACAGGTTGAGCTTGGCATTGATATCCTGGGTTATATAGGCAGTACGAATTTCATCGATGAAGCCCTTGTTTTCCTTGTTCCAGTACAGCTCGTTTTTTTCCCAGCGCATGGTGGAGCCATGGACCCATTCCGTGAGCACGTATGGCCCGTTGTACAACATCATGTCGGCATCAGCACCATAACGGCCGTTAGTGCTGTTGAAGAAATCTTCCCTGGTTGGGTAGTAAGTAAGGAATGAAACCAGCTTGTCAAAATATGGTGTGGGGCGTTCGAATTCCACTTCCAGCACGCGATCTCCAGCGGCTCTAACACCCAATGTCTCAGGGGGCAGGTCTCCCTGATTAATGGCTTCTGCATTCTTGACCGGATAGAGGATGAAAGCATACTGAGAGGCGGTTTCCGGATTAAGCACCCTGCGCCAGGAAAATACAAAATCATGGGCAGTTACCGGCTCACCGTCACTCCACAGAGCATCTTCCCGCAACCAGAAAGTTGCACCGTCTTCACGGATTTCCCAACGCTCGGCAACACCAGGAATCGGCTGTCCATCCAGGTCGTAGCTGATCAGGCCTTCCATCACGTGGGCAAGGACAACATGACTGGACGCATCAGTAGCACGCGCCGCATCCATCTGCGGAGGCTCTTCACGAAGCGCGATGGTGATGATGTTGTTCTCGACATCGATCGCATTGCCAGTCGCAGTGCTACCTGCGCTGCCTGCGGCTATTGACAGCACAAACATGACGAAGGCAATAAAGGCAATCGCGTACAGGGCATACATTGCCAACTGCTTTCCAGCAGACCGCGTAAAGCCCTGATCCGCCTCAATAGTGACGGAACTGGTATCAGACATGGGTTCTTCCTCCCTTGCTTGAGAATACCCCAGGGCATGGGGCCGGACAAGAGAACCCGGTCGCAAGTGGAGAGCAATCTGCGGGAACAAGCACGGCAACAGGCAGGGAATTGAACAGAACCTGTCGCTAAGCAGAGCCCATGCTTTTCAGTCTTCTGTAGCCCAGCACCGTGCCAAAAACGGTGACTGCGAGACCCCCTGCCAGCAACAGGATCATCACCAGATCCCAAACAGGTCGCATACGGTAAAAAGCAGAAAAATCGAGGCTGTGTAGTCCCTGGTAAAGCCAGCGTTCCCACCTGCTCCAGCGGTGACTGCGATACACCGGATCGCCAGTTTGCAGGTCTATATAGAATACAGTTTGTGCCGGATCGTTAAAGCGGGCCTTCAGTACCGGTAGCGGCGGCGCGGGTTCGGATTGAGACTCTCGACCATAATAGTAGTTGTCGTATTGATCCAGTATCTCAAACCCCGCCAGCTCTGCCCGCACTGCAGCGACCAACCGACTCACGAGCAGCTCCGAATCCATGAGTTCCAGGTTCGGAAAGTTGTCGGCTGGAGTCAGCCGGACATTGTCATGCGCCCAAGGGCTCTGTGGAGATGACACGGTCACTTCAAGAAATGCTGTCCCCGCCCAAGATCGAAAATCCAGCTCCTTGATCTCCCCGGGGCCAACGGCCAGCCGCAACTCTGCCAAACGCTGCGGTGAAAAAATATCTTCAAATTGCCCGGCATCGGCTTCGGCTCCCCGATAACTGGCGAAATCCAGCTCAAGGCCGGATTGACGATTCCAGCGGTAAGGCTCCATGGACAACAGACCACTGAATGCCCAGGTAATGACGAATACACCAAACAACAAACCGGTGAGGGTGTGCCAACGCATCAGGCCTTTATCAGCCAGGGCGGCGGAAATATTGGGCAATCGCCTCCAGCGCAGTCGCCACCCCAGCAACACCAGGCCCATGATTGCCATAGCTGTGCCCAGCGATGCAGTCCAGACCACCACATCGGTCCACAGCGCAGCATCACGTCTCAGCGGCACGATATAGAACCAGTGCGGGATCGCACCAAGCCAGGCCAGCAGGCGATCCGAGGAAGTGGTGTGCAACAACACTTGTGCACGAGAACGAGAAACATAGATCTCTGATCCCTGCCCGTCATCAGCGGTAAACTTTTCCAGGGGCAGTGCGGAACGCAGGCCAATGGTCCATTGGTCTACTTCTTCGATCGTTCCGAGTCTTCGCAGTGCCCGGGATTCGACACCAAGATAGTCGGCGGCGATTTGCTGGGAACTCACCTGCTCAGCTGCCAGCAAGTTTCCATCGTTTGCAAATACTGTTGTCGACGGACTGAACCGATAGGCTGGAGCACCCATCACAGTCGTCAGGATTGGAAGCGAGCCCGTGGCGGCAATCGCCTGGGCCTGAACCACAGAAACTTCTACTTCATCGAGATCAAGTGTTGGCAAGCGCCGCAGTCGCTCGGCTTCGCTAATCTCAGGCATCCCCCCCGTGTAAAGAATGACGAAGCCGGACAGAAACCAGAGCAGGAAAACCAGGCTCAGTGCAATACCAAGATAGCGATGTACAAGCACCAGGAAGGATCGCAGGGCTTTCATGTTATTGGTGCCACGTTTTCCCGACACTTAAGTGGACAAGAACTAGAATACTGTCCGCAGTACCGCGACCAACCCACCAATTAACAGATAAGCAGTTGCCAGAAAACCAGGAATAAAGCCCCTGCCCCGTTTTGCCGGATCAGACACATACGCTTGCAGATAGACGAGTCGAGACACAACATAGACCAGTCCGACACCTGCCGCGACCGCCTCATTTCCAAAATATCCATAGATGGTAATCGCCGGCAAAAACACCACCAGTTGCTCCATGGTGTTCTGTTGAACGCGATAATAGCGCTCGAAAATTGGATCGCCGGTAATGGCTGGCGCCGGGCAATTGTATTTACCTCTGGCCCAGCCCACCAACATACTAAAACCAATATATTCAATCAGTGCAATTACAATCACTATAGCTACATGTTCCATGTGCATCCCCCCGAAGGCTGCATTGAGTTAATCGGATCTTGCAAGAGAAAAAGCAAGCTCACGCTTCTGTATCATCATTGGATTTGGGCAGTGCGTTTTCCATAGTGCGCAAATAATTTTGTGTATCAGTCACCATGATCGCATCAAATTTCAGTTTTGGATGCAGCTCTCGCATTCTTGCGTTAAGCAAACCATGGGCAGAAATAACCAGAGAGTCCAGAATAATATTGTCAGTGTCACATTCCCTCGCCAGCTTGACCAATCTGTCGAAGCCTACCAAAAAATTTTCCGTATGGTTCTTGCGAATATCTGTGCCGTAAAACAAATCCTCGTAGTCAACGTCAGGCTGCGCCCCCATGGTGAGAAACAATCTAGAGAATACTTCCGAATCGCCTTCAGCAAACTGCTTCCAGACATCAGCAAGCTGTTCGGAGGAGTAAGATTCGTTTCCCACCGGTCCCTGGCTGGAAATAAACAGCATGCCGGAAAGTGCACCCAGCTGCCTCCTGGTGGCTTCTGAAATCTTGAAAAAGGTCTCCTGGCGCGCATTCAATTCAGTCGCCGCAATGGCCTGGGTCTGTTTCTCCGAATGCAGATTATTCCGACGCAATTCTTCATTATTCTCTGCCAACACCGACTGCTGAATAAACAAACCAATCACAAGCCAGAGGAAAGCCAGAAAGGCGAAAGCCCCTTCCAGAAACGCACCCATCTCATCGATGGGCAAATCCATGAACGAATACCAGCCAACATTCCTGGCAATATAGATCGCCAGAAACACAAACCAGAAAAAGGTCATGGCCAGACCCATGATGATTCGCCAATCCTGAGGAATAAACGATTTCCGGCCAGCGGATTCGGTATTGTTTTCAGTCACGATTCAATCAGCACGATGAGAATAATGGGATTACAGCCCGATAGCCCGAGCCAAGCCCCTAGAGTAAGGCCCACCGCAGGTAAGGGTCAATTACCAATAAAATCTCGAATTTGCTCAAATTCTTGATATGGCACAACTGGAAAGTTGCACTGGACTATGAAGGCGGGGAGTCAGGTAGGGTAGTGTGAGACCGTGAGCAGCAGGGTTGCTGCTCTCGAGCCCCCAGGGGTGAGGTCGAGCGCCCTGCAAGCGCCAGCTTGCAGCGAAAACCGAACGCCACCGATCTGCGATCGGTGGCCGGGCCCGGGTTTACGGCGTGTCCCACACTACCCTACCTGGCTCCCCGCCGCTCAGGCACAGTTTCAGATTCAACTCCAAATACTTGCTGGCCTTCAAGCGAAACATGAATTAATGCCCGCTTCGCGTATAATTGCCGGTCCGTTCAATAGCAATCAGTAGCAATACGGCACAGCCCCACAGGACAGCAGACATGGCGACCAAGAAGCAAAAAGCCTTCAATTTTGAAGACGCACTGGAAGAGCTGGAAGAGCTGGTCTCCTCCATGGAAGAAGGTGAGCTGAGTCTGGAAGAATCTCTGCAGGCATTCGAGAAAGGCATCAAGCTGACCCGGGAATGCCAGGCGGCGTTAAAAAAGGCCGAACAGAAAGTACAGGTATTGCTGGACGAGAGTGGCGCGACCGAGGATCTGGATCCCCAGGAACTGGAAGATTAAGCCTTCATGACAAACCCGCTTTCCCAAACTGACGGCCAGAGCCTGGAATCTTTCCTCGGCTATTGCCAGCAGCGAACCAATAGTGCACTGGACGAGCTGTTGACCTCTGCGGAGACTACCCAGCAGCTTCTCGAAGCCATGCGTTATGCCACGCTGCATGGTGGCAAGCGATTGCGCCCTGTGCTGGTATACGCCGCTGCTGAAGCCGTGCAGGCGAACATTGAATCTGCAGACCTGCCAGCCTGTGCAGTAGAGTTGATACACAGCTACTCACTGGCACACGATGATCTGCCAGCCATGGACGATGATGACCTGCGCAGGGGCAAGCCAAGTCTGCATAAAACTTATGATGATGCGACTGCCATTCTGGTGGGAGATGCGTTGCAGTGCCTGGCTTTTGAAATACTGTCATCACCTTCGAAAGAGCTGCCAGAATCAAGCAGAATGAAGATGCTGAACGTCTTGTCACAGGCTGCCGGAGCCCGCGGCATGGTGGGTGGCCAGTCAGAAGACTTCGCTGCAATAGGTAAAGTAATCTCCATTGCCCAGCTTGAATCCATGCATAGCAAGAAGACCGGAGCACTGATCGCAGCTTCTGTCACCCTCGGTGGTTTATGCCAACCGAATATCGATCCGGATCGCCTGACCGCCCTTGAGCAATATGCTGCACGCATCGGCCTGGCATTCCAGGTGCAGGACGATGTGCTGGACGAAGTGGGTGACACCGCGACATTGGGTAAGCACCAAGGATCTGACAGGCTCAAAAACAAGCCCACTTACGTTTCACTGCTTGGACTGGATGGTGCCAGGTCAAAGGCTTTAGAACTTGCAGATGAAGCCATTGCTGCATTGGAAAAATTTTCCGGGTCCGCAGATCAGCTAAGAAACATCGCCAGTTATATTGTCAGTCGAAACTATTAAGGGAACTCTGAAATCAGTGACTGCCATGACTCCCCCAATCCTCATGAAAAGGTTGAAAACTTCAGCGGCTAGCGTTGAAATAGTCTGATGCTTGAAGAAATACCCCTGACAAGGCCCAACACCCCGCTGTTGGACCAGATCGACAGCCCGGATGATCTCAAAAATCTGGATGTTTCCCAGCTGGATGAACTGGCCAAGGAGCTGCGACTGTTCCTGCTTTATTCTGTGGGGCAAACCGGAGGCCACTTTGGTGCCGGCCTGGGAGTGGTCGAGCTGACCATCGCCCTGCATTATGTCTTCGATACTCCCAGGGACAGGCTGGTCTGGGATGTGGGACACCAGGCTTATCCCCACAAGATCCTGACTGGTCGCCGGGAACAGATGCTGACCATGCGACAGGCTGGTGGATTGGCAGCATTCCCGAATCGCAGCGAAAGCGAATACGACACCTTTGGCGTAGGTCATTCCAGCACCTCTATCAGCGCCACCCTGGGCATGATGATCGCTAGCAGGATGCAGGACAAAGACCAGCACAATATCGCCGTGATTGGCGATGGCGCGATGACTGCAGGAATGGCTTTTGAGGCCCTGAACCATGCCGGGCATGTGGATGAGGATATGCTGGTTATTCTCAACGACAACAATATGTCCATCTCTGCCAATGTGGGTGGGCTATCCAGCTACTTTGCCCGCATGTGGGCAAGCAAACCCTACAATTTCGTCCGTAAAGGCAGCAAGAAGATGCTGTCCAAGATCCCACCTGCACTGAAAGCCGCCCACCGGGCAGAAGAATATCTGAAAGGTATGGTGTCACCCGGCACCCTTTTTGAGGAAATCGGATTTAACTACATTGGTTTGATTGACGGTCACGACACCGAAGGCCTGGTGGAAATTCTGTCCAATATAAAAACCTTGCGCGGCCCGCAGTTGCTGCACATCGTTACCCAGAAAGGCAAAGGCTATGCTGCAGCGGAAAGTGATCCCTACGGCATGCATGCGCTGGGCAAGATCGATCCAAACCGGGTCAATGACGAAGGCAAGGTAAAGCCAAAGAAAATTGAAAGGCACTCACCGACTTATTCCCAGGTGTTTGGCCAATGGCTGTGCGAGATGGCTGCCGCTGATGAAAGAATTGTCGGCATCACTCCAGCCATGGGAGAAGGCTCGGGCATGCGGGAGTTCTCGGAGAAATTTCCCGACCGCTTCCATGATGTAGCCATCGCCGAGCAGCATGCGGTGACTTTTGCAGCGGGCATGGCCTGCGAGAAAGTCAAACCCGTGGTCGCCATTTATTCTACTTTCCTGCAACGGGCCTATGACCAGCTCATTCACGATGTGGCATTACAAAACCTCGATGTGCTTTTTGCCATTGACCGTGCCGGCCTGGTCGGTGAAGACGGGCCCACCCATGCGGGCAGCTTCGATCTGAGCTATCTGCGTTGTATTCCCAATATGCTGGTGATGGCACCCAGTGATGAGGCAGAAACCTACCGCCTGCTCGCAACCGGATACCAGCATCGCGGTCCTGCGGCAGTTCGCTATCCCAGAGGCAAGGGCCCGGGTACCGAAATCACCCAGGATCTGGAGGCCGTTGAAATTGGTAAAGCTGTGATACGACGCAAGGGTCATGCGGTTGCCATCCTGGCATTTGGCTCCATGGTCACACCGGCTCTCAACTCAGCGGAAAAACTGGATGCCTCGGTCGCGGATATGCGCTTCGTCAAGCCTTTGGATGAGGAACTGATTGAGGAACTGGCCACGTCTCACCAGTTGATCGTCACCATTGAGGAAAATGCTGTGGCCGGGGGAGCAGGTTCGGCGGTTAACGAATTTCTGTTGGGGCGCAATTACCACATTCCCATTCTCAATCTTGGTTTACCAGACCGCTTCATTGAGCATGGAAAAGTTCCCGGCATGCTGGCCGAGGCAGGGCTGGACAGCGAAAGCATTACCGAAGCAATCAGCAAGAAACTCGCAGACTGCAAAGTGCAATCCGAAGCAGTTTAAACCAGAGCTACGAGAGTCAAGACTTCTCCTACCACCATCCCCTGGCGCTCTTGGCGAGAGCGCCATGGTCTCAAGTTCGTCTGCTAATTGGCTCTCATTGTGCGAGCCTGATCAATATATTCACACAGGCTTTCTGCGCCTTGAATAATTCTGGGTGAGTTTCGTTGCAGCAGATCAGGCGGAATAAAACGAAGCTGGCCGGATTCGGCAGCGCTCAGACCCGGCCACTGTCTCCATTCATCCAGCCATTCGGGCCGTTCTTCATCCATACCACTCACCACAATCAACTGGGGATCTGCTGCCAGCACTGACTCGGTGCTGACCACCGGGGCAATGGGGATTGCTGAGGAAAATATATTCACCCCACCACAGAGTCGTATGATGTCCGAGATCAGGTGACTGCCATTGAGAGTCGTCAGAGGTTCATTCCATACCTCATAAAAAACCCGCACAGGCTCCTGCCCTGTGCTTTGTAAACTCAGGTTTTCGAGGCGGCTGAGAAATTGTTCGGCTTGTTGTTGGGCAATGTTGTCGCTTCCCGCCAGCTTGCCAAACCGAAGCAATGACTCGGCGATATCTTCTATTCTGCGGGGCTCATCGAGATAGACTGTCAGACCCAGGCTCCTGATCCTGGCGATAATCTCCTCACCATTGCCACTTGCCCAGGCGACCACCAGGTCCGGATTCAGGCTCAGCAAGGACTCATAGGAAATCTCCTGGTGAGACCCAATAACGGGAAGCTGCAAGGCTGCATCCGGATAATCGCTGAACTGCACTACCGCAACCACCTTGTCACCGGCTCCCGCTGCAAACAGCGTTTCAGTGATATGTGGCGCGAGGCTTACGATTCGTTGCGCCGGTTGTTGCAGTGTCACGGTATTGCCCAGATCGTCGACCACTTGCACCTGGGCACTGCTGGACTGTGCGGCAAGTAATCCACACCCAATTACCCACAGTGGCCAACCGATTCGCTGCCGAATTTTTGCTGATCTCATAAATATCCCATCGTATTCAGGTAATGATCAATCGCGACCCGTCACGCTCGTTGGTGCCAACCTGGGCTTGCACCCCAAAGGTCTCGCCGATGATCTGTTCAGTTAATACTTCTTCGGCGGAGCCACTGGCCACGGTCTTGCCTTTATCCAGCAGCAGGAACTTGTCGGCACATTTGCTGGCCAGGTTCAGATCATGCAGCACGGTCACTACGGCGACACCCTGCTCAGCAAAAAATCGAATCATTTCTACAATCCTGGCCTGATGGGCCAGATCCAGGGAAGCGCTGGGTTCGTCCAATATGAGACAACGATTGTCGGCCTGTGTACTCCAGATCTGGGCGGCCACCCGGGCCAGCTGCACTCTTTGTTTCTCACCACCAGAGAGATTGAGATAAAACTGTTCAGCAAATTGAGCGCAATCGACGAGCTCAAGCGCAGCGGTGACAATGCGATGGTTTTCCTGTGCAGATGTGCTGTGAGGAATGCGGCCAAGATTCACCACCTCATTCACCGTGAACGGGAATTCCAGGGTTGAGCGTTGAGGAAGTATGGAAACGATCTTTGCCCTCTCCTGCTGTGGCCACTGTTGCCAGTTTCTCTGATTCAGCTCAACGCGCCCGGCGCTGGACTCAAGCTCATCACAGATGGCCCGCAGCAAGCTGGTTTTGCCTGCGCCATTGGGACCAATCACAGCCGCTACTTCGCCCGGCCGAATGGAAAGCTCAATGTCCTGCAGGGACAGTCCAGGATGTATTACCACATTCAGTCCGGTGAGCTGCAATGTTGCTTGACTATTCATCACAATCGTTCCGGGTTGTTCAGTGATCGGCTCTTCACCAGCAAGGTAAAGAACACAGGAGCCCCTACCAACGCGGTAAGAATACCGGCTGGCAATTCGGCTGGTGCGATTATTGTTCTCGCTGCCATGTCTGCCAGCAGCAGCAGTATGGCTCCGGCCAATGCAGTGGCAGGAATCAGGTAACGGTGATCCGGGCCGATTGCGCCGCGAAGTATATGCGGCACCACCAGGCCAACGAAGGCGATATTGCCTACCACCACGACACTCACCCCAACTGCAAAGGCAGTAATAATGATCAACTCTTTCTTGACCCATTCCACATCGATGCCCAGATAACGCGCCTCTGATTCTCCCAGCAAGAAAGCATTCAGCGCCTGTCGATAACGAGGCACTCTCCACAATAAAACCAGCGCGGCAATCGCCATCAATAAAACCCTCTCCCAACTGGCTCCTTCCAGATTGCCCATCTCCCATACTGAAATTCGTCGCAACATCACGCTGTCTGCGAAATAAGTAAACAGATTGTTCAAGGCGCTGGCCACGGCGCCGATGGCCACGCCAGACAATAGCATGGTGATTACTGAAGTACCGTAGCGATTCGTTGCCAGGCGATAGACCAGAAATACCGCCAATACCGCACCGAGTACCGCTCCCAGGCTGACCAGGGAAAGACCAAGAATCTGGTTGCCCTGCAGAATCGATGCGCCAAAGACGATCATGAAACTGGCACCAGCAGAGGCACCGCTGGAGACACCAATCAGGGAGGGGTCAGCCAATGGGTTTCTGAACAGGCCCTGCATGACCGCACCACAAACGGCCAGCGAAGCCCCCACCAGAATCGCCATCAAGGCGCGGGGCAGACGAATCGCACTGAGTATCACCTGCTCCCTGGCCAGCTCTATCGATTCCGGGTTTCCGAAAAGACGCAGGGGCGAGATGATCGATGGCCCGAAGCTTAGGTAACACAAGGTAAGCACCGGCAACAGAAACAGCAGGGCCATAATCAGACGATGGGAATCTATGCGTTCCACAGCGCTTCTCCCTGCTGTTCCAGTGTGTGGCCTGGAAACAGGGGAGCCAGGTGCATATTGCGCCCGATCATGTCCGCCAGCCGTTCCAATTGCCGTTCCCGTTCTCGCTGGATATCTATGGCGGCAGCTTTCGGCAAGCCTGCCCAACTCAGCAGCGCTGCACTGCAGTCCGCCTGGTCAAAAATACCGTGCAGATAGCTGCCTGCAATTTGCTGATCGGAGCTGACTGCACCATCCTTGCTGCCGTCACTGAACCCAATAAGCGGATTGTCCAGGGCAGGACCCGAGCTGATTCCACAGTGAATTTCATAGCCACTCACAGGAACCTGGTCATAACCATCCAGCAGCAGGTTGCCATCTCGCTGCTGCAGTGACTTGTTATTGTCCAGGGTGGTGGTCAGCTCCAGCAGGCCTAGCCCGTCACTCGAGCCGGGAGTGGATTCAATACCCGATGGGTCGTGAATAGCAGTACCGAGCATCTGCAAGCCACCGCAAATGCCCAGGAGTTTGCCCCCATAGCGTAGATGCTTGCGCAGGTCGCCCAGCAGGGCGGACGAATTCAGCTTCGCCAGATCTTCCCGCACGTTCTTGGTGCCTGGCAGTATTACCAGATCACATGGCGGGAGCCTTTGATCCAGTGTGATATAGTGAAAATCAACCTGTGGATGCAAGCGCAGTGGATCGAAGTCGGTGTGGTTGCTGATGCGCGGAAAAACTACCACCGCCACCTTGACTTGCTCTTCACCTGAATCAATCAACTGATGTGCAGATAAAGCATCTTCTGCATCCAGGTGGAGGTTGTGCAAGTATGGGAGCACTCCCAGCACGGGTTTGTCGATTTGCTTCTCCAACCATTCCAAACCAGGGATCAACAAGCCGATATCGCCGCGAAACTTGTTGATAACTACACCACAGATTCGATTTTGTTCTGACTCTGATAGCAGTTGCAGTGTACCCACTGTCGAGGCGAATACACCTCCACGATCGATATCGGCCACCAGCAATACCGGGCAATCTACGGCTTCTGCGAATCCCATATTGGCGATGTCGTTTTCTCTAAGGTTAATCTCCGCGGGACTCCCGGCGCCTTCTACCACAATGACATCATGCCGTTCACTTAGCCTGGAAAATGATTCCAGGACAAAATCAAGCGCCCTGCTCTTGTACTGTTGATAGTCGCTGGCATCCATGGCTTGTAGCTGCTTGCCATGCACAATTATCTGGGCGCGTTGGTCCGATTCCGGTTTGATTAGTATTGGATTCATATCGGTGGTGGGGGCGATTTTGGCCGCCGCTGCCTGCAAGGCCTGGGCCCTGCCAATTTCTCCACCGTCGGCAGTCACCGCGCTGTTCAGTGCCATGTTCTGTGGTTTGAATGGCGCCACATTGACGCCCTGCCTCGCCAGCAAACGACAGAGTCCTGCAACCAGCAAGCTCTTGCCGGCATCGGAACTGGTTCCCTGAACCATCAACACACTGGTTGCCATCGAACTAATCCGCTGAAAGCTGAAATGGATCTAGGAGGGGAAGGAAAAGTCAGTCTGGAAGGGCGTACTGACCAATCCAGATAAGCCCTCCGCTTACTGTCTTGAATTGGCTTCAGGCCGGTATCGGGCTCACATCAATCCAGCTCGTACAGATCAATGCTTACCGTTGCGGGGGCAGCCCAGGCATGTGCACCTGTGTTCCCGTTTAACTCGGTCTGATGTGTTAAGTCTTCACCAGATCAAGCACCTGTCAGCATCGCGATTATAGAGACAGGGTAATTGGAGTGTCAAAGCATCATTTGACAGTCTGTCTGCAACAGTCAATGATTGCGGCGCTTTCTGAATTTTTTGAGAACCCTGAATAACGGCAACGAATAATGGCGACTTCCCCGGAACGAAAAGCACGGCACAAGAAAGCCATGCAACGCAAGAAAGAACATATCGATAACAAGATCGAGCAAGCGCAAATTGATAAAGGTTTGATGGTGGTTTTAACCGGCAACGGCAAGGGCAAGAGTTCTTCCGCGTTTGGCATGTTGGCTCGCAGTGTCGGTCACGGTATGAGATGTGCTGTGGTGCAATTTATCAAGGGCGTATGGGAGACAGGTGAGGCGCTGCTCTTTAATGATCACCCCCAGGTAGAGTTTCATGTCATGGCCACTGGCTTCACCTGGGAAACCCAGGACCGGGACAAGGACATCGCTGCTGCAGTGGCCACCTGGGCAGAAGCCAAACGAATTTTGCAGGATGAGAGCATCGATTTTGTCATACTCGACGAACTGACCTATATGTTGACGTACGGTTACCTGGACAAGCAGGAAGTGCTGGACTGCCTGGCTAACCGGCCCGCCATGCAACACGTTGTTGTTACCGGCCGCAATGCCGCTGAAGAGCTCATCGAAATGGCCGACACGGTTGCAGAACTGGAAAGCGTCAAACACGCGTTTGATCAAGGCGTCAAGGTACAGAAGGGAGTGGACTACTAGGTCTTTCTCTTACGCAGGGTAGGAATCATGCTCCGCAGCATTGTGGAAGACCAGGCTGGCATGTGTCTTGTCATCCCTGACCTCAACAACCACCCGACTGAAACAGGCGAATGGAATGTGCAGCGGGAAACTCCTGTTCAGGGGCATCCCCAAAACTGTTGGCAGGATGACTCGCATGACGCCACCATGGGTTACCAGCAACAGGTGCGCCCCATCTTCATATTGGCTCAACTGGTTCCAGGCTGCGAGCACCCGGTCGCGAAACTGTAAAAAGTTCTCACCATTGGGCGGCGCCAGAGCGGACAAATCTTGCCGAAAGGCCCTGAACTGCTCAGCCGCAATTTTTCGCCATTCGGTAGCTGGCATTCCGTCCCAGTCGCCGTAATCGATTTCCTGCCAATCCTCGATTACTGCGACATCCAGCCCTGCAGTTTCCCCGAGCCTGGCTGCAAATTGCTGACAGCGAAGCAATGGAGATGACACCAGATGTGTCCAGCCGGGCGTCGTTGATGAGGGAAGACATTCTGCACCCAGACCAACAGCCTGTTGCATTTGCCGCCAACCGGTTTCGGTCAGGACCGGGTTTACCCTGCCCCGCACAATATCTCCACCCTCTGGTTCGCCGTGACGAATGAGGTCAATGGTGATTCGTTTGCTGTTGTTTATTGAGTTGGCCAAATGGAGAAACGAATGCAGCCGGGAAAAGGCTACTCGATATGGCCCAGTTTGCGTACTTTCACTGCCAAATAACTTTCGTTATGGGGATTGGCAGCGGCATGGATAGATACGATGCTGGATACTTCAATACCCATATTATTCAGCGCATCGACCTTGCCCGGGTTGTTGGTCATGAGCCGAACACTTGCGATATGGAAATGTTCCAGCATGGGTTTGCAAATTTCATATTCGCGACCATCCGGTTTAAAGCCCAGTTGCACATTGGCTTCGACAGTATCTGCTCCCGAATCCTGCAGCGCATAGGCCTTGATCTTGTTAAGCAATCCAATACCACGACCTTCCTGCCGCAAGTACAGAATGATGCCACGGCCTTCATCGGCAATTTTTTGCATGGCTAGCTGCAGCTGTGAACCGCAGTCGCAGCGTAAACTGAACAGACAATCTCCGGTGAGGCATTCTGAGTGAATCCGGCACAGAGGCGGTTCGCCATCCTGCAGGTCTCCCAGGGTAAGTGCCACGTGTTCCTTGCCAGTGCTGGATTCCTCGAATCCATGAATGGAAAAAACACCCCACTGTGTAGGCAGTGTGGCTGATGCAACATATTGAACTGACACGAAATCCCCAGCGCTGTTTAATTGATTAGAACCAGAATGGCCTGGATACACAGGGCGGCCATTATACCTGCTAAAACGTCGTCCAGCATGATTCCCAAGCCACCTGCTACTTTCTTGTCTGCCCACTTGATAGGCCAGGGCTTGAGAATATCCAGCAGTCGAAAAAGGAGGAATGCCACCCCAATCCAGACCCAGTCTGCGGGCACCATAAACAGCGCAATCCACATGCCTACAAATTCATCCCATACAATACCACCGTGGTCATGGACGCCAAGGTCGCGTGCGGTGCGGTCGCAGAGCCAAACTCCCAACAGCAGTGCAGCCAACACAATGGCGGCATAAACCACAGTGTGCATATGAACGAATAGCAGATACAGCGGCAAAGCGACCAGCGAGCCAACTGTGCCTGGTGCCTTTGGAGAAAGTCCTGAGCCAAACCCGAAAGCTAGCCAGTGCACCGGGCTTCGGGTATTAAAACCGTGAGGCAGATTCATGCACCCCCTCCTGCGGTAAAATGGCGGAAGGCTGTCTTTGTCACCCTCGTTTCCTCGCCCTTGGCATCGACCAGATGCAGGCCTTTCTCAGGATGAATCTCTCCAATCTGTGTAATTGCCAGGTGATTGCTGTGGGCGATCTCCTCTAACTCGGGCAGGTTTTTCTGCCGCGCCGTAAAACAGATTTCGTAGTCATCACCACCGTACAGTGCTGCACACAGTCGCTGGGCCGGTGTTGTACATGCAGTGACAGCAGGGTCAAAGGGAATGTCATCCAATCGCAGAACTGCACCTACCTCACTCCTGTCCAGAATGTGTTGCAGGTCTCCAAGCAAGCCATCGGAGATGTCGATGGCACTGTTGATTAACGGAGCTGCCTGACAACCGAATGCAATGCGGGGCTGGGGAGTCAGGTAAAATTGCTGCAAGGTTTTGCGAATGTCAGCAGAATCGATGTTGAGGTTTTGATGAAGCGAACCATCATAATGTACCGGCAGTCCAGTGGCCGCCAGACCAATGGCGCCTTTTCCCAGGGAACCGGTCACCATGACCGCATCACCGGCCATAGCCTGATCTCTGCGCAAACCGTTTCCCGCATCGGTCAACCCCATTACTTGTATTGATATCACCAGTGGTCCTTGAGTGGTGTCGCCTCCCACCAGCGGACAGTCAAACTCCTGGGCCAGGTGAGCGAGGCCCTTCGCAAATTTTTCCAACCAGCTTGCGTGGTATTCTGGCAGGGCGATACTGAGGGTAAAACAGAACGGTTCGGCACCCATGGCTGCCAGGTCACTGAGATTCACTGCCAGGGCTTTCTGGCCAAGAAAAAAGGGGTCTGCATCGACGGGAAAATGGATGGACTCGACCAGCATATCGGTGCTGACACACTGGTGTTTGCCCGCGGGAATTTCCAGAATGGCCGCATCGTCACCTATGCCCAGCACGATACCGGGACGAGCGTGCTCGGATCCAATGTTCAGAAAATGGCGCTTGATGATGTCGAATTCTGAATCAGACATAGCTCTGCCAGCACCGACTGGCGTGGGTCAGTTGCGTTGAGCTGCCTCGGCTGCTCGCAGAGTCGGCACAAGTTTGTCCAGCACGCCATTAATGTACTTGTGCCCGTCTGTTGCGCCGTAGGTTTTGGCCAGTTCCACGCACTCATTGATGACTACGCGATAAGGCACATCGACTCTGCTTGCCAACTCGTAAGTGCCGAGCAGGAGAATTGACTGCTCCACCGGGTCCAGTGATTTCGCCTCCCGGTCGAGATGAGGCTGAAGGTGTGACAGCAACGCATCGTACTGTTTGCTGATTTCAGGAAACAGGGCGTCGAAGTATTCCCAGTCCACCCGCTTGCCATTGTCTTCATGGAACTGACGGTTGATATCGAGGGGATCCTGTTTGGATAACAGCCACTGATAAAGCGCCTGCATAACAAGCTGCCTGGCCATTCGCCGTTGCGCTAGGGGAATTTTCTGGGCCATGGTTTAAATAATGAACAACGAACGCGGATTGATGCGCATCAGCTGTCCAACTGTCGAGCAAGGCTCACCATTTCAATTGCGGTCAGTGCGGCTTCGGCACCCTTGTTGCCAGCCTTGGTGCCGGCTCGCTCTATCGCCTGTTCTATGGTGTCTACTGTGAGCACACCAAAAGCTACTGGAAGACTCGCTGCCAGGCCAACCTGGCTGAGGCCTTTGACACATTCACCAGCGACGTATTCAAAATGGGGGGTGCCCCCCCTGATTACTGCACCCAGCGCGATCACTGCATCGAAGTCTTCCTTTGCGGTCATTTGTTTGACTGCCAGGGGCAGTTCATAGGCGCCGGGTACTTTGACAATGGTGATGTCCTTGTCCTGCACACCATGTTTGCGCAGCGCATCGAGAGCACCATCGAGCAGCCTGTCTACGATAAAGCTATTAAATCTGGCCACAGCGATACCATAGCGGGCGCTGCCAGTCTGATAATTGCCTTCCACTGTCTTGATTGTACTCATTGCTCTGTCCTGGTCTGTCCTGATTGTATGTGCCCGGCTCTATGACTGGGCCTTATCAAATTTAACGAAGTCCACCACTTCCAGGTCGAATCCCGAGATCGCGTTAAAGCGGGCCGGGTAGCTTAACAGACGCATCTTCCCAACCCCAAGGTCTCTCAGTATTTGTGATCCGGTACCAATGGTCAAATCACTGCCAGTCCTGGTGGACTGTACCGCTTCGACACCTTCTGCCATGGCCGATGCCAGATTGTGTGCGAGCCCGTGCCCATAATCTTCCCCCGACAACAAGACCGCGACACCATTGCCTTCTTTGGCAATAGTTTCCAGCGCATCGCTGAAGGACCAGCTGGTTCGCTCGGCGTTGTAGACCTCACACACGTCGCGCAGGGTATTCGGTATATGCACCCTGACCAGGGTGGGGTCTTCTGCTTTAACCTCTCCCTTTACAAAAGCCAGATGCAAACTGCCGCTGATAGAATCTTCAAAGGTATGCACCGTGAACTCACCGAATGCGGTTTGCAACTGATTGGTGTCTTTGCGTTCCACGGTTTGTTCATTGGCAATGCGATAGTGAATCAGGTCCACGATGGTGCCAATTTTAAGATCGTGTTTTTTGGCGAATTTCTCCAGGTCTTCACGCCTGGCCATGGACCCGTCTTCATTCATGATCTCAACAATGGCCGCTGCCGGAAGATATCCGGCCAAGCGTGCCAGGTCACAGCCTGCTTCGGTGTGTCCAGCTCGCCGCAGTACGCCGCCGGGCTGCGCCATGATGGGAAATATGTGGCCGGGTTGCACAATGTCTTCCGGCTGCGTGTCCCTGGCTACTGCCACCTGAATAGTCCGCGCCCGGTCCGCCGCAGATATTCCGGTAGTCACACCCGTTGCCGCTTCAATACTGACAGTAAAGTTGGTGTTGTATGGCGTATTGTTCTCATTGACCATGAGTGGCAACTTAAGATGTTTACAACGATCCGGTGTCAGGGTCAGGCAAATCAGACCGCGAGCATTGGTTGCCATGAAGTTAACGTCTTCCGTGCGCACGCGCTCAGCAGCGATAATGAGATCGCCTTCGTTCTCCCGATTCTCATCATCCATCAATACCACCATCTTGCCCTGGCGAATATCGTCAATGATTTCTTCTATTGAGTTGAGTTCCATATTAATTCTGTTTCGGTTTGGTGAAGCCATGTTTTTGTAACAGGGCTTCGTCGATAACACTTTCGGATTCAGCGGAGTTCAGTCTTTCCAGGTAGCGTGCCACCAGATCGACTTCCAGGTTTACTTTCTGTCCACTCACATAGTGACCAATAATCGTTTCTTTTTGCGTGTGCGGTATGACGTTGATGGAAAACTCATTGCCTCGAACCGAGTTGACTGTCAGGCTGGTGCCATCTATGCAAACAGATCCTTTCGCGGCGATGTATTTGGACAATGCTTCAGGTGCCGAAAAATCCAGCCGCACGCTGTCGCCTTCTGCAGTACTTGCCAATAACTCACCCACTCCGTCAACATGGCCGCTCACAATATGTCCACCAAAACGATCGGTGGCCAGCATGGCTTTCTCAAGATTAACAGGCGAACCGATCTGCAATTCACCAAGGGTAGTACATCGCAGGGTTTCTGCGGAGACATCAGCAGCAAACCAGTCCGCTCCCAGTTCTACTACGGTCAAACAACAACCGCTAACCGCTATGCTGTCACCCAGAGACGTATCGGCGAGGTCCAGTTGGCCACAGTCTACTTTTAGTCTGGCATCAGTATTGTCGCCATCGCGACGCAATTGCGATACCGAACCTGTGGCGGCAATAATTCCGGTAAACATAGAGTCAGTGTCAGGAAGAAGGTAGCAGAACTGCCTTGATGTCGGAGCCGATTTGGCTAAGCTCACTAATGGCGAAATCGTAAGTTTTACTCAGCGATTCTATGCCACCAATATCAAGTAGTGGGCGTGCATCGGATCCAAAAATTCTTGGCGCAATATAAATGACCAATTCATCGACCAGCCCGGCTTGCAAAAAAGCACCACAAAGTGTGGGACCTGCTTCCAATAAAACCTCGTTACATTCGTCCTTAGCGGCCAGCGATTCTAACACAGATGGCAGATCAACACCTGAGTCGCCGGTCTCGCTGCTGGCGGGCACGGGCCGTATATCCACAGTGTTTGAATGGTCATTTTGGGCCGAACCCTGGTCCGGCTGGGTAAAAATCACGGCTCTGCCAGGTCCTTGAAAAATTCGCGCATCAGCGGGCACTCTCAGTTTACTGTCGAGTACAACCCGCAGTGGCTGTCGCTCCAGACAAAGGCTATTGCTGAGCAACTGGGATTCGCTGAGATCAAGCTCATCTTTTCTGACCGTGAGTTGTGGGTCATCCGCCAGTACGGTGTCCGCTCCGGTAATGATGGCGCAACTCATGGCCCGTAACCGCTGCACGTCAGCTCGAGCCTCGGCTGAGGTGATCCATTTGCTCTCACCATTGGCAAGCGCGGTTCGGCCATCAAGGCTCTGGGCAAGCTTCATGCGCACCACCGGTTTGCCGTGTTCGAAGCGCTTCACGAAACCAGGGTTTAATTGTTTTGCCGCTACCTCAAAATCTTTTAGCTGAACCACTTCGATTCCGGCCTGCTCCAGTTTTTCCACGCCCCTTCCGGAAACTTTTGGATTCGGATCGATCATGGCTATGACAACTGTTTTGACACCGGCTTCGATCAGGGCATCGGCGCAGGGCTCAGTCTTGCCGAGATGGCTACAGGGCTCGAGGCTGACAAAAGCTGTACTGCCCACACAGCTTTGACCAGCACTGTTTAAAGCCATGGCTTCAGCATGTGGTTCGCCGGCAGCTACATGCCAGCCTTCAGCGATTACATTCTGCTGCTGGCTGATCACACAACCGACTCTGGGATTAGGTGCTGCTGTGAGCACATTACCAGCGAGGTCCAGAGCGCGCTGCATATGGACTGGCCAGTCAATAATAGCGGCTTCAAGTTCGTTGTTACGAAGCGTTTTCATTAGTAGCGTCTGGCAGAACTCTGATAAGGTAAGCCTGAATTAAGCGGTAGTAAGGGAAGCACAATGGTTGTCGCGTTGACAAGTTAATGGCTCGCGCTACAGCTTTTATTGCGAAGGACAAATAATGATAGCAAACCAGTTGCCAGGCGATAGCAGGATCAATGCTGCTGCCTAGCTCTTATTGTCTTTGGAAAGACGATCTATTTCTTCCCTGAATTCATTCAGGTCCTTGAATGAGCGATACACAGAGGCAAATCGAACAAAGGCAACTTCGTCCAACTCCTGCAGTTCTTTCATTACCTGCTCACCCACATCACGTGACTGTATCTCCCGCTCTCCTGTGGAGCGTAGCGTTGCCTTGATCCGGTTGACGGCCTCTTCAACTTTTTCGATAGCGACAGGGCGCTTTTCCAGGGCCTTGTGCAAACCGGTGAGCAACTTGTCTTCATTAAATGGCTCACGAATTCCGTCCTGTTTAATGATGCGGGGCATAACCAGCTCCGCCGACTCGTAGGTGGTAAATCGTTCCTCGCAAGTGATGCACTCACGACGACGACGAACATGGTTACCCTCGGCGACGAGTCGCGAGTCAATAACCTTGGTGTCTATAGCTCCACAAAAGGGGCAATGCATAATCGTTCCGTATAACTTTGGTTGATTCGTTTAAGGCTGATAGACAGGATAGCGGGCACAAAGTGCCAGTACCTTCTGTCTGACTTCTTCTATTTTGTCCTCGTTGCTGAGGTCATCCAGGATGTCACACATCCAGCCGGACAAGGTCGTGCAATCTTCCTCGGAAAATCCCCTGGTCGTGACCGCGGGTGTACCGATACGCAAACCACTGGTTACAAATGGTGGGTTGGGATCATTGGGGACAGCGTTCTTGTTCACGGTAATATTGGCTCGATCCAGGGCGGCGTCGGCATCCTTCCCGGTGATACCCTGCCGAATCAGGCTTAGCAGAAACAAATGATCGTCAGTGCCATTGGAAACAATGTCATAGCCGCGATCGATAAAAGTCCCGGCCATGGCCTGGGCATTCTTCACCACTTGTTGCTGGTAGGTCCTGAAGTCTTCACTCATCGCCTCCTTGAAACAAACTGCCTTGGCAGCGATCACGTGCATCAGGGGACCACCCTGGCTCTCGGGAAAAACGGCAAAGTTCAGCTTCTTTTCCAGCTCTTCGTTGGCACGGGCAAGAATAATTCCGCCGCGTGGTCCACGCAGGGTCTTGTGGGTGGTTGAGGTGGTGACATCGGCGATGTTGACCGGGCTGGGATAAACACCCGCGGCGATCAGTCCGGACACGTGCGCCATGTCCACCACAAAATAGGCACCGACACTGTCGGCAATGCCGCGAAAACGCTGCCAGTCGATGACCCGGGAGTAGGCGGAAAATCCGGCCATGATAATGCGTGGTTTGTGCTCTTTTGCCAGCGTCTCCACCTGCTCATAGTCGATCTCACCGGTTTCATTGTTGAGGCCATACTGAACCGCATTGTAGATGCGGCCCGAGAAGCTGACCTTGGCACCGTGGGTCAGGTGTCCGCCATCGGCCAGGCTCATACCGAGCACCGTATCACCGGGTTTGGCCAACGCCATATAGACCGCCGCATTGGCCTGGGATCCGGAATGGGGCTGTACATTGGCGTAATCAGCCTGAAACAGCGCCTTGGCCCTGGCAATGGCGAGCTCTTCCACCGTATCCACATTCTCACAGCCACCGTAGTAGCGCTTGCGTGGATAGCCTTCCGCGTACTTGTTAGTCAGCACCGAACCCTGGGCTTCCATGACAAATGGGCTGGTGTGATTCTCAGAAGCAATCAGCTCGATGTGCTCTTCCTGCCGCTTCTTCTCCGCTTCAATCGCTGCGCTGATCTCGGGATCAAATTCGGAAAGGCGGGCATCGGTATTAAACATCTAGCTGGAACTCCGTTAATTGGCGTGAATGGGCTGTTATGGCGAAATCTGGCCGAGCAAAAGAAGGCGCTATTCTACCTGAACGATATCGGATCAGCATCCATATGTTGGGTAAGCCAGTACCACATATGGTACCCGGAGCGTCAGCCCAGGCCCCGGCTACTTGAGTGCCAATTTAAAGGACACCCATCTGATTCTGGCCGCAATTTAAAGGACACCCATTTGATTTCGGTGCTGTAATCAAATGGGTGTCCTTTAAATTATTTCGGGAACGCCGCGGCGGGCATGGGCTGGAGGGCTGTGACATAATAGCGCCCTTTTCCAGCAGCAGCAGGTTAGTTATGGCCCAGTTCGTCTACACCATGAATCGCGTTGGCAAGGTGGTACCGCCGAAACGTGAAATCCTCAAAGATATCTCTCTGTCATTCTTCCCCGGCGCCAAGATCGGCGTGCTTGGCCTTAACGGCGCGGGCAAATCCACCCTGCTGCGCATCATGGCCGGCCTGGACACGGAAATTAACGGCGAGGCACGCCCGCAACCCGGAATCAGGATTGGCTATTTGCCCCAGGAACCGGAGCTGGATGAAGAGAAGGACGTTCGCGGCAATGTGGAACAGGGCGTGAAGGACACCATTGAGCTGGTCAACCAGTTCAATGCCATCAGCGACAAATTCGCTGAGCCCATGGGTGACGATGAGATGAACGCCCTGTTGGAACAGCAGGGAGAATTACAGAACAAGATCGACGCCGTGGACGGCTGGCAGATTGAACGCACTCTCGAAGTGGCGGCAGATGCGCTGCGCCTGCCTCCCTGGGAAGCAGAGGTTGGCAAACTCTCCGGTGGTGAGCGCCGCCGGGTCGCCCTGTGTCGACTGCTGTTGTCCAAGCCCGATATGTTGCTGCTGGACGAGCCTACCAACCACCTGGATGCGGAGAGCGTGGCGTGGCTGGAGCGCTTTCTGCAGGAGTACCCCGGAACCGTCGTTGCCATTACCCACGACCGCTACTTCCTGGACAACGCGGCAGGCTGGATTCTGGAGCTGGACCGTGGTCACGGCATTCCCTACGAGGGCAATTACAGCGCCTGGCTGGAAGCCAAGGAAAAACGCCTGGAGATCGAGGAGAAGCAGGAAGCCGCCCGGGAACGCACCATCAAGTCAGAACTGGAATGGGTACGGGCTAACCCCAAGGGCAGGCAATCCAAGAGCAAGGCGCGAATCGCCCGCTTTGAAGAGTTGAACTCGAAAGAGTTCCAGCAGCGCAATGAAACCCAGGAGCTGTACATTCCCCCCGGAGAGCGCCTTGGCGACAAGGTGATCGAAGTGAACAAGCTCAGCAAGGCCTTTGGCGACAAGGTGCTAATCGACGATCTGAGTTTCTCCGTGCCCAAGGGCAGCATCGTCGGCATCATTGGTGGCAACGGCGCGGGCAAGACCACATTCCTGCGTATGCTGGTGGGCACGGAACAGCCGGACAGCGGCTCTATCGAGCTGGGCGATACCGTGGACCTGGCCTACGTGGACCAGAGTCGCGATGCGCTCAACGGAGAAAACACCGTGTGGCAGGAGATCTCCGATGAACAGGACATCCTGCAAATCGGCAAGTATGAAATCGCCTCACGGGCTTACGCCAGTCGATTCAATTTCCGCGGTAGCGATCAGCAAAAGTTTGTCAAAGACCTCTCCGGCGGAGAACGCAACCGACTGCATATGGCCAAGCTGCTCAAGAAAGGCGGCAATGTGCTGCTACTGGACGAACCCACTAACGATCTGGATGTGGAAACTCTGCGCGCACTGGAAGAAGCCCTGCTCGCGTTCCCGGGCTGTGCCATCGTTGTCTCTCACGACCGCTGGTTCCTGGATCGTATCTGTACCCACATCCTGGCCTTCGAGGGCGACAGTCAGGTGGTCTGGCACGAGGGCAACTATTCGGATTACGAGGTGGAGTACAAGAAGCGGGTGGGAGAAAACCAGCCTACTCGCGTCAAATATCGCAAGCTGGATGGTTGAGCAGCCAGACTTTGCCTCACAGGCAAGCCTGCTACAGCTTTAGTTCTGCTTTCAGGTTTTGTAGCCGCGATTGAAGCTCTTTGCCTTCTAGCTTGCGTTCGATTTTTTCCGGCAGGGGTTTGGGAGACTCCACACTCAGTTCCTTTCCCTGCATGGCTTCCCGGCACAACCGGGTGTAATGATGCTCAAACACAGGAAAGGCAACCTTCTCAGGCTCATTGGCCAGTAGATACCAGTCACTGGCCTGGCCTGCCAGGTACACGGCCGGGTGGCTCCAATCCTGCTCCTGTTTTGGCGAAGCCGCCGTGCAGGCCTCTACGTAGGCAGAGCGCGCATCCGGCAGGCCAAACAACTGGGCCCCTTTCTCGCAGGCCTGCACCATTGAGGCAATAGTGGGCAGATAGGGCTGGGTTCGAATGAGGGTCTTTCCGGCCTGCTGGATCAGTTCAACCGGGAACTCCGCGAGACTTTGCAGCCAGAACTTCTTGGCGATTATGAGGTCTTCTTCTTTCGGAAACGCCTTGTGGTACTGGTTGTGGTAGGCAAATTGAAACTCAGCGAACAGCCGGGATATCACCTCAGGGTGATCCATCTGCCCCTCGGCACTCTGCTCCGACTGGTACTTGCTTTGCGCGGGTTCCGCGACCTCAGTCTGCCCAGCTTCTGTCGGCGAGTTGTTCGAGCCTTGCTCTAACTTTTTCTTCTGTAGATCCAGCAATGGCTTGATCTTGTGCATAGGTATTGCCTCGGGTCTGCAACTCACTGAGCCGTCGCGCCCAATCCATTTTAATAAATTGAAGAAAGACAGTGTTCCAGGATGCCCTGGCTTGTTTGCTGTCTCGCCAGTACATCACGAATTCCGGTATTTTCGAAGTGGCATAGTCGGCATCAATCTCAGCCAGTGCCAGTATCTCATAGCACTCTGCGCTGGGCTGCCAGTCTTCCGGTATGGGACGTGGCGTGTCATCCACTCCAAATGACGCGGAGAACTTGGCCCACTGCCGACGGATGTGTTCGATGAACTTGGTATTCCAGGCACCATGCACCACGCCCCGTTCGCGCCAGTACAGCACAAACTCGGGCACGGCATCTTCGATAAACCCGGCACTCACACCGGACTTCTCCAGAATATCGACCGCATCCTGACTGGGCTGCCACTCTGGCGACATGGTGCTGGCCAGTTCATGGGCGCCACGCCGGGTCTGCTCATGACGCCACTCTTTCAGCACGTGCTTGTAGAATGCATTGCCCCAGGAAAACCGGGCCTGACCCCGGTCGCGCCAGTACGTCACAAATTCCGGCACCAGAGACTGGATGAAATCTTCCGGAATGGAATGCTGCTTGCAAAGCCGAATCCAGTTGTCATCGGGCTGCCAATCCAGTGGAATCAGGTTACTGGATTCGTCTTTGTCCAGCCGGGCGACTGTTGGTTTAGCTTGCTCGGCTGACGATGATGCTGCCTGTTTTTTGGCTGGCAGAAGACTATCGGGACTGGCCTGATCTATCGCCACCCAGATCTTGTCTCCCCCCTCAACATTTTCAGAAATAACGAGACCGAGATTCTTAAGGCTTTCCAGCAACTTTCGGATCTTGTCCTGTTGCCAAAAAGGCAACAACTCACCCAGTTCCTTATGGTCGATGTTTAACCAGCGCCGGTTCGATTGCGCAGTCCGTGTCAATCCCCGGTGTTTCAGCAACTCGGAAAGCGTTTGCAGCAACACGGCCTCTTCCAGCCCGATGGTTGCCGCCAGGGTTGGAGAAATAATAATTGGATGTTCAGGAAGCACGAATGGACTCGTTACCACTACAAAATATGGGTTTACAACAGGAACAATATTCAGGGACTAATTCTGGTACCAAAGCACCAATCAGTCGAATCTTTGCCAGCAAATACAAGGCACGACGATAATCGGTTCGAACCTCTTACATGCTAACACATGAACAGCGCCCAACTCACTGAACCGGTTCCTGTGTAGTGGCTTCTACAGAAAGATGCTCCTGACTACGAGGCTGGGGGTCAGGTAGTGAAGATTGGGACCGTGAGCAGCAGGGATGCTGCTCCCGAGCCCCCAGGGATGGGTTTACGGCGTGTCCCAAACTTCACTACCTGACCACCAGCCACACAGGCACAGTTTTATAAATTAACTTTAGCCACTACCATTGTTTGTTTTTACTGCTTGACAGTACACTGCGCTCACAATTCAACGATGAAGAATTTCTCCACTGTGTATCCACAGCTTATTCAACAGTTTCTCGACAGGGAGCAACTGCCGCCGGCCTACGGCGACGATGTGGAACAATGGTTCTTGCCGTTTATTGAATCCCTGAAAACGAAAATCGCTGACCAAACGAAAAAGCCTTTTCTGGTCGGCGTAAACGGAGCGCAAGGCACTGGCAAGACAACTTTTTGCCTCCTGCTCGAAACTCTGCTTCAACAACAGGGAATCCAGGTCATCACCCTGTCCATCGACGATTACTACCTGGGTAAGGCGGACCGGTCTCTGCTGGGAAAACAGGTTCATCCACTGTTCGCAACGCGAGGAGTACCTGGAACTCACGATATCGCCAGACTCACTGAAACCCTGTCCACCCTGGCATCGCCCAAACCCGGTGAAACCGTACTCCTGCCCCGCTTCAACAAGGCGGAAGATGATCTGCTGCCGCGGGATCAGTGGCGGGAAGTCAGTAGCGAGGTAGATCTTGTCTTGCTGGAAGGGTGGTGTGTCGGTGTTGCCCCGCAGGAAAAGTCAGCATTGGCAGAACCGATCAATGAACTGGAATCACGGGAAGACCCTGACGGCGTCTGGCGGCGGTATGTTAACTCAGCACTGGCGCAGGAGTACCGGATTGCTTTCGATCAGCTTCAACATCTGGTTTTGTTGCAGGCACCCTCGTTCGAACAGGTTTATGCCTGGCGTGGATTACAGGAGCAAAAATTACGCGAGGCACGTGCAGGTGATGGCGCCGGTATCATGAGTACAGAACAACTGGAAAGTTTTATCCAACACTATGAAAGGCTTACCCGTCACGCTCTGGAAACCCTACCCAGTCAAGCTGATACGGTGTTCCCGCTCGACCGGGATCACCGCATCACAGGCCTTATGGAAAAATAGCCGTACAGCCAGGCTCGCAAGCTAGCTTTGCTCGACAGGCGTGCCCCCGGCTTCGTCTGCAGATGAGGCTTTTGCAGTAAACAAGGGCTGTATCCAAACCCGCGCAATCAGTGCTACCAGGAACACTGCCGCCAACTGACGCCACAGCGGATAGGACTCGCCGTGTTCTGCCATTGACAGTTGCAGCGGCCAGCCAAAATTTGTGTACAGTAAATTCAATACCAATCCACAAATGATGGCGGTTCCGATGACGCCGACCAGATAGGCAAGCAAAGAGCGCGTGCCCAGTTGCTCCCTGATCACGCCCATGGTGGCGATATTGGTCGCCGGCCCGGTGAGCATAAAGACCAGCGCGGCGCCCGGGGAGATACCGGCGAAGAGCAAACTGGCGGCCACAGGAGTGGAGGCCGTGGCACAGATGTACATGGGTAAACCCACTACCACCATGATGATCATGGCCAATAGTCCGTCACCCCACTGCAGAAAAAATGACTGGGGGACCACGGCGGTAATCACCGTCGCGGCGATCAGGCCGATGGCCAGCCATTTCGCCGTGTCTGAAATCATTCGGCCATAGCCATACTTCACCGCATCAACGAATCGCTGACCAAGCGCTGCCGATTGTTGCTCCTTGTTCTGCTGTTTGGAAGCGCAGCAACTGCTGCCGCCCGCGCTGGCCTGGGCCTGTTTGTCATCCTCTCCATCGAAAGAATTCACCAGCACACCTGCCACGATGGCACTTACCAGTGCACCGATGGGACGCGCCAGGGCGAAAATAGGGCCCAGCACCGCGTAGGAAAAAGAAATGGAGTCCACTCCGGTTTCCGGTGTCGCCACTAAAAAAGATGACGTGGCACCTTTGGAAGCGCCGGCTTTGCGGATGGCCAGGGCCGTGGGTATCACACCACAGGAGCAAAGCGGCAGCGGAGCGCCAATAAATGCGCCCTTAACGATAGACAGCAAGCCGGGCTTCGACAACTGCTTCTCTACCCAACTGCTGGGAATAACCTGCTTGATGATACCAGCCAGGAGATAACCCATCAGCAACCAGGGCGCACTCTCGATAACCAGGTCCCAGAATATTGAAAGCAGTTCCATTAGCTGTCTCCTTTGGCAGGAAGCTCGCCTTCTTCCAGCGCTTCGATGATGGAACAGTGAGTCGCATTTTCAGGACCACCACAGCAGCTTGTCAAAAGACGCTGCAGGGTTTGCTGCATCATCTGGAGCTCAGCGATCTTGCCGTTCACTTCATTGAGTTTGTGTTGGGTGATATCGGTGACTTCCTGGCAACTGTGGCTGTCCTTGTCCAGGCGAATGGACAGCAGCTGACCAATATCATCAAGTGAAAAGCCAATGTTGCGAGCGGTCTTGACGAACTCCGCCCGGCGCACATCCGCGTCATTGTAGTATCGATAGCCCGCCTCACTGCGCTCGCTGGCGCGAATGAGGCCATGTTTTTCATAAAAGCGTAAGGTATGGGCGGTGAGGCCGGTTTGCTCCGCCAGTTCACTGATTTTGAGCATAGCCAGAAATTTTCCTGCAAATTAACTGATTTGAGGCAAGTATAAGCTTAGAGTTAACTCTAAGGTCAAGACCCTGTCGATAGATGGGGCCTTAGAACCTGAATTCAAGCTATTGGCGAGACAGTACCCGGCTAATCCACTGGCCGATGGCGTCTATCTCGTCGGGGCACACAGCGTGTTCCATGGGATAGCTCTCGTATTCCGGCTGGAACCCGAGATTCTGCAGTGTTGCCACGCTCTTGCGGCCCAATGCCTCTGGCACCACCGGATCGTGGGTTCCATGACAGATCAGAATTGGCAGGGTGTTTTGCACCGGGTTGATCTCAATGGTGGCCGCGGTGGCGAAGTAAGTGGAGAGCGCCATGATGCCTGCCAGCGTTTCCGGGTAGGTCAGCCCAGCCTCAAAACTGACCGCTCCGCCCTGGGAAAAACCGGCGACAATAATTCGATTGGCAGCGACCCCTCTTTCAATTTCACGATCAATCAAATCGTGTACCCACTGGGCGGACTGTTTCAGCTGGCCCTCGTCCACATGACGGTCGATATCCAGCTGCTTGATGTCGTACCACGCTGGCATGACGAAACCGTTGTTGATGGTGACAGGAATAGAAGGCGCGTGGGGGAATATAAATCGTGTGCCTGCGTCTGCCGGCAGATTCAGTTGTGGCACGATGGGGGCGAAATCATTGCCATCTGCCCCGAGTCCATGCAACCAGATGACTGCTGCATCAACCGCTGCACCTTGCGGGTACTCAATTTCAACAGCCGGTAAATAGTCCATATTAATGCTTCCCTTCTGAATCTCTTTCGGTCGAGCTTACTGTAACAAACGAACTTCTCGCTGGGGAAATGGAATTACGATATTTGCACGAACCCGATTCGACTTAAGTTTTCTGTCGTAGAAATGAGGCTGGTATTCTGCCACGCCACCGATACCGGTGAAACTTCACTGCCTTGCAGGGGAGCCACATGCTGCATTACCATGCCCGAATGTTTCGCTTCTTCGCTCAAGCACTACTCATTACCTTCAGCCTGACTGCCGGACAAGTTCTGGCTCAGGAAGGTCGTGATTCACTGGAGGGATCCTGGGAAGGGCCGTTGGTTCTGGGCAGAGACAATATGAGCCTGGCGTTTACCTTTTCCCTGGCCGACGAGGAATACCGGGCTACGCTCACCAGTGGCGGCATGGGCATCTACGGGATGCCCGTCACCAGCGTGTCTGTGGAAGGTCGCAGAATACTGATGCGAATACCCAGACTGGACCTGGAATTCACCGGCACGATCCGAAGAGACGATTCCGGAGAAAAGATCCTGCGAATTGACGGTGACTGGTTTCAGTACAGTGAAATGGTGCCAGTCGTCCTGCTACCGGTAGAAAGCCCCACTTTCTAGTAGCACCATCCTTAACGAGAGAGTGTTTATAGTGCCTGCCTAGATATAGCGGCTCAGGTTTCTGTTGGCCCTGCTTAATCGCTCTGACAAAACCTTGACGATATAGGTGTGCAGCGCGGCAGTGGATGCGGGGAATTTGCGCGACATGGCTTCCATTTTTTCCTTGTCGAGGCGAAACAGGGTGGCGTCACTTTCGATGCGCACACTGGCGGTCCTGTTCTCACCGGTATAGATTGCCATCTCACCGAGAATCGCACCGGCTTTGTACTTGCGCAGTATCTGTTCCTGTTGCTTGGGCGCCTGCAGTACAACCACCACCGTGCCCGACCCGACAAAGTACAGTGATTCACCCTTGTCACCTTCATTGAACAGATACTCTCCGGCCTTCCTGTTCTCTACATTGAAATACTCAGCCAGCAACTTCACATCTTCCTCGGCATAGGCAATGCGCCGAATCACATCAGCCAGTTCCAGGTTCTGGTCTTCGTCGCTTCGGTTAAGGTCACTCAGGATACGCCTTTCACACCAATCCACCGCCGTGTCAACCTGGTCTTTGTAGTTTCTCTCCCAGGTTTGCTCACCCAGGGTAAAGAATCGATGCTTGACCAGTTGTTTGATGGATTTTTCGTCAGCGCCACTGATCACCACATGGAAACCGATACGCTCACTGAGTTGTGCCAGCTTGGTAAAGGTTACGATGGCAGAGGTATCCAGCTGGCTGACGTGGTGAAAATCCAGCACCAGGAAATCGAATCGACTGTGGTCCCCATCCATAATTCGGGTACGAATGGCGGTAATCAACTTGTCAGCAGTACCAAAGAATATGAAGCCCTGCAAAATCAGTATCAGTACCCTGTTGCCTTCTTTGTTGAGCAGCTCCCGTGTTTCCAGATCCCGATCGACATTACTGGCGTGGTCGCTGCCGTTGGTTTCAATCTTGATTACACTCAGTTGAGAGTAATTTATGACAAAAAGAATGATAGCCACGAAGAAACCAAACGTGACCCCCTGCAGGATGTCAGAAAAGATGATGACAACAAGTATCAGTATGACAACAACATAGTCAGACAGAGGCAGTTCATCCCTCGCCTTCCACAGCCAGTCAATCAGAAACTCCAGGCCAACATAGATCAGCAGTCCCCCGAGGATGAAAGTGGGAACTATCTCCATGAACTCTGCGCCGGCAAGGATAGCTGCGCCAACCAGCAGTGCGTAGACGAAACCGGTCATGCGCTCCTTGCCGCCCA
The DNA here is from genome assembly GCA_040218615.1 of Gammaproteobacteria bacterium. Taxonomy (GTDB): domain Bacteria; phylum Pseudomonadota; class Gammaproteobacteria; order Pseudomonadales; family Pseudohongiellaceae; genus UBA9145. Next base: position 100,509 of record JAVJRC010000014.1, read on the forward strand.
GGCGATCTACGAGCGCGGTATCGGAGACATCGTGAACCCCAGGGAAACCACCAAAGATACTGTTGATGATATTGGTGTATCCCATGACTCTCAGCTCATGATCAGGATCCAGATCATCGCGGGCTATCAATTCAATACCGGAAACATCCAGCAACAGCATCATCGAACACAACAGGGCAACAACGACGATACCGCTGAGCTGGTCGGAGATCGCCATCCAGTTGACCTGTTGCAGGTAGTCAAAATGGAATATAGGGACCAGGGCACCGGTGGACTCTATCGATGGCAGCAGTCCGCTGGATGCCGCTTCTTCCTGGGAAATACCAGACGTGTACAGCACACCATAGAAGATAAGTATGGAAAGGGTAAGAATGCCTGGAACGGACAGGCGATTGTCCCGAAACAATTTGCCTGCGATCAGGCACAGTGCAAGCACGATTGCGGGAGTCACCAACTGCAAAAAATTGCCATCACGAAACGATGACAGGGTGGGCTCCTGACTGGCGGCAACTGTCAGCCCACCTTCCACGAAGATATAACCGATCCCCGCGAAGAACCCGCCCGTTACAGGATAGGGAATGTAACGCACCAGATTGCCCATCTCGAGACGACCCAGCAGCAACAGGAACAACCCGGTAATAAGTGTGGTGACCATGAAGGCGACAATGATCGTCGCCTCAGCTCCGACCGAATACTCGGAACCGAAACTCACATAGATGCTGCTCACCATTACGGCAAACACCGGCACCAGCCCGTTTCTTGGCGAGCAAATTACCGCTTTGAAGCCACTGAAGAGTGAACCACCGAGCCCGGTGATCAAGGTGCCTATCAGCAGGATGGCAATTCCCGGCACCATAAGGCGCGGATCTGTCTGGGCAAACAGAAGGGCGGCGACTGATATCGCCACCGAGATATTAACGAGTGCGATGAGCGCGCCAGAAACGATATTGGCGAAATGGCTGGACTGCATATTATTATTTCGACCCAAACTGCCTGAGCTACTGAAACCTCTGCTGCCTTTGGGGAATTGCTGATTATTGCAGGCCCGCAAGCCTGGTCCACGTCGAGCATACTATCCCCAGCGGACGGTTGCTAGGGTCTGTAAGCCACTATTTGCCTGTATTTCCGGGCTGCTGTCATCCTGGAAGCTGTTGCTGCGTTGAACAGGGAGAGCATAGAAATTGAGGGCAAATACACAGAATTTTGCCTGACAGGAAATAAACTGGGCGCTGTGTCTGTCTAAGATAGTATGGCTTTAGACTATACTGACCGCTTGAAGCTGCTTGCGGCAGGCAGGCCATCATCTGCCGCCATCACCTGCGATGGCCGATGGATCAGGATTGGCCAGCGGGAAACAACCAGGAATTAGAAGTGACCACACAACCACCACGCAATACCCTTACTTCCGGCTGGAGTAACAGACTCCGCTGGCGGGTGTGCATCCTCGCTGCCTTTGTTCTCGTCAGCATTGGCAATCTTTCTGCGACAACGATTCGGGGCATGGACATCGACCGGGTGGCCCGGGACGCAGAGCTGATATTCGAGGGTGAGGTCATTCAACATGACTCACAAATAAACAGCGGCACAGGAATTATAGATACCTATGTCACTTTTGCAGTGACCGACGTCCTCAAGGGTGATTACAGCAGCGAACAACTCGAACTGAAGTTTACCGGCGGCACCCATGAAGGTCAGTCTGTGCAGGTGAGTGGTCTCAAGATTCCAGCGGTGGGAGAACAGGGTATCTACTTTGTTGAATCGGTGACCCGCAGTCTTATCAATCCACTACTGGGCTGGTCGCAGGGCCACTTCATCATTTCTGAACTGGATGGTGAGCGCACGGTTAATACGGCAAACGAAGAGCCGGTCATAGAAGTAATGCCCGTGTCCGATATCCCGGCAACCATCAAAAAACCCCTTGGATTGATTGAAGGCAATGCAGATTCAGCGGCAGGCGTTCTCACGGACACCAGCGCCCTGCGGGTACAGCGGCCAATGAGCGTTGAAGAATTCAAAACACGCATTCGGGAATTGATTGAAAATTGAGAATAATCACAGCAGGCCTGGTACTGCTGCTCATCAGCTCTCCTTTCAACGCTGTCGCGTTTGAATTGAGTGGCCCTGTCTGGGTCAATGGTAATACCACCTTCCATGTCAATATCCCTGGACTCGCGCCCAGCGGAGACAGCTGGAACAACGCCTTCAAGAGAGCAATGTTAGCCTGGTCAGCAGAAACTGCTTTCAGTTTTACCGCTGTCGATGAGTACAAAGACCCCTGCGCCGGGCAAAATGTTAACGACCTGGGTGACCGGATTAACGGCGTCGACTTTGCCACGACCCGCTGCGGCTTTTCCTTCGGTGAGAACGTTCTCGCTGTCACCCTGGAATCATTCCTGTGTACTGATTCGGACTGTTCCGGAAATCGTGAATATGTAGAAACGGATATTATCTTCAACGAGTCCGCAAATTGGGATATTTATTCCGGCCCCAAGCAGGTGGGCGTCGAAGAGTTTGAGCGAGTCGCACTGCATGAACTCGGGCATGCGCTGGGCCTTGATCACGAATTCACTGCAGATGCCATCATGGCTCCGTTTATCGGCGACCTGACCACCCTGCAACTGGATGACATCAACGGGGTCAATTTTCTGTATGGTTCTGCCATCACCCTGCCTTCCATTTACGGTATTCCGATCCAGGTCCCGGACAACGGGCTATTTACCGAGAATGTCGAGTTCAAACAGTTCACTGGTGAACTGCAGGATTCGGATGCAAGCTTCGAAGACAAGGCGATCGACATTTTCCAGTTCAGTCTTGCCAATGAGACCCAACTTGATATTGCTGCGAATTCAGAGTCGTTTGATCCCAGCTTGATACTGGCTCGCATAGATACCACCCAACAGCTCGTCCCCGGCCAGCTATTTACCGACTCGGATTCAGGAGATGGCAACAATGCCCGGCTGCAAATGACCGTAGCTGCGGGAACATACTGGGCGGGCGTGAGCAGCGACTCTCCCGGCGCTGCTGGGCCTTACTCCCTGGATATCAACACGGTGGCAACTGGCTCCAGCAATCTGCTAGCAACATTTGATTCGGTCTATGGAATCACTGTGGAGATAAACCCCAATCCGGTTATCTTCCAGGAATTGGTACCAGGCGACGACCGCCTGGAGAACAAATACATCGACGTCTACCAGATAGAAGTTGCCGCACCTGTTGAACTCAAAATCGATTTGCGCTCGGAACTATTCGACACACACCTGACCCTGGTAGAAGTCCTCACCGACCAGCAACTGGGCTCACTACAGATTGAGAATGATGATGGAGGTATTGGCACCAACTCCAGAATTCAGGCGGAACTGGCCCCGGGAACATACTGGATAGCAGCGAGCAGTTTCGCAGACAACGCAATCGGTGAGTACGATATCAACATCACTGTTGTGGTTCCTTGAGGTTACAGGCGTTGAAGGCTCTACCGTTTGTAGTTTCTAACGTAGTGACCTGATGACTCCACCGGGCGGCAAGCCCTCGGCGAACACACGAATGCCAGCACGATTCTGTTCAAAGGCCTGGCGAAACTCTGCCGACATATAATAGCTGCCCGTCGCTCGCAGGCCTGCCGGCGCCAACAAGTTGTGCACCGTTACACCGGAGACTTCCCCAACTTCATCCTCGGCAATCACCAGCGTCACCGCATGAAGCTGTGCCGAAGAACTGGCATTGCGAACCACGGTGAAGCGCAGTTCATTGCGGGTCGGGTAAAACTCGAAAACCGCTTCCAGTTCCAGTCCGGCCTCATCGAATGAGACAAACAGGGTCTCGCCTGTCGGCGCTGCGCCGTCAATGAGTGGCGGCGTCACCGGCGGCGGCTTGCGCGGCTGGTTTGCCTGTTCATAGGCATAGGCTATGGCCAGCAATTGGGCATCCGCCAATTCACTCCCCAGCATTTCCATCCCCACGGGTAATCCCGATGAGCTGAAACCTACCGGCATGGACAGGGCAGGCAATCCTGAGTTTGCAGAGAGGCTGCAGTTGCTGCCGGTTTGGGCGTCCCCGATCTGCACCGGCAGCTGGGAGATAGTTGGGTAGACTATGACATCGAGCTGGTGCTCTGCCATGTACTGCAGCACTGCGCTGCGCAGAGTCTCCCTGGCAAGGAGTCGCTCCTGGTAGGTTTCATCATCCCGCTCCACATCGGCACTTGCCAACAGTGGACCGGCCACCGCCTCATGGTAAAGCCCCGCTTCCAGTATCTGGGCCAGACTGTTGTAATTCTCAGCGCCGAACTCAATCAGGTAGGCATTCAGATCCACCTGGAATTCCTGGGTAATCAATCCCGAAGCGGAAATCATCGCAGCAAGATCCCCGATCTCAACTTCCACTACCTCGGCACCTTGTTGTTCATACCACTCCAGGGCTGCATCCAGGCTCTGCTGAACGGCACCGGCTGAGTCTTCCATATAGCGGGTGAGTTTCCCCATGCGCAGATCCGACAGGCTGGCGCTACCCAGTGTGGCGCGGAACTGTGGCAAGGGTCTGTTGCGGACCAGTTCCGTAGCACTGTCTCGGTTGTCATAACCAATCACCACGTCGAGCAGCGTGGCCAGGTCTTCGGCACTGCGCGCCAATGGCCCGGCCACGTCCTGGGTATGGGAAAGCGGCATGACACCATAAATACTGGACAGTCCCTTGCTGGGTCTCAAGCCGATCAGGTTATTGAACGAAGAAGGAATACGAATCGAACCACAGGTATCCGAGCCAAGGCCGATGGCGCCAAAATTTGCTGCAACAGCGGCACCCGTACCACCGCTCGATCCACCAGGAACCCGGCGAATGTCATAGGGGTTTTTGGTCTGGCCGAACAGCGAACCCACCGTGGTTATGCCGTAGGCATACTCGTGAAGATTGGTCTTGGCAAGGATGATCGCACCTGCATCAATGAGTTTCTCAATCTGGGTAGCGTTGGCATTCGGCACGAAGTCGGCCAATGCTACCGAACCGCCGGTGGTGGGCATCATGGTCGTGTTGTAATTGTCTTTCACCAGAATGGGTATGCCATGGAGGGCACTGCGTGGACCACTGCTGGCTCGTTCGCGATCCAGCGCCTCGGCAACAGAGATCGCCTGTGGATTGACGCGTACGATGCTGTTCAGCGCCGGGCCCTGTTTGTCGTAGGCTTCAATCCTGGCCAGATACTGCTGCACCAGTTCCACGGAAGTGGTCTGGCCATTGGCCAGTGCATCCTGCATCTCATTGATGCTGGCCTCATAGGGGTCGAATTGAGCTTGTGCGCAAACACAAGCGAGCATCAACAGTATGAATGTCGTCAATTTTTTGCCCACGATTTGTCCCCTTATTGCAGGTTTAAGCTGCGGGTTTACACTGCAGCTTTCCTCTTTTCGTTGTTATCAGCCTGTTTGTTGGCAGTAGTGCCGTGTTCACGAAGGTGACCACGCAAGTCTGCCGCGACCTTCAAAACTATCAGTAACAGCAAGGCTGGCAAAGCGGACTCCAGGGTCATCGCAAGAAAGCCGCCAAAAATGATGGTCACGTGCATGATTATGATGCGCTTGTAAGGTTGCCCCATCTGGGCTGAAATGTCTTTGTTCAGATATTCGTGACGGCCCAGGAAATTATTGAAATAGGATATTCCATGACTGACAAAGAAAGCGAGTAATGCAGGAGAGAGCATGGCAAAATCTGCAAACAATTGCTGCTGGTCAATATCCGTGTTCTCGCCGAAACTGTTGCCAAAGAAGCCGTAGATAAACAGCAGGTGCCCCGCCATAAACCCACCGTAATGGCCGACGAAAAAAGGTCCGAATAGTAAGGTGGCCCACTTCCCAATCTTGATCATCTTCAACAGATTGTAGAAACCAATCACAGCACTCTCCGCCCAGAACAGCAGCATGATTTCACCCACATCCCAGGCAAAAAACAGCACGCCAAGCAGCGGAATCATATTGGCTGCAATGAGTGCCAGACTGGAAAGGGAGTGCCAGCGCAAAGGTGTCAGGTCAGGGCTGGGTGCGGCACTGGATGGCTGAGCCGTTGCTGCTTGTTCTTCAACGACTGGAGCAGGAGGAATCTCGGGAGTCGCCTGGCCCTGCTCTGGAAACAGGCGAATTAAATCCGCAAGAATACGGTGGGCACGCTCGGCATCGATTTCGGAACCAAAACCGATCGTGTCCCCGGCCAGATCGAAACCCAGATGCGCACCGCGCCAACCGGAACCGGCCTCTTCGTTCGGTTGCTCACGCCTAAAATTTCGAATCAGTGATCCCGGATAGGTGGCTCCAAATCCAACACCGGGAATGCCTACTCTCAGGATCAAGCTGGAATCCTTGACCTCCAATGTCTCACGCCCAAAGCAAAGCATTAAAAACACCAGGGCAAGGATGGCGACCCCAACGGACCAACCAAGTCCCCAGAACAGAAGAAAGAGAAAGCTTACCAGTGAGAACAGACTGTCATCCGAATCCCCAATGAGTTCACCAACCACTCCAACCAGTGGAAAAGAAAACGCAATCAGAAACAGACCACTCACTACAATCGCGATTTTGGAACGTTTAAAGGGAAGTGTTACAGAAAAATCCGACTGGGCAGAGAATTGGGGGCCGATAGCCAGGCTGAACTTCGGCGCCATTTCTCCCAACGCCCGGTACTTGCGTCTGCGCTCTGCGAAGGGAATTCTGTTTTTTTTCCTGGCCATTAGCTACTAAAGTAACACCTTCTCGTTTTTCTACTGCACAAAAAAAATCGGCCCGTTTCTCAACAGGCCGATCTTTTTAGAACAGGGCTTGATTGAGCCTCGAAATCTAGTCTGGCATGCGCGCAGCACGAATTTCAATCTCTACCAGCCAACCATCAACAACCAGGTCATTGATTTCAACGAACGATCGCACTGGCTTGTTAGGGTTGTCATCGGTTCCGAAAAACTGTGCATAACCCGCGTTGAAACCGGCGAAATCGAGACCATCAGGTCCGGCCACGGCAAATGCCCGCACCTGAACGATGTCGCTCATGGACCAACCTTGTGCCTCAAGAGTTTCCTTAAACCGGGAAAAAGTATTGACCGTCTGCTGCTCCATGTCTCCCCAGGAACCATCTGCCAAGGGTCTGGCTCCTGAGCCTGAGAGGTACATGGTCTCGGCTCCGGGTGGAATTGTGATTGCGGTATAAAAATAATTTCCTTCGTTGTAGCGCGTGATCTCAGCCGCGCTGGCTGTTATCGCGACACCGGAAATAGCAGCAACCAGTATCGCTGCGATGGTTAGTCTTGATTTTAAAAACGCTTGCATAAAACTTACTTCCTCTTTGTGTTGATCTTTCAGTCGACTGACTTCTAATTCTTTTGTAACTCCGGCTGCACTGAATCCGGAATGTCTTCACCTGCTTCCTTACCTAAAAGGCGCGTGGTGATCATACCTGTCGTAATAGCACCATTCACATTCAAAGCAGTTCGGGCCATATCGATCAGTGGCTCGATTGAAATCAACAGCGCAGCGACTGTTACCGGAAATCCCATGGCAGGCAGCACCACCAGTGCAGCGTTGGTTGCGCCACCGCCAACTCCGGCGATTCCAAACGAACCGATCGCAATAATAAGCAACAGACTCAGGATGAAGCCAAGGTCGATATCCACGCCCATGGTGGGCGCTACCATTACCGCCAACATCGCTGGATAGATTCCAGCACAGCCATTCTGGCCGATAGTGGCACCGAAGGATGCCGAGATGTTGGCAATCGGAGCCGGAACCTTGAGCTCTTCAATCTGGGCGCGAATAGTCAAGGGTATGGTCGCGGCCGAACTACGGGTGACGAAAGCAAAGGTGAGAACCGGCCACACTTTCTGGAAATAGGTTTTTACATTGGCACCGAGCATGGCGATCATCAGGCCGTGCACAATAAACATCAGCGCGATGGCGATATAGGAAGCGATCACGAAACCAATCAGGGTCAGAATGGCTTCTCCATCAGAACCGGCGATGACGCGAGTCATCAACGCCAGCACACCATAGGGAGTCAGGCCGATTACCAGCTTCACCAGGCGCATGATGACGGCCTGGGTAGTATCGACGAAACCCTTGACGCGCTTGGCATGGGTTTCATTTTCTTCACTCACCAGCAATGCGGCGATGCCGATAATCATGCCAAAGATGGCAACAGCAATAATTGATGTTGGTCGGGCTTCCGCCAGGTCAGCAAAAATATTGCGAGGCACCGCGCTCACCAGCAACTGGGAAATACCACGATCAGTAGCCAGGCGAGCTTCCAGCACCTCGGCGCGGGCAATCTCACGAGCACCACTGGCCAGTTCTCCAGCATTCAAACCAAATGCGCTCGCCATGACAATACCGATCAACGCGGCAATCATGGTGGTGAAAACCAGCAAGCCCACTACCGAGCCACCAATTTTTCCGAGAGCCTTGATTTCTTCCACTCGCAAGACGGAAGCCACCATGGTGATTAACACCAGCGGGGTAATAATCATGCGCAGCAGATTGACGTAGGAGTTCGCCACCACATTAGTCCACTCCAGGGTCTGGGAAGCGACTTCCGAGGAGAAGCCAAACACTAATTGCAGATAGAAACCAAATGCCGTGCCCGCAACCAGGCCTGCCAGCACCCGGCGAGAAAGACTGAGTTCACGCCTGGAAAGCTGATACAGGAAACTCATGAGAGCCGCGAACAGAACTAGGTTGATGATGGCGTACATAGACATGGTTGAGCTCCTCAGCGCCTGGGGCTGAATAGTCAGTTAATCGTTAACTGGGCCTCCTGATTACGCAGCTCTCCAAGCGCAGAGCAACAGTCAGGTTATTGTTTTCGCAGAGATTTTATAGATTCCTGGGGACAATCTCAGCAAGGAGTATAGCTACCCTACAAGCGAAGACCAAGCATGACCGGATTCTCTTTCGCCCCAGGGCTGTGCTCTTTGCCGCTCTGTCCTAACGATCAGCCAGAGTATTGATGTAGCTCACCACGTTCACGATGCCACTGTCATCACCAAGCGTTTGCACCATGGTGCGCATTTGTTGGCCGTAGATGTCGTCTGGGTGATAGCCACGGTAGCCGGCCATAAAATTCTTCAATTGCGTGACCAGGTACCAGTCGTTCTGGCCAGCCAGAGCAGGTGCACCCAGGGCTTGGTTGCCTTGTGCCTGATCGCCATGGCAGGTTGCACAGCTGGTATAAAGCTGGCGGCCAACGGATTCGTCACCGGAAATGGTGATCTCCGCAGGCTCATAGGGCCATGACGACACCCAGTCCACGATGTCTTCAATGCTCTCATCGCCAAGCTTGGCCGCCATGGGCTGCATGGCGATACCTTCGATATCCTCTGGGTGGGTACCACGAATCCCGGCACGAAAGTTTTCCAGTTGTCGCCGTAAATACCACGGTTCCATGCCTGCAAGTCGAGGTGCCTGGACTCCCTCATTGCCCTTGCCATCAGTGCCATGACAAGTAGTGCAATAACGATCATCGTAAGGCTCGCGACCGTCATCTGCTGCCAGCAGGGCTGCCGGCAAACCGAGTAAAGTAATAATGAGAAGGAAGGAACGCATCCTCAAGCGACTACAATATTTCAATGCTTACTCCAGCTAACAACCATTGGTTCTTTTTAGCAACACGGATCAGGTTCAAGCAGCCGTTCAGGCTGCCTCAGCGCGCACACGCTGATCCAGATCCGCCATCGCCCATTGGGCAGACATGATGGCACTTTCCTGCCATGCAGAATGCATGCTGATCTGGTCCCCGATAAAGTAGTGTCGACCATTCACTGGCGCTTGCAGCGTGTGGTACAGCTCTTCTTCTTCATGGGTCCAGCCTTCCTGGAAGTTGCGCGACCAGCGGGCAGAGCAACCCAGCATGTGATTCATTCGATGCCAGGCTATAGTGATGGGTTTTTCCACCAATTGGCGATAATTCGGGTGCAGTTTCTCGCCGTCACGCAAGTGAGCTTCAATTCTCTCCTGTTGGGTCATCACCGTGTGGTACATACCGCCACCGTAGTCATAGGCTCCCAACACGATGCCCTTGTCCTTGTGAATGCCATGTGACGGATACCAGACCTGACGGCTTGGATTGGCCATCCAGGAGATCCCGCCATAGATGTCGTCATCTTCCCAGAATCTACGCTTGGCCTGAAAGGCCGCCTTATAGGCTTCACCTCTGCGCACGTACTTCATGGCACGCACATAGTCATTGGGAAAGTTGTGATCTATGCCCACCATCAGGTGAGTGGGTATACAGTTGAAACAGTAATCCGCATCAAGCTTGTGTCGTACCCCATCCTGGTCATAGGCGACTTCGACACCCTTGTCGGTTACCTGCACTCCGGCCACCATGGCACGGTAACGGACTTTCTCCCCTACCTGGCGGAGATAACCGCGAATAATCATGTCCATTCCACCAACCGGTTGCATGAGGATAGGGCCTGTGTCTCCCTCATTGGCGTTAAGCAGTTGCCGACCCAGCCGGGTCTTGAGTAAATCCCGAAAGGCGATAATGTCTTTCTGCACGCCGTGCTTGAGGAAGCCGCCGGATGCGTAGCCAGCCCTGAAGCTGCCTTTGTACAGGTCGTCTTCATTCAAATCGCCGAACGAGCGAATCATGCTCAGCAGGGTTTCTGCCTCGGCGTCAGTGAAGGGAGCATTGAGTTCTTCCTGGGAGAGGGCCTTGGCCATGAGCTCCGCCATGAAGCCTCTCATGTGAGTGGTGTATTCGATATTGCGAACGGGTTTGCCATCGAGCATGGCATCATCCTGCACATAGGAAGTCTTGTTCTCATTGACAAAAACTTCCAACTCGACGCCCAGTTCCTTGCAGTAGGCAAGCAGGTTGCGATGGGTGCTGGGAATTCGTGCCGCGCCGGCATTGAAATACATATGTGGTTCATCGTCGAACTCACAGTACTGGCGGTTGCCGATTTCATCAATCAGGTCACCGTGGCGTACCGTAAAGATTCGGCCACCACAGCGATGGGAGGCTTCCAGGATGGTGCAGTCATAGCCCACCTTTGACAATTCATAGGCCACGGTGAGCCCGGAGATGCCACCTCCCAGGATGGCAACTTTGCGATTGTTGCCGGGAATATTAAATAGATCCAAAGATGCTGCGGCTGCAGAACCGGGAAGAAGTCCCAGCGCCGTGCCCGCTTTGAGTGCGGCTGCCGTGCCACCGGTGGCACCGAGTAAATCTAAAAACTCCCGCCTGGTTACGATTCCAGTCACTGTTTCCCCCTGCTTAATACCACTTCTACTACAACTTCTACGACTTGGCGGCGGTTTCACGGACTTCACGGCCAGATTCTCTGGCTTATCCAGCCTGCACACTTCCCTCAGACTGCTCCTGACGCTGGATAGTTCCAGACCTCATGTGGGAGGCCGCCTGTCCCCGAGCGGGCAACCTGTCCCGAGGTACCGCCAAACGCGCGAAAGAATAGCATTTTTGATGCGGAATTATGAGTGACAAATTGTCTCGCCCGGGCGGCAGCAGTGGCCTGGCAGCCATATAGGGATTATCCTTCAAGCCATGAACCTTCAAACCGTAAACCTTAAAGCCATGAACAATAATCGACAGCCGCAGGAGATTTTATGAGTCTTGGCAATTATTTCCCGGACAGGATCAAGCAGCTACCAGAGTTTGCCGGAGAATTTGAAGCCTTTCAGCTGGCCGCAGACAATTGTGATGTGCTTCTCTCCAGCTATCCGGCAGGCACCGTCATAGAACCCCACTCCCATGACACGGACAACGTTGGCGTGATAACCACCGGAACCCTGCTACTGACCATGAATGGTGAGACCAGCACAGTCAATGCCGGAGAGTGGTATCACGTGCCCGAGGGTGTGGAACATGCAGCAGAGTTTCCTGCCGATACCGCCGGAATCGAGTTCTGGTTCAAACCGGGCTAGGCAGCTTGCAAGCTGATCGGCGTCAGTGTCGGGTCGCCAGAATATTACCGATATTTCTGGAGAACTCCGAAGCAGTGAAAGGTTTACGCAGCACGGAATCAATTTTGACTGTCGCCTCCATTTTGCCTTCCAGCAGTTCACTGTGACCGGTGCAGATTATGGCGGGCAGGTCTGCGCGAATTTCACGAATGGATTGCAACAACGAGGTGCCCTCCAATCCTGGCATTACCTGGTCGGAAACAAGCAGGTCTACCGCATCCGGATGGTTCTTAAAATAATCGAGCGCCTTGGTCGAGCTGGTAAATGACTTAACACTGTAACCAATATTCGACAACAACTGGCTCAGGGACTCAACCAACTCTTCTTCATCGTCTACCAGCAGTATGTTTTCTCCGCTGCCACAAATCAGCTCCTCACCGGATTCTGTTTCTTCGCCAGTGGCAACCCCTGAATAAACATTCAGATAGATCTCAAATTCTGTTCCGACGCCAGATTTCGACCGCAGGTTCAACACGCCATCGTGGGCGCGAACTATCTTGTAAACGATTGCCAGACCAATCCCGGTACCGTCTCCGCTTCGGGTGGTGTAGAAAGGCTCAAAAACCTGGTCGATTTCACCTGCTGGTATGCCGCAGCCGTTGTCTGCCACTCTCAGCACCACATAGTTGCCCGGCTCGACGATACCCTCGGACAGGAAGATGCGCTCCCTGATTTGCTCCTGCCTCAAACCGATTTCGATGAAGCCTTCTTCTTTTTCACCGATGGCATGGCTGGCATTGGTTGCCAGATTCAAAATGACCTGCTGAATCTGGGTCGAGTTTGCCAGCACCGGAAATGACCCGCCCTGCCTGTCCATCCTCAGCTTGATACGGCTGGGTACAGAAGCCCGCAAGAGCTCAAAGGTTTCTTCAACCACTTCGGCCAGCTCGATAGCGCGTTGCTCCACGCTCATGTCTTTGCTGAATGTGAGTATCTGATGGCAAAGCTCGGCACCGCGCCGGGTTGCACTGACTATTTTCTTCAGGTTCGATTTGCTCTGTGGCGAAGTTTCAGTGAGGCTGTTGATCTCGGCGTAGGCAGTAATCACACCAAGCACATTATTGAAGTCATGGGCGATGCCGCCAACCAGATTGCCCAAAGCCTCCATTTTCTGGCCCTGTTGTTGTTGTTCTTCCGCTAGCAATCGCTGGGTGACATCGCGAACCAGTGAGAAGTAACCAAGCACTTCTCCGGCAGAGCTGATGATCTTGGTGCCTATGGTCTCACCAGAAAACCGCGTTCCATCTGCCTTGATGAACTGCAGGATAATCGGGGCTGGCCTGGTTTCATTAAAATAGAACATGGCATGTTCGGCTTCACGCTCCAGATCGTCTCTGAATTCGATCAGTTCCATCATGGGCTTGCCAATCAATTCTTCTGAAGCCAGCCCGAAAACATCGCGGGAACTCTTGTTGGCAGCGTAAATGGTACGATCTTCATCAGTAATCAGAATCGCATCGGGAATGCTGTTGATGACCGATTCGAACAGATTCTTCTGAATGCCCAACTCCTGCATATGCTGCGCTGACTTTCTTTCTGCAGCACGCCTCGTTCTCAAAGTCAGCAACAGCAGTGCAATCAGCAAGGTTTGGATGCCAACCAGCACTGCGGCGGCAATTAGCTGACTCCTGTATTCATCCCACAGTGAGAAGCTTTCGAACTCAACTACTGCGTCTGGCGGAAGCAGCGACCGGTCGAAGTTGTATCGCTCCAGCTCTCGTGCATCGAAGATGTTTTGCGCTGCAGATTGCGGGACAGCAATATCAATGCCTTCAATGAGATTAAGCGCAGCGTTGGCAGCTTCCGTACCTCGCGTGGTGGCAAACTCCATATTGCCACCGACAATGCCCTGTCCAAACAGGGAATCGAAACTGCCAAATATCGGGATCTCCGTCTTGTTTTTCAGTTCGCTCAGCACATCGAGAGTCGTGAACATATTGCCTTCCGAATCCACTTCATAGCTCAGCAGATAGGCAGCAGCACGTTCCTGAGGGTCACCGAGCGCAGGAACCAGTTCGCGGATTGGCAGCCCGGTCAAGTAGGTGATATCAACATCGGGCAGTACTTCGTCCACACTGGATGCCACCTGGCGGCGTTGGAAAGGCCCATAGTTATCATTACCTGAAAAGATGTAGAGCGTTTCCAGGTCCGGCATCATTTGCCGGATCAAGCGCAGCGTGTTGCTCACAGGAACGTCGGCATTCAGGGAATTGAGCACCACACTACTGCCGTCGCTGAGGATTTGTGCCGATTGGGCTCGATCGGGAACCGCATATACCCTGGGGACGTCCGGATAGATCTGGTCCCCATACTGTTCCATGAATGCGATGGAATTTGGCAGAACGGCAACGATCAGACTGGCAGGATCTATCCGGTGTTGTTCCTGCAACATATTGATCAGTGAGAGCGGCTCCTGATCGGTATAAAGATTCATGGCGCTGTATTGCACCGACACACGCAGTGGGTTTTCAGGGCTGCTGTTGGCCGCTATAAAATCTCGAAATGCGGCATCGAATTGATCACGCCACATACCCAGGTCAGTGGAATCGTGGAGGATGAGTATGCGATTGGAACGACCCGGGTCCTGTGCCACAGCCGTTTGGAAAGGCAGACACAGCATTGCCGTAATCAGTAGTTGAGCCAGCCAGGCTGACCTGCACAAGCTCACTGCCCTCACCATCGTCACGATCTTCGCCCCGCTTGGGTTGCCATCTCTCGCCAGTCCTCTGGGAAGTGCCACGACTAGTATGGGGAAGGAATGAATGTCCGCACCCGAACAGATCTCGCCGTTACCCTCAGCCCGATCCTGGCAGATTCTCGCTATAGTTGCAGAGCGTACCTGAAATCAGCTGGGACCGCATACCCGGCAAAGGTCTGAAGACAGCCAAACCAGCGGCCCCGACCCGGCCAGAGAGCCCGGAATGCGGGGTAGGAGATTGAATTTTTGCGACGCAGTACCGTACTTGCAGCGAACTGCCGTTATAATAACGCCGCTATGTTTTCACAAGCACTCTCGGGCCAAGTAAAACAGACCATGCACGATCAGCTCAGATTTCCTCGCCTCTTCATTCTCGCCAGCCTGATGCTATTGGCCACGCAGCCCAGTTGGGCCGCCGATAACGGGTGGTTGCGGGGTAGCTGCGAGAGCGGTTCTGGCGTTTACCGCTGGAACGACGGCAATCGTTACGAAGGTGATTGCCGCAACAATTTCTTCCAGGGACAGGGAACCCTGTACCTCAACAATGGCGACCGCTACGAAGGCAGTTTCAGCAACGACCAGAAAAACGGCAACGGCACCTATTACTTCAGCAATGGCGACCGATTTGAGGGTCAGTTTCGCAATGGCCAGCGAAACGGACGTGGCACTCTCTACCGGGCCAACGGTGAACGCTATGTCGGCAATTACCGTAACGACCAGAAATCCGGACGCGGCACCTACTTTTTCCTCAATGGCGATCGCTACGAAGGCAATTGGGAGGCGGACCAGTTTCACGGCCAGGGTACCTACAGTTTCAGTAACGGAGATGAGTACTCAGGCAATTGGTCAGAAGGTCGCCAGAACGGACAGGGCAGATTTACCTGGGCCAACGGCAACAGGTACGAAGGAGAATTCAGGGACAACCAGAGAAGCGGCCAGGGAACTTTTTACTGGACCAATGACAACCGTTATGAAGGTCAGTGGCGTAACGGCGTCCAACATGGACAGGGCACCAAATATTGGGCCAATGGTGATCGCTACGAGGGCCAGTGGCAGAACGATGCCATGAATGGACAAGGCACTTTCTTTTATGTGAACGGCAATCGCTTCGAAGGTGGTTTCAGGGATGACCAGCTACACGGTCATGGTGTCTACTTCTTCTCTAATGGGGATCGCTATGTGGGACCCTGGCTAAGGGGAGAAAGAGATGGTCCTGGTGTCTACTACGATGCAAATGGCAACAGCCAGGAAATGGAGTTTCAGGGCGGACGCCGCGTCAGCTCAGTGAGCAACTAACGGTTTCCATCAAACGCGCAATTCATTATTGGCGAAGCAGCTAGGAGCGCAGTTTGTAGCCTGTGTTGAACATATAGAACACAACACCCAGGCAAGCGATCATAAAAACCACAATACTCGCCAATGAGATCGCTACGTTCACTTCCGAGATCTCATAAAAACTCCATCTCAACCCACTCACCAGGTACAGCACCGGGTTAAACAGCGACACGGACTGCCAAAACGGCGGCAACATGTCGGTTGAATAAAAACTTCCCCCGAGAAATACCAGTGGCGTAATCACCAGCATGGGAACCACAGAGAGTTTCTCAAAATTATCCGCCCACAAACCCAGAACAAAACCCAGCAGGCTGAATGACATGGCCGTGAGTATCACGAACAGCATCATGATAATAGGGTGCGCGATGCTCAGCTCAATAAAGAAAGAAGCCGTAACCAGGATAATCAGGCCAAGCACGATCGATTTGGTCGCTGCTGCACCCACATAGCCCATGACCACTTCCACGGTGGAAATAGGTGCCGATAGCATTTCGTAAACCGTGCCAACAAACTTGGGAAAATAGATTCCAAATGACGCGTTGGAAATACTGTGAGTCAGTAAATTGAGCATGATCAGCCCGGGCACAATAAAAGCTCCATAACTCACCCCCTCCACCTGCTGAATGCGAGAGCCAATCGCTGCGCCAAATACAATGAAATACAGAGATGTGGTGATCACCGGTGCCACAATACTCTGCATCAGCGTGCGTCTGGTTCGCGCCATTTCAAACTTGTAGATGGCCAGCATGCCATGGATGTTCATCGAATTTCCTTTATTCCTGTGCCTGCGTGGTTTCGTTCACCAGATTCACAAATATATCTTCCAGAGAACTCTGCGTGGTATTGAGATCGCGGAATCTGATAGAAGCCGACTTCAGGTCATCCAGCAATGCGGTGATACCGGTGTGGTCTGCATGATTATCGAAAGTATAGACAATCTGCGCACCGTCGCTGAGCAGCTCAAGCTGATAAGAGCTCAAAGAATCGGGCAGCTCCTGTAGTGGTTCGGCGAGCTCCAGAATCAATTGCTTCTTGCCCAGCTTTTGCATGAGATTTTGTTTTTCATCCACCAAAATCAATTCACCGTTATTGATTACGCCCACCCGGTCGGCGATCTCTTCTGCTTCTTCGATGTAGTGGGTAGTCAGGATGATGGTGACGTTTTGGGATTTTAGCTGGCGAACGATATTCCACATGTCCTTGCGCAAGGACACATCTACTCCTGCGGTGGGCTCATCAAGAAACAGGATCTCCGGCTCGTGAGAAAGTGCCTTGGCAATCAACACCCGTCTCTTCATGCCGCCGGAAAGAGTCCGGATCATGCTGTCTTTCTTGTCCCAGAGGGAAAGATCTCTTAATACTTTTTCGATGTGCTCGGGGTTTGGTGGCTTGCCAAACAGTCCCCGGCTGAAAGACACTGTGCTCCACACGGATTCGAAGGAATCCGTTGTCAGTTCCTGGGGTACCAGGCCAATCATGGATCGGGTCTTGCGGAAATCTTTGACGATGTCGTAGCCTGCAACCAGGACTTCGCCAGATGAGGGCCTGACGATTCCGCAGATGGCGGAAATTAGCGTGGTTTTACCCGCACCGTTAGGACCTAGAAGGGCAAGAATTTCTCCCTTGCTGATCTGAAGATTGATGTCTTTCAGTGCCTGGAATCCACCCTCATAGGTCTTGTTGAGATTGCTGATTGTGAGAACGGGAGAAGGCAAGGAGTCCATGGCCGCAGCATTATGAAGCTTGAGCAGTTCAATTACAATTGCCCGGCAAATACCGATGCCCACAACAAATAGAGTTTCGTTGCTGCATCTTGTTGGAGCTCTGAGCTCTGCCCTGCCGTGCTTTTACCTGAGCTGGACCTTGTTGCGGGTGTGGCGCGATCCCATGTCTGTCGATTCAGGTAGTTGGGTGAGATTCGGGGTCGGGCTTATGGTGCTGGAGTTTGTTCTGCTTCATTCTGGCGCATTTATTGGTGGTTTGGCAGCCACCAAAGCAGACTTCAAACACAAGACCAAACTTCTGGGCCTGCTGCTGTTCTTTTACAGTCTTATGGTGTGGGCTTTTGCCGTCAGTTTCGACAGTACCGCACTGATCTGGATCTTCGCCGCTGTGACCATTGGCAGATTAGTGACTGCTATCACTGCCAGTGCCGAAGGGGAAGCTGCCAAGGCCCTGATGGCGGCGCGCTCTGGTATAGGCATTATTTTGTATTTACTGGCAGTGTTCGCATCGGTCATGCTGCCTGTTCCGGAATGGGGAATTACTAATGCCATCCTGGCAGAGGTGTATCCAGATCGTGGCGGGGGCCTGTGGGAAGTCAATCCGGAGCGGGCAATCGCTGCTGCCGCCGGTTACTTCCTGCTTTTGGGACTTGCTGAATTGTTTATACTTAGGCCCGGTGTGAAACAGAAAAGCGACTCTGAAACTGACACACAAACCGCCAATACCAGCAATGAGGAGCAAACGAAATGATCACAGCCAACTCACTCCCACTGAGGAATTTCATCCTGGCTGGAGCCTGTTTTAGTTCCATGATGGCTTTGCCTGCATTGGCCGCCGAAGCCATCGAGCCAAACCTGAATTCCCATGAGCAAGCCCTGGTGAACTGGCTGGATTCCCGTGATGGGGAAATGGTTTCCCTGCTGGAGCGACTCACCAATATTAATTCCGGCAGTTTGAATAAAGCAGGTGTTGATACCATCGCCGAAATTTTTCGCAGCGAACTCATGGCACTGGGTTTTACTACCACCAGCCTGCCTGGCGAACGTATCGACATGCCAAGTTGTCCCGGCAGCGATTACAGTATCGATGTAGCCGACCATTTACTGGCCAGCAAGCCAGGCTCAGGCACTTCCCTCTTGCTGATGGGCCACTTGGACACGGTGTTTCCGCCCAGCAGTCCGTTTCAGTCTTTTCGGCAGGAAGGCGACCGCTTGTATGGACCTGGCGTTGCCGACATGAAGGGTGGTCTGGTGGTGATGCTTTACGCTCTCAAGGCTCTGGCCGAGTCTGGTGACCTGGACGATATGGCGATATCCATTTTATTGAACAGCGACGAAGAAGTTGGCTCACTCTCTTCACGACCCTTTCTTGAAGAGCAGGCCCGGCTGCATGACTACGGCCTGGTCTATGAATCATCCGGCTCCGACAATCTGGTAAGAACACGCAAGGGACTGGGACAGGCTCGCTTTGTGGTCAACGGCATTGCTTCCCATGCTGGCGGCGCCCATGAGCAGGGTCGCTCCGCTATCAAGGAACTGGCCTATAAGATTGTCGAAATTGAAAATATGACCGACTACGAAACCGGTGTGACGGTCAATGTTGGCGTTGTTGCAGGCGGTGAAGCCCGCAATACCGTCGCACCATGTGCCGAGGCTTTCGTGGACCTGCGCTATCCGCAACCTGAACAGGGAGCGGCAGCAGTAGAACAGTTCGAGACCATATTCGGACAGGTCTACAGCTATCCCGTGGACAGTGGCGAGATCAGTACAGAAAGCTGGGTCAATCTGCATAGGCCAGCAAAAATTCCCACACCGGAATCGGATTACCTGCTGGAAAAAACCCGCGCCATCGGCCGTCTGCTGGGCCAGGAATTGGGGGTTACAGACTCGGGAGGTGGCACCGATGGCTCCCTCACCCAGGCCGTTGGCCTCCCGACTCTGGACTCACTGGGGATTTCCGGCAGTGGCGCACATTCAAACCGGGAGGAGGCGCGGGCCAGCTCCCTGGTGGAACGGGCACAACTGAGCGCCCTATTGATTCGTAGACTCAGTCTGGAATAAGTGCTTATATGCTGAACAGGTCTCAATTACTTCAATAACTATTAAAACAAGAGTAACAGAGGGACAGCGGCATTGACGGACTCCAGCATCGAATCTGACAGCTCGCAGGATGATTCGAATAGTAAACTCACTGCCGAGCAAGCCAGCATAGTCAAAGCCTATCAGAACCCTTACTACCGTTATCTGGTGTTGGGTGTTCTCACCACCGTCTATATCTCCAATTTTGTTGACCGACAGGTCATTAATGTTCTGGCTCAACCGATTATTGCCGATCTGCAAATTTCTGATGGGCAGTTTGGCATGTTGTCCGGGCTGGCCTTCGCCTGCATTTACACCACCCTGGGTATTCCCATTGCGCGCTGGGCAGACGTGGGTAATCGTCGCAACATCATCGCCCTATCCGTCGGCGTCTGGAGTGTGATGACGGCACTTTGTGGCGCGGCCCAAAATTTTGGCCAACTGTTCCTGGCCCGTTTTGGTGTCGGTGTCGGGGAAGCAGGTGGCTCGCCGCCCTCCCATTCCATCGTTTCCGATATCTTCCCGCCCGAAAAAAGAGCGACGGCGCTGTCCATTTATTCGCTGGGTGTTTATGGAGGAATACTGGTGGGCACGGTGGGTGGTGCCTATCTGGTGCAGTACTTCGACTGGCGTACGGCGTTTGTGGTGGTCGGCCTGCCTGGCATCCTGCTGGCTATTGTCGTGCGTCTGGTCATCAAGGAACCCCCTCGAGGCATGGCAGAATCGCGCAAAGACGTGGCACCGCCTGGTTTTTTTCGGGTCATGGGATTTCTGTGGGAGCGTAAGTCGTTCCGGCACCTTTCTTTCGCCTGCGCACTTCATGCCTTCGTGACCTATGGCATTGGCAACTTCATGCCCCTGTTTCTCGGCCGGGTACACGATATGCCGATTCTGGAAGTCGGCTGGTACTACGGCATGATCGCCGGCATTGGCGGGCTCACCGGCACTTTCTTTGGCGGCTGGGCATCAGACCGAATGAACCGCAAGACCGGCGACAAAACCTGGTACGTCTGGATTCCGTTTATTTCTACCGTGCTGGCCATACCCCTGGCGCTTAACACCTTCCTGATCATGCCAGATGGTTATCTGGCAGCTTACTCCTACTTGTTGCCCGCATTCTGCGGCGGCTGGTATCTGGCACCGTGTATCGCCTCCACCCATTTTCTTGTCGGCATTCGCATGCGAGCCATGGGATCGGCGGTGCTTTTATTCATGCTGAATTTGATCGGGCTTGGACTGGGGCCGATGCTGACCGGATTCACCAGCGATTTTCTGACCCCTCAGTTTGGCGACGATGGACTGCGCTATGCCATGTCCATCACCGTGTTGGTCAATATCTGGTGTGCCCTGCACTATTACTGGGCAGCCAAGACCATCGGCAGGGATTTCGAAACTGCTCCGGCCTGAACACTTTGGAAGAATCGGGAAAGCCTAGATCGCGTCCAGGGCTTCTGAAACCTTGCTCACACCAATCACCTGCAGCCCATCAATGTCTGCCTTCGGCATGTTCGACTTGGGCACAATGGCGCGGGTAAAGCCATGCTTGGCAGCCTCGCGCAGTCTTTCCTGCCCCCCGGGCACAGGCCGGATTTCTCCCGCCAGACCAACCTCACCAAAGGCAACTGTCTTCTTGTCGACAGGCTGGTCCTTGAAGCTGGAGACAATGGCCAGTAACAGGGCCAGATCGGCACTGGTTTCGCTCACCTTGACCCCACCGACTACATTCACAAACACATCCTGATCTGCCATATACAGACCACCGTGACGGTGCAGTACTGCCAACAGCATCGCCATGCGATTCTGCTCCAGACCCACGGCCACCCGACGAGGATTACCCAGGGGACTGGCGTCTACCAACGCCTGAATTTCGACTAAAAGGGGTCGGGTGCCTTCCCATAGCACCATGACCAGGGAACCAGGGCTGTCCTCTTCTGTGCGCGCAAGAAAAATGGCAGAAGGGTTTTTCACTTCAATCATGCCTTTCTCGGTCATGGCAAACACGCCGAGCTCATTAACCGCACCGAACCGGTTCTTCTGACTACGCAGAATTCGGTATTTATTCTCATTGCCGCCTTCGAGCATCACGAAGCAGTCGATCATATGCTCCAGCACTTTCGGGCCTGCCAGATTGCCTTCCTTGGTAACATGCCCAACCAGAAATAAAACTGTGTTCGTTTGCTTGGCATACTGAATGAGATAAGCAGCGCATTCACGAACCTGTGACACGCTACCTGGAGCCGATGGCACGTCACTGCTGTGCATCACCTGAATCGAATCCACCACCAGCAAATCGGGGCGGGTTTCCTGGGCCGCCTGACAGATCTGTTCCACATTGGTTTCTGCCAGCATCTTCAGCTTGTCCCTGGGCAAATCGAGACGCTGGGCGCGCATGCCTACCTGCTGCAGGGATTCCTCCCCCGTCACATAGAGTGCCTGCTTGCCACTTGCCGCCAGCAAACACATGATTTGCAGCAGCAAAGTACTCTTGCCGGCCCCGGGATTGCCGCCAATCAGCACCACCGAACCCGGCACCAGGCCACCACCTAACACCCTGTCCAGTTCAGCAATGGCGCTGGAAAATCTCGGCACCGACTGCACGTCAATTTCTGCCAAGGACTGCACATTGGATTGCTCACCTGCATAGCCCTTGTTACGGAAATCAACCCGGGTCACGGGAGATTCTGAGCCGCCGCCAAGGTTGATCTGGGAAAGCGTGTTCCAGGCCTTGCAAGCGGAACACTGACCTTGCCATTGTCCATGCTCGGCGCCACAGTCGACACAAACAAATGCTGATTTGGTTTTGGCCATTAGTTAGGGACTCTTTTATTTAACTTCTTTGGTTTTACTGTCTGATGAAGTAAAGCTGCATTTAGCAAAGATTGCCAGTTGTCGCCTTTATTTAGTCCACGTATTAGTCCACGTAGGTATATTCAACCCGATTGGTCACCTTGCAGAACAACTCATAGGAAATACTGCCCGTGGTCCGGGCCACCTCATCGGCACAGAGTTCGCTTCCCCATAGCTGCACCTCATCGCCCACAGCAACCCCGTCGATGTCTGTGACATCGATGGTTATCATATCCATAGAGACCCTGCCGATGAGCCGGGTTCGGGTAGAACCTGCCGCGGTTTTCACCACCACAGGCGTGCCATTGACGGCACTGCGGGGATAGCCATCTCCATAGCCAATGGACACGGTCGCCACACGTGTGTCTCTGTCGCAAACATAGGTGCCGCCATAGCCAATAATTTCGCCGGGTTTGAGATCATGGATGGCAATAACCCGTGAAGACAGGGTCATTACCGGCTGCAGCCCCAGGTCTTCGCCGGTTTCACGAACCATCGGAGAGCAACCGTAGAGCATGACACCGGGCCGAACGATATCCAGGTGACTCGCTGGCCAGTGCAATATGCCTGCAGATGCAGCCATGCTGGCTGGAATTTCTTTGTGGGCCGCGGCCACAAGCTCTTTGCGCAGCGATAAGAGGTCGGCCAGTTGCTGCTCGGTAAACCCACGTGACCTTGAATCATCCGGATCATCAGCACAGGCAAAGTGCGACATGAGTACGAGTTCTGTGTCCGGATATGCGCGCAGCTTGAGGAAAACATCTTTAGCCTGCTGGCGCTGCATACCCAGCCTGTTCATGCCGGTGTTGTATTTGATCCAGAATTTGCGATACCCACCAAGCACTTCTTCGCCGAGAACTTTCTCAACAATCTGCGACTGGAATTCACTGTGCACAACGGGTTCTATGCGGTTACCCAGGCATTCCTGCAGCTCCTCTTCAGTATAAATACCATTGAGCAGCAGAATGGGGATTTCTTCCTGTAGCTTGCGCAGGGCCAAGGCCTCATCAACTGTCGCAACACCAAAACCGGCAATATTGGTGTGAGAGTCCACGAGTGCCGCCGCGGCCTGTGCCATACCATGCCCGTAGGCATTGGCTTTGATAACGGGGAATATTTTTGCCGAGGGGCAGAGAGAGCGGACCCGTGTCAGGTTCTTGCGTAGTGCTCCCAGATCAATACTCGCCCAGGCACGGCGACTAACAGATGTCATTGGGCAATCCTTTTATGCCATCCGGCTGTGCCATCTTGTTTCTGATTCCAACCACTACAAGCTCCGGGACCAATACGCCGATACTGTCGATCAATGATCGTGAGTATAACTGTCGTCGTAGCGTTGCTGGGCAAAATTCTCGAAGCGGGTGAACTGACCAAGAAAGCTTAAACGCACCGTGCCGATTGGCCCGTTTCGTTGTTTGCCGATGATCACTTCTGCAATGCCCTTGTCGGGCGTGTCTTCATTATAGACTTCATCTCGATAGATAAAGGTAATCACATCGGCGTCCTGTTCGATGGCACCGGATTCGCGCAGATCCGACATGACCGGGCGCTTGTTTGGCCGCTGTTCGAGACCGCGATTCAATTGCGACAGGGCAATGACCGGGCATTGGAATTCACGGGCCAGTAATTTCAGTGAGCGGGAGATCTCGGATATCTCATTTACCCTGTTCTCAGTAGTGCCCTTGATCTGCATGAGTTGTAAATAGTCCACGACAATCATGCCAATAGATCCATGTTCACGCACGATTCGTCTTGCCCTGGCACGCATCTCCATGGGGCTGACGCCGGCACTGTCGTCGATATATAGCGGGCGGTCTTTCAGTTTTGCCACGGCCTCATTAAAGCCGGGCCAGTCCTCATCACTGAGTTGGCCGGAGCGTAGTTTCGATTGGTCGATACGGCCAATTGAAGAAAGCATTCTGAAGATCAGACTCTCGGCGGGCATCTCCAGGCTGAATACCAGAACCGGTTTGTCGTTGGTAAGCACCGCATTCTCTACCAGATTCATGGCAAAGGCGGTCTTGCCCATAGAGGGCCTGCCGGCAACGATGATCAGGTCAGACTTTTGCCAGCCCGATGTTTTCTCATCCAGATCCTTGTAACCGCTCGCCAGCCCGGTAAGCCCGCCCTCGGAACCAGCTAATTCGTCAATACGGTCGACAGCCTGGGTGAGTAGTGGATTAATGAACACTGGCCCCTGGTCCTGGGGACGCTCGTCGGCGATGTTGAAGACGCTCTGCTCGGCTTCATCCAGAATCTCGGCCGCCTTCTTGCCTCCGGTATTGTAGCCAGAATCGGCAATGCCATTGGCCACACTGATCAGGCGCCGCAGGACCGCACGCTCCCTGATGATGTCGGCGTAGGCATGGATATTCGCGGTGCCCCGGGCATTGCCAGCGAGCTCACTGAGATAATCGACGCCGCCGGCAGTTTCCAGCTCGCCCAGACTGTTCAGGGCTTCTACCAGGGTCACCACATCGATGGGGCTGTTGGCTTCGCTCTGTTGCATCATTACCCGGTAGATCAATTGATGCTCTGCCCGATAGTAATCTTCGGGCAGCAAGATATCCGCCACCGTGTCCCACTCAGCGTTGTCCAGCATGAGGCCACCCAATACCGCCTGTTCCGCTTCCACGGAATGGGGTGGGACTTTCAGAGTCGACAGCTTGCTGCCAGCGGCAGTTTGGGCGTTTCCGCCGGTTTCAACAGGATCAGACATCGGAGCGTGGAAGGTCACAAAACGAAACTCCATGAGTGTACAGAATGGCACCAGATTGTGGAAGCCGGGCACCGACGCAAGAACAAAATTACCTATAAAGCTGGCCAATGGCTGATTGTGACCTCACTACATTGGTATGTATTCTGCATTTTCCCCGGGACGATGGCGGACTGCACGATAGGCGCGCCTGGCACTCTCGGCTCGCATTTCCTGCAACGAGTAATTATTTCAATCAGACTGACAAAATTCCTTGTCAATACGGTCCCTGGTCCTGTCCAAATGCGCTTCATTGCCAGTCCCGGACAAAAGTCAGCCCTGTGATACCGGGGCGTTTCAGGCATTTCGGAAAAGTTGGCACGCTATTGGCAACCAAGATTGCGGAACAAAGATTTTATCGACAATTTGGAGGTTTACCCATGTTAAGTTGGGCGGTCACATTTTTTATCATCGCAATCATTGCTGCACTTTTTGGCTTTAGTGGAATCGCAGGTGCCGCGACAGGAATCGCACAAATGCTGTTTTTCCTGTTCCTCGTGTTGTTTGTCATCTCAGCTGTGGTAGGCGCTACCAGAGGCAAGAGCCCTCCCGTCTAATCGAATTTTTCGGACCGACGGCAGCAAATAATTTTTATCTAATCAAATACAAAACTGGAGTAACAAATGAAACGCATAATGATTCTTTCAATTTTTCTGACACTGGGGCTGGCCGCTTGTGAACAAGGCCCTGCCGAGCGCCTGGGCGAAGACCTCGACAATGCCGCCGATGATATCGGTAATGCCGCCGAAGACGCTTGTGAGGAACTCTCAAACCGCCCCTGTTAAGACCAACTGGCGATTTTATCCAGGCCAACTCGACAACATCGGGTTGGCTTTTTTGTGCACGCCTGTTTTGTAAAAGCCGGATGTTCTGCCCGCGAGGGTGCTGATTCAACGAATTCGGAGTCGTGAGTGGTTTGTAAGATTAACAAGACAGTACGTAAAAAATGCCTTTCAGCCTGGCGGTAACGGCGGGTGTGTGGCTACTCATTCCGCCTGAGACTGCGCAAAGCCGCATGATAACTAGCAATGGACTAGTTGGCATACAACTTGTATCTATCTGGGTAAGTTTCTAGTTGTTCATTCACAATCATCTTAGGAGGATCGAAATGAAGAAGCTTATGCAAATCATTAGCGCATCTGTATTGGGACTCGCCCTGGCGATTCCGGCGCAGGCTGATCACGAAGAGACCCCGGCATTGCAAGATGCCTGGTTGGATGGTCGTTTGAGTGCGGCAGTAGTAATGAACCAGCACTTGAACCCGTTTCAAATCGAGACCGATGTAGTCGACGGTAAAGCATTCATCACCGGTATGGTCGACACCACCGTTCAACGAAGTCTCGCTTCGGAACTGGCGCTTGGTATTGATGGCATTCATGAAGTCGACAACAAGCTAGTAGTCTCTATTACAGACACCAAGCTTGAAAGACAGACTCAGGCGTTGACCAACAACGTGCTGGACTCATCAATTACCACAGCCATTACTACAAAGTATCTGTTTAACGCAGATCTTGAAGCCACCAGCATCGATGTGGACACAGAAGACCAGATCGTGACGCTGAATGGCTACGTAGACTCAGACGCTGAAGCGGATCTTGCCGAGCAGATCGCAGCGAATACATTCGATGTAGAAGCTGTAGAGAATCGCCTGATTGTGGCAGCACAATAATGGCAAGCGCTTAGGAAAGCGTTTCGGAAGTTGAGAGATGGCTCGTTCACTGAGTCATAGCTCACAACAAAAAAAGGGTGCCTCGGCACCCTTTTTTTATTGGCCAGCCCCTTCAATAGGCTGATCCTTGATGTTGGCTGGAACCCCGCTCTTCTGGTGGCTCAGCCTTTACTTGCAGAAATTATGCAGACTGCTCAGGAGTCGGCCTCTTCAGGCTTATCCTCATCTGAGCCTTCACCCTGTTCATCAGCAGCGGCTTCTTCATCCTCAGCCACCTCTGCCTCTTCGATCTCGGCAATGATGCTGCCATCGTCGGTGACGCCAACTGTTTGCGCACCTGTTACCGACAGAATGATTTCAGCACTGACATCAAAGCCCAGGTCCAGTGAAATATCATAATCGCCAAGCTCACGAATTACGCCGTGAGGCAACAGCACTTCACTCTTCTGAATATCCGCGTCCGTAGTTTCATTCAGCGCATCGGCGATCTCACGCGT
The DNA here is from genome assembly GCA_040218615.1 of Gammaproteobacteria bacterium. Classification (GTDB taxonomy): domain Bacteria; phylum Pseudomonadota; class Gammaproteobacteria; order Pseudomonadales; family Pseudohongiellaceae; genus UBA9145. Next base: position 128,067 of record JAVJRC010000014.1, read on the forward strand.
GCCCACGGATCCGAATAGCTGGCCTTCTTCGCTGGCATTGACTTCAATGGTCAGCTTCATATTGTCGACCTTGTCAGCACGCTTGCGGGCTTCAGCCATATTTTCATTGTGAGCAGCCATCAATTCCGACTTGCGCTCTTCGAACTCAGCCAGATTAGCTTTGGTCGCTGGAATGGCTTTTCCCTGGGGGAATAAAAAGTTGCGGGCGAACCCGGACTTCACACTGGCCGTTTCACCAATCTCTCCGAGATTGCCAATTTTTTCCAGCAATATTACGTCCATCTTGAATACCTCTTTTGCATTCTTTACACGCTGCTTCGCAGTCGTGATCGAAAATCGTACCAACTGTCTACAAGTGCCAGCAGTACCAGAAACTGAACTATAAAGGGCAACATCAACACCAGGTAAAATGTTACCAGCCACATGCCGGATAGCTTCTTCAGGGCAACCACCCCGTGCACCAGTGCCACCCCTGAAATAATCAATGGCAGCACCAGGTAAAGTACCCAACCCGAAGGCACAAAGCCTCCATAGTTAATCAGCAGCATGGCTGTAACCAGACCCAATGCTACTTTCTGCTCTATCCTCAATGCGTGGATCTCTTCCTGGAATCCACCGGGATTGAACAGCTTGGCTTGCATCCAGCGAGCCAACATCAACAACATTATGGAAAGAAACATATACACAGCACCCATGATGCTGAGCATTACTGTTCTCACCTGCTCCCTGTCGATACCCTGCTGATTGTTGTTCTGCAGGTAAGTATCCACCTGGCTGATCAGGGCATCCAGCACTGCCGGCTGAAGTCGAAAATAGAACTCGACCATCAGGCCCACCGCAATGGCAGCCAGCAGCACAAATTCCCAGGATTCCGTTTCCCTTAACAATATTGCCAGGCAACTTATTCCCAGCAGCATCATCAGCGGAACTACATCACCTGCCACAGCCCAGGCCGCTACGGGCAGTACTGCCCAGGCAAAAAGTATTGCTGCTTCCCTGGGCCCTTTCCTAAGCGCCACCAAACCCACAACTACCGGGTTCAGCAAATTTACCAGGGGGATCAGACCCAATAGCAACGCGGCTATGATGGCCTGTCTGCGCCCGGTCATGACATATTGAGCAAGACCGTGCATCAAAGTTTCTTAAACCTGGTGGCTGTCTGTATAAGGAATCAGTGCCAGGTAACGTGCTCTCTTGATGGCCGTAGCCAGTTGCCGCTGGTAGCGCGCTTTTGTTCCGGTAATTCGACTGGGCACAATCTTGCCTGTCTCCGAAACGTAGGCCTTGAGCGTATCAAGATCTTTGTAATCGATTTCTTTGGTGCCTTCTGCAGTAAATTTGCAGAATTTGCGTCGGCGAAAATATCGAGCCATAACTTAAATCCTTTGAATAATCTGGAAATGCCTACTCGGCTTTCTCGGCGTCTTCAGCAGTATCTTCTGCTGACTCTTCGCCCCTGGTTTCTTCTTCCGCTGACTCGGCTTTCTCTGACTCATCATCAGATGAATCCGACTTTTCAGACTTGATCTCAACATCATCAGTCCTGGCAGAAGAAGGAGCGGGTCTGTCGTCATCCCTGCGCTTCATTTCAGCGCGAGCCTTGCGCTCTTTACTTTCTCTTTCCTGCTTGAGAATAAAGGATTCCTCGGTGACCGCTTCTTTGCGCTTGATCACGAGATTGCGCAGGACTGCATCGTTGAAGCGGAACAGGGTGGTCAGTTCTTCCAGGGTCTCGCCACCACATTCAATATTCATCAGCACGTAATGTGCCTTGTGAATCTTGTTGATGGGATAGGCAAGCTGGCGACGTCCCCAGTCCTCAGTGCGATGGACCTGACCGCCATTTTCGCTCATTAATTGGGTGTAGCGCTCGATCATTCCTGGCACCTGTTCTGACTGATCAGGGTGCACCAGAAATACCACTTCGTAGTGTCTCATAGAGACTCCTCTTGGTTTATGCCTCCCAACTAACGCCGGCGCGCGTGGTGAGACAAGGAGTTATGTAGGGCTCGGCCGAAGCCGGACCAGTAAAAAAGAGCGGGGATTCTAGAGAATCTGCCGCCTACATGCAAGTTTAGTGTCCCATTTGCCACCCGTTTCCGGGTTAACAGCAATTCGATTGTGCCAGGCCCAAGCGGAGTGACACATGCGGGATCGGTCGGTAGTGGATTCTTCCAGGCCTCAGTTCTCTGCTGCTTCACTCCCCGTCACTTTTCCCTGAGCTGGCAAATGCTCCCGCTCCATTCGCATCAATCACCGCCTCGTTGCTCTGGCAGCCCGAATCAGACTGGCAATTTGTGCGAATCTTCTTGCATACCTTCTCAATATTCCCACGCCAAACTCAAATAGTTGTTCGTGCTTGTGGCAATTCAGCTTGCTGCTGGCAGAATGTTCCAATGCTGGAAGATCACATCAACGCTACCTCAGTCCAGTTCAAGCAGGTCGTCAGCCTGATACGCAAAATACCAGGCCTGATCCTGCTGGACGTGGTTGCTGCTACCCTGCTGCTGCTATTCGCAATCTTCGTCGCGCAGAACTATTCGCCCCTGGCCTTTGCGTGGATTACTGCCGTGCTGTTCCTGTCTGCGGTGCGGCTTGCACTCTCTGCGTTCTGCAATCGCCTGGCAGGTCAGTCTGGGCGATTGCAGCAGACCCAATATGTGGTTGTGCTCAGTGCTGGTTTGTCAGGCCTGATCTGGGGAAGCACCTGGCTCGTCCATCCTGAGCTCGCCGAGTTTGTCGCGCCACGGGGCATCATCATGTATTGGCCGGTGCTCTACATAGCCAGCGCCGCAGTCAACTACGCCCCGTTGCGCCAGGCCTACTTCGCTGCGGTAGCACCGACCGTCATACTGCAGATCGCGCACATGCTCTACCTGGGTGACAGCAGGAATCTGCAGATTGCAGGCGGTTATGGCTTTATTTTCGCCATCGCGACACTGCTGTCTTTCAATATCTATCGGGACAAGCTGCAGGCCATCGAGGCTGACTTACTGGTTAAAAAACTGAGAAAAGACCTCAAGCAGGAAGCCAGGGAATTACAGGCAAAGGAAACTGAATTGCTGGAACGGGTTGAACGGGAGCGAGAACTCGTTGCAGAGAAACAACGCAGCGACAGCAAACTCGATGAAGCCTACAAGGAGAAACTGCTACTGCTCGATGCCATCAACGAAGGCATTGTGGGCATCAGCCGCACCGGCAAGATTACCTTCATCAATCCGGCAGCTCTGGCCATGCTGGAACTGAGCGAAGCGGAAGTTATTAATAATGATGCTGTCACCGTGCTCAGCCCGAGCACGACCCTGACTGGCAAGGAAGCGGAAACAAGGAAAGCCCTGATTCAATGTATCGAACAGGGCACAACACTGCAGGGAATGCAGGGTGTGTTCGCCAGTGCCAGCAACCCACTGCTGCCTGTGAGCTTTTCCTGTCGTCCGATTGTCAAGGAAGAGGCCCACTTTGGCATCGTACTGAGTTTCACTGACCAGACCCGGCAAAAGGAGATGGAGGCGAGGCTGGTGGAGTCGCAAAAAATGGAGGCGATGGGCAGGATCACCGGGGGCGTCGCTCACGATTTCAACAATTTGCTCACGGTTATCATCGGTAACCTGCAATTTCTAAAGAGACGTTACTTCAAAGACGACAGGGAAAAAGGTGCCGAGCTGGTAGACAAGGTGATGTCTGCAGCCAAGAGCGGCGCAGATCTGAACAGCCGTCTGCTCAGCTACTCCCGTGAGCAGTCGCTGCAGAATGAAGTGACTGATATCAAGGCACTGCTCAAGGACATGGCCAATTTCCTGAACAGGATTCTGGGTGAAGATATCAGCATCCAGTTTGATTTTGCGGACGATCCTGCCGTCGTTTCTATCGATCGGCAGCAATTTGAGAACGTGGCCATGAATCTCTGCCTGAATGCGCGCGACGCCATGCCAGATGGCGGCGTGGTCACTATCGGCTCCCGCAGCGTGACCCTGGATGAGAGCCCGGTGCTACGCAGCAACGGCAATGGCGACAAACACCACAATACTGAGTTTGTGGAGATTACTTTCACTGACACGGGTACGGGTGTGCCGCTGGATATTCAACAAAAGATTTTCGATCCCTTCTTTACCACCAAGGAACGTGGCAAAGGAACTGGATTTGGACTAAGTACGGCCTTTGGGTTCTTACAACAATCTGGTGGCAGTATTCGCGTCGAAAGCGCCCCGGAACAGGGTGCAAAATTCGTGCTGGTGCTTCCCCGAATTGCCGAAGCGTTATTGACAGAAAGCGGCAAGGACCAAAGCGAAAAAGAATTGGCCCGATACAACGGGACTGTGCTGGTGGTAGAGGACGACGACGATGTCCGCGACATTGCCAGCGAGACTTTGCTGGATGCCGGTTTCAAGGTACTTCTTGCCGAAAACGGCAACAGGGGGCTGGAGTTGTTTCAGCAACACCGCAACATCGACCTGGTGTTCTCCGACATTATCATGCCTGGTGGTCTGACGGGCGTGGAGATGGCGCAACAGATGCAAGGCATCAAACCGGTTCCGGTGCTCCTCGCAACTGGCTACGCAGAAAAAATGCTCAAGGACAGAGTGCAGGAAAATTCCAACATTATCTGCATAGCCAAGCCCTATGACACCAATGAATTACCCGGCCTGATTGATTCAATGCTTAACCGGAAAGCAAGCTAGGTCACGTGCCATTTATCTGTCTGAGCATTCACTCAACAAACAACACCTGATGTAATCCCCAGTATTTCCAGGCTTTGGCTGAGCAAAATACCTACATTTATCCCCTGTAGTTCTTGCTAGATTAGGCTCACTTTTAATGTGGCCCGCAGTCAGAGTCCTGGCCTGATGAAGCAAAGCGAATTACAGAAATCCTGCATTCTAATTATTGATGATGAGCTTCGGGTAGCCGAGCTGATTTCCGATATTGTGAAAGAATCCGGGTTGAGCGTGCATATTGTTACGCACTTCGATCAAGTGGCAACAGCGCTGGAGAAATACTCACCCGCCATCGTATTCCTCGACATGAATCTTGGCACACACAGTGGCATGGAAGTACTGGACCTGATGGCCAAGGCAAACAGCCAAGCCCGCATCATTCTAATGACGGGTATGGATGACTCCGCTCTGGAGCCTGGCAGGAAAAAGGCGAAACGATTGCAATTGAATCTCGAATCCAATTTAGGCAAACCGTTTGCAATCGAAGATGTAGAAGCGTGTCTACAGGCAGCCCTGGATAAACACTAGTGGCTCTGGCCTTGCCTTTGTCGTACAGCTTCAAACAGCGCCACGCCTGTGGCCACAGACACATTCAGGCTGCTGAGCTCTCCCGCCATGGGGATGGAAACCAGGAAGTCGCAGGTTTCCCTGGTAAGCCGACGCAGACCTGACCCCTCAGACCCCATCACAATGGCGATTGGGCCTTGCAGGTCCTGGGAGTAGATTTCATTCTGGGCAGAGTCGTCCGTGCCCACCAACCAGACATTATTCTCCTGCAAGGTTTTCAGACAGCGAGACAAATTGGTTACCGTGACCAGGTTGACAGTTTCTGCAGCACCACTGGCAACTTTGCTTACCGTGGCATTGAGAGAGGCGGATTTGTCTTTCGGCACGATAACCGCATCCACGCCGGCGGCATCTGCAGTGCGCAAACAGGCTCCCAGGTTATGTGGATCGGTGACTCCATCCAGAACCAGCAGCAGCGGTGGGTGATTGAGCTGCTGCAACAGGGCTGGCAATTCTTTTTCGGTCATGCCCGTTGAGCGGCTGCTTTGCGCGGCGACTCCCTGATGCTTGCCGGGGGCTATTTCTTCCAACACCTGCTTGCTGACTGATTCCACAAGTACCGCTTTTTCGGTCGCAAGGTTCAACAATTTGCTGATGCGATGGTCTTCACGATTCGCCTGTACCAGCAACCGCTCCACTTCCTGTGGGCGACGCTTCAGTAACTCCGTAACCGCATGAATACCGGTTATCCAGTGTTTCCGCTCAGACATCTATTTTCGACCCTGGCCACCTCGTCGGCCTCGTTTCGACTTGGGTTTTGCACCCTGCTTTTGTGCAGAGTTATTTCCTTTTCTTTTACTACCGGCTTTTTTCTTGTTTTTGGATTTCTTGTTTTGCTTTTTGCCTGCTTCCGACTTCTTTGCAGTAGAGCGATGCCCGGGGTTCTTCGCTGGCTTCTTTTTCCTGCTGCCAGACTTAGCTCTGGCGTCTTTTGCCCCTTTGTTGTTGCCACTGGACTTGTTTCCCTGCTTTGTCTTTTTCCTGCGGCGGGAACTGTTGTTGCGAGAGTTATCCACTCCCAGCATCTGCAGGTCAATTTTCTTTTCTTCCAGATCCACTCGCGCCAGTCGCACCTGAACCACATCGCCAAGCCCATAGGACATGCCGTGTCTTTCCCCTTCGAGGCGGTGACGCACCGAGTCATAGTGGTAGTAGTCGTTACTGAGCTCGGTGATGTGGACCAGACCTTCTATATAGATGCCTTCCAGTTCCACGAACAGGCCAAATGAGGTGACCGAGGTAATCGCCCCGGAGAATTCTTCGCCGACCCGGTCGTGCATGTATTCACACTTGAGCCAGTCCACCACGCTGTAACTGGCGGCGTCTGCACGTCGCTCACTGTCGGAGCAGCGCTCACCCAACTGAACCAGGCTTGCCGGTGCGTAGGGATAGATTTTGTCTTTGGCCAGTGCCTGCTGCTGCGGGTGGCGCTTGAGATGCTGACTGGCTTGGTTTCGAATCAGATAGCGAATCGCCCGGTGAACCAACAGGTCCGGATAGCGCCGGATAGGCGAAGTAAAATGGGTATAAGCGTCGAACCCAAGACCGAAGTGGCCAATGTTTTCTGGTTGATAGACTGCCTGCATCATGGAGCGAATCAACAGCACTTGCAGTACATGTCGATCAGGGCGATCCGCGATTTGCTGCAAGACCTCTTGATAATCTGCTGGTGACGGTTCGTCACCGCCGCCCAGGGACAATCCCATCTCAAAGAGAAATTCCCTCAGACCTTCCAGGCGATCCGGGTTAGGACCTTGATGCACCCGGTACAGAACCGGAAACTCAAGCTTTTCAAACAAAGTGGCTGCAGCCACATTGGCGCACAGCATACATTCCTCGATGAGTCGGTGCGCCTCGTTGCGGCTTACCGGCACGATCTCCCGGATTTTTCTGTCTTCACCGAAGACGATGCGAGTTTCCGGTGTATCGAAATCCATCGCCCCCCTCTGCACTCTGGCTTCACTCAGCTTCTTGAAGAGGGAATACAGGGCGTCCAGGTTATCCAGTACCTCTGGTGACTGTTTGCTGCGCAGCCGCTCTCGCTGTTTTTCCTGGTTTGCATTTTGTGGCGCTTGCAGCATGTCCGCGACTTCGTTGTACGTAAGTCGCGCATGGGAGTGAATCACCGCTTCCGAGAATTCGAAGCCAACCACTTCGCCAGAGGCATTGACGTCCATCTCGCAAACCATGGCCAGGCGATCAGTCTGAGGTTTCAGGGAACAAAGACCGTTGGAGAGGGCTTCAGGCAACATGGGTACCACGTGTCCGGGGAAATAAACTGAAGTGCCTCTTTCTACTGCTTCTTCATCCAATTCACTTCCTGGCCGCACATAGTGAGAAACATCGGCAATGGCTACTGTCAGTTTCCAGCCGCCGCCGGGTTTTTGTGTGGCAAAAACCGCGTCGTCGAAATCCTTGGCATCTTCTCCGTCTATAGTGACGAGGGCTACCTTGCGCAAATCATGCCGGGCTGTTGTTTCAGCCTTCTTTACCTGGGGCGCAATACTGGCTATCGCTTTCTCAATCTCTTTCGACCAGGTGTGGGGCAAATCAAAACTGTGCAGCGCAATATCAATCTCGATTCCGGGCGTGGCAACATCCCCCAGCACCTCGGTGACTTCGGCGACAGTCTTTCTGCGGTTATTCGGGTATTCAAGGATGCGGGCGATCACATACTGCCCGTCCACGGCTCCGCCGGTACTTTTGTCTGGAATCAGGATTTCATGCTGAATGCGCTTGCTGTCCGGCACGACAATGGCAAAGCCAGCCTCCCGGTAGAATCGGCCTACTATTTCTTCATGTCGCCGCTGCAGGACTTCCACCACATCGGCTTCGCTCCTGCCCCGACTCTGGGATCCAGAGGCACGCGCCAGCACCCGATCACCATCGAACAGGCGTGACATTTCACGTAGCGGCAGAAACAGGTCGCCAGAATTGTTGTCAGGTATGAAATAGCCGGACCCATCCTTGTTGCCCTGCACCTTACCCGGCAACAGGTCCATATGGGCTGTGAGGCCATAGGATTGTTTGCGGTTTTTGATGATCTGGCCGTCTCTGGCCATGGCGTTGAGCCGACGGCGCAGGGCCTCTATCTGCTCTTCCGACTGCATTTCCAGGTGCGCGGCAAATTCCTGCAAATTGACCGGCTGGCCCAGCTGCTCGAGCTGCTCGAGAATAAATTCCCGGCTGACTATGGGATTGGCGTAGTTGTCCGCTTCGCGGCTGGCGAAGGGATCTGAGTTCCTGGAAGAATCCGGTTGTTTTTTTCGGCGGGAGGGCATGAGAATTGGGCGCAGTATACACGCAGCCACCGCCAATGTCTGTTACAGACAGCGATTGGTTGACATGGCGGGGCGACGTGGGTAGAGTTTCGCTCCCGATTTTTGGGATGCCCAGGTGGCGGAATTGGTAGACGCGCTAGCTTCAGGTGCTAGTAATCGAAAGGTTGTGGGAGTTCAAGTCTCCCCCTGGGCACCACCTCCCTCTTAAATATAGCTGACTTCTCAGCCTCTCTAAGACCTGTGCTAGTAGTGGACAGGTCGACTATCCCATTCTATGAAGCTCGTGCTTGCCGATCCAAAAAGTGACTTCTAGTTAGTCAGCAAGAGCTTCTACTTGGCTTCCGTGTCTGGCCAGCACTCTGGTTGGGTGCTTGTAAGATGGGGGAGTTCCCCCTGGGCACACCTTTTAACTGATATCGCGGTTGCCTCCACTGACTCTTTGTTGTGATCGCCTTGCGCTTTTCTGGTTTCTTGAAACAGGAGTGCCGGGCAACTTCGGTTGACCGGCACTTTATATGGGGAATAGCGGGGTTTTTACATCTCGCGATTCAAATCGTGGGACGAGTATCTACTGGAGTTGGTTGATGACCTCTCTGGCGTTGTAGACGGTTTCGTCGTTGGAGTTGGATGAGAGCATGACGAATTCCAGGCTGGTGGTGTAGCTTTCTTCGGACCTGGGTAAACGTTCGTCGTAGACGATTGTTGTGGAATCCCTGTAGGTTTGACAGCCCAATAGACCGCAACTTGTTTGTGATGCTTCTGGTGTTCGGTATGCGACTGCACCAGTGGCAGATGGCGTGGAGTCTGTTATGGGTGTTGTTGATCTGCTCGCTACCTGAAAGTAATCGTAGTCTTCGTAGACCGTTACTTGAGCGGCGCGCAGCAGTGCGTAATCTTGCACATCGGCTACCGTTGCATCGTGATCGCCCATAAAAGTTACCCGATAGCGGTTATCAGAGAGCTGGCGCTCCGTGTAGCCGACTTCGCCTGGTTCGTCGGCGGGGCCGTAGATAGTTCCTGTAGAAGCGCAGGCTGTCAGGATGACGGGTAGTGTCAAAGTGACCACAGCCGCTCTAATAGTCCGATTCAAACTCTTCGCTTCACTTGAAATGTTCATTTCAATCTCCTTGCCTGGTTTTACGCGAAATTGGTTGATTGCCGAATAATCAGTGTTAATAGGTGTTGAATGGTAATTGTCAGCAGAATTCGCCGATGTAATTTCTGTGCAGCCTTTCACTCGACAGTCGGTATGAAGCGATTAGTGAAGAAAGTTGAGTTGCCAAAGATTGTTCTTCAACTTTCCAGGTCGCACTTCGTAAACTTCGCAGTACTTCCTGATCAGCTTGATGGAATCCTTCAACCCACGCTTCATCAATCGGATTTTCCCGATCACTGTGCAAGTGGTTCTCCAGCTTTCCATAGGCGGCTGCCTCCTCGCTGAACGCTTCGATGACGTTTTCGATGACTGGTTTGCTGAGTTCTTCTTTGGGTATTAGCTGCTCAGAAATTTGTTCCCGCTGCTGCGCGGTTTCGGATAGCTTTCGAATAAGCTGAAAATTTCTGGACCGCTTAGCGGCACGGCTTAGCAACCTGGCACTAAGTCGGCACAAGATTGCCGCACCAATCGCCGTGCGCAAGTCCTTCAAAGACACATCGGAAAAATATTTTTCTTTTAACTCGACCATCGTTTCTTCCTCTAATCGTTAGAAGCAGACTTCTGTTCGACACCGGTTGATTTCCGATTAACATGCATGTTTTGAAGTCTGCAGCATGACGAATTCGTCGGTCTGGATTTCACCATTGATCATTCGATCAATCGATCCTGTACGGTTTTCTAAACCTGGTATCCCTAGTTGATACAAATTCCATGCCAAGGCTTTAGCCCCCATGAACCGGGACTTGCGTAGCTTATTGGGTAATAACTGAGGTATGCAGGAAGAACTAATTACCTCTGTGCTTGTCAAACTTACATCGATGCAGTAAATTTCGCGCTTCCCGCCATATCCGGCGTCCTGAAGCCAGTTACACTCTTGTCCAAACCCCAAATCCTGCTAAGTTGCTCTGCACCTGAGATCGCCGACGGGCTGCAGAAAATATCCGAAGATTCCGGTTTCGAAGTACTGCCGTGCCCGGACGATCAGAGCTGGCCTGCCGTGGCAGCCGAATCGAACGTTGAAGTGGTGCTGGCACAATGCGACGGGTTTGCAGTTTCTGAGCTACAGGAATTGAAAGAGAAAGGCGTGTGCAATTCTAGCGAAGTCATCCTGATAAGTGATGGCACACCCAACTCCAATATTGACCAGGCCATGATGTCGGGTGCTTCTTTTCACCTTCGGCATCCGGTTGATGAAAAATATTTGCGGGAATTGCTGGCAGAAATATTTGAAGAACTGGATGTGGAATCAGCCGACCAGCAAGAGGCTTTGACCAGCGATCTGGATCAGTTTGGGCTCCTGGTTGGTTCCTCAAAACCCATGCGCAAACTCTATCGCGTAGTACGCAAGGCGGCGAGTTCCAATGCCAGCGTCTTTATCATCGGAGACAGTGGCGTGGGCAAAGAGCTGGTAGCCAACACGCTGCATCTTTCCAGCGAGCGCCGTGACAATGCCTATGTCACCGTGAATTGTGGCGCAATAAGCCCCGAGTTGATTGAGAGTGAATTATTCGGGCATCTGAAAGGTTCATTTACCGGCGCGACTTCTGACCGGTCCGGTGTCTTCGAACAGGCTGAAAGTGGTACCTTGTTTCTTGACGAAATTACCGAAATGCCTGTTGAGCAACAGGTGAAACTACTTCGCGTGCTTGAATCTGGCGAGTATCGCAAAATTGGCAGTGAAGATACTCAGCATGCCGATGTAAGAGTCATTGCTGCCACCAACCGGGAACCATCAGAAGCCATCGCTGAAGAAAAATTGAGGGAAGACCTCTATTTCAGGTTAGCGCAATTTCCCATTCGCATCCCAACGCTTCAAGAGCGGGGCGACGACATCGTTGGCCTGGCGCGCCATTTTCTTGCCAAGAGAAACGCTATCGAGAACACCCAGGTGGAGCTGGCCGATTCGGCAATCAAAAAAATCGAAGAGCACAGTTGGCCTGGCAATGTACGGGAATTAAAGCACGCCATTGAGCGCGCTTATATTCTCGCCGAGAGCGCGATCAGCGCCGACGAGGTTGTCATCGAAGACCCCACCGATAACGGCCAGGGTGAGTCCATGCCTTCGGGTGTGCCCCTGGATGAAGTGGAAAAGCAGGTCATTCTCAAAACCCTGGAAGAGAACAACGGTGGCAAGAAGGAAACTGCCGAAAAACTGGGAATCAGTGTCAAGACGCTCTACAACAAGCTTGAGAAATACGAAAAAGAAAACGATTCGTAACTGAGAAACGTAAGTCGGCAAAAATGTCGGGCACCAACGCTGAGCGCCTTTCTTCAGCAGCCTCTCGCCTGATTTCGCCCCCTTCACAGCCATTTCAACTCCGCAACGAATAGTGTTTCTCGAACCATTATCTGGATCGTAAAAATTCCCCAGGCAGTGAAATTATTTCATAGCAGGCATACCTCGGATTGCTACAGATCCACCTTAGCGGCTACATCCTGCCCAAGCCTGAAATGAGCGATCTTACTGGAAGCCGCCACACGCCTGGCATCCAGAGCGAAGCGATGTCCTTATTCTTCCCGGCGCCAATCGGCGGCATGCTAATTGCTTTTAATTAAACCACTATGTCGAAATATGAAGATTCTGGAATAGCGACCAAAAGAGTTGAAACACAGCTAATGAGGCCAACTATGAAACCTGAAAAGTCAAAGTGGTGGTTTGTCGGTGAGATGGTGATGATGATTCTACTCGGCACGGCCATATTTCTGATTCCAAGATTTCACGATGCGGCCAATGAGGAAGTGGTTCCCGTGTCATCGAGCACTGGAAACCTGATTAGCCCGGACATGGCGCCAGACATACCCCTGGCGTTTATCGATCACGCAGTGGTCGAAATTTCCAGCTGGGAAACAGATCGAATTGCGCCACTTCTGGCTGACGATATCAGCAACGGTGTGTCGGAGTTAGAACTGGACTCGGTTGCCACGACAATGGGACATGCGCTTGGCGATCTGGAAGCTTATTCCTTTCCTCAGCCAGTAAACTTTAGCACTCAAGCTGCGAGCACGAACGCAGTCAGCGCCACGGCCTACAAAGTTGATGCCAGCTACGAATCAGGTGCAGCAGATATTGTGCTGCACATTGTTGAAGAGAATGGCGAGAAAGCACTGTGGAAGCTGAATTTGACCGTTGATGAAAGCGAGCAGGATATTTAGAGACCAGACTCCGCGAATTCCTGGATGAAATGAATTCTTAGACGTTTTCAATTTCCAGAACGCGATTTAATCGCTGACATGGTGTCCACAGAGGTTTAGCGGGCAAGCAAGGCAACCAACAGCTTTAACTGGAACTCATCGAGCCGGTCGTTGAACGCTGGCATCACCCCAAAGCGACCATCGGTGAGTGTTTCCCTGATTGTTGCCAGATCGCCACCGTAAAGCCAGATATCATCAGACAACCGCGGCGCTCCCAACAGAGTATTTCCTCCTCCATCGGCGCCATGACAGGCGGCACAATTCTGTTCGTAGGCCGCCTTTCCTGCATGAGCCTCTGCGCCCTCCTGCCCAAGCACCAGAACGTATTCTGCGATCTGTTGGATCGCCTCTTCTCCAAGCGCCGCTTCCCAGGCAATCATTTGTGCTCGCCTGCCGTTTCTTATGGATTGTTCGATTTGCTCCGGGGAACCTCCCCACTGCCAGTCAATGTCATGCAAGTTTGGGAACAGTGAAGCCTGCCCTCTTCCGTCCGGACCGTGGCAAGCTGCACATTCCCTGGAAAAGATTCTCTCCGCGGTATCCATTAAATTGAGGTCATTTTGAATCTCGGCCAGGCTCAGCTGGGCTATTTCAGCACGGCTTGCCGCAAAACTGGACTCGAAGTTCTCAAAGCTTTCACTGAGCCGGCTGCCCTGAGACCAGTTCAGTATGCCGGGGTAGCTGCCCAAACCCGGATAGAGCATCAGGTACACCAGTGAAAAAATCATGGCGGCAAACAACATCCAGAACCACCACATCGGTGGCGCATTGTTGCCCTCTTTCAGGTCATTGTCCCAGACCGACTCCACTTCTGGCTCTTCCTCATTGTCCGAGGAAAAATAGAGACTCCAGGTGAGCCAGGCCACAGCGGCTAGTGACACCAGGGTAATGACTGTTATCCAGCCGCTCCAGAATCCAGTGGGTAAGTCAGCCATGTCAGTCCTCATCCTGCAGAGGAATCGCCGCTGTTTCCGCGATAGCCTCATCGTTGTCTCGATTCCCGAGCCAGATCGCGAGGCCGATCATGAAAGCCATAACAATCATGTCACCGGCAAAGATAAACCAGGTCATGGCGCTTCCCCTTCTGTGTACGACGTCCCCAGAATTTGTAGATAGGCAATCAGGGCATCGATTTCCATGAGCCCTTCCAACTGGCCCCTTGCGTTCTCGATGTCTTCATCAGAGTAAGGATGGCCAAGCACTGACAGAGCCCGCAGCTTCGCTTCTATATCTCCGGCGGCGCTGGCCTCCCGCTCGGCTAACCATGGATAGGCGGGCATAATGCTGTTGGCAACCACCGCTCTCGGGTCGATGAGGTGTATGCGATGCCAGTCGTCTGAAAATTTTCCACCCAGGCGGTGCAAATCAGGCCCGGTGCGTTTGGAACCCCATAGAAAAGGTCTGTCGTAAATGAATTCGTCGGCCCTGGAGTAAGGTCCGTAGCGTTCTACTTCAGCAATCAGCGGGCGCACCTGCTGCGAGTGGCACACATGACACCCTTCACGAACGTAAATGTCGCGGCCGGTGAGTTCAACCGCTGTGTATAGATGGGAGTTTTCGGTGGCGGTCTGCAGGCTATCCTGGTTGAGGACCGGCAGGAGTTGAACCATGCCACCGATTGCCGAGACAAACAGGATTCCGAAGATCAACAAGCCCGTGTTCTCTTCAAATTTCTTGTGAATGGAAAGTCCGTTCATACCTGCACTCCGAATGCCGGATCTGCCGCAGGCGCCTGCACCGGAACCGGACGCTGCCCACGGAGCGTCATGAACAGGTTGTAGCCCATCAGCACTGTGCCCGCCAGGAAAATGATGCCGGCAACCAGTCGTAGCAGATAATAGGGTGTCATGCTGGCCATGATGTCTTTGAAACCGAAACTCAGTTCACCCAACTGGTCTACGCTCAGCCACAACAGGCCCTGGGACACACCCGCTGCCCACATGGCCATGATATAGAGCATGGTGCCTGCCAGCGCCAACCAGAAGTGAATATTGGCAAGCCTGTTGCTGTACAGTTCGCGGCCCGCCAGGCGCGGTACCATGAAATAGAAGGTTCCATAGGTGATCATCGCATTCCAGCCGAGCGCACCAGAATGTACATGGCCTATTGTCCAATCAGTAAAATGGCTGACTACATTGACGCTGCGCAGCGACATCATTGGCCCTTCGAAAGTGGCCAGTCCATAGAACGCCAGTGATAGCACGATAAACTTGAGCGCAGGATCGGTGCGTAATTTTTCCCACGCGGTGCTGACGGTCATGATGCCGTTGATCATTGTGGCCCAGGAAGGGGCCAGCAGAATCACGCTCATGGCCATGCCCAGTGATTGCACCCATTCCGGGATAGAGTTGTAGTGAAGGTGGTGCGGGCCAGCCCAGATATAGCTGTACACGAACGCCCAGAAAGCAACGATAGAAAGGCGATAGCTCCAAATGGGTCGTTCCGCATGTTTGGGAAGAAAGTAGTAAAGCATGCCGAGGAATCCACCGGTTAACAGAAAACCGACAGCGTTATGGCCATACCACCATTGCACCAGGGCATCCTGGGCTCCCGAATAGAGCGAGTATGATTTCCCGATGGTCACGGGAATTGCCATGCTGTTAACGATATGCAACATGGCGATCACGATGATCAAGGCACCGTAGAACCAGTTGGAAATATAGATGGGTTTGATCTTGCGGTTGGCGATAGTGCCAAAGAACACGACGCCGAATGCAACCCAGACAATGGCGATTGCAATATCGAATGGCCATTCCAGCTCTGCATATTCCTTGGCCGTGGTGAACCCGGCGAGGAGCGACAGGCCACCCAGAAGCACAATCAGCTGCCAGGCAAAACAGCAGAACCAGGCGAGCCTGGGTGCGAACAGGGGCGTGTGCGATGTTCTTTGTACGCTGTAGAAAGCAGTTGCCATCAGCGCAGAAACACCGAAGCCGAAGATGATGCCATTGGTATGTAGCGGACGAAGCCGACCGAAGGAAAGCCAGAACTGACCGAAATCGATAGTCGGCCATACCAGTTCTGCGGACAGATAGACTCCGGCGAGCATCGCTGCCACAGCCCAGAAGACCGAGAACTGAATCAGGCGAACGACTACCTGGTCGTGATAAGTATTTTGTGACTGCTGTTGCATCTTAGAATTGCCTGTTTGAGGCTTAAACTCCCAACAATGGCCCGACTCCAGCCGTCCACAACGCCATGCTGATGCCCAACAAACTCACGGCAGCAACCAGCAACCAGGCGAGCAGTGAGGAGGCCATCAACATGCCGCGCTCGGGTGGCGTATCCAGCACAACCGGAATGCCTTTATAGAGGAGGTACATGCTCCATATCATAGTGGGTATCAGCACCAGCACATTGACCAGTACGTCCGGGAAAAGGTGCACGATGCTGGCGATGGCGAGTGGCTCGCCGACCATGGTAATCAGCGCAATGTGTTTTCCAAGATTGGCGCTGGCTCCGTAAGTGGAAGCCATCCAGCGGCTGATGAACGCGGTGCTAAGCAGGCCGAATATGAGTATCAGGAGGTATCCAAGGCTGACCAGTAACAGCGATTGGCTTTCCATCATCAGCGGTTCTTCGGCACCGATTCTCCAGCCAAAATTTGCTGCGCCGATCAGTGAGAAGGCCGGTGGCAAGACAATCAGCCACAGTGAATAGCGGAAAAACACCGTCAGCGCGCCGGATTCAATCTGCGATAGATCCGAGAACGCGGTTTCAGGCGCAATCAGCGACTTCAGGATAATGTTTGTCTGAATTTCTTGGGTCACTACAGTAAATTCCTGCCAGGCCTTAAGTCTGACAGTTCTGATAGGGATGTGTCGATGCTGGGAGCTTCGATCGGCACTTCAAGTCCATTTGGCATTGGCGTGAAGTCTTTCACGCCCGAATGCACGCAATTTTAAAGTATGTTGAGTGCTGGGATTTGATCTGCCTCAATTTTTTCACCCTAATCATTCGTCGCTCTTGCACCAAGCCAAAACAGTTTTCACTCACAATGCGCGAAGAATCTCTCCACTAGTTGTTGACCACAGTAAATTGATAGACCCCTGAATAGACTTCCGGGTCATCGCCTACCACCGTGGTCCATTCCACGCGGTAATCACCCTCGGTCACCGGGTCCATGATTTCGATCATCAGGTCATCAGACGCCATGGTGTGAAGGCCGCGCAATTGATGCTCCCCACTCGGGCCCACCAGGCGCAGGCTGCTCCTGCTCACATCCGGCAACGCGTCGTAATACAGGCGAAGCGTTCGCGGCGCCCTGGTCAAGGTGGCATCGATTTCCGGCTCGGCACCTATCAGGGGCGAGTAGGGTGAGTTGGAGGCACAGCCCAGCATCAGCATGGCCAGGCAACTGAGTGTTA
This sequence comes from Gammaproteobacteria bacterium, assembly GCA_040218615.1. Taxonomy (GTDB): domain Bacteria; phylum Pseudomonadota; class Gammaproteobacteria; order Pseudomonadales; family Pseudohongiellaceae; genus UBA9145. The sequence goes on from JAVJRC010000014.1 coordinate 145,345, forward strand.
ACGATTTTTGAAATAAGTTCACGCTGAGACCCTCTGTGATATTGGGTTCAGTGTACCCACTTGATACGGGTAAATCACGGGAGCCGTGCGTTGATTAAATGAGATGTCTGGTCGTTGCGGGCTAATAGGGAAGCTGTATGGAAATCGGGAGGATGGACAGCGCGCCGAGAAGATCGGCGCGGAGGGTTGGCTGACTAAACTGAAATTCGGGGAACTATCCCTTCGATCTTTTTGCTTCCGCTTCGGCGAGCTCGCGGGCAAATTCACTCAGTTTAGTTCGAATTTGTTCTTCTTTGAGTTGGCGCAGGAAGAGCTTGTCTCCGTCTACACCTTCGTCGGGAAGACTGTCATTGACCTGGTCTTCGCTTACTACCTCAGCAGGTTTTGCCATTCCTTAAAACTCCGACTCTTAATCCAGCCTGACTCAGTGTGTGGTTTATTCAACAACGCTGTGTGAGAAGTATGACCAGGCAAAGATTTTAAAGACTGGTCGACTGAGCCCTGTTGAGATTTCTTATTGTTACTCACCCGATTCAACAGCCGTTTTTTGTGTCACTGATGAATCGAATATGGAGCGCAACATATAGTGTAAATCGGTCAAAGTCAAACAATATGTAGTATCAAATCAAGGGTTTAGCCCCACCCCAACAAACCCCCAACATCCACCCCACTCAATAATTCTTTCAATTTCCGACACTTACAAAACCCATCACCAATGACCACCATCACTATTAACTGGACACCCATTTAAAATTTAAATGGGTGTCCTTTAATTTTACGCAAGACTGTACGCTGTAAAATTTGTTGATTCAATCCAGTGAGAATTGGAAATCGAGGCAAAAGTGAAACGCTTTGGCGGGCCGTTGAACAAAAATTGAACAGAATTATTTGTGGCACGCAGGTCTATCCCCACCAGAGGTATGGCAGAGCAGCAATTGATTCAAATTGGAATGGTCAGGTGCCGTAGAGAAGCTTTGCGGACTTTAACCCGCGTATCCATTTCTCTTCGTGTTTGAATTTGATACCGGATCGAATTCTGTCTTGGTGAAATTTAACCAGAGAATCCTCAGCGCCTGCTGCCAGCGAATAGTGCTTATGGAAATTGGTCACGCCTTTCAGCCAGGATGCTGCACCGACGTCCAGAGATTTTAAGGCCTCCTGTTTCTCTTCCATAAGATGCAGGGCCTTGGCTTTCTCGCTATGTGCCAGGGCAATTGCCTTGCTTGTAGTCTCCAGCAATTCGAAGTAGTTCTGTTGGGTTATGGGCAGACTATCCTTACCGAATCCAGGCATGCTGCCCAAAGCCTTGAGCGAGGTTTTCGCTGTTGATATTTGTCGACCAATCAAGTGTTTGGCAGAACGGCGTGTCAGCAAACGATGCTGTCTATAGCTTCGCTTCTTAACCTTCTTCGCATGATGGATCAGGCGCTCCTGGATCGAAGTGAAATCACTGCTGTCGAGTGCGTCTGTAATTCCAGCTCTAATGGGGTTTAGATCCACATAGGCCATACACGTAACCAGGGCTTTCTCGTCCAGCAAAGCCTGGCTCTTGAAGCGGCCTTCCCAAAAACGACCCGTGCATTCATCTTCACGGTTGGCTCGCCGGGCAAGAAATTCATTCAGGCAGCGCATGAACCAACTAAGGTCTGTAAGGCGCACTCGCCAGTCTTCAAGCTTGCGTTGTAACTGTTTGCGAGCAGCCTTGGAGTCACGATTCAAGTAGAGTGTTTCGATCAATCTGCCATTCGCCGGGAATAGCGAAGTCCAGCGCTCAATGACTTCTTCGTCTGTCCAGTCTTGTGCCTGCTCCTTATTAACGTGCAGTACCAGGTGATAGTGATTGCTCATCACAGCATAGGCACAGATATCGATGGCGAAAATTGATGACAACTCTTTGAATCGTTCCACCAGCCATCGCTTCCTGTGGTCGAAATTTCGACCACTGACGGGATCGTCACCACAGAGATAAGCCCGACGAACACATCGAGCAATACAGTGATAGTAAGGAGTACTCTCCAGGGATATCTGCTGAGAACGAGCTAATGCCACTTTATAAGGTAAGTAAAATAAAATTGGTTGTGTTTGAGTTTGGCAATTCTAGTTAGTTTGCCAGCAGTTGCAAAGAAACTGCTTAAAATTCAAGTGACAGTGACACACAGGAAAAATCAAAATGGCCGAAGACAAGCTGCTTAATTAAAAGGGCGTCCTGGCACTTGTACTCTGATCAGACTGGCTGTCTCAATCCAGATACGCCAGGACGGAATGGTTCTTCGTGACAGAACTGAAAAAGATGGGTGTCAAGAGACAATATGCCTGATGTCGGCAAAAAAGTGGGTGTCCCTAAAAAAAGTGGCCCTCCCCAGGGTGCGTTTTACACGTCGAATGGGTGCCGCAAGGTAATGGTTTCCTCTCTGTCCGGACCGGTAGAAATGATGTCTGCGGGCACTTCTATCGCTTCCTCAATAAACTCGATGTAGGCACGAGCATTTTTCGGTAGCTCTTCAACACTTCTGATCCCGGAAGTCGATTCGCTCCAGCCTGGGAGTTCTTCGTAAATGGGTTCGAGTTTTCCAAAACTGGCGCAGTCCATCAAACTGCCAGACATCTCTTCAACCCCTTGATAACCCGTGCAAACCTTCACTGTTTCCAAACCATCGAGCACATCCAATTTGGTAAGGCAGATACCTGATACGCTATTGATGCGCATGGCAAGCTTGACCGCGGCGGCGTCGAACCACCCACAGCGACGGTCTCGGCCGGTTGTGGCCCCTTTCTCGTTGCCAACCGTAGCCAAATGCTTGCCCACATCATCGAAGAGTTCGGTTGGAAATGGCCCCGACCCAACCCTCGTGGTATATGCCTTGGTGATTCCGAGGACATAGTCAAGATAAAGCGGCCCATAACCACTACCTGTGGCTGTTCCACCTGCAGTGGTGTTGGACGAGGTCACAAATGGATAGGTGCCATGGTCGATATCGAGCAGGGCGCCCTGCGCCCCCTCAAAGAGTATGTTATCGCCTTGCTTGCGATGGCGATGGAGCATGTCGATCGTGTCCGTGATCATTGGCTTGACTTCTTCCGCCAGGGCTAGCGCTTGCTCAAAGACTTCATTGAAGTCCACCGGGTCCATCTGAAAGTACTTTTCCAGCCAGAAATTGTGGTATTCCACCAGGTCAGTGAGCCTGTCCTTGAATGTGCTGGGATCCAGGGTTTCCGCCAGACGGATGCCTCGCCGAGCCACCTTGTCTTCGTATGCAGGGCCGATCCCGCGCCCCGTCGTACCTATTTTCTTGATGCCTTTCTGTATTTCCCTGGCCTGGTCGAGACGAACATGGGACGGCAGAATCAATGGGCAAGCTCCGCTGATGCTGAGTCGCTCGCGCACGGGGATAGACCTCGCTTCCAGCTCGCCGATTTCCTTCATCAGAGCCTCGAGGCTCAACACCACTCCGTTGCCGATAATGCAGTGTACATTTTCCCGCAAAACGCCCGAAGGAATCAGGTGCAGGACCGTCTTTTCACCCTTGATCACCAGTGTATGCCCGGCATTGTGGCCGCCCTGAAAACGTGCAACAACCACTGCCCGGTCGGTGAGCAGATCTACGATTTTGCCCTTGCCCTCGTCGCCCCACTGCGTTCCCAGTACTACTACAGATTTTGCCATCTTCGTTTCTCTTACAATCCCTTTCGAGAATGGTCCTCAATTAAATGGGTGTCCACTAAAGTTTGCCAAGGTTTAAATGGGTGTCCCATGAATGGATTTGTTGGTGATTTGAATGGGTGTCCTTTAACTAGATGTCTTTTACTACCCAGTTGTCGTTTTGTTTTACCAATTTACGGTTGCAGTTTGATTTGCCAGCAGCGGGCGCTTGTTCGCCTAGCTGTTGTATGACGATTTCGCCGCTGCTGCGTAATTCCGTGATTTTGCTCAACAATGCGGCATCGGTATCTTCGGGTGCGAGTATGCCCTGGGCCGCGCTCGACTCTTGCCTGGACAATCTGGCCAGTGTTTTCAGGTCGCTATCGAACCCTGAGGCGGGTCGGGCGCGGCCGAACACTTCGCCGATGTCATTGTAACGACCGCCTTTGGCCACCGCCCTGCCATGCCCGGTTGTATAGGCGGCAAACACGATACCGGTATGATATTCATAGCCGCGCAATTCACACAGGTCGAACCCGATGGTGGCATCAGGTAAGCGCTGCTTCGCTCCATCAGCAATGGCCATGAGCTCGTCCAATTCAGCGATGACAGAATCAGATGCACCCGCAAACACCTCTCTTGCCTGTGACAGTACAGAGTCGTCTCCGCTGAGTCGGGTGAGTTCCTGAATTCTCTTGCGCAAGGACTCGTCTTCAACTGATTGAGCCAGCACACTGTCTATCTCATCAAAGGCCTTTCGTTGCACTGCCTGAAACAATTGTTGCTCGGTATCCGCGTCTAGGCCGGCTTCTTCCAGCAGTCTGCGGAAGATACCCACATGGCCCAGCACGATCTGGGAATCTTCGATACCGGCTGCATGCAGTGTCTCCTGCATCAGGCAGATCAGTTCAATATCGCATTCAACACCCGCGTGACCATAGAGCTCTGCGCCGATTCGAATCGGCACACGGGAAGTCATCAATCCGCGAGGCTTGGTGTGCAATACGTTGTCTGAGTAACACAGTCGCACAGGCCCTTCCCGATTCAGGCAATGGGCGTCTATTCGTGCGGCCTGTGGAGTGATGTCGGCCCTGATACCCATCATGCGACCACTGAGCTGATCAACAATTTTGAAGGTATGAATATCGAGATCTTTGGAAGTGCCGACCAGCAAGGAATCGAGAAATTCAATCAGCGGGGTAATGACCAGTTCATAGCCCCAACTCCGATAGAGGTCCAGAATTTTTCGGCGCAGAGACTCTATCCTGGCGGCCTCTTCCGGCAAAATCTCTTCAACCCCGTCGGGTAATAACCATCGCTTGGCAGATGTCATAGTTCCAGATCTAATTAATTATCAGCAGTAAAATCGTTCCAGTAAGCATGCTCGCCAGCCCCACCATACGCATGGTCGAATCATCCACCTGGTCCAGCATCATCAGCATTCGGCGCCATCGCCCGGGAGCTATAAACGGAAGTATGCCTTCAATAACAAGCATTAAACAAAAAGCAATGGCGAGCTCGTGCCACATGCTTAGTTACAGCTTTTCAAATTGTCTGAATTGAAAGTAAACACATTAACCTGTTACGGCCCACAAAAAATAACCTGAATCGCGTTGGCGATTCAGGTTTTAGTTAAGACGGTCTGTCTGAATTTATTCGGAGTGTTTTGTCAGAAAACAATCCTGTACACGTTATTGTGCAGCCACTCCATCTTTCAGGTATTTGAAATAGTCGCTATCAGGATCCAGCAGCAAGACATCTCCCTTGCTGCTAAATGTTTCCCGGTATGCATTGAGGCTTCGCGTAAACGCATAGAATTCTGGATCCTTGTTAAACGCATCGGCATAGATCGCCGTGGCCTGGGCATCACCATCACCTCGAATGCGCTCGGCATCACGATAGGCCTCAGCCTCGAAGATAATCGCCTGTCTGTCAGCGTCAGCCCTGATACCGATGGCCAGCTCTTCACCACGGGACCGCAGTTCCTGGGCCTCACGATTACGCTCGGTAATCATACGATCATAGACAGAGGAACGCACATCGTCTGGCAAGTCGATGCGCTTAACCCGCACGTCGATTACTTCGATACCAATATCAGATGCAGTGGTTTCGTTCAGCTCTGCCGTCAGTGCAACCATTAACTGATCGCGCTCACCGGCGACTACTTCGATGAGAGTACGCGCACCAATCTGGTCACGCAGTCCGTCATTGATTCGTTCTGCCAGCAAACTACCAGCGGTAGCGACATTACCTCGAGTAGACACGTAAAACTGGCCTACATCAATAATGCGCCACTTGGCATAGGAATCGACTTCCAGCGCTTTCTGTTCAAGTGTCAGAAATCGTTCAGACGGTGAATCTTCGGTCTGTATTCTTGCGTCAAATTTGCGCACCGTGTTCACCCAGGGAATCTTCACGTGAAGACCTGGCTCGATATCGGCATTGACCAGTTCACCAAACTGCAGCATGACTGCTCGCTCGGTTTCTTTAACTACAAATAGGGAGTTACCCGCAATTAACAGAACCAGAAATATTAAACCTACAGATACGAAACTTTTCATTGTCGACCTCCTCTGCCGCTACTTAACCTGCTTCTGTCCACCGAGTTAGCGCCACTGGGCGCTGGCAGGTAAGGTGCTAGCTGATTGGCCAGGTCTCGCAGTTCTTGTGTGGAGCCTGCTGCCAATCTGCCGGTGCTGGCGTTCTGTTCCAGAATCTTGTCCAGAGGCACATATAGCATATTGCTGCCTCCCTCCACATCGATCATGATCTTGCTGCTCGCGGTCATCACATCCTGCAGCGCGTCAATATACATTCGCTGTCGTGTGACTTCAGGCGCCTTTGAGTATTCTGCAAAGAGCTGATCAAAACGTGAAGCCTCACCTTCAGCCTTGGCGATCACTTCTTCCTTGTAGGCATTCGCTTGTTCGATTTGACGCTGCGCTTCACCACGGGCTTCTGGTATGCGTTGGTTGGCATACTGCTGCGCCTGGTTCTGTGCACGCTGCTCGTCTTCCCGTGCACGAATCACATCATCAAATGCGGGACGAACTGCGTCGGGCGGCTGCGCATCAACAACGTTCAAGCGCGCCACCCTGATACCCGTGTTGTAGGCATTCATGTAATCCTGCAAGCGTTCTTCCATTGCCGCCGCCATGGTTTCCCGGCCGGACGTCAATATCTGATCCATGAAATTACTGCCCACTTCATGACGAATCGCAGACTCGGCTGCGTTGTCGAGGCTCCTTTCCGGGTCAGAAACGGCGATCACATAGTCTACGGGGTCTTCGATCAGGTACTGGACGGTGACCACAATATCGATAATGTTTTCATCGGTAGTAAGCATGGCCCGATTTTCATACGTCTTGGCATTTAACTCAGAGACGTTAACCACTGTCACTTCATCGACCAACGGCGGATTCCAGTGCAAACCAGGCTGAACTACCTGATCCAGCACACGGCCAAAACGCAACACTACACCGCGCTCGGCTTCATCGACCACGTAAAAACCCATGAAGCCCCAGATCACTGCGGCCACTACCACCATACCGGCAAGCAGCCCCGGGGACATGCCAGAGGATGGCCCTTGCCCACTGCCGCCACCGCCAGTGTTACCACCGCCGCCACCGAACAGGCTGTTGAATTTTTTGGTCAGATTCTTGATGACTTCGTCGATGTCAGGTGGCCCCTGGTCTCCACCACGTCGACCACCACCCCAAGGATCGTTGTCTTTGCCATTGTTTCCAGGTTCATTCCAAGCCATTGGTTTCTCCATAGCTTTTTTCAGAGGCAGGGAATCGATTTTAGCTAATTATCACTGGTTTACACAGTATTTTGCGGACTCAGTGCTGCTTAATCGTTCCTCTGCAGAAAGTTCATTTGGTTGCTCTTGCTCGTGCAAGTCATTCGTTGCAGTTTCGGCTGCAAATTTTTCCCGTAACGCCGGTTCATCGGACAACAGGCGCTCAAATTCGTCGCGGGGCATACGTAATTCCAGTTGATAATTGCCCGCATCATCGATGGATTCATTTTCCACATAGTCTTTCTGGTAGAGCTGGCTGCGCAATCGTCCACGCTCTGCACCCAATACCAGCGTTTTCACAATTTGCGTACCTGCCAGTAATTCAGCAATGGCGGTTTGCAACAGATCCAGGCCTTCACCTGTTCGCGAGGAAAGCCAAACGCTTTTCGGATTACCTTCCTCGTCTCGCTCAATGCGAGGCTGAACGTCGGGCAGCAAGTCAATCTTGTTAAACACCTGAAGCTGGGGAACGGAGTTGGCTCCAATTTCAGCTAACACCTGCTCCACTTCTTCCATCAGGAACCGATAGTCCTCATTGGCAGCATCCACCACATGCAACAACAAATTTGCCGTGGCAGTTTCTTCCAGTGTTGCACGAAATGCCTCCACCAACTGGTGGGGCAGATGGCTGATAAAACCCACCGTATCCGCAAATATTGCGGCACCAAATCCCGGCAGGCTCAGTCGACGTAAAGTCGAGTCCAGGGTGGCGAAGAGTTTGTCTGCGGCATAGGTTTGTGATTCGGTAAGCGCGTTAAACAAAGTGGATTTACCCGCATTGGTATAGCCAACCAGAGATACCGTCGGAATCTCCGCCCGCTTGCGAGCCCGTCTGCCCTGTTCTCGTTGGCCGCGTACCTTGTCCAGGCTCTTGTTGATGGACTTGATGCGCTGACGAATCATTCGCTGGTCAAGTTCCAACTGGGTTTCACCCGCACCACGCATGCCGATACCACCCTTCTGCCTGTCCAGGTGAGTCCAGCCTCTTTTTAACCGGGTACTCATATGCTGAAGCTGGGCCAACTCCACCTGCAACTTGCCCTCATGACTGCGAGCACGTTGCGCGAAGATGTCCAGAATCAATCCTGTCCGGTCCAGCACACGACACTTCAGGTGCTGCTCAAGGTTGCGTTCCTGACTTGGAGACAGTGCGTGATTGAAGAGCACCAACTCAGCCTTGTGGGCATGCACTGCCGCAGCAATCTCTTCAAGCTTGCCGCTACCGACAAAATGGCTGGGAGAAGGTTGGCGCCGCGCGCCGGTGATGTAGTCCACCGGCATCGCGCCCGCCGAAAGTGCTAGTTCTTCAAATTCAGAGGGGTCGTCTCGTTCCGATTCTGAATCAATCGTGAGATGAACAAGAATTGATACTTCGCCAGAGTCTGGCCTTTCAAAAAACAATCAGTACCTCGAATCAGGAATTTCCTGGTTCGCCGACTCCATCATCGCCTGCCTCGTTTTGACCTTGCATGGGTACTTTAACCATGCGTGCCGGCACTACGGTGGAGATGGCGTGTTTATAAACCATCTGGCTTACGGCGTTCTTCAGCAAAATCACAAACTGGTCGAAAGATTCGATCTGTCCCTGCAGCTTGATACCACTTACCAGATAAATTGAGACCGGAATGCGCTCTTTCCTCAGTACATTCAGGAAGGGGTCTTGCAGCGTATGTCCTTTGGACATTCTTTTTCTCCTTAACTTTCTAAGCTTTCTTCCAAAGATGTCGTGAATCCACCGACATGGGAAACGACCAGATCAAGGATTCGCACAGTAGACTGTGACCGCGAAATTCACGATAAAGTTCAAGAACTTATCTCAGAAATTCAGAATCTAACGCGGAGCCCCGATAACGCCCTCTTACAAACGTTTATATTGAGATGGAATCCACGTAATTCAAGATGCTATCGACAGAATCGGCCGGAGACTCGCCCAGTTGTCTCAAGTCTGGCCAACTGCGTAGCCAGGTCAGCTGCCGCTTGGCGAGTTGCCGGGTGGCAATGATACTCCTTTCCACCATACCATCATAGTCCAATTCGCCTTCCAGATATTGCCAGACCTGCTTGTAACCTACTGATTTTATTGAAGGAAGAGATTCATTCAGATCAGGCCTGCTGTGTAGCGCCCTGACCTCATCCACCAATCCCTGCTCCAGCATCTGCTGAAACCGGACGGCGATCCTTTCATGTAGTACGCCACGGTCATGGACCTGGATCGCGAAAAAATGCAGATCGAAGGGAATCCCGGCAAATTCAGCGCTGCCGTTTTTCTCCTTCTGATGATGGGAGGAGAGCGATTCGCCGGTAAGCATGTACACCTCCAGCGCCCGCTGCAGCCGCTGTGGGTCATTGGGGTGAATACGTGCCGCCGCTTCCGGATCGACCTCTGACAACCTCGCGTGGACCGCTTGCCAGCCTGATTCTGCTGCCATGGCCTCAATTTGGGTGCGCACAGACTGATCGGCATCGGGCATATCTGCAAGGCCATCCCGCAGGGCCTTGAAGTAGAGCATGGTGCCCCCTACCAGCAAAGGCAGTTTTCCCGAACGGGTTACTGTTTCAATTTCCCTGAGCGCATCGCTGCGAAACTCCGATGCTGAATAGGGTTCGGCGGGATCTGCGATGTCGATTAGCCTGTGGGGATAGCGTTGCAATAATTTCGGCTCGGGTTTGCCCGTGCCAATGTCCATGCCCCGGTAGACCTGTGCAGAATCAACACTGATGATTTCACAATCCGCTCTGTCGACGAGCTCCATGGCCAATGCTGTTTTGCCCGCAGCGGTCGGCCCCAACAAGCAGATTACGGGCGGTTTTTTGCCAGCTTCGGACATCGTTTATTGTCCGCGCAAAAACAGCTTGTCCAGTTGGTCCAGGCTTTGATAGATCCAGGTGGGTCGACCATGGTTGCACTGACCACTACGTTCAGTGGCTTCCATGTCGCGCAACAGTGCGTTCATTTCCGGAATGGTGAGGTGTCGATTGGCGCGCACTGAACCATGACAGGCCATGGTGGAAAGTAATTCATCCTGGTGGGCCTGAATGCGCTCGCTGGTGCCGTATTCAATCAGGTCGGACAACACATCTCGCACCAGTTGCTCCACATTGGAGTCTTTCAGGATACTGGGAACTTGCCTGACCACCACAGACTCGGCTGCCACCCGCTCGAGACCAATACCAAGATCCAGTAGTGCCTGTTGCTGTTCCTCGGCACAGTCGGCTTCCGCCTGGCTGACTGCAATGGACACAGGCACCAGCAGCGGTTGGGTTTTCAATTCTTCATTGGCGCAGGCCAATTTCATTCGCTCGTAAGTGATCCGCTCATGGGCGGCGTGCATGTCGACAATAATGAGGCCTTCCTTGTTTTGAGCAAGAATATAGATGCCGTGTAGCTGCGCGATGGCGTAACCCAGCGGTGGCACCTCCTCGTCCCTGGCATGTAATTCTTCGAGCGATGCCAGCTGATTCCGCACTGCTTCCGCATTGACTCGCTGGTGGTTTGAGCTCACTCCTCCACTTCCAGCGTATTGCGAGTAGCTTGATGCCGATTCGCGCAGGCCGAGGCTGGACTGGGTCACTGTCTCAAATGAAGGCTGTTCGTGGCCGCTGTTTGATTGCCAGCCATTTTGCGTTTCAGAGAATTGATCGGCCGGGGTTACTTCGCTCAGAGCCTTATGCAAGGCGCTGAACAGGAAATCATGGACCAACCGACTGTCGCGGAAACGCACTTCATGTTTGGTTGGGTGGACGTTCACATCAACAGTATCCGGCGCCAGTTCCAGGTACAGCACGTAGGCAGGATGACGGCCATGAAACAATACATCTCGATAAGCCTGCTTGATGGCATGTGCGACCAGCTTGTCGCGAATGATGCGGCCGTTCACATAGAAGTACTGCAGGTCAGCCTGGCTGCGGGAGAATGTTGGCAAACTTACCCAGCCCCACAGTCGTAGCCCGGCTCGTTCCACATCCACCGACACGGCATTCTCGATAAACGCTGGCCCGCAAACCAAACCGACCCGCCTTTGTTTGTCAGCTTCGGATTTTGCCGGCAGCATTTTGTGGATGGGACGCTGGTTATGACTGAGATTGAATTCTACGTCGAAGCGGCTCAATGCCAGACGCTTCACTACTTCATCGATGCGAGTGTATTCAGTCTTCTCAGTTTTCAGGAATTTTTTCCGGGCCGGGGTATTGAAGAAGAGATCTTTGACTTCAACAGTGGTGCCTTGCGGATGAGCGACGGGCTCCATGCGCGCCGCCATGTCCTGGCCTTCCACCTGTATTTGCCAGCCGGCTTCTTCTGCGGCATCCGCCGCGTGGGATTGCATGCGCAACCGGGAGACTGAACTGATGCTGGCCAGTGCCTCACCCCTGAAACCGAGACTGGCAATACTCTCCAGATCTTCCAGGTCACTGATCTTGCTGGTGGCATGGCGACTCAGCGCTAGCTCCAGATCGTCTTTAACGATCCCGGCTCCGTCATCACGCACGCGCATCAATTTAGCGCCACCCTGCTCCACATCGACACTGACTTTGCTGGCCCCGGCATCGAGACTGTTTTCCAACAATTCCTTAATCACGGAAGCAGGTCGTTCCACCACTTCGCCGGCAGCAATCTGGTTGGCGAGCCTGGGATTGAGCAGGTTAATGCGCTGCATGAATTTCAAACTAAATCAGCAAAAACAAACCCCGATTGTAGCACGCACCCCCAACCCAATCTTAAAGGACACCCATCTGATTCTTGCTAAATAGATTAAAGGACACCCATCTAAAAATTAACGGACACCCATCTAAAATCTGGACTCAATTTAAATGGGTGTCCATTGAGTTGAGAGTCGGCAGGGCCCGTGGGGTGGGGCGTTGGGCTGCCTAGAGGGTTGGGATCTTCAGGGTTTGGCCGATGAGGATTCGGTCGTTACGCAGGTTGTTGGCCTCGCGCAGGCTGGCGGTGCTTACCCGGTACATCTGGGCGATTTCGGACAAGGTTTCACCCCGGCGGATGGTGTGTTCGGTGGTGGGTAGCGGAGCACCTCCTGGAATGGTCAGTTCCTGGCCGATATGGATGGTATTCGAGCGCAGATTATTCGCTGCTTTCAGATCAGCCAGTGAAACACCGAAGCGCTGGGCGATTACGGACAGGCTGTCTCCACGGCTGACGGTATAAGACCCCGGGACGATTCCATTGGCCTTTTGCCAGGCTACCAGGGTGCCTTCTGGTGGCGCGTCATAGAAATAGTTCATTACACCCTGGGCGATGGCGGACGCCATTCGATCCTGGAAACCGGAGGTATTCAGCTTTCGCGCTTCATCGGGATTGGTCAGGTAACCGGTTTCGATGAGAATCGAGGGAATATCAGGCGAGTTCAGCACCTGCAGGGAGGCTTGTTGCACCTTGTCCCGACGGATCGTGGTGATGCCATCCAGACTGTCCAGAATGCGCGTGCCTGCCAGCAGACTCTGTTCCATGCTCCAGGCCATTTGCAATGACACCAAAGTGAGTGCCACATCGTCATCGAGACTGCGCAGCGCCAAATCACCCCCCACTCCGCCGAGCAAATCCGAACCATTTTCTTTCTCTGCCACACGCGCCGAATTTTCCCGGTCTGCACGGTCACCGGAAAGCGCATAAACCGTCACGCCTTTGGCGCGAGAGTTCCGATACCAGTCCGCATGAATGGCAATAAAAAGATCTGCTCGATTCTGGCGCGCGATCTCTGGACGACGTTTTAGCTCAACATAGTAATCGCCCTCGCGAATCATCACCGGTTTGTAACCGGGCATGCTATTGAGGCGATTGAACAGGGCTCGTGACAAAGCCAGGGTGACATTCTTTTCCTTGATCCTGCCGTCATAGCCGATTGAACCGGGGTCCTCTCCGCCGTGTCCGGCAGAAATGGCCACCACGATGTCCCGCTTTTCCTCTGCCAAAGGTGCGCTTGTGACTGTCAGCGGCGCCGGGATGTCAATCATGGCGTCCGGCTCATACAGGTCAACCACCAGCCGGTCACCAAATTCGCTATTGGGCGCGAGAGTGAAACTCCTGGGATCTACTGCAGTGCTCAGGTCCAGCACGATGCGCAGCGTGCTGTCATTGCGAACGCCTGTGCGCAGGCTTTGAATCGGGCTGCCGGTAAAATCGAGGCCATTGAACGGCGCATTTGAATGGGTGTCCTTTAAATCGATGACCACCCGGTTGGGGTTGTTGAGGGTGAACAGCTCGTAGGAGACGGATTCGCTCAGATCGAAGACCAGGCGGGTGTGGTCCGGTGCCTGCCACATGCGGATGTCTTCGACCTCTGTAGCGCGAGCTGCGAAGCTGCTGGCCAAAACCAGCAGCGAGACTGTGAAGATGTAGATTCTGTGATTCATGAATCTGTTGCTTTCCCTACCAAAGCGTTTGATGCAGAACTCAGTTTTTCAATTTTACTGCAAACCCAAGGGTGCTTTTCCGGGTTGTCTATAGATTTCGGCCTCAGGACCACAATCTTTTGGCTATCAGCTCACCCTTGTCGGTCAAGGTTTGACAGCTTAGTTTCCGTTCTGCTCCTGCCCCCGATAAATTAATCACCAGATCGGCTGCCGGGATCAGGTCCTTGCCACGTTCGGCCCACTCCACCAGGCAGAGATTGTTGCCGGAGAAATAGTCGTCGGTGCCGAGATAGGCCACTTCTTCAGGGTCATTCAAACGGTACAAATCGAAATGATAGATATTACATTGCGGAAAATTATAAGGCTCCACCAGCGTGTAAGTTGGGCTCTTCACCGCGCCCTGGTAACCATAGCCGCGCATCAAGCCGCGGGTGAGTGTGGTTTTTCCCGCCCCCAGATCACCGTGCAGGTGAATGACACCGCCGATGCTCGGGCTGCCTGCTTCACTGCCCTCTACTGGAGCTTGATTGGGATCAGAAAAAGTGGCCCGGGCAAGGCGTTGGCCAAATGCCACCGTCGCCTCTTCGCCTTTCAGGTTTTCAGAATATTCGCTGTCCATTGAGTGTTTGCCTGATTCTCTACTACTGCTTGATTGAATCACTAATTGGCCTGGTTGGCATTTACCAGTTGCCTGATGTAAGGCAACAGATCCGTAGCGATAGTGCCACGTTGTCCAGATTCCGCTGCCAGATCTGCTGCTTCTCCATGGATGCAGACGCCGCCACGCAGTGCCCGTCCCAGCGAAAATCCCTGAGCCACCAGGCCAGCAATGACCCCAGTCAATACATCCCCCATGCCACCGCTGGCCATCCCTGGATTGCCTTCGCTGCACAAAAACAGACCTTCACCTTCTCCCGCTTCTCCAGCGGTCGCTATCAGGCTGCCGTGGCCCTTCAGCAGGCAATTGCCACCCCAGCGTTGTTGCAGTGACCGCACTGCGGCAAACCTGTCCCTGGAGATTTCTGCTGTATCGCACTGGAGTAATCTGGCAGCTTCTCCCGGGTGCGGTGTAAGTATCCAGTTGTCCCTTTTAATTTGAGTCTTGTCGGTATCTCGCTCTGCGATTAAAGTCAGGCCGTCTGCGTCAACAATCAGGGGAACTCCTCTGGAAAGTTGCGCACCCAGAGCTCGTTGCAGTTGCGCCCGTGACCACTCTCCGGTTCCCAGCCCGGGGCCAACGATAATCACTGTGGCTTTGTTAACCAGCGCTTCCAGGTCTGCCCCTTCATCTTCGGTTCCCAGCACCATTAACTCGGGCCTTCGTGCCAGGATGCCCGAACGATGCCCACTGCGGGTGATTACGCTAACCAGTCCTGCACCTGTTCGCAGACTGGCCTCTGCGGCCAGCAAGCTTGCACCACCGAAACCATGGTCGCCACCGATAACCAGCACATGGCCAAAGTCACCCTTGTGAGAAGCTGGCATTCTTCCACCGAGATGTTTTGCCGCACTGTGAATATCTATCCTGATGGCATCCGCAATGGGAGCATGGTCATCGCTGTAAACTTCCTGGGGGATATCCAGGTCTGCGAAGCGCAGTCTACCGATATGATTGCCTGCGACTCCGGTTAGCATGCCTCGTTTCATGCCAATAAATGACACGGTGCAGTCTGCAATCACTGCTCTGCCCATTGGCATTCCGGTATTGGCATTGAGCCCCGAAGGAATGTCTATGGCCAGAACCGGGCAACTGCTGTTGTTAATGTGCTCAATAGCCTGCGCGTAGTCACCCTCGACCTCCCGATCCAGACCGGTGCCAAAGATGCCATCAACGATGACCGTGTTATGGGTGGTGAATTCACTGTTGTGGGTGTAATCCTGAAAAGCTGTGATGTCTACCTTCCTCTCGAGCGCCCATTCCCAGGCCAGGCGAGCGTCGCCCTTGAGATTCTCCGGATCAGACAGACTCAACAGGTGTACAGCCATGCCCTGTTCCCTGGCCAGCCCGGCGACGATGTAAGCGTCTCCCCCGTTATTGCCTCCTCCTGCAAACACCAGCAGCTTCTTGGCTTCAGGCCAGTGCTGTTGAATCGCGTCGAAGCAGCTTGCTCCGGCTCGCTTCATCAGCTCTATGCCAGCAATGCCAAACTTGTCGATGGCCAGGCGATCGAGTTCTTGCACCTGGCTGGCCAGGTATAGCTCACGTGGAAGAGAAAGGGTTGATAGCGACATGACTTCACTGCGGCCCTGGGGCCGTATTCAATCTAGTTGAATTTTTTGATTAAACGACGAACCAGGCGCAAGCCGGATTCCAGCTCTTCGATGGGAATATCTTCGGTTGTTTCGATAGCCCACGGATCCTGAACTTCCCTGAGTTGGTTATAGATGTCTTTACCCTCGTCGCTGAGCGTCACCAGCATAGAGCGCTTGTGTTTCGGATTCGGGACATAATGCACAAGCCCATCCTCTAACATTACATCGGTAATACGCTGCACCGCCTGCCGGGACTGCCCAAGCACGCGGGCGATACCGGGAACCGTAAGCCCGGAACTGGACAGGGCAATCGCACCGATGACTTTCCAGCGCGCGTGGGTTAACCCGAGCTTCTCGGTCATCGCATCGCCCTCGGCGATCAGTAGCCCATTGAGACGAAACAGCGATAACACCAGATCCAGAAAAAGCACGCGTTTGGGAGAATGCACCGGTGACTCCAGTAATTTACTTATGCCAGCATGTTGTCATTTACGCTCCCGGCAGTCAATTGGATCACCGTTGCCAGAGCTTTGTCGAGCTATTCTTGCGGGCACAGTCACCAGGCTCTTGTTGTTAGCAGGCCGCTACCTGAGCCGGAATTGATGCAGTAGAATATCGGACGAGCTGCGTGGGAGGCTCGAAAATGTCTGCGAGGAACAGAATAATCATGACTCGCTCGTTTCTCTTTTTCTGTCTGGTCATCAGTCTTGGCAGCAAGGTGTCGGCTGATGCCATTGACGATGCCGAACTTCTGCTGCAAGTCAGCAAGATCGAGGGGCATTACGAGTCCATGGCTCAACGACAGGTGCAGGACATCATTCGTACCTATTCCAGCATCGTCGCCATGACTGTCGATGTGGACTTGCCCCGGGAAGTCACCAGGACGATCGCCCGCTGTTACCAGGAGGTCTATGCCTGGGAAAATTTCGAAGCGGGCATTGCACAGATCCTGACCCAGGAGTTAAGCCAGAAAGAAATACTGCTGCTCATCGATTTTTACCAGGACCTTGGTTTACCACCGCGGGAAATTGACACCTTCAAGGGCACGGTCGCCAAGGCACCCCTGCTGGAACAGATATCAGCAGACTACATCTTCAGCCACAGCGGCAACTGCGTGGAACATTCGTCCACGACTATCCAGCAGTACCTGGCCAGATTGGACAATTCCCTGAACGCTGAATCCAGCGATTCCAGAACTACTGCCCCCTAGGCGCCGGGCCTGCACCCCTGCCTCACTTATGCGCTGGTGCGCCGCCTATCCAGCTGAGTTAGTATTCTTCCACTAGCCATCCCAGACCGCGACGGCACCCGAATGAACAAGCAATTGAAACCAGATCCAGCTATAGAGCAGGACAAGCAGGAATGGCTGGAAGCACTCTCCGACATACTGCAGGACTATGGAGAGGAAGGGGTTCGGGAAATTCTCAACAGCCTGTCGAGTTGGTGTAACGAGAATCATCTCGATACCCGACAAGTCACCGTCAATACCCCGTATCTCAATACCATTCCTGTCACCGAGCAACCTGCTTACCCGGGCGACAGGGATGTGGAGCAAAGACTGGAAAACATCTTGCGCTGGAATGCCATGGCCATGGTCTTGCAGGCACAGGATGCAGGTTCCGGCGTAGGGGGTCACATCGCCACTTACGCTTCAGCGGCCACACTAATGGAAGTGGGATTCAACCACTTCTTCAGGAAACAGTCTGCAGACTATGGTGGAGACCTGGTTATTCCCCAGCCCCATGCCAGCCCTGGCGTTTATGCCCGTTCCTGGCTTGAGGGCGAGCTCACTGAAACCCAGCTGAAAAACTACCGTCGCGAACTGCAAAGTGGAGGCGGCGTCACCTCCTATCCTCACCCCCGCAGCATGCCCGACTACTGGCAGGTGCCCAATGCTTCCATGGGCCTGTCAACGCCCACTGCTATCTATCAGGCGCGCTTCGCCAAGTATCTTGAGAACCGGGGTTTAAAACCCAAGCTGGGAGGCAAGATCTGGTGTTTCATTGGCGATGGTGAAGCCGATGAACCGGAAGTACTGGGCACAATCAATATCGCCTCCAGGGAACAGCTGGATAACCTGATTCTGGTGGTGAACTGTAACCTGCAGAGACTGGATGGACCGGTCCGCGGCAACGGCAAGATCATTCAGGAACTGGAGGCCTCGTTTATAGGAGCAGGATGGAACGTAATCAAAGTGATCTGGGGCGGTGGCTGGGACAAACTGTTGGAAGCGGATGAAAATGGCACCCTGCGCCAACGCATGGAAGATTGTGTGGATGGAGATTACCAACGATATTCGGTGCTACCCGGCAATCTGCAAAGGGAACATTGGGTGAACGGCAACGCTGAACTCGAGCAGATGATGAATGAGTTAAGCGATGAAGAGGTAAAACAAATCAAGCGCGGTGGGCAGGATGCAGAAAAAATTTATGCCGCCTATGCCAGAGCCGTGCGCAGTAAAGGCAAGCCAACTGTCATCCTGATTAAAACAGTAAAGGGCGATGGGCTGGTCCATGCTGCGGGCAGCAATACTGTTCACCAGAAGAAAAATTTCAGCGGGGAAGAGCGCGTTACCATAGGTCGAAACTTCGGTATCCCCCTGGATGAAAACGCTCTGCGTTCAGCCCAGTTCTATAAACCGAATGACGACAGTGATGAAATAAAATATCTCAAGCGTCGCCGGGAACAACTTGGTGGAGCCATACCAAAAAGAACTGCCGAGTGTGCCAGCCTGCAGGCGCCACCAATGGAAAGTTTTGCGACTCTCACCGGCGCCAGCCAGCGCGCCATGTCCACAACCATGGCGCTGGTTCGAATTCTGTCGGTGTTGCTGCGGGACAAATCCCTGAACAAATACATCGTGCCCATTGTGCCCGACGAGGCACGCACCTTTGGCCTGGAAGCCCTATTCAAAATAGCTGGCATATTTTCTCTACAGGGTCAGCACTACACGCCTGTGGATGCGGATACCCTGCTCGCCTACCGCGAAGCAGAAGATGGCCAGATACTGCAGGAAGGAATTTGCGAGACTGGCGCGCTCGCTTCATTTCTGGCGGCAGGCACTGCCTACTCCATCCATGGCCTGCCGATGATTCCTTTCTACTTCTTCTATTCCATTTTCGGATTCCAACGGGTCGGCGACATGATCTGGACCTGCGGCGATATGCTCTGCCGGGGCTTTTTGATCGGCGGCACAGCGGGTCGCACGACGCTGAATGGCGAGGGTATCCAACACCAGGATGGTCATTCACAGGTCATTGCCAATACCTACCCCAACCTGAAGAGTTACGACCCGGCGTTCGCTTACGAGCTGGTGGTCATCGTTCGCGAAGGCATTCGCCGCATGTATCAAGAGCAGGAAAACCTTTTCTATTACATCACTGCCTACAATGAAAACTATCTGATGCCATCGATGCCAGAAAAGGAAGGTGTATCTGAAGGCATTATCAAGGGTGCTTATCACTACTATTCGAGTAAGAACGAAAAATCATCACAGATACATCTGCTGGGCAGCGGCTCCATCATGCAACAGGTACTCGCTGCCAGGGACAAACTGGAGTCTATGGGCTTCGAAGTTTCAATCTGGAGTGTGACCAGCTATAACGAGCTTTATCGGGAAGCCGAGCGCTGTGAGCGACACAATCGGCTTCACGGGGACAAGAATCCCAGGCAACCTTACATCAATCAACTTTTTGCAGAGACCCAGGGTTGCTATGTGGCGGTCAGCGACTATATGAAAGCCCTCCCCCGAAGTGTTGCCACATGGATGCCTGAGAACTACCTGGCACTGGGAACCGATGGCTATGGACTGAGCGAATCCAGGGACAGCTTACGCGAGTATTTCGAAATCAACAGCGACCATATTTGTCATGCCGCCCTGGTTGGATTGCATCGAGCGAATTCCATAGGGCGCAAACAATTCAACAAGTGCGTCGCGCAACTGGATATTGACCCTGAAAAATTCGATCCCATGGACCGCTAGTCTGAGTGAACAGAGCTTAGTGCGTTAGGGAGTACATCAGGTAGTTGATGCCAAGGCGATAAGCCGAATTGGCATAGCGTGTCGGATAAGCCGGATGGTAAGTGTGTTCCCAGCCATCACCCATGTCTGAATTCCAATTGATCAACACCATCACCCTGCCCTCATCATCGAGTATGGCATGGTTGCTGGCGTAGTCGATGCCCTGTTCTCCCATTTGATCGGAACGAAACAGCGCCGGAATCATTTGCGGGCCATCGATGTCGTAGTAAACGTGAAAGATTTCATGATCCGGTTGCAGCTCGACAATCTCACGATCGGGAAATACCTGACTGAAGGAGGCATAAAAATTGTCCCATTGACGCTGCCCCCAGAAATCATCGATCAGCAGGAAGCCACCACGCAACAAATACTCTCGCAAATTCTCGGTTTCCCTGGGATTGAGCAGAATGCCCCCACCCTGGCCTACCTCGAGCATATAGAGAAAGGGATAGTCGAATATTTCATCATCATCCAGACGCAGCACAATTGGATCGCTCATGACCCGGATATTGGTCAACCGGGATACGCCGCGCAAAAAATTCATGTCTGCATCGGGAAAATCGATGGACCAGGTGCCGTAGCCGAATCCGCCTCCACCATAGTAGTTGTCAAATTGAACGCGCACGAAATTAAACTCGCCACCTTCGTCATAGCCCAGATCATAGATGTCGTCATCGGCACCACTGATCTGCGGATAGACCTGCGCCCATGCAACGGGCATGAACAAAGCCATGAGCAAGATAAAGAATGAAGATTGCGTACGGGAGACTGTCATCAAAAACTACTGCTAGTTGCCTGAAAAAGGCATATTAATGAGGCACTGGTGAACCCAGGGCGGTCCATTCTGTTGGAGCCGCGTTCAATATTCAAGGATTCCAGCGATGGATGCAATTCCCAGCGGGTCCAGAAACTATCCGGCGACACTGAATCAGCGCTGGCGCAAAGAATCACAATAGTCCTCTGCTGTGACCGCCGGTGTAAACCAGATGAAGTCATAAGCTGGCACTTCGGAAAATTGATCCAGGTAACGCTGCGGCCTTGTTTCGCCGTCCTGCACCTCCAGCAAACCGACACTCACAATGTCTTCACGAGACAACCCGGAATTCTGCGCCAGCAGATAGTTGGGCACACCCAGATCCTGACGCACATGATAGTTGCCTGCGATAAGCACTGCGGAGCGGGAACTTTCGTTGACCTGAAGCTGACTGGCCATGCGATAGTCTCGAGCTTGCTGTACGCGCACCATGGCGGGAAACTGTGACTGTGGCAACAAGCCACAATGACTCTCATCGATCTCCTGGTGCAATCTTTCCATTGCCTCGCGGTCCAGCACTGCTGCTATTTCTGGAGGAGTCGATGATCCGTAAACGCTGCTGACCGTTTCATTGCTGATGTTGCCGGAACGCACAGCTACTGATTCGTTGTAGGCCGTCTCGAGCAGCGGCCCATAAAACTCCCAGTTCCAACCCTCATTGTCCCATTGCAAATAGGCGTTGATGTCATCGGCGTCACTGAACTGCTGATCGGCGAATCCGGCCAGGGCAGAATCGGCAGTGCTGTCCAGCATCTCAAAAGTCACATGGGACACGTTCCCGGACTCAACAAGCTGATTCAACATCATCAACTGCAGATCGTGATGATCGGGGTTGTCGTGCTTCTCTCCCAGCAGAATATATTGAGCGGAACTGACTGCAGCCCACAAATCCTCTTCATCGACGAAGGTTTCTTCGCTGCTACTCCAGATTTGTCCCACCAGCGGATGAATCTGATAGAGCGGAGACCTCCAGTTATCCGAGCCTGCACTCTGGACACAGCCTGTCAGACTCAATGCCAGCGCAAACAGAACAGAAAAGCCGTGCGGCCTAATCGACACCGCCCATCTCCAGCCAGTTTCCATAAATCTCGTCACTCCAGAAATCCTGGAAGTAGGCGATCGCCGCCAGCTTCTCCTGTTCGTCCAGCACGTCTTCAAACGCAGGCATCTGCCCACCCAGCGGTATGCCCCCATTATTAATCACCCTGAGCAAGATCGAGCGAGGGTGATGCCAGGCATGGGCTGAACCGTTCAGTGGCGGTGGGGGAAAAGACCCGTCGTCCAGACGTTCACGCCAGTCGTCATGAATGCCTTCAGCCTGCTCACCGTGACATTGTGCGCAGTTTTCGGCGAACACTACGGCACCTTGTGTGACTTGCTCCGGGGTATACCATCGGGGAAGCACTGTCGAGTCGGGTTTTTGAACAGAATCTGTGAGGACATTTTCCTGCTCATTGCATGCAGTCAACGCCGCTGAGACGATCACCAGGGTGAGCACAATTGATTGATATTTCATCAGTCAGCCAGTTTTTTGGGGTAATCGAATTCTTTCAGCTCGGCGCTACCGGCTTCGATATCAGACCACTGATCGATGTCCAGCGACATTTTTACCAAACCGGCGGTGGGAATGTTGTCGATTCCAGCATTGGTCATCAAATTGGCAAACTCGGTTATCGCCGGGTTGTGCCCCACCAGCATCGCCTGGTCGAAGCCATCATCAAGCAGACTGGCAGCTTTCAGGAACATGCCACTGCCAGCGAAATACAATTCAGGATTGCTGGCGATATCATCGGCGGGATAGTCGATGGCTTCTGCGAACAATTTGGCGGTTGTTTTGGTACGAACTGCCGGACTGCAGATAATGCACTGCAATCCATCGCCTCTCGATTTAAACCGCTCACCCATCCTCGGTGCATCCCTTCGCCCTCGTTTACTTAGGGGGCGCTCAAAATCCTTCAAGTCGGGATCGTCCCAACTGGATTTGGCATGGCGCAGCAGGTAAAGGGTTTTCATAGCTCCAGCAATGAGGATGTCGGTCAAAAAGCGTGAAGGCCCGTAAAATCGCGGCCTGTAACAAGTTTGCCTTATACCCCAAATAGAAACCCAACTCCAGAAAAGTTCGACTGCTACCGATACTGTTCAGATAGTTGCAATAAATGTTGCAGGAATAATGTGTTCTTTCTGGTGAACCATGGCAAGACCAGGATGAATTCGAACCCGAAGCCATGAATCTGGAGTATTTGCATGCGTAAGTTAACGTCCCTGGTTGGGCTGGTGACATTGTTGATCAGCACCACAGCCTTAGCACAGGAAGAAAACGGTATCAGCACAGAAGTGGAGCTGGGAGCCGTGGTTACCACTGGTAATACCGAGAATGAAAACTTCAATTTCCGGGGCGAAATCGACTGGCGTCGAGATAGCTGGGAATATGGCTTCCTGGTTGACGGCTTCCGCGCTGTGCAGAACGATGTCAAGACCGCGCAAAGAATGTACTACGTCGCCGATGCCAGATATGACATCAACGAAATCAGCTTCGTGATAACCAGGCTCGCCCATGAAGAAGATGAATTTAGTGGTTACGACAGCCAGACCGACCTCTCGGTCAGTTATGGCCGAAACATGCTGACCAATGTTGAAAACATGGCCCTGACAATCAACGCTGGTATCGGTGCCAGACAGAGCCGCAGCGAACAGGATGATTTCGATGAGGCTATTGTGCGCCTGGCGGGTGATTACGAGTGGGACATCTCCGACAGCGCCACTTTCGGACAGACACTCAGCGTTGAGGCTGGTAATGAAACCAGCATTTACCGGTCTGAGAGTAGTATTGAAACTGACATACTCGACAATCTTTCACTAAGGTTTTCATTTAACGTTAAACACCAGACCGAGGTTCCCGTTGGTCGCAAAAACACCGATACTGAAACTGCCATAACATTTGTAATGAATTTCTAGTACCGCAACGGGTCTACAGGTCCAATTAACAATCAACTGCGCTGTAACCGAAAACTGATTGAGGCTCTGCCATGACCCCCGTTGTTCGCTTTTACTGTTTAATTACATTAGTTGTTCTTCCTTTATGTCTCCTCTGGTTACACAACAGCACCGGAGGAGATTATTCTTTTGACTCGATAATCGATGCGCCATTTCAGCTTTTCCTGGTGCTGATCAGTCTGGCCTGGGTGCTTGTTGGCGCCTATGAGCTGTTCATCTCCAGGAGCAATCTGCGCCGCAACTATCCGGTGTTGTCCAACATCAGGACCCTGCTGGAGTTCTTCCGCCCCGAGATTCAGCAATATTTTATTTCCAATAATATCGAGGAAAAGCCATTCAGCCGTGAGCGGCGTAATCTCATTTACCGCCGCGCCAAGGGCCTCAATGACACCATTCCTTTTGGTACCGAACAGGACATCCTCGCCGATGGCTATCGCAGCATCCTGCATTCAATCAATGCCAGGACTGTGTCCGACGAACACAGCCAGGTAACCTTTGGCAGCAGACAGTGTGGCCAACCTTATTGTGCTTCACGCCTGAATATTTCTGCCATGAGTTTCGGTTCACTCAGTGGCAACGCCATTCAGGCACTAAACAAGGGTGCCGCGCTCGGTGGTTTTGCGCACAACACCGGTGAAGGTGGCCTGAGTTCCCACCACCTCAAGCATGGTGGCGACCTGATCTGGCAAATCGGTACGGGATACTTTGGATGTCGTAACCGGGACGGTCGTTTCGATGAGGGCGCGTTCAAGGAACGCTCTGCCCTGGAACAGGTCAAAATGATTGAGGTAAAAATATCCCAGGGTGCCAAGCCCTCTCATGGTGGCGTGCTGCCCGGAGCCAAGGTAACCCAGGAGATCGCGGATATCCGCCTGGTGGAAGTCGGCAAGACTGTGAACTCACCAGCGACCCACCCGGAATTTTCCGACCCAATTGGCCTGTTGCAATTCATCCAAAAACTGAGAGAAGCAAGCGGCGGCAAACCGGTGGGTTTCAAGTTGTGCATCGGCCGTCGAGCCGAGTTTCTTGCGATCGTCAAAGCCATGCTGGAAACGGAAATATTGCCGGATTTCATCACCGTGGATGGAGCCGAGGGAGGCACGGGTGCGGCGCCGGTTGAATTCACTAATCGCCTGGGCGTGCCCTGCCTCGAAGCCACTTATTATGTGCATCAGGCGCTGGTGGGCGCCGGCCTGCGAGAACAGATCAAGATAATCAGCTCGGGCATGACGGCCACGGGCTTCGATATGCTTGAGAAAGTGGCCGTGGGTGCCAATACGGTCAATGCAGCTCGCTCCATGATGTTGGCGGTAGGCTGTATCCAGTCGCGCGCATGCAATACCAACCATTGCCCCACCGGCGTGGCAACCCAGGATCCTTTTCGTGCCCGTGCAGTAGTGGTTGATGAGAAAGCCATCAGGGTCAGGAACTTTCATCACGCCACCATGCATTCCTTCCTCGAGCTCTGCGGCGCCATGGGATTCGAGGATCCAGACGATCTGACCCCGGGTGATTTACTCAGGCGGATTGACGACGGCACCAAGAC
The DNA here is from genome assembly GCA_040218615.1 of Gammaproteobacteria bacterium. Taxonomy (GTDB): domain Bacteria; phylum Pseudomonadota; class Gammaproteobacteria; order Pseudomonadales; family Pseudohongiellaceae; genus UBA9145. The sequence continues at coordinate 170,781 of JAVJRC010000014.1, forward strand.
TTTCCAACAGCTATATGAGCCACTGGACAGCAAGCAGCTGCTTTCCGACGACATTCCTCTCAACTATCAGGAAGACTGGCGCATGGCCAGTGCAAAGCGCTTCTAGGGACCCTCTGATTAATTCAGACCAGTCTCTGGCAACAGGACTTTCGCCAGCGCTATACTGGCAGCGGTAAATTCCACTGAATTATCCGGAATCTGGATATGCGCTCTGTTTCAAAATTACTGCCCGGACTTTTGCTTGCACTGACTGCCTGGCATGCCAGCGCCGACCAAACCGATCAGCGCCTGGATGGTCTGTTTCGGGAACTGTTGCAAGCCAGTGATCCCGCAATGATTCGCGTGCTGGAAAATCGTATCTGGTCTATCTGGTTCGAACACCCGAATACTGACCTGGAACGCCTCATGGAAATTGGTACCCGGCACATGAATGAACGCCAGTATCCTGAAGCCATGTTGATTTTCACGCAGATTGTGGAAGCATTTCCCGATTATGCTGAGGGCTGGAACAAGCGCGCCACGCTTTACTACATGGTAGGGAATTTTGAAGCCTCTATTGCTGACATCGAAAAAACCCTGGCGCTGGAGCCTCGCCACTTTGGCGCCTTGTCGGGGCTGGGTCTGGTCTATCTGCAGCAGGAGGAGCTGGGCAAAGCCAGGGATGCCTTCGAGGATTTAATTGCCGTTCACCCCAACAGCCCCAACGCTCAGGAAAATCTTGCCTATGTTGAAGAAAGGCTGCGCATGAATGTCATCTGAGATCCGGTCACTCAGGTGTACGCAATCCATACAGGCAATAAAAAAAGGATGCTCGAGAGCATCCCTTTTTGTTTTCGTGCTGGTCTGACTACTGACGAGTGCCGGTCACATCAAAAGCGCCAAAATCGCTTCCGAACTCACCATCAATAGAATCTCCCTCTACAGTGCCAGTGAATTCCAGCACCAGTGTCTGGCCCTGTGCGTCGACTTCTGCATCGAAGGCAATGCTGTTGCCATCGTACATAATTCCACTCAGCGCCGTTTCGCCAAGCTGATCATTACCAAAACTTCCGGTTCCGTCAGCATTCAAGGTGAGAACACCAGGCAGGGCACCAAGAGGTGTATTCATATTCACATCCCACACACCTACTCCAGGAGGCGTTGAGGCGGCACAGCCCACGAGAACTGTCAGGAACAATGCCAGTATTCCGCTCTTTAAATTTTTCATACTAAGTTACACCTTTCTCTATCTACAGGATTTATTTGATTCTTGTTTTCAGCAAGTGTTTGACAACGAAAGCCTGGAGTAATCGCCTGGAGTAGCGGCTGTAATTGCCTCGTCTCCCTGACCCCGCCCCCCTTCTCTGTGGAGTTGCCTCAATTGTGAAACCGCCCGCCTATTGTCCTGTTAATCGGGTACCAGTCAACCTAAAAAACCCGGAAAAGCAGTCGCCTGTCTTTTAATGCCTGACTTTTAATGGATTGGGGGAGGTGTTGATGAAGCAGCAACGGGGGATTTCTCTAGGGGATATTCCAGGCGGTCAGCCAGGTCCTTGAGACGATCGAGAATCCCATGGTTTGCAGTAATTCCCGCTCCAGGCCGGGCATGTGTGCAGCTCCGTAGAACAATCCTGACCTCTGCTCACCAGCGGCAAGCGCAGATTTCAGGGCCGCCAGGGCAACCTTGTTGCGATCTCCCAGAATCGTAATCCGTGATTCCACAGTCGGGCTCAGGGCGAGGTCGCCGCTCCGCCCCAGCTCTCTGGCAATAAGATACTTCAGTGCCTGGGACTGGTTGTCTGAGGACAGCGCGGTAAGCAATGACATCATTGTGAAGGCACTGGGTTCCAGCCCGCCATTCGCCAGGGCATTTTGCTCCGCTGCCATTTGCGCCATGGCCATGGTCATGAACATGGAGAAAAAAGATTCATCCTTGCTCTGCATAATGGTGGCCAGTTCAGTTGCGCTCAGGTCCGCCCGGAAATAATGTTCCCGCCCATAGTCGATGGCCTGCAACTGAAACTCCAGTTCCAGAAAACGGCCGATCATGGATTGCAGTGTCCCCAGCAGCGACTGGTTTTCTCTCGCGCCCCCATTTAATCCTTGCGCCTGCTGCCAGTCTTCGTCATCCGCAACCAATTCATACAAAAGTAAATCGAGACTTTCAAAGTGAGAATTCAGGGTCTCGTAGTACGCAGGGTCAGCAATATGGACCGCAGCGATTAGCTCCACCTGTTGCCCTTGCTGATTCTGGTAGCGAGTGATTGATGTTTGCAGCTCACCCTGCCAGGGACTCGCACCGGGGACAAAACGGAGAAAACTGTTGGTCTGGGCCTGACCTGGTGTGGGTAAAAATGCCAGGCACATTAAAACAACGAGCGTTTTGCGTAACATGGAATCGGTACTCGACGCTGTACGATTGAAATAAATGACTACAAGGCTTTTGCTTTTCGGTGCGGTGGGCGCGACAGACAGCTTCTTGACTTCAGCGGTCATGAACACCTTCCTGTTGGGCTGGAGAATAGCACAGCCATGAGACAGCCAGCAGTGACACACCTCCCCCCGGTCTCATCCGCTTCCAGCAAGGCCAAAACGGCATTCGGCGGGCCTTAGCAATAGCTTGGGGACGGCGTTACAATGAACACATCTCTCGAATCAAAAGCCTGCGGAGGCGATTATCATGGCAACTTTCAGGGTAAACGGCGTCGAACACACTGTCGACGTGGAACCGGATATGCCCCTGCTCTGGGTATTGCGGGATGAATTGGGCATGACAGGCACCAAATTTGGCTGTGGTATCGCCTCATGTGGAGCCTGCACCGTGCATGTCAATGGCAGCGCTGTGCGCACTTGTGTATTGCCGGTGTCAGCAGTAGAAGGTCAGGACATCACCACCATCGAAGGGCTGGCAGCAGCGGCTGGAACCTCGTCCACAGTCGGCACCTTTACTCCCACAGCCCGGCTATCCGCTGTGCAGCAGGCCTGGATTGATCACCAGGTTCCACAGTGTGGCTACTGTCAGTCGGGCATGATCATGGCAGTGTCTTCCCTGTTGGCCACCAACCCCAATCCAAGCGATGCAGAAATCGACGCCAGCATTAACAATGTCTGCCGCTGCGGTTCCTATCCTCGCGTCCGCCGGGCGATTCGCTCAATTGCGACCGCTTAAGGAGGCATGACTATGAAAATTTCACGACGTCGTTTCATCCTTGCCTCCACTGTGGCCGGTGGCGGTCTTTTGGTTGGCTATGCGGCTACGCGACCCAGCAGGCACCGCGTCGCCAATGAGCAATTGGCAATGGGTGATGAAAAATTTGTCACCAATTTCATCAAGATCAATCCGGACAATGACATCACCATTTATGTGCTGCACTCAGAGATAGGCCAGGGCATTCATACCGCACTGGCGCAAATGGCAGCCGATGAACTGGATGCCAACTGGGAAGACGTGACTGTGGAGCAGGCGCCTGCCATGGACCTGTATGCAGCCAGTGACATGATCAAAGGCTTTGCTGAAGAATACGGCGTCCCCAATGTCCTCATGGGCATGGTCGACGCAATCGCTCCGTCCATTGCTGGAATCGGCAATCTGCAGACTACCGGTGGCAGTGCCTCGGTGCGCTTCACCGGCCAGCATGGTATGCGAGTTGCTGGTGCGGCAGCCAGGGAGATGCTGATCCAGTGCGCGGCCAATCAATGGGGAGTCCCTGCCAGTGAATGCACCACGGAGTTAGGTCATGTGCATCACAATGCCAGCGGCCGCTCATTGAGCTACGGCGAACTGGCTACCGCCGCTGCCGAACTCGAGCCGCCCGCGGAACCGGTGCTCAAGGATCGTTCCCAGTTCAATATTATGGGGAAGGCCATTTCCCGGGTAGACATTCCTGCCAAGGTTGATGGTTCTGCTCAATATGGGCTGGACTACCACAGTGATGACATGCTCTACGCGGCTATCCAACTGGCTCCTGTGTTCGGCACCAAACTGGTTTCGGTTGATGCCAGTGAAGCCTTGCAGCGACGCGGTGTAAAACGCGTCATCGAGCTGGAAGATTCCGTTGCCGTGGTGGCAGACAATTACTGGCGTGCCAAGGAAGCATTGAAGCTGGTCAAGGCGGAGTTTGAAAGCTCTGAGCACGACAATGTTTCCAGCGCCGATATTGCTGCCCGTTTCGATCGCGAACTGGCCGAGAGCAATGGCGACGAAGATCACGAACAGGGCGATGCCGAGGCAGGTCTCGAGCAGGCAGACGATGTCATCGAAGCCAACTACAGAGTGCCCTATCTGGCGCATGCGGCCATGGAGCCCATGAACTGCACCGTGCATATTCACGATGGCAAGGCCGACCTGTGGACATCCACCCAGGACCCGCTGTCTATGAAGGGTCGTGTGGCCTCTGTGGCAGGACTTAGCGAAGACGATGTCACCCACCACCCCAGCTACTGCGGCGGCGGTTTTGGTCGGCGACTGCCATTCAACTGGAACGTAATCGACCATGCCACCAAAATTGCCATGGAATTCGATGTGCCGGTAAAAACCGTGTTCAGCCGCGAAGACGATCTCCAGCAGGACTACTATCGCCCTGCGGTGTTTTCGAATTTCAAGGGCGGACTGGATGCCAATGGCAATGTAACTGCCTGGCATAATCGCTTCACCGGTCCTATTCAGGTGCCCGGGGCATCACATATTCCCTATGCCATCGAAAACCAATCCATCCGGGTTGTAGATGGTGAGACCCATGTGCCTATCGCCGCCTGGAGAAGCGTGGACCATTCCCAGCAAACCTTTTTCATCGAATCCTTTATGGATGAGCTGGCCCATCGTGCGGGCAGAAACCCTTATCAGTTTCGAATGGACTTGCTGCGCGAACATCCTCGCCATCAGCAGGTACTTAGAACGGCTGCCGAGGCGGCAGGCTATGGGGACAATCTGCCAGACGGTCATGCATTGGGGCTTTCTGTGCAGGAAAGCTTTGGCAGTATTTGCGCCCAGGTTGCAGAGGTCTCCATCGGAGATGATGGTCAGCCAATCGTGCACAAGGTTACAGCGGCGATCGATTGCGGCTGGGCAGTAAACCCCGATGGGGTCGAAGCACAGGTGGAGAGTGGCATTATCTTTGGATTGACTGCTGCTCTGTACGGTGAAATCTCAATTGAAAACGGCCGGGTCGCACAGAATAATTTTCCCGATTATGAAATGGTGCGCATGGCGACGTCTCCGGAGATTGAAGTACATATCGTGGAAAGCGGGGAAGCACTGGGTGGTCTTGGCGAACCTGCCACGCCTCCTATTTCTGCCGCGGTCACCAATGCAATCTATATTCTGACCGGTCAACGCATTCGTGAGTTACCGATCAGCAAGCACGACTTGAGTCGCGCGCAATCCGTGGCCACCGTATAGTCATTCGCTAACGCAACGCTGAGCGACAATGACAGCTTGTCTTGCTATTTGCCTGAGCCGGGATTTGCATGAATGCCGGCCCTCTGCCAGTTTTCGTAGTGAATCTGGCAACGTGTTCGAGAGCTGAATGAATGTCAGTCAGGCAAAGCGAGGCTAGTCCAGACGTTTGCTGAAACGAGCGATAGCCAGGGTCAGTGCCACCAGCATAAATACGGCCAGGGCAAGCAGTTCATCCCACATGCTCATGATGTCGGCGCCGCGCAAGATAATGCCGCGGATCAGTCGATTGAAATGGGTTAAGGGCAGAATCTCTGCGATTCCCTGCGCCAGTGGCGGCATACCATCGAAAGGAAACATAAAGCCTGACAACAGAATCGATGGCAGCAGGATGAAGAACGTCATCTGCATAGACTGAAACTGCGTGGTTGCCATCGTCGACAACAACAGGCCCAGCGCCAGGTTGGTAGCGATAAACAGCAAAGACGCCATCAGTATGTGCAGGTATTCGCCCCGAATCGGCACTTCGAAAAAATAGCGACCCAGGGCTAGAATAATCACCAGCTGCAACAGACCAATCAGGATATACGGGAATATTTTTCCTAACATCAGTTCTGGGGTCTTGACGGGTGTGTTAATCAAAAACTCAAGATTGCCTCTTTCCCGCTCCCGCACGATCGCAACTGCTGTAAACAACACCATGGTCATGGTCAGGATCACGCCCACCAGACCCGGGACGATATTCACCGCAGATCTTCGCTCGGGATTGTAGTAGTTGCGAACCTCTACGGCTGCCGACACTGGCGACCGCAATTGTGAGTCGAAAGACACTGGAGTCGCAGTGAGCTGTTGCGCCACGCCCAGAATGATCGGGTCGGTACCATCTACCAGTAACTGCGCGGGTGGCCTGTCACCGGCCAGCACCCGACGGTCGAAGTCTGGTGGCAGGTAGATGCCAATTGAAACTTCACCAGCATCCAGCAGAGATTCCAGTTCCTGCAGATTTGCCGCCCGGTGCTTCAAATCAATAACCTGTGTGGCCCTGAGGTCTGCCATGAATTCCCGGGACAGGTGGGTATCCGCCTCATCGACGAAGGCTGTACCCAGATTGCGGACGTCTGTGTTGATGGCGTAGCCGAACATCAATAACTGGATCAGGGGAATACCGACGATCATGCCAAAGGTCAGCCGATCTCTGCCCAGTTGCAGAAACTCTTTGCGCATCACTGCAAATATTCTCAGCAGGACCTTCATGCGGCTGCTCGCTCCAGGGCTTCACGACGCAGTTCGGTCACAGACACGAATACGTCTTCCAGATCCGGGAACACAGCCTCTACGTCCGCGCCCACATTGGCTTGTTTGAGATTGCCCCGAATCAGCTCCACGGCGCCATCAACCTCTTTAGGCAGTAGCACCCTCAGGCGCACACCCAGTTGGGTAATGCTGGTGATCTTTGATTCTCTGCTGAGACTGGCCCGGGCCTCGTTGGGATCCTCGGCTGTTACCTCGATCACCTGGGAGTCGATGCTTTCGCCCAGGCTCCTGGGCGTGCCGTCAGCAACCTTCACGCCCTGGTCGAGTATCGCCAGATTGTGACAACGGGCAGCCTCATCCATGTAATGGGTAGAAACCAGGATGGTACTGCCCTGCTCGGCCAGCTCAAACAGGGTTTCCCAGAAATCCCTGCGGTTCTGTGGATCTACCGCGCTGGTGGGCTCATCGAGAAACAGGATTTTTGGTCGATGCAAGGTAGCTGCGGCCAATGCCAGTCGCTGCTTCTGGCCGCCACTGAGTGTGCCAGCATATTGTTTGCTGCGATCTGACAGATTAAATTCTTCCAGCAATTCTTTTACCCGGGCCTTGCGATCGTCCTTCTTTAGCGTGTAGATCGTGCTCACGAAATCCAGGTTCTCCCTCACTGTCAGATCCTCGAACAGGGAAAACTTTTGCGTCATATAGCCGATTTTCTGCTTTAACGCCTCAGCATCTTTCCTGGTATCCAGACCCAGGACAGTAGCGGAGCCCGCGCTGGGTGTTAGCAGTCCGCATAACATTCGTATTGTGGTGGACTTGCCACAGCCATTCGGACCAAGAAAGCCGTATATCTGACCAGTCGGAACTTGCAGATCGACTTCATTGACGGCAATGAGTGAACCAAACTTCTTGGTCAGTCCCTCTGCCTGAATGGCGAATTTTGATTCGGACATTGGCTTACTCGAAAAGTATTTGTACGGGCACGCCTTCCGGCAATCTTTCTCCACTGTCGGGCAGAGAGACTTCGGCCAGGTAGGCGAGCCGGGAGCGGTCACGTTCAGTAAGAGCAAAGTAAGGTGTGAAACTTGCCTCGGCAGAGATGCGACGCACGCTGCCCCGAATGGCTTGCGGCAATCCATCCACATGAACATCAAGCTGGTCACCTACTCGCACTTGCACGCGCAGCGGCTCCGGGATGTACACCCGTGCGTAGGGTTGTTCTCCGGTGAGCAGTACCGCCACCACATCGCCCTGACGCGGCCGTTCGCCCACTTCGAAAGGCAAGGAATCCACCACCGCCAACACCGGAGATGCCAGGGTCAGGCGATTGAGATCGAACTGCAGAGAGGCTAGTTGTGTTTGGGCCTGGGCGAGTGAACTTCGTGTCTGTTCAATCTGCTCCACGCGAGTGCCTGCTTCCAACTCGGCTAGCTGGGCCTGCACTATATCGATTCGGGCTCGGGCGACATCGAGCCGACTCTCGGCCGTGTCCACACTTTCCACCGAGGTCAGGTTACGTGCCCTTAGCTCAGTCAATCTTTGCAGGTCGCGCTCCCTGAAATCCCTCTCGACAATGGCTTCCTGCAGGCTAGCCCGTGTAGCGGCAATGGTTTCCTGGCGAGGACCATTCAACTGCTCTTCCAACTGGGCCTGGATTCGTGAAATATTGGCCCTGGCTTCCTCAATACGCAGTTCCAATCTTTGCGTATCCTGCTGCAGCAGCACGTCTCCTGGCGCTACCCCATCGCCTTCGTTTACCCCGATACTGACAATGGGTTCGCTGCTTTCGGTGATGACTTCTACGCGGTCTGACTCAAGCTGGCCCACAGCCATCAAGGGTTGTTCTTCACAGGCCTGCAAGAATATGGAGAGACAAAGCACTACCAGTAATCGAAACATCATGAGGTACCTCCACTGCCAGCGGCGTTCAGAACGCCTTGCTGAAACAACTCGATATTGTGTTCGGAGAGCTGCTCCGCGAAATCGGCATCCAGGGTGACATTCAACACCGATTCCATGATCGGTTTGGCCAGGAAGGGAAAGATGGTCAGGCCCATCATGGAGATCATGGTGAGAGCCGGGTCCAACTCCTCACGGTAGTGACCGCTGGAGATATCCTGCTTGATTGAGGCCAGCAGCCGAGGTGCAAAGGCGGAAGCGAAACGGCGAATCATCACCTCACGGGTCTCGCCTTCGCTGAACAGCACTTCCCGAATAATAAAGTTAGGCCACCAGGGATTCTCTGCCAGCAGACGCGAGTAGGTGCGACTGAAGTCCTCCACACTCAGGGTGTGGTCTTCCCCCAATGCTTTCACCGACTCTTCCAGCTTGGCCACAAGGTCCTCGACCATTGCGATATACAGACCCTGCTTGCTGCCAAAGTAATAATTCACCATTGCCGCATTCACACCGGCGGATTCCGCGATTTGGCGCACGGACACGGCCTTGAATTCACTCTTGAGAAAGTGCTGCCGCGCTGCCTCCAGCAAATCCAGACGCACCCGCTCACCCTCCGCCCCGGCCGGCCGTCCCACAGTATTCCTGCTTGTTTCACCGTTACTCATTATCAATGCTTCCCTCGGTCGACTTATTAATTAAACATTTAATTAATTAATTGTCAAGACCACCACCCCAGCAATACAGCACCCCACAGCCCGATCTGGCGATGTTATTTAATGGCCACCCATTTAAATCACCCACCAAATCCGACCCTTGATTCAAATGGGTGTCCTTTAATTCTTAATTGATTTCGGCTTGGATTTTAAATGGGTGTCCACAGAAATTGGGGTGGGTGGGCGTGCTACACTGCGCGCTGTTTTGATTGACGGTGATGGTCGTGATCCTGCTGATTGTTGGACTGCTGCTCTTTTTTCTTCCGCATCTCTTCCGTGAATTGGGATTGCGGCAGCGACTGATCGAGAGCCTGCCTTCGGAAGGGGCGTACAAGGGGATTTATTCCCTGCTCGCTCTGGCCGGCCTGGTGCTTATCGTTATGGGCAAGGGTCAGGCGGATTTTGTCATGGTGTGGGAGCCACGCTTTGAGCTGCGGGGTATCAGCCATGTGCTCATGATCCCGGTGTTTATCCTCGTTGCTGCTGGCAATATGCCCATGTCCTGGCTACGAAAGAACCTTCGCAACCCGATGATGCTGGGCACGTTCCTCTGGGGCATCGCTCATTTGTGGTCCAATGGCGATCTGGCCTCCATCCTGCTGTTTGGCGGCTTCGCGCTCTGGGCGGCTTTTAAGTTTGTCAGTCTGGGACTGAGACATAGACCGGTTGAGACAAATGCCTCACTGATGTGGGACGGCATTGCCCTGGTAGTGGGTCTGGTTTTCTATTTTGTGTTCGCAGTGTTACACGGCGAGCTGTTTGGGGTGGGACTAAGCTTTGTTCAGTAAATTGCTTAGAGCAGTCATGCTCTGCGTCGCTTTCACTGGGTTAAACGCAGCGGCCCAGGAGTCTTCCGATTCTGTCTGGAACGGTGAGTGGATTGCCGAAGGCACTCTGTTTCGCATCGGAGTCTCGGTGGAGGACGGGGTGATGACGGTCGTGCAGATCGAGTCTCTCGGCCAGATCTGGAGCAGCCAGGAAGGCACCATCGAAGGCAACATCGCCAACGTGGAAGTCCAGTATCTGGGAGCGACCGGCGTGATTCAGGCCGAGCTAATCGATGAAAATACCGCCATACTCCATGCCGCGAGCTGCGCACCTGATTTCATGGTGGTCTGCACTTTGTCCAGGGACCGCCAGGCTATTTTCAAAAAAGTCGGCGACTAACTGATCTCACTGGCCGAGCGAACCACCTTGCTGACGATTCCGTAGTCGACCGCTTCTTCCACGTTCATCCAGTAATCCCTGTCGGTGTCTTTTTCAACCCGTTCCAGTGGCTGTCCCGTTTCGTCCGCAATGAGCTGATTGATACGAGCCCGATTCTTGACGATCTGCTCAGCCTGAATAGCAATATCGGATGCCACTCCCCTAGCCCCACCAAGTGGTTGGTGAACCAGAAATCGAGTGTTAGGTAAGCAGTACCTGTTTTCCTTATCCGCCGCAAGAAAGATTGTTGTAGCGGCACTGGCAACCCAGCCAGTTCCGATGATCTTAACAGTGGGCGTGATGAACTTGATCATGTCGTAGACTACGTCACCAGATTCAACGTGACCGCCCGGCGAGCTGATATAAATGGTAATGGGGTCATCGTTGTCGGCAGCGAGGGCCAAGAGCTTCTCGGTAATTCCCCTGGCCAACTTGTCATCGATATTGCCAAATATGGTTATAGTGCGGGACTCAAACAGTTTTTCATCCAGGAATCCGGAACGGCTTGATTTCTTTGAGTCGTTTTTCTCTTCGTCCTGCTGTATCTGCACTTTAGATTTCCTCATAACCATAAATTTTCACTATTGAAGACGCGCTGAGCATCAAGTTAGTCTTTTGAATCCTAGGCCGTTGCCATCGTCAATCACAGCTCTGTTGTTCGCTGCGCAGATAAGCAATGAGCTTCCACAAATCATTCTGCCCTTCCGGAAAATTGTTGCCGAATCCGACCATGCGGGTACCAGGGATTCCTGATGTCACGATGACGAAGATATCTTCATTGCTGCCACCGTGTTGCCACTGACAATCGAAGAGATCAATGTCTTCACCAGGTTCTGGTTCATCTCCGTGACAATAATTTGCGCAACTGCCTTCATACAAGAGGCGGCCACGGTTTATTGCCTCGGGATCCTGCATGTAAGTTTCAAGCAAACTCAGGGGCTGTTCCGGTTGATCACTGCCGCAGGCGCTTAACAGGCCAAAAAGAGCGCAGGCACTGACTATTGAGACAAAATTCAGTCTGAAGCTAGCCATAGGGTCCGCGACCTCAAATTACTGTCGTAAGCTGTAATTACGAACGACACAGTAGCCTTTGTGATCACGCAGATTAAACACAAAGCTGTGGGGATTCAATACTGCGCTACCCTTACGTGGAACCGGAACTGGCACCAGATTCCTGCCCCAATGGCTTGAATGTAATGAGCAATTGCGGCAGCAGTGTTAACGAGCCGGTCAAAGCAACCAGCATTGCCAGGCTGGTAAGCAAGCCGAACACGATCGTCGGTATAAAGTTGGACAGGGCCAAAATCGAAAAGCCCGCCACTATTGTCATAGACGTGAAATACATGGCGCGACCGATACTGTTGTGACAGAAGAACATGGTTTTCCGGTAGTCACCAAAGCGAGGGTACTCTCGCTTGAACCGGTGCATGTAATGAATGGTGTTGTCCACACCAATGCCCACGGAGATGGCTGCGATGGTGATAGTCATGATGTCCAGCGGAATATTCAACCAGCCCATGATGCCCAGCACGAATGCTGCCGCGATGGCGTTTGGAATAATGCAGATAATGGCGATTGCAAGTGAGCGAAACAGGGTCAGGAACATCAGCATGATCGCGAGCATGACAACACCCAGTGTCAATATCTGCGACTGAAACAGGCTCTGTAATACATTGTTGTACATCACCAGTATGCCAGTCAGTCTCACCTGATCGTCGCTAAAGCCAAATTCTGATTCCAGGCCGGATTCGATTCGCTGCAACAGTTCATTTCTGTTCAGGTCAGGCGCCGATTCGATCACCCGCACATTAAAGCGCGCCTGGTTTTCCTCGATCGCAATGAAAGGCGTCAACACCGTTTCCTTCAATGCGTCTGGAATCCGGTTATACAGAATTGCCCAAAGAAACCCGTCTACGCGCTCATTGCCATTGAGTTGCTCAGCCAGTTGCACAATGGCACCGAAGGAGAGCACCTTGCCAGTTTGTGGATCGTTGTCCAGATATTCATGAATGGCCTTGATCCGGTCCATCTTGGGTGCAGTAAACCAGTAAGCATCGTCATTGCCGGCGTCGCCAAAGCCATCGTCGAATCCGCTGCTGAATCCATCATCGAATCCATCGTCAAAGCCGTCGTCGAATCCGTCATCGAAATCATCCTCAGCCTCACCATTACCATCAGCGCCGCCTTCCTCAAGATTCACAACCACGTCGAAGGACAAGGTACCCCCGAGTTTGTCATCGAAGAGTTGCATACCCTGATAGATTTCCGTGCTCTCGCGGAAATAATCAATAAAACTGTTTTCTACCCGTAACTGGCTGAGTCCAATCACACTGAATCCCAGCACCAACGCATAGATGACCAGGACATTGAACCGGAGTTTGTCGGTCACCGTGGCCAGTGCGCCAGACAGATTAAGCTTGATAGAGGATGAGACCGGTGCTTCGTCTTTCTTGAGCAGGCTCATGATGGCGGGGAAGACGGTAAAGGCGACTATCAATGCCGTCGCCACTCCCATCATCATCATCCAGCCAAAGGTGATAATTGGCAGGATGCCGCTCACCAGCAGTGAGCCAAACGCCACGGCCGTGGTCAGTGCCGTATACAAACAGGGGCGGTACATGCTGAGCACGGCATGCCGCAGAATTCTTTCGTTGTCGCTGTGGTGGCGTGTCGCTCGTAATTCGCGATAACGAACGGTCAGATGCACCGTCAGGGAAATCGTAATAATAAGCAGCAGCGAAATGAAGTTGGAAGAAACCACAGTCACCCGCCAGTCCATCAGTCCCAGCAAGCCCACCATGATAGTGCCAGCAATTGCACAGCAGATTAGCGGCATGGCCACCCAACGCACCCGTTGGAAGATGATGCCCAGGGCAAAGATAATCAGCAGCACCACTGCAATACTGAAATTACTGAGATCGGCTTGTACGAAGGTAACCAGGTCATCGGCAATCATGGGTGCACCACCGAGGTAGATTTGTGCACCGTCGCGGTAGTTATCCAGCGTCGACCTGATGGTACTGATCATTTCGTGCTGTCTGTCAGCAGCCTGCACACTGTATTCCGCGTACTCAGCTTCCACCGCTTCCAGCTCGGCACTCTGCTCGGGTGTGATTTCGCCGCTGGCTTCCAGATTTCTCAGCTCGGTTCGGCGACTGATCAATTCTCGCGACCGTTCATCGATGGCGAAGTTCACCTGGACGCCTGCTGTCTGCCCATCCGGACTCAGCAGGGCATTCTGGAACACCGGGCTGGCCATGATCTCTTCACGAGCCGCTTCCAGATCGGTCTCCTCATCCAGGAGAGTGAGGTAGTCTTCGGAGATGCCGGTGAGTGGGGTATCCCCGAAAATGGGGACGTTGAGAATGCTGTTTACCGAGTCCACCCGCTCAATGGCGAGCAAGTCTTCCCGCAAGTTGTTCAGTCGATCCAGTTGTGGACGGCTGAACAAATCCCCATCCGGTGTATAGGCAATAGTGACCGAGTCACTGGTGCCGTAGCGCTGGTTTATTTCCCGGGAGAATTCCAGATCCGGATCGTTTTCCAGCAACAGGGAGTCAGCCGATGCATCCAGCCGAAAGTACTGGGCATACCAGCCAAAGACAGCCACCAGGCACAGCATGACACCGATCACCAACCATGGGCGATCGAAAACAATGCGACTGTACAGCCGCGCTGTTGGGGATGAGATCAAGGGAATAGAACTGGATTTAGACATACTCAAGCTGGGACTCACTATACGCGTTTTCGACGCAGTATACGATGGAAATGCCCCGGAACCGTGACCCAATGCCTAACTGCAGGGTGCGTCGATCCCGGCCGCTCCGATATCAGTTACTAACTTTTGGAATCGGGAGATGATCACGTATCATATTGTTTTTACATTGGTTTTTAGCCTCCAAGCAGGATTTCGGAACAGTGGGACAAACTGCCGTTTAAATTGGTTTCGAGCTGTGCCGGGTGCTGGATAATTGCTAATATTGCGCTGCTGATGATATCGGTTGCCAGGCTCGCCAGCTCAACAAACACTGCAGCTTGTTCGACCGGAAATGTATCCAGCGCTAATTTTCAGTATTGTTGTTAAGTAATTCAGTTTAGACGAAGCACAGGAAAAGCATCCCAGGAGTAATGAAGTGATAATGAAATCTCTAGGAAAACTATTCATATCTCTTGCTTTGGTGGTCACTGCATCTGCAGCGATAGCCGACGAATGGTTGCGCTCTATTCCCGAGTTTGAATTGACCGACCAGCTCGGCAAGGTGCATACGCTGGAAGACTACAAAAATTATGACTATGCGGTGTTTTACGTGCAGGGTGTGGGCTGTCCCATCGCTCGTATTGCGGTGCCAAACTATCGTGAAGTACGCGATGAGTACGCCGACAAGAACATTGCTTTCGCCATGTTCAATTCCAATATTCAGGATGACCTGAAACGAATCGCGAAAGAATCAGAAGAGTTCGGTATAGACTTCCCCATCATGAAAGACGAAGGGCAGCATCTGGCCAAGGCGCTGGGTGTTGAGCGCACTGCAGAGGTCTTCGTATTTGATCCGCGCACCCAGGAAGTACTTTACCGGGGACCAATCAACGACCAGCTCGGTTATGAGACCCAGCGAAACAATGCCAGTGAGCATTACCTTAAAGATGCCCTGGACACAATTCTGGCCGGCGGCGTGGTCGATATTGATGATGTGCCCGATTCCAAGGGTTGCCTGATAGCAATTTTCTAGTCGCAAGCATTGACCAAGAGAAGGGAGACGAAGTCTCCCTTTTTTGTCTGCCCTGATTACAGCACCATCGTTGCCGTCATTTCCGTGTGACATCCGGGTCGCGAAGCGATGAGTCCTGTGGATTTCCCGAGTACAGAGCTTCAGTACCCCGTGCTAGCTTGTGCCCACTCATTGACCCTCAACAGGGACGTGTTGCATTGAGCTTTGAGAACGTGAACTTCAAAAACGAAAACATCACCATCTACCTGGTTGACGACGACCAGGAACTGTTGGATGCGTTCGCCCTGTATCTGGGCACCCTCGGCTATAAAACCGAGCTCTTCAACAACAGTGAGTCTTTCCTGAAGGTAAACAATTTCAGCCAGCTGGGCTGTATCGTGCTGGACAATCGCCTGCCAGGGATATCAGGTCTGGATGTTCAACAACGGTTGGCCGATCGTGGAATCAAGCTGCCCATTATCTTTATGTCCGGAGACAGCGGCTTCAAGGACGTGGTCAGCGCCGTGCAAAAGGGTGCGGTGACATTTCTTGAAAAGCCGTTCACCATGGCAGCAATGCAAGAGGCTATCAGTGAAGCCCTGCAAATCCTCGGAGACAAACTGGATCAAAATCAGCAAAATCAGGAGTTCCAGCTGCGACTGGGTTCACTAACCTCGAGAGAGCATGAAGTGTATTTGCTCGCCATCAAGGGCTATACCATTAAACGCATCGCCGAAGAACTGGATATATCCGCGAGCACCGTGGAGTTCCATCGCAGCAACATCCTGAAAAAGCTCCAGGTGAACAGCATCGCTGAATTGATGGCTCAGGAATTGGGCACCCGATAGTTTTTTGCCTGGTGCGGGCCGCTCGGCCCTGTGCGGCCTCTACCTGACCCTATTCCACAAAAGCGCGTTCTATTACGTAGTGGGCTTTGATCCCTTGGCGCGATTCCGCAAATCCCCATCCATCCAGAATCCCGCAGCAATCTTTGAGCATACTCGGGCTGCCACAGATCATGAACCGGTCGTGCTCAGGGTCGGCCTGGTCAAGTTGCAAGTCAGCAAATAACTTGCCCGAAGTCATCAGATGGGTCAGTCGGCCCTGATTGCGAAACGGCTCGCGGGTGACTGTGGGATAGTAGAGCAGCTTCCGGTTGACCTCTGCACCGAAGAATTCATTCGCTGGCAGTTCCTTCTCGATGAAATCCTGATAGGCCAGCTCAGAGACATAGCGGACCCCATGGGTGAGAATCACCCGATCGAATCGTTCGTAGACTTCAGGGTCCTGCACAATACTCATGAATGGTGCGAGTCCGGTGCCGGTGCTGATCAGGTACAGGTTCCGCCCTTCCAGCAGATGGTCGACAACCAGCGTGCCGGTGGGCTTGCTGCTCACCAGCAACTCATCCCCCACTGATATGTTCTGCAATTTGGATGTAAGGGGGCCATCTGGCACCTTGATGCTGAAGAACTCCAGCTCCTCATCGTAGTTCGGACTGGCAATGCTATAGGCGCGCATCAGCGGGCGACCTTCCACCTCCATGCCCAGCATGACGAAGTGACCATTTTCAAACCGCAGGGACCTGTCCCGGGTGGTCTTGAAGCTGAACAGGGAATCGTTCCAGTGATGCACATCAGTCACGCTTTGAGTAGAAAGGCTTGCCACGCTCGTCTCCTTGGCCAGGCGAATTGGGAGGCTGGGACTATAGAGCCACTCTATATATCTGTAAAATTGATTATTTACATATTATTTATCGATTTATTTGATATATAGGGCAGAGCGGAGGGATAATCGCTGGCATGCGATTTACCCTCAAACAACTGCAGATATTCCTGGCCGTGGCCCAACACGAAAACGTCAGCCACGCCGCCAACGAACTGGCGATCTCACAATCTGCCGCCAGCACAGCACTCAAGGAACTGGAGAGTCGCTTCGACTTACCGTTGTTTGATCGGGTCGGAAGACGTTTGCATCTCAATGAGCAAGGCCAGGCACTAAGACCCAGGGCTGCGGCTTTTATCGCCCAGGCCGAAGAGCTGGAACAATCGCTGAAATCCCGCTCTGAAGTCGGCGATCTGAAGGTCGGTGCAACCCTCACTATCGGCAACTACCTGGCAGTCGGAATCATGGCCGGCTTCATGCAGGAACACCCCAGCGCCCAGGTACAGCTCACCGTGGAAAACACCGCCGCCATTGCCGCCAAGGTCCGAAATTTCGAGCTGGATCTGGGACTTATCGAAGGTGAATTAAAGGACACCCATTTAAAGGTGATCTACTGGCGAGACGACGAACTCACGCCTTTTTGCTCTCCACAGCACCCTCTGGCCCAAGCCGGAGACCTGGATGATTCGCAACTACTCGCCGCGGAGTGGATCGTTCGGGAACAGGGGTCTGGCACAAGACAGGCCTTCGATCGGGCCATGGCAGGCATCCTGCCGCAGCTCAAACTGCGCCTGGAACTGCAGCATACCGAGGGCATCAAACGGGCGGTGGAAGCCGGCCTGGGTATTGGCTGTCTGTCCCGCCTAACTTTGGCAGAAGCATTCAAACGGGGAACGCTGGTACCATTGGCCGCGCCCCACCGGAACTGGCAGCGAAAATTCTATTTCATTTTGCACAAGCAGAAGCACCTGGGAAAAGGGGTAAGCAGCTGGATGGACCATTGTCGCCGCGTGTAGTTGTGGAACGAGTTGTGGATTGAGTTGTGGATTGAGTTGTGGAGTTCGGGTGTGGTATCCGAGAGAAGCACCTGGTAGTTGCGAGTAACGAAGTCATGAATCTGGACATTTCGGTCATAGCATCCAGGGCAGCGAGCCTTTGTGTTAGCTCGCGCCTGCTGCTGTTCTCTGGCAGTGTGCTCATGAGCATGCTGTTGGCTAGCGGCCTTTTGCGCACCCAGTTTGATGGCACCTTCAATGCACTGCTTACCGAAAGCGATCCCTATCTCGATGAGCTCAGGCTCATGGATGAGAAATTTCCCCTGCCCACCGAGGCATCTTTTGTCTTCGTCGCTAATGGCGAGGACACGGTTTTCAATCCGGCAACCCTGAACGCCATTGCGGATCTGCAACAGAGCTACGAATCGATACCCACCGCATCGTATCTGTCATCGGTTATCAACTGGATTTCTCCGGAAACCCAGAGGCGGTTGTTCGTTAAACCCATCAGTGAATACAGCCGCGAAGAACTGGCGGAGCTCAGCCAAGAGGCCACCAGTGACCGCCTGCTCACTGCAAACTTACTCTCTGCAGACGCCAGTTTAACCTTTGCCAACCTGAGTCTGGAGGCGCGGGATGTGAGCGCCCAAGAGCGGCTGGAGATCGCCAGGGCTATCCAGCAACTGCGTGATGAAATTCGGCAACGACACCCTCAGGCGACCCTCTACGCCGGTTCAGACCTGATTCTGGAAGAATCCAGCCAGGCGTCCATGGTCTCTGATCTCACCAGCCTGTTGCCGGTGGTTATCGTTATCTGTGTGTTGGTGATCTGCTTTTGCTTTCGCTCCATTACTCTCGGTGCCTGCATATTGATTCACCAGGCCGTCACTGCTGTCTGCAATATCGGCACCGTGAATTATCTTGGATATTCCTTCAACAATATCTCGGTCATCGCACCGCTGGTGGTAATCATCATCGCCGTTGCCAACAGTGTGCATATCATCTCCATCTACAAGCAGGCACTGCAGCGGGGCCTGGATAAACTCGAGGCCATGAAATACAGCCTTCGCGATAATTTCCAACCGGTCACGCTGGCAGCGGTAACCACGGCCATTGGGTTTTCTTCGCTCAACATGACCAGCTCCCCTGCTATTCAGGACTTTGGCCAGATTGTTGCCATCGGCATTGTGTTTGCCTACGTGCTCACCTTCACCATGCTGCCCACCATGATGATCTGGCTCACCACTGCTGCCGATGCCAGGCCGAACCAGGTGCTGTTCATGCAGGCCCGCCTGGAGCGCCTGGTAGGATTTACGCAAAGACAGGACAAGAATATTTTCTACTTCTGCACCGGGCTGGCCTTGTTCACCGTCCTGCTGCTTCCCCTGAATGAAACGGATTTTAACCGCCTGGATTTTATCGCCAACGAAACAGATATTCGCGAATACTACGACCAGATCGGCGAGCGCATGAATCGCGGGCCCGCACTGAGCTACGCCATCGACACTGGCGTTGAGAATGGCGTCATTGATCTGGACTTCCTCAGAGAAGTGGAGATTTTTACCGACTGGCTGGTGTCACAAGAAGAGATCGAATCCCAGGCCAGTCTGGTGGATGTGTTGAAAACCATTCACCAGTTTATCAACGACAAAGACCCAGCCTTCTACCTGCTGCCGGATGATAAGGAAGATGTAGAGAACTATCTGGAAGCCTTTGCCCTGGTCAACAGCAAGGAATTTCCCATCGGCGGGTTCATCAATAGCGACTTTTCTGCGATCACTGTACTGGTTAATGCGACAAGAATTTCCAACCAGTCCCTCATTGATCTTGACGAAGAAATAACGGCCGGGTTTCCCCGGTTTTTCGATTCAGAAGAATTGATTCACGGCAGTGGCTTGTTGGTGTTTTCAAGGATGGATGAGTTGGTCACGACCGAACTCCTGCAAGGCTACTCCATCAGCCTGCTGCTGATTACCATCACCCTGGTGTTCGGCCTTGGCAGTCTCTATTTCGGTATTCTCAGTGTGATACCAAACCTCCTGCCTGCCACTATGGTGTTCGGATTCTGGGCACTTTTTGTGGGACAACTGGATCCCTTTGTGATGATGCTGTTCAGTATCAGCATCGGTCTGGTGGTGGACGACACGGTGCATATTCTCAGCCACTATCTGGAAAGCAGGCGTGAAGGCGCAAGCCAGAACGAAGCCATTGCCCATGCCATCAGGATAGCGGGTCCGGCCCTGACCATCACCACCATGGTGCTGGCAGTAGGCACCACCATCCTGATCTTTGCCAGCACTCTCTACTTTCAGCAGTCGGCGAAACTGCTGGTGCCTATTGTGGTGCTGGCCCTGGTGCTGGATCTCATTTATCTGCCAACCATACTGAGAAGATTCGACCGAGGAACCACCAGCAAACTGGTTGCCAGTTCGGCTTAGCCAGATTGCAAATGACAAAATTAATCGAAGGGAAACAAACCCGAGCAGCGAGCGAGGGCTGTCGGTGTGAGGCAAAAGCAAAATCAGGCGAAGGAGCGTACTTACAGTACGTGACTGAGTCGGATTTTGCTTTTAACGAAGCACCGGCAGTCCGCAGCCGCTGCGTCCCAGGCACAAAAAAGCCGGCTCAATGAGCCGGCTTTTGAAATAGCTACCAAAAAATGACGTCGACTTAATCGTCACCGCCCTGGTTTGCAATTTTATAGTTCACTGCACCAAAGAACATTTCATCCCAGCTCTCATTGCCCCAATCCACAGCTCGATCTGGATTCGGGTTGGCTGGATTCTGTGCAGAGTTATCGAAAGCACCCACCGCTGTGATCACCGTACCACCTGGCACAAACTTGGGTTCTTCATACTGGTAAGACAGCTGCCAGTTGTAGTTGTACTTGGCGATGTTGATCAGTTCTTCACGAGTACCATCGGGGTAGTCTGCGTAAAAACGCATGTACTTGCCGCGGAAGTGCATGTGTGGCGTGAAGCTGTACAGATGCGCATCCTTGGCGATGGTAATTTGTGAAACCTGCTCGAAAGCAGGATCGTTTGGTGGAATCGTAGTCCAGTTGTTGGGAAAGATGCAGGCACAGTTGCCGGACATTCTTTCTGAAGGTGGCTCATCAACAGGATAGAACCACACGCCAACCTGGCTGCGATCGACGGTTTCTTTACCGTAAGGTGTGTAGTGCATATTCAGATGCAGCACCGAACCGGCTTTGATCAGGCCACCCGTGTCCGGTGGATTCATTTCCTGGACGAAGCCAGGAATATAGGCAGCGATATTGGCTTTGTCCGGATTGGGATCGCCTCCCAGAAAACCACGGCGACCATCTTCGCCAGGGAAATCCAGCCGATTCACTGTGTGGTGCAGCACCGCACGATCTCCGGCGATAATCTGGCTACCCTTCATCCAGCGATCTTCAGGCATATCGAAAACCACTTCCACGTTCACGAATACACCATTGCCGGTTGCGGGAACCGATGTTGGGGGAATATCCAGCACCAGGTCCGGTTCACCATAGGCCCACTTGGTATCAGGCCAGGTCAATTCGGTGAGCGGGTCGTGATCACCATCTTTGGGCGCTCCAGCTTCTGCCCAGGTGATGATCTTGCGAATGTTTTCATTGGAAACCAGGCGGTCGTTCATGAACTCGCCGATATGGCCGTCGATCTGGCCCGGGGGCATACGTCGGGTCATCAGCACTTCACGAATCATCGGCGACCAGCCCTGAACCATGGCATGGCTGTCCATGGCAAAGGGAGCCACGCCCCCTTCCCGGTGGCATTCAGCACATTGCTGGGCCAGCACTGGCGCAATATCGGCCACATAGGAGGGCACCTCGCGCTCGGGGTAGGTGATAGTCTCACCGGTGGTGGCAATCTCTGCCCGGCTGACTTCTTCACCAGCAAGAATCTCTTCCAGTGCGGCTTCAGCTCCTTCCACGGTACCGCTGTAGCGAACCACGAAGCGATCTGGATCGTAAATCAGCACCTGGCCAGCGTGTTCGATGCCGAGGGACTCGGAAATCATGCGCGCATCATCCATAAGTACTGGAATGTCCACACCATACTCTTCGACACTGGCCTTCACGGCTTCGCGATTGTATCGACCCATGGGGTTGATCATCATGAATTCCACCCCGAGATTGTCGAAACGGGACTTCAATGCATCGAAGGCGGGCACGGCAGCTTCAGTAGAGGCGCTGTCGTTGACCTGCACCAGCAGTGCAATGGCCTCATGGTCGTCGTACCAGCTCATGCTGTGGTGGTAGCCATTTTGATCCAGCAGGGAAAAATCCCCGACTCTCTCCTGGGCAAAAGCCAGCGGAATCATGGCTGTTATCACTACAGCAGAGGTAAGTTGTCTTAGCTTGGTCACGGGAATCTCCCTTGTATTTATCGTATCAGGTCTGTCAGTGTTGTTGCTTACGCTGGCCCAGTAAATACAAGGGATTCAGCGGATGCTTCTAATTCGGGTACACACACCAAATTTCGCGCATGCACGTTGCTACAGACTAAGATTATTCGCAGGGGGGGTCAATCGGAACTTGTTCGTTTCAACCCTGATTAGAAGAGTTCTATCTGGCCGAAATTCCTAGGGATTTCCCGTGAGCAGGACCCTGAGCTGGGGGTACAGAACCGGATTCGAAATCAGCAGATTCTGGGTATAGAACTGGGGGTCTATGTCATCGGGCACTTCGCTGAAATGGCCGCACTCGGCGCCAGCCTCCAACGCGATCAGCCGGGCGGCGGCAAAGTCCCACAGACTCAGGGACTCGTAATACCCATCCAGCCGACCCGCCGCCACCCAGCATATGTCCAGCGCAGCGGACCCCAGCCGGCGCATGTCTGCACAATGGGTGAGAATCGAGTAGAGGCGTTCCACCATGCCCCTGATGCCTTCCTTGATATAGGGAAAGCCGGTGGCGATGATGGCGCGATTGAGTTCGGTTTCCCCGGCAACCTCGATGGGTTCACCATTGAGGAAGGCGCCTGCACCTTTGACCCCATGAAACAGCTCATCGGTGAACGGATTGAACACCACGCCCATGACGATCTGGCCATCCTCGCAATAGGCCATGGAGACAGCGGACTGGATGTGACCATGGGCATAGTTCACCGTGCCATCGATGGGATCGATGATCCACACCGGTTGCGACAACTCCCACACCCGATGCATCTCCGGCGAAGATTCCTCAGACAGGATGGCATGCTCAGGGAAGCGCTGCTTGATGCTTTCACAAATTAGTTGATCGACTTTCAGATCTGCCTGGGTGACCAGTTCGTTGCCGTGCTTGTAGTCGTGACGCAGCGGAGCCGATTCTCTCTCGCTCACCATCAGGGCACCTGCATCCCTTGCAGTTTGTATTGCAAAATCCAACAATTCATCCATCTGACTTCTGTAAACCTCTTCTTTGCGAAATCCTGTGGCAATTAAGGACTCAAATTTCTGCCTTCGGCAATCGACTTGCCGATAACAATGCTCTATGAGTGCCCTGAAACTATCAGCCAAGTATGCCCTGTTTGCCTCTTTGGCAACACTTATCAATGTGCTCGCCCAGGAGATGAGTCTGCTGGTCTATGCAGGTGTATACTCACTGTATTCGGCTGTGCTCACCGGCACCGTGGCCGGTCTGGTGAGTAAATACTGGTTCGACAAACACTACATCTTTATCTACACCACAGAATCTGCCCGACATAACCTGAGCACCTTCATCGCCTACACACTCACCGGTGGTTTCACCACATTTCTGTTCTGGTCTTTTGAAATCGGATTCGAATTCTGGTTCGGCACAAAGCTCGCCCGCTACACCGGAGCGGTGATCGGATTATCCCTGGGTTATGTAGTAAAGTATCAACTCGACAAACGCTACGTTTTCAATTCAAGGTCGATCTGAATGCTGGTGCATGGCTGGGGCCGCTATCCCAAAATTTCTGCGCAGCTCACCGAACCTGCCAACCCGGATTCGCTGCTGGACCAGTTGCGGACTTGCCCTCCAACCGATAACACGATTCCTCGTGGAGCCGGCCGCAGCTACGGCGACTCTGCACTTGGCCCCCATATTATGAGCAGCCGCCATCTGGACAGTCTGCTTTCCTTCGACACTGAAACCGGCCTGATGCATTGTGGTGCCGGCCTGACTCTCGATCAACTGCTTCAGGTTTGTATTCCCAAAGGCTGGTTTCCTGCTGTGGTACCGGGCACCAAGTTTGTCAGCATTGGTGGTGCGATTGCGGCTGATATACATGGCAAGAACCACCATGGCGTCGGCAGTTTCTGTAACTTCACCGAATCGATCACGCTGGCGCTGGCCGATGGTGAAACAGTGACCTGTTCTCGAATGGACAAACCGGAGCTGTTTGCGGCGACCTGCGGCGGCATGGGACTCACCGGCGTCATTATGGATGCCGTCATTCGCCTGGAAAAGGTGTCCAGTGTCTTTATCAATACGCGAGCCCTGCCCAGTAATAATCTGCAAGAGACTCTGGATCTGCTGGAGCAGCACCAGGATTCGAAGTATGTCGTGGCGTGGCTGGATTGCCTGGCCCAGGGAGAGCAGATGGGAAGAGGCATCGTGCACCTGGGCGATTTCGACGACAGTGGCCGGCTGAAAATCCACAATCGCTGGGGACCTTCGGTGCCTTTCAATACCCCGGCTGTGTTCCTTAACAAACACAGCATGCGCCTGTTCAATTCCCTGTACTACAATCTGTATGCCGGTGGCGATTCGAACAAAATCAGCAATGAGAGCTATGACGAGTATTTCTTTCCATTGGACAGCATTGGCAACTGGAACCGTCTGTATGGCCGCAAGGGATTCCTGCAGTATCAGTTCGTGGTGCCCAGCGAAGCCGCGGCAGAGTGTATTGGCGGGGTTTTGACACGAGTGGCTGAAACCGGCAAGGGTTCTTTCCTGGCAGTGCTGAAAAATTTCGGAGAAGCCAACTCAAACCTGCTGTCCTTTCCGCGAGCGGGCATGACTCTGACTCTGGATTTTAAGTGGGAATCATCCCTGTTTCCCCTGTTGGAGGAGTTGGATGCCATGGTGATTGCCCACGGCGGGCGACATTATCTGGCGAAAGATGCACGCCTGAGCGAATCTGTCTTCAAGGCAGGTTATCCTCGGTGGGAAGACTTTTTGAAAATCAAACAGCAGGTAGATCCCGAGAATCGATTCGCTTCCCTGCAATCAGACCGGATCGGACTAACGAACTGTTATAGCAGCCCTGCACCATGAACGTATTAATCATCGGTTCCCATTCCGCTATCGCCAATGCCGCCGCCAGGCTTTATGCCCAGCGACACTGTCAGTTGTTTCTTATCGCCCGCAACGAGAACCGCCTGGCAGAGCAAGCTACCGATCTCAAACTTCAGGGCGCTGAAACAGTACAGACTCATTGCCTCGACCTGCTCAATCACGAGGGGCATCAGGCTGCTGTCGATGCCGCGAAAGCTGCCCTGGGAAACATCGATATCGCCTTGATCTGCCACGGCAGTCTGCCGGATCAGCAGCAAATGGAATCTGACTTCGAAGCTGCCCGGGAAGCGCTCGATGTTAACGGGCTCACGGTCATTTCCCTGCTGACCCGGTTGTCACCGGTCTTTAAGGATCAGGGCGCGGGCACCCTGGCTGTAGTCACTTCGGTCGCTGGCGATCGTGGCCGGCAACCGAATTTTGTTTATGGTGCTGCCAAAGCCATGGTCTCCACCTATCTGCAGGGATTGCGTGGCAAACTACTGCCCCATGGCGTGCATGTGCTTGATGTTCGACCTGGCCTGGTGGATTCTCCGATGACTGCACAATTCAAAAAGGGATTGCTGTGGTCGACACCGGAACGGGTGGCAAAGAAAATAGTGCGCAGCATCGAAAGAAAACGCCATACGGTTTATGCACCAGGGTATTGGCGAATCATTATGCTGGTCGTGCGCAGCATTCCCGAATTCATCTTCAAACGCTTGAAGTTCTAGTCTCTTGTCTGCACTGGATTCCAAAATCCCGCTGTTTGTCGATCTGGACGGCACCCTGATCAAAACAGACTCCCTGTTGGAGTCGATCCTGATTTTAGTGAAAGGCAACCCACTGTATCTGTTTGTCTTGCCACTGTGGTTACTGAAAGGTCGAGCCGGTTTCAAACATGAAGTGGCAGCCAGGGTCTCGCTGGAAAACCTGCAATTGCCGCTCAATGAAAAATTCTTTGAGTTCCTCAAGGAACAAAGAGGGAAAGGAAGGCAGCTCACGCTTATTTCTGCAGCTAACCAGAAAGCAGTGGATGAGATTGCCAATCGATTCGAGCTGTTTAACGCCGCAATTGGTAGCAGCGAAGACCTGAATCTTCGAGGCAGCAATAAACTGAATCACATTCAAAAGCTGTGCAGTGGCGAGGCCTTCTCCTATGCCGGCAATTCATCAGTCGATTTACCCATCTGGGAATCTGCCGCCGAAGTGGTGATGGTGAATTGCACTCACCGGTTACAGAATCGACTCGAAAACCAAGCACCGAAGCTCCATTTCGATTCACCAAACCACAAGGCAGCGGAGTTGTGGCGAGCCATGCGGCCCCACCAATGGCTGAAGAACGGACTGCTGTTGGTGCCGCTCATTCTCGCTCACCAGATTCAGGAGTTGGGCTTGTTGCTGCAAGCCGGTATCGGTTTTGTCAGTTTTAGTCTGTGTGCATCCAGCGTTTACCTGCTCAATGACCTGATGGACCTCAATGCCGATCGCCTGCATGCCAGCAAGAAGCACAGGCCGTTTGCTGCCGGAAGGCTGCCTCTTGGCCTGGGTGTGTTTGTGCATCTTTTCTTGTTGCTGCTGGCATTTGTTCTCGCCCTGCTGCTGCCGCCGGGATTTTTTGCGGTACTGCTGGGGTATTGGATGCTGACTGTGCTTTATACTTTTGTACTCAAGCGCATCCTGTTGCTTGACCTGCTGGTACTGGCCCAGCTCTATACCATACGACTGGTAGCGGGTGCCGCTGCTGTTGATGTGGCCGCCTCCCCCTGGCTACTGGCCTTCGCCATGACCCTGTTTTTCAGTCTGGCAGTGGTTAAGCGGGTAACCGAGTTGATCAATTCTGATCAGCTTGAATCCGAAGCGGTGCCGGGCCGGGCCTACCGGCTGCAACACCGGCGCACGCTAACGGCCGTGGGCATGTTCGCCAGCCTCATAGCGGTAGTCATTATCGGCTTCTACATCAATGGTGACGAGGCGCTGCGCCTGTATAGCTCACCGATGATGCTGTGGCCAATCTGTATTCTGCTTTTCCTGATTCTGTGGCGTCTTTGGGGGTTTGCGCTGAGCGGCAAACTGGAAGAGGATCCGGTGCTGTTCGCAGCCAACGACCACCCGAGTCAGGTAGCCGCAGCATTGATGTTTCTGGTGCTGTATCTGGCAATCTGATTGTGCCGAGTGGGCGGTCACACGATCATGCTGAGTATGCCGTGGTGGAACCGCAGATGATTTTCGATATAGCTGGCGATAAAAAAATAGCTGTGGTCGTAACCCTCCCGTTGATTAAAACCCAGCGGCATTCCTGCCCTGTTGCAGGCCTCCACCAATAATTCCGGTTTCAGTTGATCCTTGAGGAACTCATCATCAGAACCCTGATCCACCAGCATGGGAATGGGTCGGGTGGCACTTTTTACCAACTCAACTGAATCGTAAGCCGACCAGGTGGATTGGTCTTCACCCAAATATTTCTTCAGGGCTTTTATTCCCCAAGCACATTGGGTAGGCGCACAGATCGGCGCGAAGGCCGACACCGAGTGATACTTGTCTGGGTTTTTCAGGGCGATGGTCAGGGCGCCATGACCGCCCATGGAATGACCGAAGATGCTTTGCTTGTTGAGATCAACCGGGAAGTTTCGAGCCAGCAACTCGGGGAGTTCTTCCACGACATAGGAATACATATTGAAATGCTTGATCCAGGGCTCTTCAGTTGCATCTACATAGAAACCTGCGCCCTGCCCGAAGTCGTAGGCACCCTCCTCATCGTCGGGCACATCGTCACCCCTGGGGCTGGTGTCCGGCGCCACGATAATCAAGCCAAGCTCTGAAGCCAGTCGCTGTACCCCCGCTTTCTGCACGAAGTTTTCATCGGTACAGGTCAGGCCGGACAACCAGTACAACACGGGTAATTTGACATCGGCGCCCGTGGCCAGTTGCTCTGGCAGGAAGATGGAAAACGTCATTTCGCAAATACAGGAGGTGGAGAAATGTTTGCAGCGCAGCTGTGTTCCACCAAAACACTTGTTGCTGGCCAGTTGTTCCAGAGGCAAAGTGAGTTCCTTGTTTTTTTTCCGTTAAAGACTGCCTATTGTAGACAGCTTCACCGGGAAACACTAAGCCCACTGAATTTGGGCTGGTGGGCATCCCTGCCCGTTGCCTGGGGGCCCTCCCTGGCCCCCTGTCCAGGCGCTATCTTCTGCGCCAGAAGTCGCGCTTGCCGAAGCGGCGGCGCTCATCGTAGCGGTAGGGATCCCATTCCCGGTGACGCCGGTCGAACCAGCGGTTGCGGTCGCGGCGACCCCGGTCGCGAAAGTCCCGGTCTCTCTGCCTTCGGTCAAAGTCTCGGCCAAATCCGTTGCCGCGCTTGTTGAAGTCCCGGCCGAAGGCATTACCACGATGTCTGTCCCGATCGGAGTAGCGGGGATTGCCGGCATAGCCGGAGCCGCTCCAGTCGTAGCCGTTCCAGCTAAACCGTTGGCCGCGGTTGTTCACTACCCAGGGCCGATTGTAGCTGCCGCCGATCTGTACCGCGCCACCGGGCGCCTGGTCCCAGCCATAGCCATTCCATCGATAAATGGCATAACCACCACTCTCCCGTTTGCTGCCCAGTACCCAGCCATCACCCACGGCGACAGCAGAGCCTGGCACGCGGTACCAGTTGCCCCGGTCTCGACGGTAAATGGCATAACCGTCACGATTGCGTTCTCCCAGACGCCAGCCTGAATTGCCGTCTCGATCATCGGCCTGCGCTACAGGCGAGAACAGAAACATCATCGTGGTAGCTGCGATTCCCAGCATTGTGGTTTTCATGGTGATTTTCTCCTGACAGTCGTTCACTGTGAGGATCATTATGGGTGCGCAAAGCTGAATCCCGGGTTAATCGGCGGGCGAATTGCCAGGCAACTTGTTCAGTTTGAATTCAGCACCACTGACTCGATGTAGCGCAATCAGGCCACGATCATGAAGGATTCTTCCAGAGGGTCCCACTTGCTGGGTTTGCCGATGCGGGTCACTTTCATGGGCTTGATGACCTTCGGTTCCAGCACCGGTTCAAATTCTTCTACCGCGGTGAAATCCGGGTCCAGCCATTTGGCAATGAGTTCGGTGTTTTCAAAATCCAGCATCAAGGGCATGGACTTGGGATGGATTTCGTCCCACTGGGGGGTCAGTGGTGGCAGGGTAATGATAGAGGCGGAGTAAACGATCTCGCCGGTGTCCTGATTCAGATGCTCCTTGTACAAGCCACCGAAGGCGATGGCCGAATCCTCCAGCTCGATCATATGGTAGGTCTTCTTGTCACCCAGACCTTCGACAAAGGCACTGGCCGGAATGATACAGCGGCTCTCCCGAAAGGGTTTGTAGGCGATGCCTCGTTTGTTGTTGAGCTTGTCGGAACGGGAATTGAAGCTGGCATATTTGTAGTTTGGCTTCAGCGACTCATGATCCAGCAGCAGCCACCAGATGGCCTCGGATACCCGCCGTTCACCATCGAGTTCATGCACAATGGCAATGGTGCTGCCGGGCGCAATGTCCCGGCTGCTGTGGCGCCCGTGCAGGCTGATGCCCAGGGACTCGCAGAGCCACTGGATCTCTGGGCTGTCGATGAGGTTAAACCGTCCGCACATTGCTTTTGCCGCTTGTGGTGGTAATCTCCAAGTCCTTCACTATTACAGGCAAGCATCGAAACTGGAATTGCGTCTCGCCTTTCTATAAGAACATCGATGACGAATCAACTAAAGGCCTAAAACAACTTATAAAAAAGGACATGCCATGAAATTGATCGCCACCCTGAGTCGTCTGGGAATTGCAGGGTTCGGACTAGGCTCCATCCTGCTGCTTCTTGGCAACACTGCCGCCGCCCAATCTGCTGCCACAGTGGCTGCCTGCGAAAACCTGCTGGACTTGCGCAGCCTGACCATCACCCGCGCCGGCATGCGTGAGAATACCCAAGATGGAAGTGACTATTGCTATGTGCGCGGCATTATCAGCCCGGCAATCCACTTCCACGCACAACTGCCGCTACCAGAAAACTGGAACGGGCGTTTCCTGCAATGGGGTGACGGCGGCAAGGATGGTGACCTGGATTATGCCGACCACCGTGTGGCCGAAGGCTATGCTGTCACCAACAGCAATATGGGGCACGACAACGGCGTCGAGCCAGGTGCTTCCTTTGGTTTTAACAATCGCCAGGCGGAAATCGATTTTGGCTATCGCGCCGTGCATCTCACGGTCATGGCTGGCAAGCGTCTGGTACGGGAATTTTATGGTGATCCTGCCGAGTATTCCTATTTCGAAGGCTGTTCCCAGGGCGGTCGCCAGGGCTTTATGTCCGCCCAGCGCTTTCCGGGAGATTTCGATGGCATCGTCGCTGGTGCACCGGCCTTTAATTATCAAGGATTGAACGCCGCCGGCACCTGGAATCTGCAGCGGGTATTCCGTGACAATCTGGCGGGAAACCTGGCCGTGGATACCAATGGCGATGGCAGCTACGACAGCCTGAACCTGATCGATGTGCTGCACGAGAAGGTGCTGCAAAAGTGTGATGCCAACGACGGCATTCGGGACGGCCTGATCAGCGATCCTCTCAGCTGCAATTTCAACCCGGCACTGGATCTGTCAGACGCCATGTGCCCCACCGGCACGGCTACCGACAGCTGCTTTACTCAGGCTCAACTACAAACCGTGCAGGATCTTTACAACGGGCCCCGCGATGACGCAGGCCGCCAGGTTTACCCAGGCAAGATGTTTGGGTCAGAACCGCGCTGGCCTGGCTATTACATCCCCTGGCAGGGCAACAATATGGGCCCGTCCAAGCTCATGGGTGTGGCCGGAGATCACATGAACTACCTGTTCTACGATGAGGATCCCGGTATCACCGTGCCCGATGTCAGGGACATAAACTATGAGGCGAAAACCGGCGGCGTCTTTCCCGAGTTCCACTGGGTCGACTGGGACATTAATGACTTCTTCTCTGGCAAAGGTGATGTGATGAAAGCGATTACCGATGCCAACGATCCCGACCTGAGTAGTTTCCTGCTGGATGCCGATGGCAAGATGCTGATCTACCACGGCCTTGTCGACACCCTGATCGTTGCCACCGACACCATCAATTACTACAACGAGATGGTCAACACGACCTTCGCCGGCAGCATGGCCGAGGCGCAGGATCATGCCCGACTCTATCTTGCCCCGGGCATGGGGCATTGCCGCGGCGGACCCGGACCTGACACCTGGGACAAGCTGGTACCACTGGTGGACTGGGTTGAAAACGGTGTGGTTCCACAAAGCATCACAGCGACCCATTCCAGCGGCGGCCAGGTAGACAACGAACGACCACTTTGCACTTATCCCCAACAGGCACGTTATGTGGGTCCGGCTGGTGGCGCCAATAATCCGGCAAACTGGCGAGCAGAAAATTTTGAATGCCGTTGAACCAGAGATTTCGCTTATTGTTCAATTCCACGCAAGTTTAATTATTGCGACTTAATTATTGCCATTTAATTATTGTCTAATTATAGATAGAAGAGCCAAGAGGTATTTATGAAACCCGGCCGAACCAACTCACTCATTTTCACTTTGCTCACTGCTGCGTTCACCCTGAGCCTGAGTACCACTGCCATCGGGCAGGAAGTTTACCGGGCACGCCTTTCCCCCATGCCAACCACACCCCAGACCGTGACTGAAATCACGGGCGAAGGCGAAGTCATTCTCACCCTGAATGGCAGCACGCTCACCGTTAATGGCAATTTCTCGGGCATGAGTTCGGCGGCCACGGGGGCACACTTGCATAACGGGCCGCCCGCACAGCCAGGCCCGGTGGTGCATACCCTTGAGATCGATCAAGCCACTGGCGGTGAAATTTCTGCAACCCTGGAACTTACCCCCGAACAGGTTCAGGCATTGCGCAACAATGCACTTTACGTTCAGGTACACAGCACCAACAACCCGCCAGGGGAACTGCGCGGCTGGATTTTTCTGCGCAGTCATTTTGAAGATCTGTGAACAAGCGGCTGTTTGCAACGGTCCGAATTCTGAATTTGCGTAGAAAGCATAGAAGAGGCACTCCATGAACATGGCAATACCCCAAACATCGAAACACTCATTGCTGACGCTGGCACTCGCGGCCTTACTGGTTGCCTGTGGTGATAGCGGCAACAGTGGCTCCACTGAAATTCCCGTCGCGACTGCCCCTGCTGCCTCGGAGACAGCAACAGGGATTGCCGGCTTCGCCGACCAGGCCGAGCTGGGAGCCGATCTCTATGCCACTAATTGCGCCGCCTGTCATGGGGCCAATCTGGAAGGCACCACGCTTGGCCCACTGTTATCCGGTTTCAGTTTTGTGCAACGCTGGGGCGAACAAACCCCGGCCCTGTTGCTGGGCAATATCCAGGCGAATATGCCACCGGGGGGCAATGACAATATCAGTGACGACGACTACCTCAATATCGTGGCCCATATACTCAGTGTGAATGGGGTCGATGGGATCGAAACAGCACTGACCGCCAGCACTGACTTTGAAATCGCCGACAATATTTCTGCCGTGGTCGCCCAACGACAACGAACCGAACCTCCTCCGCCCCAGGGCCTGACGGTGGCTGGTAATACTGAAGACTTTGTGCCTTTTGTGCCACTTACTGATGCCATGCTGGAAGATCCCAGCCCCAATGACTGGCCCATGCATCGACGCAACTATTACGCCCACAGCTATAGCCCGCTGGACCAGGTGAATAAGGATAATGTGGGCAACCTGACCCTTGAGTGGGTGTGGAATATGCACGAGGGCGATTCCGAGCCGGCGCCCCTGGTCTACAACGGCATCGTGTATCTGATTAACCCGGGCAACGTTATCCAGGCCCTGGACGGCAAGAGTGGTGAACTCATCTGGGAGCACTGGACCGGCCCGGCCAATCGCCAGGACATGCGCAATATCGCCATGTATGAAGACAAGATCATTCAGGCCACCACCGATGCCCGCCTGGTCGCCCTGGATGCCCGCACTGGCGAGCAGGTTTGGGAGACAGTGATAGCCGATAACAGCAAGGGATTCTCCAACTCTTCCGGCCCGATTGTGGCCGATGGCAAGGTCATTGTTGGCCTGGCAGGATGCGCACGCTATATCCCGGAGGACTGTTACATCAGTGCCTACAATGCCGATGACGGAGAATTGCTGTGGCAGTTTGAAACCATTGCGGAAATGGGCCAGCCCGGCGGCGACACCTGGGG
The DNA here is from genome assembly GCA_040218615.1 of Gammaproteobacteria bacterium. GTDB lineage: Bacteria > Pseudomonadota > Gammaproteobacteria > Pseudomonadales > Pseudohongiellaceae > UBA9145. The sequence goes on from JAVJRC010000014.1 coordinate 204,044, forward strand.
TGGTCTCGATGACATCTTCCGCGCCGGTGGCGAAACCTGGATTACCGGATCCTACGATCCAGACCTGAAGCTCACCTACTGGGGTACTGCACAACAGAAACCCTGGGTACCGGTGAGCCGACACATGACCATTGACGATGTGGGTCTGTATACCAATTCAACTGTCGCTGTGAATGTAGACACTGGGTCGCTGGACTGGTTCTTCCAACACGTGCCCGCCGAGGCACTGGACCTGGATGAGGTGTTTGAGCGCGTGCTGGTGAATCGTGGCGACGAGCGCCTGGTATTTTCTCTGGGTAAGTACGGCATCCTGTGGAAGAACGATCGCGTAAATGGTGAGTTCGAAGGTTTCGTGGAAACTGTTTTTCAGAATGCCTTCACCCATATCGACCCGGAGACCGGTGCAGTCACTTACCGGGAAGACATCCAGAATGCCCAGCTCAATGAATGGACTTCCGCCTGCCCATCCAGTGCCGGCGGCAAGGACTGGCATTCCATGACCTATCATCCTCCTTCCGGCCTGATCATTGCGCCCCTCAGCCAGACCTGCCTGGAAAATGCCGCTCGTGAAGTCGCGCTGGTGCAGGGTGGTGGCGGCCTGGCCGCCAGCCGCAAGTTTTTCGAAATGCCTGGCACCAATGGCAATCTGGGCAAGGTTGGCGCCTACCATGTAGACACCATGGAAGAGGTATGGAGTCATCAGCAGCGTGCATCACTGCATACGGGTACCATCTCAACAGCCGGTGGGCTGGTATTCGTGGGCGATCTGGATCGCCGCTTCAAGGCCTTCGATGTGGACACCGGCGATGTGCTCTGGGAAACCCGTCTTGGCACTTCGGTACAGGGACATCCGGTGAGTTTTGCCATTGATGGCAAACAGTATATTGCTGTGACTACTGCCCTGGGCGGTACCAGCCCGAGAACCGTGCCAGGTGTCATTGCTACTGAAATTACCTACCCAAGATGGGGAAATGCTATTTACGTATTTTCGTTGCCTGACTAACAGGCTCTAAAAAGAGGTGTGATCGATGAAAGCGCATAGAACAATAACAGGCTTTTCATTACTCCCCGCTGTCTTATTGCTCGCCGCCTGTGGTGGTGAGCCCACTCAACCGGTTTCGGTAGCCGTAGAAACCGGGCCAAACTTTGCCAGCCAGGCCGATGCGGGCGCCTCGGCCTATGCCACTTACTGCGGCGCCTGCCATGGTGCGGAATTGCAGGGGTCTGCTCTTGGGCCTATGCTCTCCGGTGGTGGCTTTCTTGGCAGCTACGGCCGCCAGTCTCCAACCGACTTCTTTAATTTTTTGAAGTCGAACATGCCTCCTGGCGGCAGCGCAGACATTAGCGACGAAGAATACTGGTCCATCGTGGCCCATGTGATGCGAAGCAATGGCGTGGCCGACAACAATCCTGCCCTGGATGCCACCGCCAGCTATGCCCTGGCCACTAATATTCCCGGTGTAAACCCCACACTCACCCAGCAGCGCATCGAGCCAGACCGACCCACCGGTGTCGTCGCTGCGGGCACAGTGGAAAACTACTCACCGGTGACTGATGCCATGCTCAGCAACCCTTCGCCCAATGACTGGTTAATGCTGCGGGGAAATTACCAGGGCTGGAGTTATTCGGAACTGGATCAGATCTCTGCGGACAATGTGGGTGATTTGCGCCTGGAATGGATGTGGTCCATGCATGAGGGCGACTCCGAACCCTCACCCCTTGTTTACAACGGAGTTATCTACCTGATTAACACCAGCAATATTATCCAGGCACTGGATGGCCAGACCGGTGAGCTGATCTGGGAACACCATGCCGGTCCTTTCGACAGTGAGGACATGCGCAATATTGCTATCTACAACGACAAGATCATTCATGCCACCACCGATGCCCGCCTGCTGGCGCTGGATGCTCGAACCGGTGAACCGGTGTGGGAAGTGGCAATCGCCGACGGCAGCAAGGGCTTTGGTAACTCCAGCGGCCCCATTGTGGCCGATGGCAAAGTGTTGCAGGGCTTGCTCGGTTGTTCCCGGTACATCGAAGACGACTGTTATATCAGCGCCCACGATGCCGATACCGGCGAGCTGGTCTGGCGCTTCAATACCATTGCCGAGTCCGGTACCCCCGGTGGCGATACCTGGGGTGACATAGACGACCTGTTTCGCGCCGGTGGCGAGACCTGGATAACAGGCACCTATGATCCGGAGTTGAACCTGACCTACTGGGGCACGGCACAACAGAAACCCTGGATGCCTGCCAGCCGGGGCCTTTCCATTTACGATGCCGGCTTGTTTACCAACTCCACGGTAGCCATCAATGTGGACAACGGCGAACTGGATTGGTACTTCCAGCATGTTCCGGCAGAAGCGCTGGATCTGGATGAGGTTTTTGAACGCGTGCTCATTGACCGTGGCGATGACCAGCTGGTTTTCTCCATTGGCAAGCACGGCATCCTGTGGAAGCATGACCGGGTCTCAGGGGAATTCATCGCCCACCAAGAAACGATCTTTCAGAATGCTTTTACCAATATCGACCCGGAAACTGGTGCAGTCACCTACCGCCAGGATATTCAGAACGCACAAATCGACCAGTGGATTTCAGTTTGCCCTTCGACAGCAGGTGGCAAGGACTGGCATTCCATGTCTTACCATGAACCCTCTGCCGCGCTGATTATTCCCCTGAGCCAATCCTGCCTGGAGATCGCGGCCAGGGAGGTACCACTGGTTCATGGCGCAGGCGGCACGGCCGCCAATCGTCGCTGGTTTGAGATGCCGGGCTCAGACGGCAATATGGGCAAGCTGGCTGCCTACAACGTGGATACCCTGGAAGAAGTCTGGTCTTTCGAGCAAAGAGCCGCATTCCTGACTGGCGTGCTCTCCACTGCAGGCAATATTGCCTTTGTGGGAGACCTGGACCGTTATTTTCGGGCCCATGATACCAATACTGGCGAGATACTCTGGGAAACCCGCCTGGGCACCTCGGTGCAGGGTCACCCGGTAACTTTTGCCATTGATGGCAAACAATATGTTGCAGTAACCACCGCCATGGGAGCCCGTGGGGTGAGCCCTCGTACTGTACCCAGAGTGGTGGCACCCGATATTCGTCATCCAGCCAGTGGCAATGCCTTGTACGTTTTCAGCCTTGCCGATTAGACTGGTTACTGAAGTTGGAGAGCAGCAATATGAGTGAAGAAAACCAAGCCGAAGAATCCCCAGAGTCTGAAGAGTCCAGTGAAACTGAAGAACAGGCTCCCAGCAATATAGGGCGCGTAGAATGGCTGGACCTGACCATTCCCGATGCGGAGCGAATCAAGAGTTTCTACACAAAGGTTGTCGGCTGGAAGAGCAGCGAAGTGGACATGGGCAGCTACAGTGATTTCAATATCAATATGCCGGAAACCGGCGATACCGTTGCCGGTATCTGCCATGCCCGGGGCAGCAATGCCAGGCTGCCTTCCCAGTGGTTGGTCTACGTGCGAGTTGCCAGCGTGAAGGAAAGTGCCGAACAAGCCAGGAAGAGTGGAGGCAAAGTACTCGATGGCCCCAGACGCATGGGCGGGAGTAACTTCTGCGTGATCGAAGATCCCAGTGGCGCGGTCATGGCCCTCATTTCAGACTGATGCCAATATTCCATGGCCGCTGCCACTGCGGTGCTGTGGCATTCGAAGTTCGCAATCAAGAGAAGTTGCAGGATCTTAAAAGATGCGATTGTTCACTGTGTCGCAAGAAAGGTGTGGTCATGGCCGGAGCGAAACTCGCTGACCTGATAGTCACCAGGGGTGAGGATCAACTCAGCCTGTATCAATGGAATAGCAGGACCGCACGACACTATTTCTGTTCCCACTGCGGAATCTACACCCATCACCAGCGCCGGGTGGCGCCGGATGAGTATGGATTTAATGTCGCCTGCATCGAAGGCGTCGATCTGCAGTCTCTGGGTGAAGTACCCATGACCGATGGCCGGTCACTTTCGATGGAAGCTGACTGAGCAACCTGGGACCGCAGGTTGCTGGGGTAACACCAGTAGTGAAACCTAGTTGTCGCCAGTTTCTTTAGCTTCCGCCGCGTCTGCGGCTTCCTTGGCTTCCTTGGCTTCGTGCGTTTCTTCCGACACCAGTTCTTTCACCTTAGGCGTTCTTCTGCGACGGGCTTTCTTCGGCACCATGCCACGCATGGCTTCCATCTTGCCAAAGCACAGCAGCTTGTCCTCCGGCTCCAGAATTCTGTCTCTCCTGGGATTCGGAATGACCTTGTTGCCCCGATACAGGGTGAGCACATTGATATCCAACTCGGGAAGCTGGGTGTCCTTGATTGCCATGCCAACGATGTTGGAACCTTCGGGCACATAAATTTCAGTGACACCGTACCCCTTACTGACTGTTAGCCGCTGACGTAAATCAATCTCGGGAAAGTCTACCTGTGCAGCAATGTAGTCGATGACCGCACCTGCGATATCCAGCTCGGTGCAACTCTCAATGCCTTCCAGCCCGGGCGAAGAATTCACTTCCATAATCTGCGGGCCGTCGGCGCCTTCCAGCATATCGACGCCAGCTACCCGCAAGCCGAGAATCTGTGCGGCGCGAACCGCAGTCTGCTGATACTGTTCATCCAGTTCAACCGCTTCGGCCACACCACCACGGTGCACATTGCTGCGAAATTCCTGGCCTTGTGCTACCCGTCTCATGCCGGCAACAACCCGGTCACCCACAACAAACGCGCGGATGTCCTTGCCCTTACTTTCCGCGACAAATTTTTGCACCAGCACGTTCTGCTTCTGGCTCTGCAGCAATTCGATAATGGCTTCTGCGGCACGTTTCGATTCGGCCAGTAATACACCGATGCCCTGGGTGCCTTCGATCAGCTTGATGACAACAGGCGCTCCACCGACCCGCTCAATAGCAGGAATCACGTCTTTCTTGTCTTTGACAAAGGTGGTCATTGGAATGCCGATGTGGTGACGACTCAATATCTGCAAACTGCGCAACTTGTCGCGCGAGTTGACGATTCCGTGTGCCGGGTTGGCACAGAATATATCCATTTGCTGGAACTGCCGGACTACCGCCGTTCCGTAATAAGTGATCGAAGTACCGATTCTTGGCAGCACAGCATCGTAATTACTTAATGGCTTTTGCCGGAAGTAAAGGTCCGGGTCACCCTTGCGAAGGTCTATGGCGAATTTGAGCGTGTTCAGGACTTTGACGTCGTGACCGCGTTGCAGAGCCGCTTCTTTTAGGCGGCGTGTGCTGTAGGCGTTAGGTGCGCAGGAAAGTATTCCTAGCTTCATGTTAGACTCAATTCCTTTAAGGGAGTTCGTTAAGATTCAGGCATTGGTGATCCTTGCCTTATACTCAAGTCTACTAGTATGAATGCAGAATGGTAGTGCGTAGCGAACTAAAAGTGCTTCGAATAGCAATAAAACCAACAAAAAGGGAAGTATTCTGTTTTGGAAGAACTGTTAACACTGGGCTGGCGAGAGTGGGTCGGCCTTCCTGACCTGGAACTCAAGCAAATCAAGGCCAAGGTGGACACAGGTGCGCGCACATCGGCACTCCACGCCTTCGAAATTCACCCATTTGAAGAAAATGGCGCCCAGCATGTGAAGTTTCACATGCACCCGAATCAGCGCGACCAGGAAACCGTACAGATTTGCACTGCGCCAGTGATCGACAAGCGTGTGGTGACTGATTCGGGAGGGCACAGTGAAGAGCGTTGGGTTATCTCCACCCTGCTTTCAATGGGCTCCCATTCCTGGCCTATCGAGATGACACTCACTTCACGCGACGATATGTTGTTCAGAATGCTGCTGGGTCGCAACGCCATCAAGGGACGTGCGCTGGTAGATGCATCGAGGTCCTACCTGGTCGGTAAGAGGCTTAGAAAGAAGAAAAAGCGCAGTTAAGGCTTCTCGCTATACACCCTGCAACCTGCAACCTGCAACCAAGCGATTTGGCACACATACTTGAGACTCACTATAGCCTGCCAGACAGATTTGTCTCAAAGCGTGCTGGACAGCAGCGTGGCAATTCCCAGAAACGAGACAAAGCCCGCGATGTCAGTCACTGTGGTCAACACGATAGACGACGATTGCGCCGGGTCCAGACCGAACCGTTTTAATATCATCGGCACCAGGGCACCTGAAAGGCCAGCGATAGTCATGGAAATGACCATGGCCAGTGCCATCACCAGCGCCAGTCCCGCACTCTGACTCCACAGGTACACACCCAGGGCACACACCACTGCCACGCCGATCCCATTGATCAGTCCGGAAGCGAATTCCTTGCGCATGACGCGAAACCAGTCCCGTATGGAGATTTCCCTCAGCGTCAGTCCCCGCATGGTGACTGCCAGCGCCTGGGCACCCGTATTACCCGACTGACCCGCGGCGATCGGCATGAGCACAGCAAGCGCCGTGAATTGCGCGATCGTATCCTCAAAAAAACCCACAACCGATGCAGCCATAAACGCCGTCACCAGATTGATCTGTAGCCATGGCAAGCGTTTTCGTACAGCGAACAGTGAAGAAGACAACGCTCGTTCTTCCTTGCTGGCGCCCACCATGGTCTGCATGTCCAAACCGATATCTTCCTTGAGCACTTCAATTACGCCCAGGCTTTCGAACACGCCTACCACCTGGAAGTCTGCATTCAGCACTGGCAGAGAATCCGCCCTGCTCGCCTCCATCTTCTGCAATACTTCCTCGCGAGGATCCATGTCCAGCAAATAGTGTGTCACGGGCCTGGCCAACGAGCTTACTGCTTGTTCACTGTCGGCAAACAACAAATCGAAGCTGCGTAATTGCGCCTGCAGTTGTAATTCGTTGTTAACCAGATAAACGACTTTGGAGCGGGGCAGATGTTCTTGCCGCATTTGTTGTAGCAGGTCTCCCACATTGATGGATTCATTGACCACTGCAACACGGGGATTCATTAAACGGCCTGCACTGTCCTGCGGGAAATCGAGCAAGGAGAGCAGCTCGTTCCGCAGGGATTCTGGTACCGCGGCCAGCAGGGGTTCCACCTCTTCATCGGCAAAGCGACCGAGGATCGAAATACAGGTTCTGATACTCAGAATCTGCAGCAAACCGGCCAGGGTCTCCTCCGGCAACTTTCTGAACAGCCCCTCTGCGGTGCCCGGAGCAGTTTTTTCCAGCACCCCGGCAATAACACCAACCTGCTGACCTGCCAACATCTCCACGGCGTCGTCTATGGACATGGACTCCAGTGCCCGGGCTGCCTCCACCGGATGCCTGCGCAGGAACTCCTTATTGAGACTGAAGATGGGCTCGGCAGCGGTGATCTCTGATGCAGCCATCAGGTACTCCCGCCGCCATCGCGTTGCTCGCGAATCAGTTCTTCGATTGAGTTATAGAGAGCGAGGTAACTGTTTCCGTAAGCACGTACAAGGCTTTCCACTGCATTATCTTTCTGCGGCGCGGTTTGCGCTTGAGTAATCTGATCACTTGCCTTGCGCAGATCCACATGACGAATCGCGCCAATAAAGTGCTGGTTGCGATTAACCACTGCCATGGTGTCGACCTGGGCCCAGGCACTATGTTGCGCGGCGGTTTCGATACTGGTTCGCGATTGCAAGGCCCGGTTGTCCTGTTCCATGAAAGACGTTAGTTCGTCTTTCTTTTTTGCCTGGGCCAGTTCTGTATGACTGGTGTATCCCACCAGTTTCCGATCCCGGTCTACGATAAACAGCCGGTCAGTCTCCACCACATCATCGCCCAGCTTGACAAAGTTTCGTGCCGACTCTGCAGTGGCATCGACAGGCAGGGTAACCACATTGGGGTTCATCCAGCTACCTACGGATCCCTCAGAAAAATTCAACAGCAACTGGCAGGCGGCGCGCTTGGCCGTTGGCAGATAGCCAAGAATTTTATTTCTTTGTTTGCCCGGCAGGGTGCGCAAGACCGCGGCGATAAAACTGGCATCCACATCACCCAATATTTCACTCAGCCGTTTTGCTTGCAGGTGGGCGCACATCCGACTCACATAGTGTGGCAACATTCGCTGCAGCAACTCCGGTGGTAATTCTTTGTAGTGTTCATCAAAGAACTGCGCACTGGTTTCGGGACTCTGTTGTTCCAGAGTGCGAGCGGCGGTATCGGGATGGCTGGAAGCAAATGCCACCACCAATGTCAGATCAGGCTTGGTCATTTATCCTTTTCTTCAACTTCAGCGTGGGTAGAGGACTGATGGGAGCTGACCAGTTCATTAAACAGCTTGGCGGGCACCACCGCTCTACCGTGCCCGGTGTCCAGCACAATCGATTGTTGGGTCACTTCCAGAATCTCACCGGTGGTGTCGCCAATGGTAATGACTTCACCCTGGCGACAATGTTTGCGGGCTGATTGTGCGCCCAGCAAATTGGCAATGAGTGTTTTCGAACCCAGACTAAAAGCCAGTGATGCGCCCGCCAAAATAGTGCCCGCTATCACAACGATCAAGGTGCTCAAAAAGTCGACATTGAGACCGATCTGTTCAACACCAATAATGATCGAGCTGAATATCACGATGATCTGAGCCGATCGGGCCATCAGTGAACTTTGTTCAATACCTGCCCTGAGGGACGCGGTCATGATCGCGGACCGGGTCAGGCCACCCAGCAGGAAACCCGCCATCATGATCAGGATGCCCGTAAGTAAACCAGGAATATAGGCGACCACACTGTCCATCCAGCGGGAGAACAGCGTCCAGCCAAGCACGTTGGCACTCACAGCAATAAAAAAGAGGATCGTCACCCAGAACACGATCCTCTCGACGATGCGGATGTAGGAGTTCTTCAGTTGCTCCCCGCCGGCCGTGTCGACTCTGACGATGCGATTGAAGATGAAATCGACGCCCTGCAATAAACGTCGAGCAAGCCTGCTCAACACATTGGCTAACAGCCAGCCCACCAGCAGGATGGCGACACCGGAGAGGAGTTGTGGCAGATAGATCGCCAATTGTTCGGCGAATTGCCCGAATGATTCAGTTACTGCGACTTGCCAACGTTCAAGGCTAAACATAGGGGAATTCCTGACTGGCCACGGGACAAACGGGAGTCAAATGTGTGGTTTACCTGATGCAGAAAGCGTTGCTTTCCTTCGATCCTCCTGAAATTACACCGACTACAACTGGACTGCAATCGCACAATTCTGTAAATAGGGTGCTTGGAAGCCCTTTATTAACCTGATGAGTAAACACTTTGCCAGCTAATGATCAAGACAAGTCTCCGCTAATTATTGGAGGCTCAGAAATCTCGCCCGGTCAACGCAAGACTCTGGAATTACCGGTTCCCAGCCTCTACACCCACACTCAACTGAACATGCCCGTGCAGGTTATACGCGGCAAGAAACCCGGCCCGCGGTTGTTTCTCTCGGGTGCCATACACGGAGATGAGATCAATGGCGTGGAAATTATTCGTCGTGTATTGAATCAGCGAAGTTTGAAGCGCCTTCGAGGCACGCTCGTTGCGGTACCGGTGGTCAATATCTATGGCTTCATCAATCAATCCCGCTACCTGCCCGACCGCCGGGATCTGAACCGATCTTTTCCTGGCTCGGAGCGTGGTTCACTTGCAGCCCGGCTGGCAAACCTGTTTCTGAACGAGATCGTTGCTAATTGTACCCACGGCATAGACCTGCACACGGCTGCGATTCACCGGGAAAATTTTCCCCATGTGCGCGCGGTGCTTGATGATGAGATTACCGAGAGCATGGCCAGGTCATTCGGCTCACCGGTAATTCTCAACAGTGAAATCATCGACGCATCCCTGCGCAAGTCAGTGGAGCAGATGGGAGTCAATGTCATTGTGTATGAAGCCGGCGAAGCACTGCGTTTTAACGAAGTCGCGATTCGGGCTGGCGTTCGCGGGGTGATGTCGGTGATGCGCAAGCTGGGCATGCTTCCCGCCATCAAAGGTGCCAAGAAGCCTGCCCAGACCTTCGTGGCAACAGAGAGCACCTGGATACGTGCTCCACAGAGTGGCATCGTGCGTCTGATCAAGCCCCTGGGATCGCGAGTAGCCAAAGACGAGGTGCTGGGAGTTGTGGCCGATCCTTTCGGGGAGCAGGAACAACAAGCCGTAGCTCCCTATGAGGGTATTGTTATTGGCAAAACCAATTTGCCCCTGGTCAATGAGGGCGAAGCCCTGTTTCACATCGCCGCAGTGCAGCGCCCAGCTACAGCCCAGGTGCATATCGAAGAATTCCAGCAGGTTCTCGATCCGGCCACGGAAGAGAAAACACCGAAAGAACCTCCGGTAAACTAGGACATGAGAATGTTGCGTCGGCTGACATGGTTTCTGGCACTGATCCTTGGTGTCAGCCCTGTACTGCTGCATGCACAGGAGCAGACTCCCTACTTGTATGTGCTGGGAGTTGCCCAGGACGCTGGTTATCCACAAGCTGGTTGTTATGCGCCCCACTGCCTGCCTGGTTGGGAAGACAGCGATGCCCGTCGCGGTGCAACCTCGATCGCAGTAGTTGTACCCGCAAGCCAGGCCAATTACCTGTTTGATGCCACGCCCAACCTGCCCGAACAACTCTATGCGCTGCGCCAGGATAACGGCTCTGAACTGGGAGGTGTTTTTCTGACCCATGCCCATATTGGGCACTACACGGGACTGATGTTTCTGGGCAGGGAAGCCATGGGTGCCTCCGGGATACCCGTGTACGCAATGCCCCGTATGAGCAGCTTCCTCAGAGCCAATGGCCCCTGGAGTCAGTTGGTTGAGCTCAACAATATTGCCCTGCAGCCACTGGCGGATGGGGCACGGGTAAACCTGCCGGGCATCGATGTCACGCCTTTTCTGGTGCCTCACCGGGACGAGTATTCGGAAACCGTGGGCTTTCGAATAGAAGGCCCGCAAAAGTCGGCCCTGTTCATTCCGGACATCAACAAATGGGGTGACTGGAGCACAGACATCAGCGAACTGATTCAGACTGTGGACTACGCCCTGCTGGATGCCACCTTCTATGCCGATGGCGAACTGGGCAACCGGGACATGTCCCGGATTCCGCACCCGTTTGTGAGCGAGAGCATGACCTTGTTTTCGGAACTGGACGAATCACAGAAGAACAAGGTGTGGTTTATTCACTTCAACCACACCAATCCACTGCTGCGGGAAGACAGCGATGAGAGTCGCTATGTGCGTGAACAGGGATTCAACATCGCTTATGAAGGATTGCGCCTGGCTCTTTAGTTTGACTATGTAGCGGTGCAGGCCCCTGCTCCAATGCAGAGGCCTTAACCAGGCCAAAGACTGTGCCTGTTACTTTTAAGAGGTGAGGCGTCCCGCAGAATAATCCTCTACCGCCTGCTGAATCTCCTGCATAGAGTTCATGACGAATGGCCCGTAATGCACGATGGGCTCTTCGAGCGGCTTGCCACTGATCACCAGCAAGCGTGTACCTGCAGTGGCTGACAATTGCAGCTCACCCTGGTGAGAAAGTCGGCCCAGTTTTCCGGCGACGAGAGTGTAATCACTGCCAGACAGCTTCGCCTCTCCTTCATAGCTATAGACCAGAACGTTATGCCCATCGGGTATCGACACCTGTATTTCCTGATCTTTCGAGAAACACAGATCAAGATAACCTGGTTCGGTCGTCAAACCCTGAACAGATCCCGGCACTGCCTGACCGTTGACTTGCAGTTCGCCGGCGATGGCTTTGATTTCCAGCCCGTCCTGCTGGTATACCGGTATGTCTTCTGACTTTATATCCTGATAGGAGGCTGTAGTCATTTTCTCCTCGGCAGCAAGGTTTACCCAAAGCTGGAAGCCCCGCATCCGCCCCTCTTCCTGCTGGGGCATCTCCGAATGAATGACACCTGACCCGGCTTTCATCCATTGCACGTCGCCAGGGCCGAGCTTGCCGACGTTGTCCATATGGTCACGATGCTCCATATAGCCTTCGAGCATATAAGTGACCGTTTCAAACCCTCGATGGGGGTGAGAGGGGAATCCACCAATATAATCTGCAGCCTCTTCCGAGCCAAACTCATCCAGCATCAGGAAAGGGTCAAACCTGGCCAGATCATTGCCACCAAATACCCTTTTCAACTTAACGCCGTCACCATCACTGGCAGCCTGTGCCACCAGCACTTCCTGTAATTCCCGTCGTGTCTCAGCCACGTTGCCTCCTGTTATCAATCGCCCGCGACATCATCGTCGAGGGCAGCCGTACTCCCTATATAGTGGGACCATCCCCAGCAAACTCAAGTGCACCGCCTATCAAGGCCCATCCCACCTGCCCCGACACCTGAAATCAGACCCTCATTTAATGGACACCCATTTAATTACCACCCGGATTTGAGCCTTCGATTTCAATTCGAGTCCTCTCAAACCCAGAGCCAGCAAAGCCTGCAGCGGTTTGAGTTAAATGGGTGTCCTTTAAAAGGGGTGTTCAGTCTGTGTTCAGACGGGGTCATTATGCTCATAATGGCAGCCAGGTGTATTTTGAAGTGATTACCAGTGAAGCAGGTACGAGTTATGAAGAAGATTGCCTTGTTTCTGTCCCTGACCGCCGCAGTTTTGCTGAGCCAGTCGGCCCATGCGGACCACCGCTATGGTGCGTTCTACGGGCCTTACGGAAAGCAGGCCTTTAATAGTTGGGGCAGAAACCGGTCCTATGGCTACAATCGCCACTTCAATCGCGGCTACAACCGTTGGGGAGGCTGGGGCCGACGGGACAACTACGTCAATATCTACTATGGCAATGGCTATTACGGCAGAGGCTGGGGTCGGCGAGGTTTTGGCCCCTACCGCCATCGCCGGTACGATTCTGGTGATCTCATCGGCGGCATCGTATTAGGCTCGCTGATCAGCAGTAGCTTCCGCAGCTACAACGAATACCGAGCCTCGCCCAAGGTGGTGTACCGCTCTCGCCCTGCAAACCGGCCCGCTGGCAATGTCATCTATGTGGGCAGGTCACAAGCTGGCACCCAGGTTGGCACGGGATCCGGACGCAGGCTCCTTCGGGACCTCCAGGGCAACTGCTTCGAAATCGCTCACAACGAATTCGGCGATGAAGTCAGAACCCAGTTGGAGCCCGAGAACTGCGACTACTGAATCCATTCTTGCTCAGTGGGTTAGATTTTCAAGCATTTAGAAATTAGGCCATACTAGGCAAGCAGAGTCTTAAACTCTGCTGTTATGGGTTGCGTGACCATGTTAGCGCATGAAAGACATCGAAAAATTTGAAGTGAAATTATGCACCGCCAAGTAATCGCTATTTGCATTGCCATTTTGATAGCTGGCTGCACTACCTCCCCCACCAATCGCCGCCAGGTGGTTTTGTATTCCGAGTCTGAAATGGCCCGACAGGGAGAGCAAGCCTACCGGGAGATGCAGCAGGAAATGCCGGTCACTCCCCACCAGAGCGAAATCACCTATGTTCAGTGTGTGACCGACTATATAGTCGGAGCACTGGACGAGTCACAGAGGTCTACAGCGAATTGGGAGGTGACTGTCTTTGACGACGAGCAGGCCAATGCCTTTGCCTTGCCCGGAGGCAAGATCGGCGTCTACAACGGTTTGTTGAATGTCGCGTACAACCAGCACCAGCTCGCCGCTGTAATGGCACACGAAGTCGGACATGTGTTGGCCAACCATTCCAATGAACGAGCGAGTCAATCTACGATTCGTAGTGTGGGGCTGGTGACTGCACGCATACTTGGCGCCTCCGATACCACCCTCGAGGCCATCGACTATGGCTCGCAACTGGGCCTGTTCTTGCCATTCAGCCGCACCCAGGAAAGCGAGGCCGATACCATCGGCATCCTGTTGATGGCCAGGGCTGGTTTCGATCCGGAGCAAAGCATTGCCCTGTGGGAGAACATGTCTGCAGAAGGCGGGCCCAGGCGGCCGGAGTTCCTGTCCACTCACCCTTCTCCGGACACACGCATGGCCGATTTGCGGTCAATGATGGATCAGGCACAGGCACTGCGTGAAGAAGCGCAAGCACGTGGCCTGTATCCGGATTGTGTTCCCGGGTCGCTGGAGTTTTGACTGGCGAGCGAAAGAATGCGTCCCTGCGTTTCTTCGCGATTAGTATCGGCTGGATGAGATTTGCTGACTCTCGCTAGTATTCTTTTTCAAATTTCGGCCACTCGGCATCGGCCTGCTCGATAAAGTTCAGCATGTCTGCCTTCCAGCGTTCGTTAACGCTGCGGCTGTAATTCAGATAAAGCTTTCCTTCATGGATGGTCCACAGGTCCGGCTCGGCACTGGCAGTGTCACCATTGGCCATGGCCCAGGCACAATAGCCCCCGTATTGAGGCGCGTACTTTTCCGGGTCTGCCTTGAACATGGCAAGATGTTCGGCTGTGCTGAATTTCCATTCGGCACCCATGTAGTCGTAGGTATAGTCATCAGAACCTTCAACCGGCTTGCCTTGAGTGAAATAGGCAACCGTATCGTAGCCACGCAGTGCTTCACTGCTAAAAAATCCGGTGTAGATCGCGTCAATGTCCGCGCTGGCTACGGAGGCAAAGATCACTAGATACAATGCGAGTATAGCTTTCCCTGCTTGCTGTAAGGGATATATCATCACTTTCCTCCTATGGGTTTACAGTACTGGAAGCGGGCGTATTCGATATTTGCAGATCTTCACGTCGCAACCACACAATGGCTATGGATGAGAGCCAGACCAGCACTGCCATGGCGAATAACTGACCACCATCGCGCTCGCCAGATTCATTGATTACCACGCTCACACCGAGGGGCGTAAACAGGTGGAAGAAGATGGCGCCGGAGATTACCGCAAATGCCAGTGCAGCTCCGAACAATTGTGTTTTTCTTGCCAACAACAACAGCGAGGCAATTAGCTCCACAGTACCCACGGTGTAGCCGCCATAGGCTGCGAATCCGGCTGCAGCAAATTCCAGAAATCCGATTCCCGCCATCCAGTCAGCTATGGTGCCGAAAATGTGCTGGGTCTCGAAAGAGTTGGTGAACTTGAAAAACAGGGATTGCACGAACACGATGGCAATGAACACTGCCAGAGCCCAGGGCAAGTAGTGCATGATTTTGCTGCGGTCCATGATGTTCCCCTCACAATTGGTCTATGCAACAAGACCCAATTGCAGCGGGATTATTTCAATCTATGGAAAATTCATCCAGCGAACTGGGAAAACTGGCGGCTGCAGTGCAGAACAGGTATGACAAGGTCAGAGCAAGAATGTGACAAAAAAATGGGGCTGCCCGTTGAAGCACATGTCTTCAAGGAACAGCCCCATCCCTGCTTGAGAAGCTATCGCTATCACCCTTAGTCTCAATCGGACCTGAAACTGCCGGTTGCTTAGCTTGAGTCCATGAAATCACGGTCCCGGATCTGCGGTATTGACCTACATCAACAAGCGAAGAATAGACCGGAAGCCAACAGCGGAGGCAGCTTGTTGGTCAGGCTGAAACTCCTAATCCAAACCCAACTAATATTCGACTATTTAGTAAAGCGATTACTTTACTATATGCTCAATCGCCCCTGCCAGGTGTGTTTATACGGGCCTGTCAGATCTGCGTGTCACTGCTTGTAATTCACTATATGTAGTGGTAATGTGGCTCTCGCAACACAGCATAGTGATCAAATGTCGTATTGCATCAGTCCGGGCGCCACCCCTCCACACCTCTTAATCAGCGCCCGGGCCCTCCTTGAGATCCCCGCCCCTGTCCGGCTCGCGTGTCCGGGCAGTGGGTCGGGGCCCTCACTTCCCTTAAACGTTTATCCATGCTCACATAGACCGAATCTTGTGGCTGGAACCCGTTTCCATGGCTGAAACCAGCGAACTCACTACCACAGGCAACCAGGCCTATTCTTCCTGCTGCCTGAACTGTAATGCCCCCCTGCAGGCGGACTTCTGTGCCCATTGCGGCCAACCGGTGCGTGAGGTCAAGCGCCCGGTTCTGTCATTCCTGAAGGAACTGCTGCGGGTGGTGCTGGAGCTCGACGGTCGGGCCTACCGCACTGTCGGTTACCTGCTGACCCGGCCTGGCTTTCTCACCCTGGAATACTTCTCCGGCAAGCGGGTGAAATATACGCCGCCCCTGCGCCTGTTCCTGGTGGTCAGCATCTCATTCTTCCTGTCGGTTTCCCTGTTCAATACCGTGCAATCCATGCAGAGCGCTCTGGACGAGGCTGCAGGTGAAATCCCCGCGCAGGAGCAGGAACCACCCCCTGGTCCAGCCGCTGCCGATATTCCTGGTGCCGTGGTGGTGAATGGATCTGAAGATGTGGCAGCGGGAATCGAAGCGGCTGTGGCCCTGCTGGAGAATCTGGAGTTTCCCTTTCTGGCTGCAGATACCAACCAGAATCTGCAGATCGTGCTGAGTGCCCAGCTACGCTCCAATGCCGAGGAGATCATGGCGGATCCGGAAGAGTTCTTCGTTAACTCGCTGGAATACATCACCTTCTTCATCCTGCTGATGGTGCCAGTACTTGCCCTGATACAGCAGGTTCTATGGTTGTTGAGCAGGCGCTACTATGTGGAGCATCTGGTCCTGACCCTGCACAACCACGCCTACCTGCTGCTGATGATGTTTATTATTTTTCTGGTAGGGGTGCTGGAGAACATCGACATCACAGCCATCAGCTATCCCGCTGGATGGCTGCGCTCCGCGTTGGTGTTCTGGATTTTTATCTACCTGTACCTCAGTCTGAAGAACTATTTTCAGGCAGGATGGTTGACTACGGCTGTGCTGTTTGGCACTGCCTGCGTCATCTATTCTTCTGTTATGGGTACGGCCATCCTGGCCTTTGGTGCCTTGCTGGTGCTATTTGCCTGACCAGCGCGACAACGTGCAACGTATCCCGGCAAGGGTAAATTGCGCTGCCACCGGGTGGCGTCATATCATCGGGCATCCGATTCGACCCAGCCCAGTAATCACGGGGCGAATAGCATTAAGAAACGAACATAATAAGTAGAAAAAGGAATTCTCATGATTGTTTACGGTGTTGCCCTGCTCTCGGTGTGCCTGATTGCTGGCATGGTTATCGGTGAAGCGCTTGGCGTGCTGCTGCAAGTGGAAGCCAACGTGGGCGGCGTGGGCATCGCCATGCTGTTTCTGGTGTTTGCCAGCAACTCCGAGAAGTTTAAAACCCTGACCGAGGGTGCATCCGGCGATGGCATCAAGTTCTGGAGTGCCATGTATATACCCATCGTGGTTGCCATGGCGGCGCGGCAGAATGTGGCGGCGGCAGTCGATGGTGGCATGTTGGCGTTACTGGCAGGGGTGGCAGCAGTGGTGGTGAGCTTTGCCCTGGTGCCAGTGCTCAGCAAACTGGGCAAGGCTCCGGTCGTTCGTGAAACCGAGGAGATCAAGTAATGGAAATCCTCGAAACCGTCTTTGTCCGCAACAACCTGATTGTCGCATTCGCAGTAGTAGGTGTGACTATCTGGATTTCCTATTTTCTGGCCAATACCCTCACCCAGGGACGCATCCACGGCTCCGCCATCGCAATCGCACTTGGCTTGCTGGCGGCCTATTTCGGCGGTGTTGCCACCGGCGGCAGCACGGGAGTGGCTGATGTCGCCCTGCTTAGCGGAATCGGTTTGATGGGCGGCGGCATGATGCGGGACTTCGCCATCGTCGCCACCGCTTTCGGCGTTCACCTGAGCGAGCTGAAGAAAGCTGGCGTCGCCGGGGTGGTCTCTATATTCGCCGGGGTGATTGTGTCTTTCATAGTTGGCGCTGCCATCGCTGTGATGTTTGGCTACACCGATCCGGCAGAAATCACCACGATCGGTGCAGGTGCCGTGACCTATATCGTTGGTCCGGTAACAGGCGAAGCTATCGGAGCCAGCGGAGAGGTCATCACCCTGAGCGTCGCCGCCGGGTTGGTAAAGTCCATTCTGGTTATGATTGGTACACCACTGGTGGCACGCTTTATTGGTCTGGACAATCCGCAATCGGCCATGGTGTTTGGTGGCCTGATGGGAACCACTTCCGGCGTGGCAGCCGGTCTTGCGGCGACCGACCCCAAACTCGTTCCCTATGGCGCCATGACTGCAACCTTCTATACCGGAGTCGGTTGCCTGCTGGGCCCATCTATCCTATTTTTCATTGTGAGCGGCATGTTTTAGGCCGCAGCATTATCTAGAACTTTTACAGAATCCAGGAATCCCATGGCAGTTAACGCATTCCCCCATTTAAAGAACGGCAACAACGAAGTCGCGCTGGTCGAGGAAGATGCTTCCTACACTTACGCCGAGGTGAACGATCGTATCGACAAGTTCGCGACCGGTTTGCTCGGCGACAAGTTTGACCTGGAAGAGGAGCGCATCGCCTTCTTCATTCCCGCCTCACTGGACTATGTGACGGTCATGCATGGTGTGTGGCGGGCTGGTGGCATTGCGGTACCACTCAATGTGGCCTCCGCCGTATCAGAGCTGGATCACTATCTCAGCTGTGCCAGCGTGACCCGCATGATTGCCAATGATATGTATCAGGAGTCCCTGCGCGAACTTTGTGACTCTCTAAACATTGAGTTGCTATCGGTCTCCGAAGTGCTGGCGGAAAATGCGGGTAAGCTGCCAGAGATTGAAGAGTCTCGACGGGCGATGATGCTGTTCACCAGTGGAACCACCAATAAGCCCAAGGGTGTGGTCAGCACTCACAAGACCATCGTGGCGCAAATCACCACATTGATCGACGCCTGGGAATGGTCCGGCGACGATGTCATTCCATTGTTTCTGCCACTGCATCATATTCACGGGATTATCAATATTCTGAGTTGCGGCCTGTGGGCAGGCGCTACCGTTCATCTGTTCCCCCGGTTCGACATACCACGAATAACAAAAGAAGTGACAGCTGGCACCTATAATGTGTTCATGGCAGTTCCCACCATTTATGTCAAGCTGATTCAGTACTTCGACACGATTGACAATGAAGAAGTGCAGAAAATTTGTGATGGATTCAAGGCAATGCGGCTGAACATCTCCGGGTCCGCCGCATGCCCGGTAAAACTGTTCAACCAGTGGCAGGATTTGACCGGGCAGGTGTTACTGGAACGTTACGGTATGACCGAGATTGGCATGGGCATCTCCAATCCCTACAACGGTGAACGCCGTGCTGGGTATGTGGGCCAACCCCTGCCTGGTGTCGAGGTGCAACTGTTTGACGAATACGATGAAATCATCTCGGAAGAAGCCCTGCCTGGTGAGATACGCATCAAGGGCGACAATGTGTTCCTGGAGTACTGGGACAATCCGGAAGCCACTGCGGAGTCATTCAAAGACGGCTGGTTCTGTACCGGAGATGTCGCGGTAGTAGAAGACGGTTACTACCGAATCATGGGTCGCTCATCGGTGGATATCATCAAGTCCGGTGGCTACAAGCTGTCCGCGCTGGAAATAGAAGGCGTCCTGTTGACCCACGAAGACATTCTGGAAGTCGCGGTTATCGGCGTCGAAGATGACACCTGGGGCGAAGCAGTCACTGCATTCATTGGTCTCAAAGGGGGGGCATCAATGGAGTATGAAGACCTCAAAGCCTGGTGTGATGGCAAGATGTCTTCCTACAAGATTCCCAAGTCCATCAAGATAGTCGATGCCCTGCCACGAAATGCCATGGGCAAAGTGACCAAACCTGCGCTGCGGGAGTTGGTCTAGGGACTCTCTGACTAATACCGGGGCTACTAAGTCTCGGTATTTGGAGATTCATCGCAAACGCCTTTCCCTGAGCAATGCAGGCATTACAATGCCCGCTGGTTTTACGTCACCAGAATTGAACAACACTTCAATCTCACTGAAACAGTAAAGAGGATTCAACGCACCATGATCATATCAAGACACGCTACGACGTTTTCGCTGTCCCGCGCATTGCTGATGACTCCGGTAACGCTGCTGCTGGCCATGTTTTCCATGACAAGCTTTGGGCAGGAATTCCAAACCGGAGAGCCTATTGGTTCTGTGAATGAACAGGGCGTTCGGGTACCCATGTCGTCCAATGTCAAAGTTTATGGCAGCTTCCATTTTTCCGAGTCCTGCACTTTCGACCCCGAGAGAAACCTGATTCTTGCCATGAACAATGGTGAGCGTGGTGATGGCACCGAGAACGACGGCTATGTTTCCCTGATTAACCCCGACGGCTCTGTGCACACGCCCAAGTGGATTGGTGTTACCCGTGACGGCCTGGAGCTGCACCATCCTCTGGGCAGTGCCATCAGCAATGGCGTGCTGTACACCGTTGATACGGGTCACATTCGATCTTTCGATCTGCGTACCGGCCGTCCCCTGAAATCGGTTCCAGTACCGGGCTCCACGATCCTCAATGGAATCGCAGTGGCCGACGACGGCACCGTGTACGCCTCCAACACTCGCAATCCTGAAGTGATTTACAAGATCACTGCGGACGACGAGGTTTCGGTCTTTGCCGAAGGGGCGCCGCTGGCAGCTCCCAATGGCGTTGCCATAGACACCGAAGGCAATGTGGTGGTGGTGAACGTGGGCGACAACGCGGTTATTACTTACAACACCGACGGAGAGATCGTGCGCACCGAGCGGGCGGTTGAAGGCGGTAATGATGGCGTGGTGGTGCTGGAAGATGGCACCAAGTACGTGAGCAGTGTGCGCTATGGCAGCGTGTCCCGCATCCGGCCTGGCCAGGAAGCGGAGATCATTGCTTCTGGCATCCCCAGCGCAGCCTCCATGTGCTACGACTCTGTGCAGAACCAGCTGGTAATACCCCTCAACAGCAACTACGCGCTGGCTTTCGTTCCACTCTAGGTATTTCAACAACAAAACTTCGATGCTGGCTCAGGTTTGAGCCAGCATCGGGGAATTGATTCGGTTATAATGCGCGCGAATTTGAGTTAATTCTCATCGAATAAAGACCACAAGCGCGAGCAGCATTCTCTCTTGAAAATCGAGTTCCTGGGTAAAACCCTCTCCGGCCCCTTCACCGTACCCTCCGGTATCGTTACCTGCTCCGCCAATATCATCCAACGGGTGTTCGACACCATGCCCGAGGTGGGAGTACTGACCACCAAGAGTATCGGCCCAGAGCCCCGACTCGGTTATCGCGAACCCATTCTGACCCAATATGAACCCGGCAGTTTCACCAATGCCGTTGGCCTGACCAATCCGGGTGCCGAGCGCTCTGCCGAGTTACTGGCTGGCCTCAATGTGCCGGCAGACCGGTTCCTGCTGATCTCCATATTTGGCGGCAGCGTGCAGGAATATGTGGAGGTGGCCACAAAGCTGGCGCCCCATGGCGACGGGCTGGAGCTGAACCTGTCCTGCCCCCACGCCAAAGGCTATGGCATGGCCATGGGGCAGGATCCCGAGCTGGTGAAGGAAATCGTCAGCGCAGTCAAAGCAGCAGTCGATATTCCGGTTATCGCCAAGCTCACGCCCAATGTGCCCAGCGTGGCCGAGATCGCCAGGGCCGCAGTGGAAGGTGGTGCTGACGGTATCTGTGCAATCAACACCATGGGACCCGAGCGTTATGACGCCCACGGACATGCCATTCTCAGCAACGAGGTAGGTGGTGTTTCGGGCAAGGACGTACTGGACCGGGCACTGGAATGTGTACAGGAAATTCACCAGGCCGTGGACTGCCCGATCATCGCCTGTGGTGGCATCAGCAGTGCAGCCAATGTGCGAGCCTTTCAACAGGCCGGCGCCAGTATCATCGGCGTCGGTTCTGCACTTATCGGTATGACCACCAACGAGATCGCAGACTACTTCAAGACCCTGAGCAGCGATCTGGTTGCCGGTACAGAAAACGCAGAAGCGCTGGTGCGATATGACATCGACATGAGCTTCCGGCCAGTCAATCTGGTAGCCAATAAACGCGTAACAGACGATATCTGTATTCTCACCTTCGATCGCAAGATCGATATCAAGGCAGGGCAGTTTGTATTCCTGTGGATCCCGGGACTGGGTGAAAAGCCATTTTCAGCTTTGACGGACGATCCCTTTCAACTGGCAATCATCAACCTGGGCCAGTTTACCGATGCCCTGATGACAGTAGAACCCGGTATCGAATGTTATATACGCGGCCCTCATGGCACCCCCGTAGCACCTCCAGAAGGCTCCAGAATTATGGCCGTAGCTGGTGGCACTGGCCTGGCAGCAGTGTGGCAGTTGGCGCGGGATTTTGGCAATACGGAAATCTTTTTCGGCGCCCGAACCGCAGAGCGACTCTATTTCGTTGAAGAGAGCGCGGAAGTTGCGAAATTGCACATAGCAACCGATGACGGCAGCCGCGGCCATCATGGTGTCATCACAGAATTACTGGAGCAGCGACTACAGGGCATGAACCAGGCCGAGCTGGACCAACTGGTTTTTTATAATTGCGGTCCCGCTCCCATGGTCCATGCGGCGGAAAGAATTCAGCGCCAGTATTGTGCGCCCGAACAGATTTACAATGCCATCGACTACCTGACCAAGTGCGGTGTGGGTATCTGCGGTGCCTGTGACGCTCCCGATGGCCGGCGACTCTGTGTCGACGGCCCCTTCCTCGACGCTGCGGACAGCAGCAAGGTACTGGTCCCTACCCAGGCCTAGTTCTCCTGCCTTCGGGCAGTGCTGACAGCAATGGCTCGACAAGTTTTCAGTGCTCAATTAGCATGCCAGGGGTGAATGCATCACAAGCAACAACTCCAGGAGTGCCCTATGCGACGTCGTGACTTTTTGGCTTCATCAATGCTGCTGGGTGCTTCATCCCTGGTCTCTGGCCCACTACTGGCGCAGGACCTGGCTCCCGCAGCCCCGAGAGACTGGTCCGGGAACACCCCGCTGCGTTATCCCGACCCGGATATGGTAGCCATTGACCCGCGCTTTCAACGCTACATTCCTTTCAACACGCCGATCAAACGTCACCACGTGGGCACTCTCTGGGCAGAAGGTCCCGCCTGGAATGGTGTGGGGCGATACCTGGTGTGGAGCGACATACCCAACAACCAGCAGCTACGCTGGATAGAAGATGACAACCGGGTTACTGTTTTCCGCCGCCCCTCCGGCAACAGCAATGGCAATACCTTTGATTTCCAGGGACGCCAGCTTTCCTGCCAGCATGGCAATCGCCGGGTTGTTCGTTATGAGTACGATGGCACCGCCACGATCATTGCAGACAACTTTGAAGGTGTGCCACTCAATTCTCCCAACGATGTAGTGGTGCATCCCGATGGCAGCATCTGGTTCACGGATCCACCCTACGGCATTCGCGGCAACTATGAAGGCAATCAGGCAGAGCAGGAGTTGCCATTATCGGTATATCGAGTGGATGGCAACAATGGGCGAATTACCCGCGTCACCGATGATATCGATGCACCCAATGGGCTCTGCTTTTCGCCGGATTATTCCCTGCTCTACGTGGCGAACACCGGAGCAGGCAGGGACATCAAAGTTTGGGATGTAGACGGCTCTGTATTACGCAATGGCCGCGTGTTCGCTGAGCTGGTGGATCCGACCACCGGAAACCGCACCTCTGCCGATGGAATCCGCTGCGATGTTGACGGCAATGTCTGGGCCGGTGCCCGACCCGGTGTGCAGATCGTGGCGCCAAACGGCGACAGCATCGGCGTGATCCGCCTGCCTGAAGTCTGCGCCAATGTGTGTTTCGGGGGTGCCAAACGAAACCGCCTGTTTATGACCGCCAGCCAGTCTCTCTATTCAGTGTATGTCAACGTAGCCGGTGCTGGGGTCGCCTGAATGGACTGTTAGTGAGCCATGATGAATTCAGAGCCTAGTGATTTTTTCAGTGAAATATATGGCTTTCAAAAGTTAAAGGGGATCGCATCCGAAATTTTTGTTAGCTTAGAACCTTGGAGAGTCACACTAAGTGTACAAATACAATATCTCTCTATCATCTCTCTTTAGAACTTCAAATGGGATATGCATCACACAGTCTATAGAGGGCTACAAAAAATATTCTCGGAAAGATAAGAATTGACGGCCTTAAGAGCCACGCAATTGAAAGATTTGCTGTAAGAAATGCAACATTAAGGTGGGCGCTAATGGGCATATGAGACAGTTACGTGGAAAATTCGAGGTTGGTTTGCAAGAAACAAAATCTACGGGGGCGCGGTTGACTGCGCCCTAATATTACGAACCTTGGAAAACCAGCGAAATATTCAAGCTCAGAGGAAATAATGGAAAAGATTGAAGGCTTTTTTGCATATGCTTCGAGCCCACATCAACTAACAAAAGTGATTTCAGAAGCAGTTGAAGCAGCCAATAGGTCTGGCTGGTGTCACTTTGCGACCTGGGAGGAAAGTGATATTGCAGGGAGGCCATTGACTGCTCCGATTTTTTCGGGATTAGAAAATGCGAACGTTCTAGTCGCAGATATTACAAGCATGAACTTTAATGTAACCTTTGAAATTGGTTATGCGATAGGAATAGGACGCAGGATATTTCTTACAAAGTCAACTGAATTCAAATCAGAAGACGACCTAATAAATAGAATAGGAATATTCGATACATTAGGATTTGAGACGTATTCAAATGCAGAGCAGCTTTCCAAATTGATTTCAGGAATAAGGGATCTACATCCTATAGATACTACTTCGAAGCCTAATTTGACTACACCACTTTATGTCCTAGAAACCCCAATACGCGGCGGTGTCATGAGCAACATCATTTCTAGGATCAAAAAGGCCCGTCTATTCTATAGAAGTTTTATTCCCGGAGAAGCTTCACGACTTTCTGCCCCAGATGCAATTTCTCACGTTAGCTCATCATATGGAGTGGTAGTACCGTTACTTTCACCTGATATGAAAGACTCAGACGTGCATAATATCCGGTCAGCGTTTATTACTGGTCTGAGTTTGGGGCTTGAGATACCAACTTTACTGCTCCAAGACCAAGCCTCTCCATTAGCACCTCTCGACGTTCGTGATTTCGTCAAATCATATAGCAGACCTGAAGATTTAAAAGAGTACATTCATGAATTTTCACTTACTGTATATGAACGAATTCAAGAAACTAAGAATCTGGCTCTTCCAGTTGGCAATCTACTAAGCACAGTTAGTATTGGTGATCCAATGGCCGAGAACGAACTTCAAAGCTTGGGTGATTACTACTTACAAACAAACGAGTTCAACCGCGCATTACGCGGAGAAGTAAATTTAGTTGTCGGCAGGAAAGGCACAGGAAAAACTGCTCTCTTTTCACAAGTGCGGAACAAGAAGCGCAGTGATAAAAACAATGTGGTTGTTGACTTAAAGCCCGAAGGATACCAACTACTGAAATTAAAGGAAGAAGTGCTAAATTACCTCACACCCGGAGCGAAAAATCATCTTGTGACCGCTCTGTGGGAATATTTACTTTACGCAGAAATTTGCAGAACAGTGCTTAAAAAGGACAGTGATCGCCATGTTCGTGATCACATTTTGTACGACAGTTATATAGAACTCCAACGTCTCTATGCCGGAAGCTCACATAATACAGAAGGCGACTTCTCTGAAAGGCTTTTAGCGCTGTCCAGCTCTGTTGCTCAAGATTTCGCAGCAAAATTTCGGACAGGGGATAAATTAAAACTAACTGGTGACGAGATTACTGAACTACTACATGCCGGCAACATCTTAGAGCTTCGGAAGGCATTATATGGATACTTGCGTCATAAAGGTGAAGTATGGTTATTGTTCGACAATTTGGATAAAGGATGGTCAAGTTATGGACCAGAAACAGGAGATATAATAATTCTGAGATGCCTTATTGATGCGGCTAGGAAGATTCAACGCCAGCTAAGCAAAGACGGCCTCCAGTTTCATACCATAGTCTTTATACGAAACGATGTATTTCAACTACTAATGGATGAAACCTCAGATTTTGGCAAGGAGACAAGAGCAGACTTGGACTGGAGTGATCCAGATTTGCTGCGATCAATGATGCGTATGCGATTGGTGCAAAATAACTTTCCCCCCGACACCTCTTTTGATGAAGTATGGAATACAATTTGTGTTTCGCACATTGATGGCGAAGAAACGGCTCAGTATATGATTGATCGCTCTCTGATGCGTCCAAGAAATTTTCTTAAATTGTTTGGCGCATGTAAGGGTTTCGCCGTTAATATGCAGCACGATAAGATCGAGGCAGACGATATCACTAAAGGTTTAAACGCGTATTCAAACGATTTGTTAATCGATGCTGACCAGGAGCTTACTGATATCGAGAGCAAGGCGAGCAGGATAATTTATCAATTCTTAGGAGAGAGTAGTGAATTCACGGGTGACGATTTACGAATACTTCTCGATGCTAATGGCTTAACTCCTGAGCAAGTCGACCAAGTTATTGAATTTTTACTTTATTATGGTTTTCTTGGAATTCGTTATTCTGACAACGAACCTCAGTATATTTATGATGTTGGCTACAATATGGAAATTATGAACACTCGAATCGCAAAGAACAAGAATGCTATCACTTACACATTTAATCCAGCATTCTACCCGGCATTACATATTCAACAGTAGGATTATCGATGAGTGAATATTAGCTCACTAACACTCAATTAAAGTGCGACAAGCCACTATGTGGCTCCCGCTATAACAAGGACGTTTCAGAGATGCCAGGCCGCGACACTTTGCGGCCTGTCACAGTGCCGGTCCGCGACATTTTCCCGTGCGCTTTTAAATGCTCTAATAGCAGGACTGCCAATTAATCATTGCTTAAACAAACAAGGTTTTTACTCCGGGGGAGTCATGGAAATATTGGGAACATTAAATGCGCCGAAATTGACAAAAGCATTGTCCATTTCTTTTACAGTTATCACCTGGCTACTCAGCTCCAGCATTGCCACTGCCGATATCGAGCAGGCTCAACTGGATGCGGTTACTGCAGACCTGCAGGCACGCATCGATGAAGGACGACTGTCGGGTGCGGTGGTCATGGTGGCCCAGGACGGCGAAGTGCTGCTCAATGAAGCGCTGGGCTATAAAAACGTTGAAGACCAGGAGCCAATGGAGACCGATACCATCTTTCGTATCTTCTCCATGACCAAGCCAGTTACCGGCACTGCGCTGATGATGTTGTGGGACGAGGGCAAATTCCAACTGGACGACCCCGTGGAGCAACACCTGCCAGAACTTGCTGGCATGCAGGTGTTTGCAGGCCAGAATGAAGACGGGTCCTGGGTGACTGAACCCGCCAACCATCCCATGACCATCCGCGAGTTAATGAGCCACACCGGCGGATTACATTACACCCCGCCCCTGTCCAATGGCCCGGTGGCGGAGGCCTATGCCGAAGCCGGCATCATGAACCTGACCGGCAGCACCCTGGCCGAATCCATGCCCGCCCTGGCGGAAATTCCGCTGGCCTATCAGCCTGGCACCGAGTGGGTATACAGTATTTCGGTGGACGTGCAGGGTTACCTGGTAGAACGGCTGTCCGGGATGAGCTTCGGTGAATTTCTGCAGCAGAGACTGTTCGAGCCTTTGGGTATGCACGACACTGGATTTTATGTGCAGCCGGGCAGTGTCGATCGACTTTCAAGGCAGTATATGCCCAATGGTGATGGCACGCTCACGCGCACCGATGATCGCGCCGGCATCGCTGGTGGCTTCAATTTCACCAGCCCACCCAAGTTCGAGTCCGGTGGTGGCGGCCTGACCTCGACTGCGGGCGATTACATGAAGTTCGTGCAGATGCATCTGAACAAAGGCGAATACAACGGCAAGAGAATTCTTTCCGAGGAGGCGGTTGAGCACATGCGCAGCAATCAACTGCCTGAGGCGGTGGACAATATTGGCATGCTCTATCCGGGTAATGTATTCGGCCTCGGCTTTGCCATCGTGGACAATCCTGCCGCCTATAACGGCGCTTCAAAAGGTACCCACTGGTGGTGGGGAATTGCCGGCTCCTGGTTCTGGATAGATCCAGAAGAAAACATTGCCTTTATCGGCATGATTCAGAACGATGACATTCTGTATTCCCTGCAAGTTCACGCAGCAGCTCGGGAAGCCATTTACGGTCAGTAGTCTGGTTACTCCATTAAGCCAGGCTGAAACTGGTTTAAGACCTGCAACTGCAAGATGAGGGAAGCAATATGAAAAGCATCAACCAGGGTGTCAGAGTCTTATTAACCATTCTGTGCCTGTTGATTTCATCTTCTCTCTCGGCACAACAGCGGTTGTTGTTCTGGCAGGACGCCGGGCAGAGTGCGGCAGCGAACAGCAGCCTTTTACCGGAAGCTGTTTCCTATAGCCGTGCAATCACCATCGACGCCAACAACACTGCGCGTTTACAGGTGGGTGACTCTGTCGTACTGGAACTGGGCCCTTCAGAACTCATCGCTTTTGAGTTACTTTCCAATCGTCAATATCTCAATGGGGATGTGGGCTGGCATGGCACTGCCCGCATCGGGGGCAGGCTGGCTTCACTGTCACTGACCGTGAACGAAGCCGCTGTCCTCGCCACCATCAATACCGGCGCAGCTCGTTATACGGTCGCAGCGGAACAGACATCCGCTTCGGGCTACCTGGGTTTTATCTTTACCCAGGGGGTCGGCAATACCCTGAATCCTATTGATGACGGCGGCATACCAGTCAGGAACCCGCCACAGCAGAGCGGACCAAAAGCAATTCTGGCCCTGTCCGGTAATGACGTCACTATCGTGCAGGAAGTCTCGAGCGAAGTTGCGGTGGTGGGTGAGCAGGTTTCTATCAATATCGCGGTGACCAACAACACCTCGGGTACGCTCAGCGGTGAAAATCTCAATGTGCTGTTTGTACTCGATAACTCAGAGTTGGTTTCCAGCTCTGGTGTGTGCACCACAGCAACACTGGGTTCGCAATTCAGCTTGAGTTGTTCCCTGCCCGATATTGCTTCCGGTGCCAGCACTTCAATCGACTACGCGGTTCGACTCACCAGCAATTCCTACCCCTTTATTGCCAGCGGGGCCTTCGTTGGCGATGTATTCAGTGACCAACATGTCCGAGATGATGCTTTTGTGTTCGTGGCCATGGACACACAAAGTGACTCTGATGGAGACGGACAATCGGATTTTAATGAAAACCTGGTTGGTACCAATGCCAATAGCAGCGCCTCGGTGTTTGCTGCCAATGGCACCGTCGAAACCGATTTGATGTTTCTGTACACGCAAAAATTCGTGGACGATATCGGCAGCGTATCTCCGGAAACCAAAATCAATCAGCTGGTGGAAACCACCAATGCTTACTATGCCAACAGCGGGGTGGGCATCAGCTTTCGCCCGGTACTGTATCGACAAATCAATCACAGCGTAAACAACTCACTCAACACCAGCTTTACCGCGCTGCGCAATGGCGAGGGAGATTTCAGCTTTGTGCCGGCAACCCGTGATGCTGTTGGTGCCGACATCGTGGTGCTCATGGATGGTTTTTTCCAGAGTGATTCGGCCTGTGGGCTGGGTTCGGTTCCCGGTGTCGGATTCAGTGGTGAGATTTACCACGAGTCTTCCTCCAATCCCGAGTTGTTTGTTACGCAATACACCGATGGGTTTCCAGCCGGAGGAGGCTCGGGCTGTGATGATCTGACGCTTGCCCATGAGCTGGGACACAATCATGGTCTGGATCATTCACACCGGGAAGCCGGTGCGGAAGGAACTTTCCCCTGGGCTCTCGGGCATGGGATAGACGGGTCTTTCAATACCATCATGGCACGAAGTGTTGACTATCCCGGCTCGGAAGAGCTGCCCCTGTTTTCCAATCCCGAGAGCACAGACTGCAACGGCATGCCCTGCGGTGTTTCGCGCACAGATCTGGAGATGGGCGCAGATGCAGTCTTCACCCTGAATCATACCCGTTTTCAGATCGCCAACAGACGAGCATCCCGGGTGTTGCCCATTACCAGTGCTACCGGTTCATCTAATCTGATCGCCTACGGTGGCGCCAGTCGTAGCAGCGACTTGTCTACGCCGGTGAGCGTCTTCAGTGCCAACGATGCCATCGACGTGCGGGTCACCCTGGAGATTCCCAGTGAACACCAGGGTGTAGTGGGCGAAACCTATATTGTGATTTCTGTAAACGGCACGCAGTTTTATTACCGCGACAGCAATGGCGAATACCTGATCTGGGATGGCACACTGGAATCTTTGCAGTCCAGCATAACACCCCGGGCGCTCAACGCCCAGGAAGAGCTCATCGCATTCGAAAATCTGGTACCGGGAAGCGTAGGTGTCACTTCTGCTGCACTCACGGTGTTTTTTGCCTACGCGATTCCAGGCACAGATGTTTTCGTTTACAGCAGCAACGGAGTGCCGCTGACGATCCAACCCTGAATGAGTAAGCTGAAGTTTCCAGTGAGCTTGTGGCAGTCCGGAAGCAAAACACGTGCAATCAATTGCAAAAGCCCAAGTGCCTGCGGGTGTGTGACAGCCATAACAGGTAGTGACGTCAAAAAACGAATATAGCTGTGCTAGTTCAACTGCGACTGCAGGAAAGCCACCGCCTCCGACACGGTCCCACCATCCACATCCACGATTTTATTGGCCTCACGCATAAGCTCATCAGAGATCTGGTTTTCCAGCCCTGACAATATCTCCACAAACCTCGGGTTTGCCATGGCCCGGGAGGATGCGGCGAGGAAACCATCGTAAGGTGGCAGCGCATTCAGCGGGTCTTCCAGTAACAATAGATCGAAAGCAGCAACACGACCATCGGTGGTGTAGGCCGAGATGACATCAACCTGCCCTTCATTCACGGCTGTGTACATCAAGGTGGTATCGAATGTGAGCTGCTCCCGGAACTCAATTCCGTAGCTGTCCCTCACCGCAATCCACTCCGGTCGGCCAAAAAATTCCAGGTCGCCGGCGGCAACCAGATTACGTCCAACTGCTGCCAGGTCTCCGATTGACTCAACGCCCAGCTCGGCAGCCCGATCCTTTCGCATAGCCAGTGCGTAAAGGTTTTGAAAGCCAAGACGTGCCACGTTGCCCATATTGTCGACCTCTTCAATATGGCTAACGACTTCTTCAAATACTCGCTCTCTCCCAGGATTACCATCTCGCTGCAGGATATTGGCCCAGACGGTGCCCGAATACTCCAGATAAA
Source organism: Gammaproteobacteria bacterium (assembly GCA_040218615.1). GTDB lineage: Bacteria > Pseudomonadota > Gammaproteobacteria > Pseudomonadales > Pseudohongiellaceae > UBA9145. Next base: position 234,998 of record JAVJRC010000014.1, read on the forward strand.
CGTCGACATTGTTGTTGGCGGTGGCTTCATACACCACTTCGGTGCCCATACCTACGCGCTGCTCCACGTTAAATCCCGCAGACTGCAGCTCTGCCATGACCAGTCCGGCGATGATGTACTGCTCCGTAAAGGCTTTGCCGCCAACCACGAAATCCACTTCTTCATTGGGCAACAGGGTGTATCCCGACACCCCGACACAGAGTGCAGCGATACTGATGACTGCCGCTTTGACGCGGCGATACTTTGCTGAATCCACGTCCTGGTTTCGATTCTCCGCCAGCCATTGCATGCCGCCAATCATGGCGTCCAGGACGATTGCCATTGTTGCCGCGGCAATACTGCCCACAGTGACAGCCAGCAGGTTGCGTGTCTGCAGGCCAGTGAATATGTAGTTGCCAAAACTGGTGGCGCCAACAAGCGTGGACAAGGTTGCAAGACCTACAGTCCACACCGCGGCAGTGCGGATACCGGCAATAATGACAGGCAGGGCCAGGGGAATACGAACCTTGACCAGAATTTGCCGGGACGACATGCCAATGCCCCGTGCTGCCTCGACCACGTCGGCAGGAACAGTTTCCAGGCCGGTGACGGTGTTACGCACAATCGGCAACATGCTGTAGAGCACCAGTGCGCTAATCGCGGGCACCAATCCAATCTGGCCGCCCAATGCCGCCACCGCCATGGCCAGGATGGCAACACTGGGAATGGTCTGGATGATGCTCACCACAGTAAGCAGCGGCCCCTTCACCCGTTCCGATTGGGAAGCCCAGACACCCAACGGAATGGAAACCACAATGCCGAGAGCCATGGCGATCAGCGTCAGTACCAGGTGGCCCTGAAAATAGGCCGGCAACACCAGCAACTGTTCGCGGAGGTTGTCGCTCATGCTGGGTCGCCTGCGCCGCGTTCGTTGCCTGGGGGTTTTTCCAGCAAACTCTCCAGTCGGTCTGCCCGGCGTTTTGGCATCTCGACAATTTCCTGGACGTAAGGATGTTGCGGGCTATTGAGCAGTTCCGATGGCGTTCCAATTTGCAGAACCTCGCCGTTCTTCATTACCGCAATGCGGTCGGCCATTAACAGCGCCTCGGTCATGTCATGGGTAACCATGATTACGGTGAGATCCAGCGCGTTCTGAATGCGTTTGAATTCTTCCTGTAGTTCAGCACGGGTAATGGGATCCAGCGCACCAAAGGGCTCATCCATTAACAGGACTTCCGGTTCAGCGGCAAGCGCTCTGGCGACTCCGATACGTTGTTGCTGACCACCGGACAACTGTGTGGGCATGCGAGAGCCATAGTCATCGTAAGGCAGCCCCACCATATCCAGTGTCTTGTGGCAGCGTTCCTGAATTCGGGATTCTGGCCATTGCAAAAGATGGGGCACGGCGGCGACGTTTTCTGCCACCGTGTAATGGGGAAACAGGCCAATGCCCTGAAAGACATAGCCGATGTTACGGCGCAGTGCCTCCGGCTGCTGAGTCAGTACGTTTTCATCCGCCACATAAATTTCACCGCCGCTGGGTTCTTCGAGGCGATTGATCATTTTCAGGGTAGTGGTTTTTCCGCAACCAGATTCACCGATGAGCCCAAGGAGTTCACCTTTTTCTACCTGGAACGAGGTATCAGCGACTGCAAAATTTGCACCGCCGTCATAAGTCTTACGGACGTTTTGCAACCGGATCATGGATAACCCATACTACCAAGCCAGTATTCATCTGTCCTGCTTGAGTCCTGGCCTTGCTACAAGAGCCGGGAAGAAGTAACACGAACACGACAATATTCAATGAAGCTCACCCTGTTACTGTGCTCTGCCCTGCTTGTATCCTGCTCATCCACAACTGGCAGTGGTGTCACCAGCCCTGTTCAACAGGCACTTGACAGTGATTCGCTACCAATCAGAGCGGTAGTTAAAAACCTTCCCCAACATGAAGTCCAGGTATTGTTCAGCGAAATTCAGCGCGACTCAGAGGGCAATGTTCTTTTTGTGGACTACGAGTTCCAGCTTGATGACAGTGTGTATTTTTATCCAGCAAGCACCGTCAAGCTTCCGGTTGCCCTGTTGGCGTTGGAGAAATTACAGGAGTATCCGCAGATCAACCGCTACTCTCGATTTCGGGTAGGGAATGAAGAGGAAGGCACGAACTTCACGCGGGAGATTATCGAGTTGTTTGTGCTCAGCGACAATCAGGCTTACAACCGATTGTTCGAATTTCTGGGCAAAGACGAGATTAATCGAAGACTGCGGGAAAAAGGCCTGAGCGCAAGAATTTCCCATCGGCTCTCTGTCCCTGAGTCCGATCGCACCGACACCCAGGCACTGCACTTTTCTGTCGCCTCCGGGAGCCCTTTCACGGTCGGCCCAATCAGCAATAGCCCAATCGAGTCCTTGTCGTTGAACGATTTGAGCAGAGGTCGGGGCTATATAGAGGCAGGTGAACTGGTAGAACAGCCCTTCGATTTCTCTGAAAAGAATTACCTGCCACTGTCCAGCTTGCATGGTGTCATGAAGCGCCTGGTATTTCCCAATGCGTTCGCGGAGTCAGAACGCTTCAATCTGACAGCCGGGCATCGTGAGTTTGTGTTGAATGCCATGAGCACGCTTCCTAAAGAAGCAGGCTTTGACAAAACTGTTTACCCCGACAGCTACGTCAAGTTTCTGCTATTCGGCGACAGTACAGAACCCATAGGCCAGCGCTTCAAAATATACAACAAGGTGGGCTTTGCTTACGGATACCTGACTGACTGTGCGTATATCGTGGATACCGAAAAGAACCGGGAGTACATCGTCTCGGCCACAGTGCATGTGAATGCCAATCGAGTATTTAACGATGACCAGTATGAATATGAAGAGATCGGCGTCCCGTTTCTTGCCGAACTGGGTCGCCGGCTGCTAGCCGATTAACGACCTGCCGCATCACGCCCAAGTCGCAGGGCATTGCTGGCTCCAGCCGACAAACCCCCGTCGGTACCCACAGTCACAAAGCGAAAGCCCTGGGCGATTCGGTCTTCGACCGTGCGGGCGTTGGTGGTAATGGCGCAGGGTACGTCATGATCCAGACAGGCGGCGAGCACGGTCTGAATGGCGGACTCCACTTCAGGGGCAGCGGGGCTGGTATAGCCCATGGAAGTGGCCAGATCGGATGGCCCGATAAAGATGCCACCTAAACCGGGCACGGAGATGATTTCTCCGATGTTTTCTACACCTTCCGGTGATTCGATGAACATGATGGCCAGTAGCTCACCGTTGGGATCCAGTGGCCAGACGTCGGCACGGGCGTGATAATCACGCACTCCCCAGTACCAGGCGGCATTGGAAGGATTGCGGCCACGCAGCCCTTCTGGCTCAAAATCCGGTGCGTCGTTGTACTGGGGATAACGGGTTGAGCGAACTGCCAGCTCGGCCTGTTCGGCTGTGCCGATGGAAGGAAAGAAAACGCCAAAGGCACCTACATCAAGTACCTGTTTAACCTGGGCAATGGTTTCTTCAGCTCCTGCCGCCGCAGGAATACGCACCAGGGGAACCACATCCGGTTGCAGGTTGCCCTTCTCCTGAATACTGCGCTTGTTGGTCATGCCCAGGAGAAAAGTACGCAGTCGTTCGATTTCGAACGGCGCGTGTTCCATGTCGATAAACAGAAAATCCAGCCCCGATGTGGCCATGGAGCGGGCGTTTTCCAGAGAGTAGTCGAAGGAAAGCACACCGAAGGCCGGCTCATCGTTTTCGAATAACTCGATGAGCCTGTTCAGCCTTGTTGCATCAGATTGCGCCAGTGAAGCACTGGCAACCACTATTGCAACCATTGCCACGACTGTTCGCATTGGCTGCATAGTTACTCTCCTGTTCCTGAAATAAATTGAGTCTAGCGAGCGCGCCAGGGTGGCTCAATCAACAATTCAGGATCGGCTCCCGCCTTGGGAACAAACTTTTGCGAACGACCATACTGGTTGTCGCCACCGATCAGATTGCCAGCAGGGTCAACGGTGAAAGTATGCACTTCGAGATAACCATCGGGCAGTTCCCGGGGAACCAGCCAGGTGTACTTGAGATTGCCTTCGAAATCGAAATTGAGAAATCGCAGGGGTTGCAGGGCAGTTATCCAGAAGTCGTTTTCATTAACGATGATGTCCAGGGGCATACCAGTGGGATAGCCAATAGAGCGTTCGAATTCCATCACTGCCGGATCATCGGTGGTGCGGAACAGATTGACTTCGAAACCGGAGCGATCGGTGACAAAGATGCGACCTTCCGGACCAATGCCCAGGGAATGGATGGTATTGAATTCACCGGGTCCATCGCCTTCACCACCAAACTCACCCAGGTAGTTCATGTCGTTGTCGTAAATAATGACGCGGTGATTGTCGAGGCCGTCGGCAACCAGGATACGGCCATCGGGCAAGAACGCGACGTCCTGGGGTCGACCGTAATGGGTTTCATCATTGCCGGGTACGCCTTTTTCACCGTAAGTGGCCAGCACTTCGCTGCCATCGTTGGCGATCACATAGATCTGATGAAACGTTTCGTTCACCAGCCAGATGCGACTCTCGGGATCGTAGGGGCTGATACGAATACGGTGGGGGCCGGGGCCGTCGGAGCCCTCACAGAGATAGTCCAGGTGATCCCAGATTTCCGTGACTTCGCCGTCGGCATTCATGGTGTAGAGGCAGTTCTGCCAGGTGCGGCGGTTGGTTTCAGTCAGCACATTGATACCGAGAGCCCCTGCAAAACCAGGAAAATCCTCGGGTACCGGATAAGGCAGGACTGTCTCCCCACGCTGGGCAACGATGATGCGGTCTTCGGACTCAGCCCAAAGGCCGGAATTGCCGCCAAAGCCGAAACCCTCTTCCTGAAAAGGTTTGTGCCAGCCGGAAATGATGTTGTAAGGGCTCTCGCCGATGCGACCACGGGCATTGCCTTGCTGTGAGAAGGCGCTTGAAGCGAGGCTGATTGAAACAATGAAAGCCAGGAGGCGAACTGCTGTTGCCATGGAATACCTCTGCCAAATTGGACTTTGTTTTTATTGGAACCGCCAATCATGACAAATTAACAGGTCCGGGTACACTCCCGCGCGCCCAAACCGCCATTAATCGGCGACTAGCTAGGCCTTTCGAGCCAGGCGGGCCCGGTGCAGTATTGGCTCGGTGTAGCCATTGGGTTGCTCCCGGGCGGCGAATACCAGCTCGCAGGCAGCCTGATAAGCGATGGAGTTTTCCGGATCAGGCGCCATGGCCTGGTAAAAAGGATCTGCAGCATTCTGCTCATCCACCACGGCAGCCATGCGCAACAGGGTTTCCTTCACCCTATCCTCGCTGCAGATGCCGTGATGCAGCCAGTTGGCGATGTGTTGTGAGGAGATCCGCAGAGTAGCCCGGTCTTCCATCAGGCCTATGTTGTTGATATCAGGCACCTTGGAACAGCCGATACCCTGATCCACCCAGCGCACCACATAGCCCAGGATTCCCTGGGCATTGTTGTCCAGTTCTGACTGAATTCTTTCTGCGGTGAGACTGGTTTTGTCGGTCAGCAGCGGTATTTGCAGAATGTCGTCCTGACTGGCCAATTCTCTTTTGCCAATTGACTGTTGCACCGAATCCACATCCACCTGGTGATAGTGCATGGCGTGTAAAACCGCCGCGGTGGGTGACGGCACCCAGGCGGTGTTGGCCCCTGCTTTGGGGTGACCAATTTTTTGCTGCAACATATCAGCCATGCGGTCAGGCATGGCCCACATGCCCTTGCCGATCTGCGCGCGGCCACGAAAACCACAGCGCAGGCCAACGTCGACATTATGGTCTTCGTATGCGGCAATCCAGGCGCTGCTCTTCATGTCAGTCTTGGCCACCATGGGACCGGCTTCCATGCTGGTATGGATCTCATCCCCGGTGCGGTCGAGAAAACCGGTATTGATGAACACCACCCTGTCTCGAGCCTGTTCGATACAGTTGCTTAAAGTCAAAGTAGTCCTGCGCTCTTCATCCATAATGCCAACTTTTAAACTAAGCCCAGGTATTCCTAACATCGTTTCTACGGCAGAGAACAGCTCACAAGTAAACCTGACCTCCTCGGGCCCATGCATTTTTGGTTTCACGATATAAACACTGCCGGTTCTGCTGTTGCGTAGCTGATTGATGCCTCTGACATCGATTGCCCCAATTGCACCGGTGATAACTGCATCCATGATGCCTTCGAAAATCTCATTGCCATCAGCATCGGTGATAGCCGGGTTGCGCATGAGATGACCCACGTTACGTACCAGCATCAGGCTGCGGCCAGGCAGGGTGAAAGGCTCACCCTCGGGAGACAGGTATTCCCGATCGGGGTGCAGGCGGCGGGTCATCTCTGCACCACCTTTTTGAAAGCGTTCTTCCAGGTCTCCCTGGATCAGGCCGAGCCAGTTGCGGTAGACCTCCACCTTGTCTTCCCCGTCCACGGCTGCCACCGAGTCTTCGCAGTCCTGAATGGTGGTTATGGCCGCTTCCAGCACGATGTCCTTCACTCCGGCCGGATCGGTGCTACCCACCTCTGAAGCGGGGTCGATCTGAATTTCCAGATGCAGCCTGTTATTGCGCAACAGCAGTAAATCCGGGGCCTGTGGCTGCCCCTGGTAGCCTACAAATTGTTGGGTGTCCTTTAATTGCACCACCTTGCCGGAGGTGAGCTCGCAACTTAGTGCATTCTTGTTGATGGTGTAGCGGACTACGTCGGCGTGACTGGCGCCTGGCAGCGGGCAGGCCGTGTCGAGGAAATCCCGGGCGGCGGCAATGACCTTCTGGCCGCGGGCAGGATTGTAGGATCCGCTGCGTTCCAGGCCAGGTTCTTCCGGGATGGCATCGCTGCCATACAGGGCATCGTAGAGGCTGCCCCAGCGGGCGTTGCTTGCATTCAGCGCGAAGCGGGCGTTCTTTACTGGAACGACCAGTTGGGGGCCTGCCTGCAGGGAGATTTCGCTATCTACGTTTGTAGTGTTTATTTCAAAATTATCAGCTTGCCCGTGCAGATAGCCAATGTCATGAAGAAAACGCTTGTAGCTATCAGCATCATGGGGCAAGCCCTGACTCCGCCGCTCACGGTGCCAGTCATCAATTTGTGCTTGTAACTTGTCACGGTAGGACAGCAGGGCTTCATTGCGTGGCGTGAACTCGCTGAGTATTGAGGCGAGGTCTTGCCAGAATTTGTCGGAGTCGAGATCGAGCACCGGCAACAGTTCGTTGTCGACAAACTGCTTGAGCTCCGGGGCGATAGTCAGTCCAGCCTGTGATTCGGAAACCATCAGCCGAGTGTACTGGGAAGCGAGAGAAATCTCATCTGAATGATTGCTGCCAGATTCACGTGCGGATCAGCAAGTGCAGGCAAGATTGGAATCGAGCAGGAAGGAACTGGCTAGACTTTCGGTGGCGCCATGGGATTGGCAGCGCCTTCGTCTTCCTTGGCGGCCAGCTCAGACATCTTGACCACGGAGTCATGCATTTCCTGCAAGGTGGCCTGAAAACGCTTGGCATCTTCCTGCCCGGTAGACTGGCTGATTGCTGCGTGATTCAGTTCCCTGATCAGCTCGATCATGCGGTCGCCCTCAGATCGCAGGGAACTATAACGGCGCTCATTGGGAAACAGTTTGGTGGACAGGCCCCAGACTCCAGCTTCCATCAATAGAACACCGAGAAGTGCCAGGGGGAGTTGCGCTTCGATTTCCAGTGATGCGCCGAGGATCACTGCCGAAAATATGATGCCAATACCCAGTGCCGTAAGCCCGATATCGAGCTGGCGTTTTAATTTTCTGTTCACCGGTCTTCTACTCTTGAGTTAGATTCTTGACTGCCATAACGCCCGGGCAATGCTAACTTTTGCCAGTAATCATGTACAGCCCTTGTCATGGTCCATTGGGCTCGATGTCAGCATTATTCCTACTGCTTTAGCCAACTCAGTTTGCCACGGACAGGGTGAGCTCCGCGGCAAACAACATGGTCCGGTCCAGATCAGATTGTGCCCAGCGCAACAAGGTTTCGCTGCTCTGGGGCACCAGGTCATTGAAGCCTTGCTCACCGTTAATCTGTACAACCACTGCTTCATCGAAGTCGATTTCCTCGGGGCTCAATAACAGCGTGAATTCGCTGACTCCGCGCGCGTCCACTTCAATGCGATTCCCGACCCGTTCGACCTTGAGCAGACTGGGTGTGTTCTCTTCATCCGTGGCATCGATGCGCACCCAATGATTTCGGTTATAACGATCGGTACGGTCCGCCACCCACTGCAGCTGATCCGGCAGGGGGTCCCGTGGGTTGTCGAGCTTGAATTGTTCAATGGCATCCCGCTCTTCAGGCATCCAGTTGGTGTTGTGACCACCTTCTTCAATCACTCGCCAGATATGATCGACATTTTCCTGTTCGAGTATCTCGATGAATGAGCCCAGCGAAGCCGCTGGATAGAGCCGGTCATTTTCGCCATTGACGATGAACAGGGGTTTGCCCATCAGGTTTTCAAAATACAATCGATAGCCGCCACCACTCTGTGGATTTCGCAACACACCCGGATGCCCTATATAGGGAAGGAAGGCGGCCCATTCGGTGGGCTGTTTGAAGGCAAAGAAGTAGGCTCCAGTGCCACCATCGGAAATGCCGGTGAGCGTTACCCGGTTCTCGTCGATGTTATAGCTCCGCTTCAGCTCCTTGAGGATAGCCGGCAGGTTCGTCGCCTGGTTATGTGCCCACCAGAAATGGTCTGGCCAGGCCACAGGAATCACGCTGATGCGATCGGGCATGCCTACCCGCTCCAGGCTACGCTCCCAAAAATTATCCCCAGCCGAGGGCTTGGGCCGGTTTACCCCACCATGGAGAATAAACTCCACGGGATGCCTGAGTTGTGGATCGTAGTCCTCGGGTATGTAAACCATGAATGGAAATTCAGTACCGTCTGCGGCGGTTCGGGACATGACCTGTTCGCCGACCGGAACATCGGCGGAGTAAGCAGGCCCTTCGCGCAGCAACTGGTACAACTGCGTGGGATCGGCAGTGGCCTGCAACAAGGCTTGCGCTGCTTCTGGCTCTCCTGTCGTGTCTGACCACAGGGCATTGACCAATTCGGCGACATCCGACGATTCCGCCGCCCGCGAACTACCCGCAACAGCAACAGAAACCAGTACCGCGAAAAGCGCCAGGTATCTCATCTGGTTTGTTCCTTTCAACTCGCCACTCACAATTCATCGCCCATAGTTCACCACCTTCAATTCACCACCTACAATTCACCACCGAGCTCGGTATATAGCGCACGGAGGAAACGATCGGGGTCACCGTACTGGTTGTTGTAGGCAGCAGTTGGATTGGCTGCAGCAACCTGCTCATAACTCATTCCGGATTCGACCATGCCTTCCACTGCATTCGCCACATCCAGAATCATATCGCGAAAACTCATCACATCCATTCTATTGGAGGCAGTGCCGTGACCAGGCAGAATGATGGTATCAGGTCCAGCCATTCCGATAAGCAGTCCCAGAGCCTGTAAAGTTCCCTCCAGCGTACCGCCATTGTTGGTGTCGATTACAGGGAAGGCTGTAGTACGAAATACATCGCCCGTGTGGACCACGTCCGAATCAACAAAATGAATGAAGGTGTCTCCATCAGTGTGCGCGGGTGGAACCTGGAACGCGTACACTTCTTCTCCATTGAGGTGAATCGTGATGGCATCGCTGTAGGTTAATACCGGCAGTGCATCTTTCGGGGACTGTTCCTCCAACCTCACCCTGACTTCATCTCTGGCGAGAATCAGGATGCCCAGCTTGCCGAGATTTTCATTGCCGCCGGTGTGGTCACCATGGACATGGGTATTAATGACGAAACGGATTTCACCATCATTCAATTCACGGATCGCAGCGAGTATTTTGTCAGTCAGTGGGGCGAACTGGTCATCGATCATGACCACACCATCTTCACCGATAGATAACCCGATATTGCCACCTCTTCCTTCCAGGTAGTAAACACTGCCGGCAACGTGGTGGGGAATGATTTCGACGTTACTGAAATCCTGTTGTGCTCCTGCCAACGAGGGAACGAGAAGCCCGCTCGCTACCATCAGACAAATCAGTCTGTGTGTTTTTGACATGGTGTGCCTCCTTCTGTGTGAGTTCTGTCTGCCCTATTCAGCTATATACCTGGCCAACTACATCCCTAACCAACTAAATCTTTGCCAATCAGCATAAGATCGATCAGACGGGATGTCTACGCGCTGTCAGGCATTTCATCGTGTTTTGGTTTAAAGTATCCCATACCGCTCTGTGGCCGGAAAAGCGAAGGCTACGGTTCCGAGTCACGTATAATTCACCCTTAAACCGCTGAGTATGCGCCTTTTAGTCAAGCTGGTTCTATGAGCACTGACCAATCATCTTACCCCGGTTTCCTGTCCCTGATTCTGCCTGGCCTGCTGCTTGCCTCCAGCCTTGCCCTGGCCCAGGTAGAACGGGAAGAGGATGACCTGCCACTGCTGGATCTGGACACCCCTCTGCGCCTGGATTTTTCCGGCTCCTGGGAAAAAGACTTCGCCCGCAGCGACACCTGGGAAGATGAGCTAAACCGACAGCTTCGCATCCGCCAGGAACAGGCGGCGATGCAGCAGGCGGGGATTCGTACTCCCGCCTCGCCTCGTGTTTCCCTGGGCAACCTCAATCTCAACAGCAGATCCGGCAGCCGGGCCAATATCGTGGAGCTGGCACAATTGGCCGAGTACATCAGTCGCCAGACCACCATGGAAATTACCCAGGACCGGGATCAGATAAGGATAGAGCGCCAGGGAGAAGCACCCCTGATCTGCAGCGTGGACTGGGGGCCCATGTCCACCTTCAGCAGTGCCCATGGCACCGAGATCTGTGGCTGGGATGACCAGCAGCTGGTTTTTCAGATTACTTTACCAGGTGACCTTTCCATTCAACATCGATTTACCGTGGCAGCCGATGGCAACCAGCTACGTATGGTGACCAGTGTGTCCAGTCGCGGTTCCGCACCGTTCAACCTCATCCAGGCATTCAATCGCTTCGACGCACCTGATGATCTGAACTGCATCGTCACGGTCTCCCGTGGGCGAGTTTGTAGCCAGCGCACTCCTCTGGACCAGTAAAATGTCGTATCCGCTGCCTGATCTCCAGATGCGAATTCTCAAACTCACGCTTTTGTTGCCGTCCACTCTGCTTGTTGCCGCCTGTTCATCAACACAGGCAGTTGTCATTGAAAATCCCTTCCCCGATCTGGAACCAGTGCAATCTGTCCAGCTACAACAGGCAACAACAACACCAGAAGAAGTCAGGTTGCTGGATGTGGGCATCAGCGTATTCGCCAATGAATACCGCGAGTCCGATTCTGAAACTTATGGTGACTGGGTGTTTACTGAAATTCGGGACAATGAACGTCACTACCTGCCCTTTCTGCTGCGCAATATCCTGCAACAATCCAATCAATGGGGAGCGGTGAGAGTGCTGCCGGAAAATGATCCCTCGGTGGATCTGTTTATTGATGCCACCATTCATCAATCCGATGGCAACCGCGTCGTGCTGGAAGTACAGGCTACTGACAGCACCGGACGAGTCTGGCTACAGGATGTCTATGCCGACGAGGCTTCTGGCAACGACTATCCTGACAACACCAGGCTTCGCTCCGCCAGTCAGTTACAGGATGAGGACATCCAGGAGCCGTTCGAAGATATCTACGAGCGCATCGCCAACGACCTGCTGGCTGTGCGAGAAGCAATGACAGAGACAGAGCTGAACACGATCAAACAAGTCTCTTCTCTGGTGTATGCCATCGATTTGTCTCCGGAATCTTTCGGGCACACTTTAATCCGCAACGAAGAGGGCAGGCTCCAGGTGAACAGCCTGCCGGCTGACAATGACCCCATGCTGGACCGGGTTGCCGAAATGCGTCGCCGCCATCATCTCTTTATCGATACCGTGGATGAATACTACGAAGCCTTGTACGAGGAAATGGAAGCGTCATATCTGGTCTGGCGGCGTTACTCATTTGACCAGATTGACGAGAGCGCGCAATTATCCGAGCCAGCAGACCAAAGATTGTTCAGCAGCACCAGCAATGCCCTCACCTTTATTCAACGCTACAACCGCTTTCGCTGGAGCAAAATCTACGAACAGGAATTTCTGGAACTCGCCAACGGGTTTAACCAGGAGATTGCGCCTGCCATACTGGAACTGAACAAGAGTGTGCATGGGCTCAGCGGCACCATGGAGGAACAGTACAGCCAATGGCGCAACATATTGCGGCAGCTATTTGCGCTGGAAGTTGGCGAGGCCTGAGCAAGCTGCAGTAACAATAAGATTCATCGAATCGGTTTGACCAGTACTCGCAAAAGCATTTGGATTCTGACCCAGATGCGGTAACCTCGGAGCGCAATCAGGTTTCCTGTGAAAGCAATAATAACACTCGAGGAGGCAGCTCATGTCTGAAGTCGAAGAAACTGACAGCAGCACCAAATTAAAGGTCATTATCGGGGGTTCGCTGGGCGGGCTAGTGGCTATCGGCATCGTCGGGTTTCTGATTTATTCCTCCGTCTGCCCCTGTGATCGTACGCCAGGGGGTTTCCTGTTCGGCGAGTCACCCGAGAATCCTGTCGCTGACTGGTCCTTCGTCAACAATGTGCCGCTGTGTCAGCTACAAATCTATGATGGCATTCGACCCCATTCTATTAACCTCAATTGCATGGCCACCGAATCTGGGGAAATGTTCCTGAGTTGTTCGGTCTGTGAGCGCAAGTACTGGGCAAGCAAGGTGGAAGACGACGAGCGTGCAGTGATGCGACTCGACGGTGTGGTCTATCCAGTGACTCTCAATCGCATACAGGACGCGGCTACCATGGACCGCGCGTGGCGGGCACGGGTGGCGAAGTTACAGACCCACGGTGGCGGTCCTTTCAACCCGACTCCTGATCCCAATGCACAAAGGCCGGATCACTGGTGGACCTACCATGTGACCTGGCGCGGATAGACGAGAAATTTGCTTAGGAGCAACACAATGAAAAAACGATTACTGATAGCAATGGCGGTTTTTGCACTGGCATCGAGCCAGCTTCTGGCTCAGGGACAAAGCTGGGTCGACAAGGCCGTCCACAATTTTGGTGCACCTATTAATACCATGTGGGCTGAAGGTGAATTGTCTTTCGCGGCTGATGGCACCATGGTCTATTGCAGCGCTCGCCAGGACATGGCGGTGGCAGAGGGTGATCCCAAGGATCTGTATATCGCCTACTTCAACGAAGAAACCGGCACCTGGGATGAGCCGGTCAATATGGGCATTCCCATCAACCAGCCTCCCCGTGAAGATGTAGATCCGCTGCGCAAGGGCGATGACCGGGAGCCCTGGATCACCGCCGATGGCAACACCATCTACTTCAAATCCGACCGATTGGCCACCACCAGCCCACGCAACAATAACGATATCTTCGTTACTCGCAAGATCAATGGTCAATGGAGCGAACCGGAACTGGTGGGCTTTCCGGTAAGTACCAATGAGGGTGATGAGCACTGCCCGGCAATCCTGCAAGATGGAGAGACACTGTGTTTCGCCTCGCGCCGCGCCGGCGGCTACGGTGGTTCCGATATCTACTGCTCCAGCCCCGATGGCAATGGCGGCTGGACCGAGCCAGTGAATCAGGGGCCGAACATCAACACCGCCGCAGAAGAGTTCCACTTCACCCAGGACAGCAATGGCATGGTCTATTTCACCTCCTCTCGCGAAGGCGGTTATGGCGGCATGGATATCTGGGGCGCGCAGCAGATGGGGCCTAACAACTGGGGACCTGCACGCAACCTGGGCCCACAGGTGAACACGGCTTCGGCCGATATGTGTCCTGCACTGCCACCTGGCGGCGACAGTTTTACCTGGTTCTCATCCCGCCAGGATAACAGCCTGGGCAACATAGACATTTTCTGGACCAGCAAAGTCAACACTCAATAAAAACAAGCTCTTGAGTCAAACCCATTGGCCGGGCACGAATAGTGTCCGGCCAATTCTTTTTCATGGGGTCGACTTTTATGTTGGACACGGAGTATCTAGGGGCATTCAATGGCAGAAAATTGGCATTTAGTGGACAAAATTGCGGGCATCTATCGCGGCAAATACATCATACCCGGCACCACACCTTACAGTACCGCCGTACCACTGACTAAAAATAAACTGCTGGTTTACAGTCCCGGCCCGGGCTTGGAAAAATCGCTCCCTCCCGGTTGTGAAGAAACCAAGCTGTTACTCCTGGCACCTAATATCGGGCACAATCTTGGTGTTGGCCCGTGGCTCGATGCATATCCGGACGCCGAGATGTTCGCGCCAGAAGCGATTCAGGAACGGATCAGGAAGAAAAGAGGCATCGATACCATTCACGCACTGGCTGACCTGGAAGCGCAACTACCGGAAAATGTCAGGCTGCATATCCTGCCTGATAACCGCTTTCACGAAGTGTGGATCAGTGTCGATGTAAGCGAGAAAACCTATTGGCTTATAGGGGATGCTTTTCTGAATTTCGACAAGGTCGAAGCAAACTTTTTCATGAAGTTTCTGCTGGGTATTTATGGCATCAAACCCGGTCTCCGCCTGCACAAGATGTTTCGGCTGGCTCTGAAGGACAAGCAGGCGTTCAAGGAATGGGCACTGCCGCTGTTCGCCAACGAGCGACAACATATCCTGTTGCCCTGCCATCGGGAGATTTACGATGAAGCAGACTGCGGTCAACGCATGGTGGAAATCATTCAAGCCTTAAAGTAACAGCACCTATTCCCTCTACATAAGACTCTTCACATTATAAAGGCGCCTGTTGTTTAACAGGCGCCTTTGCATTCAAGAACAGCAATTGTTGCGCCAGAATCGTTTAACCTGGTGTCAGACACGTGTCTGACACCAGGTAAATGTCAGGCCAGGTTGGTTTCAAACAAATTCAGCATTCTGCTCCAGGCGCGCTCGGCCTGTTCCTGGTGATAGACCTGTGAATCGATAGCGCACCAACCGTGGAGCGTATCTCGATACACTTCAATCTCAGCCGGAATGCCCGCATCCTCGTAGGCCTGCCTGAGAGTAATCTTGGCCTGGGGATCACTCTGATCATCGTTCTCGGCAACGCAATGCAACATCGCAGCCCGAGTCTGGGGAATCAACAGATGTGGACTGTTAGGTTGTTCGGTAGCCAGCCCTCCGCCATGGAAGGTAGCACCGGCAGCGAATCGATCGGGTACTGCAGCCACAGTACGCATCACCATCGGGCCACCCATGCAGTAACCTGTTGTACCGATACCCTTGCTGGTATCCACCTCGGGTTGCTCATCCAGCCAGGCGGTGAAGGCGCGGGCATCAGTGAAATGGGTCTCTTCGTTGAGGTTTCTCGCCATCGGCAGCACGTGGTTGCGCACATCCGGATTACCAAAGCTGGCTCCGTAGCTCACTACCGGTGAACGGGCGTCACGATAAAAAGGATTCACAGTCAGCACTGCGTAACCCTCGCGGGCAAGGCGCCGCCCCATTTCCCGGAATGCCGGACGCAGAGCCAGGATGTCCGGCCAAACCAGAACTGCTGCGTGGGCGCCCATGGAAGGATAGGCGAAATGGCAATCGGCCACGCCGTCTGGAGTCCGTATATCGATATCACGCTCGGAAATCGACTGGGCGTTGGCGGTAGCAGGAAGCATCATGCCCACACCGGCGCCAGCGGCCAATTTGGTGAAATCCCGGCGACTCATGTCCGGGTGGGATTTCAGGTATTCATCTACATCTTTCTGGGTGTCGTTATCACACATAGTTTTGTCCTCGCGTACTGCGGTCTTGTTCTGTGTATGAGAGTATGTGCGCGGGGTATAAAACACAACACTGTTAATCGTGAAAATCCTAGTTTTAACTCTATCAATTTGAGGTATTTATGAAGTTACTCGCCTTTGCTGCCAGCAGCAGCCGTTCTTCCATCAATAAGCAGTTAGTAACCTATGCTGCCAGCTTGCTACCGGAAGCCGACACAGAGATTCTCGACCTGAACGACTACGAGATGCCGCTGTTCAGTGTCGATCGGGAGAACGAAACCGGCCATCCGCAACAGGCGCATGATTTTTTGGCCAGGATAGCCGGCGCCGATGCCCTGCTGATTTCCTTTGCCGAACACAATATGTCGTATACCGCTGCCTGGAAAAACCTGTACGACTGGTGTTCACGCATCGAGACCAAGGTCTATCAAGGCAAACCCGCAGTGATGCTGTCGGCGTCACCGGGTGGACGCGGCGGGGCCAATGTTCTGGAAACCGTGCTTAAGTCGGCGCCGCGATTCGGCGCCGATATCCGGGCGTCACTCTCAATTCCCTCGTTCGGTGACAACTTCGATTCCGACAAGGGCGAATTGACTAATGAGGAATTAAAGGCAAAGCTAGCTGAAGCAGTACAATCCTTGATCGATGAATAATTTGATCGAGGAATAAGCAGAAGCGATAACCTGGGAGTCCATCATGACTTCGTACAAGCGCCGCAATTTTCTAAAAGGCATGGCAGGCACGGCCATCGCCTCCTCCTTCCCCTCTGTGGTACTGGGGCAAACTGTTCAGGTCTCCACCGTTGCCGGCATCGGTGAGCCCGGCTATGAACAGGAACCACGCGGGGGCATCCTGGCTCTGGAATCTCCCGTGGATAACCCCTATGGAGTGGTTCCCGGCCCAGATGGCGCCCTGTATTTTTGCGAGGTGGACACCGGGCGAATTCGCCGGCTGGATCTCACCAACCTGCGCTTGAGCACCATTGCCGGCACCGGCGAAAAGGGCTTCCGCCCGGAATCCCGGCGACCTATGGAAACCCCTTTTTCTGCACCCCATGAGATACGCTGGGATGAAAGCAATCTTTACGTGGTCGAGCGAGACAACCACACCGTCAGACGCATCGCGGGGCAAACCGGACTGGTGACCACACTGGCCGGCAAC
Organism: Gammaproteobacteria bacterium; assembly: GCA_040218615.1. Lineage (GTDB taxonomy): Bacteria > Pseudomonadota > Gammaproteobacteria > Pseudomonadales > Pseudohongiellaceae > UBA9145. The sequence continues at coordinate 251,922 of JAVJRC010000014.1, forward strand.
GGCGAGCCCGGGTTTAGCGGTGATGGCAGTCAGGCCGTGTTATCGCAATTAAACCGCCCGCACAGTATCGCCTTCGACTCCAGGGGCAATCTGTTGATATGCGATATAGGCAATCATCGCCTGCGATTCGTCAGCCGGGAAACCGGCGTCATCAGTACCCTCTCGGGCACAGGCGAACGGATCGCTACACCAGACGAGGCTCCCCTGGAAGGTACTCCCCTGCTGGGCCCGCGCTCCATCGATACCGATCCCAATGGCAATGCCTATCTGGTGCTGCGTGAAGGTAACGCGGTTTATCAATTGAATATCGCGGGCAACCGCCTGCGTCGTATTGCCGGCACTGGCGAACAGGGATACAGCGGCGATGGCGGTCCGGCACTGGAAGCCACATTTAACGGTCCCAAAGGTATTGCCTATTCCCGGGATGACAACAGCCTCTATATTGTCGACACCGAAAACCATGTGATCCGGCGCATGTCCCTGGGCGACGGCACAATCGAGACGGTATTGGGAAGTGGCGAGCGTGGTGACGGGCCCGATGGTGATCCACTGGGCTGTGCCATGAACCGGCCCCACGGTGTTTGCGTGCATCGCCAGGTGGTTTATGTGACCGACAGTGAAAGTCACCGCATCCGGGCACTCACCGGATTGTTTGCCTGATGGTCCGCTGATAATCATTGGCTGGTAAACAAGGAAGGGTATTGTGTACGAACTGAACGACCTGTTGCTGTTGCTGCAATCCTCGCAGCCCATTATCAATATCCAGACTCACGAGGAGCGACGCGCCGTAGACCTGGTCCGCCGCTGCAGCGTCAAGGTCAGCAAACCAGTCTTGCAGTGGTCGCTCACCAAGGGACTGGTGGATACGCATACCGGCAGCCCTGCCATGTCACTGGCGGGCAAGCATGTAACAAGCAATATCAAGGAGCAGTCTGACCCAAAACAGACGCTGATCGATATCAGTAGAAACCGCACGCCCAGTCTGTTCCTGTTGCTGGATTTTCACCACCATCTTGATGATCCCTTCTGTGTTCGCCTGATCAAGGAAATCGCCCAGGCCTATCATGACAATGGTCATCAGCTCATTTTCATCAGCCATGAGCTTGAAGTCCCCGAAGAGCTTTCCCGATTCTGTGCTCAATTCAAGATGGCGCTGCCCGACCGGGATGCCCTGCGCAAACTGGTTATCAGCGAACTCAAGGTGTGGAAGCTGCGTAACGAGAATGAAAAGCTGGAAGCCGATCGTAAATCCATCGATCTGCTGGTGAACAACCTGACCGGCCTCACCGTATCCGAATCCAAAAGACTCATTCGCAATGCCATCTACGATGACGATGCGATCTCAAAGTCAGACATTGAGCGAGTCCAGAAAGCCAAATATGAACTGTTAGGCCAGGATGGTGTGCTCAGTTTCGAATACGAAACCGCAGACTTCGATCAGGTAGGTGGTTTGCAAACCCTGAAAGACTGGCTGGAGCTGCGCAAAGCCGCATTTCTTAATGAACAAACCAAACTGGACCGACCCAAAGGTATCATGCTGGTGGGTATACAGGGCAGTGGCAAGAGCCTGGCGGCCAAGGCTGTTGCCGGGGTCTGGCATGTGCCTCTGCTGCGGCTGGACTTCGGCACCCTGTACAACAAGTTCTTCGGCGAAACCGAGAAGAATATTCGCAAGGCCCTGGAACTGGCAGAAGTCATGTCTCCCTGTGTGCTATGGGTGGACGAAATTGAAAAAGGTATTTCCACAGGCGACTATGACAGCGGCACTTCCCAGCGAGTGCTGGCGACCTTGTTAACGTGGATGGCGGAAAACAACAAACCGGTTTTTATCGTGGCCACAGCCAACGACATCGAATCCCTGCCACCTGAGCTTATTCGCAAGGGGCGCCTGGATGAAATCTTTTTCGTGGATCTGCCCTCGGCGCAAGTGCGGGCGGATATTTTTCGCATTCATATTCAAAAGCGGGATGCCGAAGTCGGAAGCCTTGACCTGGATGCACTGGCCGCATTAACAGAAGGTTTTTCCGGTGCGGAAATCGAACAGGTGGTGGTGTCCGGGCTTTATCACGCTATGGCCATGTCGCAACCACTGGATCAGGCCATGCTCACTCAAGCCATCGAAAATACCCGGCCCCTGTCGGTGGTGATGGCAGAAAGTATCGCTCGTCTTCAGGACTGGGCACGAGACCGCACAGTACTGGCTAACTAGTCCGAAAGCAGATATAACAGGCAATAAACCTGAGTTTGCAGGGAAAACAGCGAGGCAACAATGCCATGAAACAGAGCAAACTGCTGTTCACTTCGTTCCTGGTCACCGCATGCTTGTGCACCACCACTGCCCATGCAGATACTGTTGACGTCACCATCGAAGATTTCGGGTTTCTTGCCGGATTCTGGCAAGGTGAAGGATTTGGTGGCCAGTCGGAAGAGATGTGGATGCCACCTTCCAACGGGAGAATGTTCGGTGTGTTTACCCAGACCAACGACAATGCACTGGTGTTTTCCGAGTACATGGAAATCAGCCAGCAGGAAGAGGGTTGGGTATTGCGCCTGAAACATTTCAATCCGGACTTTTCCGGTTGGGAAGAAAAAACCGACTACGTGAGTTTCAGATTTGACAGCGTCTCGGAAAACAAGGCTGTCTTCGGCGGGCTCAGTTACGAGGTCATTGACAATGACAAGCTGGTGGTCTCCTTGCGCATGCGCCAGGATGATGGCAGTGTCACTACCGAATATTTTAATTTTAGCCGCGTATCGATCTGACTCCTCGTTGAGTTTTCAGAAGTAACCGTCTTAGAGGTAATTGCATGAGCGAAGAACGACTCAAGGAAATAATGGCCGAACTGGTCAGTGAGTTAGAAAAGACCGAAGCCGTGGAACCGGAAACTCTTGATCGGGCACGGCGCATGCAAGCCGATATCGATGACCTCATCAATCCGGAAGTGGATACCACTGAAAATACCATTCTGGATGATGCCATCGCACTGGAAGCCAGTTTTGCCGCGCGGCATCCGCTGGCAGAAAAAACCATCAGGGAATTTATCAATACCCTCAGCAGAATCGGGATCTGAAGGTTACAAGCGGTGCAGTTCTATAGGTTGGGAGTTCTCACGACTACCGGCCAGAACTCCGATAAGGGAATCTCCCCAACTATATTTCTCCTGCATCAGCTCATTGATGCGATCCATCTTATCCCGACGCACTTCTGCGCGATACCGTTCAGTAGTGCCATTGCGGGTCACTTCAAACTCCCCATTGGACTGGATGCGGCTGAACCAGCCTGAGCCGTCTGCCCCGACCCGAAGATATTGATACCCTTCGTCATCTACCACCCACAGGCGTGTGGTCACTGCTTCACCTGCCTCGTCCACTGTATGCAGCTCCACAACTTCTACCCGCTCGGATGCCACGTACTGCAGGATTCCAAGTAAGGCAGCCAGACTGAACAGGATGCCCAGGGTCCAGGATGTGTATTTCAATGCCTTGTTCATGCTTTTGCCCTCCTATCGTTGGCAAATAGGCCTGAAGAACAAATACTTTAACATTAAACTATTTAACGTTAAAGTTTTTATTGTTATGATGAAGGCCTCCAACCTGACAGCCCTGATTCATGCCCAAGAGAAAGACCGAAACCAGCCCGGATGCCGCCGGCATCCTTTTCACTTTTTTCAATGAAATCGGCATCATCTCCCAATTATCGGGCAAGCTGTTTGAAAGCCAACTCCCCGATGGCCTGACCAGTTCCCAGTTTGGTGTCCTCAACTGGTTTCATCGGGTCGACGACGAGGCCACACCCAAACGGCTCGCCGTCGCCTTTCAGGTTACCGGCGGTGCCATGACCAATACCTTGAAACGACTGCAGAGCAAAGGACTCATCAAGGTGGTACCGGACCCCAATAGTGGACGACAGAAGAAAGTCACCATTACGGCAAAGGGCAGAATGATGCGCGATAAGGCGATTGCCGCGGCGGCGCCGCTATTCGAGGAGTTCGCCAGGGAGTTCCCGGTGGGGCAACTGGAGGCTCAGCTAAGTACTCTGAGAGAAATACGCCAATATCTGGATGAGTATCGATACAGGGAGAGTGTCTGATACCGAACAACAGAGGCGGCATGGTGAAGAAATCCCAGGCCACTGGTTGTCAATGAAAGCTCCGATCCGCCAGAGCGACTATCGAACTTCCACTCTGAAAAAAGCTAACGGACCGGAGACAAACGGGGGCAGTAACTGCCTGCCAGAGAGTTGCCGCTTGCTCCGAGGACATTCAAGTCATTCCGAGCTGAACCCTCGGCACCTAAACGCCAACATATCCTTTGTGGATCACTGAATTTGCTACAATTTCCCCCGACTTTCCCCAACTCCCGCCTACAGAGGAAAAAGCCATGAAAAAAGTGCTCAAATTTATGGGTATTGGCGCGGGAGTTATCGTCCTTCTGGTCGCTATCTTCTTGTTTTCCATGCGGTTTAGTGACGGTCCCATGGAAATATTTTCAGGCGGCCCTTTCACTAGCGGGGAACTGACCCCGGCCCCGGATGACTGGAGCTTCCTTACCGACCGCGACACCATCGAATTCCAGACCATGGATCCAGCCCGTTCCTGCACGGTGTGGCTGGGCGTTCACGAGGGTCGGCTGTTCCTGGCGAGCGGTTACATGAATACCAGCTATGGTGGCATCTGGAAGCAGTGGCCCCACTACCTGGCCAATGACGATCGGGTCATCCTGCGCATCGATGGCAAGCTCCATGAGCAACGCCTGGAACGCATCATGGAGGGACCGGAAGTGGTTCCAGTGCTCAATGAATTTGCCCGCAAGTATTTTGGTAGCAGTGGAGGCGGTCTGAGCTCAGACGACTCTGTTCGCAGCGGCGATACCTGGATGTATGAGGTCGTCGATCGCTAACAGCGAACCACGCAAGCAAGCACTATGGACACAATTCGCATCTTCACGGTCGGTGGCACCATCGACAAGATCTATTTCGACGCCAAGAGCAGTTACGAAGTTGGTCCGCCCAATATTGGCGAGATACTGGGTGGGTTGCGCCTGAACCCCCAATTTGAAGTAACTTCCCTGATGCAGAAAGACAGCCTGGACATGACCGACAAAGACCGGCAACACATTGTGGACGCGGTTCGCGATGCCGGGGAAGAACGCATCATCATCACCCACGGTACCGATACCATGGTACAGACCGCAGAACAGCTCAGTACAGTGCCAGGTAAAACCGTGGTGTTGACCGGTGCGCTGGAGCCCGCCCGATTCAAGACTTCCGATGCCATGTTCAACATCGGGGCTGCAGTGACTGCGGTTCAGATCCTGACCCCGGGTGTCTACATCACCATGAACGGTGAGGTGTTCCCCCACGACAAGGTGCGCAAGGATGTCGAACTGGGGCGATTCGTGCCAATATAAGAGAACAGGGATCACAATACCTGACCACTCGTCAGGGAGTGGTCAATCGAATGGAGAATGTACCTATGACAATAAAAACAAGACTGCAAATCACTGTTCTGGTTTTTCTCTCTGCCCTGCTATGGGCTTGCGGCGAGTCCGAGCCATCGGCGCCGGAGCTAAGCTTTGAAGAGTCGCTGCAGGTGCAGCTTATCCAGGCACAGCCCGGAGATGTTATCGAGATCCCTGCCGGTACCCATGAGATTACCCGTAGCCTGTCACTCACTGTTCCCGGAGTGACCATCCGTGGCGCGGGCATGGACGAGTCCATTCTTTCCTTTGCCAATCAGGCACAGGGCGCCGAGGGACTGCTGGTCACCGCCGACGATTTCATCATCGAGGACCTGGCCATTGAAGACACGGTGGGCGATGCGCTGAAGATTAACGAGAGCACCAATGTCACCATTCGAAGGGTGCGCACGGAATGGACCAATGGTCCGGACTCCAGCAACGGTGCCTACGGGATTTATCCGGTGCAATCACAGAATGTGTTGATTGAGGGTTCGGTGGCCATTGGCGCTGCGGATGCAGGCATCTACGTAGGTCAATCCAGCCAGATAGTCGTGCGCAACTCCAGGGCCGAATACAACGTGGCAGGAATCGAGATCGAGAATTCTACCTTCGCCGATGTCTATGACAACGTAGCCACCAACAACACCGGCGGCATTCTGGTGTTCGACTTGCCCAATCTGGAGGTGCAGGGAGGGCAATCCACGCGGGTATTCAACAACCAGATCTTTGAGAACAACACGGAAAACTTTGCCCCACCGGGAAATATTGTGGGAAATGTGCCACCTGGCACCGGTTTGCTAATACTGGCGAACGACAATATCGAGGTTTTCGAGAACACCTTTGCCGACAACAAAAGCGTCAACATCATGATCTACAGTTTCGTATTGGGTGGGCGCAACATCGACGACCCCAATTACGATCCTTATCCTGAACAGATTTATATTCACGACAATGAATTCAATGGCGGCGGTTCCGAACCCGGTCATGCCTTGCTGAAAGTGTGGCATGCTGAAACCGGGCAGTCTTCGCCCGACGTGGTCTGGGGCGGCCTGATCAAGGACGGGGGGAGTATCGAAAACCTGATTTGCCTGGGCGAAAACCCCCAGGTGAGCTTCCTCAATCTCAAGGGCACCGGCAAGGCAGCCGATGTTTCTTACGACACGGCAGCACACGCCTGCACCCTGCCGAGGCTGGGCGCTATAGAACTGGCACTACCCGGCGATTAGGCTATTCCGCCGTCTCCAGGTCCTGCTTCAGTTTTGCCAGCATGGCGGCCGATGGCTGGGCATAGTCCTTGATCCAGCGCTGGTAAAAATTCTGTATGGGGCTTACGTCCAGGTAGTTCCAGCGCTGCCTGCCCTCTTTACGGGAAATCACCAGTTCGGCTTTTTCCAGCACGCCCAGATGTTGCATTACCGTGCAACGATTCAACCAGGGTAGTTCTTCGCAAATTGCTCCGGTCGTTCTCGGCTCATCGCGCAACAAGTCCAGGATTAACCTGCGGTCTACGCTGGCAATGGCCTTGATCACCCGTTCATTCTGCTCGTCCTGGGGGCTGCTAAAGGGGCGCCTGGTCATGGTTTGGCCCTTTTTTCCTTGCTCTTGAGTTATGGTTATTTTATGTTATATTTTTATAACATATTAGGCAAGCTCAGACTTGCCCGGTTGAGGAGGGATAAAACATGTCAGGCGAGAAAAACTATACAGTAAGAACAAAGATCAACAAGCCTGTGGCAGAGGTGTTTAACGCGGTGGTGGACAGCGGGACCATCATCAAATACTTCGTCAACAAAACCAGTTCCGATCTTGTCCCGGGCGAGAAAGTGATCTGGCATTGGGATGAATATGGCGATGGCGAGGTCACCGTAAAACGCGTGATTGAGAATCAACTCATTGAGCTGGCCCTGGATTCAGAGAATTGGCAGAAAACCGTTGATGAAGCTTACGAAGTCATTGTCTCCTTTGAATTCGAAGCGCTGGATGAGCGCTCAACCATGGTAGCGATTAGCGAATCGGGCTGGCGACACGACGAGGCAGGTTACAAGGGGTCCCATGACAACTGCGGCGGATGGCAGCACATGTTGCTTTGCCTGAAAGGGTTTCTTGAATACGCAATCGATTTGCGGAAATAAAGGCTGGAGGCACCCGCTGTGGGTGCCTCGGGTCTTTAATCAGGGAAACAGACTGGCCCTTGCTTGAGCAAGTTCCATGTAGTCATTCTTGAATCCTGGCAACAGGAAGCCCTGTTCGATGAGATCGTCCACAGCTTCCTCGTATCTGGCCAGGTAGTCATCAAAGGAACGATACAGTCCCGCAACAGAATCCCGTGGATCGTCATTGGCAAGGGCAGCTGCGGCGTCTTTCGCCAGCGGGATATAGCCGCCGGATAACCTGGCCAGGGCATGTTCGGCACCCGTGGCTGGATTGCGCATGTTCCAGGACACGAATGTGGCCAGTGGCACACTGGTCAGCGGTGGCAGGATGGTACTGCTGGCAAGATCGTTGTTGTTGTGGTCCACCGCCGGCACCAGTGCCCGATAAAAGTGATCGGAATACTGTGGATGGTTATCGACAATACGGTCACTCTCCCAGCGACTGCCGTAATTGGCATGGGCTGGCTGATACATGCTGGAGGGGTGGGTGTAGCCAGCGAGTGGATTCCAGGCATCATGGTTGATGCGATCATCATGATGAGAGGCTACCAGGGTGCCATCGGAGATTTGGGGATAGACCGACTCGGGGGGTGAAACCCCATCAGTGACCCAGTCCGACATGGCCACTACCAGTGACATGCCAATGGGGTTCCACATATTAGGATTGCGCGGAAGCTGACCATTGGTGGCTTCGCCAGGAAGCAGCCCATTGCCGGAGCCGTGTTGGGATCCTCCGATAGTATAGAAACGAACCTCATCGGGAATTACTGCATCTTCCGTACCCTGGGGATTGGTGTGGGGCAGCGAGCCGGCACGCAACCAGTATTCATTGGTGGTCTGGATGTGCATGACTTTCGGCACGGTATCGCTTGCGCGCGCCCGGGCCAGCAAGCTGTCTGTCTTGCCCGTGTAGGGATCGGTACTCTCGCCATAGGTAAATGGAAACAGGTCGTTTGGATACAGGTAGTTGGAATGATGACCGTTGGTGCGCGTGGGCATGGCGAATCGCAGATTGAACATGCCGTATCCACCCCCGGCAATGAATGGCACCACGCCATCGAACACGATGCGGCCCTCGGTATCGGCATTGAATCCATCGTAGACATACTGGCGCAGGAAACGGCCGCTCTGGGAAAACCCATAGGCAATGGCATGATTCAGCTCGGGCAGATCGAACTGCTGCAGTTCATCGCTGGCATCACCTCCATAGCGAATCAATGACACCAGATCCCGAACCGCAGCCATGCCCGAACCGGCCAGAACCGGGTCACGTGCCTCATAGACCAGTTCATAAAGTACGCCGGCTTCAAACCCTCCGTCGAGTTCCAGCCAAACCCTGGGCTGATTGCTATCGGCCACGGATTCGACTTCCAGTGCAAAGCTCGATCGCTCAATGGGAACACGCGGGTCAGTCTGGTATTGGCGGCGCGTCAGCGTGGCATTGGCCAGGCCCTCTTCGGTGGGCCTATAAGCCAGGTGGTTTCGGCCTGCAATCTCCACCCGCTGAGCGGGGCTGTTGACGCTGACCTCGTAGCGCACATCTCCGGTGATGGGCTCGTCATCGGCTACCACAACAGGTGCATGCAAACGTAACCGACCTTCAGCAGGTGAGAGTTCATTAATCCAGCCAGTAACCAAATAGGTATAACCCTGTTCGGCCAGAGGTATTTGCCGGCTCTCCGGTGGTGTGCTCATACCACCGCGATTGTTCACTGCATACATCAGCACACCATTGGCGATGTCATCGGAAGGCACAAGCAGTTTGAAATCGGCTGAGTACTCCACCAGCCCCTGAGCATTGCGTGGCGCAAACTCGATATCAGTGATGGTGGCATTGGCGGAGGACCGGGGATCCAGCGTGTAGTAAACAACACCGGAATAGCGATCATAGCTGAACGGATCCGAGCTTCGGGTGACGGTGTCCTGACTCGTCACCTCAATGCGGGAGACGTCCGCGAGGGCAGCATTGATTGGCAGGATGATTGACAGGACGACCAGCGCAATGAATGCGAGAGCTTGGTGGAGAATTGAACAGGTGGCTGCAGAGATTCGACGCATGGGGTGCACCTTTATTTTTTGATTTTTAGACTGATATTTTTATTAAATTTTTCTAGCTGTAACTCGGCTTATTCGGGTGGATTAGTCAGTGTTCCGCAATCCACAAAGGCTGTCAACGGCATGGGCCTAGTTGGCCGTGACTCTCGCCGCTTCCGCCTGATCGAGTCGCCGCTGGCGTAATGCGGGCATCAGGGCAGTCAGCGCGGAACCGACAATCAGCAACAGGGCGCCGAGGATAGAGAGCCAGGAAAGCCGGTCGGAGAAAGCGTACTCTGGATTGATGAAGACAATGAGCTTGAGCGTACCGATGGTAAAAAGCGGCGCCAGTGCCAGGGTAGCACTGACCTTGGAGGCATCCCAGAGATTGAGTGCTTCAGCAAAACAGCCATAAGCTACGATAGTGTTAAGACAACAGAACGCGAGCAGCCCAAACTGAAAGCCAGTAAGGCCCAGCAATAGTGACGGGGTAATAAAGGGAAGCAACACAACCATGGAGACCGCGTAGATCACGAACAGGATTTGAACCGAGGAAAAATTCAGCAACAGTTGTTTCTGTAACAGGGCATATACGGTCCAGGTGATTGCAGCCAATACTACGATGATGACACCCACTGTCTCTTCATTATCCAGTGAGGTCAGCACAGCCAATCGGTCATTGAAAAACAATAACAACCCTAGCACGATCAAGGCGGTGCCCAATTTCTGAATACCTACAAAGGGTTCCTTGTAAACCAGCACACCACCGAGGATGAGAAACAAGGTGGTGAGTTGAATGACCGCTTCACTGGTTTCCGCGTTGACAAAATTGAGACTGTAGGAAAAATAGTAGTAGTTGCCGCACAAGCCCAAGGCGGCAATTAGCAGGAACCAGCGCACTTTGACCGGAGCCTGCCTGATGCGTGGCAAATTATTGTGCGCCACCAACCAGACAAACAGAGCGAAACCCGCCACCACGAAGCGATACCAGACCACGGTCGTCGCATCCATGCCCGCCAGCAGTTCTTTCAGGGCGATGGGCAATACACCCCACATGGCCGCCGCCGTTAGCGACAACAGAAATCCAGCCACGTGATGTTGTTTGGCCTGGTGCATAAAGGGATCAGCTTGGTGATTACGAGACCACGGCGAAGTGGAGGACCGCAAATCCTAGCACGATTGCCAGTGGGAAACTAAAGGAGCGAGACGTGGTGATCAGGACAGCTTGATGTGCCGGGAGAAACGCGCGCTGAGAAATTCCATCTGGTCTGCCAGCACCGCGTGGTTGGACAGATACAGAAACTCATACTGGTTGGGAACAAAGGGAATCGCCAGCAACTGCATGTTGGCTTCTTCCGGCGCGCGATCGGCTTTACGATTATTACAGCGGCGACAGGAGGTGACGACATTGGTCCAGATATCTTTGCCACCGCGGGAAATGGGAATGACATGATCCCGGGACAGTTCGGTTACGCCAAATTCATTGCCGCAATACATGCAGAGATTCTTGTCGCGGCGAAACAGGAACTTGTTTTCCAGCGGTGGGTCGTAGTGCTCGTTATGCACCTTGCCGTCGCAGGCGACAATGCTGGGGAGTTTGAGGATGGAACGGACGCCCTGTCGGTTGTAACCACCGCGAATCTCCATCACGGTATCACCGAGGGTCCAGATAACCAGGTCTTTTACCAGAAGCGTTGCAGTCTCTTCCCTGGTTAGCCAACTAACCGGGATGCCAGCTTTGTTCAATCGCAGAATCTTCGCGTTCAAGAACTCACACCTGAATCGACTGCATTCGCGTTGGAGTTTACACCGCCAGCCCGGTTTGCACTAGCCTCATGCGCCCCAACGCGAATGTGCGGGCCTACCCCTGTTTTATCGGCGCAAATCGGGCGGGCTGAATATTCGAAAGAGTCCATTTTTTGGGATGGCTGAGAGCGCCTGCCAACACCCTGACTATTTTGCTGAGTATGACAATTCTGCAATGTGACCAGGGCCACAAAGCCGGGATTCGCTTTAACCGAGTACTCGCTCGCGCAGCCGCTTCCAGCCACCATTACTGTACCAGTAGCCAAGCTGCAGCATAATCGCCAGCGCAATGAAGATTGGAAACGTGCCCCAGTCGCGCCCGCCGACCCGAAAATAGAACACCGCATTGTAGTTGCGATCCTCCACCGGATGCACAGCAGTGACCACGCCGATGTAGGTGCCCTTCTCTTCAAAAGTGTAGGCGGCTCGATAGAAGCCCCCTTCCTCGATGGCAGGAGGTTGATAGAACACGGTGGCAGCCTCAAGATCTTCGATGGCTTCAATGTCGTCCCAGGAAGCGAAGCGACCTACGTCGTTTACATCGCGCACGATACGAAAATCGATCGCCATCTCGGTGAGTAAATTGTGCAGGTACTCCATCACAAAAACAGAACTGGTGACCTCGGGAATATCTTCACAGAATTCTTCGCTGGCACTGGTTTCGGGTTGGAATACGGTGAAGTGCGCCTGCATGAAATCGATATTGATGACACACAGGTCATCTTCGAAGGCGACTCCGCCATGGGCACTCAGCTCGACACTGGCAAGCAACAGGGGTGTGCAAGCCAGCAAAGCTATTAGCTGTTTGGTCAGACTAACTGGAAAACTCATAGGGCCCCAACTGAGCCAGTTATTGCTTCTATACAGGAGTGCCTCAAGTGGGGTGCCCTCAATTTGTCGTGCTGAAGTTGAACGAGCTGACCCATTACCATGGAATGGTAGCTCCGTCGTAATTGAAGAACTGACCGGAGTTTTTCTGACTCAGATTGTCTATCACGCCGAGTATGCCGTTGACACTGGTTTGTGTGTCAATCAATCCATTTGGCCCGCCCATGTCGGTTCTTACCCAACCAGGATGGACAATTGCTACACTGAAGCCATCGTCAGCCAGATCCACCGCGAGACTTTTAACAGCAGAATTCAAGGCGGTCTTGGAGCTGCGATAGATGTAGGAACCGCCGCCCTTGTTGTCATCGATGGAGCCCATCTTGGAGGTGATGTAGACAAGTTTCTTTTCTTTGCCTTTGTTCAGGCTGTCGAAAATCATTTGGGTTAACAAAACAGGCGCGATGCTGTTTACCCTGATGACTTCTTCCCAGTCCGCTGCCTTAAGGTTGCCAAAGCTGGCATCGCGTGGGCCGTAGACACCGGCATTGTTAACAAAAATATCGACTGCTTCTTCCTTTATAGCCTGGGCGAACCCGGCCATGGATTGCGAATTGCTTACATCGAGAGAAAACAACTGCAGGTTTTCATTGTTCTTTGCAAGCTCTGCCAGTTCACCCGCATTCTCGGGATCCCGACAGGTTGCCAGAACGCGATCGTTGCGACCCAGAAACTGTTTCACAAATTCCAGACCGATGCCGCGATTGGTGCCTGTAACCAGAATTGTTGCCATGATTTTCCTCCTGATGTTGTTTCGTTCAGGGTTTGATAGCTGGTGGAGCCTGAGAGAGGCGCTAGGGTACACAGACCGTATGCTGCGGTCAAAGGTAACCCTGCCCTGGTGGCTCCGTCTAATTATCCTGTACGCACCCCACTTTGTATCAGATTGCTACATGCAGTCGACGCCCATTGGGGCTTTGCTATACTGCCCGGCCTGATTCAAACAACTATTCAAAAGATCAACCTAAAGGATCGACTGTTCCATGCCAAACTCAGTGCCCGTTTCCTTACCTGCTTCCTTGCTTGCTCTGGCGGTCTCCGCAGCAACTCAGAGCGTACTGGCGCAGAGCCCGGAAGAAATTCTGGTGGTGGGGGTTGTCCCGGCCGGTTCCAGCCTGGAACAAAACAAGCTGCCCTACCCAATCCAGCGTGGCAGCGCCGATGATCTGGAAAACATCAATGGGCTGAGCCTGGCCGACTTCATGCGTCAGAGCTTTGGCAGTGTCTCGATTAATGATGCCCAGAACAATCCCATGCAACGTGATTTGCAATACCGGGGATTCACCGCCTCTCCCCTGCTGGGCCTTGCCCAGGGGCTGTCGGTCTACCAGAACGGAGTGCGCATCAATGAGCCATTGGGCGACGCAGTCAATTGGGATTTGCTGCCCCAGTCAGCTATCAACCAGATCCAGCTTGGCGGTGGTTCCAACCCCCTTTATGGCTTGAACAGCCTGGGTGGGTCTCTGGTTATCGACATGAAGAATGGCTTTAATTTTCAGGGAACCAAGGCTGAAGTCAGTGCAGGATCTTTTGGTCGCACAATCGCCCAACTGGAAACCGGCGGCAACGATGGCCAACTGGGCTATTACCTGAATGTCGAAAGGTTTGACGAAGACGGTTGGCGCGACCAGTCGGAATCCGATGCCCTGAATGTGTATGCCTCTCTGGGTTGGCGCTCTGACTACTCTGCTCTAAACCTTAATTTGCAACACGGCAAATCAGATTTAATTGGCAATGGCGCTGCGCCCGTGGAGTTAATTGGCATCAGGCGCGAAGCGATATTCACAGCCCCTGATATCACCGAGAATGACATGACCATGGTGAGTCTGGAATTCGCCCATGAGGTGACTGCAGCTATCAGTTTTAGCGGAAACTTTTTCTGGCGAGAAAATGACACTGACTCATTCAATGGCGATGGCAGTGAATTCAAGGTTTGTGAATTCACGGAGGGAGAAAGACTGATAGAAGGACTGGAAGCTGATGATTTAGAGGTATTTGGCATATTCAACAATTTCCTCTGCGAAGAGGAATTCGCCAATGCCGAAGCCCTGGAAGACTTTTTGAACGGGCTGGCAATTATAGTCGATGAAGAAGCCTTCAACATTGATAGTTTTGACGATGATGAGCTTTCAGGCACGGGCCTGCTAGCCGATGATGCCATCAACAACATCAGTAACCGCGTACAGGAAAGTTTTGGCGGCGACTTCCAATGGACACTTCAAGGCAGCTTTTTCGATACACCGGGCCAGCTGGTTCTGGGAGGAGCCTACTTTCAGGGCGAATCCAACTTCAATTCAGTGCTGGAACTGGCCAACATCGACCCCTTTACTCGTAGCACTGCGGGCCTGGGCACAGGCACGTTCGTGGATGAAGCAGCAACTTCCATTAATACGGAAACAGAAACGCTAAGTGCTTACGCCTCAGCCATTCTCGACCTCAGCGACGCCGTTACGTTGACGCTGTCTGCGCGTGGAAATGACACCGATGTCAGTCTGCGTGACCTCTCCGGTGAACGCCCGGAGCTCAATGGTGACCACAACTTCAGCCGTGTTAACCCGGCGCTGGGCATTACCTGGCAAGTGAACGACAACCACAACCTTTATGCGTCATACAGCCAGTCTTCCAGGGCACCCACCCCAATTGAGCTGGCCTGCAACGAAGGCGTATTTGACCTGGCTGTCGAGTTCGCCCTGGTGGAAGGCGAAGATCCCGACGATGTTGATTTTGAATGCCGGCTACCCAATGCTTTTCTTGCAGACCCACCACTTGAACAAGTGGTCGCCAAGGGTTTTGAGCTGGGTTCACGAGGCTTCCTGGGTGAGTTTGCCTATACCGTAGGCGTTTTTCATACCACCAATGAAAACGACATCCTGTTCCAGACCACCGGGCGCTCAACCGGACTCTTCGCCAATGTGGATGAAACACAGCGTGTGGGATTCGAAGGCAGCCTGCGCGGCGCGATCCAGAATCTGAACTGGTTTGTCGCTTACAGCTATATTGATGCCAGCTTCGAGGATGACTTCAAGGCGCTAAGTCCCAACCACGCGTTCGCCGACGACGAGGGCGAAATCCAGATCAACCGCGGCGACCAGATTCCCGGCATTCCCCAAAACCAGCTCAAGCTGGTGACTGACTACCAGTTTACCGAAGGGTTAAGCATGGGACTGGATGTGATCAACAACAGCGACCAATACCTGCGTGGCGACGAATCCAATCAACTCGACACTGTGGATGGCTACACCCTGGTCAACCTTAGAGCCAGATACCAGTTCAATGACAGCTTCGAAGTCTTCGCCATGGTCAATAACGTCTTCGACAAAGAGTTCGAGACCTTTGGCCTGTTGGGAGAGGAACCGGGAGAAGTTGAAGTCCCGATCATAGAAGACCTGACCGTTCCGGTTTTTCTGGGTGCCGCGCCTCCGAGGGCTGGATTTCTGGGACTGCGATACCGATTCTAGGTATCCAATAATTGCCCCAGACCCCAGTAATACCGCGGCTTTCACTGCTAATTAGTAGCTCTACTCCTCGCTCCGCGAGTTGCCTGTGAAATACTGTATAGATTTATATGGTTTCGTTAACACATAGCAACTGGACTGCAGCAGCACTATCCTGCAATCCATGGAAAATCATAACCAACAGCAAAGTTTGCAGCGGTATAGCGTAAAAGCATTGATCTTGATGGTCATCCTTGGTACCTATATCGCTACACAATAAAAATAAATAGCTGGAGGCGCACAGTGCGCATATCCACTCACTGGCTGTCGACCATGGCGCCAGTACCTCCCTGTTTTCCTCAGTATCTCCTGGATGCCAGCGCGATTCCGGGCAGTGACCGTTCGTCACAAAATTTTAGGATTCCTGTACAAAGTTTAAACAGCAGATCGACCGCAGACCATCTTGGACATATGAGAAAACCTCATATGCACTGGCGCGTATTTTTTCAACTTGCGCGTTCGTATATTCAGGTAGCTAATGACGATAGTTAAAGAATTACCTGAAAGAGATAATGGGAAACCGACAAAGCGAGAATCGCTTTATACAAATGTTATGTGTCTCCAATACGGGAAGCTATAGAGCCCTTATCGCAAAAGCATATTTCCTTGAATTCATAAACACGAACACGACTGAACTTAATGAAAACATTTTTGCATCGAATACTTGACTCGATTAGCAGTGGCAATATCAAGATATTGGCACTGGAATTGACGATAGTAGCCACAGGTCTAGTGATCGGATTTCAGATTGACAGAATGTATGAACAGTACCGTGATAACCAGCTTGCAGAACAGTACATTCAAAGACTAACTGATGACATACAATCTGATTTGGATAACTTGGTTAACGTTCACGATGCAGCTAGTTTTCGAAAATTTGCAACAGAGACAATTTACGCCTCAATTAACGATTTAGAAATTCCTGCAAGTAATCCCGGTCTTTACATAGTCTCTCTAGAACAAGCGATCTACCGTTTTAGCCTGGTATCTCAACATGCAACTTACAACGAACTGCTAAGCACAGGTGAATTGAATTTACTTCCTGTTCCGGTTCGTATCAGTCTTCATGAGTACTACGGAAGAGTTGCAGTTTGGGAGCAGTTCGATGCTGCTGAGGATTTCATTCAAGATCAATCATATCAACGATTTGCAGGTATATTGCTTCCAGAGCATATTCAAGGTGCAATGTCGCGAGACGTTGATATGCCTGTAACACGGGAAGAAGCGATGGCAGCAGCTCATCGATTTCGCGAAAAACAGGAAGCGATAGAATGGATACCTCGATTGAGAGCGCAACACGTTGGCGCCATACGAGTCGCAAATGAGTTAAGCGCTCTTGCAGAAGCTGCACTAGGGCAACTAGAGCAATTTTCAGAATGAGACCGACACATAACAATCAGTTCAATGGGATGGCCTCACCACACTTGCTTTGCGGATGGCTTCGCCATCTTATCCACAAACCAAGCGCGGCGAACCCACCCCTTAACAAGGGCGTTATGTGCCTCGATACCTACTAGGCCGAAAAATGTATGAAGCTTGAAGAACTTAATCATTGGCTTGTTCTAGTCGCAAATTTCGGTGTCATAATCGGCATCGTGTTCTTGGCATTCGAGATTCGCCAAAATACCGAAGCCATGTACTCCCAAACAAGAGCGACGGTTTTTGCCGGAGCGCAAGAAGAACTCTGGAAAAATATGGAATATCCAGACGTAACCCTGAATTTTACAACTACAGATAAACAGCTTACTCCTGAGGAGAAAATCAGACTCGATGCATGGCTAACCGCCTCAATGAGGGCCCGGGAGTACGCCTGGTTAGAATATCAGAGTGGAAATTTGAGTGAAGCTCAGTGGCTTGGAGAACTTGAAGTAATTTCATTGGTTCTAGGTACCCCAAGGAATCGCTCATGGTGGAGAGATATCGCAAGCCCAGCGTTTCCAGTCGATTTCGTGTCAGTTGTGGATGAACTTATAGATAGCCGCCCCGAGATTGATTATGCCCAGAAGATACTTTCAATTCAGTAATCGTTAGACTAATGCCGGCACATAACAATCAGTTCAACGGGACGGCCTCACCATATTTGGTTTGCGAATGGGCTGCGCCCATTTTATCCGCAAACCAAATATGGCGAACCCGCCCCTTAACAAGGGCGTTATGTGTGCTAGTTGGTGCCTGTAAGCTAATACGAGGAGATGCCCTTTGCTTTTCAAGCGAGAACTAATCGAAGCAGTCGGCGTTATTGCTGTAGTACTTTCACTAATATTCGTAGGTTTTGAATTGAGGTTT
>JAVJRC010000005.1:0-387960 GCA_040218615.1 Gammaproteobacteria bacterium
CTCGACTTACCAAATCAGTGACGTTACGATTACTCATAGTGGCGTATCTCCTTTGGTTGGTTTATTGCTTCGCAACAACAAATCAACCAGATACGCCGCTTTTTTTCAACCTGCCTCAAACACCAGATTCAATTATAACTCAGCCAGCTTCCGTGCTGACTATAACTATAGTCCAAGCATCCAAATTTGCTATGCAACAAGAAGTGAACGGGAGGTTGTCGGCTGACTACCCGAAGTTTACCGAATGATGGTCGGTTCTATTCAAGTGCGGAGAAGAATATTCAATAGGACAAGCGACTAGTTCAAAACCCGATAGCCCCGACCAATCAGACACCGGCGGACTACTCTTTCTTTTTCCCGAAGTCCTTGTCCGGTTTCCCGCACGCCCCCGAGAATGGCACCAGCACCAGCTCCACGCTTTGCGGTATCGCTGTTACCCACAGCCGCACCTATAGCTCCTCCCACAGCACCGCCAACCACTGCGCCGACTACGACATCTTCCGCAATATTGACTTGTTCAGAGATGAGCTGGCACTCCAGCAAGTCCTGATCATACTGCGCCATGTTAAGACCGCGAGGGTCCACAATTGGCTCATCAATGAATATGCTTTGCGCACTGTTGCAAGCGGTCAGCACGGATAGCAAACCCAGGGAAAAAATACGTTTCATGTCAGAAATCCTCCAACGGTTTCTAACTAGAACGCACCCGCGCTGGAATGGTTTACAGCAGCTTAGTCTGAAGAGAGGGAGCTTGGGTTTTGTAGCTAGTGCTGGTGCTGGGGATCCAGGCGATCACAGAATAGGAAATAGAGCAGAAAGAGCCCCAGAAACAGTTGGAACATTACGGAGTCGCTGGCTTGCCAGAAATAGCCTGTGAGACCAATACCAGCTAAAGCTAACGAGCTTGCAGCCAAAATCAAGACGACTTGCTGAACTGTAAACCCACGCCGTAGAAGTGCATGGTGCAAATGGTCAACGCCGGGTTTAAAAGGGGAGAAGCCATGGATAGGTCGTTTGATAAGCAAGTTCACAGTATCGAATAGAGGCACAGCGAGGAACCAGAGTGCATAAACGGGTGGGAAAAGAGCGTGCTCTCCCTGGGAGGATTCAATTAACAGCCAGGCGAGCATGAAGCCTAACATGGTGCTTCCAGCGTCTCCCAGGTAAACAAGAGCTTTCTGATTCCATGGGCGACGAAAGTTCATAGTGAGGAATGCAAGAATACAAGCCGAAAGTAAGGCTATGAAGCTGACAGTCACGAAATCTGCCTTACTACCCGCGACAATTCCTATACATATCAGCGCAACGACAACGAGCGTGCCAGAAAGGCCATCGATGCCGTCAGACATATTTATTGCATTTATCACTCCAACTGTAGCGAAAACAGTGACGGGAAGGGCAAAGCTGTTTAACGCAATTTCTTCCCCAAGCAGTATGTTGCCGAAAGATTCAAGCTGAATTCCAGCGACAATCGCCATGGCTATAGCAACGAGAGTATGCCCGGTCATACGAACAATGACTCTTAGGTCTTTTATGTCATCTATCACGCCGATGAAAACTATCAGTGCAGATAAACTTAGCAGCGGTGCATAGGCGTTAATTACATCGACAGAGATTATGGATATGGATAGTAGACCGATAAAGATACCTAGCCCGCCCACAAGAGGAGTAGCGCCGATGTGCGTTTTGCGCCCACCAGGAATATCCAAGAGGCCAATCTTGCCTGCTACAGGGCGTAGCGTGGCAGTGGCTAAAATCGTCGCGAAGAACGCTAATAAGTAATAGTAATCAGGCACTTTAATCGACTCGGCTGCAAAGGGGTCTATTTCGCGTCAGCGAAATAGTGATTCAGTCGAATCAAGGCATACCATAGAGGATTTGTGTGCCAGCGCTACTAATTACTTTGTAGTCCACCACGCCATCACCATTAATGTCTGAAGCACTGCTGATTGCTACCGGGTCACCAGTATTGTTCAGAAAAGTTTGTTCTGCCACATTTGACGCTGTTATAAAATAATCGGGTCTAAATCTAACCGCGCCATCAACTGTAATGACCCCTGTCGAACGATCTGTGATAACCGAAAACCCACTGGCGGCGATGATTTCGAACGCAGCTGCGTTGTGGAGGGCAGGAACCAGATTCTGGCTAACTCCGTTGCCATACGTGACTGTGAAAAAATAGCCCGTCGTCGCGGGATTGCCAGCAGGTTCGCCAAAGGTCGGAGATGCAGAGTTTGGAGCTGTTGAATTGACGCCAGAAAAGCCGAAGCTGGCAGCGACGGTAAAATCCGAACCTGTGATTGTGATGGTTCCATTCTCAGAGATGGATAAAGCTGCGTCAGCCGAGTTAATACCTCTTGCAAGGCCGACTATGTCTGCGCTTGCCGGCACTACTGTTGTGGCTAAACCTTCTCCTACAACCAGTATAGAACCATCGGAGCGTGTGAATGCTCCTGCGGGAAAGGCACTGGGAGCGATACTGACTGATTGAACGTTGGTATTGAAAGTGTTGTTGCCTTGCGAAATTGCCAATGTATTAGTCAGGCTGTCAGTGTTCGCGGAAGCTCCCAGGACACTATTCAATGAGGCGCTCAAAAGGGATGTGCCTGATCCGATGTCTATTGATTGTTCATTGGCATTAACAAACGCGGCCAGATTAGAGCTCAGGTTCGCTGCATCGGCGGTAGACAAGCCAACAGACTCCAAGGCGCTATTGGTGGCAGCAGCGTCCAGAGAGGTTTCATTTATTCCTACTAGCACCAAATCAGCAACCCTGGACAGCAAGGTGGGGTTGTCGGCTAGCAGTGCCTGTGTGGTGGGATCGTCTACATAGGATGCAGTGACTCCAAGCTGCAATGCGAGATCATCCAGTGTTAACTCGAGCGCAGCTTGACTGATTCCAGCCAGTTCTGTTGCAAAGCTTTCGTCTAAGGTCGAACCATCAAGATCGAGAGCCGCGTCAATAGCGAGAGCAACCTCAGGGATCAACTCTCTTACTTCAACAATGTCTTCTGATTCAACAATCAGAGCGAGAGTTTGCGATACTTGTTGGTTACTCGAAAGATTGGAAAAGGATTCAATCAAGCTTTGGAGTCTGCGTCTTGTAGTGTTTAAACTTGTAGATACTTGCCCTCTGAATGCGCTGATTTCAGTAACTGTTGGAGTCGTATTTGGCAGTGCTCGCAGAATAGTTCTCAATGACTTCCAAGAGCTAAAAAATAGCGTTTTCATCTCGCTTCGAATTTGGCGTCGCTCGCTTGAGGTAATTGTGCCAGCCCGGGCAGCGGCCTTTGCGTTGTCGTACAGAGTCTCCGCTACCGCCATTTGTTTGGCTAAAGTCGTCGCCAAAGTTGTCGCCTGAGCGGCGGTCGCGGTACCGGCGGACAATGCTGCGGCGAGATCAGTTGCGGTTGTCGCAGTTGTTGTAGAGAGTGCGCTCAGTGTGGTGGCCGTGTTCACGTCGACCGTTCCGCTGTTAACTATATTTTCAAGGTTCGTGGTTTCTGCGGAGGCCGATTCAATCGCAGCTTCTGTTCCGCTCGAACTTCCGCCACCACCACCGCCACCACCACCGGAAGCAGCGAAAGCCACAGTGCCGGTCAGCTTCTGTCCATTGGTTGCCAGCGCAGTATTTTCATCCGCATTACTGCCGGGGACCAAAGTGAATTCACTGGCGCCGGTGGCGGGAAAATCTGTGCCGTCACTGTGTTCAAAGGCGTAATTGGTGCCGGCAGTGTTGGCCAGGATCAATGTATAATCATAGGTCAGACCGGTGTTGTTAATGGAAGTCGTGATGTCCGCGAGAATGCCGCCCTGTGCCTGGATAAAGGATATCTGGTCGGCGGCGCTGAAGCTGATGGAATTACCATTGAAGGAAACCGATCCACCGTTAGCTGCAGTCACTTCTGCGGTTAGCGTGCCTGCAGAATCGCGGCCATAAATGGTGACACTCGGTGTCGTGAGAGACCCGGTCAGGTTACCGCCGCCATCAAAAGAGAGAGACACTCCTGGAATATAGATTTCCAGCCTTCTCTGGCTACCTTGTTCATCGAGGATGATGCCGACCGTATAGGTTCCACTGGTGCCATTGATCGCGGTGCCCTGCAAGGTAAAGCTGAAACTAGGTGTAGTCAGCGAACCCGTAGTTGGCACCCCGGTTACCGCTCCCACTGTGCCTGTATTGGCGACGCTTACGGTTGAGCTGAAAGTGGTGCTGGGCACGGATACAGTGAACTGATTGCTGGTCAGATTCAGCTGCTGTCCATGGGCGACTGACGCCAGCACCGTGGAGATGGTGCCTAAAGCAATGGCTTTGATGATTGTTGCAAAATTTAGCTGAGCACCCATTTTGGTTAGTTCCTCAATATTAATTTCTTTTTATCTATCAATCGCTTAGCTAAAAAGGTCAGCAGCGAGATTTGAGCAGGTAGCACTACCACCATGGCCCAGTCATTTGCAGGTGTCCGGTGGCAACGCGCAAGTCAGCCTAAATTACCACGTCTGTAGCGGAATTCTAAGGAAAAAAATGGGCTAATTTCAGAAGCGGTAGCCCAGCTCAGCTCCAATAAATCCGTAGGGTGCAGTGGCAAATGATTCACTGAGAGGGTTGTTGTAGTGGGGCAGTCGCCCAAGAAACTGATTGGAAAATAAGTTGCCTGAAAAACTCAGGTTTAATGCAGGAGTCACCCAGTAAGAAATGCGTGCATTCAGGGTATGGTTGCTGCGTTCTGCGGCCGGTCCACTGGAGGAGAGAAATCCAGGCAACTGCGAGGAGGGAGTTTCAGGATTGCGGCTGAACTGTGACTTGTTAATGTCGATAAATTCGTAATTGATTGTTACCGGCATTCTGGCATTTACACGAAAATTCAGACTGGCACCGAGGTAGAAATATTCTTCTTCGAGGGTAAATTCCTGCGAAAACAGATTACGAATCGTCCCATTCAAGGCGGTTGTGGATGTGCCGGATGTCGATGAGCTCTCGCCGTAGCCAGCCCAGACTGTACCTACACCCAGGCTGCCAAGCGAGCGGGTGAACAGCAGCCGTGATGTCCAGCCAGCATCTTCCAGATCGCTGACGGAGAATGCTGTTGGTTCTAGAAACCTTACAATGACATTGCTAAATGTGATCTGGTCTGTGACTACATCAAAATTATCGGTTTCATTCTGAAAGCCAGTCACCTGCAGTGACAAAGCAGTACGCTCATTACTAGGATTCAGCAAATCCGCCTCATAAAGCATCCACCTAAAGCCAATTTCCTGCTGCGTCGTATCCAGCGAATCATCGATATCCAGTACATTGATTGACGATATTTCGCCCAGATCCACCGTGAGTTCATGTTCCTGGTGACGGGCAAAGACTGAGAGAAAATCCGTAATACCGTAGTGAGCCTCCAGACGTGCGCCCTGCAGATCGCCACTCTTGCCCACCAGTCGCCGGTTACTGGCAAACAGGTCTTCGCGCACATTGAGAAAGTCGATAGTGCCATTGACCGCCTGGTAGGAAGCAGCAAGTTCCAGCTCGCCCTTTGTTGTGGTGTAGGCAGACATATTGCCGTTATTGATCCACCCCAGAGGCGTATCAGCGAGAGCGAACATTGGCAGAATTGAGGCCGTAATTGCAGTGAATCGCTGGGCCAGTCGTTTGAGGTCCATAGAAATCCTAACAGCGCACATTGGAAAGCCTGCGCGGGCTGTGAAACAGGAAGCGGCACGTTCTCTTATGAACAGACGATTGTCAATATCGAGAAAGCCGCAATACTCGCCTCAAGCGTACTTCCGGAACCGCATTACTCCGAGTCTTCGAACCAGAATCCCGGAAATTTTGCCTCACGAAGATTTCTAGGGCTTGAAGTGACCAAAACCACAATATTTAGTGTCATTGCCTGATAATTGGGCTAAAATCCCCTGTGTAGGAGCGCTGGCACAAATTCGCTTTAGAAACACCAATCCAGAATAAAATCACGTGCGGCGGCCAAGTAGTACCTATGCGATCCAGAATGCGTCTGAAAACAACAAGAAGCACTACAGTGCACACCGATAAATTGCGCCCAGAGACCCTTCCATGCGCCTGAAGTGTATAAAGCTCTCCGGCTTCAAGTCCTTCGTCGACCCGACCACCATCAACTTCCCCTCCAATTTGTGTTCCGTGGTGGGCCCCAATGGCTGTGGCAAGTCCAATGTGATCGATGCCGTGCGCTGGGTGATGGGTGAAAGCTCTGCCAAGAATCTCCGCGGCGAGAGCATGACCGATGTGATTTTCAACGGCTCTGGCGCGCGCAAGCCCGTGGGTCAGGCCAGTGTTGAACTGGTGTTTGATAATCACGACCACAAGCTTTCCGGCGAGTATGCCAATTTCGACGAAGTCTCCATCAAGCGCCGTGTAGACCGGGAAGCCCAGTCCACCTATTTCCTCAATGGCTCCAAAGTCCGCAGAAAAGACATCACCGATATCTTTCTGGGCACTGGTCTGGGTGCTCGAAGCTATTCCATTATTGAGCAGGGCATGGTGTCCCGGCTGATCGAATCCAAGCCGGAAGAGCTGCGTGTTTACATCGAAGAGGCGGCCGGGATATCCAAGTACAAAGAGCGGCGCCGCGAAACAGAAAATCGTATCAAGCGTACGCGGGAAAACCTGGAGCGGCTGACCGATATTCGCGAAGAGCTGGAGCGCCAGTTGCAACATTTAAAGCGGCAGTCTGTTGCTGCGGAAAAATATGGTGAATTCAAGCAACAGGAGCGCCAAACCCAGGCCAACCTGAATGCGCTGAAATGGCAAAACCTGGATGCTGAGATCAAGGCCAATCAGGAGACCATTAACCAGCTGGAAATCCAGATTGAGGCTACTAATGCGGAGCGAAGAGCCATCGATGCGGATGTTGAAAAACACCTTTCAGACAACGCAGAACTCACCGATGCGCTGGGGGAAGTCCAGGCGCGCTTCTACAGTCTGGGCAATGACATTGCGCGGCTGGAGCAATCCATTGAGCACCACATCGAGCGGGTCGAGCAGCTCAAACTGGATCTGAACGAGACCGAGGAAGGCTGGGAACAGACTCGCGAAGAGCTGGACATCGACCTGCGCAAGATCACCCAGCTTGGCACCGAATTGAAAGAAGTAGAGCCAAAACTGGAGACAGCACGGGCCGATGAGTCTGCATCCTCGGCTGCCCTGGCAGAGGCGGAAGCCGCGCTGCAGCATTGGCAGCAGGAATGGGATGAATTCAACAAACGCGCTGAGGAGCCCCGGCAAACAGCAGAAGTGGAGCAATCCCGGATTCAGCAGCTGGAGTCAGTAGTCGAGCGTGGTCTGGAGCGCAAGCGCAAGCTGGAAGCCGAGCAAAAAGAGCTGGCCAGCGCACCGGTGAGTCAGGATGACAATGGTCTCGCAGGCCAGATTGCGAATCTTGAACATGAGTTGGCTCAGTTACAGGACCAGTCCAGCGCCAAAGCCCAGGAACTTAGGGCCAGGCGCGAAGAGCTTGGTCAGTGCCAGGAGGACCTGGACAGCGCTCGTGGTCACCTGCAGGAGGCCCAGGGCAAGCAGGCCTCGCTGGAGGCGCTGCAGCAGGCTGCACTGGGCCAGGACAACGTTAAACTGAACAACTGGTTACAGGCCAAGGGTCTGAATAACCAGCTGCGCCTGGCAGAAGGTCTGCGCATCGAATCCGGCTGGGAACTGGCAGTGGAATCGGTGCTCGGAGACTCCCTGCAATCCATTTGCGTCGAAGGCATGGATCAGGTGGCGGAACTGCTGGCTGATCTTCCCCAGGGCCGGGTCGGCTTTGTGGACGTACAGTCCTCAGCGGCTGCGTCTCCGCGCCAGGGCCAATTGCCTACCCTGAGCAGCAAGGTAGGCAGTGACTGGAACCTGCAGCAGCTCCTGGACGGTATCTATGCGGCCGAAACCATTGAGCAGGCACTGCAGCAGCGAACCAGCCTCTCTGCCCATGAATCCATTGTCACCCGGAACGGTGTCTGGTTCGGCAGTAACTGGGTGCAGGTCAAGAATGTCAGCAAACAGGATTCCATCGTTGAACGGCGTGGCTTGATTGCCGATTTATTCAAAAAAATCAAGGCGTTGAAAGAAACGTCTGAACATCTGAGCCAGCGCAAGAATGAATTGCTGGCAGCACAGAAAAACCTTGAGGAAGAGCGTGAAACCCTCCAGCAACAGTACACCGAAAAGACCAACAAGCTGGGAGAGCTGAAGTCCCGGGAGAGCGCCCGCGCAGCCAAGGAAGAGGAAGCCAAGGCCCGTAAAATCAGGGTTCAGCGCGAACTTGAAGAGCTTGGACGGCAGCTTGCCACCGAGGAGCAACATATAGCAGAAGCCCGTGAGCGACTGCAGCAGGCCCTGGACAGCATGGCTGTGGATGTGGGCGGCAGGGAGAAGCTGGAAGCCGAGCGTGACGAGGTTCGGACCCGGCTTAATGAATGCCGTGAAAAATCCAGGAAAGACAAGGACCTGGCCCATGAACTTGCGCTAAAACAGCAATCACTGCAATCGCAGTTGCAATCCACCCGCGAGACCATGGATCGTATGGCCAGCCAGGTGCAGCGCTCCAAGGAACGCATGGAATCGCTCAATGTGCAGATAGAAGAGTCTGATGAGCCACTGGAGACCATGCGTGCGGAACTGGAGAAGCAGCTTCAGGCCAGGCTGGAGGTAGAAAAAGAACTGACCGTGGCCAAGGCCCGTGTGGATGAAAATGAACACAAGATTCGGGAGCTGGAGCAGCAGCGTAACGAGAAGCAGGAGTCCCTGAACACGGTCCGCGAGACCCTGATGCAAAACAAGCTGAAGTCGGAAGGCGCATCGGTAAAAAGAGAGGCTGTCCTCGAACAGTTACAGGAAGCCAATTTCGACCTGGAGAAGGTTCTCGCCCAGCTTCCCGAAGAACTGACCCAGGAAGAATGCGCCCAGGAGCTGGAAAAGATCAGCAATCGCATTTCCCGGCTTGGGCCTATCAACCTCGCTGCCATCGATGAATATCAGCAGCAATCTGAGCGCAAGGTCTATCTGGACAGGCAGAATGATGACCTGGAGAAGGCGCTCACCACGCTGCAGAACGCCATTCGCAAGATTGACAAGGAAACCCGGACCCGCTTCAAGGACACTTTCGACAAGATCAACGGTGGTTTGCAGAGCCTGTTTCCCCGCATCTTTGGGGGCGGCCATGCCTACCTGGACATGACTGGCGAAGATCTGCTGGATACCGGAGTCGCCATCATGGCGCGACCGCCAGGCAAACGAAACAGCACCATTCACTTGCTTTCCGGTGGTGAGAAAGCCATGACCGCAATTGCTCTGGTATTCTCCATCTTCCACCTCAATCCCTCGCCTTTCTGTATGCTGGACGAGGTGGACGCACCCCTGGATGACGCCAATGTGGGGCGCTACGCCAACCTGGTCAAAGAGATGTCGGCGACCGTGCAGTTCATCTTCATCACCCACAACAAGATCACCATGGAAATGGCCAACCAGTTGCTCGGTGTGACTATGCATGAACCGGGCGTTTCCCGTATTGTGGCAGTGGATATCGACGAAGCTGCCGAACTGGCGGCGATGTAGTCTTCCCAATTCGCACAATTGCAGTGCGAGACGCTAAAGATATTGCACTAACTGTCAGATAATATTACTAATTTTCTTCTTCAGGACTCTCACACGAGAAGCTCAACCAAGAGCCAAATTCTATGGGAATGCGTGAACTCCTAATTCTACTGCTCGGCCTGGCAATTGTTGCCGTGATCCTGCGCGGCCTCTACGTGGCCCTGCAGGCCCGCCGCGGGCAAATTCGCCTGGCTATCGACAAGAACATTCCCAGGGATGTGGACCTGGAAGCGCTGGAATTGGCGGAGCTGCCCGGTGGTGGGGCTCGTGTCATCCCACGAGACAGTGCCAGCCAACCAGAACAGGATGCAGGGCAGGATGACCCGATAGAGCAGGCTAATGAGCGCGCACACTCTCTGGATCTGGGACATGATGACGAAGCCGTGCCGGTGCTAATGGATTCGGTACAGGTAGAATCTGCGGCTCAGCAAATCGCCGAAGAGGATCTGGCTTCAGAAGAGACAGAAGAGAGTGCCATCTCGCACACTTTCAACGAGGCAAAAGAAAGTGAAGCAGAAGATGATGAAAGCGAGTGGGATGACAATGATTACGATGAGTTCGATGTTCCCGCTGGCAATCAAAGTAGGCGAGATGAGCCGACAATTACGGATTATTCTGACGTCGACGAGTACGAATCTGATGAAACTCTCAGCGAGACAACGCACGAGCACGCCATAGAACCTGAAATGGCCGTGAAGAGCATATCTGGCGATGGTCTGGCCTCTGTTCAGCCAGACTACCCGGATGAAGAGGGTGAGGGCGAGGATTACGACGCCTATGAATCTTCAATCGGTGACGAAGGCGGTGCCGAGTTTGACTATGACCCGAACATCGAGGACCGCCAGGAAGTTTCAGACGATGCTGCGCAGGACGACTGGGAGGAGCCTGTACCTGGTGCCGGTTCAGAGGATGACCTAGACGATTTTTCTATGACCGCCGGAGAACGTATTGGTGGTCATCAACGGGAAACAGCCCAAGTGGAATCGTCCGCTGACCAGAAATCGGCTACGGCTTACGACGACTCTGAAGTCCCGGTGAAGCGTAAATCCCTGTTTTCTGCCCTGCGGGGCAGGTTCAGATCCAGAATTGCGAGTCTGAAAGATATGCAGAAGGAAGATGCGATCATTGATGATCTGCCTTCTGAGCAGGATTTGGACCTGCCCGAGCTGACTGACTACGTCGCCCAGGAAGCGGGCGAAGTAACTGTGGCACCAAAGCCTGCAGAGCCTGCGGTGAGGCATCCTACCCAACAACTGGATATAGAATCTGCCATTGAATCTGATGACAATGAAGTGGATTCCGGTGAGGATGAGTTTGAGGCCGCACATGACTCCCTGAATGAGACACGCAAAACTCCCCAGCGAGAAACGCTGGTGTCGGAGCATCGTGCTCACAGCAGTGCAGCACAGAAATCTGAAGTACGAGAGCAGGACACTGCCTCCCAGTCTTCTGAAGTAATCGTGCTCAATGTAATGGCCCATGAAGGCCGGGAGTTCAGGGGCGAGGACTTGATTCACACCATCATCGCCTCCGGTCTCAAATTTGGTGACATGCAAATCTTCCATCACCGCTTCGGTAAAGGCAGCAACGGGCCGGTGATATTCAGTCTTGCCAATATTCTCAATCCTGGGACTTTCGATCTGAACAATATGGCCCAGTTCAACACCATCGGTGTCAGCCTGTTTATGGCCATGCCCACACCGATCAACAACCTGGATGCTTTTGAGCAGATGTTGGCGGTGGCACAACAATTATGCACAACACTTGACGGCGAGCTTAAAGATGATCATCGTAACGTGATGACCGCTCAGACCATTGAGCATTATCGTCAACGGATCAGAGACTTCGAATTACGCCAATTGAAAACTGCCGGTAGCCGCGGTTAGCAATTAAAACTTCCTCAAGCTCCCATTAAAATTCCATGAAGATTCCTGAGAAAATCAAGCAGGAACTGGCCGAGCTGCGCCGCAGCCTGGATCACCACAACCGCCTTTACTACACCCTGGATGCGCCGGAGATTCCCGATGCCGACTACGATGCGATGTTCGATCGGCTGCAATCACTGGAGCTGCAGTACGATTGTGCTACTCCTGATTCGCCGACCCAGCGCGTGGGTAATGAGCCGCTAGCCCACTTCGATCAGGTTACCCACGAACAGGCCATGCTGTCGCTGGGCAAGGTATCCAACGAGAAAGACCTGCGTGATTTTGAGTCACGGGTCATGAAGCGTCTGGGCAGTGACGAAGCACTGGAATACAGTTGTGAGCCTAAGGTGGATGGGGTCGCAGTGAGCCTGTTATACCGTGACGGCATCCTGGAACGGGCAGCCACTCGTGGTGACGGTGTCACTGGCGAGAACATCACCCACAACGTGCGAACTATCAATTCTGTTCCGCTAAAGTTGCAAAGTGGATCAGGAAAAGGTGGAGCAGGGAAGGATGGCCTGTCCGGGCGCCTGGAAGTGCGCGGCGAAATCTTCCTCAGCAAGTCGGGGTTTATGCGACTGAATGAGAGAGCCAGGTCCGATGGCAGCAAGACCTTCGTCAATCCGCGCAACACCGCAGCCGGGGCTGTAAGGCAGCTCGACCCGCGCAAAGCCGCTCGCATCCCTTTGCAGATGTATTGTTACAGTGTCGGTCTGACAGACAGCATCAAGATACCGTCTCAGCTCAGTGAGGTGTTCAGTTTTCTGGAGACCCTGGGCCTGCCAGTCAACCCCGAGCGCAGCACGCGGAAGGGCATCGAGGGTTGCCTGGAATACTGTATGGATCTGCTAGACAAGCGCAATGACCTTGATTACGAAATTGATGGTGCTGTGATCAAGGTGAATGACTTGCAGACTCAGCAATCATTGGGTCAGAACGCACGCACGCCCCGTTGGGCCATGGCCTACAAATTTCCCGCCGAAGAAAAATCCACCAGAGTGCTCGATGTGGAATTCCAGGTAGGGAGAACCGGCACGATTACACCGGTGGCCAGGCTCGATCCGGTTTTTGTCGGTGGCGTCACCGTAAGCAATACGACCCTGCACAACATGGATGAGATCGAACGACTGGGGCTGCGCATAGGAGACACGGTAATCGTCCGTCGTGCCGGCGATGTCATTCCCAAGGTAGTGAAGGTCATCAATTCTGCTGCAAACAAAAAGCCAGGAAAGATAAGAGTCCCAGCAAAGTGTCCCGCTTGTGGTTCGCCGGTAGAAAAAGAAGGAGAGGTACTCTACAAATGTAGTGCCGGAATCATTTGCC
Source organism: Gammaproteobacteria bacterium (assembly GCA_040218615.1). Lineage (GTDB taxonomy): Bacteria > Pseudomonadota > Gammaproteobacteria > Pseudomonadales > Pseudohongiellaceae > UBA9145. The sequence continues at coordinate 12,859 of JAVJRC010000005.1, forward strand.
CCGCACAGAAAAAAGAATCCATCAAACATTTCGCTTCCCGATCGGCTATGGACATTGAGGGATTGGGCGACAAGCTGGTCGAGCAGCTTGTCGATGAAGAGCTGATTTCCGGAGTGGACGATATTTTTGGTTTGCAGGTAGCAGACCTCATTGAACTGGAACGCATGGGGCCGAAATCAGCGGAAAACCTGGTCGCTGCCATTGACAAGAGCAAGGCCACTACCTTGCCACGCTTCTTGTACGCCTTGGGCATCCGCGAAGTGGGCGAAGCAACGGCGCTTGGCCTGGCTACACATTATGGTGACCTGCAGGCCATCATTGATGCTGATGCCGAAACCCATGCTGAAATCGCAGATATCGGGCCGATCGTGGCACAACATATTGCCACTTTCTTTGGTAACAAGGATAACAGGGCGCTGATCAGGAAATTGCGTGATCATGGCATCCACTGGCCTGCCATCGAGAAAGCCGAGGCGAGTCCGCTTGAGGGCCAGACTTTTGTGCTTACGGGCACTCTCGAAGAGATGCCACGGAACGAAGCCAAGGCACGCCTGCTGGCATTAGGAGCGAAAGTGGCTGGTAGTGTGTCCAAAAACACTAACGTGGTCGTAGCCGGACCCGGTGCAGGCTCCAAGCGAACCAAAGCAGAGGAGCTGGGCATCAAAATTATCGATGAAGCGGAATTTTTGGCACTATTGGAGAGTCCAAACTGACACCGTTGGAGCAGTTGACAACACGGCTCAACTGGCTCACGAACAACTGAAACACCAATAATCCAAGTTATAATTCGAAAACAGGGGTCGAGCTATCGGAACAGAAATGCGAGAGGAGTAGCAATGAAGTTTCTGCACACGATAGTGAAATATCTCGTCATCGGCAGCGTGCTGGCAAGTTGTGCCAGCTCACCGCCGCAAAACGTGGCGAATGTTTGTAGCATCTTTGAAGACCGCCGCTCATGGTACCGGGCCGCCGAGTCGGCCGAAGACCGCTGGGGCGTGCCTATTGCGGTCAATATGGCCTTTATCTATCAGGAGTCGGCGTTTCAGGCCAGGGCCAGGCCGGAGCGAAGCCGTTTTCTGTGGATTCTGCCTGGTCCCCGACCATCCTCTGCCTACGGCTATGCCCAGGCGCTCGACAGTACCTGGGAAGACTATGAACGGCTGTCTGGCAATCACCGGGCCTCTCGTGCCAATTTTTCCGATGCCATCGACTTCGTCGCGTGGTACAACGCCAATTCCTATCGACTCAGCAATATCGCCCGCAACGATGCTCGCAGCCTCTACTTCGCTTATCACGAGGGCAACGGCGGATTTCAGCGAGGCAGTCACCGAAGCAAGGAATGGTTGCTGCAGGCTGCCGACCGGGTTCAGGCCAATGCACAAAGGTTTGACAGCCAACTTGCCAGTTGCAGGGAAGAGCTGGATCGAAACTGGCTGCAACGCATTTTTAGCTAGTTTGGAACGCCATTTGATTTTGACCATTCTGAATAATCATTTCTTGATCTTGTCTGCGAGGATCCAATAGCTTGAGTTGGTGGGGAAAAGTTGTAGGTGGCACCTTCGGGTTCATGATGGGAGGCCCCCTGGGCGCTATCCTCGGCGCTGCCCTGGGTAATTATTTCGATGGTGGCCTGGATAGCCTTTCCCTGGATGAGTCTCTGGGGCCTGGAGCCACCGAGCGCGTCCAGTCTGTTTTCTTTACCACCACCTTCACTGTAATGGGCTATGTGGCCAAATCTGATGGCCGGGTAACACGCGAAGAAATTGAGATGGCGGAACAGGTGATTCGCCAAATGCAGCTGAGCAATCAACAGCGGCAAGTGGCAATTCGCCTGTTCGAACAAGGCAAGAAGTCAGATTTTCCCGTGCACGAAGTGTTGGCCCAGTTCAAGGCAGAAAGTCATCGTCGGCGCAATTTGATTCAAATGTTCCTGGAAATTCAGATTGCAACGGCTTTTGCCGATGGCAGCCTGCACGACCGGGAGCAAAATATCCTGGAGCAAATAGCAGGGGATCTGGGCTACAACCATGCCCAGTTCAGTGATTTGCTGCGCCGGGTAACCGGGCAGGCTCACTTTACCGAGCAGGGGTCAGTAAAATCCCGCGTAGAGGCAGCCTATGAGCTACTGGGAGTCAAACCACAGGTCAGTGACGAGGAATTGAAGAAGGCCTATCGGCGGCAGATGAATCAGCATCATCCAGATAAACTGGTGGCCAAAGGCCTGCCCGAGGAGATGATTGAGATCGCAACGCAGAAAACCCAGGACATCAAGGCAGCCTATGAATTAGTCAGGTCGCAGCGTAGAAAGCATTGAGAGGCAGCCAAGCCTGGCTAGGATAAAGGCCTTGGTTCTGAAGATTCGAATAATTTGTGGTAGATGCGCAAGCGACAGACACACTCGATACTCTCCACTGCGGCTTCGAGTCGGGAGAAATGTTCCTCCGGATAGTCTTCGTTCTTCAATGTGAGCTCCACCTCCACTCCATTTTCCAGGTAGTGCAGCAACAAGCGATCGATGTCCTTATTCTGGAGGAGGCTGCCCCAGGCCTCTCTGACCATGCCTAACACTTCTTCGCGGGGAGGCAGGTCAGGGAATGCAGAGGCATCGAATTCCTCTTCACCATGCTCGACAGGGTCAATGTGTACGATTACATCGCCGATATCGGAAAAGTTGCCGGTTACAGAGCGGCTGACTGTGGCTCCTATCTGATGTCCTTCAGACACCGAGATGCGGGGATTGACCAGCAGATGAACTTCCAGAATGATCTTGCCGCCGGATGACCTTGTTCTGATATTGGTGATGCCTTGCACGCCAGATACAGACCTGATGCACGCTTCAATTTGCTGCTGTCGATGCTGGGGCACTGCGGTGTCCACCAGTTCCTTGAGGCTGTCAGCACACAGCTCCCATCCGACTTTAGCGATGATGAGTGACACAAAGATACCGGCTACAGTGTCCATCCACACATAACCTTGTTGCGCCGCCAGCAAGCCTATGAGGACAGCTATTGAAGAGATGGCATCAGACCGGCTGTGCCAGGCGTTTGCCTTGAGCAGGCTGGAATCCAGCCTGTTTGCCACACGCATGGTGTAGTGGTAGATCCATTCCTTGCCAGCAATCGACAACAGGGCGATACCCAGGGCGGCAGGCGCAGGGATTGGCAGCGCTTCTGTCAGGCGCAAGCGCGTGTAGCTGTCATAAAGCAGTATGCCGGCAGTGACAAAAAACAGGATTCCCATGGCAATCGTTCCCAGAGTCTCGAAACGACCATGACCGTAAGGGTGGTTCTCGTCGGGGGCGGTATTGGCGACTCGCGCTACTATCAGCACAAAAATATCGGTGACCGCATCGGTCAATGAATGAATGCCATCGGTAATCAGGGCAAAGGATTGCGTGACAGTACCTCCAACCAGCTTGGTAATTCCCAGGAAGATATCCAGGAACATGCCGATCAGGGTAACGCGAGTGGCCTGGCTACGAGCGGACCCGTGGTTAGTTTTGGAAGCTGGAGGTGTGGAAGTCATTGAATGTAGAACAGAACCGGATCCAGAGTGGAACTACTTATAGCCACTGATCATTGCTACTGAAAGTAGCCAGTGTCGAGAACGTGACTTGGCAAAGCATGCAGACAATAACAGTGCGCAGAAAAAAGCCCAACAGCAATGCTGTTGGGCTCAAGATACTATCAAGGGAGAGATAAATGAAACAAAACCCACAATTTTGTATGCCATCTACCTACACTTAATCAGACTGGCGATTTCCACAGAAGTTCCCAATATTTCGCAATATTTTCGAAATTAGCCGAATTTTTGTCTCCAACGTCGGTTTCTAATGCAACTTATTGATATTGCTATATATTTCTAATCTCCAGATGGTCCAGATTCAGTGCCTCGGCTGATTTTGAGTCAGTGATAAGGCCGACACTGGCCTTTTCCGGGCTGAAATAGGTCTGGGCAACCCGCTTAAGATCATCGAGCGTGGTATCCAGTACTCGCTGTCGGAATTCAGTGCGTTGAGCCAGCGTGCGACCAAACAGGTGGTTGTAGTAGGCCTGCCTGGCTTCTCCAGCAGGTGATGTAGATTTATCCATGGTGGCAATGACGCCCAGTACTGCTTCTTCCAGTCTTCGTTCCGGATGGCTGGAGTTTAGCAACCAGTCAATGGATCGGTCGAAATCTTCCAGTGTCTCCTCGAGCCGGGGATCGCGATAGGAAAAGAAGCGAAAGGAAGCAGAATTTGGATCCTGACTGGCGCCACCACCGTAGGCTCCGCCTTTTTCCCGAATGGCCGTATGCAGATAGCCATTGCGCAAGAAGCCGGCCATAACATGCAGTATCGGGTTGTCACCGTGACCGGCAGTAACAGTCGGATAGGCTTTGGCACAGAAGTTCACCTGGGTGGCAGTGGTCCAGGCTTCACAGACATTTTCACGCACGGGATCAAAGCTCAAGGGACTGGTGGCAACATCAATAGTGTCTGTCTGCCAGCAGGACTCTAAATCCCGTTTCATTTCGGCAAGTGAAGCAGCCTCGCCAATTAGCAGGAATTGCTTTTCCGCAGCGCGAATCTGCTCATGAATCTTCTGCATATTTGCCAACAGGTCCTGGCGTGCTGACGGCGACTGGATGTCATCCCGCAGTGCCTTGAGCCGCTTGATGCCCAATAGGCCGCCGGATTCGTGATGCAGCCTGGCGATTGGGCTCATCTTGCTGGAGGCCAGCGTCATGGCAAGACTGTGGCCACTTCCGGTAATGCTGGATTCCTTTCTTGCGCACAGTTGCTCAACCAGATCGGCAATGCGCTGCTGCTCATCGAATCGAACCCCGGTAATGGTCTCGCCCAGCAGTTCTGTCATCGCGCGATGGTTTCTGTTCAGGCACTTTGAGGAGAAGGTAAAAAAGGCATCGATCGATTGTTCGTCTTCGCGGTCGCTGCGAATGCTGCTAAAACAGCTGATCCCGCCACTGATCATGGATTGGCGTGTTTGCACTTCCGCGTAGTCAAGTTCACCCACGCCGAGTTCGGTGATGCAGTTGCTATAAACAGAAAGACTGTTGAGTGCCTGCTCATCAAGTTGAGGCATTTTGTACACCACTTGCTGGTAGGCAATGCCATTAGTGCCCTGGGCATAGCTACTCACCCGGTAGTTATTGGGGCTTAAAACCCCATCAGTGCGCTCCGGCTCCGTCAATGTTGCCGGAACATCGTCCAGCCCGACCTTGGGCAATTGGCCGGGATCATCTTCTTTGGCCTGTCGTTCAGCCAGCGATCGTGAACGCACGACAATCTGGTTTTTCTCTTCTTCAGTCAATTGTTGTTTGATTTGTGCGAGCCGGGACTTCTCCTCTTCCAGTTTTTTCTGTGCCAGTTCTGTGTCTGGTTTCAGAGTAAGCGTGATGCGGTGTGTGTTTCCCAGTAGCAGCTTACGGATGAGGTTCGGAATGAACTCAGGATCGGCAACCGATTCCCGAAGACCTGCCAGTACCGGGTCCATATCCAGCAGTTTGATAGGGTCGCCACGATGCAAAGCTGTCGACAATCCAGTCAGGATCAATTGCAGCCCATAAGGATAGCTGTCCCCGGAAATCTCTCGCTGATTCAATTCCAGCTGGTGTAGCGCAGCCTCGACCTGGTCCTGATCGACTCCATTCTCGACGACTTGTTCCAGCGTTTGCAGGACGAGAGATTCGACTGCGTCGGTTGCGTCCGCTGTACAGCCCTCCAGGCCAGCCATGAATGTCATTTCACGGTTAGAATCTTCCAGCCCACACATAGGAGAAGGGGATTGGCCCAGCTCCGAAGTTTCCAGCGCCTGCAGCAGCGGCGAAGCACTGTTTTCCAGCAGCACACTCGAGAGCAACTGCGCTTCAAACTGTTCCTTCAGATTTGTGCTGTTTCCCAGTAGCCAGCCCAGGACCACATGGGTCTTGTTTTCGGCGGGTTCTTCAACGGCATAGAATTCTTCGATTCTCCTGGGTGCCGGGTATCTTTTTTCATCCTCTACGGCAATATGGTTGTCGAGCTTTTGAAAACTGGAAAGCGCCAGCTCTTCAAAACGAGCATGATGCTCCGCAGCAGGTATATCGCCGAATGTCATGAACACGGCGTTACTGGGGTGGTAGTGAGATTCGTAGAAATCCACAAGCTGTTGGTAGCTCAGATTCGGAATATCGTCTGGCTCGCCGCCACTGTTGTAGTGGTAAGTGGTACTGGGAAAAAGGTGCTCGCTCATTAGCTGCCATAAAATACTGTTCGTCGAACTCATGGCACCCTTCATTTCATTGTAAACAACTCCCTTATAGAGCAATTCACTGTCAGGATTTTCGGGGTCTGAAAATTCCAGTCTGTGGCCTTCCTGGGCGAAATCCAGTTCATGCAGTCTGGAGAAGAATGCCGCATCCAGATAGACGCTGAGCAGGTTGTTAAAGTCTTTTCGGTTTTTGCTGGCAAATGGATAAGCTGTCCAGTCGCTGCTGGTAAAGGCGTTCATGAAGGTGTTCAGCGAGCGCCGGATCATCATGAAGAATGGGTCTCTCACCGGATACTTTTTGCTGCCGCACAAAGCCGTGTGCTCGAGAATATGCGCGACTCCGGTGGAGTCCATGGGGACCGTGCGGAATGCGACCAGAAAGACATTCTCCGGATTGTCTGCGCTGAGGTGGTAGTGCATGGCACCAGTGGCCAGATGTTCATACTCCTCTATATGGATATTCAAAGAGGCAATATGTTCCCGGCGCTTGAGTTCGAATGCAGGGTGTGAACGCTGGTGCTGTCCAATTGGACTGTTGTTGTTTCCGTGGTCGAGATTACTGCTGAGCTCTGTCATTGAATTCGCTATATCCTGGTGCTGTCGCGCAATTGAAAGAACTGGTTTTGCAAGTAACCAGTTAAATAGGACCCCAAAATCTTGAATGTGGTTGCTTCAGCCTGGGGGTGTTTCAAGGCTGATAGCCGCAAGTTTACCGGAGCGGTAGTCATTTAGTAATGACTCTGCAGTGCTGTGCCAATTGATGCTGCCCGCTTTGCCTATGGCGCCTACCTTGCCGGCGATGGCTGTCATCAGGGCTTCTGTATTTTCTGGCGCGTCCTGTATGGCATATCGCTGTCGCAGTAATGTTGGATCAATCTCGTAGAGTAGCTCTGCCGCTGACCAGCCCACGTCTTCAATATCCAGTGCCGTTTGCCGAATACTGCCGATCAGCGCCAGGCAGAGGGCTGCTCTCTGGTCTTCGAGATTGGGCCAGAGCATGCCAGGCGTATCCAGTAACATCCAGTCTTGCCCGAGTTTTACCTGTTGCTGGCCTCTGGTGACTGCGGGTTCATTTCCGGTTTTAGTCACCTTCCTCCCGGCAAGTGCGTTGATGACAGTCGATTTGCCCACATTGGGAGCACCAATGACGACAACTTTTCGTTTCCCGGCGTTATTGCCTGGAGTGGCCGCTGTCAGTTGTTGTAACGCCTTGATGACATCCTGTTTCAGATGCTGTTTGTCGGCATGGGCCAGAATGCAAACGCTGCTATCCTGCTTATTCAAATAGTGCAGCCAGTTGTCGTTGGCCTGGGAGTCTGCAAGGTCTGCCTTGTTGAGTATTTTAAGCACCGGCAGCTTTGCAGTCATTTCCCCAAGCATGGGATTCGCGCTGGCTTGTGGGGCTCTAGCGTCGAGAATTTCAATGACTGCATCGGTTAATGGCAGGGTGCGCTTAAGTTCTTTATGCGCCTTGTGCATGTGCCCTGGATACCAGGAAATCTTCATAGTGTGGCTATCGGCAATACTTGGCAGGCTTGAGTATAATCGCAGTCTTTGGCGCAGGCCTAACTACGATGAAGCAGGTACCAGTATGAGCAACGAGAATTGGGCACAAGATAGTGTAGAAGCCGAAATCTCGACCAAGATACGATCGGCGCTTTCCCCGCTGGTTTTTGAGCTGGAAAATGAAAGTCATCGTCATGGTGGACCGGCAACAGATTCTCACTTCAAATTGACTCTTGTCTGTGAGCAATTTACAGAATTGCCCAGGGTGAAAAGGCATCAGCAAATCTATGCCATTCTGGCAGAGGAGCTGAAGGGACCGGTTCATGCCCTGGCATTGCATCTTTATTCCCCACAAGAATGGGAAGAAGCTAACGGCGAAGTTCCAGGCTCTCCGGATTGCCGCGGCGGCAGTAAGGCCTCTCCGGGCTAGCTCGACGCAAATCTCCGGCGGTGTTCAGTGCCTGATTTTTAACCAGCGCATTCGGGCCAATTCTGTCGAAACTAGCTATTTCTTATAAATATCAATTAGATATGAGCCTAACTTCTTTGACAAAATGAAGTGAAACAGCAGTGCCAAATAGCTCACAATTGCCACCAAACTGTGTGAGTTCTCGCTGAATTCCAGGGCCGTTTCTGGCAATATTACAGACTCTTTAGTTGCTCAGTCTCAGGCCTAAGATGCTGTTTAAGGACCCCAGACACAACGAACTGTCAGTCGCTGCCACCGTGTCGGTAGCCATGGTTGTACTGATTGTGGTTGTCACTCAGTTGAGCAATGCCAGCCGTGCCCGCATAGCCAGCGAAGAAGCAGGGCAGCCCATTGCCGTATTCCCCGATTTTGCCTCTGTCGATAGTGTGGATGTCAAAAAGCAGCAGTTTTTCGATTATCTCGAAGACTATATCATCGCGGAGAACATCAGGATTTCCAGAGACCGGGCCCAACTTGAGCCCTACGTTGAGATTGCCAACAGTGGCGCGGAATTCAGTGACCGGGAACGGGAATGGATACTGGAATTGGCTGACTACTATCGAGTCGAAACTGAGGGGCTGAGTGACCGTGCAATCGCCAATGAACTATTTCTCCGAGTGGATGAAATACCGGTTTCTCTGGCGCTTGCCCAGGCCGCCAATGAATCAGCTTGGGGCACATCCAGATTCGCTTTGCAGGGCAACAATATTTTTGGTGAATGGTGTTTCGATGAAGGGTGCGGAATCGTGCCTCGGCGCCGCGCCAGTGGCGCAAGCCATGAGGTGCAGAAATTCGAATCCATCGAAGAATCCATCGCTTCCTATTTCCTCAATATCAATACTCATAACTCTTATCAATATTTGCGTGAGCTAAGAGCCAATATGCGCAATCGAGGCCAGGATTTGGATCCTATGGTTTTGGCGATGGGGCTTGGGCGTTACTCCCAGCGCGGCGATAACTACGTAGACGAAGTGCAGAACATCATTCTGCAGAATGGATTGCGCAACCGCGATAAGAGCTAGACTGTTTACTCCCCCCGGTCAGGGTTAATCCACTGCACCGAATACCAATAATACCTGTTAGTACCCGGCGCTGGTGCCGTACAGATATAGCGCCAACGGCGGCCATTGAATTGTTGATCTGTACTGATCTCTACCAGACCTGAGGATCTGTCCAGCCACTCCATTTCCATGGGCTGACTATTAGCGAAGCAACCTATTTGGGAAAAGTTATATGGGCCCGGGTTAAAACGTAAGGTGACCGAGGGACTGGCTTGAGACGTAACCGGAGAAGACGGCTCAACGGTGCTGGCGTTAAAGGCCAGGGCATCAAATTTTATTTTGGCGGTATCCAGGTTGGCATAGATGCTCGCCAGGGGAAATCGCGGCAGAGCCAGGTAGTCTGAATTAGGCCCTATCGCTCCTGAATTCTGGGCAAACCCGGTGAACCCTTCCTCCGCGAGCATTTGTTTGATTGCCGGATTAAATTCCCCATAGGGATAGGCGAGATAGCGATGGCTGCGCCCGGTGTGTAGTTCAATAGCAGATTCGGCTTCCAGTAATTCTGCCCGTAGCTTGTTCAGCCAGGCCGATTCCGATTCACCCTGCTCCCTTTCAAGCATGTATGGGTGAGTAACCATATGATTTGCAATCAGCACTCCGGCATCTGACATCTCTTTGATCTGATCCCAATTCATATAGCCAGACAACCCCTGGTCTATAGGGCCAGTGCTCAGAAACAAGGTGAACGGCATGTCGAATTCCTGCAGCATCGGAAAGGCCGTTTCATAAATCGAAATGTAGCCGTCGTCAAAGGTGATGGCGACGGCCCTGTCCGGAATGGACTCGCCCTTGCGTAAGGCTTCTACCATTTGATTAAGTGGCATGACATGAAAGTCGTTATCACGCAAATATTCCAGATGGCGCCTGAAATTTGCCGGGGAGATGGTGGTAGAAGGGGGTGTGTCAGTCGCCACATGGTGATATGCAACTACAGTGCCGCTACTGTAGTTGTTCGCATTCTCTTGTGCCAACGACCCTGTGCTCAGACCAAAACACATAAAAATGACTGAAATCGGGAGTTTTTTATCCCATAGCATGTGTATGTGCCTCCTTTCCGCGCAATTTCTGCAATGGCGTCACCTGCCGGTGAATTCGTCTTTCCGACAGGCCTGAATATTAGCGTACTTTACCTGGCTCAGCTTCCACGATTCGATAGAACCGGGCATAAATACGAGCAGTTTTGGTGCAATCGGGGAGCGTTTCAGTTGTTCCCAAAACCCCGTGGATTCTGTCAAGAATGGGAGTATGACGTTATAATGCCGACCCCCCTGAGCAACGGAATCCTGCTCAATACTGGAGATTTAGTATGAATTATTCGGGCAAGGCGCTTGGCGTCGAAGTACTGCCTTCTGGTGTGGCCAAACTCACTTTCGATCTACAAGACTCATCCGTCAACAAATTCAATCAACTCACCCTGGGCGAGCTGCGGGAAGTCGTGGACCAACTGGACGCGGCTTCGGTAAAAGGCCTGGTGATTTGTAGCAACAAGTCTGGCTTCATCGTCGGTGCAGATATCACCGAATTCCTTGGATTGTTTGCCGCTCCCGAAGAGCAGATCGACCAGTGGTTAAGGGAGGCCAACGCCTTGTTCTCGGCCATAGAAGACCTGCCTTTCCCCACTGTGACGGCCATAAACGGAACAGCCCTGGGTGGTGGCTTTGAGCTGGCAGTCGCCACCGATTACCGAGTGGCCTCTACCAATGCTGTGGTCGGATTTCCGGAAGTCAAACTCGGCATCATTCCGGGGTTTGGTGGCACGGTGAGATTGCCGCGAATTATTGGTGCCGATAATGCCAATCAATGGATTAGTAGTGGGTCTCACGTCAAGGCTGAGCAAGCCTTTAAGGAAGGCGCGCTGGATGCAGTAGTGGAAGCAGAGAAGCTGCTGGCGGCAGCCGAACACCTCGTGTTGCAGGCCAGTGATGGCAAGCTGGACTATCAGCGCGCTCGCCAACAGAAAAAGTCTGCTTTGCAATTACAGCCAGTGGAACTGAATGTGGCTTTTGAAACCGCCAAGGCCATGGTCGCTGCCAAAGCGGGACCCAACTACCCCGCACCAGTCGCTGCTGTGAATACCATGCAGCAGGCAGCAACACTGGAGAGGGATGGGGCGCTGGATCTTGAGCGTACAGCCTTCGTCAAGCTTGCCAAGACTGAGGTGACTGCAAACCTGGTGCAGATGTTTCTCAATGATCAATTCCTTGCCGGCAAAGCCAAAAAAGCCATGGCGGTCGCAAACGAAGTGAAATCCGCAGGGGTATTGGGTGCTGGCATTATGGGCGGTGGCATTGCCTATCAATCGGCTTTGAAAGGAACGCCTATATTAATGAAGGACGTTCGCCAGGAAGGTCTCGACCTGGGGATGCAAGAAGCGAGAAAGCTTTTGAACAAGCGAGTCGAGCGTGGTCGACTCAGTACCGACAAGATGATTTCAGCGCTTTCCAGCATCAAACCTACCCTGGATTATTCGGGCTTTGATAAAGTCGATATTGTGGTTGAGGCAGTCGTAGAAAACGCCGATATCAAGAAATCAGTTTTGAGTGAGCTGGAAGAGATTGTGTCACCGGATACCATCATTGCCAGCAATACATCAACGATTTCTATCGATGATCTGGCCACCTCCCTGAAACGACCGGAAAATTTCTGCGGCATGCACTTTTTCAATCCGGTTCCGGTGATGCCGCTGGTGGAAGTGATCAGGGGAGAGAAAAGTAGCCCGGAGACCATTGCCAGCACAGTCGCCTATGCCAAGAAGCTGGGCAAGACTCCTATCGTTGTCAATAACTGCCCCGGATTTCTCGTTAACCGAATCCTGTTTCCCTATTTTGGCGCTTTCGCCCAGCTCATTCATGATGGTGCAGACTTCCGGCAGGTAGACAAAGCCATGGAGCGATTTGGCTGGCCCATGGGACCTGCCTACCTGCTCGATGTGGTTGGTATCGATACCGCTGTCCATGCGCAGAAAGTGATGGCAGCAGGATTTGACAGGATGCAGCAATCTTTCGACAGTGCCTCAGACGTGCTGTTCGAAAAAGGCATGCTGGGACAAAAGAGTGGTAGTGGTTTCTATCTCTATGAGACTGACAAACGCGGTAAGCCCAGGAAATTGCCGAACCCAGAGATTGACGGCGTGCTTGCCGCAGTGCAAAAGCAGAATAGGGAATTCGATGACCAGGAAATTGTCGAACGCATGATGGTTGCCATGTGTCTGGAGACCATACGCTGCCTGGAAGACGGCATCGTGGAAACCGCTATCGAAGCCGATATGGGCCTGGTGCTTGGTATCGGCTTTCCTGCATTCAGGGGAGGCGCTTTGCGCTACGTGGACAGTATGGGCGTGCAGGCGTTCTGCGAGCTCGCGGACCGCTACGGCAAACTTGGCGCGATGTATGAGCCCAGTGCTGGCTTGCGCGAAAGGGCTGCCAATAACGCTGCCTTTTACGATCATTCTTGAGGAAGTCAAAATGAGTTTACAACCTAGAGATGCAGTAATCGTCGATGGAATCCGCACCCCGATGGCGCGGTCCAAAGGGGGAGCGTTTCGCAATGTGCGTGCCGAAGAGCTTTCTGCCTGCCTGATCAATGCACTTTTTGAGCGCAATCCGGCGCTGCAGCCGGAAGCCACCGAAGACGTGATTTGGGGCTGTGTAAACCAGACCCTGGAACAGGGCTGGAATGTGGCGAGAAATGCATCGTTGATGTCAGTGCTGCCGCATTCAGTCTGCGCACAAACCGTGAACCGGCTATGCGGATCATCCATGTCGGCATTGCACACTGCGGCAACGGCAATCCTGTCTGACAACGGAGACCAGTTTATCGTCGGTGGTGTTGAACATATGGGCCATGTGGGTATGACCTATGGAGTGGATCCGAATCCCAGGGCGTCAAAGCACATCGCCAAGGCCTCGTGGATGATGGGAGTCACGGCAGAAGTATTAGCCAAAATGCATGGTATCGGCAGAGAACAGCAGGATGCATTCGCCGTGCGTTCACATCAATTGGCTGAACAAGCCCGGCTTAACGGTGGTTTCACCAATGAGATTGTGGCCATCGAAGGTCATAATGGAGATGGTTTCAAGATTCTGGTTGAAGAAGACGAAACCATTCGTCCCGACACGTCATTGCAAGGCCTGGCCCAACTGCGGCCTGTATTTGACCCAGCTAACGGTACGGTAACCGCAGGCACGTCATCACAAATATCAGATGGTGCTTCGGCCATGTGTGTTGTTTCAGCACAGAGAGCAGAAGAGCTGGGCCTGAAGGTAAGGGCGCGCATCAAGTCCATGGCCTATGCTGGCGTCGATCCTTCAATCATGGGTTACGGCCCTGTGCCAGCCTCACAAAAGGCGTTAAAAAAGGCCGGGCTGGACATGGCTGACATCGATTGTGTTGAGCTGAATGAAGCCTTTGCCGCACAGTCCCTGCCTGTGCTCAAGGACCTGCAATTGCTTGATGATGTTGAGGACAAGGTCAATCTGAAAGGGGGGGCTATCGCCCTGGGCCACCCATTGGGTTGCTCCGGTACGCGCATTACCACGACCCTGCTCAACAACATGGAAGACAAGGATGCCACGCTTGGTCTGGCTACCATGTGTATTGGTCTGGGCCAGGGTATCGCCACAGTGCTCGAGCGGGTTTAAATACCGTAAGCCTTTCGGGCAGCTTAGCTATGACTACAGTCCAAAAAGACAGATTTAAACTAAACCGCAGCCGCAAGAATTTGCGACGGGATGTGGGTCGTGCCATCGCAGACTTCAACATGATTGAAGACGGCGATCTGGTCATGGTTTGCCTTTCCGGTGGCAAAGACTCCTACACGCTGTTGGAAATTCTGCGTAACCTGCAACAGCATGCACCGATCAAATTCGATCTGCATGCAGTTAATCTGGACCAGAAGCAGCCCGGATTTCCAGAGCAGATTCTGCCGGACTATCTAGAGGCTCAGGGAGTGGAGTTCAAGATACTCGAGCAGGACACGTACTCCATCGTTACCGACAAGGTTCCCGAGAACAAGACGTATTGTGGTCTGTGCTCAAGGCTGCGGCGCGGGATTCTGTACAACTATGCGGAAAAAATAGGTGCCAACAAGATTGCGCTCGGTCATCACCGCGACGACATTGTCGAAACTCTTTTCCTCAACATGTTTTACGGCGGCAAGTTAAAGGCCATGCCGCCAAAGCTGCTTAGCGATGACAAACGCAACGTGGTGATTCGTCCATTGGCATATTGCAAGGAATCAGAGATAGAGCGCTTTTCAGCGCTCATGGACTTTCCGATCATCCCCTGCAATCTTTGTGGGTCCCAGGACAATCTGCAGCGGCAAGCCATTAAAGCCATGCTGCAACAATGGGAGAAAGATTTTCCGGGCAGGGTGGAAAGCATTTTTCGTGCAATTGCCAACGTCTCACCCAGCCAGCTAGCCGACACGGCACTTTTCGATTTCGCATCCTTGCAGGGAAGCAACTCGCGGGCAGGGAAAGAAAGTCGTGTTGAGATAATCGAACTTTTTTAACCCTGTGTCTGCCTGCAGATTGAGTTAAGTAGTGGAAATTCCCTATACCGCAATCAGTAAAGAAGCACTGCTCGGGGTTGTTGAAGAGTTTGTGCTTCGTGAAGGCACAGATTACGGCGCCCAGGAATACTCTCTGGAGCAGAAAATTGAACAGGTATTGGCACAATTGAAAGCGGGAAAAATTCGATTGACCTACGATGAAGAAACAGAAACCTGCAATCTTGAGCGTACTGATCCCTGAAACGGGCAAGCTATTTTATAATCTGGCCATGCACCATGGATAACGAAAAGTCACCAGGCGTCGCAGCCGATGCGGACAAGCCAGAAGTACTCGACGCGACTGGTTTGTATTGTCCAGAGCCGGTGATGCTGTTACACAACAAGATCAGGGACATCGGAGGAGGGGAGTGTCTGGAGCTCAAGGCCACTGATCCATCCACTTCCCGGGATGTGCCCAAATTTTGCCTGTACCTGGGTCATGAATTGCTCGATTCCTGGCAGGACGGTGACTTGTATTTTTACCGAATCCGCAAGAAGGTAGACGAATAGCTCATGGCAGCGCAGACTGCTCGAGATCCTGCCCAGCCCGTTTATCTGGTAGATGCCTCTATCTACATCTTCCAGGCCCATTTTTCTCCTTATGTAGAATGTTATGACCGTAGCGGTAATGAACTCAGTGCTGTCTATGGCTTCATCCAGTTTTTACTGCAGTTCTTGCGCAAGGCTTCACCCAATTATGCGGCTGTTGCCCACGATGAGAGTCTGTTCTGCGGGTTTCGTCACCAGCTCTGTCCGAACTATAAATCCAACCGGGAACTACCCGATGAGAACCTGGCTATGCAGCTCAAGGCCTGTGTTGAGATTTGCTCAGTAATGGGGCTATCTGCCTATTCGAGTAAGGTGTACGAAGCGGACGACATCATCGGCACTCTGGCCTGCAAATTGCGCAGGGAGCTTGATGATTCTGGCCAGGACAGTTTGCCGATTAACGTGGTAAGCAAGGATAAAGACCTCGCCCAATTGCTGGCTCATGAGGAGGACTGTTTGTGGGATTTCAGCCACAACCACAAAAGGTTTGCCGCAGACATCACCAACGACATGGGCGTGAGGCCAGATCAGATTGTAGACTTCCTGGCACTGGCTGGCGACTCGGTGGATTGTATCAGTGGTGTCCCAGGAGTTGGCGCTGTCAAGGCCCAGGCCTTGCTGGCCCATTTTGAAAATTTCGAAGGCATTTACAACAATATCGAGCAGGTCAGGGAGCTGCCCATTCGCGGTGCGAAAAGCCTCGCCGACAAGCTACTGGAGCATCGCGTAATTGCGGAGCTCAGTTATAAACTGGCCTCTATTGTGTGCGACGTTGAAGACACAGGAGAACTGTTCTCTGCTGTCAGTCTGGATGAGCTGCAGACAGAAGCCATAGATCTGGATGAGCTGCGCAGTTTCCTGGTGCATTACCAGTTTCAGTCGGAAGAAAGTGAGAGAATCGTCAGTCAGGCCCAGCGTCTCATGGCTGGTGGTCCTGGCTGATGAAAATTGTTGCTGACAGCAATCTTGCCCTGATTGAACCGGACATACCTGCCGGCGTCGAGCTGCTGAGGGTAGACGGGCGCAAAATTCGCAATGAGCATGTGCGTGATGCGGACGCGCTATTGGTTCGATCAGTCACTCGTGTGGACTCTGACCTCCTGCAGGGATCAAGAGTACGATTTGTCGGGACGGCAACTGCCGGCCTGGACCATCTTGATACTGATTTCCTGGAGAAAAGTGCCGTTTCCTATTGTTCCGCGCCAGGTTGCAATGCCGATGCCGTGGTTGATTACTGCCTGGCTGCTCTGGCTTACGCTCGTCTGGAACTGGACGTCAATGCTGAGTCTGCCTCCATTGGCATCGTAGGGGTTGGCAACGTGGGTGGCCGTCTGTGCAATCGTTTGCTCGATCTGGGCTACTCGGTAATGCTTAACGATCCGCCCTTGCAGGATACGGGTGAAACCAGCTTTGCCGGAGCACCGTTGCTGCCGCTCGACCAGCTCGCCGGATGCCAGGTCATCAGTTTGCATGTGCCTTATTCCATTCAGGGCCAACACCCAACCCGGGACCTGATCGGTAAAGACTTTCTCGCAGCGCTGCCCGACGGCTGTTTGCTGATCAATACCTGCCGCGGCGAGGTGGTAGCGGAGGGAGCATTGCAGGCGCTGTTGCAAAAACCACGGGCACACACCGTCGTTGATGTCTGGCGCAATGAGCCGGATGTCGATGTCGAGTTGGTGCAGAGTGTGACCCTGGCGACGCCACATATTGCCGGATACAGTGCGCTGGCCAAGCGTAACGGTGTCAAGCAAGTGCTGGCCCGGCTTTGGTCCTGGGCAGAGGAGGAGGGCAGGCTGGATACCATGCCAGAATTGCCTGGTAATGATGCTTCAGGTTCGCTCATTGAGCTCAAGCCTGGTCAGAATGCGGACTGCTGGAAGGCCGCGATAGAGGTATTGCCGATTGCGAGTATCAGCCAGAAGTTCAAGCAGTCTGTTCTGGCCTCAACCGAAGGAAACGGCTTTGACCAGATGAGAAAGGCTATGCAACAGCGAAGAGAGTTTTCTGAATACGGGATCTCAGCGAGCGGGCTGAGTGAGGATGAGCAGAGCAGTTACCGCGCGCTGGGGTTTCAGCTCCTGCGATAACTGTCCAGCACGTGGGCGATCTGGCCAATGGCCTGGCGCAATTCATCTTCCCGGGGCAGGAATACGATTCGCAGGTGATTTTTATCTTTGATATTAAAAGCGCTTCCTTGCACCAGTAATATTTTTTCCCGTTCGAGAATATCCAGTATCAGCGCGACATCGTCGATGATGGCGAATACTTCTGGATCCAGTCTGGGGAACAGATAGATTGCCCCCTGAGGTTTGACACAACTGACCCCGGGAATGTCAGTCAACAATTCATAAGTCGCATCTCTCTGCTCATGCAGGCGACCGCCCGGCAGAATCAGTTCGTTGATGCTCTGGTATCCTCCCAATGCTGTCTGGATAGCAAACTGGGCAGGTACATTGGCGCACAGGCGCATATTGGAAAGTATTTCCAGTCCTTCTATATAGCTGCTGGCCCGTTCCTTGGCACCGCTGATGACCATCCAGCCTGAGCGGAAGCCGGCCAGCCGGTAGGCTTTGGAGAGCCCGTTAAAACTCACCACCAGCAGGTCTTCGCAGAGCGAGCCGAGGGGGATGAATTCGGCATCGTCGTACAGGATCTTGCTGTAGATTTCATCGGCCAGCAGCACCAGCTGGTGCTGCCGGGCAAGTTCGATTAACTCCAGCAGCACTTCTTTGCTGTAGACAGCACCGGTGGGATTGTTGGGGTTAATAATAACCAGCGCTTTGGTATTGGGCGTGATCTTCGCGGCGATGTCTTCTACAGATGGAAACCAACCTGCTTGCTCATCACACAGATAGTGAACTGGCGTACCTCCACTGAGACTCACTGCAGCAGTCCAAAGAGGGTAGTCGGGAGCAGGAATCAGCACTTCGTCGCCGTCATTGAGCAAGGCCTGCATGGCGATGGTGATGAGCTCGCTCACGCCGTTGCCCAGGTAGATGTCATCGATTTCAACACCAGGCACATTCAGGCGCTGGCATTCCTGCATCACTGCCTTGCGAGCCGAATAGAGCCCCCTGGAATCACAGTAGCCCTGGGCATCCGGCAGGTTATGGATCACATCGTAGAGAATCTCGTCCGGGGCGTTAAAGCCAAAAGGGGCCGGGTTGCCGATATTGAGCTTGAGGATCTGATGACCTTCTTCTTCCAGGCGCGCGGCTTCTTCCAGCACGGGACCGCGGATGTCATAGCAGACATTGCGCAGCTTGTTGGACTGGGCAATCTGCCGAATCAGGGATTCGTGAATGGACTGGACTTGATCCATGGCTTGGGTGTTTCCGCTGCTAACTGGGAGAGAATCCCTTGAATGAATACAGTAAAATCACTGGCTACGGGCTGATTTGCGTGTATTAATAGCAGGAATGAATGAGCCAGCCCGTTTACAGGGTCACATATTACAGCGGCCGGTGAAAAGCTGCAATTTACCTAACACAGCAACTAACGGGAGGAATCACCATTGAGCGGTAACGAAAAAGAAGGGTCTGCCAGAGATTCTGAAGAGGATCTGCGGTCAAAACTGGATGCCGAGCAATACCATGTGCTGAGAGAAGGGGGCACGGAAAGGGCGTTCACGGGCAAGTATTGGGACCTGAAAGACGATGGCATGTACCGTTGTGCCGCTTGCGGAGAGCCCCTGTTCTCCTCCGAAACCAAATATGACTCCGGTTCTGGCTGGCCCAGCTTCTATGCACCGGCCAATGATGGCAGCGTCAAGGAGCACGCCGACCATTCCCATGGCATGATCCGCACCGAGGTGACTTGCGCAAAATGTGAATCACACCTGGGGCATGTGTTCCCGGATGGCCCGCCGGAGACAGGCCTTAGATACTGCATCAATTCAGCCTCGCTGGATTTTGAGAAGCAGGAAAACGATGGGAATCCTGAGTAAAATCAGGGCAGCGTCCCGGTGAATTGAAATTCCAGGAATAGACAGTAGTTACAGCGCAGAATGAAAAAAGGGGCACGAGGCCCCTTTTTTAGTGATCGTAGAAAGCAGGTCTCTATCTTTCGATAGTGTAGAGACCTTCTACATAGTTCAGCTCATTGATCTGGTCGATCAAATCAAACCCACCAACAAAGGCGTCTGCATTGTTACCGGTAAACACTCCTCCGAGGTTGGCATCAATGGAGTGACTGATAATACCGCCCGGGTCGCTTAGCGTTCCGCCCAGGGAATTCAGATCAACCATGCCTGAATTGACGGTGCCATCAAATGCCAGGTCCCAGGCTTGTGAGCCTGCCACCTGAACCTGTAGCGAGCCGTCGGAAATCGCGCCGGAGTTGAAGTCCACGTTCATGCCAGCAACAACCTGGGTGACCTCACCCGCACTGCCGCTGCCTATAAAGGACGAAGCAACTGAAGACTCGTAGGAGGCCGTGCCCTGCAGGTTGGCAATTGGAGTAGGAGTAACCTCGGCCAGGAACTGATCGGTTTGTACCTCAACGGTTCCATTGACCTCTGGCGTTACCACTACCCAATTTTCTTCAATCGGGTTGGCCCACTGGCCCCAGCTGATGTTGTGTGACTCGATTGCAGAATCAGGAAGAGTGAAGGTTTCAATCGCTATATCCTCGTCCGTGAGCCCCTTTAGCAGCAAAGTAGCTGCAAGTTTTCGATCAGTTGGTGAATCTGTTGTAATCCCGCTATCTAGATTCACTGCTAAAGCAAGATGCCCGGTTTTGCGGGTACTGCCTACAAAATATCCAGCTCCTGTGCCTGTAACAGTTCCCCCCAGGGGAGTGGCAGCACCTCGAGTTAAACCGGTACCACCAGATGCTGTGAGACTGATAAACGGACCGGAACCGGAATCGGAGATGCTACCGGTGAACAACGCATTCCACTTCACATCATCAGTGGGATTGCCTGATGAGAAAG
This sequence comes from Gammaproteobacteria bacterium, assembly GCA_040218615.1. Classification (GTDB taxonomy): domain Bacteria; phylum Pseudomonadota; class Gammaproteobacteria; order Pseudomonadales; family Pseudohongiellaceae; genus UBA9145. The sequence continues at coordinate 33,182 of JAVJRC010000005.1, forward strand.
ATTCATTTTTGGTCAACAAATCCAGCGAACCAGTAATTGACCCGGTAGGAAATGTCACCGTCATGGTGAAGGTATGGTCAGTCAAAGCAGTGCTGAGGTCGTGGAAGGAAAAGACACTGCTGCTGTCGACCATCTTTTCTACATGAGAACTACCTTGAATCGCCAAAATCTCATCAAACGTCAACGTGCCGGTTGATGGGTATTCAAGCTCAGTGCTTCCTGTAATGGGATCGCCAGTGAACCAGTAGGCCTGGATACCTTCATCTACAAACAGCTTGCCGCCACCAGTTTGATTCTGGTTGAGAAATTCCTTGTTGGTGTCCGGGTCACCAATCCATTTACCAAAAGTGATGGAACTGGAAGGTGTTGTGGTTTCGCTTGCTGCCGTGTTGTTGCTGCGGAACACACCATCAGATGAACTGCTAAAGGGGTCAAGGAAACCACTAAAACTGGACAACTGATCATTGTCGATAAACGGCTTGGCCGCATCAGAGGTGATGCCTGCACCACCACCAAATATACCGTTCTCGTAGTTGCTGTCTTCAGAAACTGTGGTCAGGATTCCGAAGGAGTTGCTGGAGATCGAGGAAAGCTCAGCGGCGCTATAGAATGCTTCCTCCCAGAAGAACGTGCCGTAGGCAACATCGCTGGTGTTGGAAGATTTGTGCAGATTGAAGCCGCCATTAAATCCCAGGATGCCAGCAAAAGGTCTGCCATCGGCCGTCCTGGTCAGAATCCCACCGATTGAGCCACCGATTAAACTGGCTCCGGTTGAAGAATTATTACCCGAATCTACAATGGTTGCGTCAGTAATCGTTGAGCTGTCCATCCAGGTGAGATAGTTGGCCCCATCGTTCCTTGATTTCAGCGTGCCGTCGAAAGTCACTGACCAGGACTTGTCACCGGTCCCGGTGAAGGCCAGATTCAGTGTGCTGTTGCTCACTGTGGCGTTGCCCAGATTAATGTTGAGGCTGCCCGTTACGCTGCTGAAGCCGGTGACGTCTTTGATGGTCGCGTCCGCCAGGAAGCCGGTGTTTTGAGTCACATCGCTGGAAAATTTGATTGTACCCGGGATCAATGTAGACAAATCCAGCGAAGGGATATCAATAGCTGTACTCGCTATTGTCCCTTTATCAATGATTGACGCGCCCGGGTTGTGGCCGGCTCCGCCAGCGCTGTCAATGTCACTGTCGTACAGCAGGTGGGCGCCGCCACCATTCCATTGATTCCACGTAACTGTAAAATCAGTGACACCTCCGCCACCGCTGTTGCTGGTGTCGGATTCGCTAGTCGACTCAAAGATATAATCCGGCTCGCTGATAAAGAGATTATCGAGAAAAGGAGCACCACCGGTACCTGCAAAGCTAACCAGTCGTGGTTCATCCGGCGCCGGAGCGTAAACATTGCCGATGATGACCTTATTATCAAACGCGCTATGTGGAGAAACCACGAGCCCAATTTTGTCGAAATTGTCCCGATAAGGGCCATCGTAATTGAATGTAGGAGTCACTGTGCCAGCGCCACCTGCCGAATGATACAAAGCACCGGCAACCAAATGGTCCTGATGAGAAGGTGCACTGCCTTGGTCGGTGTTGAACAGGTTGAATCCCAATACAAAGCCATGCTTGCTGGAGTTGTCTTTTACAGCAAAGCCAGAAAGGTAGCCGTTAAAAGTTTCTCCGGTGTCTACGATGCCCAGATCAGGACTGTCGCTGAGATTGTCCTCGTAAATGCTACCCGAGATCATCTGCATATTGATCACGCCTTTACCTGCTGCTTCGGCGATGTTGGTAGTCAGCCCGGCCACTTGCCACTCCTGCGCACCTTCACTGCTCAGAGCGGGCACACTGATAACAAAGCCACTGGTGCTGAAATCACCATTAACCAGATTCAGGGTAAAGCTGCCGGTTACAGTGGGATTGAAATCAACGCCATCAGAGCGGTAACCGATGGTTTGGAGAATCGTATCGAATGTGCCAATACCGGCGAGTCTGCCGGAGTTGTAGGCAGGTGGGGCTGAGACGAAGAAGAAAGTACCGTCAGTTTCCAGGCCCTGCCAACTATTCAGTTCACCGAGATTATCGTAAATAGTGATCTGGTCCTGGTTGCCGCTGTAGATGGCCCAGTCCAGATCGAAGGCGGCAAAGTTTCCGCCATCGGAATTGTCATCGCTGGTTTCAAGGTCGGTTCCTTCTCCATCGAAAAGGAACCCCAGCTTGAATCCGTTATTAGCGAACTGTCCGCCTTCCGTAATCCGTTTCTGGCCTTCGTTGTAACTGGAATTACTGAGCAGCAGGGGATCACCACCACTGCTTACGTCGTCATCGTTTGCCCAGCCAAAAATAGTTTTGGGAATATTGCTGTCATCATCATGGGACAAGGTGGTGTCGCCAAGGATAAAGCCAAATCGCTGATCGCTGTCTATGCTGGTGATGGTTGAGTCTTCAATACGCTCGTTTTCAACGAACACAAGACCTCCAGCAAAGCTGTTGTCACTTTCAAAATTTGTAAACGCAAAGGCGCCGCCTATTGCATGGTCGACGCCAGACTCGGAATTGGAGTCGAAGAAGGCTCCTTCGAAGGTGCCATCAAAATTACCGGAAGAGCTGCCGGTAATTGTTCCGGTGCTGAACTCAATTTTGAAACTGCCATCGCCGCGTGCATGAAATGCCGTAGCGGCCTCGGTTGCCCAGTTAGTGGGCTCAGATTCCGACCCACAGTTTTGACAAACATCCAACTGGAAGCCGCTGATTTCACCATCATTCGGATCATAAACAAAGGAACCGCGATTGACTCCAGTGTATTCGTCAACAAAGATGCTGTAGCCATCTCCGCGATCAATGTTGTCGCTAAATTGTGAAACGATGGGAATAACATAGCGGCGCTTGTCTCCGCTGGGTACTTCGCTTAATGGCATATCATCGAAGGTTGCGAAAACAACTTTCTGGTTGGTCAGTGCGCTTATAGTGCTGCTGTCGTGGGCATCGCTGTAATAATTTGCGATGGTTGGTTCGGGCTCGGGCTCAGGTTCCGGTTCGAAGTAACCCATCTCGATGCCAGAGTTGACGTCGACCGACTCGGTATCCATGGCGACATCCGCGTCGTCATCCGGATTCAGTGCTATGAAGTTGTGGAACACCTGAGAATGCCCGCTATCCAGCGCATCGGTTGAGCCGGCAATTCGGCCACCGCTGCTGTCGATGTCCGTGGCAGCTCCGAAGACTACCTTGCCATCTGCAGTAATCGCGAAACCAAACTTGTCAAAATCCGAGTCTCCGCCTTCATCGGTGGAAACCACATAACTGGCCTCAGCAGTGGTATAACTACTGTCTTGATTAAACAGTATTGCGCCAGCCACGCGGTTAATTGACGAGAAGTTGTCTCCATCAATGACTTCTTCTGCACCCGCTTGGGTGCCATTGTAGGTAGATCCCACTGCCGTAAAATTGAGAACGAATCCCTCGGCTGAATTTCCGAGGAAAAACCCTCCGCTCGAAGTACCGACAATCCTGGTGTCGGTGACATGCCAACCGAAGTTGCTGTTGTCGATATAACCTGCACCGGAAGCCAGGTCTTTAAGAAAGGTGATGTCATCGAGTTTGTCGGCCGAAGACACAAAACTGGCAGGAATGACATTGGTGTCTGAGGTAATCAGCGGCCAGTAATTTGTTCCCAGTTGGTCTGGGTCACAAGTGCCAAAGCAAACCGCCACGTCTGTTGCTGTTGCAGCACTGAGGCCCGTGTTGAAGTCGAAGTAGAAGCCACCCTGCACATTCACAGTGCCACTGCCAATACCGGAGCCTTCTTTGATGATGTGAAAGTTTTCCGAAGAGCCTGTGAAAGTAAATCGGCGCTGTCCGGAGTAGTTTGCAATCTCTGTCGGTGTACCAGAGGTCACGACGATCTTGCTGTCAATCAAATAGGTATCAGATTTATTGGTAGCAGAAGTCCATTTCTCTAAAGTGATTTCGGGCTCAGATTGCTGCCAGATTCCCCATTTCCCGTTGGTGAAACTACCAATATTTTCTATAGTTTCGCTATATAAAGATTTGTTCCTGAGATCCAGCACCAGGCCAGAAGAGCTGGAGTTCACCGTTGCAAAAATATTGTTCTGATTGGTGTCAATGATGAGTGGATTGGATTCAATATCGCCATTTCTGCCACGAACCAGCATCAACGCATTGAAACCGCCTTCCGTGCTTGAAGCATAGGAAACCTTATCCAGGTTTTGAATCTGTGAATTGGTGAAGCTAAAGAAAGTGGGATCTGAAGCTCCTCCACCAGTATCGGGCTCTGGTTCCGGTTCCGGTTCTGGTTCAGGCTCGGGTTCCGGTTCCGGTTCTGGTTCCGGCTCGGGCTCTGGCTCCGGCTCCGGCTCCGGCTCGGGCTCTGGCTCGGGTTCCGGTTCGGGTTCAGGCTCTGGTTCGGGCTCAGGCTCTGGTTCGGGCTCAGGCTCAGGCTCCGGTTCCGGCTCATCATCTTCGTCGACGAGACAAATTTCGTTGTTGCTGTTGACCGCGCAATCAATGGTACCGTCACCGCTGGTTTCATTCGGGTTGGTTTGGATGTTATTGGTTTGCTGGACAACCCCGTCGCCGGAATTGTCTACGCCAATCAGATTGGCTTGCTCGTCAGGATTGGAAGGGGGCGCCCCGGCACCACCACCGGCGAAATTACCAAAGGCGTCTCCACCATCACCGTCGTTGCCGCCACCATCACCGCCACCGCCGGCTCCACCATCGCCATCATCGCCACCGCCTGCGTCACCGTCACCGCCGCCGGCACCGCCGTCATCATCATTGCCATCGCCGTCACCGTCGTTACCGCCGGCGCCTCCGTCATCGTTACCATCACCGTCACCTTCGTCTTCATCCGGGATAGTAACGGTCAGTACCGCAACCCGGCCCAATTGGGTGGGTTGGATAGTAAGACCCACTGGTGGCTGGGCGGGGTCTACGACCACTGCATAGTCGAAGTCTTCCCCGACACCGATACCCAGTGCTCCGCCTAAGGTTTCAACGTCGGCCGTGCCGTCGAAAATACCGGCAAACATTTCGTCAGTAGGAATGGGATTGCCTGCGGCGTCCAGAACCGGATTGCCAGCGGCGTCGAGTTCCAGTGGAATAACAATTGAGAAGTCTGTTCCGCGAATACCGACCGTACCGAATTCGGTACTGACTTCGTAGGCATCGGGATTTTGAGAACCAATTTCGCCGGTAATGGTCCGGAAGCCACCCTGGATTAATCGCAGCGTGGAGTTATCTGATGCCGGGTTTTCCTCGTAGGCGTAAGAAACAATTTCAAACTGGGTCAGTTCAGTTAGCGATACGATGGCCGAGTCAGTCATACGGATCTGAGCAAATGACTGGGCTTCGGTTACGATAGTATCGCCAACAAAAATCTCGGCACGACGAGCCAGGGTGCGGGAACTTCCACTGCTGTCCAAGGCGCTGACTTGCCCATTGACCGCTACAACGCGACCAGCAACCTCAGGTTGCTGTGCGTAATTGGCTGGGGAATAGAGTGCCAGGCAAATCAGCAGAAAGTTGTAACACAGTCTTTCTAGTAGTCGTTTCGAATGCTTTTTCATCTTCAGTTGCTCAGTAAGCTGTTGAATGCATTAAAAGTTAGAACTGGTACCTGAATCCTGCCTGATACCTGAAGCGGGAATAGTCAAAAAGTTCAATATTGCTCTTGTTCCGCGTGTAAGAGGCTTCAGTGGTAAGTTGAAACCCCTGGTTCATCTGGAAAAACCAGCCAAAAGTAAGTGAGCGGTTCTCATCACTTCTGGTGGTGTTGAAAAATACCGGATGCTCGTCGTCATGCTTTACGTCTTGAGCGGTGGCGCGAATGAATGGAGTGTGTTGCGCGTTCAGCCGGTACAGCAGGCTGTATGCGAGGCCGGTAAATCGCCGACCATTGTGGGAGCCGCCGTTTGGATTATCCGGATCCTCATCGGCGTGATAGAGATTGATACTGTGTGTCATTTGTCCCTGAATTTTAGTCAGACCACCAGTTACCAGAAACTGGTCCACGTCTCTCAGGGCATTGGCTGCATTACCGCTGGTGTCATAGGAGATTTGGGTATATGCCGCAGACGCCGACTGGTACCAGCCATTACTTCCAACATGCTGCCAGGAAGAATTCGCAGCGACTGAATCCTGAAATCCCTCACCATCGAGATAGACCTGGCCGACCGAGAAGCCGTGACGGAAACGATTGACGTCATCACCCCATGAGTAGGCGATCTGCCCACGCACATTGTCTATATCGAACTGGTTGGTGCTGAAATTATCGAGGTGCCCCAGGTTGACTATGAAGTCCAGAGAACGATCCCGGGTAAAAGGATAGTTGTAGTTCATGGTCACCGTGGTATTGGAAAACTCATCATCAGTTTCCCGCCCGGCGGGGTCCAGCTCGATCTGGCCAATGAGTGGCGTATCGATAAATGCGTTGCTGGTGGCGCTGTTGATGTTGTCGTCGGAGCCTATGACGGAAGATATGGTCCAGTTAAAGCTGGCAGATTGCTCATTTCTGCGAGCTTCGATCAACTGCAGGAAAGCTTCGATGTTCTGCCTCACATTGGCAGGGGGGTTATTGGCAAGCACGACATTGAAAAGGTTTTCTGCAGCGGTGAGGTTGTTGGTGACGAAGTAGGCACGGGCAAGCTCCAGCCGCGAACGTTCCCGCAATACGCCATCGCGGGAAGTCGCCGCTACCCGCTCCAGCGCGAATACCGCCTCGTTGGCGTTTCCGGATTCAAGCGCGGCCAGACCATAGGCAAAGTCAAATTGGGGATCACCTTCCCATTCCTCCAGGTTTTCTACGCCCAGGTCGAATGCTTGTTGGTACTGCCCGGCATTGTTCAAGTTCGTCATCTCCGCAGTGGGTGACTCGTTGTTTGCGGCATGCGCATGCCACGAAAGTCCCAGGCAAAGCATTGGGACCAGGAGCAGACATAGCTTTCTCATTTGAACTTCCGTTTATTTTTATTGGTTAAAACCGACCCATATGACGGGTGGATTCGAAGCATTTCGATGCTTTCGTCATTGTATTGGAATTCCCTTTACATGTCCTACTGTAACGGCTGGCAAATTGCGTTCAAGACCCTGAAATCAGGGGCTTGGTCGAACTGTGAACCAGATCAAATCCCGTTGGAAATATTTGTCTTTGAAGGCCCCAAACAGGTGCTATTACCGTCAAAATCGTGGCAATCAGGCGAGGGACACTGGCACAAAGGCTGGCATTGCTGACCTGTACACTACTACACTGGGCGGTCTGCCCCGGTAAGTAAGCGGCCTGAACTAAGTTCATCTTGAAGATTAGAAAACTAATTCAAATTCTTGTTTTAACAGGAATAAACTCTTTTGCATCGGCGCAAGGCGCTGGCAATGGGCACCGCCATGCCGTCAGCTTTGCGGGGTACTTCGGCAGTGGGGATTTTGGCCTGTCCCGGAATACAGACATCCAGTATTTCCCCGTTCGCTACGAATACGATAATTCCAACTGGGGTTTTCAGGCACTGGTGCCTTATTTGAAGGTAGAAGGGCCAGGGGCGGTGCTCATCAATTTGGGGGGCGTTAACCAGGCAGTAGCCGGGGATGAAGTTACTCAGGAGTCTGGTCTCGGGGATATCGTGGGTTCCGTGATCTATCACGTGCCGGCAACTGATAATTCCGCGCTGTTTCTAGATGTGCGTCTGGATATCAAGTTACCAACGGCCGATGAGAACAAGGCTCTTGGTTCGGGTGAGCTGGATCTGAATCTGCAACTGGATGCCTCCAGATACTGGCGAGAGCTGCTGCTGTTCGCTTCCGTGGGATACAGCGTGCGCGGCAACTCAACCCTGTTCCCGGATTTGAAAGATGGCGCCTATCTGCAGCTAGGCGCGGCCAGAAGCCTGACTGAATCGATTTCGGTAGGTGCGTTGATTGATTACCGGGAAGCGGCTTCAACGCTTACTGATGATATTGCTGAGGCAGGACCCTACGTGAACTGGCAGCTGGACGACAACTGGTCTTTCACCGCGTTCAGCTTGTTCGGGTTTACAGATGCCAGCGTTGATTACAGCGTGTTGGGCCAGCTTCGATTTAGTTTCTAACAATTGTTATTGGAACTGAGACCGAAGGCCGGCCTTTATAACAGTTGTTATAGTCGCAGTGGCCTGACAGGTGGAGGGAGTAGGCCTGCACGTTGTATTGGTCGCACCCGTTGCAAGGGTGGCAACACCGGGCGCTGAATCCTGTCCGGTCGTGAAGCCCGCTGGTCCCCGCTGATTTCTGCGCCGGAGGAATCGATCGCTTCCGCGCTTGCTGAATCGGTTGATTGACTGCTCACATGCTCCATCGACCTTGCCAGACTGCCCCAGCTCAGAGGCCGGTCCGTGTCTGCATCGTTTGATTCTGCCGTGCTTGATTGTGATTCCAGATAAGCTGAGCTGGATTCAATCATCAAGGCGTTGGCATCCATATCCCGCTGAATCGCTTCGGCGATATCAATAGCGCCGGAATCCCGGGTAATTTGTTCAGGCCTGGCTACTTCAAACCTTCGTGGTAGTGGCGAGGCCAATTTAGGTGGTTCGGAGTCGCGGGGGATTGCCAGGTCGGCAATGACGGGTATTAAATTCGCCTCGGGCCGAAGCAGGATGCGCACTTCGCTGATTCCTGGCGAATCCTTTTGCGCAGAGTAGCCCAGGAATGGTTTGAAGCCAGTGCCACCGATTCCACCTTCGGAACCAGGCACCGCTTGCCGCCCGGTGCCTCCAATGCCGCTGCCACCATCCTCATCACCGTCGCCGCTGCGAACGATACCTGTGCTGGTAAAGTTCAGCAGTAACAGCAGGCATAGCAGAACGGCCACAGTAAGGATGGAATTTAGGCTGCCGGGCTGGGTTTGCGTTCGCATCATTGGCAGGCCAGTATCCTCAGCGAGCCTGGGGTCAATTTCAGACAGCTAGTCATCATCAGCCTCCAGATCGGCTGAACGGGTGATGTCATCGTAGTGGAACACACCAAAGTTGATGCGGTAGCTGGCCTCATTATGGGTGGCATCCTGTTCCTGCCGTGTCAGCGCTTCTTTGTTCATGGTGGTCAGGACTTCCATGCCCAGTCGATGCGCCAGCTCATTGAGTTCTTTGACTGATTCGGCACTTAAGTGGTCATAATAAACGCTTCTATCGAAATGGGAAGGTTTCAGTCCCAGCAGGTTGCTGGCACCGGCGCTGGCATGATCGTGCAGGTTCTTGCCAAAGAAAAAAGCTTTCTCATCAAAGCCTTTGTCGGGTGTAAAGGCGCCGGTATTGAGCAGAATATTGTCGTCCTCTACCCTGGCAATACCGAGGCGTAACCATTCATCCAGTATGACCCTGGGCCGGATGTCCTGTTTAACAACCATGGCAACCAGCTTTTCAAAGCTGATGCCATCGGCGGACTCAGATTTTATTGGCAGGGGGAGAGGATTGCCTGTTTCATCCAGATAGTTCTTGTGGCCCATCCAGTGCCCGATCAGTTGCGCACCAACCGAGATATTGCCCGGTATTTCTGCAGGGCTCTTGCTTTCCGCCCGCAGTCGTTTCACATCTTTTCGGTGCACACCAGTGAGCAGGTTGATACGGCTATCCGACTGCCTCTTTTCGTCGATCTGCATTTCGGTTTCAGCAACGTTGACATAAACGGATTTAAGCAGGGCAATAAACTGCGGATAGGTGAACTGGTGGTGAAGCAGCACGCGCACGATGGGGCGCAGGATTTTTTCAAGCGCTCTGGTGAGACTTGTCGGAGGACTTCCGGATTGGTCAGGGGCGCTCATGGGCGACTTCGGCCTGTTCCTCGATTGCTTGGCGTCAACGTTGCGGTAATTGAAAATATTTTGCAATTAAAGCTGGCGCGTATCCAAGCGATAGCATTGACGTGGGAAAAATTCCCACTTATATTTTGACTTTAAATGGGGTCACTGTACAGGGGCAGATTACGAAATGGGCTCAGCAAGCGTTATCGACCGATTTCCACCCTCACGACCAAACATTCCGGCCAAGCCAGCTCGTGTTCCAGTACTCCAATCCCAGCCGACAGCAAAAGTCACGCTGCCGAATGGGCATCGCATTGCCTATGAGGAATTCGGGGAGCCAGGCGGCTATCCATTGTTTTACTTCCACGACTACGGCAGTTCCCGTCTGGAATGCGCATTCCTTCACAGCAGTGCAAAGTCCCATGGCTATCGATTAATAGCTGCTGACAGACCTGGTATCGGCTGGTCTGATTTCTATGCCAATGCCACGGCTGAATCCGTGGCCGTGGACACAATTCTGTTGGCTGATGCCTTGCAGATTGAGCGGTTCGGCGTGCTCGCCGTGGGTTCGGGTGGGGTCTTTGCCCTGGCTCTCGCGCATGCCTGTCCCCATAGGGTGCGCCAATTTACAAGCCTGGGAGGGGTGCCGGGCAGCGTGTTTCGTGAATCCAGGGCCAGCTCTGAAGTAGTTCGATGGATGGGGCAATGGGTTCCTTCGCTGCTTAAATGTCTGGTGCGTTGTCGGTGGGCAATGCTGCGCGAGCACCCCGCACAAAATCTGCAGCGCTTGATGGATGAACTGTCACCAGCAGACCGCAGCGTGTTGCAAGATCCGGCAGTTAGACACACGCTGGCAATTGATCAGTTGGAAGTCATGCGGCAGGGTAGCCTCGGTTTGGCCCAGGATCTTTCCAACTGCTATCGCAAGCTAGGCTTTAACCTGGCAGACGTTTCTGTGCTGACAACCATCTGGCAAGGGCGATCGGACAGCCTCTCCCAGCGCGCCGATTGCGAATTCATGGCGTCCCAGATGCCAGCCACCCACTATCACCGTATCAGCAACGCGGGGCATTTTTTCTTTATCAATGGGGTCGACAGCGTTTTCGCGCGCTTGCGGGGCCGGGAACGAGAACGAGTGACTCCTGCTCTGGCTGCCTGATTCTGCGCTGAATGCTAGTCCCGGTGACTGTGGCCTTCTTCATGGAGGTCGTAGTCGCAAGGGTGGTGGCTGAAGCTTTCAAATTCAGTTGCGGCCGTGTACTTCTGGGAATCGATAGCCTGAAACACCTTTGCCTCAACAAATACCTGAACCAGATCACCATCAATTAAACCCCGATTTGATTCCTCGTGCAGGATATCGATGGCCTTTTCAGTTTTCATAGCCGGTTTGTAAGGGCGGTCTGAAGCGGTGAGGGCATCATAGATGTCACAGATCGTCATGATTTTTGACGGCAGGGGTATCTCAGAATCTGTCATGCCGTAAGGGTAGCCACTGCCGTCGAGTTTCTCGTGATGGGCGGCAGCGATAGTAGGTACATTTTGAAATTCCTTGGTCCAGGGAATGTAATTGAGAAAGTTTTGCGTATGCACTACGTGAGACTCAATTTCCTTTCGCTCGGTTGGTGACAGGCTCCCCTTTGCGATCGATAGCAGTTCGAATTCCTCAGGAGTGAGGATGACAATTTCCTCGTCCTCACTCTCGAAGCGATAGGACTTGATCTTGTCGAGCATATCCTTGTTGTCTTGATTTAGAACGCTTGGTTCGTTTACTTCAATAATCGATCTGTAAAACTCATCCAGTAAATGAGTATCAGTTTCGAGTTGCTTGTCGATATCGGAAAATCGCGACTCATCGAAGCCGCCATTCCGAAACATCCGGATCTGTTTGCCCAGGGCCTGGGTCTTTAGACGCTCCTTGGCAAGCAGGATGCGGTACTGGATATTTTCCAGGCTTCCGGCGCGAAGTTTCTTTTCCTTAACCAGCACCGACTCTCGTACTCCAACCTTGCCGAAATCATGTAACAGTGCGGCGTATTTGAGCTCCCGAACTTCAGTGTCTGTGAATCTCACATTGCGCAGACGCGTCAAGTTGGAAATGGAAACAGATTCGGCCAGACCTACGCATAGGTCTGCAACCCGGAACGAGTGACCACTGGTAGTCGGGTCTCGTTGTTCAATGGCGGCTACCGAGGCATTGACGAAGCCTTCAAACAGGGCCTTGATGTCGTTCTGTAATATCGTATTTTCAATGGCGATACCGGCCTGGCTGGCAAGTGCCTGCAGCAATACATTGATATCACTGTCGAATGCCAGCGTGTACGCAAGTGCCGATTTCTCGTCACTGATCTTTAGCGAGCGGGCTTTCTTGCGATTGATGAATTGCAACACACCGATGACTTCTTTTTGTTTGTTGGTCAGCGGAATCGCGAAAATGGATTTGGTTCTGTACCCGGTTCTGCGGTCGAATGATTGATTGAACTTGTAGGGAACTGTGTCGGAAAGCTGATAAGCATCCGGAATATTAAGCACACTGTCTGTTAATGCGACGTAACCGGCAATTGAAGATTCGTCCAGTGGAAATCGCATTTCTTCAAATGGAAATTCCATGGAATCGTTCTGGGTAAGTTTGAATACCAGGTCTCGTTCGTGATCATTGATTTCGTTGATCAGGAACAGGGAGGCGGCATCACAGCAAGCGATATTCTGGCCTTCTGTCAGAATCTTGCGCAGCAGCGTCATCAGGTCATCTTCAGCGGACAGGGAGATACTGATATCCGCCAGCTTGTTCAAATACCGGAAACTGGTGTCACGTAATCGGGCACGCTCGGTTTTTTCGCTCTTGAGTACCCACTGGTAACAAGCCATCTCCAATAATTTGCAAGTCTGGCGATAGGGCAGGTCATTGGAGAGCACCAGGTCTGCATCTACATCAACCGAGTCGGAACAAAGGAAAATCGCTTCAGGAAATTCCTCCACCCATTGCGCGTAGTCCATTTCCCGCAGCAGATGATGGTCGAGGATTATCAGCGCCGGGTTGTAACGCTGCGCTGCCGCTATAGAAACGATCTCAGTGGGGATAACCAGCTTGGAATGCAGATCCTTCCAGATCTTGCTATTCGCATAAGCCGGCCCATAGGCGATAGTGATGGAGCGTTGTGTCTGTGCAAATGAATTCATTGAGAGCAAACACTTTACTGTGTGCTAGGCGGAGTTTAACGCAGCGGAATCGCTTACGCACAGGTTTTTTAAGGAAATACAGGCAACTACAGTGACTTGGGTCACCGTTTGATGAATTGGCATTCGGCCTTATTTGTCAGTCAGGGCTTCCAGTCTGTCGCGTAAATCAGACATAAACCGATCCAGGTTACTTTCCGCTTCGGATCGGTAGCGAAACGGTCCTACTGCGTGGCCTTCCCTGGTACGGAAGTACCAAAGATCCTGCTCGGTAAAAACCCGATCGCTGCGTTCGGGAGGTGTCTGGCCTGGGCGGTCGTGTTGACGAGTATCTGACATAAATTTATGAAGCAGAGATCCGATATTATTGTTTTTCTAATGCGGCTGAATGCGATTGATTGAGCAGCAGGTACTGTTGCCATTGTTTTTCGGATCGCATGGATTGTCCAGCGTTTTCTCAATGCATTTTCGGATGCCCCGTCTAGTTCACTGATTATGTTGATTAAACTTGCCGGCCTCTGGTATTGCCAATTACTTCTTGGGCTTTTGCCAGATCGTCATGGGTGTTGATGTTGAAAAATTCCTGTTTGCTTGAATCCACTTGCAGCACACTGGTGTTCAGTCGCGGCAGCACCAGTTTGGGGCCAAACAATCCTTCACTGACGGCTTTCTCGAGTTCCGTGCGCAGTGAAATTTTCCACACCGAAAACAGGGGTTGCAGTTGTTCGCCTTCCTGAACCACGGCAACGTCGCTGTCCTCTTGTTGCATTTGACTGATCAGCCTGGCAACGATATCGCTGGGAAACCATGGCACATCGGCAGGGAAGCAAGCTAATAATTGCTGCTGATCCTGGGCAGTTTTTGCAAGCTGGCGCATGGCGGACACAATCCCCAGCAGTGGACCCGCATAGGGATTGCTGTAGTCGCCAAACTGATCCAGATTCAGGAATTGATAGCGCTCCGGATTGCGATTGACGCAGAGTAGCAGCTGTCTCACCTGGGGCTGTGCCCTGGTGACTACCCACTGGATGAGCGGAGTCCCACCGAGGTCGAGCAGGGGCTTGTCCACGAGGCCCATTCGGGATCCGCGTCCTCCCGCCAATATCACACCGTAATCAGCAATGTCCGCGGACATGGAGTCAAATCATCCTGCCTGGTAAAGAAGTGATGCAGTATGCCTAATCTTGATGACGCGTGCCTGTCCGAATCAATAGTCGGGAAGCTGCGTCTGGCAGTGCAGTGCCAGCATCGACACAGCCATTGCAATTGCAGTAGCCAAAGCCAATTCGATATGGGAAAATTCCGCTCTTTGCCGAAGGGCTTCAATATAACTCGTTGATATATCAGGGATTCGGCGCAACGACTACCGTCAGCCGATACCAACCTTGAACCACCTTCCCGGAAGCACCACCCAACACTGCAAAGAATATCGCGCAGAATTTCCAAATTGCAGGAAATTTGCGTTTAGCTAAAGAGGTTTGAGCATGCAAGTTTCAGTTGAAACTACTGAAGGACTAGAACGCAAGATGACTGTCGCTGTTCCCAGCGAGAGAGTCGACACGGCCGTCAATGAACGGTTGCAGGAAGCAGCCAAAACGATCCGGCTTAATGGCTTCCGCAAGGGCAAAGTGCCTATGAAGGTCGTAAAAAACCGATTTGGCGAGGGTGTGCGCCAGGAAGTGGTCGGCGAAATAATGAACCAGTCTTACTACGAGGCTATCAGCCAGGAAAGCCTGCGGCCCGCCGGTCAGCCGCGCATTGAACCTACCAATTTTGCCGAAGGCCAGGATCTGGAATTTACCGCGGTCTTTGAAGTTTTTCCTGAAATCGAATTGCCTGATTTCTCCAAGGTTGAAGCCGAACGGCTTACTGCGGAGCTGAGTGACGAGGATATCGATGAGATGATCGAGACCCTTCGTCAGCAAAGACAAACCTGGGAAGTGGTCGAGCGGCCGGCCCAGGACAAAGACATGGTAAACATCGATTACCTGGGCAAGAAAGACGGAGAAGAATTCCCTGGAGGCAAGGCCGAGGGGCAAAACCTGGTGCTGGGTTCCGAGCGTATGATTCCAGGGTTTGAAGAAGGAATCCTTGGCAAGGAAGCTGGGGCTGCATTCACCATGCCACTGACTTTTCCTGAGGATTACCAGAATAAGGAACTGGCCGGCGCAGAAGTGGAGTTCGACATTACCCTGAACACGGTCAGTGAGCAGAAACTGCCGGAAGTGGACGAGGAGTTCTTTAAAAGCTTTGGTGTCGAAGAAGGTGGCGTCGAAGCGTTTCGCGAGGAAGTTGCCAATAACATGAAGCGCGAAATGAAGACTGCCAGCCGCAACAAATTAAAGAATGCGGTGATGGAGTCTCTGTTAAGCCAGGTAGAAGTGGCAGCGCCGGCTTCCCTGGTGGCCAGTGAAGTGCATCAACTCAAGCACCAGATGGTGCAGCAAATGGGTGGCGGCGCCAATCAGATGGACCCCCATCAATTGCCCGATGAAATCTTCAAGGAACAGGCGGAGCGACGAGTGGTGCTGGGTCTGTTGATGGGTGAAATCATCAAGAAAGAGAACCTCAAGGCGGACCCAGAGAAGGTTCGGGAGGCGGTGGAAGAGTTGGCCTCGACCTATGAATCGCCAGAAGAAGTGGTCAAGTGGTATTACAGCAACGAAGAACAGTTAAGCTCAATTGAGTCGTCTGTCGTTGAAGATCAGGTATTCGACTTTATCATTGAGCAGGCAAATGTTGCCGAAAAGCAGGTGTCCTATCAGGATGTCATCAAGCCTGAATCCCAGGCCGAAGGCGCAGAAGCTGAAGCCGGGCCTGAGAATTCAGACGACTAGTGCAGCGCCTCTGTATGGTTCTAACCAGCAGCAGAGCCTGCCAATGCACATAAAGGATTATCGATATGCCAAGTAGTCATGATGGGCCAGTCGCAGCACTGGTGCCTATCGTTGTTGAGCAAACTGCCAGGGGTGAGCGCTCCTACGACATCTATTCCCGCCTGCTCAAGGACAGGGTGATCTTTCTCACGGGTCCGGTGGAGGACAATATGGCCAACCTTATCGTGGCCCAGATGTTGTTTCTCGAATCCGAGAATCCGGACAAGGACATCCACCTGTACATTAATTCACCAGGCGGCTCGGTGACGGCAGGGCTGTCCATCTACGACACCATGCAGTTCATCCGGCCTGATGTAAGCACCATGTGCATCGGGCAGGCTGCCAGCATGGGCGCGATGCTGCTGGCCGGTGGTGCCAAGGGCAAGCGCCTGGCTCTGCCCCACGCCCGCATGATGATCCACCAGCCCAGCGGTGGCGCCCAGGGTCAGGCTTCAGATATTGAGATTCAGGCCAATGAAATCATTAAGATACGTAAGAGACTTAATGTTTTACTTGCTGAGCATACCGGCCAGCCTGAAGAAACCATTGCCCGCGATACGGAACGGGACAAGTTCATGGGTGCTGATGAAGCACTAAAATACGGTCTGGTAGATAAAGTAATTCAGCGAAGAGTAGATAATAGTAAGGTAAATGATTCCCCGGAAACTGAGTAATTACGCTGGTTCGGGCTTGCATTCACAGGTAAGAGCAGTCATTTTTAGCTGCTATCACCAATTGGTTCATCGGGAGTTCAGCGATTTGCTGATAAACTCGATGAAAACTGTCATAAAATCAGATAGATAGAGCGGTATGTCTGACGATCGATATAACAAGGGCGACGACAACGGGAAACTGTTGTATTGCTCATTCTGTGGCAAGAGCCAGCATGAGGTCAGAAAGCTCATCGCGGGCCCGTCAGTCTTTGTCTGCGACGAATGCGTCGATTTGTGCAATGACATCATCCGGGAGGAGATCCAGGACAAGGAAGCCGATTCGACTTCCCGCAAGCTGCCGATCCCGGAAGAGATCAAGAACACACTGGATGAATATGTTATCGGGCAGGAAAGTGCCAAAAAGGTTCTGTCCGTGGCGGTGTACAACCACTACAAGCGCCTGAACTATGACAAATCCGGCTCTGAGGTGGAGCTCAGCAAGAGCAACATACTCATGGTCGGGCCCACCGGTACAGGTAAAACCCTGCTTGCTGAAACCCTGGCCAGGTTGCTGGACGTGCCATTCACCATCGCCGATGCCACCACTCTGACGGAGGCGGGTTATGTGGGTGAAGACGTCGAGAACATCATTCAGAAGCTGTTGCAGAAATGTGACTACGATGTAGAGAAAGCGCAGATAGGCATTGTCTACATCGACGAAATCGACAAGATTTCCCGCAAATCAGACAACCCTTCCATTACCAGGGACGTATCCGGTGAAGGAGTTCAGCAGGCATTGCTGAAACTGATCGAAGGCACGGTGGCCTCGGTTCCTCCCCAGGGTGGAAGGAAACATCCCCAGCAGGAGTTCCTGCAGGTTGATACCTCCAATATCCTGTTCATCTGTGGGGGTGCGTTCGCTGGCCTGGACAAGATTATTCGGGATCGCTCGGACAAGAGCGGCATCGGTTTTACCGCCGAAGTTCGTAGCCAGGACACTGAAGACAAGGTTGGCGAAACCCTGCGTAATGTCGAACCAGAAGATCTGGTGAAATACGGTTTGATACCCGAATTTGTCGGTCGTCTCCCCATGATTGCGACTCTGGATGAGTTGGACCTGGATGCGCTGGTGCGAATCATTCGTGAGCCCAAGAATTCCCTGACCAAGCAATACTCGAAATTGTTTGAGATGGAAGGCGTAGAAATTCAATTCCGTGACGATGCACTGCGGGCAATCGCTCGCAAGGCGCAGGAACGGAAAACCGGTGCCAGAGGACTTCGCTCCATCATGGAAGCAGTTCTGCTGGATACCATGTACAACATTCCTTCACTGGAGAAGGTCAGCAAAGTCATCATCGACGCGGCTGTCATCAAGGGTGAGTCTGAACCCTTGCTCATGTACGAAAACATTGAGCAAACCAGCAAATCTGCCGTAGACGAATAGAGTAGGTGAACAGCTTGGCTAGATTAACCAGCCAGACTCGTTACCGAAGCTGAGCAAAAGCTGAGCGAATTCTTACTCGGGGTTTTTTCTCCGGGCAACGTGGCCATCCAATCCGGTGGGTTTCAGCCGAAACGAAACCAGGCTGGCAATTGGCGAATCGCGGCAGAGCCCTTGATTTACCCGAGTCTGGCACCATCTTCAGTATATTCGTGAATGGCGGCGGGAGCCGCTTCAAGAGACATTTATGAGCCAATCTGCTGATTTATCCAGTAATTCTGTATACCCCCTGCTACCACTGCGTGATGTGGTGGTTTACCCACAAATCGTTCAACCCCTGTTTGTTGGTCGCCCCAAGTCCATCAAGGCGCTTGAGCTTGCCATGGCCAGCGACAAGCAAGTCCTGTTGGTCGCCCAGAAAAACGCCTCCGATGACGAGCCAGGCGTCGACGACATGTTCACTGTGGGTACGGTGGCCACTATATTGCAGTTGATCAGGTTGCCTGACGGCACCGTGAAAGTGCTGGTTGAAGGGCTGGACAGGGCACGCATCAATGAAGTGCTGTTCGAGGAAGACCACTTCAAGGCAGACACCAAAATTCTGAGCACCGACGAAGTGCCCGAAAAAGAGTCGGCGCTGCTTATTCGATCATTGCTCTCACAGTTTGATCAATATGTTCAGCTGAGCAAGAAAATTCCGCCGGAAGTGATGACCTCCATCTCCAGCATCGACGAACCTGGTCGGCTGGTCGACACAATAGCCTCTCACATGTCTCTGCAATTGCAGGAAAAACAAAACCTGTTGGAGTTAGCCGGACTGCAGGCGCGAATCGAGCACCTGATGGCTCTCATTGAGTCAGAAATCGATTTGTTCCAGGTGGAAAAGCGCATTCGTGGTCGCGTGAAGAAACAAATGGAGAAATCCCAGCGCGAGTACTACCTGAATGAGCAAATGAAAGCCATTCAGAAAGAAATGGGCGAGCTTGAAGATGTGCCCAACGAAGCAGAAGAGCTGAAAACCCGAATCGATGAAGCCGGCATGCCCAAAGATGCGAAAGAAAAGGCCATGGCTGAGCTCAACAAGCTGAAAATGATGTCTCCCATGTCATCAGAAGCCTCGGTGGTGCGCACCTATCTGGACTGGATGATCAATATCCCGTGGAAGAAAAGAAGCAAGGTGCGTCTGGATCTGAACAAGGCAGAAGATATTCTCGAAGATGATCACTACGGGCTGAAAGAAGTCAAAGAACGAATTCTCGAATATCTCGCGGTGCAGAAGCGGGTGAAAAAACTCAAGGGCCCGATCCTCTGTCTGGTAGGACCTCCAGGTGTTGGTAAGACATCTCTGGGCGAATCTATCGCCAGGGCGACCAACCGCAAGTTTGTGCGTATGGCGCTTGGCGGCGTCAGGGACGAAGCCGAAATCCGCGGGCACAGAAGGACCTATATCGGTTCCCTGCCCGGCAAGCTGCTGCAAAAATTGTCCAAAGTGGGTGTCAGAAACCCATTATTCCTGCTCGATGAGATCGACAAGATGGGCATGGACCACCGTGGTGATCCGGCTTCGGCCCTGTTGGAAGTGCTGGACCCGGAACAGAACAACAGCTTTAACGATCACTATCTGGAAGTGGACTACGACCTGTCTGAGGTCATGTTTGTCTGTACTTCCAATAGCATGAATATCCCCGAACCCTTGCTGGATCGAATGGAAGTCATTCGAATTCCTGGCTACACGGAAGATGAGAAGGTCAATATCGCCCAACGCTATCTGATCCCCAAGCAGATGAAGAACAACGGGCTGAAAGAAGATGAGTTGAAGATAGAAGAGCAATCGATTCGTGACCTGATTCGTTATTACACCCGCGAAGCTGGTGTGCGTGGCCTGGAAAGGGAAATCGCCAAAATCTGCCGCAAGGTAGTCAAAGAGACTTCCCTGGAGAAAGGCGAGAAGAAGGATCAGAAGAAAGCCCAGAAGAAAGATCAGAAAACGCTGCTGGTCGATCCACAAGCCCTGGAAAAATACTCAGGCGTGCGCAAGCACGACTACGGCAAGGCGGAAGAAGAGAACAAGATTGGCCAGGTAAATGGTCTGGCCTGGACCCAGGTAGGTGGTGAATTATTAACCATCGAAGCGATTGCGGTGGAAGGAAAGGGCAAAACCATCAAGACCGGTTCCCTCGGTGATGTCATGCAGGAATCTATCCAGGCAGCTTTCACGGTTGTGAGAAGTCGCGCCAAAGCCCTTGGTTTGGATACAAATTTCCACGAAAAATTTGACCTGCATATTCACGTACCTGAGGGTGCCACACCAAAAGATGGGCCCAGTGCCGGAGTTGGTATGTGTACCGCACTGGTTTCAGTGCTCACCAATATTCCCGTACGCGCAGATGTTGCCATGACCGGGGAAATCACCTTGCGAGGCCAGGTGCTCCGAATCGGTGGCCTGAAAGAGAAATTACTGGCGGCTCACCGAGGAAACATTAAAACCGTGGTGATTCCTGCCGACAACGAGAGAGACCTGGCAGAAATTCCGGACAATATTAAGGCTGACCTGAAGATTGTACCGGTCAAATGGATCGACGAAGTTCTTGAACACACTTTGCAATATCAGCCGACTCCAATCAGTGCTGAGGAAAACACTGAAACTGAGAAAGAGGCTGCGGCGGAAGATAATGAGCAAAGTAGTGACGAAAAGCACATAAATACCCACTAGACACGGGTGTTTTCGGTTGACACGGCTTTTCGGCTATTGGTATAAAGATTCGGTCATACGGCAAGTATGACGGTGCTTTCAGGGGAATTGAATTCCGTCATAAATCAATAGTGAAGTAGCAAATAAAAAGTTATCAAGTAGTTAAGAAACAGTAAACGAGTCGTTTGTGAACTATTGAGTGAATGACTGAACTGGTAATACTGGGCCTCAACATTGGCGAAAGCAAAGCAGCTCTACTCAATGATTGATGAACTGACTGCCAGGAAAAGAACGCTAACAATCAAATTAATCAGGCAATAAAAAGAAACACATTTCAACGTCAAACTGAAAAGGGGATAACGTGAATAAATCAGAATTAATAGATGCTGTTGCTGCAAGTGCTGACCTTCCAAAAGCTGCTGCCGGGCGTGCAATTGATGCCATGCTGGATGCGATCACAGACTCGTTAAAGAAAGACGATCCCGTGGTTTTGGTAGGATTTGGTACTTTCGCAACCAAGAACCGAGCGGCTCGAACTGGACGTAATCCTCAGACAGGCGCGCCAATTGAAATCAAGGCAGCCAGAGTGCCAAGTTTCAAGGCTGGCAAGGCCCTCAAAGATTCGGTCAATACCTAAATCTGGACAGCGAACCGCCCGATACCGGCAAGAGTATCGAGGAGAATGGTTCAAGAGCTATATGGCTATTCGAATGTAGCTCTTTGTAAGGATTGAAAAAGATCGCGAATAAGGAAGGGCAGTTTTTCCTGATTCGCTGTAAAATACGAGGCGCATCATTTTTGATGCGCCTTTTTTAATTTGTGCTGGGAAATTATGCTTCAAGACATTAGAGACAATTCGCAGGGTGTTATCGCCAAGGTCATTATCGGGCTTATAGTGGCTGTATTCGCATTATTTGGCGTTGAATCTATTATTGGTGGGTTTATCACTTCCCCGCCGGTGGCAGAGGTGAACGGAGAAGAGATCACCGAGGCACAGTTGCAATTCAGCACCCAGAATCTGCTCACGTCCCTTGGAGGGGCAGATGTCGACCAGACGCTGCTCGAGCAGGTAGCGCTAAACCAGCTTATCGAGGAAACCATACTGCAGCAATCCGCAGACCGGGCCAATATGATGATCTCGTCGGATCGCCTCGACCGGTCGATCCTGCAAAACCCCAACTTTCAGATCAATGGTGTTTTCAACCCTGATTTGGCGATTCGTACTATGGCAAGCCAGGGTTATAATGTTCCCCTCTACCGCGAGTCGCTGGCCCAGAGTATGTTGCTGGGTCAGATCGTGAATGCCTACTCCAGCTCAAATTTCATAACCGAATCCGAGTTGGAAACCATCGCCGAACTGGCCGAGCAAACCAGGGATTTTCGTTACGTGTCTGTCACCATGGGTACCCGCACGTTGGGTACGCCGATCAGTGACGAAGAAATTCGAGAATACTACGAAGACAACCAGGATGAATTCATCGAGCCCGAGTCAGTGGTCCTGCGCTATGTGTCATTGAACAAGTCGGACATCGCTGATGAAATTACTGTTGATGAAGCCGAACTGCGCGCCCGATATGACGCAGAAAGATCGGAATTCGAAGGCGGCTCGGAAAAGCGTGCTTCTCACATACTCTGGGAAGTTGGCAGCGGCCAGACTGAAGATGAAGTGATTGCCGAGGCCGCGGCCGTTAAGCAGAGAATTCTTGACGGTGAGGATTTCGGAGAGCTCGCACTCGAATATTCCATCGATGTCATATCGGCGGAAGAGGGCGGCGATATTGGTTATACCGACGGTACCGCTTTCCCTGAGGCAGTTGAGTCTGCACTCGAGTCACTGTCCTTAAATGAGATATCTGACCCGGTAGTATCAGAGTTTGGTGTGCATTTGGTCAAGCTGACAGAAGATGCGGAACGCGTATTCGATAGTTTTGAAGAAGTCTCGGCTCGTATAGAAAGAGAGCTGAAGAGTGCAGAGGTTGATCTTATTTACAATGAACGGCTGGAAGACCTGTCTAATCTGGCCTTCGAATCTGCAGATTTGGTTGCCTTGTCAGAGCAGCTTGGTCTCGAGATTCAGCAGAGCGAACCCATTGGCAGACAAGGTGGCCCCGGGATTCTTGGCAATCCCTCGCTGGTAAGTGCGGCATTCTCCGATGAAGTTTTGCTGGAAGGTAACAACAGTGATGCCGTGGAAGTCTCTGATTCCCAGGCCATCGTGCTCCGGGTCGAGCAATTTAACGAGGCTTCTGTGCTGCCGCTGGAAGATGTAGAGGCTGAGATAGCTGTGCTATTGAGGACCGAAATGGAAAGGCAGGCGGTTCAGGAACTTGGCGAACAGCTTGCCATTGCTGCCCAGGAGGGCGGTGATCTGGACGCCCTGATGGCCGAAAACGATCTGGAATGGGTCGAAGCCACAGAGACAGCGCGAGATGCATTTAACGTAAACCGGGAAATCGTCGCCCATGTTTTTGGTATGCCGGCGCCCGAGAACGGTCCGGTTTATTCCAGCGTCACTCTGGCAAACGATACCTATGTGCTGGTCGAACTGAATGCGGTGAATCCTGGCAGCCTTGATTCCTTGCCTGAAGCCGAACGTGACCAGATACGAAACTCAATCAGAACCGATCTGGGATCCAGTGATTTTGGCTCATTTTTGGTGAACCTGCGGGACAACGCCGATATCAACGCGCCAGCTCTGGAAGCCGACGCGTTCTAGTTATTTCGGGATCTTCAACCGATGTAGTTGTTGGGCTTTACTGGGCCTGTTCCAGATTGCCCATTGCCGTGGTGTTGAAGCCGCCGTCCACATAAAGAATCTCGCCCGAAATTCCCGAAGCCAGATCAGAACACAGAAACGCAGAAGCGTTGCCAACTTCCTCGATAGTTACGTTACGGCGCAACGGTGTCTGTGCAGCATTGTATTCCAGCATCTTGCGGAAGCTCTTGATCCCGGCGGCGGCCAGGGTCTTGATCGGGCCGGCTGACACGGCGTTTACCCGGGTTCCTTCTGGTCCCAGACTTGCTGCCATATAGCGGACGTTGGCTTCCAGGCTTGCTTTTGCCAGACCCATCACATTGTAGTTGGGCAGGCTTCGCATTGCGCCCAGGTAACTCAGTGTGAGCAAGGAACCATTGCGTCCAGCCATCAATTCGCGCCCAGCCTTGGCCAGTGCCACAAAACTGTAAGAGCTGATTTCGTGTGCGGTCAGGAAACCTTCCCGCGTGGTGACATCCACATAGCTGCCATTGAGTTCATGTCCAGGGGCGAAGGCCAGGCAATGCACGATGCCGTCCAGTCCATCCCACCGCTCCGAGAGCCCGCTGAATACATCATCTATTTCCTGATCATTGGTGACATCACAGGGAAAAACAAGATCAGAGTTCCAGTTTTCAGCAAAGCCAAGTACTCGTCCTTTCAGCTTTTCGTTCTGGTAGGTAAATGCCAGTTCAGCTCCTTCCCTGTGCATGGCGGCTGCGATGCCAGAGGCGATAGAAAGTTTACTTGCTACGCCGAGGATCAGTATTCGTTTTCCTGCTAAAAATCCCATGTGTTTTCCTGCATTCTTCTGAATTGAATCGATGATATGTGTGCTTACTTGATGCCGTGCATAAAATACTTCAGCAGTGGCGCTACTAGCAGGGCAAGCGCACCTGCCCCGATACTGTACCAGCCTGCAGTGCTGTATACATCCATATATCTTGCCAGTGCGGCACCAGCATCGACAACCTCGCCACCCACTGTGTCAGAGCCGGTCATGGCCGCGATCGTTCCAGAGACATAGTTGCCGGCAGCAGAGGCGAGAAACCAGCAGCCCATCATCATGCCAACAACTTTCGGCACTGATAATTTTGTGGTCATGGACAAGCCCACCGGGGAGATGCACAACTCACCCGTGGTATGGAGCAGATATAGGAGCACCAACCAGATCAGTGCTACCTGGGTCGGGTCCGATGCCAATGACGCGCCGTAGACCAGAAACAGAAATCCCAGGCCAAGCTGGATTAGCGAGAGCGCAAACTTGATCGGCGTTGATGGCTCCCAACCCCGTTTGGACAGGAAGAGCCACATCATATTAAAAAGCGGCGCCAGGGTAATGATAAAGAAAGCATTCACGGACTGGAATGCAGCAGCGGGAATTACGAATCCCAGTACTTCCCGGTCAACATTCCGATCTGTCATCAGGTTAAGCGAACTGCCTGTTTGTTCGAACAGTGACCAGAATATGATTTGATAGCTCATTAGCACCAGACAGACCAGCATGCGGTTTCTGTCTTGGGGCTCGCATTGGGTGAAGGCATAAACGACGACGATCAGCGTCATCAGCACCAGAGACGTACCCAGTAGTCCACCCACAACTGCGCGGTTTTGCATCAATTGCCAACACACTACAACACCGAGGAAGGCAAGAATATAGATTAGCCATTCGCGATTGATGCCCAACGCAATTGGCTGGGCGAGCAGTTCCGGATTTACTGGCTTGCCAGCCGATCCGAACAAATGCTTGCCACGGATAAAAACCAGAAGCCCTAACAACATACCAATTCCGGCGGCACCGAATCCCCAGGAAAAGCCCATGTATTCCAATAAAAAACCGCAAACAATGGCACCAAAAAACGAGCCCATGTTGATGCCCATGTAAAACAGTGTGAAAGCACCGTCACGGCGCGGGTCATGTCTCTCATACATTGAGCCCACCAGGGTGGAGATATTGGCCTTGAGAAACCCTACACCCATAATGATCAGGGCCAGCGAAAAATAGAATATCTGCAAATACAGCAGATCTCGCTGTACCAGGGTTTCTCCCTGTACGGTCACCTCTACCGCCTGGGATCCCTCAATAGCCATTCCCAGGTGTCCAGCAACCAGAAGAATGGCACCAAGCACCACCGCCTTGGCTGGCCCCAGATACCGGTCTGCGACAATGCCTCCGATGACAGGTGTGATATAGACCAGTGAAATATAGGCACCGAAGATGCCAGCGGCGACTTCATCGCTGAACAGAAAGTGCTGGGTCAGATAGAAGATCAGCAGGGCGCGCATACCATAGTAGCTGAAGCGCTCCCACATTTCGGTGAGGAAACAGATCACCAGGCCCTTGGGGTGGCCGAAAAATTCTTCGCCTGAGGTGCTGTTGACTGCGGTATCTGTCATTTAGTTAAGTCTCTGCTCAGTAGGAGACAGTTGCATGACCTGTCCTGGATAGATGATGCTGCCTGTGTCGAGATTATTCCAGTTAAGAAATTCCCCAAGGTCGATATCGAACATTTCTGCGATGCGAGCAGGGCTGTCACCACGAACCACAATATAGTCGGTGGTATGCCCTGAACGGTTGGCCTGGCCAAGGGCCAGCGCTTCCTGCCGGGCGAATCCCAGATCCAGGGTCTGGCCAGGATGCAGCAGGGCGTCCATGGAGAGGTTGTTCCAGGCAGCAATCTCCCGTGAACGCAAATCAAAACGGCGAGCGATAAGCCAGAGATTATCGCCTGATCGCACTGTGTATACTTCTGGAACAGGCTGCCGCTGAGAAGATTCAAGTGCTGGCGCTGTTAGATTTGTATAGTCATTGGCCCCACTTCCCCGTGGAATTAACAGGGACCTGCCCGCAATAATTTGACTGCCCTGGAGTTGGTTGACCACCTGTAAAACATCAACGGTGGTATTGAGACGTCGTGCGATGGTTGAAAGGGTGTCGCCCGGGCGAATCGTGTAGTGTTCCCAGGAAACAAATTCGCTGGTATCAAGTGATGCCAGGCTGTCTCGTAATTGTTGAACTTGCCCGGCTGGAACAGCAATGTGCTGTGGCGTTTCAGGATGGGTAGCCCATTGCAAATAGCCTGGATTGAGTGCACGTAATTCCTCGTCTTCAATTTCCAGCAATTCCGCGACTCGAGCCAGGTCAATTTGGCGGCCTATTTCCACCTTGCTGAGTGCTTGTGCATTCGGTATGGGCTCCAGTTCGACCCCGAAGGCTGCGGGATCTTCGATAATCCTGGACAGAGCCAGCAATCTCGGAATATGTACCTGGGTTTCCAAAGCCAGGGGCAGGGACCAGAATTCCCGCTCATCGGAGTCAGCTCTGCGCAAGGCCCGCTGCACATTGGCCGGACCGGTGTTGTAAGCGGCCAGGGCCAGCATCCAGTCTGAGTCGAATTGCTGGTAGAGAGCTTGCAGGTAGTCCAGCGCCGCGATAGTGGCTGGCAAGGGATCACGCCTGCCGTCGTACCACCAATCCTGTTGCAGTCCCAGGCTGCTGCCTGTGTTGCTCATGATTTGCCACAAGCCCACGGCATTTTCAGAGGAACTGGCACGGGGGTTGTAAGTGCTCTCTACGGCAGGCAGAAGCGCCAGTTCCATGGGTAGATTTCTCTTTTCAATCTCTTCGACGATTCCATAGAGGAAAGGCTCTGCCCGAGAAGCAAGCAGATCAAAGAACCTTTGATTGCCGCGGTAATTTTGCAACTGTTCGGCAACCGCTGGATATTCATAAAAGTCCTGAAAAACGAGACCGGCACGAATTCGATCCCATAAGGAATGTAAGCTCTCGGTTGCCGCCTTACTTTCCTGGTTCGCAGTTGTTGATACGGAGGGAAGGGGTGCCCGGTGTACTGCTTCGATCTGGATTTCCGCCCCTTGGCTGCCTGCTGGTGCTGGTTCCTGTGTTGGTGCGTGGATTGTTGCATGGATTGGTGCCTGGGAAACTGTCTGGCATGCGTTGATCAGCAGACATAAAAGTAGCAAGCAGGCAGGTTTGAATTGATAGGGAGGCATTGGCAGCTTAGCGGAAAGTCGGACTAAAAATTATCTTTCCAGCTTCGCAGAGCGGCGAAAGTCTCGACCGGTTCTCGCATTGGCTTGCCACAGTGGCTGCTGACATTCTGCTTGACACTGTCCTGTTCACAGCGAAGAAACGGGTTGGTTGCCAATTCCAGTTTTATGGAAGAAGGTAGTGTGGGTAATCCGGAGTCACGTTTGGTTTTTTCTCTCTCAACACGATCAAGCAGAGCCTTGTTTTCACTATCTGCTGCCAGGGCGAATGCCAGGTTTGCCAGGGTATATTCATGAGTGCAGTACACTCGCGTCTCACCCGGCAAGCTTGTCAGCTTGTTGAGGGAGTTGGCCATCATTTCCGGTGTTCCTTCGAACAGCCTTCCACAACCTGCAGCAAATAAAGTGTCACCGCAGAACAAAACAGGAGTCTCTGAATCGTCGGAGAAATAGGCAATATGGTCGAGTGTATGACCTGGCACCTCCAGAATATCGAACTGTTGGCCGAATAATTCAATGCTGTCCTGCTCATGTAAAAACTGTTTGATGCCTTTAATGCCGGAAGGTTCCGGTCCAACTACAAAAGGGTCAAATTCCTGCAAGAGACGCAGCAAGCCGCCAGTATGATCGGCGTGATGGTGGGTGATCAATATATGGGAGAGCTGCAGATTGTTATCACTGCAATAGTCCAGCACGGGGTCGGCGTCTCCAGGATCAACTACAGCAATCTGATCGGACTCAGAATCGTGGCAAGCCCAGATATAGTTGTCGGTAAAAGCAGGTATGGGATGAATCTTGTTGATCATAAGTCTGCTACGAATACTCAATTTCAGCAGCCTTGCCGGCTGCGTGGGCGCCTATGATATAGGCTTATTTAGTGTCCTGTCCCGGAATCAGCCAAACTAATCCTGCTCGGCTTTGTGGCCGGCCGATTGCCGCCAACATTGCAGGGTTGCTGACTTTAACTGCTCACCTTCGTGACCTGGCTGCGAAGCGATTGGCAGCCGCTCCGAATGCGTATCGGCAGCAAGCTATAAACTACTGATTAAGTGGAAGTTTTTCAACAGCAATAGTGGCACAATGAGGGCGGTAAGGTGATTTTTCTGGTACAGTAACGCCGCAATGAATGTATTCTCCAAGCATGAAACCAGGCGCCGGTTATTGCGCGGCCTGGACACTAATGACCTGCTGACCACGCTCGTGGGGCGCTGGTTTCAGACTCCTTTGGGTGAAAGGGTATTCGCAGCCGAAAAGGAACTCACGGAGCCCATGCTGGAGCGTCTGTTCGGTTACCACATTCTGCAAATCGGTTGTAACGAAGAATACTCCCTCATCGACAATAGCCCGGCGGGGCACAAGATTATTTTCGCTTCATCATGGCGACCGGGCTCACGCTATCCAGTAGCCGATATCGAAGAACTGCCCCTGGCCAGCGACAGTATGGATGTCGTGGTCATTCACCATGCCCTTGATTTTACTGAAGACAGCCACCGGCTTTTGCGGGAAGCCACTCGTGTATTGAGGCCGGGAGGTCAATTACTTATTGTGGGTTTTAATCCTGTCAGCACCTGGGGACTGTGGAAATTATTCAAGCGAAGAATTCGAATCCCATGGCGGGGTCGCTTCATCTCCAAGGGGCGACTGAGCGACTGGTTGCAACTGTTGAACTTGCATATCGATCATATTGAGCACGGCCTGCATTTCCCGCCCTGGAAATTGGCCATGTTCCTGAAACAGGCTCAGCGGCTGGAGAAATTTGGTCACAGGATTGGCAGTCCTTTTGGCGGTATCTATATTTTTTCCTGCGTGAAGCAAGTCGCACCGATTACTCCGATCATGCCCAAATGGCGGCCGTTACGAGCCCGCCCATCGGTCATCCCCGCGGCAGAGAACGCTCGCGTCAAAATTCACTGAACAAGCGAAACAATCCATTGTCACAAGTTGTTGAAATGTTTACTGATGGCGCCTGCAGGGGCAATCCCGGGCCTGGTGGCTGGGGAGTATTGCTGCGCTTCGGCGAAGCTGAAAAAACACTGCATGGGGGAGAGCCGGAGACCACCAACAATCGAATGGAGCTCACTGCGGTCA
Source organism: Gammaproteobacteria bacterium (assembly GCA_040218615.1). Taxonomy (GTDB): domain Bacteria; phylum Pseudomonadota; class Gammaproteobacteria; order Pseudomonadales; family Pseudohongiellaceae; genus UBA9145. The sequence goes on from JAVJRC010000005.1 coordinate 62,658, forward strand.
TCAAGGGACTGCAGGCCTTGAAAAAGTCCTGCAAGGTGGTGATTACCACTGATTCGAAATATGTGCTCTCCGGGGTTACCGAATGGATGCCAAACTGGAAAAAGCGCAACTGGAAGACTGCGAGCAAGAAACCGGTGATGAATGAGGAATTGTGGCGAGAACTGGATGAGCTGGTGGCGGCTCATGACATTGAATGGAAGTGGGTTAAAGGGCACAGCGGCCATCCCGAAAACGAACTGGCAGATGAGCTGGCTAACAAGGGCATCGATGAATTGTAGTAGCCAGGCAGTGACAAAATTGCCGATTGATGAAACGGCTATCAAATATCCTCTGAATTAACCAGAGGGTCCTTAAGGATACAACTTCAAGCTGTTAGGATAGGAAGCATATGCGTCAAGTTGTGTTGGATACTGAAACCACCGGACTGGATCCCCTGCAAGGGCATCGGGTTATCGAGATCGGCTGTGTCGAAATCCAGAATCGGCGCCTTACTGGCAATCACTTCCACAAGTATCTGAATCCCGAAAGAGAAGTCGACCAGGCCGCGGTTGAAGTTCACGGACTGACCTCGGAGTTTCTGGCAGACAAACCACGGTTCGACCAGATAGAACAGGAGTTCCTGGATTTTGTGTCCGGGGCGGAACTCATTATCCACAATGCCCCATTTGACATCGGCTTCCTCGATAGTGAGTTGGCCAACACCAGGTCGAATCATCTGCAGATGGCACAACATTGTACGGTTCTGGATACCCTGGTCCTGGCCAGGGAAAAGCATCCGGGGCAGCGCAATAACCTAGATGCCCTGTGCAAGCGATATGGGGTCGACAATACCCAGCGAGAGCTCCATGGAGCATTACTGGACGCGGAAATTCTGGCTGATGTCTATCTGATCATGACCAGTGGTCAATCGAGTTTTGCACTCAGGGAGGAAAGCAATGAGGCCAACAATAGCAGCAGTATTGCCCGATCTCTTGACCCCAATCGAAACCCGCTCAGGGTAATCACAGCCACCGCTGAAGAAATGGAATCCCACCAGCGAAGACTGCAGGAAATCGACGAAAAATGCCCGGACGGGGCGCTGTGGAAGCGCCTCGAAAACCCTCAGGGCGATTCGGTCTGAGCACTATCCAAGAGCTGGTTATCCCCCAATAACCCCCACAATATTACTGTCGATTGTTCTTGAACCGGCACTGTGAAAACTATAGTATTTAGCGCCCGTGAATGCCCCGAAAATACGGGAAAAAAGTCAACAATTACAAGAAGAAATACAACGCTAATTACACGAAGAAGATCCCTACAAACCTGATTACTTACCCAATTTAATCGGTCTCGAAAGGCTCCAGGAAAGGGTTGCCAATTTTGGCATCGGGAGCCGTTAAAACTGCGTCCAGTGAGGAAGAAGTTCTATGGAAATGCTCGATTGGAATAACGATATGCTCTGGTCAGCCATTATCCTGGCTGTCACCTTTGTTGGTATTTTTACCGAAGAAATACACGGGGTGCATCGGGTTAAATGTGCTATGGCTGGTGCTGCGACTATGATCGTAGTGGGCCAGATCATGGGGTTTTACAACCCCGAGGGCGCGGTAGAGGCGATCGACTGGAATGTCGTATTTCTCCTTGGTGGCATGATGACTATCGTGGCCATCATGATTCCGACCGGCGGTTTCCAGCAGTTGGCCTATTGGACTGCGGATTTCAGTAAAGGGCGCCTGTTTTTGCTGCTGGCCATGATCGGCTCACTGGTTACCGGCCTTTCCCTGTTGCTGGACAATGTCACGACCGTGGTAATTTTTGGCCCACTGATTATTCTTATCTGTCAGTCCTTGCGAGTCAGCGCCATTCCCTTTCTGTTGGCAGCGGCGCTGCTCTCTGATACCGGTGGTGTGGCAACGCTGGTCGGTGATCCGCCCAACCTGATGATCGGTTCAGCGTTCGGTATCGATTTCAATACCTTCGTCATTCATATGGGATTAATGGTATTGGTTGCCTGGCTGGTGGTGTTATTCCTGTTGCGTTTCCTGTTCAAAGAAGAGCTTGCTGTCACACCGGCGGAACTCAATCTGACCGATCGTGAACCGCTTTCCGATCCGAAGACCTGGTATGGAGCCATTGCTGTACTCGGCATCATGGTAGTCGGGTTTATTCTGCACAACTCCCTGCATTGGGAACCCTGGTTCGTTACTGCCCTGGGTCTTACCGCCATAGCATTTGTTGGTAACGACATCGACATGGAAGAGGCCTTTGCCCATACCGAACTGGCCCTGCTCATGTTTTTCATCTCCCTGTTTATTATTGTTGGCGGCGTAGAACATAGCCAATTCCTGGAATACATTGGTCAGTTCATCATCCCCTATGTACAGGAAGACTTGCTTACAGCAACGATCATGTTGATGTGGGTTGCGGCCATACTGTCGGCAGCCATTGACAATATTCCATTCACCGCCGCCATGATCCCCATCATTGCGGGTATGGAATCGCAGGGCATCAACGTGACACCCCTGCTTTGGGGGCTGGCTGCTGGCGTCGGCATGGGAGGCAATGGTACTCACATTGGATCTACTGCCAATGTCTTCATTGTCACCATCTCTGAAAAGATGGCGAAAGATGCTGGGGATCCCAGCCTGGCGATCACGCCAGGGCTGTGGATGAGAAAAGGCTTGCCGGTCATGTTGGTGACCCTGGTGACCTGTAGCATCATTATGTGGACATTCTGGGATTTCTATTCAAACCCGATTGAAATTCTGGCGACTCCAGATCTTGAGGCAGTTGGCCACTAAATCCGGATTTCAGCTCTCGCCAATCTGGGCGCATTACGATAAGTATCGTAATGCGCCTTTTGTATTTCAGGAGAGAGGAAATCTCCTGCAGAACACGACTTGCTTCACGACTACCAATGACTGACAGGCGACAATATTTTCTCACCCACACCGAACTGCAGGAAACTGATCAGTTTGTCTTGTTCAGTGGCAGTGAAATCATTGTCAGGGAAGAAAAGTATCTCTGGACCTACTCAGAAGCGGAGTCCTTGCTGGAGGCGGCGGGGCATTTGCTGCTAATTGAGCGAGACGGGCCTGGCCTGGTTGCACTGGATCTGCACCCGGAACTGACATTGCCTGAAGAGGCAGAAAAGGTTTCCTTGCGCAGCCTGCTGTTCAACTCCGAGGAAGCACTGCTGAGTGCCGGCAAGGCCAACCAGATCCTCGACTGGTATCGAGCCCACCGATACTGCGGCTATTGTGGCGGCCCGACAACTCATGGAGACGGTGAACTGGTAGTTGAATGTAAATCCTGCAATCATCATTTTTTCCCGCGAATCAATCCCTGTGTGATTATGCTGGTAATCAAGGATGGGCAGATTCTCCTGGCTCGCAGTTCACGTTATCGAAGCGGCTACTTCAGTTGCCTGGCAGGATTTATTGAAGTGGGGGAATCGGCCGAAGAGACGGTCATTCGTGAAGTGAAAGAAGAGACCAATCTGGACGTGGAGAACGTACGATACTTCAAGAGTCAGTCCTGGCCTTTTCCCTCTCAACTCATGCTAGGGTTCTATGCAGACTATAAAGCGGGTGAAATCATCCCGGAACCAGGCGAGATTGAGGAAGCACACTGGTTTGACCCGGACAATTTGCCCAAGACACCCAGTGGGCGTATCAGTGTGGCCGGCCAACTAATTGACAATTTTATTGAGCACATGCAATAAAGTGCCGAACGGATTTTAGAATAACAAAGCACCGCCTCAGTTTAATGACACCGAACAGCAGGAGTATGTTGTGGAATTTTTAGCCGAATATGGAATGTTTCTCGCCAAGGTCGCGACGATTGTTGTGGCACTGGTGATAGTCATTATTGTCATTGTGGCCAGTGGCACTAAAGGAGACAAAGGATCAGGCAAGAAAGGTTCCTTGAAAGTAACCCAGCTCAATGATCATTTCGAAGACCTCAAGGATCGAATTCGGCAAGCGGTGCTGGACAAGAACGAGTTAAAAAATCTTCACAAAGAAGAAAAGAAGCAAAAAAAGGCCGAGGCTAAAGAGAAGGAACGAAAACGCAAGGAGCAGCAAGGGGCCGAAGAGGAAGCTGATGAGGCCGATAGCGGAGATGCCGAACCGCAACGTGTGTACGTGCTTAATTTCAAGGGCAACATTGCCGCAGATGCAGTCAGCTGCCTGCGAGAGGAGATCTCTGCAATCCTCTCCATGGCCGGCAGCGGCGATGAGGTCATCCTGCGACTGGAGAGTCCCGGGGGTATGGTGCATGCTTATGGTCTTGCCTCATCCCAACTGCTGCGTCTCAAAGCCAAGAAAATTCCACTGACTATCTGTGTGGACAAAGTCGCGGCAAGTGGCGGCTATATGATGGCCTGTCTGGCAGACAAGCTGGTTGCGGCTCCTTTCGCCATCATCGGATCTATCGGGGTGCTGGTACAACTGCCCAATTTTCATCGAGTCCTGAAAAAATACGATGTGGATTTCGAAATGATCAGTGCCGGTGAATACAAACGTACGCTGACTACCTTTGGTGAAATTACCCAGAAAGGTAGAGACAAGGTCCAGGAAGACGTGGAGACAATTCACGATTTGTTCAAGAACTGGGTCAAGGAACACCGTCCCAGCGTCGATATCGACAAGATAGCTACGGGTGAAACCTGGGTAGGTTCACTGGCCAAAGAGCGGTACATGGTTGATGATTTGCGAACCAGCGATGAATGTATTCTGGCTGCGTGTGAGAATGCGGATGTTTTCGAAGTGGAGTATGAGTTCCGTAAAACCATTCAGGACAAGCTGGGGAGAATTCTCGAGCAGAGTATCGACAAGGCCTTGACTGGCTGGTTCGAGAGATCGAATGTCGATCGATTTCAATAACCCCGAAAAAACTATAAATAAACAGAGATCAGGATCTAGATTTGACAACATTTAAGGCATACGAAGTTTCTGAGATTGGCGAGAAAGAATTTGCCGGGGCCGTAGTTGAGAAAGAATTAGCTGACTTACCGGACAATGATGTTCTTATTCAGGTCAAATATTCTTCCCTCAATTACAAGGACGCGCTTTCTGCCAGTGGCAACAAAGGGGTAACCAGAAATTACCCTCACACACCAGGAATTGATGCCGCAGGTGTCGTGGTGTCCTCCGCTGACGGGCAGCACATTGAAGGGGCCGAGGTGCTTGTAATTGGCTATGACCTGGGCATGAATACGTCAGGAGGGTTCGGCCAGTACATTAAAGTACCGGCATCCTGGGTAGTTCCGTTACCCGATGGGCTGGATTTTGCTGATGCCATGCGCCTGGGAACGGCAGGGTTTACTGCGGCACTATGCGTTGAAAAGCTGATTCACAATGGCGTGAGCCGGGATTCGGGCGCAGTGCTGGTGACCGGTGCTACCGGGGGCGTAGGCATTGTCGCGGTAATGTTGCTGTCGCAACTGGGTTTTGATGTCACTGCCAGCACGGGCAAATCATCCAGTCACGAATTTCTTAAGAGCTGCGGTGCCGCCGAGGTGATAGATCGAGCTGAGTTGTCTGAACAAACTTCAAAGCCACTGTTGGCCGAGCGCTGGGCGGGTGCAGTCGATGTTGTCGGCGGTGCAACACTCTGTAATGTCATCAAGAGCCTCAGGTACGGAGCGAGTGTCTCGGCTTGCGGCCTGGTGCAATCTCCACAGCTTGAGGCTTCGGTTTTGCCTTTTATCTTGCGTGGTGTGAATCTGCTAGGAGTAGATTCAGTAGAACTCCCTCTGCCAATCAAGCAGGCCCTTTGGAAAAAGCTGGCGGGCGAATGGAAGCTGGGCAATTTGCACAGCATCAGTGAAGAGATCAGCCTCTCTGAGCTGGACGCGAGCCTCAAGCAAGTATTGAGTGGTCAGGCACAAGGCCGCTTTCTGTTAAACCTGGAATCCTGATAGCACGCAGACCGCTGCATTGTTATTCAGTCTCTTCGCAGTTTGCTATTGAGTGCGATGGGAGTAGGGCAGAACAACACCACGATATACGAAGACACCAGGAACGTCACGATTGCAGCGCCCTGAATCAACAGGGACGCCGATTCCCCAATGACCCCGGACTGGGTTGCTACGAACGCTATCAGCAGGGAGAACTCGCTGATTTGACCGAGTCTCAACCCGGCATCCCAGGCCAGGCGGTTGCGTTCACTAAAGCGTAGTAACAGATAGTGAAAAACAACAGGCTTGATGGACAACATCAGTCCTGCAAGCAACAGTGCAGGAACGATAATATCGCCTAGCAGGTTGACATTGAATTGAGCGCCCAGGGAAAAGAAGAACAATACAAGGAAAAAATCGCGCAAGGGTTTCAGGCTCAGGGAGATGTACTGGGATATCGGGTTGGTGGCGAGCGACACGCCAGCCACAAAGGCGCCAATCTCTGCTGACAAGCCGATCTCGGCTGACAGCGCGGCAATACCAAGGCACCAGCCAATCGCCAACAGGAAGATATATTCCTTGAACTGGTCAAACCTGGCGACCAGCTTGATCAGTACAAACAGGGTCAGCAAATAGGTGAATACCAATAACACAGGGAAAGCCAGCAACACCCGCAAGGTAGAGGCTTCTGCATCGCCACCGTTACCGAGGAATGCCAGAATGAAGATGGCGATGAAATCCTGTAGCAACAGGATACCAACCATCAACTCTCCCATGTGCTTTTGGTGCAGCACGGTAGTCGGCAGAAGCTTGATGCCAATGATGGTGCTGGAAAAGATCATGGCGAAGCCGATGACCAGGCTCTCGGTCTGTGAGAAGCCAAACCAAAGTCCCGTACCGTAACCGAGGGCCACAAACAGGGTGGAACTGGCGAGTGTCACCAGGAATGTTTTTTTCAGGGTGATTAGCAACTTGCTTGGTTGCATATCCAGTCCCAACAGAAACAGCAGGAAGATGATTCCAAATTCCGCGATGTCAGTGAGCAGGGACGGGTCGGAAATAAACTCCAGCCCGTAAGGGCCCAGGATGACACCGACAACGATATAGGCAACCAGTAAGGGTTGGCGCAGGAACAGGGCAGCGGTACTCAGCAGCGCGGCGCCGGTAAATATCAGAAAGAATGAAAACAGTACGGAATCTTGTTCCATAGAGTCAGGCCGATTCCCTTTTCAAATTGACTGCCACAGCCTGTCAGCGGCGGCGAAAGAGTGGCTGAGGTTCTGTAACCGTGGCCTGGTAGTTGGTCTTGAAGTCGTTAAATGCGGATAGACAGAGTTCTGGATCCTGGTCGTGTCTTAGTGCGAAGGCATCGAACCCGCAACGGGCCATGTAGAACAATTGGTCTCTTAACACATCGCCTATGGCCCTGACTTCTCCGCCATAGCCCAGATGTTCACGAAGCTCACGGGCATTGGTATAGGACCTGCCATCGGAAAATACCGGGAAGTTCAGTGCAATCATTGGCAGGCTGTGCAAGTCCGGCCCGATATCATTAACATTTTCGTGACTGTCCAGCCAGATTGCGACCGAACCCTGGTAATCTTCGAGCTCTGCCCGAAAAGCCCGCCAGAACTGGAAAGGTGCGATGAAGCTGCGCCCGGGAACTGCTTTTAGTACCTCTGGTCCAGTAGCTTCCTTCAGCAAGGTCCAGCGATCCTCTTCGATGGCTCCGTTTCTAATCAGTTTTTGCATAGACCCTCTCTTTAAACGGATCGATACCTATGCGCTGATAAGTGGCCATAAAGTTTTCATCGTTCTCGCGTTTCTCCAGATAGACATCGGTGATGGTTCTGATGACCTGGGGAATGTCTTCCTGGGCGAAAGCAGGTCCAATGATTTTGGCAAGACTGGCCTCATTCTTGGATGAGCCACCCAACGATACCTGGTAGAACTCTTCACCTTTCTTGTCCACACCCAGAATGCCGATATTGCCCACGTGATGATGGCCGCAGGCGTTCATGCAGCCGGATATGTTGATATCCAGTTCGCCAATGGTCTCCAGCTCTTCCTGCTGCTTGAATTCCCGCTGTATGGATTCGGCAATGGGAATTGATTTCGCGTTTGCCAATGCGCAGAAATCACCACCCGGGCAGCAGATCATGTCGCTTAGCAAGCCCTGGTTTGCCGTGTGCAGGGATTGTTCTTTAAGCTGCTGCCAGAACTCCAGTAATTTATTTTGCTCAACATCGGCGAACACCAGATTCTGTTCGTGGGTGATTCGGACTTCGCCAAAACTGTACTTCTCAGCCAACGCAGCAACATACTCCAGTTGCGAATCGGTAATATCTCCCGGGGCTACCCCCGTCTGCTTCAGGCTAACCGTGACGATAGCGTAGCCAGGTTTTTTGTGTGCATGCACATTGTGTCGATGCCAGCTTGCAAATAGCACATTGTCGGCCAGGGCTTGTGCCAGGCCTGCTGGTTGATCTTCAAGATCCTTGTAGTCGGGATCTGTGAAGAAACTCTTGCAGCGCTGAATCTCATCTTCGGTCAGGGTTTGCGGCCCTTCCTTGATGCGTTCCCACTCCGCAAACACTTTCTCCTTGAACGAATCGATGCCGGTTTCCTTAACCAGGATCTTGATTCTGGCTTTGTACTTGTTGTCGCGTCTGCCTTCCCTGTTATACACCCGAAGAATTGCCTCAAGCGCCGTGAGTAAATGTGCTTTCTCAACGAACTCGAAGACTTCCTGTCCGATCATGGGTGTGCGTCCCAGTCCGCCACCGGCAAGGATGCGAAAGCCGACTTCGCCTTGCTGGTTTTTGGTCAGGTAGACACCGATGTCATGAACCTGGGTGGCTGCCTGGTCGATGGCTGTGCCGCACACCGCGATCTTGAACTTGCGGGGCAGATAGGCAAACTCGGGATGAAATGTAGACCATTGCCTGATGATTTCACACCAGGGCCGGCTGTCTTCCAGTTCATCTGCCGCCGATCCGGCAAACTGATCCGTGGTGGTGTTGCGAATGCAGTTGCCACTGGTTTGAATGGCATGCATTTCCACTTCGGCCAGGTGGGCCAGGATATCCGGCACATCTTCGAGGGCAGGCCAGTTAAACTGGATGTTTTGTCGGGTTGTGAGATGGCCGTAGCCCTTGTCGTATTCCCGGGCGATGAGTGCGAGTTTTCTTAGTTGAGCGGACGAGAGCAGCCCGTAGGGCACAGCGATGCGCAGCATGGGAGCCAGGCGCTGCACGTAGAGCCCGTTTTGCAGGCGCAAAGGCAGGAATTCTGCCTCACTGAGTTTTCCATCGAGATACCTGTCCGTCTGGTCGCGAAACTGGGCGACGCGGTCGGCGAGCATTTGATGGTCATATTGGTCGTAGCGATACATGTGTTGAAACCTATATTGAACAGCCCATTGTAATAAAACTGGGCATTCTTCTCTATCTATCTTCTTTTTCAGTAATGGCTAAGATTGAAAATTGAATACCGAGGATGGTCGGACGAGGAAGCGGCTGGCCTGTTTCTGGACACGCCGTAAACCCATCCCTGGGGGCTCGAGAGCAGCATCCCTGCTGCTCACGGTCCTGAAACAGGCCAGCCGCTTCCTCGTCCTGATGAGCTCAGTGATACTTTTAAACAGAGCCACTGCTTGTATTTTTTCTGCAAGCTTTCCTTGACCAGGCTTTAGTCCAGGTTCGGGGAGAGCAGTCTGTGCAGGTCGTCGTAAGAGGAATTCTTTCGCCTGGCAAGGTCTTTCACCTGCTCATCGGTAATCTTGCCTACCCGAAAGTATTTCGATTCCGGATGGCTGAAATACAGTCCGCTGACCGTGGCCGCGGGGGTCATGGCAAAACTCTCGGTCAGTTCCACACCAGTATTGGCTGTAGAATCGAGCAGTTTGAAAAGCGTGGTTTTCTCTGAGTGATCCGGGCACGCGGGGTAGCCGGGTGCAGGACGAATGCCCTGGTAGGCTTCCTTGATCAATTCTTCGTTGCTCAGGGTTTCTTCGGGTTGATAAGCCCAGAATTCTTTCCGCACGCGTTCATGCATATGCTCGGCAAAGGCTTCGGCCAGGCGATCAGCCAGCGCCTTGACCAGCAGGGCATCGTAATCGTTATTGTTGGCTTCGAATTCGGCCACGAGTTCGTCGACCCCGACTCCGGTCGTGACGACAAAACCACCAATAAAGTCCTGCTGTGGGCAGGATGAGTCGGCGATGTAGTCAGCAAGGCACATATGGGGAAGACCTTGATCTTTTTCCATTTGTTGCCGTAAAAAGTACAGGGTGGCGAGTGGTTCATCCCCTGAGTCTGAAAACAGCTGTACGTCGTTTTTGCCAAACCGGCGGGCAGGCCAGAATCCAATCACCGCACGGGCAGAGATTCGTTTCTCATCGACGATACGCTTGAGCATGGCCTGGGCGTCGTTGAATAAATCGGTGGCTGCCTTGCCGACTTTTTCATCTTCAAGAATTGCCGGGTATTTTCCAGCCAGTGACCAGGAAATAAAGAAGGGCGTCCAATCGATGTAGTCGATCAGGCTCTGCAGGTCGTAGTCGTTAAATACTCGGGTGCCCGTAAACTGAGGCCTGGTGGGCTGATAACTTGCCCAGTCGAATTCAGGGGCATTGTCATTGGCAGTCTCGTAGGAAACCAGCTTTCGCCGCTGGGTTCGATTGGCAGAGCGCTCCCGAATCGTGGCATATTCTTCACGCACATCCTGGCAAAACCCATCTTTCTTTTCAGCGCTGAGCAGGTTGCTCACCACTGTCACCGAGCGGGATGCATCCGGCACGTAAACCGTGCTGTGATTGGTGTAATTCTCTTCAATCTTGACTGCCGTGTGTGCCTTGGAGGTCGTTGCGCCGCCAATCAACAGGGGAATCTTGAAATCCAGGCGCTGCATTTCACTGGCCACATGAACCATCTCATCGAGAGAAGGGGTGATCAGTCCACTCAGGCCAATTACGTCTACGGACTCATCCCTGGCGACTTGCAGAATCTTTTCGCAGGGTACCATCACGCCCAGATCGATGACTTCGTAGTTATTACAACCCAGCACTACGCCCACAATATTCTTGCCGATATCGTGTACGTCGCCTTTGACGGTGGCTAGCAGGATCTTTCCTTTCGCCTCTACTTGCTGGCCAGTCTTCTCGGCTTCGATATAGGGGAGCAGGTAGGCAACGGCCTGCTTCATTACCCGGGCACTCTTGACCACCTGGGGCAGGAACATCTTGCCGGCACCGAACAGATCGCCAACTTCCCCCATGCCTTGCATCAGCGGGCCTTCGATTACCTGGATAGGGCGCTCAAATTGCTGGCGGGCTTCTTCGGTGTCTTCTTCAATGAACTTGTTGATGCCTTTGACCAAAGCATAGGCCAGCCTCTTATCTACGGGTTCCGCCCGCCATTCCAGATTTTCTTCAGGTCTGGTCGCTGAATCCCCGGTGTAGGACTGGGCGGTTTCCATGAGTTTTTCAGTCGCTTCGGGATTTCGGTTCAGCACTACATCTTCCACAGCCTCTTTCAGATCTTTGGGAATCTCATCGTAAACAGCCAGTTGTCCGGCATTCACGATTCCCATGCTCAGTCCAGCGCGAATGGCATGGAAGAGAAAGACAGAGTGGATGGCCTCACGAACGATATTGTTTCCCCTGAATGAGAACGAAACATTGGAGATTCCACCGGAGATCAAGGCGCCAGGTAGATTCTTTTTAATGAATTTACAGCACTCGATAAAGTCGACCGCGTAGTTATTGTGCTCTTCGATACCAGTTGCAATGGCAAAGACATTGGGATCGAAGATGATGTCGTGGGCGGGAAAGTCCAGTTCCTCGCGCAGCAAGTCATAGCTGCGTTTGCAGATTTCATTTTTACGTTGTAGAGAATCAGCCTGACCCTGCTCATCGAATGCCATGATGATCACGGCGGCGCCGTATTGTTGGCACAGGCGTGCCTTGGCAAGGAAATCTTCCTCTCCCTCTTTCATGCTGATGCTGTTGACGATGGGTTTGCCCTGGATACATTTCAGGCCCGCCTCAATGATCTCCCACTTGGACGAATCCACCATGATGGGCACACGTGCGATATCTGGCTCGGCCGCAATCAGGCGAAGAAATTTCACCATGGCGCCCTCGGAGTCCAGCATGCCTTCATCCATGTTGATGTCGATGACCTGGGCGCCGGCTTCCACTTGTTCCAGGGCCACTTCCAGCGCTTCGTTGTAGTTCTCTTCCCGGATCAGGCGAGCGAAGCGGGCAGAGCCGGTGACATTGGTACGCTCGCCCACATTTACAAACAGGGAATTCTCGTCGATGTTAAAGGCTTCCAGCCCGCTGAGGCGGCAGGCAGGTTTCAACTCCGGCAATTTGCGTGGCGGAATTCCTTCCACCGCTTTGGCCAGTGCTTTGATATGTTCGGGCGTGGTGCCGCAACAGCCGCCGACTATGTTGACGAATCCACTGCGGGCGAACTCAGCTATCAGCTCTGCCATTTGCTGTGGAGACTGATCGTATTCGCCAAACTCATTGGGCAAGCCGGCATTGGGGTGGGTGGAGACCAGGGTAGGGACAATAGCGGACATCTCTTCGATGTGTGGCCTGAGTTGTTCCGCCCCCAGCGCGCAGTTAAAACCAGTGGCCAGGGCATTGGCATGGGCCACCGAATTACAGAATGCTGCTACAGTTTGCCCGGACAGGGTGCGACCACTGCCGTCAGTAATGGTGCCGGAAATGATTATCGGGAGCTCAAGATCCTTCGCTTCAAAACAGCGATGTACCGCATAGATCGCTGCTTTGGCATTGAGTGTGTCAAACGAGGTTTCGATCAGGATCAGGTCTGCACCTCCATCGATCAGGCCATTGGTTGAAATGGTGTAGTCCTCAACCAGGGTGTCGAAGGTGGTATTGCGAAAACCCGGGTCATTCACATCGGGCGAAATAGATGCGCTCCTGTTGGTGGGTCCCAGCACGCCTGCCACGAAACGGGGACGTGAGGAGTCCTTGGCACAGTATTCATCGCAGGCTTCACGGGCCAAACGGGTAGCTTCCTTGTTCAATTCATAAGTGATGTCTTCAAGCTGGTAGTCTGACTGGGCAGCTATGGTCGCCGTGAAGGTGTTGGTCTCGACGATGTCCGCACCAGCCTGAAGATATGCCAGGTGAATGTCCTTGATGATCCTGGGCTGAGTCAGGGCCAGCAGATCGCTGTTGCCGCCGAGTTGCGCGGGAAAATCGGCAAATCGTTCACCGCGGAAATCCGCTTCCTGCAACTTGTGCGACTGAATCATCGTACCCATAGCGCCATCCAGTAACAGGATGCGCTGTTCCAGTGCGTCGGTGAGTTGTTTGTAACTATCCTTGCGGTTCATGTATCTGCCAATCTTCAGCCAAACTTACGAGGGGGCGGCATTCTACCAGAAGCCTGATAGGCTGCCACCGACAATAATTGAGTGTTTTACTCAGGTATTCAAATCCGGCCAGGAATTCAGTATCATTAGGCCCTTAGTAACAATTGAGAGGCCCCAATGGTCACTATCACCGAGTCAGCACAAGAGTACCTAGCCGAGCTTTTGCAGAAGCAGAATGTGGAAGGTATTGCCGTTCGAGTGTTTATCCTGGACGCGGGCACACCGCGTGCCGAAACCTGCATTTCATTTTGTCGGCCAGGAGAAGAAAAAGAAGACGACGAATTGAAACAATATGACAGCTTCAAGGCTTACATCGATCAGCCAAGTATACCGTTCCTGGAAGACGCTGTTGTAGATTTTCAGAAAGATTCCATGGGCGGACAACTGACCATCAAGGCGCCGAACTCAAGAATGCCGAAGATTAACGAGGACAGCCCTATTGAAGACAGGGTGAACTACGTTCTCTACAACGAAATCAATCCTGGTCTGGCTGCCCATGGCGGTATGGTCACCCTCGAAGAAATTCACGAAAATACGGTGGCCGTACTTAAATTTGGTGGTGGCTGCCAGGGCTGTGGCATGGTGGACGTCACCTTGAAAGAGGGTGTCGAGAAGACTCTGATGGAGCAGATTCCCCAGCTTACCGAAGTGCGGGATGTGACGGACCACTCCAACACCGAGAATGCCTATTACCGCTAGCCTGCAGGGAGCTGCCTGCGTTCAATCTGGGTAGGCGAGTTCCAGTTCCTGGTAGATGGCCTGCTTGAACTGCGAGTCTGCGGGATTCAGGCGGTAGATGATCTCCACCAGGTATTCGTTGTCTTCGCGGCCTTGCCAGATTTTCTGATATTTGCCTTGCTTGTAGCCCTTGTCCTGACGAAACATGTTCAGGACGTTCTTGCCCACGTACTGGCGAAAGAGTTCGGTCCAGTCAAGATCACAATCTGCCATGATCGACGCAAACAGTGACAGTTCGATGCGCCTGACCACGGAGACGGCGATCAGCAGCTCCAGTTTTCGCACCAGGTCCATCTCGGCAAGCCGATAATCGACTCCATCCACCGTAATGCTCTCGGTTTCAGCAGCGATAGCCAATTGTTCATGCAGGACTTTTTCAGGATCGCTGTTGGTGTCGGTGCTTCGCAGCAGGATTTCGGAAAGAATGAAGTGCCAGATATCAATCAGCTCCATCTGTAACTGCGCCAGATCTTTCTCCTGCTTCTTCCACCACTTCCAGCCGTGGTGTTCGATCGCCTCAGAACCTTCAATGGCTACTGCCCGCAAATAAGGGTAGCGGGCCTGGACCCAGTCGGGATCCACTTTGGCGTTCATGCTCTCCTGTAGGGACAGCATGATTTCGGCTTGTTCAGATGACAGCATTAATAAAGCACTTGGAGGTTGGAGTCTGCGGGCAGGATAGGGGGTTTTTTACTTGGTGGCCACGGCCTGAATTTTAGCTTGCTTGGCCAGGCTGCTCAGCATTTCCTTGCGGCTTTGCAACATATCACTATAGGACTTTTTGGCAGCGACCACTTCGGCGTCGTTATCGTCGGAGGCTTCCAGTTCCCGAAGCCAGGCTTCCAGCACTTGAATTTCGCTGGTCAATTGAGCCGTGCCTTCCTCGATGAGCTTTTGGTCGATGCTGATGTCGGAATTCACCAGATCTTCGCCTGCTGTCTTTGCCATTTTCCCACAGACCCCCTGTAGTACTTGTTCTTCTTAGGACCCGGTACCAAGCTTGCTATTCTCGACGCTTGCCCCGTCAGGCAGGGTGAAGCCGAATTGAGCTTGTGTAAGCCGATTTTGACAGGTCCGGTTTTGCTGCTGAGTCGCTGCCTTTTTAATATTTTGCTATCAATGGCAGGGCTGCACAGTCGCTGCGTGATGGTGCTATCAGCAGCAATCCAGAATGTCATAGACCCTTTGGCTGGTCAAGGATTGAGCCACTACCGCCCGATGGCTAGCGCTCACGCAATTTGCTGGCCTGAGACTCCCACCATTGCGCATGAATCTTGCGTGGATACTCGTGAGCGCCGGGTCGCCCCCAGTTGGCCAGCATCTGCTTCACGTCACTTTTTCGAATCAATCTAAGCTGGGCGTAGCCCAATTCCCCGTAGGGGTATTCAAGCTGCTCCAGGGCTTCATAGTCGATGTGCTTGAGCTGGTGCAATTTGAAATGTTCCGATTGCTCCGACTTTTCGTGCAGCATTTCTCCGATGGCCGCCGTGACGTACAGTTTTCTGAGCAGCGCATCAGCCTCTTCAGCAGACAAATGATCGGATTTCAGTTGACCACGCAAGGCGATGCAGGCCTGGTTAAAGGCACCCCAGAGCGGAAATTGCTGCTTGCTCAGTTCATAAGCCCGTGAAAAATCACCGCTTTTTTTAGCCTGAGCGACTTGTTCCTGCCAGTTGGGGTCTGGCGCTGCCTTGCGGGTCGAGCTGTCAGTGCCAGGCTTTTCGGCTTGTTTGGATGGCGTGTTGCGAATTCTGCTGCGGGCGGGCTTCCGGGCAAGAGTCGATTGTAGGGATGTGTCTTCCCTGGCACTGGGATTAGAGCGTGAATCCCCGCCGATAGGGGGTAAGGGCATGGATCGGTCAACCTGGTACTCGATCTCCATGGTCTGATACTTGTGCAGACCATAGACGATGAGACCTAGCAGGCTTAACGCGATAACGATGGATACAAATGCTACCAAGGGATTCCTCGAATTCAGAGCCAGCTATTACGCGGCTCCCGGGAAATATTTGCTCAACCGGAGTCTACCAAATTCGATTGCAGAAACACCCCCATAATACTGGGGGTGTCGATCTGGATAAATGATTCGCTTCACAGGCGTTGAATATACTGGGTTTTCCTTGACTGCAATGGTCAAGCTTTTTAGAATCCCCGCCTTCGTGAAATCCTGCCTCGGCTGGATTTACCTGTCCCCTTCGTCTAGAGGCCTAGGACACCGGGTTTTCATCCCGGCAACAGGGGTTCGAAACCCCTAGGGGACGCCATTTTCCTTAGCGAAGCGCGTTTGAAAGTGAAGCGTGCAAAAAAGCCTGGCTGCAGCCGGGCTTTTTTATGTTCCGAGTTGCCAAGCATTGTGGCCCGGGAGATACTCCCGCCCTTTGTCACCAATGATCTGAATCATCATGACTGTCGCAATCGCGATCAAAGACCTCAAAAAAACCTATGCCAATGGGTTCGAAGCACTAAAGGGTATCTCCCTCGAAGTGGAGCAGGGTGATTTCTTCGCCTTGCTGGGACCCAATGGTGCGGGCAAATCCACTACCATCGGCATCATCTCTACCCTGATTAACCGAAGCGGCGGTTCAGTACAGGTGTTTGGCCGAGATGTGGATACCCATGTGTACCAAACTAAGCTGGATCTGGGCATCGTGCCCCAGGAAGTCAACTTCAACCTGTTTGAAAAGGTGGGTGATATTGTCACCACCCAGGCTGGTTATTACGGATTGCCCAGGAAGCTGGCCAGGGAGCGGTGTGAGAAATACTTGCGACAGCTGGGACTCTGGGACAAGCGCGAAGACCGCTCCCGTTCACTATCTGGAGGGATGAAACGACGCCTGATGATTGCCAGGGCGCTGGTCCATGAGCCCCGCTTGCTGATTCTGGATGAGCCTACTGCCGGGGTGGATATTGAGCTGCGCCGTTCGATGTGGGATTTTCTCACTGGCATCAACGCGGAAGGTACAACCATCATATTGACGACTCACTACCTGGAAGAAGCCGAACAATTGTGCCGCAATATCGCCATCATCGATGAAGGCGAGATCATCGAGAACACCAATATGAAAAAGCTGCTGGCAGAACTGGATCTGCAGGTCTACGTGCTGGACGTGGACAAGCACGTGGAAGTGGGAACAGAATTCAAGCTGGGTGATGCCAGCCTGAGAGCAGTGGATGAGCAAAGACTGGAAGTGGCCGTGCCTTCCAGTACTTCCATTAATGCGCTTTTTGCCAGCCTGGGTGAGAAGGGCATTGAGGTGAGAAGCATGCGTACCAAATCCAACAGGCTGGAGCAGTTATTTTTGTCCCGCCTCGACCGGCCAGATTCCGAGTAAGCCATGTACAGCAATCACAAGCGTATCGCTTTTGAAACGATCGTAATAAAAGAAGTAAGAAGATTTACCCGAATCTGGTTGCAGACCCTGGTTCCTCCTGCGATCACCATCGGTCTCTACTTTGTCATCTTTGGCAACCTGGTGGGGAGAAGGATCGGCGAAATGGGCGGCTTCGATTACATGGAGTTCATCGTTCCCGGCCTGATCATGATGGCAGTCATTCAGAACTCTTATTCAAATGTGGTTTCCAGTTTTTTCAGCCAGAAATTCCAGCGCAGTGTGGAGGAATTACTGGTTTCTCCCGTACCCAATTACGTTATCTTGTCCGGCTTTATTGTCGGGGGTATGGCCCGGGGGCTGGCCGTTGGTGTTATCGTTACCAGTATGTCCCTGTTTTTTGCCGATCTTCAGATAGCGCACCCGTTGATCACCGTAACAGTCATCCTGATGACCTCGATCGTCTTTGCCCTGGCTGGTTTTATCAATGCGGTATTTGCCAATAGTTTCGACGATATTTCTATCATTCCCACATTTGTTCTGACACCCCTGATCTATCTGGGCGGTGTGTTTTATTCAGTGGAGTTGCTGCCGTCCTTCTGGCGAGCTGTGTCAGCACTGAATCCCATCTTCTATATGGTGAATACCTTTCGTTATGGCTTCCTGGGAAGTTCTGATGTGGACATCTATTGGGCATTCCTGATACTGGCCGTTTTTATTGTCAGTTTATATATCGGCTGCATCTGGTTGCTTCGTCATGGCACCGGGATCAGGAACTAGCCATGTCCTCTAATCCTTTGGGAGAAAGCATCCCAAGCCCGAGCAAATACGATCCTGGCATTCTCTATCCTATTTCACGCTGGCCCGCTCGCTCGCTGCTGGACATCGACAAGAAGATACCCATGCATGGCTTTGATCACTGGCATGCCTATGAGTTGTCCTGGGTTAACAGCAAGGGCAAGCCGCTGGTTGCCGTGGCCGAGTTTTTGTTCAACGCTGATTCGGAAAACATCGTTGAATCGAAATCCTTGAAACTCTATTTGAACTCCTTGAGCCAGGAGGCTTTCGACAGCTCTGCCAAATTAAGTGAAGTGATAGCCAATGACTTATCGGCCGTGTCCAAGTCTGAAGTGCAGGTAAAAATTTGCGGAGTCGAGCAGGAGTCTCTAATGGCCTCAGCCAATCAGAACGGCAAACTGATCGATAGCCTGGATATTGAAATCGATTGCTATGAACCAGATGAGTCTCTATTGAAAACGACCAGTGATGTCGTCTTCGATGAAGAATTACGCTCCGACCTGTTTCGTTCCAATTGTCCTGTTACTGGCGCCCCGGACTGGGCCAGTGTTGGCATCAGCTACACGGGCGCAAAGATTGATGAAGCCTCACTGTTGTCTTATTTATGCTCCTTTCGCCAGCACCAGGGTTATCATGAAGAATGTGCGGAAAGAATTTATCGCGATATTACAGTTCAGTGTGCCCCTGAGGAACTGCGGGTGGTCATGAATTTTCTCAGGCGAGGGGGGCTCGATATCAATGTCTACCGCAGTTCTGAGCCCATCAGTTCAGATGTGGTGGCCCCGAGATCGCTCCGGCAGTAGCCAGCTTGAAATTGCCGGGGTGCTGGGCTAAGGTACGCGCCCGATTCAGGTCAGGATATTGGCTTAGCCAAAATCTGAATCAATCCCGACCTCAGGCTCGCGTAGCGAGCCCATTTGGAGAGAGCAGAATATAGGAACGAAGTAACAACAAATTTGGTGAGGTGTCCGAGCGGTCGAAGGAGTCCCCGGTGGGGATGCAAGCACACCCTGAAAAGTGTGTAGTCGGCAACGTATCGAGGGTTCGAAAGGCGCGTAGCGCCGCAGACGTTGAGCGAAGCGAGACGCCCGCAGGGTGAGGATTTTGGCTTAGCCAAAATTCGAATCAATCCCGACCTCAGGCTCGCGCAGCGAGCCCGATTTAAAGAGAGCACAGTATAGAAACGAAGTAACAACAAATTTGGTGAGGTGTCCGAGCGGTCGAAGGAGCACGCCTGGAAAGTGTGTATACGGCAACGTATCGAGGGTTCGAATCCCTCCCTCACCGCCAATTAAAAAAGGGGCCCAAAGGGCCCCTTTTTTAATTGGTAGTGGGGGAGCCCGATGAGAACCCTCCGGTTCGAAAGGCGCGCAGCGCCGCAGACGTCGAGCGAAGCGAGACGCCCGCAGGGTGAGGAATTTGGCTCAGCCAAATTCCGAATCAATCCCTCCCTCAGTCTCGCAAAGCGAGACTCCGCAGGGTGAGGAATTTGGCTCAGCCAAATTCTGAATCAATCCCTCCCTAAGTCCCGCAAAGCGTGCCTCACGACAATGGCTCCTTTATCTGCGTCCAGCCACCAAACAAACCACTCCCATTCCCATCCCCCCAATAGTATTCTTCAATCCAACAAAAAAACGCGCACAGTCCCCAGGGGGAGCCATGCACAACAATCTCATCTTCGTATTCCTAGCAGCCATCCTGACGACTGCCACCGCCACTGCCCAAACCCACGACTGGCCCAGCTATGGCGGCGACAATGGCTCAAGCAAATACTCTCCCCTCGACCAGATCAACGCTGCCAATGTGGATGACTTAGAGATCGCCTGGCAATGGGCGTCTGTAGACAACGCCACTGTTGCAGCCAATATCGAGAACGGGAATAGCCGGGCAGTTCCCGGTGGCTGGAAAGCCACGGCCATTGCCATTGATGGCGTGCTGTATGTGCCCACGTCTTTCGGCCGAGTTGCCGCGCTGGATGCGGCAAGTGGCGATTCCCTCTGGACCTTTGATACCCGGGCCTGGGAGGCGGGTCGCCCTGCGAATCTGGGCTACAACACTCGTGGCGTGGCGTACTGGGAGCAAGGCGGCAAGAAGCGCCTGTTCTACGCAACCAACGACTCCCATTTATGGTCAATAGACGCAGAAACGGGCACCGCTGACGGCGATTTTGGAGAAGGGGGCAGGGTCGACCTGACCCTTGGGCTGGGAAAATCTTTTCTTCGTGAGGATTATGGCGTGGTGTCACCTGTGCTGGTGACCAATGACAAGGTGATTGTGAATTCCATAATCAATGATGGTCCCCGCTCCATCGATATGCCGCCCGGGCATGTTCGGGCTTTCAACCCCCACAGTGGCGAAATGGAATGGATATTTCACACCATTCCCCAGCCCGGCGAATACGGCAACGACACCTGGGAGCAAGGTTCCTGGGAATACTCAGGCAACACCAACTCATGGACAATCATGAGTGCCGATGACGAATTGGGAATTGTCTACATTCCCGTGGGTACACCGACCAATGACTGGTATGGAGGTAAACGCCTTGGTGACAACCTGTTTGCTGAGAGCCTGGTCGCCGTGAATGCGGGAACAGGAGAAAGACTCTGGCATTTTCAGGCGGTACATCATGGACTTTGGGACTACGACTTGCCGGCTGCACCAACCCTGGTGGACATCACCGTGGATGGAAGGCCGATCAAGGCGGTGGCGCAGGTCTCCAAACAAGGATTTACCTACGTATTCGATCGCGTAAGCGGAGAGCCAGTCTGGCCTATCGAAGAGAGACCCGTTCCTCCGAGCAATGTGCCTGGAGAAACTGCCGCTGCCACTCAGCCTTTTCCAACCAAACCTGCGGCATTCGAACCTCAGGGTATCAGTGACGAAACACTGATCGACTTTACTCCGGAGTTACGCCAGGAAGCGCTGCAGATTATTGAGGAGTTCGATTACGGCCCGCTGTTCACGCCGCCCAGTTTGCGCGGCACCATCCAGTTTCCGGGCTGGGCCGGAGGGGGCGAATGGCACGGAGCCGCCTTCGATCCGCAGACCGGTCTTTACTATATCCCCTCGGCCTCCAATCCCATCGTGGTGGAGCTGAGGGAAGCCAGAAGGCAGCGTGCCGAGATGGGCTATGTGCGGGGTGGTACCACGTCTGTGTCTGGCCCCCGGGGATTGCCGCTAACCAAACCCCCTTACAGCCGCATCACTGCCATCGACCTGAATACCGGTGAACACGCCTGGATGGTGCCCCACGGAGAGGGGCCACGCCAGCAGATAATTGATATGGGAATACTCGACCCGGGGCCTGTTGGCAGCCAGAGCCGAACCGGACCCGTACTCACACCCGGTTTATTGTTCTTTGCCCAGCGGGACAATGAGCGAAATCTGCTCAGGGCGTTCAACAAGTCCACCGGGGAAGTGATCTCTGAATTTGAGCTACCACTGCCTCCGCAAGGCACCCCCATGACCTACATGGTGAATGGCAAACAATACCTGAGTATTGCTGTTGGAGGCGGCCAGGACGCCCGGCTGATCGCCCTGGCTTTGCCCTGATTGCCACTGTAGCCACGACCCGTTTGCCAGTCTCGTGTTATCATTACTGGCGGTAACTCTTGTCGGTCCCCGCGCAATGGTAGGTTATGAACCCCGCCAGGCCCGGAAGGGAGCAACGGTAGTAGCTGATTCATGTGCCGTGGTGTGGCTGGCAAGGGCTACCACTTATATTCATTGCTTCGAGCCAGCAATCACCTGCTGGCCAGATTCAGAAGCAATATCAATTCGCGGGAATAATCTGGCTATTAATTAACACCGAATGAGTTATCAAGTTCTCGCCAGAAAATGGCGTCCCGCCAATTTCTCTCAAGTGGCCGGACAGGCCCATGTGCTCAAGTCCCTGATCAATGCCCTGGACAATGAGCGCCTTCACCACGCCTATCTGTTTACCGGTACTCGCGGTGTGGGTAAGACGACGCTGGCCAGAATTCTCGCCAAGTGCCTCAATTGCGATACCGGAATAACATCCACACCCTGCGAGCAATGTGCTTCCTGCACGGAGATTAATGAAGGCCGATTCATTGACCTCATAGAAGTAGACGCAGCTTCCCGAACCAAAGTGGAAGACACGCGAGAATTGCTGGAAAACGTGCAGTACACCCCCACTCGCGGGCGTTTCAAAGTCTATTTGATCGACGAAGTGCACATGCTGTCGAACCACAGCTTTAACGCATTGCTGAAAACCCTGGAAGAGCCACCCCCACACGTCAAATTCCTGTTTGCCACCACAGATCCGCAGAAACTTCCGGTGACTATTCTTTCCAGGTGCCTGCAGTTTAATCTGAAGAATTTAAGCCCCAAGACTATCGTCGAGTATTTGCAGAATGTTCTGCGCGAGGAGGGGATCGAGTTCGATGAGGATGCCCTCTGGCAGATTGCCGCTGGAGCAGCAGGCAGTATGCGCGATGCGTTGACCTTGGTCGACCAGGCCATATCCTACTGCCAGGGCAGCGTCAACAAGGCCGGCGTGGTTGAGATGCTGGGGGTCCCTGAAAACCAGCAGGTTTACCAGCTCTTACATGCAATGTCCGCGGGCGATATCGCTGCTGTCTTGTCTCTGGTCAACAGCTTGTCAGACCGGGTTCCTGATTATGCCCACACCCTGGACAGTTTACTGAGCACCATGCACCGGCTGGCTATTGCCCAGGTGGCTCCTGGATCGATTGATAACAGCTATGGCGACAAGGAAGAGATTGCCAAGCTTGCTCAGCAGTTTTCCGGCGAAGACATTCAGTTGTTTTACCAGATCGGGGTGAAGGGAAGAGCCGATCTTCGCTCCGGCGTCGACGTTCGCTCTGCATTCGAAATGTTGTTGATCAGGATGATGGTGTTCTCTCCCAACATCGTTGACGAAGATCTCAAGCCCAGGCTTATGGAGAGTGCTGGTGACGAAGACGATGTCGAGAACAAAGACAATGATGATACGGCGGTAAAAAAAAAGACTGAATCCGGCAAAACAGAAGGCAAGCTGACCGATAGTGAAGTAGTAAGCCATCAGTCAGCAACAGCAAGCTCAGAGCGGGCGCAAGCCGAAAGCTCGGTTTTGGATGCTGCCGCAGTCGATGGCAAACAAGTAGGCGGACAGAACAACGGGGAAGAGTTTTCCAGGCCCGAATTGAATAGCCTCAGTCACGAACAATGGCTGCAGGTTTTTTCTCAATTGCAGGTATCTGGTATCGCTGCCAATGTGTTGGCCAACCTGGCTCTGGATCGGGTCGATCACCACAGGATCCATTTCAGGCTTGATGAATCCCAGAGTGCGGTATACAACGAAGAGCTGATTCCCAAGCTCTGCCAACCGTTAGCTGATTATTTTGGGCAAGACATTGAGATCGAAATCGTTGTCGATGATGTGCAGGCTGAAACCCCAGCGCAATTGGCGGCCAGGGTTAAGCAGGAATTTAAAGACGATCTCGTGCAACAATTTGAATCTGATGGCAATGTTCAGCAACTGGTAGAACGCTTCTCGGCAAAGGTCGAGAAAGAGTCCATTCTCCCAATCAAAAATAATGGATAGAGACTGGTCTGAATTAAGCAGAGGGTCCTTAAATATGACAGATTTTAACGAAATCATGAAACAGGCTCGGCAAATGCAGGAGCAGTTTCAAAAAACCCAACAGGAAGTGGAAAACATTCAGGTGCAAGGGGAATCCGGAGCAGGACTGGTGCAGGTAACCCTCAATGGAAAGCATGATGTAGTGAGCCTCAATCTCGATGCTTCTCTGATGCAGGAAGATAAGGAAGTGGTAGAAGATCTTATCGCCGCTGCCTTTAATGATGGGGTAAGAAAGCTGGAAGAGAAAAAGAAAGATGCGCTGGGCTCAATGGCTGGCGGTTTTAATCTTCCGGAAGGTTTCAAGTTTCCTTTCTAAACTATGTTATCCAGCCCTCTAATCGACCAGTTAATCGAAGCGTTTCGCTGCCTCCCGGGAGTGGGTCCGAAATCCGCGCAACGCATGACCTTGCATTTGCTTGAGAGGAACCGGGAAGGGGGAAGCAAGCTCAGCAAGGCCCTGCAAGAGGCGATTGCAGAAGTGGGGAATTGTGCAGAGTGCAGAACCTTTACAGAAGAAGAGATTTGCAGAATATGTGCCAGCAAATCCCGAAACAGAACTCAATGCTGTGTGGTGGAGTCTCCTGCCGACATCTTTGCTATCGAGCAATCAGGCACGTTCAGAGGGATCTATTTTGTGCTAATGGGGCATCTGTCACCTATTGATGGCATTGGCCCCGAAGAGCTGGCAATTGGCAGGCTCACGGAGAAAGTGAAGTCAGAGGAAATTGAAGAAGTAATACTGGCGTGTAACCCCACAGTGGAAGGCGACGCAACAGCCTATTACATCGCAGAACAACTCAAGGGCTCCCAGGCGGTGGTATCGCGTATCGCCCATGGAGTGCCAGTAGGGGGAGAACTTGAGTTTGTTGATGGTGGCACTCTTAGTCATGCATTCAGCGGTCGCAAAGTTCTCGATAGCGTGTAATTCCCCCGATTATGATCGCTTCCGATGGCCGCACCATTATTCAAATCAATACCCAGGATGCTTTTGACCAAGCCTGTGATCACTGGCTCAAGCAGACGCGCCTGGCGATAGACACCGAATTTGTCAGGACGAGCACGTTTTACCCCCACGCAGGGCTATTCCAGCTTGCAGACGACAAGGACATCTATCTGGTAGATCCGCTGGCTATCGAGCACTGGGACAGCTTCCTCGATATTCTGCAAAACCCCGAGATCGAATTTATCCTGCACTCTGCCAGCGAAGACCTCTCGCTCATGCTTTTCTTTTTCGGAGCACTTCCCAGCAAAGTGTTTGATACCCAGATCGCTGCAGCCTACGCAGGTCTGGGTTTCAGTCTCAGTTATCAGGCGTTGGTAGAGCAGTTGCTGGGAATTCATGTGCCCAAAGGTGAGACGCGCTCTGACTGGTTGCGAAGGCCATTGACTGATAAACAGCTCCAGTATGCGGCGAGCGATGTGTGTTACCTGTTTGAGATTCATGATGTGCTTCAAGAGCTGCTGCGAAGCAAAGGGGCGGAAAACTGGTTTCGAGAAGACACAGGCTTGCTGACTGCGGTCGCTGAGCAACAGGAAGACCCGCAAGTTTGGAAGCGAATGTATGCAGATATCAGTAATGCCTGGCGATTATCGGATAGCGAGCTGAAGGCCCTGCAGGTTCTTTGTTACTGGCGGGAAACAGAATCACGAAGCAGGGACAAGCCAAGGAGCTGGATTGCGAAAGATGCTGATCTGCTGGCTATTGCCAGGGCATTAACAAGTTCTAATGGTCAGGTGAAAGAAGGCCTGGCCCAGATCAGGGATATAAGCGGAGGATTCAAGAAGCGCTATGCAGATGATCTGGCCGCGCTAATGAACGACCCACCAGACCTGGGTCCCATCGATCGTGCGTTATTGAGCCCGCCGTTACCGCCAAGATTTCGTGGACCGCTAAAAGCCTGGAAGAAGATTGTACAGGAGCGGGCAGAAGCCCTGGGAATTGCGCCAGAGCTGCTCGCCCGCAAGAAATGGATGCATGAATTGCTGAAAGGATTCGAAAATACCGGGGAATTGAACTGGCAGCCGCCGCTCGAAGGCTGGCGTCAGCAAGAGCTGGAAAGTGCATTTGATGCAGCAGTAGAACCAGTCCGGGGGGAGCAGGGATGAGTGATTCAGAATTGCGGGACGAGTTCTGGAAACTGCCGCTTTCCCGACTCAACGACAAAGAGTGGGAGGCCTTGTGCGATCACTGCGGCCGTTGCTGCCTGAAAAAGCTTCAGGATGAAGACACGGAAGAGATCTACTGGACGCGGGTAATTTGCCGTTTCCATGACGAGGAGAATTCCCGCTGTGGCTGTTATGGAGAAAGGACTAAGAAGGTTCCCGATTGTCTCGATGTAAAGAAAATGAGCCTGCATCAAATTCAGTGGATGCCACCTACCTGTGCTTACCGTTTGCGTATGGAGAACAAGCCGCTGCTATCCTGGCATCCCTTGCTAAGCGGGTCATCGACGCCCATGGAGGAAGAAGGTATTTCGGTCAGTGGCAAAACCCTCTCTGAAGAACATGTGCATGAGCTCGGGTATCATGAGCACGTGATCAAATGGGTGTAGTTCCGGGCAGGGCTGATTGAATGGAGCAGAGCAGTAATTTCTTGATGATCTGGGTTGTTTACGGGCTGGCGTCTGCGCTGTTCTACTGGGTCTACTGGAAAATAACGGCATTTCGTCAAGCCAGGTGGCTCAGCTACAGTCTGCGTGGCCTGATGCTGGCGCTTATCGCGACACCCTGGTACGCCAATGTCGAAGGAACCAGCATGGCGCCCGCCTTGATGGTAATGACGCTGGACGCGATCACCATTGGTGCCGATGCCGCTACCCGGGCACTGGTACCCCTGTTGTTGGCACTGGTGTTGGCGGAGTTCGGGGCAACTTTGATGTATTTTCTGCAAAGAAACCGGAAAAGGTCGTAAAAACATAGAGATAATTTTGTAATTTAAAGTCCCTCCGCAATAAAGTAGACTTTCTCTCCCGAATTCCAGTCAAGCACCAAACCAGGCCGCATGCCAGGCTGCCTGCCTGGAAATGAATTGCTTATAAAACAATAGCTTAGTGTTGAGAGGTTAACTATGGGTCATTTCAGCTCTCTTGTATTCATCATGATATTGGTAGGCGCAGCCGGTGGAATTATCAACTATTACACCGTCTCCAACCGTCGCAATGCAGACCTGAATCTGCTGATTCGTTTTGTCATGCTGGGCATTTTCGTGACTTTCCTGGTGCCGTTTGTGTTGAGCGTATTTGGCAGCACCCTGATCGTTGATAGCGAAGGTGACCCGGCCAATATGCTTAATTACGTAGCGATCTGTCTGGCCGTGGCGATTTCGCCCCGGTTCTTCATGGAGAATGTGTCTGACAATGTGCTGGCCGAGGCCCGTGCGGCTGGCGACAAGGTTGATATGTTGCAGTATCAACTGAGACAGCTACAGGAAGAACTGCTGCCTTTGATTGATACGGAAACCGAGGATGACGCCCTATTAGGTGAGTCCCCACAGGAGTCGGTACCGGTGGCAGACGAATTGGATTCCACTTCTTCGAAGGTCCTTAAAACCTTGGGTTGTGGTCGTTTCATCTATCGCTCCCTCCCTGGTTTGTGTCGGGAAGCGGATACCGATGAATCCACCATGGTCAAAACCCTGGGCTTTCTCACCCTGAAGTCACTGGCTGGCAAAGTGGGAGGGCGCAAGGGAGTGCGCTGGTATATCACTGAGCGCGGTCGCAGATTGATCGAGATGGGTGCCTGAGCTCTCCAGATTCTTGCCTTTCACCAGGTAGTTTGCTGACAATACCTCTGACTGTTAGGTCAAAACCCGGAGCCGAAGTGACTCCGGGTTTTTTCTGTATTAATACAGGCCCTGGATTTAAAATGAACGCTGTTTACTCAATTTGAGATGGATTTATGAGTTTTACCGGTACCGAAGAATACGTCGCAACGGATGAACTGCAACTCGCAGTCAATGCCGCCATACAACTACAGAAGCCACTGCTGATCAAAGGCGAGCCCGGCACTGGTAAAACCATGCTGGCTGAACAGATTGCCAAGGCGCTGGATCTGCCACTAATTCAATGGCACATCAAATCGACTACCAAGGCACAACAGGGACTGTACGAATACGATGCCGTCTCCCGTCTGCGCGATTCTCAACTGGGTGACGAAAAAGTACACGACATTGCCAACTACATTGTCCAGGGCAAAATCTGGCAGGCTTTCAGCTCGGAAACCCAGTCCGTTCTGTTGATCGATGAAATCGACAAGGCTGATATTGAGTTTCCCAACGACCTGTTGCTGGAGCTCGACAAGATGGAATTCTTTGTCTATGAAACCAAGGAGATAATCAAGGCCAGGACCCGGCCCATAGTGATTATCACCAGCAATAACGAAAAAGAGCTGCCTGACGCCTTCTTGCGCCGTTGCTTTTTTCACTACATCGATTTCCCCGATCCGCAGACCATGGAAAAGATCGTTGCGGTTCATTATCCAGACATCAAGAAACAATTGGTTAGCCAGGCCATGGACATATTCTTTGAAGTAAGAAAAGTGCCAGGCTTGAAGAAAAAACCCAGCACTTCTGAACTGATCGATTGGCTGAAGTTATTGATGGCTGATGATATTCCTGCCGATGTGCTCAAGGACCATGATGCCAAAAATGCAATTCCTCCTCTGTATGGTGCGTTGCTGAAAAATGAGCAAGATGTGCATCTGCTGGAAAAACTGGCTTTCATGCATCGAGCCAACCGTTAATGCTGATTAATTTTTTCATGACGCTCAAGCAAGAGCGCCTGCCGGTATCGTTTACCGAATTGTTCACCTTGCTGGAGTGTTTGAAAAAAAATGTCATCTTTGGCGATGTGGATGACTTTTATTACCTCTCCCGAGCTTGCTTCGTCAAAGACGAGAAAAATTTCGACAAGTTTGATATCGCCTTTGCCAAGTACTTCGAGAATATCGATCTCATCGATGACCTGTCTCTGTATGAAATCCCCGATGACTGGCTGCGAAAGCAGCTCGAGTCCATGCTCAGCGATGAAGAGAAGGCGAAGATTGAAGCCATGGGCGGCCTGGAAAAGCTCATGGAAGAATTTCGCAAGCGAATGGAAGAGCAGCAGAAGCGCCACCAGGGTGGGAATAAATGGATTGGTACTGGTGGCACCTCGCCGTTTGGAGCCTATGGCTACAACCCGGAAGGTATCCGGATAGGTCAGGAAGAAGGTCGAAATCAGAAAGCCGTTAAAGTCTGGGACAAGCGTAATTACAGGGATCTGGACGATTCGGTGGAAATCGGCACCCGCAACATCAAGATGGCGCTGCGCCGACTGCGCAAATTTGCCCGCACTGGTGCCGACGAAGAACTGGACATGGATGACACCATCTCTTCCACTGCCCGAAATGCAGGGTTGTTGGATATCAAGATGGTTCCGGAGAGGCATAACTCTGTCAAAGTATTGCTGTTCTTCGATGTCGGGGGCTCGATGGATCCCCATGTAAAGCTCTGCGAAGAATTGTTTTCGGCGGCGCGCTCGGAATTCAAGCATCTGGAGTATTTCTACTTTCACAATTTCCTGTACGAATCGGTGTGGACCAAGAGCAGGCGTCGTCACGCAGAAACCACATCGACTTTTGACATCCTGCATAAATACAGCAAGGACTATAAGGTTATCTTTGTTGGGGATGCCACCATGGCGCCCTACGAGATTACCCACGTGGGCGGAAGTATCGAACATTACAACGAAGAGGCGGGAGCAACCTGGATCAAGAGACTGACCGATGTCTTTGAGAATATGGTTTGGATTAATCCGACGCCGAAAGACTACTGGGAGCACAGCTACTCAATTGAGATCGTGCGCGAATTGATGGAAGACAGGATGTTTCCGCTTACTGTGAAGGGCCTTGAAGAAGCGATGGTGTTGTTGACCAAATGATGAGTATTCCCATTGAAAGACTTGCGGATGATCTTCGGCCGGAACGATTTGGTTCCCTGAACGAAGTTTTCGACTACATTACTGCCGAGCACGGAGACCGTGCCGCCTACAGCTGTTTTGGAAGAGTTCTCAGCTATGGGGAGTTGGGGGAGTTGGCCAATAAATTTGCCGCTTACCTCAGATCCCAGCCGAATCTTGAGCCTGGGGACCATATTGCCATTCAGTTACCCAATGTATTGATGTTTCCAGTGGCATTCTGGGGAGCTATCAAAGCAGGTCTGGTGGTTGTTAATACCAATCCACTCTACACCGCTCATGAGATGGAGCACCAGTTCAAGGACTCTGGCGTCAAGGCCATCGTGATTCTGGAGAACTTCTGTGACAAGCTCGAGCAGGTCATTCACAAAACCAAAATTGAATCCATCGTCATCTGCCGACTTGGTGACTTGCAACCCACGATTAAATCTCTGCTGATTAATAGCGTCGCACGGTACATCAAGCGCATGGTTCCTCGTTACGAACTCCGGGGTGCTCTTCGCTTTACTCACTGTCTGGATATAGCCAATGACAATAGTACACAGTTACCAGAGCTGGGGAGTGGGGACGATGTTGCTGTAATTTTGTACACAGGTGGCACCACCGGTTATGCGAAAGGGGCCATGTTGAGTCACAACAACCTCATTGCCAACATGATGCAGTTGCGATCCCGGTGCCTGCTGGTTATCGAAGACAAGATTGAAACCTTGCTGGCGCCACTGCCGCTGTATCACAGTTACGCTTTCCTGTTGCATTGTCTGGCCATGCCATTTGCCGGCAATCACAATGTACTGGTTCCCAATCCCAGGGATCTGGATAGCGTCATCAAGATATTCAAGGAATACCCTATCAGTGGCCTGGTGGGAATTAACACACTATACCAGGCATTGTTGCGCCATCCGGAATTCCCCAAACTGGATTTTTCCAGAATTAAATTTTGTGGAGCCGGCGGTATGGCGATGTCCACTTCCATACTGGAGCAATGGAAAAAGGTTACCGGCTCTGAAATTTACGAAGGCTACGGACTCACCGAATGCTCACCAGTGGTATCGGTTAATTTACCTGGTGAGGTCAGGCCGGGTACTGTGGGCAGGCTGGTTCCGGAAACCGAAATCAAAGCCGTAGATGAGGAGGGCATTGAGCTTCCCATCGGAGAAAGGGGAGAGGCCTGGATCCGGGGGCCACAAGTTATGCTGGGATATTGGGGACAGGAGCAGGCGACCAGGGAAGCCATAACTGAAGATGGATGGTTCAAAACCGGCGACTATGTGGAATTGGATGAAGCCGGATTTATCCGCATCGTGGATCGTAAAAAAGACATGATCCTCGTTTCCGGGTTTAATGTCTTTCCTAATGAAGTTGAGGATTGGGTTAACCAGCACCCGGAAATCATCGAAAGTGCAGCCATTGGTGTGCCTGATGAGAATACCGGGGAAAGAATCAAGCTGTTTGTGGTTTGCACTGACAATGCTCCAAGTGAAAAGGAAATCATTGCCCATTGTAAGCAGGGCTTGACCTCCTACAAGATTCCTCGCGAGATCGTCTACAAGGACGATTTGCCTAAATCCATTATCGGCAAGATAATTCGGCGCGAGCTCCGCTAGTGTTTCTCGGGCGCTATCAATTCAACAAGGTTTGAATATCCAAACCAGGTCAAATCGTGACTGAGCCGTTGCAATCATTGCTGGACCAGTGCCAGGTTGGCGATATCTTCAGATTTCGAAACCGCTTGCGCAAAGCGGACAAGATTCGCGACAAATCCCAAAAGCAAGCAGTCTGGCGGAGCCTTCAGCAGGAAATGGAGAAGTCCATTGCTGCCTGTGAGCGACGCAAGGCATCGCAACCGCAGCAAGTATCCTATCCAAAACAATTACCCTTCTCGGAAAAATCCGGAGAAATCGCCAGGCTCATCAAAGAGCACCAGGTATTGGTGGTGGCGGGAGACACCGGGTCAGGCAAAACTACCCAGTTACCAAAAATTTGCGTAGAGGCCGGATTGGGGCAGAGAGGCATGATCGGACATACGCAGCCGCGTCGCCTCGCGGCAGTATCTGTCGCCAATCGCATCGCAGAAGAAATGGCCGTGGAGTTAGGCGAAGGTGTTGGTTACCAGATTCGCTTTAACGAAAAAACTTCGCCAGGAACATTTCTCAAGATAATGACGGACGGAATATTGCTGGCAGAGATTCAGCAGGACCGGTTCCTGAACCGTTATGAAGTCATCATTATCGACGAGGCCCACGAAAGATCCCTTAATATAGATTTCCTGCTCGGCTATATGAAACATTTGCTGGCCAGGCGGCCAGAGCTCAAACTGATAATCACTTCCGCCACCATCGATGTGGAAAAATTTTCCGCGCACTTTAACAATGCGCCTATCGTCACCGTCTCGGGCAGGACGTATCCTGTAGAGGTTCGTTATTCTCCTCTGGATGAGTTAGGTGACAAGTCTGACTCAGCCGATCTGCAGGGTGAGGCCATACTCAATGCCGTGGCAGAAATCATTGCCGAAGACAAAAAGCGAAAACAACAATCCGGGGACATCCTGGTTTTCCTCAGCACTGAACGAGACATTCGTGAAACAGCGCAGCTGCTGCGAAAGCAGCGCCTGGCAAACACCGAGATACTGCCACTCTATGGTCGGCTGAGGCAGGCGGAACAGCAGCGAATTTTCAAACCCCATCAAGGGCGCCGCATTGTGCTGTCAACCAATGTGGCGGAAACATCAATTACGGTACCCGGCATCAACTACGTGATCGATACCGGAGTAGCACGCATCAGTCGCTACAGCTTGCAGAGCAAGGTACAACGGCTGCCAATCGAGGCTATTTCCCAGGCCAGTGCCAATCAGCGCAAGGGTCGGTGCGGGCGGGTCGCAGACGGTATTTGTATCCGGCTCTATTCCGAAACGGATTTTCAATCCCGGCCTGAATTCACAGATCCGGAAATACTCAGGACCAATCTGGCGAGTGTGATTCTGAGGATGCAACACCTGAAGTTGGGAGATGTCTCTGAATTTCCGTTTCTCGAGCCTCCAGCCCCGAAAGCAGTCAACGAAGGCTTCAAGCTGCTGATGGAGCTTAATGCTCTCAACCAGGAGCGCAAGCTTACTGCTGCCGGGCGCATAATGGCTGTGCTACCGGTAGATCCCAGGTACGCCCGGATGCTGGTCACTGCCAACACCGAACGATGTTTAAGTGAGATAAGCGTCATCGTCAGTGCGCTGAGCATTCAGGATCCGCGGGAAGTGGGTGCCGAGAACCGGCAGCAGGCAAGGCAAGCCATGGAACGCTTCAGTCATCCCGATTCAGATTTCCTTGAGTTGCTCAATATCTGGAATGACTACGAGAAGCGGCGACAATCTCTGAGCCAGAGCCAGCTCCGCAAGTACTGCAAGCAGCATTTCCTGTCGTTCATGCGTATGCGGGAATGGCGTGAAGTACACAGACAGCTAGTGCTGGCCTGTCAGCAGCAGGGATTAAAACTCAACAAGGAAGCCGCGGGTTACAGCGCAATCCACAAAGCCATCATCAGCGGCTCACTTAACCAGATTGCCCTGCGTGCTGAAGGAAGGATGTACGAGGGCAGCCGCAATAAGAAATTCAGCCTGTTTCCGGGCTCAGCACTCGCCAATAAACCCACCAAGTGGATTGTGACCGGTGAGCAGATAGAAACCTCCCAGACATTTGCCACCGCTGCGGCAAAGATCCAGCCAGATTGGGTTGAAGAGAAAGCACTGCATCTGGTGAAAAGAGAATACTTCGACCCGCACTGGAGCCAGAAACAACAACAGGTAATGGCCTATGAAAAAGTCTCGCTTTACGGACTGATCCTGATTGAGAAAAAGCCCGTTCCATTCGGCAACATCGACCCGGAAGCGGCCAGGAAAATATTCATTAACGAAGCCCTGGCGCCAGGCAAGCTGCAGCTGGAGTTGCCTGAGCTGGAGAAAAACGCTGAATTTCTCGAGGAACTTGGTCGGGAAGAAGAAAAAATCCGCCGTCCAGAGCATCTGGTCAGTGAAGGAGATATTGCAAGATTTTACGAGCAGCTCGTGCCCCAGGATGTTTCCAGTACCGTACAATTCAAGCAATGGTATCGTCAGGCTTCGGCAAAGGAAAAGCAACAACTGTTGATGACTCCTGAGCGCCTGCTACGCCAGGACACACTGGAGTCATTTGCCGCAGATTTTCCGGATCAGGCTTCGGCAGCACAGAATAAACTCACTATCGATTACAAGTTTGAGCCTGGCAAGAGCCACGATGGGGCGACAATCGAAGTCCCGGTGGCCATACTTGGCCAGCTCACCCGGGCCGATGTCGATTGGGCCGTACCCGGAATCCTGCGCGAAAAATGCATCGCACTGATTAAATCGCTGCCCAAATCCTTGCGAAAAAATTTCATCCCGGTAAGTGGTTTCGTTGATGAGGTGCTTGAGCAAATGGTGCCAGGTGAGGCCAGTTTCCTTGACGCCCTGAGGGCGCAAATAAGAAGGGTCAAGAAGCTGGATATTCCGGCTGGAGAGTTCGACCAGGCAGGGCTGCCTGCTCACTTAAAGAACAAGGTGCGCGTGATCGACGAGGCGGGAGAGGAACTGGCTATTGGAGATGACCTGGATGCGCTGCGCAAGGAACTTGAGCCAACACTGCAGCAGGCAGGTATTGCTGACGACCAGGCCCGGCCTTCGTTGCATGAGATCGAAAGATCGGGGATCAGCGACTGGGATTTTCCAGATCTGCCAAAACAGTTAGAAATAGGTGAGGATCTGGTGTTGGTGCGTTATCCGGCCCTGACCGATGATGAGACCTCGGTCTCGATCAAGCTGTTCGCCGAGCAGGAGGAAGCAATCTGTCAACATCGCGATGGTCTTGTTCGCTTGTATATGATGAATACTGGTCAACAGCGCAAAATGCTGCTCAAGCAATTCAAGGAATTTGCCCGCAAGAATGCATTGCTGATTCCCCCGCAAGCAAATGATTTTGAGCAGCAGGCCACATTGCTTTGTTATGGGCAGGCCTTCGATGTTTTCGACTCTCCAGCGCGGACCCGGGACGAATTCCTGAAGTCTCTGGGGCAGGGCAAACAGCAGTTATTCCAGTGCAGTACCGAGTTGGAGCGGATGCTCGATACGGTTCTTCAAAACCGCCATGAAATTCTGGTATCCCTCAAGGGGCTGGAAGACACCAATCTGGGCTATCTGGTTAAAGACATCCGCACCCAACTCGATAACCTGTTTCAGCCCGGGTTTATTTCGGAGACCAACTGGCAATGGCTCTTGTGTTACCCGCGCTTCATGGCCGCTATCGAGGCCCGGCTGGAGAAGTGCCCCCATCCTGGCCCGCGAGATCAGGAATACACGGAAGAGATCGCCGGATTCTGGGGCAAGTATCTGGATCTGTGTGATCTCGGGCACACCAACAGACAGGCCGAAATTGACTTGCTGAGGTGGATGATTGAAGAATATCGAGTGTCATTGTTCGCCCAGCAGCTTGGCACCAGTCGCCCTGTATCCGGGAAGCGCTTGCAGAAATTGATCGACAAGATCAAAAATCACTAATCCAGGTGGTGTATCGCGGCTTTGAATAGTGGCCTATTCGCCCTAAACAGGGAGATATCAGGAAGATGCGCTTCCGTGTCGTAACATTCATTGCATGCCCCGGTCTAATGTTTAGAATGATCCCATAGTAATTGTGTTGATAATGATGAAGCAGAACAAAATGGGCACCTCTATTCTGCGGCGATTCATCGCTGTGGCAATGCTGCTGTGCGCATTGGTTTTGCCTGCATCGGTTCATGCACAAACTCAGGACCCGTGGATCGAAGCGAACCGGCGGGTTTTCGCATTCAATGACTATTTTGATCGCGTACTGGTGCGGCCGGTGGCGATTACCTACACCACCTTCGTGCCCAGGTTCGCGCGACAGGGTATTACGAATTTTTTCTCCAACATCAATGACATCAATGTCTTCGTCAACGATCTGCTGCAGTTCAAGTTTGATGATGCCGTGTCTGATTCCGGGCGTTTTCTGGTGAATTCCACGATTGGAATAGGGGGGCTGCTGGATGTGGCCAGTGACCTGGGATTGCAGAAAAACGAGGAAGACTTTGGTCAGACACTGGGCGCCTGGGGCGTGGAGAGCGGGCCTTACCTGGTGTTACCGGTTTTTGGCTCAAGCAATGTCAGGGATGCCTTCGGCCTGGTCCTGGATACGCTTTTTAACCCGATCCAATACCAGGAAGAAGAGTCGGTGCGCTGGACCCTGGTGTTATTGCAGGAGGTAGATACTCGCGCATCGCTACTGGCCCTGGATGAGCTGGTCACCGGCAACAGGTATCTGTTCGTTCGCGAGGCTTATATCCAGCGGCGGGAATTTCTGGTTCAGGATGGGGAAGTCGAGGACGAATTCGGCGCGTTCTGACAATAATCCCGACCCAGCCTGGTCTGAATTATTCAGAGGGCCCCAAGTTGTCACGAGCTTCCAGTTTCATCCTGATAAAATCACTGTGGGACACGTAAATCAAATCCGAGACTTTTCTGATCAGTGATTCCTCGTACTTATCCAGCTCATCGTCCGAAAAGGCCACTCGCCACATATTCTTTACCAACTGCAGCTTTTGCTGATAGTCGTATTCATCGTTGATTAGCCGCGTAAATTCGAACAAGGATGTGGCTTTACTGGCCTGTTCTTCGGCCAGGCGAACCATTTCGCGCAGGTCATCTTCTGGTATGTTCAGACTGGACTCAAGCACATCCAGGAATTCATCGGTTTCCCGTTCGTCCAATTGATGGTCAGAATTGATGACTTCGATCATCAAGGCAGCAGATGCCAGATCTGTTTTTGATACGCCCGAGTTATTTTCAGTTTCGGTTGCATTGCTTAATTTGTTTTCAAAATAAGACTTGATGGAGTTGAGCATTACTAATCCCTTGAAATTTCCCTGTGTAGGCACCTTCTGATAAATCTATGCGACATAGGCGAGAGCGTCCAGCACCACGTTCAAACCAGCATCTGGCTTGTGACCATGTTCACTTAAATGTCTGCGAAACTGTTTTCCGCCCTGCTGACCCTTGAACAGGCCCAGCACATGACGGGACATATGTCGCAACGGTGTTCCTTTCTGCAATTCGGTTTCAATATAAGGCAAATAGTCCCTGAGATAATCGACCCTGCTTTTCTCTGAGTGGGCTTCTGCAAACAGAATCTCATCCACAGGGTGCAGGAAGTAGGGGTTCTGATACGCTTCCCTGCCAACCATGACCCCATCCAGTTGCTGCAAAAACTCTTCTGCCTGCTGCAAGCAGGTAATTCCTCCATTGATGACCACTGTGAGCTGTGGGAACAATTCCTTGATCTTTTGCACCCTGGGGTAGTTAAGAGGAGGGATATCCCGGTTTTCTTTGGGGCTGAGCCCTTGCAGAATGGCCTTGCGGGCATGAATGATAAACACTTCGCAGCCGGCATTGGCCACAATATCCACAAAGCTGATGAGATCTTCCTCAGAGTCTTTATCGTCAATCCCGATACGGCATTTAACGGTTACGGGCACGTCCACCGCATCCTGCATGGCGGAGATGCAGTGAGCGACCAGCTCTGGTTCTGCCATCAGGCAAGCGCCGAATGCTCCCGATTGCACCCGGTCACTGGGGCAACCCACATTGAGATTAATCTCATCGAATCCGGCATTGGCGCCCAGCTCTGCCGCTTCCCGCAGCTCTTCCGGATTGCTGCCGCCTAGTTGCAGGGCAACTGGATGTTCACTGGGGTCATGCTGCAGCAAATAAGCGGCGTCACCATGTTTCAGTGCCGCGCTGGTCACCATTTCCGTATACAGCAGTGCCTTCTTGCTGAACAGGCGAAGAAAGACGCGATCATGACGGTCTGTCCAATCCATCATTGGCGCGACGCAGAAACTGTGATCAGGCATGGAGAATCGGCCCGGCTGATTAAGAAGTTGGCCATTTCAACGGAACCCATTGAACGAGTCAAGCATGCTTCAGTCCCGGTTTTTCCAGGCACCCAAACCCATAGCCTGATGGACAGGAATGGCGGTTAGCGTCCCGTAATCGCTCGGGTTGATTGTTTGATTCTGCGAGCAGTGATAACAGTGGGCGTGCCATGGGATTTAAGCGCCAATCGCGTATAATCATCGCCCGACTTTCGCCGCTATCCAGTAAAAATGCCTCAGATTAAAACCCGTATCGCTCCTTCTCCCACCGGGGATCCCCATGTTGGAACTGCGTACATCGCATTGTTCAATCGGTGCTTTGCTCATCGCCATGGCGGCAGTTTTGTGCTGCGCATCGAAGATACCGATCAACAGCGCAGCACTTTGCAGTCTGAGCAGGACATCCTGGAATCATTACAATGGTTAGGCCTTGACTGGGATGAAGGCCCTGGTAAAGAGGGGCCATGTGGCCCTTACCGACAGAGCGAGCGATCCGATATATATTCTCAGCACATCCAGCAGTTACTGGGTGCCGGGCATGCTTTTCATTGTTTTTGTTCAGCCGACCGGCTCGATGAGCTTCGTAAGCAGCAGATGGCTAACAAGCAGCAACTGGGTTACGACGGGCATTGCCTGCAGTTGGATGAGCAGGAAGTAAACACCAGGCTGGAAGCAGGCGAACCTTCAGTGATTCGCATGAAGATTCCCGACTCTGGTGACTGCGAGTTTGATGATTTGTTACGCGGCAAGGTTATCATTGCCTGGTCACAGATCGACATGCAGGTGCTGATCAAGTCCGATGGTCTGCCGACCTACCACTTTGCCAATGTGGTCGATGATCATCTCATGGGTATCAGCCATGTGATCAGGGGAGAGGAGTGGATTAACTCGGTGCCCAAGCACGTCTTGCTGTACGACTACTTCGACTGGGCGAGACCGGTATTTTGTCATATGCCGCTACTGCGCAACCCGGACAAGAGTAAACTGAGCAAGCGCAAGAATCCTACCAGCATAAATTTTTACCGTGACATGGGCTATTTGCCGGAGGCACTGCTCAATTATCTGGGAATGATGGGCTGGTCGATGCCCGATGAGTCAGAGGTTTTCTCCCAGGAAGAGATGATTGCCGAGTTTGATATTGAAAGAGTGTCCCTGGGTGGACCAATTTTCGATATAGAAAAACTGGATTGGCTAAACGGCCGGTACCTGCGGGAAAAGCTTAGTGATGAGGAATTTGCCCAGCGATTTGTTAACTGGGCCAACGCGAATGATCGATTGGCGCGCATCGTTCCGCTAATCAAGCAACGAGTAGAACGTTTCTCTGATGTGGTTGATCTTGGCGGCTTGTTTATCAGTGGCATCATCGAGCTGAGTGTCGAGAAGTTTGAACATAAAAAGCTGGATACGGAAATGCAGCTTAAAATTCTGCAATTTACACTCTGGCGGCTCGAGGCAATCAGTGACTGGAACCGTGATGCCATAGAGGCGGTGTTACAGGATCTCGCCGAAAGTTTTGACCTTAAAATTCGTGATTTCCTGTTTCCATTGTTTATCGCAATCAGCGGCAAAGCGGTATCGACTTCGGTGATTGAATCGATGGCAATTCTGGGCCTCGATTTATCACGGGCCAGGATTCGCCATGGAATCGAGACTCTCGGTGGGATCTCCAAGAAAGCTGCCAAGCGGCTGGAAAGTGAATACCGGGGGCTGTAAGGGTTGATTGACAGGCCCATACCCTGTGCTTAGAATGCGCCTTCCCTAAATTCCGCATTCTGTGGGGCCTTAGCTCAGCTGGGAGAGCGCAACGCTGGCAGCGTTGAGGTCACCGGTTCGATCCCGGTAGGCTCCACCAACTCCCTTCTCTTACGTGCATGATTCTGGAGTGCTGGCCAGACTCTGGTGTTAGATAAGAACTCTTGCTAGATTCCAAAAAGAACTCCTACTACCACCGCATTCGCTAACGGCAATGTGAATCGAAGGATCTTTCACTAGGAAAGCAAGGACCAGACACCCTGCCCACCGGAGCCCCGTCAGGTGTACTGTTTTTCCGTTCCGTGGGCCATCCCTGGCCCTCCCTCGCCACCATCCCTGGGCGCTAGTCACTCCAAAACAACACACCTGCCCGAGCTCCTCTCGAACTCACTGCTAAGTTCGAGAAAAGCTAGGTAAGGGCTGATTTAAAAATTGTGCTGCGTTGAGGTAACCGAGGATGGTTAAGGGTTTGGATTATCCCGGATAATCTCGCTTGGTATGACCTTTGTACAGCTGTCGAGGTCTGCCTATGCGATAGGATTCAGACAACATCTCATGCCAATGAGCGATCCATCCCGGGGTTCTTCCGGTAGCAAAGATTACTGTGAACATACTTGTTGGTATGCCAATGGCTTTGAGAATGATGCCGGAGTAGAAGTCCACGTTAGGGAACAGTTTGCGCTCGATAAAGTAGTCATCTTCGAGGGCAATTTTTTCCAGCTTCTTGGCGATACGCAAGAGCGGATCGTTTTCGGCGCCCAGTTCGTCCAGCACTTCATCACAGATGCCCTTGATGACCGTGGCGCGGGGATCGTAATTTTTATAGACACGATGACCGAATCCCATGAGTCGGAATGGGTCGTCCTTGTCTTTTGCTCGGGCGATAAATTCTTCGATGCGGGATTGGTCGCCGATTTCGCCGAGCATTTCCAGTACGGCTTCATTGGCGCCGCCATGGGCTGGGCCCCACAGTGCTGCTATGCCTGAGGCGATGCAGGCGTAGGGGTTGGTTCCGGTGGAACCAGCCAGTCGTACTGTTGAAGTGGATGCGTTCTGTTCGTGGTCGGCGTGCAGCAGGAACAGGGTGTCCATCGCCTTGGCCAAAACGGGGCTGACTTTGAATTCCTCACAGGGGGTGCCGAACATCATGTGCAGGAAGTTTTCGGCGAAGCCCATGTCATTTTGTGGGTACATGAAGGGCTGGCCGACGCCGTGTTTGTAGCACATGGCTGCCAGTGTAGGCATCTTGGCAA
Organism: Gammaproteobacteria bacterium; assembly: GCA_040218615.1. Classification (GTDB taxonomy): domain Bacteria; phylum Pseudomonadota; class Gammaproteobacteria; order Pseudomonadales; family Pseudohongiellaceae; genus UBA9145. The sequence goes on from JAVJRC010000005.1 coordinate 103,334, forward strand.
TGACACGGCGAGCTGCCTGCATGCGATGTTCCGGATTATCGATGTCCAGGTTGTCATGGTAGAAAGCTGACATGCCGCCAACTACCGCGCTTAGCATGGCCATGGGGTGAGCGGTGCGTGGGAATCCGCGGAAAAACTGGTGAATAGCCTCGTCTACCATGGTGTGGTAGCGAATGGAGTTTTCAAATTCTTCTTTTTCCTGCTCGGAAGGCAGTTCGCCATTGAGCAGCAGGAAGCAGGTTTCCAGGAAGTTGGATTTCTCGGCCAATTGTTCAATGGGGTAGCCGCGGTGGAGGAGTACGCCGGCCCCACCGTCAATATAGGTGATGTCTGAATCACATGCGGCGGTGGATACAAATCCCGGATCGTAGGTGAATATACCTTTGCTGACGAGACTGCGAACATCCACTACATCGGGTCCCGTGGTGCCTGAATAGACGGGTAACTCTATGGTTTCATCAATCCCGTCTATGCTTAACCGGGCCTTTTTTTCACTCATGCCAAACTCCTGTGCAAGTGATCCTTGGAAGTGTCTCTGGAACTAATGGTGCAGACGGACAAGCTTGTGTTTTTGTCTTGGGAATCCTGCCAAGCAGGCTGTTGTTCCGGTCTAAATCGGGGTGGAGAGAATAGGGATGAAGCGGCGTCCTTGTCAAATTTTTACATGGGTATTCAGTCGCGAGACCAGCTGTACGATTTTTGATCAGATGACCTTCCTGTAATTGCCGATACTCGAAATATGAACCTTTTTCAGCGAGTTGTCGTTATCACTATCAGTGCAGTCGTGTCGCCAGGGCGCGTTATTTATGACTGATGACAACCCATTGTCATATTTGACCTGCAGGACGGCGCTTTTATTGTATTGATTAGGCTAAAAGCATATACTTTGCCGCCCAAGTAGCCCCCAATTTATTTAATTAATTCAAATAGTTTGCGGGATTTTGACAAAACCTGAACGGTTTTTTTTGCCACCCGAGATTGGACGCCGGAAAGTGAAAGACACCAGACCCGTAAACCTCAATCTGACCACAATCAGGTTCCCCCTGGCTGCGATCGCCTCGATCCTCCATCGTATTTCAGGAATCATTCTCTTTATCGGCATTGCAGGATTGCTGTATCTGCTTGATCTTTCACTGGATTCTGCCTCTGGCTTTGCCCTGGTACAGACCATCATGGAGGGCGCAGTCGCTAAATTTGTGTTGTGGGCCGTGCTTTCTGCCCTGGCTTATCACTTCGTGGCTGGCTGCAAACACCTGCTGCTCGACTGGGGTTTCGGTGAATCGAAAAGCGGGGCACAGCTCGGTGCTTCAATCTCCCTGGCTATTTCAGTCCTGTTGATCGCACTCATAGGAGCCTGGGTATGGTAACCAATGCAACCAGCCTGAGTCGTTCGGGACTGTCCGACTGGATAATTCAGCGCTTTTCAGCGCTGATCCTTGCAGCTTATACCCTGTGCATCGTTGGCAGCATTGTGATGACTCCGGAAATGGACTACGCGCAATGGCGCAGCCTGTTCGATTCCACTGGCATGCGCCTGTTTAGCCTGATCACACTGGCTTCACTCTGTGCCCATGCCTGGGTAGGTATGTGGACAGTCGGTACCGACTACCTGACTGAGCGCCACCTTGGCAGCGGTGCCACGCTGCTGCGACTGGTTTACCAGGCAGGCTGCGTCATTCTTATAGCAGTGTATCTGCTGTGGGGAATCGAGATTTTTTGGGGATCGTAATGCTAAGAAGCGTACTTGTTATTTGCACACTCATTTCTCGAATTTATGAGGCAATCCTCTGATGTCCGAATTCCGCAATTTAACGTTTGATGCGGTTATTGTTGGTGGCGGCGGCGCCGGTATGCGCGCGGCACTGCAGTTGTCCCAATCCGGATACAAGACGGCTGTTATTTCCAAGGTCTTTCCTACTCGTTCCCACACGGTTTCTGCCCAGGGCGGCATTACCTGTGCCATCGCCAGCGCCGATCCCAATGACGACTGGCGCTGGCATATGTACGACACCGTTAAAGGTTCGGACTATATTGGCGATCAGGATGCCATTGAATATATGTGCAGCGAGGGCCCGCAAACGGTATTCGAGCTCGAGCATATGGGTCTGCCATTTTCGCGTACGGAAAATGGCCGCATTTACCAACGACCGTTCGGCGGTCAATCCAAGGATTATGGCAAAGGTGGCCAGGCTGCCCGAACCTGTGCGGCCGCTGACCGAACAGGCCACGCACTATTGCATGCGCTCTACCAGGGAAACCTTAAAAACAACACGGTGTTCCTTAATGAGTGGTATGCCACCGACTTGGTAAAAAACCAGGATGGAGCAATTGCCGGTGTCGTGGCGATCTGCATCGAAACTGGTGAGACGGTATTTATAGAATCCAAAGCCACGGTGTTTGCAACCGGTGGTGCAGGTCGAATCTATGCTTCCACAACCAATGCCCTGATTAACACTGGCGACGGTGTAGGCATGGCCTTGCGAGCCGGGTTTCCCATGCAGGACATGGAGATGTGGCAATTTCACCCGACCGGTATTTACGGTGCAGGGACCCTGGTCACTGAAGGTTGTCGCGGTGAAGGTGGCTATCTCATCAACAAGGATGGCGAACGGTTTATGGAGCGCTACGCGCCCAATGCCAAGGATTTGGCAGGTCGGGATGTAGTCGCCCGCTCTATGGTGCTGGAGATCCTCGAGGGCCGGGGCTGTGGTGAGAAGGGCGATCATGTGAAATTGAAGCTGGATCACCTGGGCGCAGAAGTATTGAACGCCAAGCTGCCCGGCATTCTGGAGCTGTCACGCACATTCGCACACGTGGATCCGGTGAAGGAACCCATCCCGGTTGTGCCGACCTGCCACTACATGATGGGTGGTATTCCAACCAATATTCATGGCCAGGCGATCACCCAGAATTCAGCCGGTGAAGATGAAATTATTCCGGGCCTGTTCGCTGTGGGCGAAGTGGCTTGCGTTTCGGTGCATGGTGCCAACCGCCTGGGTGGAAACAGTCTGCTCGACCTGGTTGTGTTTGGCCGAGCTGCCGGCAAGTACCTGGAAGAGATGTTGTCACAAGGTGTGGAACAGCGCCAGGCATCGAAGTCTGATGTCGATGCAGCCCTTGAGCGGCAAGTAAAACTGGATGAAAGCAGCTCCGGTGAGAGCGTTCCAGCCCTTCGTGCTGAGTTACAGGAAGTCATGCAGAATCATTTTGGTGTATTCCGCAAGGGCGATTTCATGCAGGAAGGCATCGAGAAACTGAACAGCATACGTGAGCGGCTGAACAATCTTTATCTGGAAGACAAGAGCAATACATTCAATACCGCACGCATCGAAGCTATGGAACTGCAAAACCTGTTTGAAGTGGCAGAAGCCACGGCTATTTCTGCGGAAGCCAGAAAAGAGAGTCGCGGTGCCCACGCGAGAGAAGATTACGATGACCGGGATGACGAGAACTGGTTATGCCACTCACTCTACTTCCCAGAAGACAAAAAAGTTGGAAAGCGCGATGTGAATTTCTCGCCCAAGACAGTGGATACGTTCGAACCAATGGTTCGAACTTACTAACCCGACAGACCTGGTCGGAATCAGAATCAAATTTAAGGTGTCAGCGCAGTGTTAGTCAGCATCTATCGATACAATCCGGAAACCGATGAGAAGCCGCGAATGCAGGACTTCAAAGTCGACCTGCCAGAAGGAAAGGACCTTATGGTTCTGGATGTACTGGCCCTGGTGAAGGAACAGGACCCGTCGGTTTCTTACCGCCGTTCCTGTCGCGAAGGCGTTTGCGGATCTGACGGGATGAACATGAATGGCACCAATGGCCTGGCTTGTATCACCCCAATCTCTCAGCTTGGCGGCCCAGCCAGGAAACTGGTGTTGCGCCCTCTACCAGGATTGCCGGTAATTCGGGATCTGGTGGTGGACCTGTCGATCTTTTACAAGCAGTTTGAGAAAGTTAAGCCCTACCTGATCAATGACGAGCCGGCCCCCGCCATTGAGCGTCTGCAGTCACCGGAAGACCGGGCCAAGCTCGACGGGCTGTACGAATGCATATTGTGCGCCTGCTGCAGCACCAACTGCCCATCTTTCTGGTGGAATCCGGACAAGTTCATTGGCCCAGCAGGCTTGCTGCAAGCCTACCGCTTTCTCGCCGACAGTCGGGATACCGCCACAGCAGAGCGTCTTGCAGGCCTTGACGATCCCTTCAGTGTGTTTCGGTGTCGCGGAATTATGAATTGTGTTGCTGTATGCCCCAAGGGTCTCAACCCGACCAGGGCGATTGGGCATATCCGCAGTATGCTTATCTCGCAGGGAACCTGAAGCAATCAACCACTACCGAACCAAATTCCCTGATTAAAACAAGAGAATCCGGATGCCAACTCAAGACAGCATAATGGAAGCAATGTGGAGCACCGGGCACCTTTCCGGAGCCAATGCTGAATATGTTGAGGAATTATTTGAGAAGTTTCTCGCCCAGCCCGATGCTGTGCCTGACGAATGGCGAGAATTTTTCGAGAGCCTTCCTGCACAAAACGGTAGTCACGATATCTCTCATGCACGGATCAAGGAAGAATTTCGTGCGCTGGGAAGAGCCAGTCGCTACGGAAAAGTCCTCAGCAACGAAGATATTGTAGACTCGGACCATGAGCGCAAACAGGTCAATGTCCTGCAGCTCATCTCTTCCTATCGGGTCCGTGGTCACCAGAAAGCCAGATTGGACCCGTTGGGCATCATGTACCGGGAACGGGTGCCTGATCTGGAGCTTGAATTTCACGAACTGTCCTCTCTGGATCACTCCACGGTGTTTCAGACAGGCTCATTGTTTATTAGCAAGGACAAGGCTCCACTGAAAGAAATAGTAGATTCGCTTGAGCGCATCTACTGCAGTTCAGTGGGCTATGAGTTCATGCATATTGTGAACCTGGAAGAGAAGCAGTGGATTCAACAAAGAATTGAAGGGAATGACGGCTATCCTGAATTTGACGACGAAGTCAGGAAGCATCTGCTGGAGAGGCTGACTGCGGCAGAAGGTCTGGAGAAACACCTGGATTCAAAATATCCGGGCACCAAACGATTCGGTCTGGAAGGCGGCGAGAGCCTGATCCCCGCCCTGGATGAGCTCGTTCAAAGAGCAGGAAAATACGGGGCGAAAGAAGTCGTGCTCGGCATGGCCCACCGGGGTCGATTGAATGTGCTGGTGAATATTCTTGGTAAGAACCCGGCCGAGCTATTTGACGAATTCGAAGGCAAGGCCACCTACGTAAGCTCCGGCGATGTGAAATACCACCAGGGTTTCTCCTCGAACATCATGACTGCCGGCGGTGAACTGCATATGGCACTGGCGTTCAATCCTTCACATCTGGAAATCGTAGCACCTGTAGTAGAAGGGTCTGTGAGAGCCCGTCAATCACGCCGCAAGGATCCTGAAGGCGAGAAAGTGCTGCCCATTATCTGTCATGGTGACGCCGCATTTGCGGGCCAGGGCGTGGTCATGGAGACCTTTCAGATGTCGCAGACCCGGGCATTCAAAACCGGTGGCACGGTTCATATTATTATCAATAACCAGGTCGGATTCACCACCTCGCGGCAGGATGATGCACGATCGACAGAATATTGCACCGACGTTGCCAGAATGGTGCAGGCCCCAATCTTTCATGTGAACGCGGATGATCCTGAAGCGGTGTTGTTCGTGACTCAACTGGCGCTCGATTTCAGGTATGAGTTCAAGAAAGACGTGGTCATCGACCTGGTTTGCTACCGCCGGCGGGGGCACAACGAAACCGACGAGCCCAGCGCCACGCAACCGCTGATGTACTCAGCCATCAAACAACATAAAACTACGCGAGCGTTGTATTCCGAGTACCTGGATCAGTTGGGCGTGGTTAATGAAGAAGATGCAGACAAGCTGAACAGGACTTACCGGGATACACTCGATACCGGCGACCACGTGGTCAAGAGTCTGGTGAAAGAACCCTCAATCGAACTATTCGTTGACTGGAGCCCTTATCTCGGTCATGACTGGAGCCCATACTTCAACACCTCCATGCCGCTGCCGAATTTGCAGGCATTGGCGAAAAAGTTAGTAAGTCTCCCCAAAAATCTGAAGCTTCAGCGACAGGTCAAGAGGGTTTATGACGATAGAGCCAGCATGGCCAATGGGGATGCTCCCCTCGACTGGGGTATGGCCGAAACCCTGGCTTATGCCAGCGTACTGACCAGTGGTAATGCAGTGCGAATTACCGGCCAAGATGTGGGACGTGGCACTTTTTCTCACCGGCATGCGGTTCTCTATGATCAGGAATCCGGAGAAGCCTACATTCCGCTACAAAGCCTGGCGGCGGACCAGAGTCGTTTTTCGATCTATGATTCCTTGCTGTCTGAAGAGGCTGTACTGGCATTCGAATATGGCTACGCCACGACCATGCCCAATGCCCTGGTTATCTGGGAAGCTCAATTTGGAGACTTTGCCAATTCAGCCCAGGTCGTTATTGATCAGTTTATCACCAGTGGTGAGCACAAATGGCAGCGGCTTTGCGGATTGACTCTGTTGCTCCCCCATGGATACGAAGGGCAGGGTCCGGAACACTCCTCGGCACGACTGGAAAGATTCCTGCAACTGAGTGCCGAGCACAATATTCAGGTGTGCTTGCCGACCACGTCAGCCCAGATCTTTCATCTGCTTCGTAAGCAGGTGCTTTGCCCCTTGCGAAAGCCACTTATCGTGATGTCACCCAAGAGTCTGTTGCGCCACAAGGAAACTGTCTCTTCCTTGGAAGACCTGGCGGAAGGCAGCTTTCAGGTGGTCATCGATGAGACCGCTGATCTCGACAAAGAGAAGGTGCGCAAGCTGATTATCTGCAGTGGCAAGGTTTACTATGATCTGCGCGCAGAAAGACAGGAGCGTGGCATTGAAGACATCGCCATTGTGCGTCTTGAGCAGCTCTATCCATTCCCCGAAAAGGATCTGGAGAATTGCCTGCTGCAGTACAAAAACGTTCAGTCGATTATCTGGTGTCAGGAAGAGCCTATGAATCAGGGCGCCTGGTACTCCAGCCAGCACCACATGCGCCGGGTAATTTCAGAACACTTTCCGCATATCTGGCTCGGATACGCGGGGCGTGAGCCGTCTGCAGCTGCGGCAGCAGGATATCCGGCATTGCACCAGAGCCAACAACAACAATTCATTAATGACGCATTAAGTTACGAGTACTAATCGTCATGGCGATAGCTTGCGAACGGGATAAGAGATGACTGAAATTAAAGCGCCAACGCTACCGGAATCTGTGCCAGATGGAACCATAGCATCCTGGTATAAAAATGTGGGTGACCGGGTTTCCCGGGATGAACTGCTGGTCGATATCGAGACAGACAAGGTCGTTATCGAAGTAGTGTCGCCCACAGATGGCACACTTGAAGAAATCATCAAGAATCCAGGGGACACCATCGTCAGCAATGAGGTTGTGGGTGTCGTCGCTGCCGGAAAGGGCAACTCCGACTCCGGAGCATCTTCCAGCAGCCCGGCGAAAGCAGATTCTGAATCAGAATCGAAGACCGATGAAGAATCCAAGGCAGCAGACGCTGAACCTGAGCAGGATTCAGGTGACAGCCCGGCGCTGAGCCCTGCGGCGCGCAAGCTCGCCGAAGAGAACAATATCGATCTGGGCAAGATTTCCGGCACTGGAAAAGATGGGCGTATCACCAAGGAAGACGTGCTCAACTTTTTGGACAAGGCGGATGATGACGCCAAATCCAGTGACAGTGGGGCTGATGCAGACAAGCAGTCCCAGTCCAGCTCCAAGAGTAGCGGTGGTCGAATCGAAGAGCGGGTTCCCATGAGCCGGCTTCGCGCCAAGGTTGCCGAAAGGCTGCTGGAGGCGACCCAGTCCACAGCCATGCTTACTACCTTTAATGAAGTAAACATGGCGCCTATCATGGAAATCAGAAAGCGCTACAAGGAAGAATTTGAAAAAGCCCACGACGGAGTTCGCCTTGGCTTTATGTCTTTCTTCGTTCGTGCCTCTATTGAGGCACTCAAGCGATTCCCTGCAGTGAATGCGTCTCTCGATGGCAGTGATATTGTCTATCACGGTTATCAGGACATCGGTGTGGCTGTTTCATCACCTCGCGGTCTGGTGGTGCCAGTGCTGCGTAACGCAGACAATATGGGCCTGGCCAAGATTGAGAAACAGATACGTGATTACGGTGAGAAAGCAAAAGACGGCAAGCTGGCTATTGAAGAAATGACAGGTGGCACCTTTACAATTTCCAACGGTGGAGTTTTTGGCTCCCTGCTGTCTACACCTATATTGAACCCCCCTCAAACCGCTATATTGGGCATGCACAAGATTCAGGAACGCCCCATGGCCGTGGATGGCGAGGTCCAGGTTCTCCCGATGATGTATCTGGCCTTGTCTTACGACCACCGCATGATTGACGGAAAGGAAGCGGTACAGTTTCTGGTGGCCATCAAAGATTTGTTAGAAGACCCAACGCGACTCCTCCTGGAAATTTAATATTCCTGTTTTGGCAGAATTTATATGAGTAAAGAATACGACGTAGTAGTAATAGGTTCAGGCCCAGCGGGCTATCACGCGGCTATTCGCTGTGGGCAGTTGGGTTTCAGCACAGCCTGTATTGAAAAATGGCTGAACAAAGAAGAGAAAACCGTGTATGGCGGTACCTGTCTGAACGTGGGCTGTATCCCGTCCAAGGCCTTGCTCGATACTTCACACAAATATGTTGAAGCGCAGCATGACTTCAGCACCCACGGCATCAAGGTCAGCAAGGTTGGTATCGATGTACCAGCAATGATTGAGCGTAAGGACAAGGTGGTCAAACAGCTTACCCAGGGAGTCGCCGGTCTGTTCAAGGCCAACAAGGTAGATGGTATTACTGGCACTGGAAAAGTTGTGGGCACCAACAAGGTGCAGGTGACTGGACACGACGGCAAGCAGGAAACCCTGAGCGCAAAACACATCATCATCGCGGCCGGTTCTGTTCCCATCGATATACCTCCAGCGCCAATCGATCAGGAAACCATAGTCGATTCCACTGGCGCTCTTGAGTTTCAGGAAGTTCCCAAACGACTGGGCGTTATCGGAGCCGGGGTTATTGGCCTGGAACTGGGCAGCGTCTGGGCCAGGCTAGGGTCGGAAGTCGTCATACTGGAGGCACTGGATGAATTCCTGCCTGCGGTTGACCGGCAGGTCGCCAAGGAAGCACAGAAAATATTCGAAAAGCAGGAACTGAATATCAAGCTGGGTGCCAAGGTAACTGGCAGTAAACTGGGCAAGGGCTCCAAAAAGTCGGTGACCGTCGAATACACAGACAGCGAAGGCGACCAGAAAGCCACTTTCGACAAGCTGATCGTAGCAGTCGGCCGCAAACCCTACACCGAAGACCTGCTGGATGACTCGGTAGGAATTGAACTGGACGACAGGGGCTTTATCAAAGTTAATGACCAGTGCGAAACCAATGTGGCAAATATTTATGCCTGTGGTGATGTTGTGCGTGGTCCCATGCTGGCGCACAAGGGCATGGAAGAAGGTGTCATGATTGCGGAGCGCCTGGCCGACAAGAAAGCCCAGGTCAATTACGAGCTGGTTCCCTCAGTGATCTATACCCATCCTGAAATCGCCTGGGTCGGCAAGAATGAAGAACAGTTAAAAGAAGAAGGCATTGAATACAATGCTGGCGTCTTCCCATTTGTCGCCAGCGGCAGGGCGCTTGCCGCCAACGACTCGGACGGCATGGTGAAATTGCTGGCCGATGCGAAGACAGATCGGGTGCTGGGCTGCCATATCATCGGGCCCAGCGCGGCAGATTTGCTCCAGCAAGTGGTCATTGCCATGGAATTCAGTGCCAGCGCGGAAGATCTGGGACTGACCATGTTCTCCCATCCCACACTTTCCGAAGCCGTACATGAAGCAGCACTGGCAGCCAATGGCCATGCTATTCACATCGGCAACAGAAAGCGCAAATCCAAGTAGCTGAAATTCTGGCTCACCAGGAAAATTAAAAACAAAACGGAGCAGTAATGAATCTTCATGAATACCAGGCCAAGCAACTCTTCGCCGATTACGGATTGCCTGTATCCAAGGGCATAGCAGTTGACAGTCCCGAGGCGGCGGCCAAGGCCACGACTGAAATAGGTGGCAGCAAATGGGTGGTCAAGGCACAGGTGCATGCTGGTGGTCGTGGCAAAGCCGGAGGCGTAAAACTGGTCGATACTGCCGCGGAAGCAGAAGAGTTTGCCAAACAATGGTTGGGTAAGAACCTGGTGACCTACCAGACCGACGCTGATGGCCAGCCGGTCAGCAAAATACTGGTTGAGGCCTGTACCGACATTGACCAGGAGCTCTACCTGGGCGCGGTTGTTGACCGGAGTTCGAGGCGCATCGTGTTCATGGCTTCCAGGGAAGGGGGTGTGGAAATTGAAAAAGTCGCCGCCGAAACCCCCGAGAAAATTTTACGCGCAACTATTGATCCGCTGACGGGCGCACAGCCCTACCAGGGCAGAGACCTGGCTTTTCGTTTGGGGCTGGAAGGAGATCAGATCAAGCAGTTCACCAAGCTGTTTCTCGGTCTGGCGAAACTATTTGAAGAATTAGACCTGTCGCTTCTGGAAATTAATCCACTGGTGATAACCTCAGAAGGCAATCTTCACTGCCTGGATGGGAAAATCAATATTGATGGTAATGCGCTTTACAGGCAACCCAGGCTGCAGGAAATGCATGATCCCTCCCAGGAGGATGAGCGTGAGTCACAGGCCGCAGAATGGGACCTGAACTACGTAGCACTGGACGGCAATATTGGCTGCATGGTTAATGGCGCTGGCCTTGCCATGGGCACCATGGACATCGTGCAACTTTTTGGTGGCAGCCCGGCCAACTTTCTCGATGTTGGCGGTGGCGCAACCAAGGAGAGAGTCACAGAAGCTTTCAAGATAATTCTGTCAGACGAAAACGTGAAGGCTGTGCTGGTCAATATCTTCGGGGGTATCGTACGTTGCGATTTGATCGCCGAAGGCGTGATTGGTGCAGTCGAAGAAGTGGGTGTTGAAGTTCCTGTTGTGGTGCGGCTGGAAGGTAACAATGCAGAACTTGGTCGTGAAGTGTTGGAGAAAAGTGGTTTGAATATCATTGCTGCCAATTCCCTCGCCGATGCTGCGGAAAAAGTAGTCGCTGCAGCAGGAGGTGAATCATGAGCATACTGGTCGATAAAAGCACCCGGGTGATTTGCCAGGGCTTCACAGGATCCCAGGGAACTTTCCATTCCGAGCAAGCCATAGAATACGGCACGAAAATGGTTGGCGGGGTAACCCCGGGTAAAGGGGGTCAGGTACACCTCGATTTGCCTGTTTTCAACACAGTGCAGGAAGCAGTGAATGAAACGGAGGCAGATGCCTCCGTGATTTATGTGCCTGCACCATTTTGCAAGGACTCCATTCTTGAAGCAGCAACTGCCGGTGTGGAATTGATTGTCTGTATCACCGAAGGCATCCCGACCCTGGACATGCTCGTTGCCAAGGAGGCTTGTGATCGGGCAGGGGTGCGCTTGATCGGACCAAACTGCCCGGGTGTCATCACGCCAGGCGAATGCAAGATCGGCATCATGCCCGGTCATATTCATTTGCCAGGCAAGGTCGGCATTGTTTCCCGCTCTGGCACGCTGACCTATGAGGCTGTGAAGCAAACCACAGACCATGGCTTTGGCCAGTCTTCCTGCGTGGGCATCGGAGGAGATCCGATTCCTGGCTCCAATTTCATCGATATTCTTGGCCTGTTCGAAAAAGACGCAGCCACAGAAGCCATCGTAATGATTGGTGAAATCGGTGGTACCGCAGAAGAAGAAGCGGCCGCTTTCATCAAGGAACATGTCAGCAAGCCAGTAGTGGCCTACATCGCGGGTGTGACGGCCCCTCCCGGAAAAAGAATGGGCCACGCCGGCGCAATCATCTCGGGCGGCAAGGGGACTGCTGATGAAAAGTTTGCAGCCCTTCAGGATGCAGGTGTGAAAACCGTTCGCAGTCTCGCCGATATTGGTAGCGGGCTGAGTGAAATTACCGGCTGGTAGATTCTCTACCAGCCCCAGACTGCCTCTCTTTCCGGACTTTTTAAAGCTGATTTTTTATCAGATAAAAGGTTCAATCATCGCGATGTGTTGTGATACGCTTACTCACGAAATCAGCATAAAACGCTGAATTTCAGGGACTAATTGTAAGCTGACTGATCAATGCGTCGATTCTTCCGAGGAGAGACAACATCAGCTTGAACGAAAGTTACTATGCTTCTCATTTTGATTAAATTTGAGTAGAACGGTAACTCTCGTTCGTGAAATTTTCAGGGAGAACTGCCAACACAGAGAGAGTAGAAAGCTCATGGATTACTCTGGCAGTTAACGGTAGGGAAGTAAGAAAAAATAAAGAGAAGTTTTCCGGTCTGAGTAAGGTAAGGGAAACCACTACAAATCCCCCCATATTCAGATTCGAATAGATAACTAACAGTAAAACAGAAAATAGGATGGCACATGAAAAACCGTCGCATTAACCGATTGAGCCTGTCTGCTCTGGTGCTGGTCATTTCCGGTGTTTTTGGCGCTGCGCAAGCCCAGGACATTTTGGTAGACAGCAGCGTCCTGGAACAGGCTATGGACGTTCTCGGTGAGAAATATGCAGAGTCTGCTGCAACTCAGGAAGAAATCACCAGGCTTGCCAGTGAGGCAAGTTCGACATTTGAATCGTTCAAGCGGGCAAATGACAACCTTGAATCGTTACTGGTGCTGAACGCCGGCTATCGACGACAGATTGCAGCCCAGGAGCAGCAGATTGCGACTTTGGACGAGTCCATCGCTTCTGTTGAGGAAGTGACTCGCGAAATTCCGTTGCTGATGGAAAAGATGCTCAGTGGCCTGGAGCAGTTTGTTGCGCTGGATTATCCATTCCGGATTGACGAGCGCATGAACCGACTGCAATTCGCCAGGGACGCCATCGACAACCCTGATGTGTCTATTGCGGAAAAATTTCGCCAGGTTCTGGTGATGTACCAGACCGAGGCCGCATTTGGCCGTACCAACGAGACTTACGCAGACACAATCGAGATCGGTGGAGTCGAGCGTGACGTCAATATCGTGCGAATTGGTCGGGTCGCATTGATGTACCAGACGACGGACCGTGAAGTGACCGGCGCCTGGAATAAAGAAACGGGGCAGTGGGAAACCTTACCTGCTGCGCAGTATCGTTCAGAAGTTCAGCAAGCACAGCGAGTGGTGTCCAATCTGGACGCACCTGACATCCTGTTCTTGCCAGTACACGCACCGGAGGCGGCACAATAATGAAAGCATTAATCAAGATTTTCAGCCTCTCTGCAGCATCACTACTGATTGCTGCTTCCTTTCAGGTTTCAGCTCAAAACAGGCTTGCAGAACTGCTTGAGGCAGTCGAAAACGATCGGGTAGGTGAATCTGAAGCCTACCAGGAGCGACTGCAGGAGTTCGAACAGAACGCTGCGCGCCAGCAGGAAATTCTCGAGATTACCGAGCAACGCATCGTCGAGCAGGAAGAGCTGCAGCAACAACTCAGCGATGAGTTTGCTGCCAACGAAATTACTATTGCCGACATGCGGGAAATTCTCCGCGACCGTCGAGGAGACCTGAACGAGTTGTTCGGTACCTTGCAGGGCGTGGCGGGTGACTTCCTCAGTAACTTCCAAGGCTCACTGATCAGTGCGCAATACCCGGGCCGTTCCGATGAACTGGAAGTCATTATCGACCGAGCGGGTAGTACCATTGAGCAGCTCAATATTTCCGAGATGGAGCGCTTCTGGTTCTTCATGCACCAGGAAGTGACCGAGTCTGGTCGTGTAGTGACTTACAATGGCGACATTGCGCTGCCTAGCGGTGATACCGCTAACAGAACCATCACTCGCATTGGTTCTTTTAATGCTATCTCCGATGGCGAGTATCTGACTTACAATGGTCAGGTTGGTCACCTGCAGGTATTGCCACGACAACCAGACAATGAAGTACTGGGATCTGCCAGAGCACTGCAAGATGCTACCGGTGGCTCCGGATTGATTCGTACCGGCATCGACCCCACTGGTGGTGTCGGTGGTCAGGTGATGGCTAACCTGGTGAACTTCCCGAGTGCCCAGGAGCAGGTCGAGGCCAACGCCGGTGTGATTGGCTTTATCATTATTGGCGTCGGTGTGGTTGGTATCCTGTTGGGATTCTTCCGCTTGCTGATGCTGACACTGGTATCCATCAAAGTACGCTCACAGTTGAAGAGCGACAAGCCTTCCAAGAACAATCCACTGGGCCGGGTACTGCTGGTAGCAGAGTCCAACCCCAATGCGGATACGGAAACCCTGGAATTGAAACTGGGTGAGGCGATTCTGAAGGAAACGCCATCGCTGGAATCCATGCTGACCCTGATCAAGATGATTGCAACTATTGCACCTCTTGGCGGTCTACTGGGTACGGTGACCGGTATGATTCAGGTGTTCCAGCAGATCACTGTTTACGGTGCCGGTGACCCGACAATCATGGCGGGTGGTATTTCCCAGGCATTGATGACAACAGTACTGGGTATTGTTGTGGCGATTCCGACTATCTTCATGCACACCGTGGTGAAGAGCCGCAGCGACAATATCATTCACATCCTGGAAGAGCAGGCCACCGGTATGATTGCGCAGAAGGCCGAACGCGCAGCTGCTGGCCGGTCCTGATAAGGTCGAGGTAATACGATGCCCCTGTTTTTACTGGACATTACGGATGCCATCGAAGCCTTCATGAACAGAGGCGGACCCGTGTTGACTATCATCATGGGTCTGCTGCTGATCAAGTGGTCACTTGTGTTTGAGCGTATCTGGTACATCAATACAACCCACCGCAAAAACGTGAAGTCTACCCTGGCAGAGTGGAACGCCAGAGCCGACAAGCAATCCTGGAGTGCGCATCAGATTCGCACCATGATGATCTCCAAGATTTCACTGGACGTGCGCAATACCATGCCGATTATTGAGGTACTGGTCACAATCTGTCCGCTATTGGGATTGATTGGCACGGTAACCGGCATGATCGAAGTCTTCTTCGTGATGTCCTTCAGTGGCGGCGGTGATGCCAAGTCAATGGCTGGTGGTGTCTCCAAGGCAACGATTCCGACCATGGCGGGTATGGTAGGTGCCATCTCCGGCATCTTTGCCTACAACTATCTCAAGAGCACGATCGACCGTGACCTGGAGTTGTTGGAAGATCACTTGCCGATAAACCAATAGTCGGTTACTCATACAGGTTGTAAGAATATGAAATCAGGTTTAATGAAGAGGAAGGACCAGGAAGAAGCCGGTGAGATAGATCTCACGCCGATGCTTGATGTGGTCTTCATTCTTCTTATCTTTTTTATCGTGACCTCAGTCTTCGTGACCGAAGCTGGTATTGAGGTCTCTAAGCCGGAAGCTTCCACCGTTGAAGATACGTCCGGTGATTTAATACTGATCGCTGTAGGTCCGGCCGGAGATATCTGGATCGATGGCGATCAGATTGATCCGCGTTTTATCCGCTCCAGGTTCGAGTTACGACTGGCCGATGCCCCTAACTCTGCGGTCATCATTCAGGCGGATCAAAACGCAAATAACGAAATGGTAATGTTGATTCTGGAAGCAGCCAGGGAAGCCAACATTGAAGATGTCAGAATTTCTGCGGAGGCTTAAATCATGATTTTTGTCAGATGGGCAGTATCCATGGGCATGGCCGTAGTCATCACGATGGGCTTGTTCTATTTCATGCAGGCTCTGATCGCTACTGGTGAACGCTTCGACGAGCGGGTAAACGTGGTTCGCATTGTCGATGCCACGATGCCGGAAATTGAGCTGGAAGTCATCGAGGAAATCGACAAGCCCGAGATGATTGAGGAAGTGCAGCAAGAGCAGCCTGAAACTCCAGACAAGCAAATCGATCTGGATTCCGGCCCCAGCCTGAATATCGAGAGAGCCAGTGTCGAAATCGATACCGGCCTGGATATCAGCAATGCCGGTATTTCCGCCACAGACGGGGATTACCTCCCACTGGTAGCAATCGCACCTCAGTATCCAACTCGCGCCGCCCAGCGCGGCATTCAGGGTTGGTGCCTGGTTTCTTTCACAGTGGATGGGATGGGCAATGTTATCGAAGACACTATCGAAGTTGTCGATGCTGAACCACCCAATATTTTTGATAGAAGCTCCATTCGCGCTGCAACTCGGTTCAAGTTTCAGCCTCGAGTGATAGATGGACAAGGCGTACCCGTACCCGGCGTACAATACCTGTTTCGCTATCAACTGGAAGATTAACCTAAGGGGATTAAAGCGATATGAGAGCACTGAACAAGCTGTCACTTTCTTTTTTGATTGGCTTACTGGCTGTTCCTCTGCTGCCCGCCACCACGGTATTGGCAGGAGAAGAACAGCGGGCTCCGCCCGAAGCGAGAACTGCCGGCACACTCAGCCAGCAAGTCATGCGTGTACTTACAGAAGTGCAGGAATTGATGTCGCCTGAAGATGAAAACCAGGAGCCAGATTACGAAGCCGCCAAGGTGGAACTGGATGAACTTCGGGAACGACGCTGGGAACGAATGAATGACTTCGAGAAGTCCAGTACCCTGAATTTCTACACCAATTACTATTTGAGCACTGAAAACTTCCCGGGCGCCATCGAAACCTTCGAAGAAATACTGACCATCGAAGAGCTGCGTATGGATCAGCGGCTGAGAACCCTGAAATCACTGGGTCAACTCTATGCCGCGGAAGAGGAATGGCAGCTGTCAATCGATAACTTCCAGCGCTGGCGTGAACTGTCAGAGACGGAAGACATTATTGTCTACAAGAGTCTTTCCTATGCCCATTACCAGTTAGAGCAATACACGGAAGCACTGCCTCTGTGGCTGGACTATATGAACCTGTCGCTGCAACAAGGCGAGGAATTGGGTCGAGATGACTACGCCTATCTGAATGGAATCTACTTCATCCTGGAGGATTTCGAGCGCGCACTGGATCTGACCAAGACCATGATCGTGAAATTCGATGATCCCACTGACTGGCTCAACCTCAATGCGGTCTATGCCAGCCTGGATCAGGAAGATCGACGTGTTCAAGCCCTGAACCTGGCCTATCTGGCTGGTCATGTGGAAGACGAGAACCGCTATCTGAACCTTGGGCAGTCCCTGGCGGGTATGGATATCCCCCTGACAGGAATCAAGGTCATCGAAGAAGGCCTGGAAAACAACATCATCGAACCCACTGTGGATAACCTGGAAATCGCTGCCCAGATGCATCTGATTGCCAGCACTTATGAAGAGGCTTTACCCAATGCCCTGCGTGTTGCGGAAATGTCTGACAGTGGCGATGGCTGGGATACCGTGGGCTATATCCACTACGTGATGAACAATTATGAGGAAGCCGCAGAAGCGTTCCAGGAAGCCCTGGACAAAGGCGATCTCAGTGACCGTTCCGACACCCTGCTATTCCTGTCCCGCTCTCTTATCGAGTTGGATGATTTCGAGGGCGCACGTGCCGCCGCACGCCAGGCTGCCGATACGGGTGACGAAAACAGCCGCAATGCTGCCCAACAATACCTGTCTTTCATCGACAGTGTGGAGCAGAGATACAATGTGATTGCGGAGCGTAAGGCCGAGTCTATCGATTTTTACGAGGAATACCCCTCACTGATCGACTAAATTCGCCCAGACAGTCATAAAAGGCGCTTGAAAATCAGGCGCTTGCCCCCATCTAAGAACCCGATCACTCAATGAGTGGTCGGGTTTTTTATTTGCCCAAAACATCTATTCAAACCGAACGACCGGGAACAACAGAGGAAACAGGCATGGCCACCAAGACCCAAGCTGAAACTCTTGGATTCGAAACCGAAGCAAAGCAACTGCTTCATCTGATGATCCACTCCTTGTACAGCAACAAGGAAATTTTTCTGCGCGAACTGATCTCTAACGCCTCCGATGCGGCGGACAAGCTCCGCTTCGAGTCATTGTCCAATCCAGACCTGCTGGACAAGGACACGGAATTGCAGGTGCAGATCGACTTCGACGAGGACAATTCGACAATTACCATTTCGGATAATGGTATCGGTATGACCCGTGATGAGGTCGTGGCCAACCTGGGCACCATTGCCAAATCCGGCACGGCCCAGTTTCTTGAATCCCTCACCGGTGACCAGAAAAAGGATTCCCAGTTGATCGGTCAATTCGGAGTTGGTTTCTACTCCGCATTTATCGTGGCCGATGAAGTGGAAGTGCTGACCCGCAAAGCGGGAACTGCGGCTGACGAAGCCACCCACTGGGTCTCCAGGGGCGAGTCCGAGTACACCGTGGAGCCTGCAGAGAAAGCCGAGCGAGGCACTTCTGTCACACTGCATCTTAAGCAAGACGAGAAAGAATTTGCTGAAGCCTTCCGCTTACGCAGTATCGTCAAGCGCTATGCCGATCACCTTTCTATTCCGGTAGTCATGGAGAAGCAGGACTTTGGCTCCGATGCAGATGAAGAGTCAGAAGAGAAAAAGTCTGAGACGGAGAAGGTAAAGGAATATGAGGCAGTAAACGACGCCAAGGCTCTTTGGACGCGTCCCCGCAATGAAGTAAAAGACGAGGAGTACAAAGAGTTCTATAAGCACGTCAGCCACGACTTTGAAGACCCGCTCGACTGGAGCCACAACAAGGTCGAAGGGAAGCTCGAATATACCAGTCTGTTATACGTGCCAGCCAAGGCACCCTTTGATCTGTGGAATCGTGATGCAGCCAGGGGCCTGAAGCTCTACGTACAACGCGTCTTTATTATGGACGACGCGGAACAATTTTTGCCGCTGTACCTGCGGTTCATGAAAGGCGTGGTGGACTCCAATGATATTTCCCTGAATGTTTCCCGGGAAATCCTGCAAAAAGACCCGGCGGTGGACTCCATGCGCAGTGCCCTGACCAAGCGCGCCTTGGACATGCTGAGCAAACTGCGCAAGAAAGACAAGGAAAAGTATGACCAGTTCTGGGAGCAGTTTGGCCAGGTCCTGAAGGAAGGCCCGGCGGAAGACTTTGCCAACAAGGAAAAAGTGGCGAAGCTCTTGCAGTTCGCAACCAGCACCTCGGGTTCTGCCAGGCAGGACCAGGGTCTGGACGAATACATAGGGCGTATGCAGAAAGACCAGGACAAAATCTATTATCTGGTGGCCGACTCCTACAAGGCAGCAAGCAGTAGCCCCCACCTGGAAATATTCCGCAAGAAGGGCATCGAAGTCATTCTTATGGTGGATCGGGTGGACGAATGGCTGATGGGCCATCTCACCGAATACGATGGCAAGCAGTTTCAGGACATCTCTCGCGGCGAGCTGGATCTTGGCAAGCTCGAGGACAAGGAAGAAAAAGAGCAGCAGGAAGAAACCGAGAAAGCCCTGGAAGGGCTGGTGGAGCGGGTCAAGAAAACCCTGGACGACCGGGTCAACGAAGTCCGCATCTCACACCGGCTTACGGATTCAGCGGCCTGCCTGGCGATTGATGAACACGCCATGGGCGCACAAATGCGCAAGATCATGGAAGCATCGGGCCAGCCCGTGCCTGAAGTGAAACCCCACTTCGAGATCAATCCGACCCATCCGCTGATCGAACGCCTCGATTCCGAGCAGGATGAAGAACGATTTGCTGACCTGGTAGAGATCCTGTTCGGCCAGGCCAATCTCTCCGATGGTGGTCAACTGGATGACCCCAGCGAGTTTTCAGCCCGGTTGAACAAGGTGCTATTGCAGCTGAACTAGTGCGTTAAATACCTGGCGCTCTTGGCTTGACCGTCGAGAGCGCCAAGGGATTACATCTTTTCCAGAGTCTCAATGCCCAGCAAGTCCAGGCCCTGTTGCAGCGTCCGCGCTGTCAGTGTGGCCAGCGCCAGTCGAGAACTACGGGCACTATCTTCAGCTTTCAGGATTGGACAGGCCTCGTAAAAGCGCATAAACAACCCGGCCAACTCATACAGGTAGTTGCAAAGCTGGTTGGGATAACAGTCCCGGGCTACTGCATGCACGGTTTCCGGTAGCTGAAGAATCTTCAATGCCAGAACCCGCTCTTCCGGTGCATTCAGTTCGGTAATTTCACTGGCAGGATAGTCTCCAGCTTTCCTTAATATGCTGCAGATACGCGCGTAGGCGTACAGCATATAAGGTGCCGTGTTTCCCTCAAAAGACAGCATGGAGTCCCATTCAAATACGTAGTCACTGGTGCGGTTTTTGGAGAGGTCCGCATACTTCACTGCTCCAATACCAACCTTGCTGGCAATCAACTGATGCTCATCGTCATCAAGGTCCGGATTTTTCTCTTTAACCAGCTCGTAGGCCCGGCGAATCCCCTCGTCAAGTAGAGCCACAAGCTTGACCGAATCACCCGAGCGAGTCTTGAACGGACGGCCATCGCTACCCATGATGGTGCCATAAGCCACATGCTCCAGCTCGATACCATCCCCGGTAAATCCGGCTTCCCGGGCTACCGCAAAAACCTGCTGAAAATGCAGGGACTGACGCGCATCCACTACATACAAGGCGCGATCGATATTTTCCTTAACCCGCCAGCGAATGGCTGCCAGGTCGGTGGTTGAATAAAGAAAACCGCCATCAGATTTCTGTACGATCAAAGGTAGCGGGTCGCCTTCTTTACCAACAAATTCATCCAGGAAAACACACCTGGCACCTTCAGATTCAGTAAGTAGATTCTTGCCCTCAAGATCGGCAACGATTTTCGGCAGGTCCTCGTTGTACCGACTCTCCGCATCCAGGTGTTCGCGTGTAAGCGTCACCCCCAGCTTCTGATAAATCTCTTCGCAGTGACGCATGGATTCATCAATAAACTTTTCCCAGGCAGCAATAGAGGAGGCATCGCCGCTCTGCAGTTTCACCACACTCTGGCGAGAAGCATTGGCAAACGACTCATCGTTATCAAAGCGGTCTTTTGCGTCCTTATAGAACGTTTCCAGATCTGCCAGATGCCCGGATAACTCCGCCGACGACTCGCTAGCGGCAGCCGACAACTCTTCCATATAGGTAATCAACATCCCGAACTGGGTACCCCAGTCGCCCACATGGTTCTGGCGCACAACCGTATGGCCCAGCTTCTCCAGCACCCGCACCAGGCAATCCCCAATAATGGTCCCGCGCAAATGCCCCACGTGCATTTCCTTGGCCAGGTTGGGAGAAGAATAATCCACCGCAATCTTCAGCGGCTCATCAGTCAGCGCAAGTAAAGAGTCCGCAGCAATCGCCTCGCTGGCCGTGGCCCGTAAAAACGCATCATCCAGATGGATATTAATGAAACCCGGTCCGGCCACTTCGAGTTTGCCAATGGCTTCATGATTCTGCGCTTCCAGCTCAGAGACCACTTGCTGGGCAATTTCCCTGGGGTTCTGACGCAGTTGCTTGGCAATAGCCATAACCCCATTGGCCTGATAATCGCCAAATTCCGGCCTGGACGCAGTAATCACGTTGGCATTGCAGTTTTCCAGTTGGCAAGCACTGCCCATGGCAGCACCAACAATGCTGTTCAAATGTTGCTTGATAGAGTTCATTCCCTGAGAGTCGTTCCTGTTATTGCGGTCTTATGCGGCTGCACCAATGTGCACGAATATAAAAGAGGGGCGATTTTACACTATCCGCAAGCACCCAACTCACCTTTTGACGAGGGTTTTGGTAAGCCAGAACGAATCACTGAGCTGGTCAGGACGGAGGAGCAGAATGCAGGCTTCAGGACCGTGAGCAGCAGGGATGCTGCTCCCGAGCCCCCATGGATGGGTTTACGGCGTGTCCAGAAGCCTGCATTCTGCTCCTGCGTCCGTTTGGCAATCGGTTCGCTTACGGGGCAGCAATGAATTACCCAAGAGTTCGCTCCAGCTATCGTTTAATATGCGTTCCCAAACTAACCCATCAACACGAGCAATAAAGCGTAACGACACCCATGGATAGTTCCCAGGTTCAATTTGTCCGCGTAGAAGACCTGCAGCAGGGCCAGCGGCTGGACAATTTCCTCTTCAAATTGCTCAAGGGCCTCCCCAGATCCCGCGTATACCGCTTTATCCGGCGAGGAGAGGTCCGGGTCAACAAAAAGCGCTGCAAGCCCGAATACAAGCTGCAGAGAGGCGATCTGGTCAGGGTGCCACCCCACCAGGCAGCAGACCTGTCCCAACCCCCAGCGCCATCCCAGAACCTCTCCAGACTGCTCCAGGAAAGCATCATCAAGGAAGATGAGGCATTGTTGGTGATCAACAAGCCTGCCGGACTGGCAGTACATGGAGGTTCAGGAATTCGCCTGGGACTGATCGAGGCAGTGCGCCAGATCAAGCCGGACTGGCAGCAGGCAGAGCTCGCCCATCGCATCGACCGGGACACATCAGGCTGTCTGGTCTTATGCAAAAATATGAAGTATTTAAAAGGCTTACAACAGCAACTTAAGAACAAATCTGTTGATAAGCGTTATCAGGCACTGGTCTTCGGACATTGGCCTGAGCAGCTAATCGAGGTTAACGCGCCGCTGGCGAAAAACACCCTCCAATCTGGTGAAAGGGTCGTGCGCGTGGACCAGGGAGGGAAAGCGTCCCGCACCCGTTACCAGGTGATGAGCCGGTTTCCAGCCTGTACCTTAGTGGAAGCCAGGCCGGAAACCGGAAGAACCCACCAAATTCGTGTGCATTGCCAGCATTCCGGCCATTCCATCGTTGGCGACAGCAAATATCTGGCGGGCGCCGAGGGCGGCTCCACAGAGCTGTTGGGCTATAAAAACCTCTGTTTACACGCTGCCTACATTGGCTTTGAAAACCCCCTCAATGGAGAGCAGGTTCAGGCAACGGCTCCGATACCAGAACATCTCCGGTCACTCCTGGAGAAATTGGGGCAGTAGCCTATTAAAATCAATCAGATAAAGTCATTATTTTCAGTAAATTATCTGCAAACATATTTTGACAGCGAGAGGCTGTCCCCCTAGAATTGCGCGCCTATGTCAGAAGGCCAGTTGCCAGCCTATGTGGACACTCGAAAGGTTTTCCTGCAGGAGGCTGATGTCGCTGGTCAGGTTGCCCTGGAGCGCCTGCCCCGATTTCTGAAAGTACTGGTCAATGACCAGGCCCGGGTAGAGGTGGTACTGAAATTTGCCAGGGGCATTCAGGGGCGTCGCCAGATTACTGGAGAACTCAAAGCCAGAGCCCAGGTGACCTGTGAACGCTGCCTGGAACCGGTGGAGATCGAATTATCGGAAAGCATTCAGTTGGTGCTGCTCGAGTCCGAGACTGAGGTCGCTGCACTGGAGCCGGATTGGGATCCCTGGTTGAGCGACCACTACAAACTGCAGCTGGCGGAGTTGATCGATGAGCAGGTGATACTGGCACTGCCTATCGTCAATTTGCATGCAGAAAAAGACTGTATTGAGGCGCTTGACTATCAGCAAGCAGCAGAACCCGTGGTGCAAGGCAGCGCAGGTCCGGGTGAAGAAGAAAACCCGTTCGCGGTGTTAAAAGCACTTAAACAAAATGCCGAAGAGAACGATTAACTACGGTTTAATCACAATTGAATTGAAATTGACGGAAGCACCCGCAGCAGGGGCTCGAAAGAATGTACGCCAGATCGTCCATTCAAACCGTCAAAACGTATTCGCAACAGAATATTTGGAGAACTCACATGGCTGTTCAAAAGAGTAAAGTCACTCGCTCAAGGCGAGACAAACGTCGGACTCACGATTCCCTGTCCGGACCCACTCTGTCCACTGACAAGACTACGGGCGAAGTACATCGCCGTCATCATGTCACTGCAGATGGTTTCTACAAGGGCAAAAAGGTTCTCGATCTCGGCGACGATTAATCTTGACCGAATCCAGGCACATAGCAATTGATGCTATGGGCGGTGAAGGGGGAGTGGATCTTACCATTCCTGCCTCACTGCAGGCACTGCAACAAAACCCGGCACTGCATCTGATTCTTGTTGGCGATGAAGCCCGCATGGGGCCATTGCTGCATGAACTCGATGCCGGTCTGCAAGAGCGCATTCAGATAGTTCACGCAGAAGACGTGGTGGGAGACGATGACAAGCCAGCCAATGTGCTGCGTTCTGGTCGGCAGTCCTCCATGTTCATAGCCACCGAACTGGTCAAGAAAGGAACCGCTCAGGCCATGGTAAGCGCCGGGAATACCGGTGCCTTGCTGATGACTGGCCGACATTTGCTGAAAACCATCGCAGGCGTCACCAAACCCGCCATCGTGGCCACAATACCCGGTGCCAGAAAGCAGAGCTATCTGCTCGATGTCGGCGCCAATCCCGAATGCGACAGTCAACAGCTCTTTGAATTCGCTGTCATGGGCACAGTGCTGGCTGAATCGCTGGGTAACAAGTCGGCGACCGTGGGCTTGTTAAACATCGGCTCCGAATACTACAAAGGCACCAATGAAGTACAACAGGCAGCGCGACTGATGGAGTCCAGCCCGGCCCTGAACTATGTGGGCTTTGTGGAAGCCAATGATCTGTTCGAGGGCGCTGCCGACGTGGTGGTATGCGATGGGTTCGTTGGAAATGTCACCATCAAGTCCAGTGCCGGTGTTGCCAACGTGGTAAAGAATCTCCTTTCCGAGCAGATAAAAGAGAGTCTGTTGACTCGCCTGTCTGGCTATTCCTCAACTTCGATGCTCACCCGGCTGAGACAACAAATCAATCCACAACGTTTCAATGGTGCCAGCCTGTTGGGCCTGCAAGGCAGTATTGTGAAAAGCCACGGCAATGCCACGGCAGAAGGTTTTTACTACGCCATTCAGCAGGCGATACACGAGATTGAAAACAATGTTCCGCAATTGATTGCGAGAAGAGTTGCTGACATCATTCAGGCGAATGCTCAAGTTGCTGCTTCGTAAAGCGCTTCAGCCGATAGTTTAGAATCAGGAAAAAGAACAAAGGCAGCTTGTAGCCCGAAATCACCAAAAACAATAGAACTTAAATCGCTATGCAAAAATTTGGATTCGTCTTTCCCGGGCAAGGCTCCCAAAAGCTGGGCATGCTGGCCGACCTGGCGGCAGGCAACAAGATTATCGAGGCTACGTTTGACGAAGCATCGACAGCGCTGGGTCATGACCTCTGGGAAATTTGCCAGCATGATGCCGATAACAATCTTGATCAGACCCAAATCACCCAACCGGTATTACTCTCAGCCTCTGTCGCCATCATGCGACTGTGGCAAGAGCAGGGTGGTGCTGCTCCGTCGATTCTCGCCGGTCACAGTCTGGGTGAATACTCAGCACTGGTCTGTGCTGGCGCAATGAAGTTTAGCGACGCGGTTCAGGTAGTCCATCAACGAGGCAATTTCATGCAGTCAGCCGTCGCAGCAAACAGCGGCAAGATGGCTGCCATCGTTGGGCTGGAAAATTATCAGATCGATGAAATCTGCGACGAAGCCGAAGAAGTGGGCATCGTATCCGCAGCGAATTTCAATTCACCAGGCCAGACAGTGATCGCCGGGGAAACGGCTGCAGTAGACAGGGCTATAGAGCTTTGCAAAGAGGCAGGCGCCAAGCGTGCCTTGCCGCTGAATGTGAGCGTCCCCTCCCATTGCGAATTAATGCGACCGGCGGCTAAAGATCTGGAATCAGTGCTGAAAGAAATTGAATTCAACAAGCCTGACATTCCTGTTGTACAGAATGTTAATGCGGATGTTACCGACAATCCCGAGGCCATTAAGAAAAATCTCATCAGGCAACTCTATGCGCCGGTATTGTGGGTAGATTGCGTTCGATTCATTGCCAAGACCGGGGTGACTCACCTGGTCGAGCTTGGTCCAGGCAAAGTTCTTTGCGGACTGATAAAGCGAATAGACCCGGAGTTAGTCTGCCTGGGCAGTGATGATCCCATAGCATTGGACAGTGCCCGCAGCGAAGTTTCGGCGTAGTGGCTGGCAGTACTGCACTTTAGCAAACGATTCAGGTAGAGGTAGAAATGAACGAAGAGGCAAGTATTGCCCTGGTAACTGGGGCGAGTCGCGGAATAGGTCGAGCTATCGCCGAGCAGTTGGGACAGGCAGGTATGACCGTTATTGGTACAGCAACGACAGAAAAAGGTGCACAAGCTATTAGTGATTATCTGGCTGCTGCTGGTGTCAGCGGTCGTGGCATGGTCGCGGATGTTGGAGATGACGAATCGGTTACGGCACTGATTGCTGCCATCGATTCCGAGTTTGGTTTGCCCACGGTGCTGGTCAACAATGCCGGTGTTACCCGGGACAATCTGTTAATGCGGATGAAGCCAGAGGAATGGGAAACAGTACTGAACACCAACCTGACCTCGCTGTACCGGGTATGCAAAGCCTGCCTCAAGGGTATGACAAAGGCGCGAAAAGGGCGCATTATCAATATCAGTTCTGTGGTGGGTTCTTCAGGTAATGCGGGCCAGTCCAACTACTGTGCTTCCAAGGCTGGCATCGAGGGTTTTACTCGCTCACTGGCGAAAGAAATCGGTTCCCGGGGCATTACCGTGAACGCAGTTGCGCCAGGCTTTATCGACACCGATATGACCCGTGACCTGCCTGAAAAGCAGGCAGCGGCGTTGCTGGAGCAGATACCCCTGGGTCGCCTGGGCCAGCCAGAAGAGATCGCGGCCGTGGTGAATTTTCTGGCTTCGCCCTCCGGTGCCTATATCACTGGTGAGACTGTGCATGTGAATGGCGGCATGTTCATGAGCTAGCCATAGTGAGCTGGTCAAATTTTGTACAGAACGGATTTGAATTTAGACATTACAACGACCGCAAATAGAGGTAAAATCGCATCCCTAATTTACACAGCCTCATGGAATTGCGAGTGTTGTGCTAGTAAGGTCGGTGATAAAGACCTTTAAAAACAAAGTGTTAGGAGCTAATAATAGATATGAGTAGCATTGAAGAGCGCGTTAAGAAGATTGTCTGCGAACAGCTTGGCGTGAAGGAAGACGAAGTTAAACCTTCTGCTTCTTTTGTAGAAGATTTAGGCGCTGATTCACTAGATACCGTCGAATTGGTAATGGCTCTCGAAGAGGAATTCGAAACTGAAATTCCTGACGAGGAAGCCGAGAAAATTACCACCGTCCAACTCGCTATTGATTACATCAACGAGCACCTCTAGTTCCGAATTAAATGACTTACGACGAAGCTACTCCGGAATATTCTGGAGTAGCTTTTGTTTATTGGGAGTCTATTAATCCATGAATGGTAGAAAAATAGTTGTGACTGGCCTGGGTCTGCTGACCCCGGTAGGAAACGATGTCGCTACCTCCTGGGATGCGATCAAGAATGGCCGCAGCGGTATTCGGCCCATCACCAGCTTTGATGTGAGTGCATTCTCCACCCGGTTTTCCGGTTCGGTTCAGGATTTCGATTGCGATCGCTATCTGGAGCGCAAAGAAGCCCGGCGTATGGATCCCTTTATTCACTATGGTATTGCTGCTGGCGTTCAGGCCTACGAAGATTCCGGTCTGGAGGACTCGGGGTTTGATGCCCAGCGGTTCGGTGTTGCCATAGGTTCGGGTATCGGTGGAATTAATTCCATTGAACAGACTTCCCTGTTGATCCGTGATTCGGGTCCCCGCAAGGTGTCGCCGTTTTTTGTTCCGGGATCTATTATCAATATGATTGCCGGCAATCTGTCGATTCGCTTTGGTCTTAAAGGCCCAAACATCGCCATTACCACGGCCTGCACCACTGGCACACACAATATTGGTGTCGCCGCCAATATGATCAACAACAACCAGGCCGATATTATGCTGGTCGGTGGTGCAGAAATGTCCACTTCGCCTGTAGGTCTCGGAGGATTTTGCGCCGCCCGCGCACTGTCTACCCGTAATGACGATCCGGAACGTGCCAGCCGTCCCTGGGACAAGGATCGTGATGGTTTTGTGTTAAGCGATGGCGCCGGTGTGATGGTGCTGGAAGAGGAAGAGCACGCGAAAAAACGCGGCGCGAAAATCTATGCGGAACTGAGTGGTTTTGGCATGAGTGGCGATGCCTACCATGTGACTTCCCCATCCGAGGGAGGAGAGGGCGCGGCACTGTGCATGAAAAATGCCCTGCTGAGCGCAGGGTTGGACCCCACCGCAATCACTTACATTAACGCACATGGCACGTCTACCATAGCCGGTGACGTGGCAGAAACCCATGCCATCAAGTCAGTGTTTGGAAACCATGCCAATGAACTCTGCGTGAGTTCCAGCAAATCCATGATTGGTCACCTGCTGGGTGCTTCAGGTGCGGCCGAGGCCATTATTTCGGTATTGGCTTTACATGAACAGGTCATACCTCCGACCATCAATCTGGACAATGCAGATGAGCAGTGTGATCTTGATTATGTGCCACATAACTCCAGAGAGCAGCAAGTGGAAACGGTGCTAAGCAACTCATTCGGGTTTGGTGGCACCAACGGCAGCCTGATCTTCTCCAGATACCAGTAGCACAACGGTTGCGCAGCTAGGCTGCTGCCGGAACGTGCTAGACTTGCCCTTATCTCTGGGTCGGAAACCAATCCGGGCATCGCTGTATGGATCGCCTCCAAACAATACTGAGCGGGCACAGACTCGCGCTCATTGCTGCGGGAATGTTGCTTGTCACCGTGGCTGTCTTGCTGGTTCTGCGCCATCAGTTTTACCGGCCACTGGATTCCATCTCCACTTCGACCGTACTGGAAATCAGTTCCGGCAGCTCGCTCAATGCGGTGGGCAATCGACTGGTGGCAATGGAAGTGTTGGATTCCACCACGTTCTTTACCCTGGCCGCCCGGCTTCGGGGACAGGCGAGTTCAATCAAGGCTGGTGAATATCTGATTGAACCTGGTATCAGTATGGCCGAGCTACTGGCGCTCATTGTGAGTGGGGATAGCATTCAGTATCGGGTGACTCTGGTCGAAGGCTGGACTTTTTCCCAGGCACTGGCTGCGATTGCAGAGCTGGAGCAAGTCGAGCACACACTTGCAGAGACATCACCCACAGAATTGGCAGCCCTGTTGGGGCTGGCCCATGAAAACCCAGAAGGCATGATCCACCCTGACACCTATTTTTTCACTCGTGGCACTTCTGATCTGGAGTTACTGCGCAGGGCCAGGAATCGGCAGCAACAAATACTGGACCGGGCCTGGGAGCGACGCCTTGGAGCGCTGCCTTATCAGAATCAATATGAAGCAATCATAATGGCTTCCATAGTGGAAAAAGAATCAAGTATTGGTAGTGAGCGAGGTCATATTGCAGGCGTTTTTGTCAGGAGGCTCGAGATGGGCATGCGCCTGCAATCAGACCCTACTGTAATTTATGGCATGGGAGAAGACTACGCAGGCAACATCAGCAGAAACGACCTCAATACCACCACGCCCTATAACACATACAGGATAAACGGGCTTCCACCAACGCCGATTGCCTTGCCGGGTGAAGAGTCCATTGCAGCGAGCCTGAATCCCTTGCCATCAGACTATCTCTATTTTGTTGCCACTGGCGATGGAGGACACTATTTCTCGTCAACCCTTGAGGAACACAATGCGGCCGTGGTCCGATATCAGCTCAATGGTGAGGATTCTCCGGTGACACAACAATGACCAGCCGTCGTGGATTGTTCATAACAGTTGAAGGCGGAGAAGGTGTTGGCAAAAGCACTAACATCGATGTCATCAAGTCCTATCTGGATGCTCACGGTATTTCTTATATCCTTACCAGAGAGCCAGGTGGCACACTTATCGCGGAGAAGATCCGTCAGTTGCTTTTAGACAGTCAGGAGGAGGACTTCGATCCTGCCTGCGAATTGCTGCTGGTGTTCGCGGCGAGAGCCCAACACCTGAATCAGTTGATCAATCCAACGCTTGAAAAGGGTACATGGGTGCTCTGTGATCGATTCACCGATGCCACTTACGCATATCAGGGCGCCGGCAGAAAGCTGGACAAAACCCTCATTGCCAGTCTCGAACAACTCGTGCAAAAAGAATTGCGGCCGGATCTGACCGTGATTCTCGATCTGGATCCCGAGATCGGACTGCAACGGGCCCGAGAGAGGGGTGAACTGGACAGGATCGAACAGGAGGCAATGGAGTTCTTCCAATCTGTGCGGGAGTGTTATCTGCAGATTGCCAGCGATGATCCGGAACGATGTGTGGTTATCGATGCCTCAGCCAGCGTAGAAGAAGTCAGCAAGCAACTACGGGCCGCCCTGGAAGCCAGATTGGCAGAATTGGTGCAGACAAGATGAGTGATTTAGCGGGCCTGGTCGAACAAATACCCTTGCCCTGGCACGAGCAGCAGTGGCAACGCCTGTTACAGCAGGAAGAGAAGGGGCAGCTTGCTCATGCCTACCTGGTGGCCGGTGCTGCCGGTTTGGGCAAACTGGCATTTGTTCAACAGTTTGCCCGCCATCTGCTTTGTCAGGAAGCTGCTGTGGTGAAACCCTGTGGCCAATGTCGTAATTGCGCTCTGGGAGCCCAACTACAACACCCGGATCTGCTGTTGTTGCAGCCGGAAGAAGGTGCCAGGGATATCAAGGTAGACCAGATCAGGTTGCTGTCTGATTTCCTGTTGCGTAGCAGTCACGCCGGTGGGGCGCGAATAGCGATTATCGATCGGGCTCATCACATGAATATCAGTGCCAGCAATGCCCTGTTGAAGTCGCTGGAAGAGCCGGGCTCACGCACTTATCTGTTGTTGGTCACAGACTCCCCGGGCTTACTGACAGCGACAATTCGTAGTCGCTGTCAGCGCATCCAGTTTTCCATTCCCTCTTTTGATTTGGCATCCAACTGGTTGCGGCAACATCTGGACCCGGAAGAAGATCCGGTAAGACTGCTTGCTGCTGCCGACAACAGGCCTCTGGCTGCACTTTCACTTTCTCAAACCGGCACTCTCGATGCAGAACTGGACTTCACCGAGAAGCTTTGCCAGCTGGTGCTGGGAAAACTATCGCTCAATGTGGTGCAGACAGCCGCAAGCAAACTGGGAGAATTGTCCGCTATTTTGTGTTTGCTGAAAGCTTCAACTACCTTTACCAGAGCACTGCTAAATACACCCGGCCAGGATGTGGGCACTACAGCTTCCCTGGAAAAAGCCGCGGGATTGTTGGCTGGCGGAAATGCCGACCGGCGCACAAGTGTTGCACAACTGTTGCGCTTTCATCAGGAAGTGATGTTGGCCCATCGGCAGCTAACGGGTGGTGCCAATCCCAATGGGCAACTACTGCTTGAATCATTGCTCTGGCAGTTTCAGCAACTGGCACCGGGCAAGGAGTAACCGCAACCAGTAAGCAGGCACAAGGAAGGGCCGCTTGAATGGGTAATAGGAGAATGAGTGACAGGGACGGGTTAGCGGGAAAAGAGTGTGTGCTGAAACACAAAAGCTCAATATTGCTGGTGAATATTAACGATGAAACTTCACTCTTGGCTGCTTATATGCCTTTCATTCGTGGAGGCGGTCTGTTCATTAAAACGGACCAGCCCATAGCAATGGGATCCGAGATTCACGTTTCCTTACATTTGTTTGAAGATCCACAGGACATTTCGATTCGCGGCAAGGTTGTCTGGATAAATCCGGCCCTTGGTGCTGAATGTGGCACCGGCTCCAGCAAGGCTCCAGGCATCGGAATTTGCTTTCCGGAATCGCTCCGACAATTAAAGCTCCGTATTGAAAACCTGCTGCCGGATTATGGTGAGGTCTCTGCAGAATCGTTCACACTGTAGTTTGAAATTCAGCCAGTCAGAGCCGTGCTTCAATATACTCGGCAATTGCCAGGCTCGCGGTCAGACCCGGAGATTCAATACCGAATAGCTGTACCAAACCTGGAGTCTGGGATGTTTTTGCATCAATGCCTGAAGTGGTCGCCGGTGTCTGGATAACAAAATCTGCTACCTCCATGCCCGGACCAGCCAGTTTTGGCCGGATCCCGGAATAGTTGGGTAATAGTTTTGCAGCGTTGATCTGGGGGAAGTACGTAGCTATGGCCTCTGCGAAATGGGTCGATTTGCCCCCATCGATCTCGTAATTCAGCTCATTGACATATTCCGTGTCGGGGCCGAAACGCAATTGTCCGGCTAAATCGGTAGTGCTATGAATTCCCAGGCCCTGGGTATTGGGTTCAGGGAGAGGGTATATCAAGCGTTGAAATGGGTTTTTTCCTGTATAGGAAAAGTAGTCACCTTTGCAGGGAAACAGGGCAGGGATACTATCCGCATTCACACCCTCAATTTTTTGGGCCAATTCCTGAGCCTGTAGTCCGGCACAATTGATGAAAATCTCGCAGGACAGGGAATAGGGCTCTGGTCGGGAATTGTTTCCCTCACCAGTGCTTATCGCAGTAGTAATATGGAATTCATTGCCAATCCTGGCTACCGCTTCTATGCGGGTGCGTGGTGCAAAGATGACTCCCTTGTCCTGTGCCTGGTGCAACAGACTCTGCATGTAAGAATGGCTGTCAACGATACCGGTAGAGGGAGAATACAGGGCGTTTGTGGCGCTGACTGCTGGTTCTGCATCCCTCAGCCGGGACTTGTTCCACAACTCCAGGTCCAACACGCCATTGCGCTCGGCACGATGCCTTAACTGTTCAAGTGAATCGGTATTGCTCTCGCTGGAGATGATGCATTTGCCTACTCGCTTGAACGGTACATCAAACGTTTCGCAGTATTCATAGAGTAATTGTTTGCCGCGAACACAGAGTCTGGCCTTGAGGCTGTCTTCAGGGTAATAGATACCAGCGTGAATGACTTCGCTGTTGCGGCTGCTGGTCTGTCGGCCAAAATCCGTTTCTGCATCCACGATTACGATGGAGTCAGCGCGAAACCGTTCCGACCTGGACAGGTGATTGGCAATGGCCAGGCCAACCACTCCCGCGCCGGCTATGCATACTCCGAATCTGTCCATTAACCGGCCTTGTACCTTGCCACCTTGTTTCGAGTTGCTTGATCTTCAGCGACAGTGATTGTTGAATTTTTGACACCATCGATCGGATGGCAGGGATTCTAATCGATTAACAAGGAGGGTTATAGCGGTGCAGCAAGATCCGTTGTTAATACCTTCGGCGGCTTGCCTTGCTGCTACAAGGATATAGCCGACAATTGATCGTCCGCAGGTAACTGCAAGTCTTGCTCAAACAGGTAACTATCAGAAATTTCTACTGCGATGCTGGCCTTCTCGGTAGTACCCGACATCGCAACTACCCGGTATTCACCCGGCGGGAAATTGTCAGAGCGATACAGGCCAAACTGGTCGGTGTAGAGTTCGGCAATTTTTTCGTTCCCGGAGTCAAGCACCAGCAATCGCTGATTGCTCACATTATTGCCAGCGCTGTCCCGAACGCGTCCGGCAAAGGAATACTTCACTTCCAGCTGCAGAGGCATTTCTGTCGCCGCAGATTTTTCCAGACGCACCCAGAAGCTCTGGCCCGCTTTGGGAGTCAATTCCATGGGCAGATGACGAGCATCGATGGAAACTTTATGCATACCCGGATCCAAACCATCAACATAGTACCGGCCTCCCTGGACTCTGGCCGTGTAGTTGTCGCCGTCTATCAGCAGTTCGATGCGATCGACCTCGTACTCGGAGCCAATCTTACTGTCACCCAGCAGTAGTGGCCCGGTCAGAGCTGCATCAGAGTTGCCTCCATAGTTTGAGTCGACCGCTACAATACGGCGCTGGGCCACGGCAAAATCAAAGGTTAGCTGCCATTGCATAAAGAAATCACTGCCACCTTCATCCAGCTCGAATTTGTTGTTGCCTTTGGAAACCCTGAGACGGGAGTTGACGCCCGGCAGAAACGCTGCCTCCCACTCCATGGAATAGCCAATGTCATCTTCTGTGTTCACCATGGCAAACTGGAGCGTACCGAAGCGGCTATTGGCAAATTCATTAACCATACCCATTTCATAACGTCCTTCGGAATCTTCACCGGAGCTGAAACTGGCGTAGTACTCGATGCCACTGTTGCTGCGATGGCGATAATCAAGCAGGTGTTCTTTTTCTTCATAGGAATAACGCAGGGAGTTTCGCAGGTTGGGAGTGAATCGCGAATCTATGCGGTAGCGTCCGTTACTATTCGGTCTGGCGCTTACGGAAAGATTCCGGCGGTTGGTCCAGCTGGCCGTGGGCAATACGAATCGCTGTTGTTCATAGCTGTTGCTCAGGTCGCGACCGATGAGACCCAGCTTCAGATTATCATTGAGCTGGTATTGAAAACGAATGGAACGGGTCCATTGACGCGCATCGGATTGCAGAGTCCCGGATTGTTCAGTTTCTGGCAGTCCTTGAAGCATAAATTCACGAGCAGAGAGGTCTACCCGCCATTTCCTGTCTCCGCCCTCTACATCGATTCCGAAAGCAGTGCGGTCCTCACTCTGGGCGGCACCCAGTGAACCAAACCAGTGATTTGAAAGAGCCATGGACAGGGACGCTTCTGAGCCCAGCTCACCACCAACTTGCTGGCTACCAATTTCCAGGGTCAGGTCTTCGTTGAGTCCGTATCGCCATTGCGCAGCAGTTGAGGCGCCCAGGCTTGCCCGTTGGCTGTTTAGCAGATTGCCCTGCTGGCCGAGGGCGGCAAGCACAGTGTGCTGCCCCTTTGAAAGCAATTCGATTCCACTGCGTCGTGAGTAGTCGTGAGTATCAATCAATGCACCGCTGCGATTGTCGAGAATCATGACCAGGACTTCGGCATAGCCGCGAGAGGGCAATTCAACATCTGGGAAATCGTAACTGCCATCCAGACGCACTCGAGTACGTTCGGTGACTCTTCCGTCGATGCGCAATTCGGCTACCGCGCCAGGCTGTGCTATTCCGGAAATATCCCGGATTCCATTGTTAATTCGCCGGGACGTATCCGACCTTGAGATATCGATGTCATTCCTCACGGGAAGCGGTTCGGTGCTATAGAGAAATTGTGCACCGGTTTGCTCGACCGTGGGCAATAGCGGGTGCAGGGAGAAATCGGAATTGCCGAACAGGGCCTGAGCATTGCCAAAGTCTTTTGACCAGAAATAATCAGTTGGCACAGTATCGCCGCTGGCCAGTTGCTCAGCCCGAACCCTCCAGCCGCCACCTGCCAGATTGCCGGAAACGAAATAATCGCCATAGAGCCCCTGCCGTGAACCGTCGGCAAACAAATTCAGGTCCGCGCGCAGATTTCTTATGGACGCAGCGGGAGGTTCGAAATCAGGATCTGGCATGGAGAAGGCCATATAGGCACTGGGCGCGTCCATGGACCAGGGCAGAGTCACAAAGAGGGCATAGGCAGACTGGTCGAATCGCACATCCATCTTCAATTTGTTTTCCAGTGCAGATTCAGCCACCAGGACCTGACCGTCCACCAATTGGAAATCGGCCTGCTGCAGTCTGGCCGGCCCGCCGGGGGTATTTATGGCGACTTCGGTTGAGTCCGGATCAGAGCCTTCCGTGTCCAGACTGGCGCCGGCAGCAGCCAATACAGAAACCAGCGGTAGCAGATATTCATTGCCGTCATGCAAAACGATCATGGCCGGATGCTCTTGCTGATCGAAATAGATCCCTAGCAGTTGCCTGCTATAGGAGACAGTTTGCGCTGTTGGGCTCGCGCCCTGTTCGGAATGACTGGCCGCTGAGCTGGAACGATTCTCCAGTTGAGACTGAATACTGCTGATCACTGGATGTTCTTCTTCAAAGGCCACTGGGCTTGGTTGCGTATTTCTGCTTTGGATGTTGCTTGCTGCATCGGCGCTTCGAATCCGGGCCAGCATTTGATCCAGGGGGTCCATGGCAGGGCTATTGGCAGTGGGGAGTTGTGGCTCTTCCGGATAATCAGTCGCTGTCGCCGAAATTTGCCCGTTGATTTCGGCTAAACCTGTCAGTTCATCGGAGGCTGGTTGATGCTCAGCCACCGGAAATCGTGCCGGTGCTGGCGAAGCGTAAGCTACAGGCCTGGCTATGCGCTTGTAGCTCAGCTGTTGCTGTAGGGCAGTTTCAGCACCGGATTGCTGATTGAACCGGGAATAGGCGCTGGCGGCGAGCCCCCTGATCTGGACAGTATCCGCAATCCCGATATTTCCCATTTCAGCAGGAAATTCTGCCAAGGGTGGCAGACTGCTGGTTACAGTATCGCTGTTCACGACTGCATTCCTGCCTATATCGTTCTGATGGAGCTGTCTGATCGTGAAGGGGAGGGTTGGCTTGGCTGGTCGGTTTTGGCCGGCCAAGGCTTCTGTGGAATACGGGCCATTTGGAACAGCTTGTTGCGAGACTATGGTTTCAGTTTCCCCGGCGAACAGATGCTGCCACGATACTTCTTCAACAGCTGCAAGTTGCTCACCAGCCATCGCTGCCGGTGTCGTTAGGCAGGCAGTAAGCAGCACAAAAGTGAGCGGAAGTGTTTGGGAAAGTTTCATTTTGCCAGCGCCAGGATGACTCAGTTCACAAAGTCAGCTAACCCTAAAACGACGAAACCGGCTTTAAGCCGGTATTCGTTTATTTCAGGGGTTGCCTGTAAAAGTGTGATACCTGTCACTCGATAGCTCCAATAATGGCTTCTTCGGCGGGCAAGGTAGCTACACGGAAAACTTCCGGATCGTCAGCATCAGGATCCTGGGGCAGATGCTTGGTAAAGCTGAGGGTCTCAGTGATTTCCACCTGGGCAAAGTCCGCATTCAGCTGAATCGTGTAGTCTCCGGTTTCATCCTGGAGAGGAAATGGCATATTCAACACCCGACGATTGCCCGGTAGAATCACAGAAGGGGGCATATTGCCAACCACGAAATCCATTTCCTGCTGATTATCAGGGTTGACCGACTGAAGTTGTTCCAGAGCCGCATCGGCTCCCGGAAATTCATCACTTGGCCAGATTCCGAAATTGCCCGACAGGCGTGCGTGCGTGTTGCCATTATTGGTGATATCCAGGTTGAGCTTGTCCCCCAGTCTGGTGACAGCAACAGCATTCAGTTGGGCGCTCTCTATCGTTGAGCCAACATGGGCGTAGATGGGCAGGCCATAACGCATTTTCATGCGCACTTCCGTGCCTTCCACTTTCTCTCGAGGAGGTAGTTCTTCCTCAATAAATATGATGGCACGGTACTCACCTTCGGTAGGCTTCAGCCGGGGCATGATTGCCCAGCGAATGGTTTGTGGCGCACCTGGAGGGATAGTGACACGCATGGGATTAATCACTATCCACTGATCCAGCGAGCTTTCGGTTGGCGGTACAACCGTAATCTGGTTGTTATCGTTCAGGGCCCAGTTGCTTACCGAGAGGCTCAGGGAAAGCGGCTCATCGCTCATGTTCTGCACAAGGATTGACTGGGTTTCGCCACCACGTTCATCGAATTCAATCTGGTAGCGGTCCGGGGAAATCCCCATGCGTGGAGCAGGCTGCGCCTGTAAACTTGTGGCAATTAGCAGACTGCAAAGGGCCAGCACAGCTTGTATGGCAAACTTCGGCTGGTAGCTTGGAGTTCTGACGTCTCCTGATTGGTTCATATCGTACCTCTTACATTAACGCAGATGCTGATATCCGCACGGTGGATGCCAGCGGTTGAAAGTTGGAACAGGTCGTAGACGGCAAAATCCAGATTACCTCGAAGAGTCTTCAGCGATTTGGGATTGCCACCATAGAATCTGGCATCGATGCCGGCGTCCTCTACCGACATGGACACAGTGGAGGTCGGTCCGACAACAACATGGGAGGCCTGGCCCCCAATGACTGTGACTTCAATTTCCAGAATCAGGTCGTTT
This sequence comes from Gammaproteobacteria bacterium, assembly GCA_040218615.1. GTDB lineage: Bacteria > Pseudomonadota > Gammaproteobacteria > Pseudomonadales > Pseudohongiellaceae > UBA9145. The sequence goes on from JAVJRC010000005.1 coordinate 141,037, forward strand.
TTGTTGGCGAACTGATACATGCCTCGCGGATATCTGGCGCTCCAGACATTCCGCTTCTCCTGTTCAATTTCCCTGAATCCCAGACCTTCATCGGGGAAGTTGCCAAGGCTCAGGCTGTTGACGGTAACTAGTCCTGGGGAACCCAGACCGTTTTGAACGCCAGGATTGCCGAGTACAGATGCCCTGTCGTCATTGTTGTTACCAGTAATATCGCGAACCCTGGGGTCCTTCAGTTGCACGACGCCTTGCTGGAGCTTCCACTCAACGGGAATGCCGTCATTGTCGCAACTGACTTGGGCAAGGGACTGTGAGGGAAGCACAAGCAGGCCAAACGCCAGCAGCATCGCTGCCAGCGTTTTTCCGCGCGTCACAAAGGACGCTACTGTGTTGAAAGTAACCTGCATGGACGTCACTACTGTCTTTATTAAGGAGTAGGTACGACTGTGATGGTGATGTCATCAGATGCACTGGTTGCGTCTGCAAGAGTCAGCAGATCCACATCAAACTGCAAATCACCTACGTTGACGCCTGAGGTGAGAGTCAGTGACGAAGTCACCGTTGGAAGGCTTGATCCAACTGTGCCTGCCTTGAATTCACCTGCACCCTTGGTAAAAGTCGCATCCAGTGTGCCGCCGGCGGTACCGGTGACGGAGCGAACTCCCCAGGCATTATTGATATCGAAACTGATGGTTGTATTGACAGCCGCTGTGGTGGCATCGCCGGCGATATCGACGTCAGCGGTAATAGAGCCAGAAGCCGCAGTCAGGGTAGGTGTTGGGGCCGCAGTAACAGCACATTCAACACCCGGAGCGCTTGCCACACAGCCGGCGGCATCCATACCTGTAGCAGTTGCGAAGCTCGCAGCATCCACAGTGATGGGAATATTGTCGTAGTAATAGAGAATGAGCAGAGGTGGAAAGTCTATATCAACTGAAGTGGTTCCACTGGCAGCAAAGGCGTTTGGCGCAGCCAACATGCCTGCCATGGAACCTAACAGGAGGCCCGTTCTCGCAACACGTTCGATTTTAGTTTTGAATGATTTCATAAATCTAATCCTCTCTTTCATCATAGGGTTTGTGTTTAAGGATCCAGTGCATTGGCAGTGGAACCGTTTGCTGCGGAGGTTCTTCAGCAGCGGAGGGGAGTGTACGTAAACGACCCTGCCCGGTTCGGACCTGTATCACGGGACTGCGGGCTAAATGGGGTAGAAGTTTTCGCGATAGTGTTCACTAACATTAGTGAAAGGAAGGCGTTTTGTGACCCAGTTCTCCAATGTTGTGAAGCTATGAGTATTCGATTAGTCGAATTCCCCGGCATGTCATGGGGATTGGATTGAATACTGTGAACTGGTTCCTGTCCCGGCGGGACACTGTTGGTCCCAAGTTCAATTCACCGAACTGTGAACCAGGTCCGTTGAACCGAAATCAAAAATGAAGTGCTGAAGGAATTTTTGGCAGAATTCCACAAAATTGGCGGGATTCCCGCCTGCAAGAACTAACGCGCTTGCTGGATGATGGTCCTGAAGGTGAGGTTGACGCGAGGTCCAACCGCAGATTTTGTTTTAGGTACTTGGTGTAACCAATTGTTTTGCATTGTCTTACCCATTAGCAGAAGGCTGCCGTTGAGCAACAACAGGCGATGGCGGGGCGCATCGGCCCTGAATTTGTGCTTCAGCTGAAACACCCTTTCCGCGCCAAAGCTTACCGAAGCAATAACCGGTTCCGGCCCCAACTCCGCTTCATCATCCGCGTGCCAGGCCACGCTGTCCTGGCCATCCCGGTAATAGTTCAGCAGGACGCTATTGAAGTCGTGTCCGGTGAGCTCCGAAACCCTGGCCCGGATAGCATTGACGGGCTGCTGCCACGGACCCGGTTTGAGCCGCAGCCCGGAATAGCCATAACTGGCCTGTGGATCGCCCATCCAGCATTGCAGTCGCGGCACGGGGACGGTTTTGCCAGCTATGGCAATGGATGCCTGCTCCCAAGTAACTGATGAAATCAACTTATTAAGATAATTGCTTGATTCAAATAAAGAAAATGCCATTGGGTATTCCCGGATTTCGGCATCTCCCAGGCTATGAACGTGGTAGTGTCCCGGTTTAAGCTCTGAATCAAACAGGCGGCCTTGCATCGTGTGTGTATTTTCACTCATCTGGTTGAGGCATAATCAGCGCCACGCTTGATGTTCCGTGACCTTCCCCTCGATTAACAGTTGCGGACACAGTCTGGATTTAACCGATACAAGGATACAGTAGCTTGCAGGATTTTGATTATGATTTGTTTGTGATTGGCGCCGGCTCGGGCGGAGTGCGGGCCAGCAGGGTGGCCGCATCACTCGGCGCTCGCGTGGGTATTGCCGAAGAGCGCTATTTTGGGGGCACTTGCGTCAATGTGGGCTGTGTACCCAAGAAGCTCTACAGTTACGCGGCACACTATCGGGACGACCTGGTGGACAGCCGTGGATACGGCTGGTCCAGCCAGGACCTGGACTTCGACTGGTCTATTCTCAAGAAGAATAAAGACAAGGAAATCAATAGATTAAATGGTATTTATAAATCAATACTTGATAATAATGAAGTCACTGTTTATGAGGCACGAGCGCGACTGCTGGGGCCCCATGAACTGGAGGTGGCTGGTGAAACGGTCACGGCCGAGAGGATCCTTATTGCAGTCGGTGGCTGGCCGTGGGTCCCGGATTACCCGGGTAGTGAGTATGCGATTTCTTCCAACGAAGTATTCGAACTGGAGACTCTGCCCAAGGCCGCAGTGGTTGTGGGCGGTGGCTATATCGCAGTGGAATTCGCCAGTATTTTTGCACGCCTGGGCTGTGAAACCTCGCTGATCTACCGCGGTAATCGACTGCTCAGGGGCTTCGACGAAGAAATCAGGGTGTTCATTACTAACCAGCTCAGTCGTCACATGAACGTTATTCTGGAAGATGACGTAGTAGAAATTGTCAAACAGGACAGTGGTTTAGCTGTTTCTCTTAAGAGTGGAACTGAAATAAATGCCGATTTGTTGCTGTCGGCGACCGGGCGAAAACCCCTGACTGCAGATCTGGGGCTGGAAAACACCGCAGTTGAACTCACCAATTCGGGCGCGGTACTCGTGGATGAGCATTTTCAAACCCGCGAGCCCAGTATTTATGCACTCGGGGACGTCATAGACCGTGTTGCCCTGACGCCAGTTGCCTTGGCCCAGGGTCAACTTCTGGCCAGGCATCTGTTTGCCGGCAATAGTTCTGAACTTAGCTATGACAACATCCCAACGGCAGTGTTTTGCCACCCGAATGTGGCCACCTGTGGGCTTAGCGAGCAGGAAGCAGTCGCAAAAGGCCTGGAAGTCGATATTTACACAGCCACGGTACGCCAGCTCAAGCACACGCTATCCGGCCGCGACGAGATGTGTTTTATCAAGCTGGTTGTGCAGCAGTCCGATGACCGCGTCGTCGGAGCCCATCTGGTGGCGCCCGATGCGGGCGAACTGATGCAGGGAATTGCCGTGGCCATGAATGCAGGGGCCACCAAGGCGCAGTTCGATGCCACCATCGGTATCCATCCCACGCTGGCGGAAGAGTTTGTGACCATGCGCGAAAAGCGCAAGGACCACAGTCAAAGTTAGCTGATTTCTGGAATATACGGCTAACTTGTTGAAATTACGCCTTTATACCTACAGCCACCATATCCCTTGTAATCTCACTATTTCCGGTAATAAAGATTACCGGAAATAAGAGAGCCACAAGTATCACCAGCGAATCAGGATTAGCGGAGCCACCTATTCTCACGAAACTGGTGATATCCCGTGGTGCCAAACAGCCAAACTTGCCCTAAACTGGGTGCCCTCCTGAGCCGATCACTGTGAACCCCGGCGGATTCCAGCCAGACCGGTCATTAACTGGGATACCACCATGGCTTCGTTCGAACGGAAGATTGACCAGGAAGCGCAATTTACCGTGATCAAGATTAGCGGTGACATCAGGCCGGGCGAGATTCTTGCCTGGGCAGAACAATCAGGCCATGACCAGCGCACACGGCTCGTGCTTTGGGACCTGACCGACTCCACCTGGTCCGGTATTCCTACCAACATTTTAATGCGGAACTTCAGCACCGCGCAGAAATACGTCAAACCAGGTTACCGAACCGCCTTTGTGGTGAATAGCGAGGTTGACTACGGCCTGGGACGCATCATTGAAAACATGATGGAAGCATCTGAATTCACAGCAGATTACCGACCTTTTCTCAGCCTTGAGAAAGCCAGGGACTGGCTATTGCAGAAAAACCCGACTCCCGGCGCCGATTGATCGGCGCTGGCTCCAGGGGGTTGCGGTGGTTGCCAATCCCTCTCTCCGGTAACGGATCGCAGCTCTGCCCTGTGCGTTCCCACAGGTGGTAACAGCCACTTCCCGCCCTGGGCGCAGACGCATATCCGGCAGGGTTCGTTCACACACGTAGTCGTACATGTCGAAAGATACGGACTCGCTCCAGCCGTTGACTGCATACCAGGTGACGGGGTTGGTGATCTCAGGCTGGGCGACCTGGCAGCCACTTAGGGAAGCCAGGGTGGTAACGAGTATTGCTAATGCTTTAATCTTCATTTATTTCATGCAGTTGTGAGGTTTATTTAATACGTTGTATAACAGTTGAATGGCCAGCAGGATGACTGCTAACCATACCGCTTTTCTTCCAGAGCACCAACAAGCTCCACGTGGCCTCCAGCCCTCAGCCTCGCCTGTAATACGGCCGCGAAGCCGCGGAACCTCGGGCCTGGCGCCCTATTCCTCCCTCCATGCTGACTGCCATCGCCCTCCCCAGCCAGGTACATAGGGAGAATGTCTTAAAGTCGCGGCGGTGACGACCGACTAACTGGTAAGTGGGTCTTTTTGATAATCCCATCCCAGCCTGAAAGACATCGAATCCGGCGCTTGCCAGACCGTAGTCTATTTTATAGATTACAGTAATAACAGATAGCTATATTCTAAACTTAATGTCAAAACTTAATGAAAGTTAAGAATTCTCCCGTGGCATTCTTCGACACCCTGGAAGAGATGCCAAATCCCTTCAAGGAGCCGGTCAAAACGCTGGATCACCTGCTGACCGGCTATCCTGCCGACGCCATCACCGATTACCAGTATGCCAGCGAATTCATTTTCAGCTATCGGGGCAGTCCCGATACCTTTAGCACTTACCGTCGGGAGATAGAGCACTTTCTACACTGGTGTTGGCTAATCGCTGAAAAGTCTTTAAATCAAATAGTTAGAGAAGATATCGAAGAGTATGTCGAGTTTGCCCGTACACCCCCGAAATCCTGGATTGGCACAAAGAACGTGGCCCGCTACCTGGACAAGCAGGGACAGAGGGTGGCAAATCCACAATGGCGTCCCTATGTGAGCACCGGCAGCAGCGAAGCGGAGTACGTGGCCTCCCAGTCTGCCCTGCAATCGCTTTTCAGCGTGCTCAGCAGCTTTTTCAATTTCCTGATCCAGGAAAACTACCTGGGAGCGAATCCGGTGTCCCAGATTCGCCAGAAGAGCAAGTTTCTGCGCAAGCATCAGTCCCAGGGCAAGATTCGCCGCCTTTCGCCTCTGCAATGGGATTTTGTGCTCGACGCAGCGGAATCCCTGGCCCAGCAACAGCCAAAGGTGCATGAGCGCACGCTATTCATCATGCATGCCCTGTTCGCCATGTACCTGCGGGTGTCTGAGTTGGTGGAAACCTCTCGCTGGCAGCCGCAGATGGGGCATTTCCAGCTTGATCAGGAGGGTAACTGGTGGTTTATCACCGTGGGCAAGGGCAATAAAGAACGGGAAATTTCAGTGAGTGACGCCATGCTTGAATCACTTAAGCGCTACCGGCTGTCTCGAGGCCTCTCTCCCCTGCCCAGCCCTGGGGAGCCAACTCCCCTGATCCACAAGACCCGCGGCAAAGGCGGTATCACCAGCACCCGGCAAATTCGGGGAATTGTGCAGAAATGCTTCGATCACGCGGCCGATAAGATGCTCAAGGAAGGGTTTGCTGAGGAGGCAGAGCGAATCAAGGACGCTACCGTCCATTGGCTGCGGCATACCGGGATTTCTGAAGACGTGAAACACCGGCCTCGGGAACATGTCCGGGATGATGCCGGTCATGGCTCCAGTGCCATCACCGACCGCTATATCGACGTGGAGCGTGCGGAAAGACATGCCTCGGCTCGTCGCAAACAAATTCGCTAGGCTTGAACTTTCCTGGGCTGCACCAACTTATCCATTTGTTATCCAGATGCCGCAAAAGCATGGCGTGAAGACGGCAAATTACAGATTATTACTTCTCAGGATGGTCGATTTAGCTTAGTCTCTAGGATTGATAAAGTCAGGCTGTAAGCCAGAAAATACGTGCCCTTAATGCCAGCCTGGGTATTCCTGGACCGGACAATTCAGCACTGACAGATCGATACTGTACATAACGAGCGTAGAGACTTCAGGTGGGCAGGGATTTGAGTGCAGAGATTCTGGCTAAAGTGCCGTCAGGTGAAGTAGATATCCCAGATAGTCCAATCAACTGAATGAAGGAGACTCTGGGTAAACCAGTGAGAGGGATTGCGGGCCTTGCCAGACTGATGCAATGCCGCAAATTCAGGTCATGACACGATGATGAAAAGTGAGTGGAGCATTATGGTAAACAGGAACATTCGATCAGGCCGCATTGACAGTCTCAAGCAGAAGCTTTGGATAGGCCTGGCAGCCGCAGTCTTTACAATCTCTTCCGCTGTACTGGCTCAGGAAGACCCCTCCCAGCTCAATACCATTCTCGATATTGATGAGCTTTACGAGCCTATCGATGCTCTGCCCGTGCATCACGAAACTGCCACTGAGTTGCTGCGCGAACTGCAGACCAAGCATTACGCTTCGGTTGAAATCGACGACAATTTTTCTTCGACAGTCTTTGACAGCTACCTGGACGCACTGGATGGTTCCCATCTGTATTTCCTCAAGGAAGATGTGGATGAGCTCAGTCGCTATCGCTACACCCTGGATGATTCCCTCTCAGATGGCAGCGTCGAGGCCGGGTTTGAAATTTATAACCTGTACTATCGAAGAGTCCTGGAGAGACTGATCTATGCGATCGATCGCGTGGAGAATCACATCCCCGACATGGACTTCTCCGTGGAAGAATATATCGACGTCGACAGAGAAGACGATCCTTACGCCGCTTCAGTGGCCGAGCTGGATGAGATATGGCGCAAGCGACTAAAGAACAGCGTGCTGAGTCTCAGACTGACCGGTGATACCGATGAGGAGATCAAGGAGAAACTCGGCAGCCGCTATCGCAATCAACTCAGCCAGATTCTCAAGACCAATGAGCGGGATATATTCCAGGCTTATCTATCCACAGTAGCCAAGGCAGTGGATCCACACACCGATTACTACTCTCCCCGCGATTCTGAAAATTTTAATATGCAGCTCTCTCTGTCCCTGCAGGGCATTGGCGCGCAGCTTACTACCGAAGAGGAATACACCAAGGTGGTTGAGCTGATTACCGGTGGTCCAGCAGAGCGCGGAGGTGAATTACAGGAAGGCGATCGCATTATTGGTATCGGCCAGGGCGTGGATGGAGAAATTCAGGACGTGGTTGGTATGCGACTGGATGATGTGGTGTCTCAGATTCGAGGCGAAAAAGGTACAGTGGTGCGGCTTAATGTTATTCCTGCCGATGCCATCAGTGAGCGTAGTGCGACTGTGGTCAGCATCACTCGCGACACGGTGAAACTGGAAGACCAGTCAGCTAAAGCCGAGGTGCTGGAGCTGGACTACAACGATCAGACCTACACTATTGGTGTTATTAACCTCCCTACTTTCTACTTCGATTTCGAAGCCGCATCCAGAGGAGAGGAAGATTACAAGAGTTCTACCCGGGATGTACGCGCACTGCTTGAGGACCTGAAAGCACAGGAAGTCGATGCGGTTGTTATGGACTTGCGCAATAACGGTGGCGGAAGTTTGAGCGAGGCCAACCAGCTTGTTGGCCTGTTTATCGAAACAGGCGCAACCGTGCAGATTCGTTATTCCGGCATCCGCAATGGTTTTACTCGATCCTTTGGGGATAACGATCCCGAAGTGGCTTACAGTGGCCCGTTAGCTGTACTGGTCAATCGCACCAGTGCCTCCGCATCAGAGATTTTCGCTGGCGCCATTCAGGACTATCAACGTGGCATTGTGCTTGGTGGCCAAACCTTTGGTAAAGGCACGGTGCAGGAAATCATCCCGATGGATTTCGGCCAGGTGAAGGTGACTCGCTCCAAGTTCTACCGCATTTCCGGAGAGAGCACCCAGCACCGTGGGGTGATCCCTGATATTGAGTTTCCAGACTTTTACGACGCCTATGACGACATCGGTGAAAGCAGCCTCGACGGCGCCCTCCCCTGGGATACGGTTCGTCCGGTAGAGTATCGACCTTATTATTCTATCCAGGCCATGCTGCCTCTGCTGCGGGAAATGCACGAAGAGCGTGCTGAAAACTCGCCAGACTTTAACTACCTGCTGGACCAGATCGAGCGCACCCGCCGCTATCGGGAAAGGGAGCAGTTGTCTCTTAATGAAGCCGAGGTGAAAGCAGAGAGAGAGCGTAATCGCCGCGAAGAATTCGAAGCTGAGAATATGCGTCGACTGCTCAAAGGCCTGCCCTTACGTGAATGGGTCGACGAAGAAGACCTCAATGAAGATGATGAGACTGACACCCTGGCCAGCAACGATGACACCCTGACCGGTGATGAAGCCGAAGAATCAGATGATGAACTTGAGGAAGATGATCCGCTGCTGCTGGAAAGCGGACGCATACTCGCTGATTTCATTGCCCTCAATAACCGACGGGTCAGTGCCATCGATCGAAGACCTTCATCTCGTTAATCAGGGGGTCCTTAGGTAAAAAAAAATGGCCCTCGGGCGAGGGCCATAAACTTAGAGCGGGGTCGAGCTCTAGGAGGACTCAGCCAGTCAAGGGAATTTGGGGTTCCTCAAACTGGCTGAGTCTGTATTAAAACAAGGGAAAGTGGCTGCCGGCTTGGTTAATCGAGGCTATCCCGGGATTAATTGTGGCAGCAATGTGGCAACACCCCGGCCTGGCTAAGGGTCCTTTTCCCAGATCGGATACCGCCCCTTCTGTAAAACTGCCTGTAATTTTGTTGTCTGACCACCTTAAGCCATTTCACGCAGGTAAGGTTTGTTGTAATATTCTGCCTCCTTGCGGAGGGGTGGCAGAGCGGTTGAATGCACTGGTCTTGAAAACCAGCGAGGATGAAAGTCCTCCGAGAGTTCGAATCTCTCCTCCTCCGCCATATTTAGTCCTAAAAACAGTCACCAGTCTCTTGACCCCCTCAAAGTGCTCTTACCAGCACGCGGAGGAGGAAGTGAGAACTCTCCAGTTCGAAAGGCGCGATAGCGCCGCAGAGCGCACACGAAGTGTGCGGCCCGGAGGGTGAGGAATTTGCGCCCACGCAAATTCCGAATCTATCTCTCCTCCTCCGCCAATTTCTTCTCAAAACGGCTTCATCCCGTACCCATTCCACTCACCCGAATTTCATTGATTTTGCGCCCTCTCCCGGTATCATGAAGGGCTATCCTTACCCGATATACCGGCGCTCAAGGCATTGAAATTTCGTGGCATTGCCCCAATTTCTTAACCAGGTCCGGATACTTATCGGGAATTTAAGTGGAACATTTGTTGGTCGTTATAAAGACACTCACTATTAGCTTAACTGCTGGAGATAAAGATGAACGAAGTTGATTTGACAGTTGCTCAAGGTCGGGCTGAATCGACCCTGGCGGTCAATAAGGTTCTGAAGAATACTTACTTGCTGCTAGGCATGACCCTGGCATTCAGTGCGTTTACAGCGGCACTGAGTTTTAACGCTCCGGTTTTGAGCCCATGGATTTTTCTCATTGGGGCCTATGGTTTCCTGTTTGCGACTCACGCCCTGGCTAACAGCCCCTGGGGACTGTTAACTACATTTGGCTTTACCGGGTTTATCGGCTACGGCATCGGCCCATTAATGGGCTACCTGTTGTCTTCACAGTCTGGTAGCGAAATCGTTATGACCGCTTTGGGTGGTACCGCTTTTATCTTTTTCGGCCTGTCTGGTTGGGTTCTGGCGTCGCGTAAAGACTTTTCTTTCCTGCGTGGTTTTATCGCCGCGGGTTGTCTTGTCTTGATTGCCGCGATCATTATCAGCTTGATCTGGCCAATGCCGGCGCTGCAGTTGGCAATGTCTGTTGCCTTTATGTTTTTCTCCAGTGCAGTGATTCTGTATCAGACCAGTGAAATCATTCACGGAGGTGAGCGGAATTACATACTGGCGACAATCACACTGTACGTCTCCCTGTACAATATTTTCATGAGCTTGATTCACTTGCTCATGGCTTTCTCCGGTGATGATTAGTCGCTATTTATCTGGATTAAAATTCTACAGTCTCAAAAAGCCCCGGCCTGTCTGGGGCTTTTCTTTTTTGCCTTGTTAACGTGAAATTTTCAATCGTCATTTATTCCAGCCCGGCATCCTCACAGGCAGCAGCGACTGCCCTGAAATTTGTGCGAACCTTGCTCGATGAGGGACACGAGATCTATCGCCTGTTCTTCTTCTCCGACGGCGTACACAACACCTGTCGCATGACGGTAGCGGCCCAGGACGAAATCAATATTCCTGAAGAATGGCACACACTGATCACCAACTATGAACTGGAGTCCGTTGCCTGTGTCAGTTCAGCGATCAAGCGAGGCATCCTCGATGACAGGGAAGCCGAGCGATACGAGAAAGCCGCCAGCACATTGCTGGGAAGTTCCGAGATCGCTGGATTAGGGCAACTGGTGGATGCCGCCCTGCAATCAGACCGCCTCGTGCAGTTCGGGTAGTCCAGGCGATAGCGCCGAGAAATAGTTCCGGGGGAAAGTTTCGGGAAATAGTGCCGGGAAGCCATGAGTAATAAAGCCAAGTCGTTTACCTTCATATCCAGATCAGCACCCTATGGTAGCTGTCGCCCGCAACTGTGCCTCGATGCTGCCCTGGCTACGGCGGTATTTGAGCAGGAAGTTCATTATCTACTAGTCGATGATGGAGTGTTCCAGCTGTTGAAGGACCAGCAGGGAGATGCAATTGGCAGCAAAACCCTTGGCAATGCCATGGAAACCCTGGAGCTCTATGGTATAGAAAAAGTCCTGGTAGACTCCGATTCGCTGGATCAACGGGGTCTCGATGACGAGGATTTGTTATTGCCTGTGGAAAGAGTAAGCGCTGAAGACATCCGGTCTCTGATAGCAAACTCGGATTACGTATTCAATTTATGAGCACCCTATTCACGATCAACAAGGCCCCCTCCCACGCCCTCCTGCAAGCGAGCAAGCGCATGTTGAGCGAAGGAGATGCCATCCTGTTTCTGGAAGACGGTGTTTACCATGCTATTGACGAGCAAGCGCTTGCCAGTGTGCCGGAACAGGTGAGTGTTTTTTGCCTGAAAGAAGATTTACAGGCGCGGGGCCTGCAGGCCAGGCTTGCTGCCCAGGCAGTATCGGTTAACTACCGAAAATTTGTAGGGCTTTGTACTGAATACGACAAAGTAGTGAGCTGGTTTTGATTCAGCAGATAAAAATGGCAGAACTGGACAAAGAGGGCTTTCTCAAACAGTTGCAAGATTGGGACGAGGCCGTGGCTGAGCAGATTGCAGAAGATTCCGGCATTAGCCTCAGCGCCTCTCACTGGGAAATTATCACTCTGCTACGCAAGTACTACCGACGTTACCAAACCTCACCCGCCACGCGAGCCCTGGTCAGTTACGTCAAGCGGGAGCTGGGTCCGGAAAAAGGCAGGAGCACCTATCTGATGCGTTTATTTGGGGGCTCAGCCGCGAAAACTGCGGCCAAGATTGCCGGCCTGCCCAAACCGGACAATTGTATCTAGGGATTCGTTATTCCTCTTCACCTGGTGCTTCGGTCTCTTCAAACCAGCTCAACTGACTTCGCAGATTCACAACCTGGCCGATAATTGTGAGAGTTGGCGCTTTCAGCTCAGCCTGCCTGACTTTCCCGGCGATGTCCTCAAGGCTTGCTGTGACCACCCTTTGGCTGGCCATGGTGCCCTGCTGAACAACTGCCACCGGCATTTTGGCATCCATCCCAGCTTCCGCCAGGCGCTTGCAGATGGTTTCCAGGCCAATCAGGCTCATATAGAACACCAGCGTCTGCTGCTCGGCGACAAGCGAAGGCCAATCCAGTTGGATATCGCTGTGCTTCAGGTGCCCAGGCAGAAATCTCACTGAGTGGGCATAGTCCCTGTGGGTCAGTGGAATGCCTGCATAGGCGGCACAGCCTGAGGCCGCAGTGATACCTGGAACCACCTGGAAGGGAATGCCGGCCGCGCTCAGTGTGGCGATCTCTTCGCCTCCGCGACCGAAGATAAACGGATCGCCTCCTTTGAGTCTGAGGACTTTTTTGCCCTGCTGGGCGAAGTCCACCAGCATCTGATTAATGCCAGCTTGCTCGACTGTATGGTGGTCCCGCTCTTTTCCCACATGGATCTTCTCGGCATCGGGGCGCAGTCTCGCCAGGATGGCTGGTGATACCAGGCGGTCATAAAGCACCACTTCTGCTTTCAGCATCAGCCTGAGCGCACGCAAGGTGAGCAGGTCGGGATCACCAGGCCCTGCCCCTACCAGATACACTTCCCCTTTAACGGACTGGTCCTGGGCCTTGCCTAATTCTTGCTCGATCCTGTCCCGTGCCTGATCTTCCTGGCCGCTGTAGACCAGCTCGGGAATATCGCTTTCCAGAATCGATTCCCAAAAATTAAGGCGCTGGGAAAAGCTGTCCAACGTCTCTTTGACCAACGGGCGGAAGGATGCGAGCAGTTTGGCAAGATTGCTGATGCGAGCTGGAACCAGGGACTCATTGAGTTCTTTCAGCATACGGGTGAGTACTGGCGACGTGCCACTACTGGAGATAGCAATGACAACCGGAGACCGGTCAACGACTGCGGGCATGATGAAGGAACAAAGCTGGGGCTGGTCTACGACATTAACCGGGATATTGCGTTCGGCAGCGGCCACGCTGACTTCATAGTTGACCTGCTCGTCATCTGTTGCTGCGATTACCAGCGTGGCTCCATCAAGCTGGGATGGTTGGAAGCTGGCTAGAGTGACAGTACCCTTTGCATTAGCGCACAAGTCATGCAGACTTTGGTCTACATCCGGTGCAATCACCTGCACCTGACCACCAGCGCGCAACAACAAGCTCGTCTTGCGCGCAGCGACCTCACCACCCCCTACTACGACGCACTTCCTGTCCCTGATGTTCCAGAAAGCTGGTAGCAGGTCCATCAGCCAATTGTCTCCAGGTTATTCATATAGGGGCGTAATACAGTGGGAATGGTAATTTTACCATTGGCGTCCTGAAAATTTTCCAGGATGGCCACCAGGGTACGGCCCACCGCCAGGCCGGAGCCATTGAGTGTGTGACACAGCTCAGGCTTGCCGGTATCAGGATTTCTCCACCGCGCCTGCATTCTTCTGGCCTGAAAGTCCCCGTAATTACTGCAAGAGGAAATCTCGCGGTAGCAATTCTGGGAAGGCAGCCAGACTTCAAGGTCATAGGTTTTTGCCGAACCAAAGCCCAGGTCTCCGCCGCAAAGAATGACTTTCCGATAAGGCAATTCAAGCTTCTGCAGGATGACCTCGGCATGTGCGGTAAGATCTTCCAGGGCCTGCCAGGAGCTATCTGGTTTCACGATCTGTACCAGCTCGACTTTTTCAAACTGGTGCTGCCGAATCATGCCGCGGGTATCTTTGCCATAACTGCCTGCCTCAGAGCGGAAGCAGGGTGTGTGACAAGCAAACTTTAAAGGAAGTTGATTGGCATCCAGGATTTCATCTCTTACCAAATTGGTGACAGGCACTTCGGCAGTGGGTATCAAATAGTAGTTATGGTCGCCCTCAAGCTTGAACAGATCTTCTCCAAACTTTGGTAATTGGGATGTGCCTAACAATGATTCTTGGTTCACCATATATGGAACGTTAACTTCCTGGTACTCATGTTCCTGGGTATGGGTGTCCAGCATGAATTGAATGAGGGCTCTGTGCAGTCTCGCGATACCGCCCCGAAGTACTGCGAATCTTGCACCGGTTATCTTGCTGGCAGCAGCGAAATCCAAACCTTCATCGAGCGCCTCACCCAAAGCCACATGATCCTGAATCTCGAAATCGAACTGTCGGGGATTTCCCCATGTCGATACTTCAATATTGGCTTCTTCGTCGTCTCCTTCCGGCACAGACTCATCTGGCACATTGGGCACACCAAGAAGATAGTCGCTGAGTTGTTCCTGTAACTCAGCCAGTTTCTCCTTTTTGGTCTCCAGCTCCTGTTTCATATTCTCCATGGAACTGAGAATTGCAGAGATGTCCTCTCCTGCTGCCTTGGCTTTACCAATTTCCTTGGAGCGGGAATTCCGTTCGTTCTGCAGTGCTTCGGTCTCCAGTTGCAAGGCCTTGCGCTTTTCATCCAGGCTGGAGAGTAGCTCCACGTCTAGGTCAAACTTTTTCTTTTTCAGTTGCGCGGCAATGGTCTCGGGATCCGAGCGAATCCATTTTGGGTCTAACATCGATCGTTCCTGGCTAGTGTCAGAATAGGGCCCTGCCCAAGAGCAGGCCTGTGTAGGCGGCAAACAGGCAAACTGCCACGCTACCGAGTACGTAAATCAGGGCGGTATTGTAGTGGCCCTGCTGGAACAACAAAAGTGCGTCCAGTGAGAATGTAGAAAAAGTAGTCATGGCGCCGAGAAAGCCGATCGCCAGCAAGGGGCGATAATGCTCCACCAGAGTCATCCTCTCCATAAAAAGAATAAACAGCAGTCCCATGAGAAAGCTGCCCAGCAGATTCACCGTAAAGGTTCCCAGAGGAAAATTTGAGCCGTTAAAACGCTCTATATTAAAACCAAGCCAGTAACGGGCGACAGCACCCAAGGCACCGCCCAGGGCTACAGCCAGATAAGTGTACATAGTTAGATTCCAGACGGGTTAAACATGGGTCAAGGAGGACTGCTGTTATCCACCACTTCAATTCCCACCGGTGGAACAAATTTAAACAGGGATTCTTCGAGTTCCAGATTGCGTTGAACTTCAGAAAATCGCCAAACCGTCTGTTGCCCATTCTTGTTTGAAAGATGAATGGAATCCAGCTCTCCCTGTTGAAAACTGATCCTGATACCTGCATACACACTGTCAGCGGCAAGTGGCTGCAGCTGGAATTCATCAAACTCGATATCTTCAGCATCGGCCAGGGTGATCCGGTATTCCTGTTTAAGCTGGTCGGTCTGGCCGGATAAGAGCTGGGCAGCCAGTTCGGACTCGCTGCTGTTCCAGTCCTCGATGACCACCTGCTCCAGGTCTGGCTGGTAATTCCACAGGGTATCGCCATCGGTTACTACCAGTTCCGGGAAAGGGTCGAGGGTTTCCCAGTAGAAGCGGCCCGGCTTTTTCAGATACATCTGTATTTCGCTTTCTTCGAGCACACCGCCATCGGATTCAACGATCAATTGCAGGACTTCGGCGCCCAGGGACTCAATATCCAGCAACAAGGCATCCAGGCGCTCTTCAGCACGGTCCTGGTCAACACGGTCCTGGGCAAGTCCTGGCAAGCCGAATGGCATGGCAAGAACAGTCATCGCCAGAGCGATGCTAAATCTCCGGGTGTGATTCATGATGTTTTTTGGTCTGGTCTTGTGATCTGGGTGAATTAGTCGCGAGGCGGTGGCGGCGCAATGACCTCGCGGGAGCCATTGCTGTTCATTTCCGATACTACCCCAGCGGCTTCCATGGATTCAATCATGCGCGCGGCTCGGTTATAGCCGATTCTGAGTTTACGCTGTACCGCAGAAATTGAGGCTTTTCTCGATTCGGTAACGAAGCGAACTGCTTCATCGTAGAGTTCGTCACCCTCCTCGCCCTGCTCGCCTGTATTACTCATGACGTCTGCTTCATCGTTGCTGCGCGTAACCGCATCGATGTAGACCGGCTGTCCCCGTTTCTTCCAGTCAGCGACCACCCGGTGCACTTCTTCATCACTGACGAAAGCGCCATGCACGCGAGTCGGGACTCCACCACCTGGCGGCAGGAACAGCATGTCACCATTACCCAGGAGTTGCTCCGCTCCCCCTTCTCCGAGAATGGTTCGCGAATCCACTTTGGACTGCACCATAAACGACAGTCTGGTAGGGACATTGGCCTTGATCAGTCCGGTCAGGACATCTACCGACGGCCGTTGTGTGGCCAGAATGAGGTGAATTCCAGCAGCACGCGCTTTCTGCGCGATACGGGCAATCAGCTCTTCTACTTTCTTGCCCACCACCATCATCATGTCAGCAAGCTCGTCGACAATGACCACGATACAGGGCAAGGCCTCCAGTTCAGGCGCTGACTGTTCTTCTTCCAGCAGCATAGGATCCGGCTTCCAGGTGGGATCCATGATTGGCTTACCGGCTTTCCTGGCATCGTTTACTTTTTTGTTATAGCCGGTGAGGTTTCGGACGCCGAGAGCCGACATCAGCTTGTAGCGCCGGTCCATCTCCACCACGCACCAGCGCAGGCCATTGGCCGCATCTTTCATATCGGTGATTACCGGAGTGAGCAGATGGGGGATATCGTCGTATACCGAGAGCTCCAGCATCTTGGGGTCGATCATGATCACCCGCACCTGCTCCGGCGTGGATTTAAACAGCAGGCTCAGGATCATGGCATTGATACCAACTGATTTACCGGACCCGGTTGTACCCGCTACCAGCAGGTGTGGCATCTTGGCCAGATCGACGATGACTGGCTTGCCGACAATATCATGGCCCAGTGCCATACTGAGGGTTGAGCCGGCACGATCGAACTCTGCTGATGAAAGCACCTGACTGAGCTGGATCACCTCTCGTTTTTCGTTGGGGATTTCGATACCTATGACGGTTTTACCAGGTATCACTTCAACTACCCGCACGGATACAACGGCCAGGGAGCGGGCCAGGTCCTTGGCCAGGTTGGAAATTCGGCTGACCTTGATGCCAGGCGCAGGCTGCACTTCAAAGCGCGTGATGACGGGGCCGGGATTTACCGCCGTGACTTCGATTTCGATACCAAAGTCCTTCAGCTTGAGCTCCAGCAGCTTTGACATCGCTTCCAGGGATTCTTTGGAGAATCCGGACTCATTGGTCTCCTGCCAGGCGTCCAGCAACCCAATGGCGGGCAATTCTTTTACTGAGGCAGCTTCAAAAAGAGTCCCCTGCCGTTCCTTCTCAACCCGCTTGCTCTTGATCGCAGGCTTGGCGGGAGGTGCCTTGATGGTAGGAGGAATCCGCTTCTTCTCCTTCTCGATATGGATATCCAGCACGCGTTTCCGGGTTTCCAGACGCTCCCGGGTGGCCATTTCCTGTTTGCGGTCTTCCAGCCATTTGCGGCTCTTAGACACCAGCTTGTCAGTCAGGCCAAGGGTAGTTGCGCCGAGGCGGTCGACTACATCCAGCCAGGAGATGGCGATGGTGATCGTCAACCCAAACAGGAAGATAGCGAGGAATAATAAAGTGCTGCCCAAAGTTGCCAGCATGGGGACCGTGAGATCCACCACAATGGAACCGAGCACACCACCGGCGATATACGGCGCTTCTTCTGCCACCTCGAAATGCAGGGTGGACAAGCCACAGGCAGCGAGCAACAGCAGCACAAACCCGGCTATCTTGATGCCGAACAAGGGCCAGGAAAATTCGGCTTCCAGCTCAGATTCCCTGAACGAGCTGTAGACCTTGTAGCCGAGCATGGCCGGAAAAGCATAGGCCAGATAACCAAATAGCTGCAGCAGCACGTCCGCCAGCCAGGCGCCATAGCGACCAACCGCGTTATTGATCTCGCCACCACTGCCCGTGGTGGTAAATCCTGGGTCCGCCGGTGAGTAACTGCCCAGGGCGATCAGTAAAAACAGCGCCAACAAAAAATATACGATGAGACTGCCCTCGCGGACGAGGCGTTGCATCATGGTATTCATCTCGGCGTTTGTATCGCTTTTGTTTGCCACTGCGTTTCTCAATTTATTCAGTCACCTGCAGCTAGTTTATACACTTGATTCTAGGAAATGCCCACGCCTGATTCCAGTGGACTTGCGCTTGTTGCGCCCAAGTTGCCGGGTTAGTCACATAAAACCTGAGCTTATCCAAAGGTTATCGGGCGAAGGGCCTGAGTATTTAAGGCCCCCTAAATAAATCCAGGACCGCACTGCGGCAGACTTGGCGCCATGATGGAAGTACAATTCCGGGTATTCGGTCTTTAAAATCAGCGAACCGCCTTCACATTAAAGGAACTCTCCACCAAAGGAATTTCCCACCAACCATCTCCAGTAAGGAAACCGGGACATGTCAGAAGTACAACATCATCAACTCATAATTCTTGGATCAGGCCCTGCCGGCTACACCGCTGCCGTCTACGCAGCCCGCGCAAATCTCAATCCGGTAGTGATTACCGGTATGCAGGCAGGTGGGCAATTGACCACGACCACCGATGTGGATAACTGGCCTGGCGATGTGGAAGGCTTGCAGGGCCCGGAATTGATGGAGCGAATGAAGACTCATGCAGAGAGATTTGAAACCACAGTAATTTTCGACCACATCAACAAGGTTGAATTGACCGATCGACCCTTCAAACTGGAGGGTGATTCCGCCCATTACAGCTGCGATGCCCTGATTATTGCCACTGGTGCGTCCGCTCAGTACCTGGGGCTTGAGTCCGAGCAGGCTTTCATGGGTAAAGGAGTCAGCGCCTGTGCCACCTGTGACGGATTTTTCTACCGCAACAAGCCGGTCGCTGTCATTGGAGGAGGTAACACGGCAGTCGAGGAAGCGCTCTACCTGTCCAATATTTGCTCCCATGTGACCCTGGTCCACCGCAGAGATGCACTGCGCGCAGAAAAGATTCTGCAAAAGAAACTCTTCGAAAAGGTGGAAGAAGGTGTCGTCACCCTAGCCTGGGACCATGTGCTCGATGAAGTGCTGGGCGACGACAGCGGCGTAACCGGCATCAATATCAAACATGTTAAAACTGGCGATATGCAGAAACTGGATGTGGATGGTGTGTTTATTGCCATCGGCCATATTCCCAATTCGGAAATTTTCCAGGGCCAACTGGAAATGAACAACGGTTACGTGGTGATCAACAGCGGCAGCTCTGGCAACGCCACTGAAACCAGTGTGCCCGGCGTATTCGCTGCCGGTGATATTGCAGACCAGGTCTATCGGCAGGCCGTGACCAGTGCCGGTTTTGGCTGTATGGCGGCATTGGATGCTGAGAAATTCCTCGACGCCTGATCCCGGCAAATGCCACCTTCTTCTCCGCTCCCCTGGCTCGACCCTGCCCCGGTAGCCTTTCCCCCCCTGGAAACGGCTCTGGATGACCCCAACGGCTTGCTGGCGGCAGGTGGCAGCCTGAGCCCCGAATGGTTGCTCCATGCCTACAGCCAGGGCATCTTTCCCTGGTTTGAAGAAGGCCAGCCTACTCTGTGGTGGTCGCCCGACCCACGGCTGGTGTTGTTCCCTGACCGGGTGCGAGTCTCCCGCAGCCTGCGCAAGCTACTCAATAACAACCCTTACAGTTTGTGTATGGACACCGCATTTGGGTCGGTGATCCACCAATGCGGCCCGGGTCGCGACGACAGCAGGGACACCTGGATCACCCCGGAAATGGAATCTGCCTATCTGCTGATGCATGAGGCGGGATACGCCCACAGTGTCGAAGTATGGGATAAAGAGGAACTGGTGGGTGGACTCTATGGTATTGCCATAGGTAAAGTATTCTTCGGCGAGTCCATGTTCAGCGCCAGGGCAAACACGTCCAAGATCGCGCTTGTTGCCCTGGCACAACAACTGGAAAAATGGCAGTTTGCCATTATCGACTGCCAGGTCAGCAGCGATCACCTCATTACTATGGGCGCCGAAGAGATTAGCAGGGACTCATTCGTACAATATTTGAGCAAGAACACCAAACTGCCTCATGCAACGGGGCCCTGGAAATTCGATTCTGATTTCGTATTAACTGCGCATGCAATCTAGTTCCAAGTCACTCAGTTCCGTGCGGCTCTTCCGCACCTCACCCCACCGCTGCAGCTATAAGTCTGACGAGCAGGCAGCAACCGTGTTTGTCGACCCGGACCTGGTTATCGACAAATCACTCAACAGTAAACTCAGTGAACTGGGTTACCGCCGCAGCGGAGCGCATCTCTACCGGCCCGATTGTGATTTCTGCCAGGCCTGTATCTCCTGCCGTATCCCGGTGCAGCAGTTTCAGTTCAGTCGGTCACAAAAACGGGTGATGCGATTGAATCAGGACCTTCGTGTGGTGGAAAAGGCAGATCTGACTTGTGAACATGCCTACGATTTGTACCGCCGCTATATCGATGAAAGACATGCCGATGGGGATATGTACCCCGCTACCCTGGAACAGTACGAAGCGTTTATCAAAACCAAGACGGTGGATACCCGGTTCTATCTTTTCTATCGCGCCGAATCTCTGGTTGCAGTCAGTGTGGTCGACGAACTGGAGAACGGCCTGTCGGCGGTTTACACATTTTTTGATCCAGCACTGCGCAAGTCCTCGCCAGGTAAATTTGCGATATTGTGGCAGGTTAAAAAATGCCAGGAGATGGGCCTGCCCTATTTGTATCTGGGATACTGGATCAGAAACTGCCCCAAAATGCAGTACAAAAGCAGCTTCAGGCCACTAGAAATGCTGCTAAACGGCCGATGGGTGCTGGTGAAGTAGTGGGTTTTGCTTCGTGCTGGAAAATCCGGCACAATGCGCCACCTGCACAAACCTCTGGAGAACCGATGGCGAAAGAAGATCAAATTGAAATGGAAGGCGAAGTCGTTGACACCCTTCCCAACACCATGTTCCGGGTGAAACTGGAAAATGGCCACATAGTTACAGCTCACATCTCAGGCAAGATGCGCAAAAACTATATCCGGATCCTCACCGGGGACCAGGTGCGCGTCGAACTCACACCCTATGACCTGACCAAGGGTCGTATCACCTACCGAGCCCGGTAAGTTTCAAAGCCCGTTTCGCAAACAGTTGCCAGTCCTAATTTTTGGCCTGGCTCAGTTCTTTCTTGGACTGCTTCTTGCGACCCTTGATTTCAATCTCAATGTCCTTGTCTGCTGAGACATAGACGTCACCACCATCGGCGAGTTCACCGAAGAGAATATCTTCCGCCAATGCCCGTTTCAGTTTTTCCTGAATAAGCCGGGACATGGGTCTTGCGCCCATGGCCTCACTGTAGCCGTGTTCAACAAACCAGTCCCTGGCGCTGTCATCAACATGCAGCATGACGTTCTTCTCGTCCAACTGGACCTGAAGCGTAACCAGGAACTTATCGACCACCGTACGAATGGTTTCATGAGAGAGCGAACCGAACTGGATAATGGCATCAAGGCGGTTACGAAATTCAGGTGTGAATGCCTTCTTGATAATTTCCATACCATCGGTGCTATGGTCTTGCTCGGTAAAACCGATAGACGCTCGAGACATTTCCTGGGCACCCGCATTGGTTGTCATCACCAGGATCACATTGCGGAAGTCAGCCTTGCGCCCGTTGTTGTCGGTTAGCGTGCCATGATCCATCACCTGCAATAACAGATTAAAAACATCGGGATGCGCTTTTTCTATCTCATCGAGCAACAGCACTGAGTGGGGATTCTTGGTGATCGCTTCCGTAAGCAGGCCGCCCTGATCAAATCCCACATATCCTGGTGGCGCACCGATGAGTCGGGACACTGTATGCCGCTCCATGTACTCGGACATATCAAAACGCACCAGTTCGATGCCCATGATCTTGGCAAGCTGTCTGCTTACTTCGGTTTTGCCCACACCCGTGGGACCGGCGAAGAGGAACGAGCCAATGGGTTTTTCACCTTCACCAAGCCCGGCGCGGGAAAGTTTGATTGCCGTGGCCAGGGAATCGATTGCTTCATCCTGACCGAATACCACCATTTTCAAATTGCCTTCCAGGTTTTTCAGGGCATCAATATCTGAATTGGAAACGTGCTTGGGTGGTATTTTTGCGATGGCTGCCACGACTTTCTCCATGTCCGTGACATTGATCAGTTTCTTCCTTTTACTGGCAGGCTGTAAGCGCTGGTACGCGCCTGCTTCATCGATGATGTCGATGGCTTTGTCAGGCATGTAACGGTCATTGATATAACGGCCGGCGAGTTCCGAAGCAGCCTTGAGTGCCTTGTCGCTGTAACGGAGATCATGATGCTCCTCGAACCGAGACTTTAGCCCTTTGAGAATCTGGTAGGTTGTATCTACATCAGGCTCGTCGACATCAATTTTCTGAAAACGGCGCGATAGTGCCCTGTCCTTCTCAAAGATGCCGCGGTACTCCTGGTAGGTGGTGGAACCTATACAACGTAACTGGCCCGATGTTAAAACTGGCTTGAGCAGGTTGGAGGCATCCATCACTCCACCTGAGGCAGCACCTGCGCCAATAATGGTGTGGATCTCATCGATAAAGAGAACGGCATTTTCGTTCTTCTTCAACTCGGCCAGCAGTGCTTTGAATCGCTTTTCGAAATCACCCCGATATTTGGTACCTGCTAACAGCGCACCAAGATCCAGTGAGTAAATAACGTTGTCCTTAAGTACCTCTGGCACATCTTGCTCAACAATGAGTTTGGCCAGCCCTTCTGCTACAGCAGTTTTTCCCACGCCTGATTCACCTACCAGTAATGGGTTGTTTTTTCGGCGGCGGGACAAAATTTGAATGACGCGGGTGACTTCATCGTTGCGGCCAATCAAGGGGTCAATTCGCCCACTTTCTGCTTCGGTATTGAGGTTTGTTGCAAAGCTGTCCAGCGCACTACCCGAAGCATCGCCAATTGCTTCTTCGTCTGCTTGTTCCGGAGCCGATTCATTGTCCCCGGCGTGGCCAGGAATTTTGGAAATGCCGTGAGTAATGTAATTCACGACATCGATGCGAGCGATATCCTGCTGCTTGAGAAAGTAGACTGCCTGACTCTCCTGCTCGCTGAAAATTGCCACCAACACATTGGCACCAGTGACTTCCCGCTTGCCTGAGGATTGCACATGAAAAACTGCCCGCTGCAGGACTCGCTGAAACCCCAGGGTCGGTTGCGTTTCACGGGAGGTCTCAGACTCGGGTATCAGTGGCGTCGTGGCGTCCACGAAGTCAATCAGTTCGCCCCGCAGTCGGCTAAGGTCGCAATCACAGGCCAGTAACACGCTGGACGCCACCTCATTATCAAGTAGCGCAAGCAGCAAATGCTCAACGGTCATGAATTCATGCCGTTTCTTGCGCGCACCCTTGAATGCGTAATTCAGTGTTGCTTCTAGGTCTTTGCTTAACATGATGTCAGATTCTGCCTGCGTAGTGGTTGAGAGTACTATCTATCAACTTCAACCGAACAAAGTAGTGGTTGTTCACATTCTCGGGAATAATCGTTGACCTGTGCAGCCTTGGATTCAGCTACATCCTTACTATAGACCCCGCAAACTCCTTTTCCTTCCGTATGCACCTTGAGCATGATCTGCGTGGCCTTCTCCACATTCATATTGAAGAATGAGCGCAGCACGTCGACGACGAAATCCATGGGCGTGTAGTCATCATTGATGAGCACTACCTTGTACATTGGCGGTTGCTTGAGTTTGGGCTTGTCCGCAACGGTCTCGAACCCGGCATCACCCGTCCCCTGTTCGTCGTCCTGGGATCCGTGCGGCCGCATGGGTAATTTACTCATCTGTATGGTGTCTGAAAATTTGGAATACATACTCATGGCATCGGACGAACTGTGGATTTCAGTAGTGTCTACGAACAGATATTTCAGGTCGGATCAGCACCCATGATAAGTGCTTTAGACAGTTCTGTGAAGAATTGGAAAAGTTCGCCGACACGCCCTAGTAATGGGGCCTGTGTAGGAAAATTCAAGCCCTGAGCCCGGGTCTGTCGTGGCAATACCGGTCGTTAAGTTTTGACATTCCATTTTTCTTGGTGTATAGCGTCAGGTAGGTGGTCCGACCATCTAACAAAAAAGGCGGCTGGAGTCGCCGACCAAAAATTAAAATAAATAATAACAAGCACGGAGTAACACATGAGTACCGGGCAGGTTAAGTGGTTCAATAACGCGAAAGGATTCGGCTTTATCTTGCCAGATGACGGAGGTGACGATTTATTTGCTCACTATTCGGCGATTGGCATGGAAGGTTACAAAACGCTAAAGGCTGGACAGCTGGTATCGTTTGACACCGTTGAGGGTCCAAAAGGGCTGCATGCAGCCAATATCAAACCCATCTCAGAAAGTGCTGATTCTGCTGGCGACAGTAGCCCTGCGACTGCAGAACCAGAAGCACCGATTGCTGCTGAAGAAAGCGCCGCCGCCGCTGAGTAAACAACGAAATCGTGTCAATAACCGGATTGGTTCGCCATTCTGGCTCTTCCCCTTGTGACACTTTTCGATTTGGATTCAATCCTGTGCGGATTACCGTGTGGGGGTTTCGCACGCCCGGAGAATAACCAGGCCGCGTCAGGTGCATGTCGACACTGATATTATTTAACAAGCCTTTCGGTGTGCTCTCTCAATTTTCAGGAGATATTCCTGAACAGACTCTGGCGCATTATATTTCCATTGCTGACGTCTACCCGGCTGGCCGCCTGGATAAAGACTCGGAAGGATTGCTGCTGCTGACGGATGACGGAAAGCTTCAGCAGAAAATCAGCGACCCTCGCTACAAGAAATTCAAGACTTACCTCGCGCAGCTTGACGGCGAAATCGACAAAGATGCAATCAAGCGATTGGCATCAGGACTGAAGCTTAAAGATGGCATGACTTTGCCAGCAAAAGTTAAAGCAATTCCTGAGCCTGATCTCTGGCCCCGTCTACCGCCCGTGCGTTACCGCAAACAGATTCCTACCAGCTGGATAGAGATTTCAATTCGTGAAGGACGCAACAGACAGGTACGCAGGATGACTGCTGCCGTGGGCTTTCCCACACTGCGCCTGGTTAGAACCCGGATCGATCAGTGGGATTTGGGCACACTCGAGCCCGGGCAATGGCGGCAACTGGAAGTCCAGGCAAGCTCCGCTTAATTCAGACCGGTCTCTGGCACTACTGCCAGCGCTTGATCGCGTCTGCATCACTCTGTCGGCTATCTACCCAGTGAGTGCCGTCCGCAGTGCTCTGCTTTTTCCAAAATGGCGCGTTGCTTTTCAGATAATCCATCATGAACTGTGCAGCATCGAATGCAGCCTGCCGATGAGCGCTGGCTGTCCCCACAAAGACTATCTCCTCACCCGGATTGAGTTTGCCCACGCGGTGGATAATGCGGGCGGCCAGCAGTGGCCATTTCCCGGCAGCCTGCTCCAGGATGTCCTGCAAACATTTTTCTGTCATACCCGGGTAGTGTTCGAGAAACAGGGACTGGATTGGGGATTCTTCTGCTACCCCGTCCTGGACTTGCGGGTTGTAGATCTCCCGGACCAGGCCGGTAAAGGTCACGATGGCACCTGCATCACCCGCTCTTTCGCGCAAGGCAACATACTCGGCCGCCAGGTCAAACGCCTGCTGCTGCACACTGATGTCGCCGCTCTCAGACACGCTGCTTCAGCCTCCGGTCATCGGTGGAAAGAATGCGACTTCATCACCTTCAGATAACTTGTAGCTGTTATCTACAACTGTTTGATTTACCGCCACCAGCAATCCATTTGAGGACTGTTGCAGAGTCTTGAATGCCGGATCCTTTGCCGAGAGATGCTCTATCAGTTCAGCAACGGTGGAGACTGAATCAGGTATCGCCAGTTCTTGCCTGTCCCTCTTCAATGCTTCACGCACAGATGCAAAGTAGTGAATATTCAGCATGTATTGCCCAGTCCTGTTAGCTTGTTAAACCGCTTCAATGCGCTTGAAATGGCCGCTGCGGCCTCCGGTTTTTTCCAGCAGGTGAATGCCGCCTATCACCATGTTCTTGTCTACCGCCTTGCACATGTCGTAAATGGTTAGCGCCGCGGTCGAAACAGCGGTCAGGGCCTCCATCTCTACTCCGGTTTTACCACTCACCTTGCAGGTGGCCTGGATTGCTACCCGCTGCTTGTCGTGATCAAGACTCAGTTCCACTTTAACCGAATTCAGCAGCAATGGATGGCACAGGGGAATCAGTGAGGCACATTGCTTGGCAGCCTGGATACCGGCGATTCGGGCCACGCTGAGCACATCTCCTTTTTTGTGTCCCCCTTCCGCAATCAGTTCCAGCGTTTTCTTGTCCATCTGTACAAACCCACTGGCAACAGCCACCCGTTGGGTTTCTGCTTTGTCGCCCACATCTACCATGTTGGCGTTTCCTTCCTGATCGAGATGGGTTAGTTGATTGCTCATGACTATTGCCTGAAATCCGGAGCCGCTTATTATCACCTTTTCTCTGGTGCAGCTAAAGCTCTGCTCGTAGAAAATAAATTAGCTGTTTGATTTATCATGCTGATTGAAAACACATTCCATCATAGGGAATTAACTGAGTCTTATGAATGAGCTACCCCATGTCACCGTCGCCACCGTAGTTTGTGAAGCCGACAGGTTTCTCCTGGTTAAAGAATCCAGTGCCGGCAAGACCGTTTACAACCAGCCCGCTGGCCACGTAGAAACCGGAGAATCCGTGCAGCAGGCAGCGATTCGCGAAACACTGGAGGAAACCGGCTGGCAGGTTGAACTGACCCACTACCTGGGCACTTACCAGCATGATGCCGCTGAAAACGGCATTTCTTATGTAAGGCACTGCTTTATCGCGGCGGCCGTAAGACAACAGAGTGAGCAGCCGCTGGATACCGATATCGAGGCAGCGGTGTGGCTGACCCGCGAACAGGTAGAAGGCTTGCAAGCGGAGCTGCGAAGCCCTATGGTCTGGCGCGCAATCGAGGACTACTGCCAGGGACAGTACTTTTCCCTATCTATATTTAAATCATGACTGTGGAAATCAACAATTACAGTGCGCCTGATCCGGGTGCGACTCGTGTCATTGTCGGCATGTCTGGCGGGGTGGACTCCTCCGTTGCTGCCTATCTGTTGCAGCAGCAAGGCTACCAGGTCGAAGGCCTGTTCATGAAGAACTGGGAAGAAGACGATGGCACCGAGTATTGCACCGCCAAAGAGGATCTCGCCGATGCGCAATCAGTCTGTGAAAAGCTGAATATTCAACTACATACAGCGAATTTCTCAGCGGAATACTGGGATAATGTGTTCGCACACTTCCTCGCCGAATATCAGGCGGGCCGGACCCCTAATCCGGATGTGCTTTGTAACCGGGAAATCAAATTCAAGGCTTTTCTGGAGTATGCCAGGGAGTTGGGAGCGGACTATATTGCCACCGGCCATTATGTACAGAGGCATGACACGACCGATGGCACCTGGTTATGCAAAGGAGTGGATGCTAACAAGGACCAGAGTTATTTTCTTTGTGAAGTCAACGAGCAGTGTCTGAGTCAAAGCCTGTTTCCGGTTGGCAACCTGCAAAAGTCCCGGGTAAGGCGTCTTGCTGCCGACCTGGCGCTTCGTACCCATGACAAGAAGGACAGCACTGGCATCTGTTTCATCGGAGAGCGCAAGTTCAAGGACTTCCTGCAGAATTACCTGCCAGCGCAACCTGGCGAAATTCGCTCGGTGGACGGGCAGCGTGTTGGCCAGCATGCAGGGCTAATGTATTACACCCTGGGCCAGCGCCAGGGACTCGGCATCGGCGGTGTAAAAAACCGACCCGAAGCGCCCTGGTACGTGGTGGATAAAGACTTAAACGAAAACGTGTTAATTGTTTCACAAGGCAATGAAAGCAAAGATTTATTTTCATCTTCTCTCACTGCCAATCCAGCCGCGTGGATCAGCCCGAAAGGCCCTGATTTCCCATTGCGCTGCAGTGCCAAGATCAGATACCGACAAACTGACCAGAGCTGCACGGTTTCTGTCTGCGGCAGTCATGGGCAGATCGCTGTGCAGTTTGACGAGCCGCAGCGTGCCGTAACTCCTGGTCAATACGTGGTTTTTTATCAGCAGAACCGATGCCTGGGAGGGGCTATTATCAATGCTTTCAGCCGCCAGCCTAACTAGTTGGGAGCAACAGCAAATCGCGCTTGCCACCATGGTGCAAAGTGCTGTGCTGGTCAGGGATCTTGCTCACGAGGGCGAGGCAGCCCAGGATCAGTTAGCGGCCTGCATCAATCCCTTGCTGGTGCTGGATCCACAGTCTATTGATGATGTCTATCCTGACCTATCCGCCCTAAGTCGCGGATTTCAAACGATTCAAGATATGTTTGGCAGCGATCGTGTGCGCTCCCTCGGGGAAGTGATCCGCTACACAAATGGCATTATGCTGCTGCGCAACAAGCTGCTGGAAGATGATGAGATGCAGGATACGCTGCGTCGGCGCCTGCAGTATCTGGACCCGCTGCCAGGCAGAATCGACGATCTGGAGGAAGACGGGGCATCGAGCCAGCGGTCCCACCAGGAGCGTATATTGCAGCAGCTTGCGAACCTGTATCAGGATACAATTAGCACCCTCACCTTTCGCGTGCAGGTTCAGGGAAAGATCGATAATTTGAAAAATGATCACATCGCCAACAGCATTCGCGCGCTGCTTCTGGCGGGCATCCGCTCGGCTGTCCTGTGGTATCAGTTAGGAGGAAGACGCTGGCGACTGGTGATCCATCGTAAACGCATCAAGGAAACGGCTGCCGGGATCCGCAGAAAGCTCATCGCGCCGGTCCAACAAGACAGTTCGGGAAAATAAACTATGAGTGAAGAAGTACTAAGCCCATTGATGGCCCTTTCTCCTATGGATGGGCGCTATCGCAGCAAATGCGCGAACTTGGCCCCCTACTTCAGTGAATTCGGGCTGATGCGCTATCGGGTAAAGGTGGAAATCAACTGGCTGGTGCAACTGGCGAACAGCGAGGACGTGCCAGAACTGGACCACCTGAGCCAGGACCAGCAGGATCGCCTGCACGCCCTGCACGAGGATTTCAGCCTTGAAGATGCTCAACGAATCAAAGATATAGAAAAGAAAACTAACCATGATGTCAAAGCAGTAGAGTACTTTATTAAAGAAAAACTTGAAGATGAGGAAGAGCTTCGAGTCCATCTGGAATTCGTCCACTTTGCCTGCACTTCTGAAGACATCAACAATCTGGCCTATGCACTCATGCTGGCCGACGCTCGAACCGAGGTATTGCTGCCTGCCCTGGCTGGCATCGTTGATGCCATCACCGACATGGCGAAAACCCATGCCGGCCAGCCCATGTTGAGCCGTACCCATGGCCAGCCAGCTTCACCAACTACCGTGGGCAAGGAGCTGGCCAATGTGGCCTATCGCCTGCGCCGCCAGCAACAACAGCTGGCAGCCTGCCCCATCCTGGGCAAGATTAATGGTGCCGTGGGCAATTACAACGCCCATCTGGCTGCCTATCCCGATGTGGACTGGCCGGATCTGGCAGAAAAGTTTGTGACGGGCCTGGGGCTGGACTGGAACCCCTATACCACCCAGATCGAACCCCATGACTATCTGGCTGAGTTCTTCGACTGTTTGTGTAGGTTTAATACAGTACTGATTGATTTTGCTAGAGATATTTGGGGCTATATTGCCCTCAACTACTTCCGTCAGAAGACCGTACCGGGGGAAGTCGGCTCCTCAACCATGCCCCATAAGGTCAACCCGATTGATTTCGAGAATGCTGAGGGAAACCTGGGCATGGCCAACGCCACCATGCAGCACCTGGCAGCAAAGCTGCCCATTTCCCGCTGGCAACGGGACCTCACCGACTCCACCGTACTGCGCAATCTGGGTAGCGGCCTGGCCCAGAGCCAGATCGCTTACCAGTCACTGCTCAAGGGAGTGGGTAAGCTGGAACTAAATGCGGCAGCCATCGATGCCGATATCGATAACTGCTGGGAGATCCTGGCTGAGCCGGTACAGACTGTGATGCGCCGCTACCGCGTGGAGAAGCCCTATGAAAAACTCAAGGAACTCACCCGTGGCAAGGGCATTGACCAGCAAACCCTGCAGACCTTTATCAAATCCCTCGATATTCCTGATTCAGCCAGGGAAGAGCTGCTGCAGCTCACCCCTCGTGCCTATATTGGCAATGCCACCGAGCAGGCCCTGGCAATTTGAGCGCTCCCCAGCGTAATCCCAGCTTTGACACCAATGCTTTCCTGGAGAGCAATTGGCAGCAAAAACCGGTACTTATAAAGAATTTCTGCGGTGAATTTGATGAACCTCTCGATGCGGAGGAACTGGCTGGCCTGGCGCTTGAAGCAGGCACTGAGAGTCGGCTGGTAGCGAACAACGGGGCTGGCGGCTATACGCTGCGTCATAGCCCGTTTCAGGAACAGGATTTCCTCGATTTGCCAGAAAGAGACTGGACCCTGCTGGTACAGGCAGTTGATCTTTGGGTGCCAGCGGTTGCAGAACTCAAAAACCTGTTTTCATTCCTGCCTGCCTGGCGCATCGATGATGTCATGGTGTCCCACGCGGTCCCGGGCGGTGGTGTCGGTCCACATTTCGATCAGTATGATGTCTTCCTGCTGCAAGGTGCCGGCAAGAGAACCTGGAAGCTGGGCGGCCTGTGCTCCCAGGAGAGTCTGCAGGTGCTCGACTCTGGATTGAAACTACTCAAAAAATTTGAAGCAGAACAAGAAGTTACAATGGAATATGGAGACGTACTCTATATACCGCCCGGTTATGGTCATTGGGGTACAGCCATTGATCCCGGCCTCTGCTACTCGATCGGATTCAGGGCCCCTTCCCATGGAGAACTGCTGGAAACCCTGAGTGACCTGGCTATTGAGCAGCAAAGCAGCTTTAACCGCTACCGCGATGAACAGGCGAAGGCTCCCCGCTACAGTAGCGAAATTGACGCGTCTCAGCTGGAGCAGCTATGGCAGCGGCTAAGGGAGGAGCTAAACCAACAGCAGCACTTCTATCGGGCCTTTGGCAGCCTGGTCACCACCCCGCGCTACGCCGATCTGTTCATCCCAGCAGATCCGCCCTTGTCGCCAGGGAAACTGGCAAGCTTGCGTCAGGCCAATTCCCCTCTGCTACGGCACAGCGCATCACGGTTCGCCTGGCTGCAGCCAGAAGACACTAGTTTGCTGGTGTTTGTAGACGGTGAGGCTTATGAACAGCCCCGGGCTAATATTGACGCGGTTATCGCACTTTGTGATGCAAGTACCGAATCTGTCGGTGAAATTGTTCCTGTTGATGCAGGGGCCTGGCAAGAGTTGCTACTGGCACTGGTGAACCAGGGCAGTCTGATCCTGGCTGAGGCCGGGTAAGGTCACTTACGGGTTCAGGTCACGCTCGCTGGCCTTGAGAAACTCCCCACGGAGCTCGTCGTAGGTTTCCACGGCCGGGAACTGCGGAAATTCCTCGATCACGTTATCTGGAGCCCTGAACAGGATGCCAGCGTCAGCTTCTGCCAGCATGGTGGTGTCATTGTATGAATCCCCGGCTGCGATCACCCGGTAATTCAACCCATGGAAAGCCTTGACGCACTGCCGCTTGGGGTCCGCCTGACGCAGCTTGTAGTCCACGATGGCCCCTTTTTCGTCAGCAACCAGGCGATGGCAAAACAGGGTCGGGAAATCCAGCTGGCGCATTAGTGGCTGGGAGAATTCGTAAAAAGTGTCTGACAAAATAATGAGTTGGAACCTTTCCTTTAACCAGGATACAAACTCCGCGGCGCCGTCCAGAGGGGCCATGGTGGCGATGACCTCCTGGATATCTGGCAACCCCAACTCATGCTCAGCCAGAATCGCCAGGCGTTGCTTCATCAGCACATCATAGTCAGGTATATCACGGGTTGTAGCGCGCAGGGCATCGATTCCAGTCTTTTCGGCAAAGCCGATCCAGATCTCTGGAATCAGGACCCCTTCCAGGTCAAGGCAGGCTAGTTCCATTTGAATTACAACTCCCTGTTCTAGGTATTTAGACAACCGGGGAATTTAGCAGAATTCCTCAACCGGTGACACCAGATATCAGTGGCAGGCCACCCAGTGCGGCCCACATCTTGAGATGTTTACAAAGACCAGGTGCCAGATTTAGGGGCCACAATCATTTAGACTGTCTAACTACCTAATATTATTGAAGTTTTTTCACGTGGAACATTGTCTGTGTCGCCGTGGAACATTGACACAAAAAAGCTGTTTGACCCTTTACCAGCACCCGGATTTGACTGAAAATGGCGCCGCTGTTGCAGCCGCGCCGATGGCCTGTATGATGTCCGGCCCACAAATGGTCTGCACGACACGCACCCGTCAGGAAAGGAATCGACCCATGCTTGCGCCAAGCGAAGTTGCCGAGCTCAACCAACAGCTTCAACAGCAGGACCCGCTCCAGATCCTCACCACCATGAGTGAGGCCGTACCTCGCCTGGCCATAGCCTTCAGCGGTGCAGAGGACGTACTGCTCGTACATTTCGCCAGCAAACTCAGCAATCCCCCCGCTTTCTTCTGTATCGATACAGGCCGACTGCACCCGCAGACCCTGCGTTTTGTGGAACAGGTACGAACCCACTACAAGCTGGACCTCGACATCATTCACCCTGACAGGGAAAAGCTTGATAAGCTAATAAAAAACAAAGGATTGTATAGCTTTTATGAGGATGGGCACGAAGAATGCTGCCATATTCGCAAGGTGGAACCCCTGGGTCGCTACCTGCGTAACATGGATGCCTGGGCGACCGGTCAGCGGCAGGATCAGAGCCCTACCCGCAAGGAAATTCCCACTGTGGAGGTGGATTCCAGCTTTTCCAGCGAGAGTCACCAGGTATTGAAACTGAACCCGCTTGCCAACTGGAGCTCCAGCCAGGTCTGGGATCATATACGGATGCTGGAAATACCTTACAACCCCTTGCATGACCGGGGCTTTGTGAGCATCGGCTGTGAGCCGTGCACCAGGGCCATTGGGCCGGGCCAACATGAGCGTGAGGGTCGCTGGTGGTGGGAGGAAGCGACCATCAAGGAATGTGGCCTGCACCGGGGTAACCTCGATCCGGTGGAAGCCAAAGAACCCGATTAGGCTAGCAGCCCCGCTGTTCCGGCAATTCCAGGTCTCTGAACAGGGCTGCCCGATCTCCTTCTGCGCTCATCTGGCTGGCTTCCTGCACCAGTTCCTTTTCCAGATGAGGAGCAAACATTTCAATAAAATCAAACATATAACTCCTGAAGAAAAAGTCCCGCCTGAAACCGATACTGGTGACACTGGGTTCAAACAGGTGGCTGGCATCCACGGCCACCAGGTCCTGATCCAGGCCCGGGTCATAGGCCATTTTGGCGACGATGCCCACTCCCAGCCCCAGGCGCACATAAGTCTTGATGACATCGGCATCGGCCGCAGTAAAGACCACCTTGGGGACCAGGTTTTCCCGCTGAAAAGCCTCGTCCAACTTGGATCTGCCAGTGAATCCAAAGGTGTAGGTGACCAATGGATATTTATTTAAATTACTAAGTGTTAAGGGAGTTTCTGTAACCAATGGATGAGATTTTGGTACCAGCACGACGCGATTCCATGAATAGCAAGGCAACATGACCAGGTCCTTGAACAATTCCATCGCTTCGGTGGCGATAGCGAAGTCTGCCGTACCATTGGCTGCCAATTCCGAGATTTGCATGGGCGTTCCCTGGTGCATGTGCAGCGAAATCTCCGGGAACCGCTCCATAAAGCGGGAGATCACGGCAGGCAGCACATAGCGGCTCTGGGTGTGGGTGGTGGCGATAGAGAGGGATCCTCGCCGATCATCGGTGAACTCACGGGCAATGGCCTCGATGTTGTCCACGCGCTGCACGATTTCATCGACGCTACGCAGAATTGCCTGGCCAGCTTCGGTAATGTGAGTGAGTTGTTTGCCATGACGGGCAAACACATCGACACCCAGCTCCGCCTCCAGTGCCCGTATTTGCTTGCTGACACCCGGCTGGGAGGTGAACAGAGCCTGGGCGGCCTGGGAGACATTGAGGTTATTGCGGGCGACCTCGCGGATATAGCGTAGCTGCTGCAGCTTCATGGATTCTGGTCCCCGCCTGGACCAGCAGCCAGGCAAGCGATTTATATACTGGTTGGTTATTACGATATTCTAAAATATTCTTTTTCGGAATAATAGAAAACCAACAATAATAGCCTCCTGGGCAAGCCTTCCTTCTTTTAACCCTTCATTAGAATCAATAACTTATATGGAATTTATACTGCACATTCTGGCGGGTGCCGCAGTTGGCTTCGCCATCGGTCTTACCGGAGTCGGCGGCGGATCGTTGATGACGCCACTATTGCTGGTCTTCGGCTACCCGGCGCCGGTGGCCATCGGAACAGACTTGCTCTACGCGGCGGTTACCAAGGCAGGCGGCGCCTTCTCCCATCATCGACGTCGCAATGTCCAGTGGCGGATCGTGGGCTTGATGGCTGCCGGGAGTATTCCGGTGTCGGTACTGTTGCATTGGTTGCTGCTGGACTCCAGTTTCCAGCAATCCACACAATTTGAAACCATACTCACCAAAAGTTTAGGTACTATGTTAATAGTAACCGCTATTATATTGATATTTAGAGAAAAATTAAGATTAAATGCAATAGAAAAGAAGCCCCGCCTGTTGATGCAGGCGGTGCAAAACAACCAGGGAGTGGCAACCTGGATCATGGGCTTGCTGTTGGGGGTCTGCGTGACCCTTTCTTCAGTCGGCGCAGGCGCATTCGGTGCTGCAATTTTGCTGGTTATTTACTCCACGACGCCAGCGGTTCGTATCATCGGCACTGATATCGCCCATGCAGTGCCTTTGACTCTTATTGCTGGCCTGGGCTATCTGGTGGCGGGCTATGTGGACCTGCTGCTACTGGTCAGCCTGCTGGTGGGATCCCTGCCAGCCATTAACCTGGGTTCACGAATCAGCGACCAGGTACCGGAACTGCTGTTGCAACGCCTGTTAATCCTGATTCTGCTCTCGCTTGGCCTTTTCTACAGTCTTACTTAGCCGGTTCCACATTGGCAACACCATGGGGCACATGGCCGGTTGCCACATGGTTACGGGCAGAATCACAGTGGCCCTGCTGGTCATCGAAAAATACATCCGCATCGAAGGCCTGCAAGAATTCCCCTTTGTCCAAACCGCCGAGGAACAACGATTCGTCGATGCGTATATTCCAGGCGCGCAATGTCCTTACCACTCTTTCATGAGCTGGCGCGGCGCGAGCAGTTACCAGGCAGGTTCGAATTGGCGCCTCGCCCGGGGCGAAGCCTCGCTGAATTTGTTGCAGGGCATGGAGGAATGGTTTGAACGGGCCGCCAGCAAGCGGTTCATTGGCGGCTTCCTGTTCATT
This sequence comes from Gammaproteobacteria bacterium, assembly GCA_040218615.1. Taxonomy (GTDB): domain Bacteria; phylum Pseudomonadota; class Gammaproteobacteria; order Pseudomonadales; family Pseudohongiellaceae; genus UBA9145. Next base: position 176,413 of record JAVJRC010000005.1, read on the forward strand.
CCTGGTAAACGCTTCCAGGCCTTTGTCTTTAAAGATCTTTTCTGAGTCATCTGAAAAGATGACCGCGTCCCCATCAAAGGCGATTTTCAACAATTCCCGCTCCACGGTAGGCTTCTTGGAAGGCAGGATGGTGGCGGCAGCGACGCCTAGTTCAAGGGCATGGCGAACGTCTGCGCCATCGGTGGAAAGAAAGAGATGACTGTTAAATGCTGAGATATAGCGATAGGGACTGTCGCCACCACAGAAGGCTGCCCGTGAAATATTCAGCTTATAGTGCTGAATAGAGTTGAAAATCCTTAAACCGGTATCTGCACTGTTGCGAGACAGCAGAATCACCTCAACTGGCGATTCCTCCAGCTGTTCATTCAGTCGCAATAACTTCTGCACCAGGGCAAAAGCATCGCCGGGTTGCAATGGTTCATCTTCATGGTCGATCTGGTATTCCTGGTAGGCATCCAAACCCTCATTCTCATAAACCTGGTGGCTTTCAGCGAGATCGAACAGGGCCCGGGATGAGATTGCTATCACCAGAGGATCGATACTCGCCTGTTTCTTTTGTTGTGCCACAATAATTTCCTGTTGTAACTGTTTGCCATACCGTGCTTTTCATCTGCAAACTGGATTGGCAATGATTGTACAAACTATTTGATGCTTCTGCTTAATGCTACTACAGCAATGGCCTGGTAGTGGCTCAGTTTGAAAATATCACTGGCCTTATCCGACCAACCTCGGTATTCAATTTCAAACTGAGCCACTACCAATGGCCTCAAGGATTAAGCCAGGGCCCAGATTGTTTCAATCCGTGTTAGTTGTAGCGGTATACCTTTGAGTCTGAAAGAATTGCAGTCAGGCATTCACCTACCTGGTGCAGTCACAGTTCAGTGCAGGAGCAGTAACCCCGCAACCAATGGAAAGCGCAATTCTCCCAGTCCGTAACGACCCGCGTACGGGCCTGTTGCTCTCTGGCGGCGGGTCTCGAGCCGCCTACCAAATCGGGGTGTTACGGGCTATTGCTCAACTGCTCCCTAAAGAAAGCCCTAATCCGTTTCATGTGATCGCCGGTACTTCAGCCGGTGCGCTCAATGCGGTTTCACTGGCATCTCATGCCTGGCGTTTTCGTACCGCTGTGCGTAGCCTCGAGTATATCTGGCGCAACCTGAGCAGCGAGCAGGTCTATAGCCCTGAATCCGGGAACCTGCTGGGCAGCGCCTCCAGTGTGCTGCTGTCGGTCATCAGCAGTAACAAGCAGAAAGACAAGCCCGTGGCCATTTTTGACAACAGTCCATTAGCGGTTCTGCTTTCCCGGGTCATTCGTTTCGACAGGATTCAGCACAATATCGATGTGGGCCTGATCGACGCCATCAGTGTGACAGCATCAGCATTTGGGTCGGGCGAATCGGTCTCTTTCTATCAGGCCATGCAAGGCATTGAGGACTGGTCGGGTCCTCATCGAATTGGACGCCGCTCGGAATTGGGACTGGATCACCTGATGGCATCCTCAGCCATTCCCCTGATCTTTCCTCCGGTTAAAATCGGCCCGCAATATTATGGAGATGGTGCTATCCGTCAACTGGCTCCCACCAGCACTGCCTTGCACCTGGGCGCGCGCCGGCTGCTGGCAATTGGAGTAAGTGGCAATCGCACTACTCAACCCCTGGAAGAAGAAATGAGCGAGCCGCCGGGCTTGTGGCAAATGGTCGGGCACTTGCTCAACAGCGCTTTTGTCGACACGCTCGAGAACGATCTGGTTTTTCTCAAGCATATGAATGAAGTAATTCCCTATGTCCCACCCAGACACCAGGAGCAGCTAAGCCACGCCATGTTTGAAGTGGAACTGTTGGAAATTTCTCCTTCCAGGGAACTGAACAGGGTGGCGATTGAATACTACGAGGAGCTGCCCAAACCCCTCTCCCGATATATCAAGCCCAGTGGGTCAGGCACCATATTGAGTCTGATCCTGTTCGAGTCAGGCTTTTGCAATGCCCTGATCAAACTGGGCTATGAAGATGCCATGGAGAAAGAATCAGATATCAGGGAATTCTTCCGGCTGCCAGCAATCTAGGGACCTGCCGCCTCTGCCGGTTTATAGCAGGCGCCGGTGCCAGCGAGACCACAGTAACCATTGGGGTTCTTGGCCAGATATTGCTGGTGATAATCCTCAGCATAAAAAAATTGGTCCAACAATTTGATTTCGGTCGTTATTGGCCCCTTATTGATTTCATCTAAAGCGCTCTGGTAGGAAGCCTGGCTGGCTTCAGCCAGACGCTTCTGTTCTTCGTCCAGGACATAGATGGCTGAGCGATACTGGGTGCCCCTGTCATTGCCTTGCCGCATGCCCTGGGTCGGGTCATGAGCTTCCCAGAATGCAGCCAGCAATTGTTCAAAATCGATTTTAGCTGGGTCAAAAAACACCAGTACGACCTCCGTATGACCGGTTTTGCCACTGCATACATCCTCGTAGCTGGGGTTCGCTGTATGCCCTCCTGCATATCCCACGGCAGTGCTGTAAACACCAGGCAATTCCCAGAACATTCTCTCGGCGCCCCAGAAACAGCCAAGGCCAAACACCGCCTTTTGCAGATTTGCAGGCACCGGCTCGACAATATTGTTGCCGTTAACAAAGTGAGTGGGATTGAACTCCACCGGGGAAGGACGATCCGGCAAGGCCGAATTCGCGTCGGGTAGTTCAAGTGATTTCTTACCAAAATTCGATAACATAGTTCTCAGCTTATAAATTCACGCAGGTTGCCTGGCAAAAGTGAATGGGGCATGATCTTCAGCCCATGATCACTGGTCTGCCGGCCCGTCCAATGGCTTTGCGATCAGGGAATTACCATTGAAAAAATTAAGGAACTCCAACTATTAACAGGCGAAAAAAATTCACTGTCAGGACCCATTGTACTGCAATATGGGGTTACCCTTGTCCCGAATCAACCTGACCCTGGATTAATTCAATGCAGCCACACCTTATTCAATCTGCTATTCACACCCTGCTATCACGCACTACCCTGTTCATTTTTGGAATCTCATGTACGGCTTCCCTGGCGAATGACATCAGCACAGATTTGAACACTTCCGTACAGGCCACTGATCTGGTTGAGCTTTCGATCACCGGCCCCAGTACAATTGCTATGGTGGAAAACAACAAAATGGCCAGCAACAATCCGGCAATCGAAGCCTTTACTATCAATGTTCCAGACGCTGACATCGCCGATCTCCAACGCCGTCTGGACAATACCCGTTTTCCCGACCAGTTGGATAACACCAGTTGGGAATATGGCACCGACCTAGCGTATCTGCGTGAACTGGTCGAGTACTGGCGAAATGATTTCGACTGGCGAAGCCAGGAAGCCCAATTAAACCAGTTCGATAATTTCACTACTTATGTGGATGATTTGCAGATGCATTTTATCCACCAGCGCTCATCCAATCCCGATGCCATTCCCCTGCTGCTGGTGCACGGCTGGCCAGGATCCGTAAGCGAGTTCTCCAAGATAATCGGCCCCCTCACCGAGCCACAGCAACACGATGGCAACCGCGAGGACAGCTTTCACATCATCGCACCCTCTCTGCCTGGCTTTGGGTTTTCCGGAATTCCCGATGACCCAGGCTACAGCCCAGAGCGGATCGCCCTGCTACTCGCGCAACTGATGGAGCAACTGGGCTACGAGCAGTACGCACTCGCTGGTGGCGACTGGGGCGCCATCATCAATCGACATCTGGCCAACCACTACCCCGAACGACTGATTGGCCTGCATTCCAACATGATTATTGCTGGCCCACCGCAAGATGCAGAGCTGAGAGAGGCGGCTGATCCGGATGAACTTGCCTTGATGGAAGCGCGGCGATCCTATATGCAAAATGAGGTAGGTTACCAACAGATTCAGGGAACTAAGCCCCAGACCTTAGGATATGCTTTAACTGATTCGCCAGCCGGACTGGCTGCATGGATTGCCGAAAAATTTCATGGCTGGTCAGACATGCCCCAGGGTGCAGACGGTGACCTTGATGATCACTTCAGCAAAGACGAGATACTGACCAATATTTCCATTTACTGGTTTACCCGCACGATCACCTCATCCACGCGCATCTACTACGAAAATCGCAATACCGCCGCGATCAAGCCGGTTGCTTACATCGATGTGCCCACTGGAGTGGCCATCTTCCCGGCTGAAATCTACCTGGCACCGAGGACCTGGGTGGAAGCGGCCTACGATCTGCGCCACTGGAGCCTGATGCCGGAAGGAGGTCATTTCGCAGCCCTGGAAAAACCCGATTTGTACCTGGAAGATGTCCGGGCCTTTTATCGATTGTTGCGCTAGAGCACCTCTTTGACCGAATAAAAAACAGGACGATACTTCAAGATGACTGACGCCACTCAATCACAAGCAAATGAAATGAAAGGCATCCTGGCCTGGATTGAAAAATCAGGTAACAAGCTGCCCGATCCGGTTTTTATCTTTGTATGGTGTATAGCCGCTGTCGTTGTTATTAGCGTCCTCGCTGCCATGAGCGGTGTGGCGGCTCCCCATCCCACACAGGTGGATGCTGCCGGCAATCCCATATTAGTGCAGGCCGAGAGTCTGCTATCGGCCGCCAATATTCAGCGGCTGCTGGTTGATATGCCGGAAACATTCGCTGGCTTCCATCCCCTTGGCTATGTGCTGGTTGTGATGCTGGGTGCCGGCGTCGCGGAGCGCTCCGGGCTCTTTGCTTCAGCCATGAGTGGTGCCGTATCCCGGGCACCGAGAATTCTGCTCACCCCGGCAGTGGCACTCATCGGCATGCTGGGCAATCTCGCCGCAGACGCTGCCTACGTGGTGTTGATTCCCCTGGCTGGGGTCATTTTCGCTGCTGCCGGCCGTCATCCTATCGCTGGTATCGCTGCCGCATTTGCCGGTGTCTCTGGCGGCTTCTCTGCGAACCTCCTGCCTGGGCAACTGGATGCCCTGTTGTTCGGCATTACCGAAGCAGCAGCCGAAAGTATTCTGCCAACCTGGGACGCCAATATTGCCGGCAATGCCTATTTCATCATTGCCATGACTTTCGTGTTCCTGCCAGTGATCTGGTATGTCACCGACAAGATTATCGAGCCCCGCCTGGCTCCAATCATCCCTGGGGAAGTGGAGAGCAGCACTGCCGGCGTCATCAAGGACCCGGACTCTGATTTATCCGCTGGTGAAGTCAAAGGTCTGAAGCGAGCAGGAATGGCTACGCTTGGCATCGTCATACTCTGGGTTTTCCTTTGTGTGGGACCTGGCACTCCGCTTATCGATGAAACGGCCAGCCCGGAAGCAAGATTGAACCCGCTTTTCCAATCCCTGGTAGCGGGATTCTTCGTCCTGTTTCTGGCTGCCGGGTGGGCCTATGGTTCTGCCTCTGGATCAATCAGCAACCATCGCGATGTAGTGAGGATGATGAGTGAGGCCATGGGAGACCTGGCTTATTATCTGGTATTGGCATTTGCTGCTGCTCACTTTGTCGCCATGTTTAACTGGTCGAATCTGGGCCTGATTTTCGCCATCAACGGGGCCGCTGTGCTGGAAGGATCCAACCTGCCAGATTCCATTTTGCTCGCGTTGATTATCCTGTTTGGCGCATTTATCAATCTTTTTGTAGGGTCGGCCAGTGCCAAGTGGGCATTGCTGGCTCCTGTGCTGGTGCCCATGCTGATGCTCATAGGATTGAGTCCGGAAATGAGCACCGCGGCCTATCGTGTTGGTGATGGTGCCACCAATATTATTACGCCACTAATGCCCTACTTTCCGCTGATACTGGTATTTTGCCAGCGCTGGCAAAAAGAGTTTGGCATCGGCAGCCTGGCTGCCACCATGTTGCCCTATTCAATTCTGTTATTGATTTCAGGAATTGTCATGACCATGATCTGGGTAATCATCGGCATTCCCTTGGGGCCATCGGCTCCAGTAGAATTCAGTCTATAACTCGTATTATCTGTAAAGTTTCAGGAAGGTTCAGATGACTTGCTCCAAATCCAAAACAGCCTTAATTGCTGCACTGCTTCTCTCCGGCTTTGTCACCTGCATTCATGCACAGGAAATTGACTATCCCGAGGCATTCGATGAACCGATGCCGATGATGCTTGACGTCCTGGGCGACCTTCATTTTGAAATTTCATCGGACAACGAGGAAGCCCAGGATTATTTTAATCAGGGTCTCCAACTCATGTACGCGTTCGCCAAGCAGGACGCCGCACGTTCTTTTCGTCAGGCTCATTTGGCCGACCCGGACTGTGCTATCTGTTATTGGGGCGAAGCCTGGGCCTGGGGCTCCTACCTCAATGGCGTGATGACCACGGCGGAAGCCCCACGCGCCTATTTTGCCTTGCAGGAAGCGCTCAAGCGGATCGATTCTGCAACCGAGAAAGAGGCAGACATGATTCGCGCGCTGTCGGTTCGCTATGTTGAAGACTACGATCCTGAAAGCCGGCGCGAACAGGACGAGGCCTATGCCGGAGCGATGGCTGAGCTTTCTGCCAAATACCCTGATGATTTGGACCTCGCCACGCTCTATGCCGACTCACTATTCCTGCTGGAAGAACGACGTGGCTACCGGGATATCGAAGATCCAAACGTCATCCGACTTCATGCGGTGCTGCTGAATATTCTGGAAAAAGACATCAGGCACCCTGGAGCTTGTCATCTCCTGGTTCATGCCACCGAGTCCACTACCAGGCCAGAGCTCGCCGCACCCTGTGCGCGTTTCCTTGGCACAGAAATTCCCGGTGCGAGCCATCTGAACCATATGCCGAGTCATACCTGGAATGAAATGGGACTCTGGCACGAAGCGGTTCGCGCCAATACCAGAGCCTGGCATTCAGACCAGAAAGCCGCTCTGGGTGAAGGATTTGCCATCTACCCTACCCACAACCTGACCATGCTTTATTACGCCGCCAGCATGGGAGGAGAGTCTGCCGCCGCTATTCAGGCTGCGAAAGACCTGGCCAAGCTGAACCGAAACACAGCGATGCTGGCCATGGCCCTGGTTCGTTTTGGTCGCTTCGACGAGGTGCTGGAAATCGAACAGGCACCCAGCGGAGAAATCAACAGGAGCATGTATGATTTTTCACAAGGCTATGCTGCCTTGAAGTCTGATGACATGGCAACTGCCAGGGCTACAGCAGAAGCACTGAATGAGCTGGCTGATACGACGACTGCCAGTTTTCGCTTTCATAAGGGTGCCGATATCGTAGGCACACTGGCCGGTATTCTGGATGGCGAAATTGCCTGGAGCGAGGGAAATGTGGAAGCCGCCGCTGAGGCTTTTCGCCGCGCAGTCGACTACTACGAAAACTTAAATTATGACGAACCCGAACCTCTTCCTTTCTCGCCTCGTCATTGGCTGGGTGCTGCCTATCTGTCCCTCGGGGCATACGACAGGGCCGAACAGCAGTTTCGACTGGACCTGCAAGAGCATCCACACAACATCTGGGGATTGTACGGAACCCAGCAGGCGCTCAAAGCCCAGGGCCAATCCGATCCAGTAATCGACCAGGATCTGGCCGAGGCGATGAATTACGCTGATATCTGGATGTCTGGCACCAAATACTAACCGTTGATCAGGCTGAATTCCTTGATGCGTTGATGTTTCCGAACAGGCTGCGCACTATCATCTTCTCGTATACAGAAACAGAGGCATTAGCCTGGGTCTCTGTTTCTGCCTCTCGCACTTTCATCAACGCGTACTGTTGAATGACCAGCAAGGGTAATACGATCTGCATTCTTAGCTTGATGCTGCATTGACTGGTCGGATTGTCCTCCAACAAAACTGTTTGACCTGACACCTTTAATGCCATCTCTCGACTCAATTCGTACTCCCTGAAAATCGATTCCCAGAAATCACCGAACTCGGGGTCATTTCGCATATAGCTGGTGAGCTTGAAGATACTCTTGCTCATGCTCTGCATACTGTTGCTAACCAGCGCTTCAAAGAATTTGGATTCCTTGTACAGCGCCTTGCATTCATCGAGTTGTCCCTGGTCTTCCATCGCCTTCAACGCTGAACCCAAGCCATAGTAACCCGGAACATTTTGTTTAAGCTGCCCCCAGGCCCCTACGAAGGGAATGGCACGTAAATCCTCAAACTTGAGTTCAGTGCTTGATCCTCGCTTTGCGGGCCGCGAACCGATATTGGATTGAGCGTAGTAATGCAAGGTGCTCATCTGTTCCAGATACGGGAGAAACAACGGATCCTGCTTGAAACCTAGATATTTCTCGTAGGACGTTGTGGCCAATTGATCAATTAAATCTCGTTGATCAGAGCTCAATTCCCTTTCCGGCCGGTCGAACAGGTTACTTTCCAGGCCCGCCGCCAACAGCTGGTTGAGATTGTGCATGGCTGCCACTTCAGTGCCGTAATAGGAACTGATGGTTTGGCCTTGCACGGTTAGCTGAATCTGATTGCTTTCGATGGTTTTACCCAGGGCAGCATAAAACTTGTAGGTACTGCCACCGCCCCGTGCCGGTGGTCCACCTCGCCCATCGAAGAAAACCACTTCCACCTGCTGGTTTCTCGATACGTCCGTTATCGCTTCTTTCGCCTGGTAGATAGCCCAGTTAGCCATCAGGTAACCGCCATCTTTGGTACCATCCGAAAATCCCAGCATCACGGTTTGTTGATTGTTTCGCCCTCGCAGATGTTCGCGATAAGTGGCAATTCCATATAGCGAGTCCATGCTTTCCCTGGCACGCCGCAAGTCATCAATAGTCTCGAACAGGGGCACGATGTCGAGGCTGAAGTCATCGGCATCCCATCCCACCAATCTGCTCAAGGCAATGACGTTGATGACATCTCTTGGACCGCGACAATTACTGATTACGTAGCGGTGGCAACTTTTTTCACCATTGCGGCGCTGGATGTCCCGAATCAATGCCAGTGATTCCAGCGTGTCTCTTTGCACTGAATCGTCAATGCTGGCCGGATCGATAACTTCTTCTATGTTCAGTAGCTGTTCCCATTGTGCAGATTCTGAAAGGCTGGAGAAATCTCCGGGCAGTACGGAACTGTTGGATTCCAGTATCTGATCCAGAGTCGCCTGAATCACGCGAGAGTCCTGGCGGATATCCAGGCTGGCGAAGTGAAATCCGAACATGGATACCCGCGATTGGAATGATTTTAGTTTGTCGAGATACAAACCCTGGTAGCGATCTGCCACCTCAGTTGCGATTTTTCGTAAGGCCTGCTGAAACTCGGAAACAGATTCAAACGCCTGATCGATCTCACCGGTAAGTTCCGCCTGCAATTGATGCTCCAGCGCCTCCAGCTCTTCGTAAACAGATTTAAATGACAAGCGTCGCTTAAGCAGTCGTAGCTCATTGCGGTAGCATTCCAGCACAATGAAACGCAGCTTCTCGGCTACCTGGCGGGTCTCTGTGCAGGTAACAAAAGGATTGCCGTCCCTGTCTCCTCCTGGCCAGAATCCTATATTCAACAGCTGGCTGCGATCTTCATCCGGGAGTGACTGCAGTTTTTCAATCTCTTCCATGATCCTGCTGAACGTTTCATAAAAGATGTTTCCCAGATACCAGCTCAGCTCCACCGCTTCCTCGTAAGGAGAGGGTTTAACCTTGTTAAAAAATGGAGTATTGCCCAATTGCTGGAGAAGATCGCGAACCCTGTCCACGTCACTGGCGGATACCGCTTCTGTAAGATCAGTGATGATGGCCAGCACTTGTCCGGGATAAAACTGGGTGGGGTGTGCAGTTAACACGATGCGAACAGCAAAGGTACGCAGCAACTCCGCGAACTGCTGTTGCAGGCCTTCCACTGCAACCTGTTCGGTTAATTGCCGCAGGCGATTCGACTCCTGGGTGTGATGAATGGATTCGTAGGCAGAATCTTCCAAAGCATCGATCAGCACCACCTGCCGCTCTACATACTGAATAACCTTGAACAGGAACTGGGTTTGCTGGTCTTCATCAAACTCCGGTTTGTGCGCAGCAAAAAACTCTTCAATGATCTGTCTCGGGCTTTTTCCCTCATCCAGACCCGCATTGCAGGCTTCTTCAAGCAAGGGAAGCAACAGGCCAGTTTGCTGCACTGCGTCCAGAGGTAAGGTGAGGAACAGACTGTTATATAACTGATACTTGAGCTCGACTTCCTTGCCATAGGTGTCTTCAGCCGCGGTGTAATCCACCATTGTGAATGGACTCCGCTCTAGAACTGCGCACGCAAGATGACAGGTGGCTCAGGGTCTGCAAAGTGTGGTTGCACCACATAAATGTCATTACCAACTGCTGCCGCGGTAGTGCCCTGCCCACCGAATCGGGCCATGCCGGAGAGGCTGGCGCTGCGCCAGTTGTTGTTGCTGCTGTATTTCAGCACCCTGCTGGTATTGTTGGAGGTCACCACCAGACCACCGTCGGCGGCCCATACCAGGCCATCTCCACCACTGGCCGGGAAATCGAGTTCGATTACGGACCAGTTTTCCGGGCTGTTGATTGGCACCCGGATGAGTTCACCGGTTCCCATGGCGGCGACGATGAGATAGCCATTGGGGTGGTAGTCGATACCATTGAGACTGAATCCTGAATCGCGCCCCAGATCCAGAAAGACTTCGGCATTGTAGTAGCGGTCAACCCGGTAAATGATATTCATGCTGGTGTCAGTCACAAAAGCAGTGCCGGATTGGCTGATGGCCACATCGTTGGCAAAATGGCTGGCATCGGCCGGGCGATCTTCGATGGTCGCCGCCAGATCGATCAACGCCAGCCGGGCACCACTGCTCAAATCGAATACACCCAGCTTCGCGGCACCGGCGGCAGTACCACGGGCAGCCACAGCAGCCAGCAGACGGTTGCCATCCTCATCCACTTCGATTCCCACAGATGAAGGCATTTCAGGGTCTTCAGCAACAGCAGTCAACTCACCAGAATTTGAAATTGAATAAATAGTCCCTTCAGACAATGAACCAGTAAGCAACCGCCCATTGCGATTGTCGTACTCAATACCTTCGGGAATAAATCCTCCACGCTCCGCCACGATGACGTCTGGAATACCCGTACCCTGCACAGCCGTGCAGGAACCCAGAACCATTGAAAAGCCAATTGGCAAGAAAACGCGTGCAAGCATGATTTACTCCCTGTATGAAATGTGAGTCCTATTGTACCTGTGTAACCCGGAAAGCCGCAGCATCCACGTGCTTTATGTTGTGGCCCGTGTCTGCTTTAATCGCCGGGTTTCCTCTGGCCAAGCTTATGACCGCTCTCAAACGATCCATTTACCACTCTCTGTCAGCTCGCTGTACAAAAAAATCTGCAAGCCTGGGCATTGTTGCAATACTTTGCCTGCTGTCTCCATGGGCTTTGTTGGCAGCAGAAGCAGATCAATCCACCAGTGCGCTGTTCTGGAATCTGGTAATCGCCGTCATCGTACTGGCCGTTACCCTGGCGAGCGCAGCACTGCCACTTGCTGCCTGTAGACAATGGCAGGAGGGCTGGAGGCTGACAGCCCTGGCTCCCCTGCTGGTTCTGGCACTGTGGGTGGGTATTATCGTTCTTTCCCGCTTGTCTGATCCCAACAGCCATCGACTCTGGCCTTTCGAGCTATTCAGCTGGGCCATGCTCAATATGATCTATATGGTTGCCGTCATGACTTACAAACGGCAGATAGACAAAGCTGCTGCCGAGCGACTGGCCAGTCAGTCCGCAGATTCTTCTTCTGACCAGGCTTGAAAACCCCCATCCAGGGAGTAAGTATCCGCAAACCCCTGTTCTGCCAGATAGGCGGCCGCCCCCTGGCTCATATGACCGTGATAGCAATAAACCAGTAACGGCTTATCGGGATCGGCTTCGGTAATGAATTGTTGGAGGTTGCTGTTGTGGAGATGAAATGCTGAGTCGATATGACCCGCAGCAAACGATTCATCATCGCGAATATCAACTATCTGCACATCATCACTGGCTTCCGCCATCATGCTGCGCGCGTCTGTGACTGAAATTCTCTTAAAACTCATTGCTCACTCTTTACTGTCCTGTCTCATTCGCTTGTCTGACAGCGCCTGGCTCTCTGTCCCGGAGCAACATAACTGTTCCTGACCAAGGCTTCCATCCCTTTACCCTGCTGTTTTCTACCTGCACCAATTCTCTCCAGTTGCTCCCCACCATTCACTCACTTTCAGCGTTGATCCCACCAGTCTAGTTAGACTGTATATTTAGACAGATTGATTTAACTATGCAGTCTAATTATACTGCTTAAACATTATCAGGTTTTAGTTGGAAGAAACATGCTAAACAGTAAAGAACTTATTGAAATTACAGGGATTTCCAGGGCAACCCTCAATAACTATGTCGCTCTCGGTATACTGCCTAACCCGGTGGTCAGGACACCTGTCGGAGAAGCCGGAAGAGCCACCAGGCTCGGTTATTTCGAAGATGACGCCGTAGACTGTATAAAACAGGTACAGCAGCTCAAGAAAGAAGGCTACTCCATGGCAGAGATCGCCGAGAAATTCGGTGGCCGGTCTTCATCAACCCCAGATACATCCTCCCCCAGCAACAAACACTCCAGTTCCTCGGATGGCGAGCAGGGATCGCTTGCCTCTTTTTCTTCGTCCAATGACCTGTCCCACCTGTCCATCGATGAGTCCATCGATAACTTCCCGGGGCCGGCCTATATGGTCAATAACAACTTTGAATTGATCTGGTGGAATGACCAGGCAGCCAGTTCATTCTTCACCAACACCGATGGCATGCCAGGCGATCTGGAATCCCGCAACCTGCTGAAGCTGCTCTTCCAGACCCAGCACTCGGGTGAAGAACAGGATCTCGCGGACATCTTGCGGCCCCATATGGCGGCAGCAAAGAAACGGCTCTCCCAACAGTCCCTGATCAAGGTTTATTCCGCGGTGGATGCTGAAAAGCTCAATACCCTGAAAAGCCTGTATGAGGAAGCGCCCTCGATCGGCAAGGAAGCCATGATTCACTTCCCTACCCTGTTGCCGCGCATAGACGATGAGCCCCAGCCCCATGATTTGTATGTATGCTTTTACCGGGAGGGCATCCTCTTCACTTACAGCCCAGTGGTACTGAACAACGACTACTTGCTGGAGTTTCTCAGCAAGAGAAATCATGTCATCAACGAGTTGTTGAGCAAGCGCAAGCCCCACCTGACCAATGTGGCGGTGATGGTGGCTGATCTGCAGGATTCCACCCGGATTTGCTCTGAACTGCCAGCAGAAGAATATTTCGAGCTCATCAACAACATCTGGCAACAAAGTGAACCGATCTTTCGCAAGTACTACGGCACCTACGGGAAACACGCCGGCGATGGCATGGTGTACTACTTTTTTCCCCAGCCTGATTGCGACTACAAGCTCAATGCCATCCTCTGCTCACTGGAATTGCAGCAGATGATGAAAAGCATCACACAGCAGTGGCAGTCGCGGAAAGGCTGGTTCAGCGAATTGCTGTTGAACATCGGCATCAACGAGGGTCAGGAGTGGTTCGGCAGTTTTCATGCCGGTGGCCATGTGGAGTTTACGGTATTGGGTGAGACCATCAACAATGCTTCGAGGGTCAGCGACTTTGCCCGCAATGGCACAATCTGGACGACCAAAACCATGCTCAACCAGATTCCGGAAGAGAATCGGCGCAACATCGTATTCGGGATCTCCCGCAAGACGCAGCATGGCGACACGGTTTTCGTAACGGACACTTACGCCAGCCTCGGCAGCATCATGGACGAGGACCACCACGGCAAAAAGTTTCGTTCAGTCCAGAATTTGCCGGTGACCGAGGTCAGGAATTACGAAGAAGGAGACAATTAGCATGGCATTGCCTAAGGACCCTCTGATTAATTCAGACCGGTCTGAATTAATCAGAGGGTCCCTAATTCCATTGCAGTGCTGCTAAACCCTTCAGAGCAGGAACAGCCCAACCAGCAAGAATCCGAGCGTCGCCATGGCAGCGCTTATCAGCGCATAAGGCAGCTGAGTTCGCACATGCTCAATATGATCAGTGGCCGCCGCCATGGAGGACACAACCGTGGTGTCGCTGATCGGGGAAGCATGGTCGCCAAAAACTGAGCCAGACAGTACTGCTGCCAGGAATAACTCTGGTGGCATTTGCAGTGAGATTACGATTTGCATGGCCAGGGGAATCATAATGGCGAACGTGCCCCAGCTGGAGCCAATGGAAAACGCAATGAAACTGGAAACCAGAAAAAGTAACGGCAGCAACAGCACCACAGGTATGGTCTCCTGAGCCACTTGCGCCACGTAGGCCCCGGTTCCCAGCAGCCCTGCCACATCACCCAGGGCCAGCGCGAACAACAGGATCATGGCTACTGGCAAAAAGCCACCTGCCCCCTTCAGGAAAGTATTCATCAGCTCATCCAGCCTGGCTCTTCCGGCAACTAACACCATCAGCCACAACACTGCCAGGGCCAATAACACTGCCCACAAAACGGATGTGGAACCCGAGCCAGCGGTGATATCTCCAGCGCCGGTGATATAGAGGCTCAGGGGCATGGACAAAACCATGACAGCAATGGGCAGAATCATGAATTTCGCTTTGTCCTGTGCATTGCCCGTCACCGCAGACCCGGCTTCTGCCATCACTGGATCAAGCATTGGTGCAGAGTTTGGCCACAGAACTTGACCCCCTTCGGTACGCTCTTGTGCTTTTTTCATGGGGCCAATATTGATATTCCGGGCGATCACCATGGCAGCAACCGCGATGACAATAATGGGATAGAGATTGAAGGGAATGGCGGCGATGAACACGGAGATCGGCTCGTCAATTTCCGCCGATGCCAGCAAACCAATCACGACCGCGCCCCAGGCATTCAGGGGAATCAATATACAAATCGGCGCCGACGTGGAGTCGATGATGTAAGCCAACTTTTCCCGGGCAATTTTGTAGCGGTCGAATAGCGGGCGAGAGATGGAACCCGCCACGAGCAGAGTGATATTGGACTCAATAAACACCACAATACCGGTACAGTAGGCCAGCCACTTCGCCTTCTTGCCGTTATCTACCCAGTTTCTGGATTCCAGCAGCCGAATAAAACCACGCACCCCGCCGACCTGTTCGATGGTTGCAATCAAGCCCCCTATCACCAGGGTAAACACCAGAACCCTGGTATCCCCGGCATCGCCGAAGACATTGACCACTGCTTCGATTGCCAGAGCCA
Organism: Gammaproteobacteria bacterium; assembly: GCA_040218615.1. Taxonomy (GTDB): domain Bacteria; phylum Pseudomonadota; class Gammaproteobacteria; order Pseudomonadales; family Pseudohongiellaceae; genus UBA9145. The sequence continues at coordinate 191,563 of JAVJRC010000005.1, forward strand.
GGCCGGTCAAGGGATTGACTGATTCCAGAATACAGAAGCCAATCCAGATGCCGATGCTAAGAGACAGGATGACCTGTCTCGTGATAATGGCGAGAAGGATCGCCAGCAGTGGCGGGATCACCGACAACAAGCCGGGCTCATAAGATGTTTCAACCATGCGGTGCTAATCCTCGTTATGTTGCGCCCTGCCCTAGTGGTCGGCAGCTTGCGGCTACGATGGAGCTTTCCAGGCCTCCTGTTGCCACGAAAGCGAAGAGTTTAGCTGGATTGACACGGGGGTGAAATTCCAGAAATTTGATGAGTCCGCCCGTAATTTATGGTACACCTAGAGGTAAGTAAATTCGGAAAATAGCCGTCTACCGGGCAGTTGGCGCCATTATTCGCCGTAAGCAGAACCCCGGCTGGCTCTGCCTGAAAAGAACCATTTGAGGAGGCCTTACATGGACCGACGCAAATTCCTGAAAAACCTCAGTGCAGCTTCTGTGGCTTCCATAGCGGGAGCCGCCACCCTGTCCGACAAGGCAGATGCACTCGAAGAAGCCATGAGCGAAGAATTAGACAAGCGCATCGCAACGCCCTGGATGTGCAATATCGATCCCACACCCGAACCCATACCCGGAGACACCCGCCCCTGGTATCAGCACCATGACCCCAGGCTGCCGGAAATGCCCGCTGCGCCTACTTTGCGAGATTTTTTCAAGCTTCGCTTTGCTCCCGCCAACCATGTGCTGCAAAGCGCCCGTTTCGCTCGCATCAACGGCATGGACGAGAAAGTGGTGATGGCCTGTCTTCTCCACGACATCACTGTTGGCGCGCTAATCCGTACTGACCACGGTTACTGGTGCGCGCAGATGGTACGCCCCTACGTCGATGAAGAAATCGCCTGGGCTATTGAAGCGCATCAGGCGCTGCGTTTCTTCCCTGATGAGTCCGTGGGTTATGAATATCCTGAAGCCTATATCCGGTATTTCGGTGCCGATTACAAACCCGAGCCTTACATCGTCCAGGCCTGGGAACAGGCCAAGAACCATAAATGGTATATGACTGGCAGGCTAATCACCTTGAATGACCTGTATTCATTCGAAGAGGGTGTGGAAGTTGATATTGATGACTTCGAGGACATTATCGGTCGCCACTGGAAGCAACCAAAAGAAGGTCTGGGCTTCGATGGCAGCCCAGTTGCGCACATGTGGCGCAGCATCATCTGGCCTAATAATTTCCTGTAAACCTATCGTAAGCAGGTAAGTTTATCTGCCCACTATTACGGGTCAGGTATCACTTTATAACAATTATTATAGTAACCAGAAAAGGCACGATTCGATAAACCAAATCGATTCGTGCCTTTTTGTATCTACGGGAAGTTCAATCATGATTGTAAAAACCGATGTGGTTGATGCCTACCTGGCCGAACTGCCAACCGACCGCAGAGAGGTTGTTACACAGCTTTGCAACACCATCAGAGACAATCTCCCCGATGGTTTCGTCGAGCTAATGACAAGCAATATGCCCACCTATGTCGTACCACTGGATATCTATCCGGCAGGTTATCATGTAGCCAGGAATACGCCCCTGCCCTTCGTGAGTTTCGCCTCGCTCAAATCCCATATTGCGCTCTACCACTTTGGCATGTACGTGGATAAGGAATTATTGAACTGGTTTGAGGCACAGTATGCTGAGCGTACCGACCACAAACTGGATATGGGCAAGAGCTGTGTGCGGTTCAGGAATCCTGACCACATCCCTATGGAATTGATCGCAGAACTGATGCGGCAGCGTACGGTGCAAGACTGGGTGGGGCTCTATGAAGCGGTAAGGCCCAAATAGGTGGCAACAGCACTTTAAAATCACCAAAATGGCGCCATATATCAGTATTGTTCTTACAGGAGTGAGTTAATGAAAAGAGTTCTCTTATTCGTCGCCACCAACCTCGCGGTACTGCTGGTGTTGGGTGTCGTGCTCAGCATTTTGATGCCGGTTTTGGGACTGGATTCGCAGTCCAATGGCGGCTTGCTGTTCATTTGTGCCGTGTTTGGAATGGGTGGCTCCTTTATCTCCCTGGCCATGTCCAAATGGGTCGCCAAGCGCAGCGTGGGAGCCTATGTTATCGAGAACCCACGCAACCAGGATGAGCAATGGCTGGTGGATACTGTGCGCAAACAAGCTGAGGCTGCCGGAATTGGCATGCCAGAAGTGGCAATCTATGATTCGCCGGAAATCAACGCTTTTGCCACCGGCGCCAATCGCAATAACGCTCTGGTCGCCGTCAGCACCGGCCTGCTTAGAAACATGACTGCCGATGAAGCTGAAGCAGTACTCGGCCACGAAGTCAGCCATGTGGCTAACGGAGACATGGTGACTCTGACCCTGATTCACGGCGTACTCAACACCTTCGTTTATTTCTTTGCCCGGATCGTTGCGCAAGCCGTGAATCGTGGCAGCAATAACGCCTTTGTCTATTTCATGACGGTGATGGCGTTCCAGGCCGTATTCGGAATTCTGGCCAGCATGATTGTGATGGCTTTTTCCCGTTATCGGGAATTCAGGGCGGATGCTGGTGGTGCCAACCTGGCCGGACGACAGAAGATGATTGCAGCTCTACAGCGCCTGAAATCCAGTCACACCGAGAGTCAATTGGAAGGACAACTCACTGCATTCGGCATCAATGGCAAACGTGCCATGGCCGAGCTGTTTATGAGTCATCCTCCATTGGAGAAAAGAATCGAAGCACTGCAGTCGCAGTGATGGGAAGCGTCTTGGGGACAGACTTCAGTCTGTCCCCCACCAGATACCCTAATGCTTACCTACGCCTAACTTGCGTATCCCCCACCCCTAACTCAACAGAGATCTGATACTCCCCTTCCCCCTGGTAGTATGAATCGGCGCCAACAATATTTCGCTCGTTGTCAGTAGACCTGCCAAAACCGCGGAGGCTGGAATCACCGACACCTGTTTGCAGATGAATACGGTCATAGTCGATGTCTGCCACATTAATCTGAACCGCGCCTACACCCATATCCAGCCTGAGATCGTTAGCCAGGTTTTCGATACTGACTTCACCAACTCCAATGTCCATGGAGATAGCCAGATGAACCGGTAAACGCACTCGCCAGTCCTGCTCAATATCGTCATCATCCAGAACCAGTTCGATTCGATTTCCGTCCTGATAGACAGTCAGGTCAACATCATCGACGTCATTACGGCCGAATATCCACCAGTCTCGATCTGCCTTCAGTGAGATATCCAGTTGGATTTCATTGCCGTCGTAGATCTCTATATCCATTTCCGCCACCGAGATTTCAAAATCGATGTGTTCAAGCTGATCGGCTGCAATGCTGCGCTCAATTCGTTTGGCGCTGGCTGAGAAGACAGCGGTAGACAACAGCATACCAAGGCAGGCAACGGCGAGAAGAATTCGCGAATTAGGGTGAGACATCATCGGACTCCAGTATTTGAATAGAATTTATTGTTAAATTACAAGCACATATGAAGCAGGGCTCACGCCCTGCCCAGCTTTTCCCGGCACTTGTAAACACAAACAGCTACCCAATTAGACGTGTTCGCAGGCAGGAAGTTACATCCAGGCTGCTCGCTACTCTGGCAGCGAATGCGCCGGACGAATCCCTAACAGCCGATCCCCAGCGGCTGTGAATTCCCGCTCAGGATCAGTCTGGGGCATGTACTTGTCAAATGGCATCTGTTGGCTAAGGATTTTGGGGGCTGCACCGCTATATTAGTAAGGGTGTTTTTGCTCAGGAGGCGTCGTGCCTGTTGTAATTGAGTACGATCCAGCAATACTTTCGGGCTCAGCGAGCGGATTGTCAGACAGCGAATACCAGCTGAGGATTTCCAACCCACCAATCAGCATCAAAAGACAAACAAAATTGAAAGCATTGACCAGAGCCATTATCGCCCTTCCACTGTTTTGCACAGCTTTCAGTGCCCAGCTCTTTGCCCAGATTCCATCTATTGAACTGAAAACATCCCGTGGTTTCATCCACAGCTCGGGTGATGACGGCTTGCAGCCCTTTGTCATCACGCTTGCAAATCCTACAGACGAAGATCTCCGGGACGTTTCGTTCACTGTCACCATGCCCGCGGGAGTAGAGCTGGGCGCAGTGAATTCTGAATGTAGTGAATCAATCGGGGGCAGCTTCAAAATCCTGAGTTGTGAAGTCGATTTTGTTGGTCCCCATAATATTGTTGTGCTGGATTTTTTCGTCGATGGCCCGCTTTCGTCGGTCCCCGATGGCGTCATTACCATGGAACTGGATAGCAGCATCACTGCGATTGAACAGACTGACTTCGAAAAGTCATTGGCCGATGGCGACCGAACCCTGATCGGCAGTTCCCTCACCCTGCCGTTGGTGCGGGATATTTTGTTCGATGGCAATAACAACAATATTGCCGACATCAATGAGATTCTGCTGCAGCCTGCCCCCACGGAATCGATTGAACAGATACAGACAGCAATCGCACGGCTGGACGTACTCTTCCTCGTTAGCGAAACTGCGCAAGACTATTTGCTAGGGCAGCAGGACCAGCGTATTGCGCAGCTATTAACCAGTACCAATGAGGTATTTCGCAGCAACGATATCCATATCAGAGTCAATTCCCTGGGTGTTGATCTGGTGGAATTCTCAACCAATGAGGGACTCAGTGAAACTCTTGGCAAGATGCAGCAGTCATCCGATCCGGCCTTTGCGGACTTGCAGGACCGGGTAAGAGAACGAGGGGCTGATATGGTCGTACTCCTGCATGCTCTCAACCCGGGGACAGACGAATTCTGTGGCTTTTCCTCAAACGCGGCAGTTGGCCGCCAGGGCGACTTCACTGCTGAATTGCACAGGGGGCAGCTGCTCACCGTCCTTGATGTGGGGCCAAACTGTATTGATATTTCGGATCTTGCTACCAGTCTGGCCACCAATATGGGCGTTGTACCGAGCCGCAGTGCCTTTCCAGATGGTGGCACGTTCAGCTACTCGGCGGGTTATGGGATAACTGACTCCTTTAGAACAATCGCTACCCGGGTCGGCGGACAGGACTTCGGCACGGCAGCAGATGTAAACCGATTCTCCAACCCGGCTTTCCTGTGCATGAGCCTTAGCTGTGGAGTTGATGAATCCGATATCGCGGTGGGAGCCAATGCCGCTCTTTCCCTGAACGAAACCCGACATGTGGTCAACGCCATCAATGATGCCGGCATCAGCACTGCGATCGCGGAAGAGCGAACCGTGATTCCCAACAACGGTTTTGACCTTGAAGTGAGCCATACCACGGTAGAAGCTGGCGCCCTGGTTGGAGCCTTTACCGAATTTGAGCTAGCGGTCAGCAACAATGGCTCAGAGACCTTGCACGATTTGAACCTCTCCACAATTCACCTTGACAATGGCTTCCTCGATTTCAGCGCAGGCAACTATCGGGTTGACGGCTCTTTATGCAGTGTTTCAGGCGCCGCACTCACAACAACCCAGACCCTGGTCGAATCACTGCTGCAGAAACAGGGGCGCCTGAATTGCTACATCGATTCCATAGCTCCGGGAGAAACGGTTAACCTGAACTACTTTATTGAGATCGACGCGCAGCCTCCTGAATTGGACGAAGGGGAAAACTACCTCCATGAAATCGTTGCGATCAACGGCGCATTACAGAATGAGTCGGCGCGCTGCATTCCGGTTTATACGGACCTGCTGGACGCCACAGCAGCCAGCAGTGTCTGCAATGTGGTCAACCAACTGGCTATTGCAACAGAAACCGGAACCGGATTCCTGGACCTTGAGGCCTTGCCCACTATCACCGGTAACATCATTAATGTCCCGTGGTTACGGCTCAATGATGGCAGCATGGTTGCTGCGCAATTTCAGGTAGTTAACTTCGGTGTCCCCGAGCTGGAGCTGCTGTCTTACCAGAATATTAACGCGGCTCTGGTTCCCGTGCTGGAATCCAGCTTCGATGAAGTCACCAATGTGCTGAATATCAATGGCATTTCCCTTGCGGAAGCCACCTATAATCTGAGCTTCATCCGCGTGCTCAACACTGAACCGGTCCGATTCGATCGCATGGTGCTGGAGCTGGTGGAAACGGAAGAGGAATAAGCGCAAAATCGCCCTCCAGATCGCACCTGCTTACACAAATAACAATAAGGAGTCTGTATGGAAGTCTTCATTGGGGAGGTACTGGGTACCTTTATTCTGCTGGTACTGGGTACCGGCGTCGTTGCCAATGTCGTGTTGGAAAAAACCGGTGGCAATGACAGTGGCTATATTGTCATCACCTGGGGCTGGGGCATCGCTGTTTTTGTTGCCGTATTTATTACCGGTTCAGTCAGTGGTGCGCACATAAACCCTGCTGTCACTATCGGCCTGGCTGCATCAGGACAGTTTCCATGGGCCGAAGTACCCATGTACATCATTGCCCAGCTGCTGGGCGCTTTCCTCGGCGCAACCGCTGTCTGGTTTCAATACAAGGATCATTTTGATGCCACCGAGGATCCCGGCGCGAAGCTCGGTGTATTCAGCACGGCACCTGCGATTCCCAATACACCCAGGAATGTCTATTCCGAGATACTTGGCACTTTTATTTTGGTGCTTGGCGTACTCTATATTGCAACGCCTGATGTGGGCCTGGGCGCCCTGGACGCCCTTCCAGTTGGGCTGCTGGTGTTCGGTATTGGCATGTCGCTGGGAGGGACTACCGGCTATGCAATCAACCCGGCACGCGACCTGGGGCCACGAATAGCCCACGCAATACTGCCTATCAAGGGCAAAGGTGACAGCAATTGGGGGTATGCCTGGGTTCCAGTCGTCGGCCCCATAATCGGCTCTATTCTGGCTGCCATTGTGTATAGCCTGTTGCCCTTCTGAGCCAGGAAACCGTAGCGGTTCTGTTCAAAGGCATTCACTTTGCGCCTGGATACCTGGCAGAAGCATCCAGGCGCAGCCGACATCAAGCTGGTCGTATTCTGAAGTTACCGTCACCTTCTGCTTCGTTAAGAATACGAACTTCTCTTTGTGGGAACGGAATAGTAAATCCGTGCTCACGCATGGTCTCGAATATAATTAACAGCAAGTCTCCACCCACTCGGTTCTTGCCATCATCTACCGCTTCTATCCAGAATTCCACGAACATGTTGACACCCGAGTCACCAAAACTGTCGATCTCACAATCTGGTCGCTCCTCGATGGGATAGTCTTCCCCACTCAAAACCTGCGGGTGGGTCGCCACGGCCTCCTTGATCACTTCTACCAATTTTCGAATATCAGTATCGTACGCCACGGAAAAATCCACGCGGTAACGTTGCTTTTCATTTTTCCGGGTCCAGTTTACGAAGGTGCCTGTAATGAAAACTTCGTTGGGCACCATGATGTCTTTGCCCTCGAATGTTTCCAGGGTGGTCGAGCGCATGTTCAATGCAGTGACGTAGCCGCTGCGCCCGTCTTCGAGCTCAATAAAATCCCCTACTGCCAGTGAACGGTCCAGCAGGATGATGAGTCCGGAAATAAAATTGGAAGCAATGGATTGCAACCCAAATCCCAGGCCAACACCGAGAGCTCCACCAAAGACAGCCAATGCCGTCAGGTTGATGCCCATGATCTGCAACAACACCAGCGCCACCAATACGAATATGGCTATTTCAAAAAGTTTGGCGGCTACCTCACGGGTGCGAAGGTCAAGGCGTTCATTTTTCCTGATCGCCTGCTGGCCTGCACTGCTGGAAACCCGACCCAACCAGAAGACGAAGGATCCAAAAATCGTTACTCGCAGCACACCCAGCATGGTGATGCGTATATTGCCAATCTCTACCGCCATGGACTCGAGTATGCCGGTCAGATACGGCAGTACACCGGCAGACTGAAGTGCCAGTAGCGGAATGCCGATAACCAGCAATGCCCTCGCGGCCAGTGCATTATTGACCAGCATGCCAATCGCCCTGAAATACGCGTAAATCACTATCAGCGTAATGGCAGTAATAACGAACCAGCCGTTCTCGTTGATGCCGGGTGTCAGTTCCGCAGAAATCTTCAGTATCAGTATGGACAGGGCTGGAAAAAGCAGGCTGCCCAGTTGGTACAAAGTGAGATGCCAGGTGACTTCATCGTCATCCCTCGGCGGCGCTTTTAGCAAAGTAAAACGCCGACGCAGTATGGCGCTGAGAAACCGGGCAACAATGACAGAGCCAAGAATCAAGCCTAGTTGCAGGTAGGTTTGCTCATTGCCCATAATCTCTGAAATGGATTCCAGGAACTCGTTCATAAACACCTCGACAAGAAAATATGCGTTTGCAGCATCGGCAATTTGAATGTAGCGAAGGCTTGGGAAATCAAATCATGCCGACTCTTCATACCAGCCTTACTTGATCCCTATCAGCAGCCGGTCAAACAAGTCTGCTCCAGTAATAATCCGGGGGTTTTCGGTCCAAACCAACACCACATCGTTTTCGATAACACCGTGGCTGTCTTGGTTCGATCGTTTCATCAACTTGATCACCGAGCCCAGGTTTGTCTTGGCACTCTTGACGATGACCGGGCGATGGCAATGCTGGTAAGGATCGACCTGCTTTCCATTCAATAGCACGTCGCGCAGAAATTCATCAGCATCCAGCAGCAGTTGTGGCTCTCCGTCTTCATCGGCAAGGATTACCCATTTTTTTCCGGATGCGTGCAGGCTTTGCAGAAAGGGGTCGTCCGGGCTGGCCTCATAGTCGGGTAAACGGGGAAGATCAATATCCGTGGGAAAACTGAGGATGCTGGCCGGATCAATATCGGTTCCCTCCTTGACGGCGGCAATATCGTCAATCTCCAGAAAATTGAGTGCGCCTATCCCTTCGACATCATCCACGTCGCTGTCGTGGTGCTCAACGTGCTTGAGCAACATATCCCGGATTACCTGCTCTCGGAAAAATTCCGCAGACTCGGCCCCCAGCCACTTGTCCAATAGCATGGCCGCCGGCTTGGCGACCGGGTATAAAATGAACTGGTAGATCCTCAAAACAGGCCCCAGCAAGGAAGCCATCTTCAATGCATTACGGGAAAAATAGGCCTGGGGGAAAATCTCCCCGAGAAATGTAATTACGAAGGTTGAAAAGAAGAACGCCAACACACCTGCCAACACTGAATTCGAAAGCAGGGTTAGCAAGACATTGATACTCACATTCCCCCAAAGAATTGTTGTGAGGAGGAAGTTCGAATCCTGTCTCATGGCGAGAACGCGTTGTGCCTTGGGATTGGTTTCGGCTTCCACTTCCAGTTGAAGTCGGGAGAGTCCGAAAAACGCCAGGTTCAAACCAGAAAACATGGCAGACTGCGAGACGCAGAATGCTATTCCAAACCATACAAGATTATCCAAGCTGGACCCTTTTCCTTTTTATTCTATGTGTTTGCGGGCATCGAGACTGATGATACTTCATCTTGCCCTGGTAATTTGTCTTCTTCGGTACTGATTTGTTGGCCTCACTGTGCACGAGTTGCTGCTCTGAGGTACTTATTTGGGCTATGGCTCTTTCTGGTCGTGGTAAAACCATGGAGCGCAAGTTGAAGGTCCGATTTTGAGAAGATTTGGTGCCCGGGGCCGGAATCGAACCGGCACGATCGCAATGATCGAGGGATTTTAAGTCCCTTGTGTCTACCAATTTCACCACCCGGGCAAAGTTGAGTGGATTCTATAAACAGTGTCTTGTGGTCGCTCACGGACGTCCTGGTCCTCCGCGACACTCGTGCATCCTGCACTTCGTCTACCAATTTCACCACCCGGGCATGGGCTTTCAGGTTGAAATGGAGGCTGGAGTCGGAATCGAACCGGCGTACACGGAGTTGCAGTCCGCTGCATAACCACTCTGCCATCCAGCCAGAATTTAGAATGTTAGGTGTGGCGAAGGTCGCGAAGTATACCGAAACTTGGGGCTGTGGGCACTGTTTGCTGAGGTGTTAAAACCCATTCGGCATGTATTTCAGTGGGATAGCCGGGATTATTCAGGCAAGGGAATGAACTCTTCGTCATCTCCAGGCACTTTATCAAAGCGCCCTTCTTTCCAGTCCTGTTTAGCCTGCTCGATGCGCTCTTTGCGGCTTGAGACAAAGTTCCAGAACATGTGTCGTGGACTCAGGGACTCTCCACCGATCAGCGCGACTCGGCTGTTGACGCTGGCCTTGATAAAGATTTCCGGCTCATCTTCCAGCACTGCCAGGCAGAACTGCTCGACTGTCTTGCCGTTAATCTCGATCTCTCCAGCCGCGACATAAATCCCCCGTTCATCGAGCCGAGGGATGTTGAGCGTCTCTCCAGACTGCATTTCTGCTTCAAAATAAAGGGTTTGAGCGAAGGTCTTGACTGGGGATGTAACACCGAAGGCAGTACCCATCATCACCCTCACTGGAATGCCGTCTACTAAAGTCGTCGGTATGTCTGCTGCAGGATAATGATAAAACGCAGGATCTATTTCTTCGTCTTGCTCTGGTAATGCCAGCCACAGCTGTAACGCATGCAGGCTATGGCCCTGTTCTCGCAATTCATCGGGTGTACGTTCCGAATGCACAATGCCTTTGCCTGCCACCATCAAGTTGATGTCTCCGGGTTTGATTGCCACGGCGTTGCCGAGGGAATCCCTGTGCATGAAGCTGCCGTCAAACATGTAAGTCACGGTGGCGAGATTAATATGGGGGTGGGGACGGACGTCTACACCCTTGCCCGGGGCAAAGTCAGCAGGTCCGGCGTGGTCAAAGAAGATCCAGGGACCTATTTTACGCTGTTCTTTTACCGGTAGTGCGCGACGAACCTTGAAATCGCCCAGGTCTTTCTGCCTGGGCTTGATGATCAGACTCACACCTGAACAGGGCTGGTTCTCGCATTGACTATCAAAGGCTTGGGAGAGACTGCTCATAAACTCAGTGACCCATGGAATGCGAATGCGAGTCCGTCTGGACTGTGCTCGCAATGGTTAAAACAAGATTGGAAAATTGGAGCGGGAAACGAGATTCGAACTCGCGACCCCGACCTTGGCAAGGTCGTGCTCTACCAACTGAGCTATTCCCGCTTTGTGATCTGTTCAGGCGTTCGTTCAAGCCTTCGAAAGATACCTGATCGAAATCCAATTATGGCAGCTTGAGTAGGATTGGCAATCGCCAGCATTGCATTGAAGCTGCTGCTGACGCCGTCTCAAGAGAGGCGCATATTCTAATGCGCTTCCTAGGGGAGTCAAGAGAATCAAGCCTCCCACAGCTAAATTTCATTCATCCAGAATCAAGCAAAGACAGAGAGTTACGGTTATTTTCAAAAGTGGCACTCACATGGGCTGCGAATTCCGTGCAGGAAACGCCTTTGCCGACTTCAAGGAAACAAAAACGGCCTCGCAGCTTTGAAGTAATGCAGCGCTGAATACAGGCTCAGGGTAGCAGCGATATAGATCATCACGTAACCGGTCATCAGCAACCAGTCCGGTGTGCTGTCTGTGACCAGCATCAGCACGATAATAGCGATCATCTGAAAGGTGGTTTTCAGCTTGCCGGAAAATGCCACCGCGACGGCCTCCCGGTTGCCCCGGCTGGCCATCCACTCCCGCAGGGCCGAGATCAGCATTTCCCGGGCAATGATTACCGTAGTGGGTAACAGCAGCAAGTTGATCTCACCTACCAACAGGATCAAGACGGTAACCACCAGCAGTTTGTCCGCCACAGGGTCGAGGAAGGCACCAAATTCAGAGGTGAGATTGAGCTTGCGGGCAAGGTAGCCATCCAGCCAATCGCTCAAGCTGGCTAGCGCAAAGAGTGCCGCCGCGATGAGGTGACTGTGAACCAGTTCCGAGTGGTAACTCACTACCACTACAGGGATGATCAGGATTCTGAAGTAGGTTACCAGGTTTGCCCAGTTCATTTGATGCCTAAAAAATAATTATCCGGGAAAACAGACCAATATAGTCTAAACTTAATCGTGAATATGCGCTAACGTCCCCATCCTGACGGGAACTTTAAAACTGTGAACCAGTTCATGGCGCGTTTTTAACCGATATTATGCAGATGCGCATATATGTTTTCGGCCAGTTTCTTACTAATCCCAGTCACCCGTGCAATTTCAGCCTCGCTGGCTTTCCTGATCTCCTGCTGACCACCAAAATGTTGCAATAGCGCCCTCCTGCGCTTGGGTCCCAGCCCTGGAATCTGTTCCAGTGGAGATTGCTTCCGCGCTTTGTTGCGACGCTGGCGGTGACCGGTAATGGCAAAACGGTGTGCCTCGTCCCGAATCTGCTGCAGCAGCAGCAATCCCGGCGAGTCTGTTGAAGGTGCTATTTCCCGATATCTGCCCTTGCCTGGGGCCGACTTGCTGGAAGCCCCTTGTGGTTGACCACCGCTTTCTGCAGATCCTTCGTCAACTTCTGCGGCGCTGTCTATGTTCTGGCCTGTGTTCTGGACAGTTTCACCCAGAAACAGGGTCTCCTGACCGGCCCGCCTGGAGATGCCCTTGGCGATACCCAACAACTGAATCTCCGGCAGGGCAAACTTTTCCAGGATTTTGCGGGCCTGTCCAAGCTGCCCTTTACCGCCGTCAATCAGCAGAATATCCGGAATCTTGCCCTCGCCCTTGCTCAGACGCGTGAAACGGCGGTCCAGCGCCTGTTCCATGGCGGCATAATCGTCTCCCGGGGTAATGTCCTTGATATTGAAGCGGCGGTAATCACTCTTGACCGGGCCGTTCTCGTCAAACACCACACAGGAGGCAACCGTGCCCTCACCCGCAGTGTGGCTAATGTCGAAGCATTCGATCCGTTCAGGCTGAGATTCCAGTTTCAAAATATCTTGCAAGATACTGAAACGTTTATGGATATTTTGCTTATTACTCACATGGAGTTGCAGTGATTCTGTGGCCGTTCTCGAGGCCAGCTTGACCCATTTGGCGCGATGACCCCGTACTCGCATACTCAGCTTGACCTTGCGGCCAGCCACGTATGACAGGGCCTGCTCAAGCTCCTGTGCCCCTTCCAGAGGCCCGGGTACAACGATCTCGGCCGGGATATTGGCCGCCTTGTCATCAGCGAGATACATCTGGCTAATGAACGCTTCTAGCACTTCCTGCGGGCTGTTAGCCAGGCGGGAACGGGGATAAAAGCTCTTACTGCCGATAATCCGCCCTGCCCGCACGTAAATGGCGTGAACACAGACGTAGGTACTGTTGAGTACCGCTGCCAGCACATCGGCATCGCCTCCCTGGTTGCTGACGAACTGTTCAGACTGAATGCGCCTTAAGTCGATGATCTGATCGCGAATTACCGCTGCCTTCTCGAAGTCCTCGCTGGCTGCGGCTGTTTCCATGGAGGCGGTCAGTTCCCGGATCAGCAGATCGCTTTTCCCCTGGAGAAACAGTGTTGAGTAGCGCACGTCCCGGGCATAGTCTTCGGGGCTGATCAAATCCACACATGGACCGGTGCAACGCTTGATCTGATACTGCAGGCAGGGCCTCGACCTGTTTCTAAAATATGAGTCCTGACATTGTCTTACACGAAAAACTTTCTGTAATATTTGAAGAGTTTCACGGGTGGCGTGGGCGCTTGGATAGGGGCCGAAGTAGCGCCCTTTTCCCTTTCTGCTGCCCCGGTAGAAACCCAGCCGTGGATAGGTGTCCTGATCGGTCAGCAGAATGTAGGGGTAGGATTTGTCGTCCCGCAGGACGATGTTGTAAGGGGGCCGATAGCTCTTGATCAGGTTTTGTTCGAGCAGCAGAGCCTCAGTGTCGCTACTGGTCACCGTAACGGCAATATCCTGGATCCTGGCGACCATGGCCATAGTTTTGGTGGCCAGCCCTGAGGCGCGAAAATAGCTGCTCACGCGGTTTTTCAGGTTCCTGGCCTTGCCCACGTAGAGCACCTCGCCACCTGCATCCAGCATCTGGTACACACCAGGTCGGCTGGTCAGGGTGGAGAGAAATTGCTTGTGATCAAACTTGGGGCTTACATCAGTGGCCATGCGCAGAGTCCTGTCCTGTGACGGGCACAGGGAATCAAACAGGTCTTGAAGGCATGCAGGTTACGGGATAGAACTGACGCGCTCAAGGACGAGCGCGCTGGTGGCTACGGCTGGAGAGACGCTGCCTAGCTGGCAATTCGGCCTGTGTTGCTCGAATACTGGGCGATTTCACGGGTGTCATCAGTAAGGCCGTGCTTCACAGCCAGAATCGTGAGTTCCACATCGCTGGAAATACCCAGTTTTTCGAAGATGCGGTAGCGATAGCTGTAGACCGTTTTTGGGCTGAGTTCCAGATGGCTGGAAATCTGGCTCACCTTTTTGCCATCGGTGAGCAATTGGGCAATCTGCATCTCCCGGCGTGACAGGCGATCAAAGATAGACGAACCATCGTGATTGAAAGGATCCAGCGCCAGATGGGTGGCCACCTCGGTGGACACGTATCGGTGTCCATCTGCCACGGCCCGGATTGCTTTCAGCAATTCCACCACTTCCACGTTCTTGGTAATGAACCCCTGAGCGCCAGCCCTGAGCATCTGCGAAGGGATCACGCCGCTGGCCACTGCAGACAGCGCCAGGAGACGAATCTTGGGAGAAAACTCCAGCAGTGCGCGGCAGGCTTCAATGCCACCCATGCCCGGCAGTCGCGCATCCATGACTACGATATCAGGAAGATCTTCAGGATTATTATTAACAAATTCAATGGCTTCTTCGCCTGAGCTCACCTGACCTATGACCTTCATATCAGGGATGTCGGCGATCAGCCGGGCTATGCCGGAGCGGACCAGTATCTGGTCATCCACCAGAAGAATATTGAGGAAACTGCCGCCTGGATTTGGCTCGTTCATGAGAGACCCACCGATTTCGGCTTCTGTGCACGATTCTAACCGGGCATTCATGCCTGGAAATCGTGCACTGGATTAACCCTGAATTGGGTACTGCTGGTAACGCTTACTACCTGTAAATTCCCACAAACTTAAGGAAACAATTTATAAGTACCATGTCTGCATTCCGGGAACAAACTGGACACAGAAAAACGGGAACTGGTTCACACTTTTACCAATTAGGTTGTCGGCAGTTTTGTGTAAGTTGTTGAATATTTTCGCAAAAATATTAAACCGAACGAATTAGCCTAAAACACAGGGAGTTACAGTATTGTGACTTCTGGTTGCAAGGCTACGCCAAACCTGGACAACACGCTGGTGCTCATTTCCTGTGCCAGCAGGTAGATGTCCTCCCCGGTGGCGTCGCCAGTGTTGACCAGTACCAGTGCATGCAGATCATGCACCGCTGCCGCGCCCCTGGACCGCCCTTTCCAACCCAGATGATCCAGCAGCCAGGCAGCTGGCAACTTGACCAGATCTGTATCCCCTGTGGGATAACTGGGAAGCTCGGGGAATTCTTCTTTTAATTTCTTGTACTTATCGGTGGAAACTACAGGGTTTTTGAAGAAACTGCCGGCATTCCCCAATTGCCCAGGATCCGGCAGCTTGCTCTGCCTGATTTGACAGACTGTCTGAACAACCTGCTCGGCGGAAGGTAAACTGTCCGCCAGGGCATCACGGAGCGCCTGATACTGTAGCTGCGGCTCCCACTGGGCACTTAGCTGCAGTTCCAGCCCGGTAATAACCAGCTGCGAACCGGTGGACTGCTTGAACAGGCTGTCCCGGTAGGCAAATTCACAGGCTTCCCTGTCCAGGGAGCGAAACGTCCCTGCCTGGCGATCAAACACCGAAACCCGGTGGACCACCTGCTCCAGTTCGACGCCATAGGCACCGATATTCTGGACCGGGGCCGCCCCGACCGAACCAGGTATAAGCGCAAGATTTTCAATACCATAGAACTTATTATTCAGGCAGTTGATTACCAGGTCATGCCAGTTCTCTCCAGCGGCAGCCTGGACTCGCATATTCTCCCGATCAAACTTGAGGCCACGGGTAGCCAGGTGGATGACCAGACCCGGATAGTCGTTAACCCAGAGCAGATTGCTACCACCCCCCAACACGAAGGTGGGCAAGTGCTGTTGTTCGGCATAGGCAAAGAGCTCCGGCAGTTGCGCCGGGTCCGAGACTTCAGCAAATTCTGCAGCAATGGCTGAAACGGCGAAGCTATTGAAGGGCTTGAGGTCAACTTCCTGTTGGATTTTCACGAGATGCCCCAGATTAACCGCGACTTGGTTCGTCGGCCACTAGCGAGTGCTCTGTCACCACAGCATCAAGCAGTGCAGCACAGGCCTCTTCTACCAGATCCAGCACCAGCTGGAAGCCATCCGCCCCACTGTAGTAGGGATCTGGCACGGCGTCATGGGTACTGTCGCCGTAATCGAGCAGCAGCCGGAGTTTGGACTGATAGGCTCTTGGGCAACGTGCACGCAATTCCTTAAGGTTATTGCGGTCCATGGCCAGGATGTAGTCAAAATAGCGGAAGTCATTGTCCTGTACTGTTCTCGCCGTTTGTTCTGCTATGTCATAGCCCCGCCTGGCGGCAGCAGTGGTGGCGCGTGAATCCGGCGACTCACCCAGGTGCCAGTCACCCGTTCCTGCTGAATCTACTTCAATATAATTTCCTAACTCTCTGTCTTGAATATATTTTTCCATCACGCCATGTGCGGTGGGTGAGCGACAAATATTGCCCAGGCAGACCATGAGTATACGAACTCGAGGAGCTGAATTGGTCGATCCTGCTGTCATATTGTTCTAACCAGGGAGGGCCAACGCTGCAGGGCCATGAACTTGCCTGGATCTGCCTTCACTAGCGTGCCGCCAGATAGCGCCGGACCGCTTCCAGGTCTTTCTCCGTATCCACTCCGGCAGGAATGCGTGCCTCGCTCCTGGCCACATGAATCGCGATGCCGTGGCTGAGGGCACGCAGCTGCTCCAGCTTTTCTGCCAGCTCCAGCTCGGCCGGAGGCCACTGCACAAACTGGTTCAGTACCTCGACACGGTAGGCATACAAGCCGATATGGCGATAACAATTGCGAGCAGAGGCGCTGGCCTTATAGGGGATGGTTGCCCGGCTGAAATAGAGCGCCTGCCCTGCTTCACCCACTACCACTTTTACTGAATTCGGATCATCGATTTCATCTTTCGCCTCGATGGTCTCGCACAGGGTAGCGATGCCCATTTGCGGATGGCTGGCCAGATTGGCGGCTACCTGCTCAATGGCCTGCGCTGGCAGCAAGGGTTCATCAGCCTGCAGGTTAACTACGATGGCATCGTCCGCGAGCCCCAGCGTTGAGGCTGCTTCCTGCAGTCGGTCGGTGCCACTGCGGTGTGTTTTCCCGGTCATAACTACCTGGCCGCCGAACCGATCGACCACTTCGGCAATACGCTCATCATCAGTCGCCACCGCAACCAATTGAGCGCTGCTTTCAGTGGCCCGCTCCCAGGTATGCTGAACCATCGGTTTGCCACCTATATCCAGCAACGGCTTGCCAGGCAGGCGCTGTGCTTCATAGCGCGCGGGAATGATGACCGAGAAACTCATCAAATTTTCTCGAGGTCTTCAGAAGAAAGTTCGCGAGCCTCGTCGGCCAGCATCACCGGCACGTCGTCTCGTATGGGATAAGCCAGCTTGTCAGCCCGACAAACCAGTTCTGCTTCTTCCTTTCGGTATTTCAATTCACCCTTGCAGATTGGGCAAACCAGAATTGCGAGCAATTTCTGATCCAGCATAGTTTGTTCTCACCAGGTTGCGGCCCACCAGGCCGGGAATCACAGACCAGATGATATGTGAGAGCCGATGGCTAACGCTTGAGTTTAGCTTCGATACCAGAGAGTAAAGGTTCGGGAAGGGAAACATCAATCTCCACGCACCACATATTTGCACTGGCAAAGTCCTGGCATTTTATCCCATCCTTTTCGGTCATTACGATGGGTTGGCGAGAATCAAAGCGATCAAAATCACCGGGCTGGAATAGATGATGGTCCGGAAAGGGATATGCAACGAAGGGATATGGCAGAGTTGTCAGGGAGTCAAAAAAGCGCTGGGGATTTCCAATTGCCGCGACCGCCTGTACTTTGTTTCCGATATTGAACGGGGCACCAGAGAAGGGGCGCTTCTCTCCCGTAGACAGATTGGTCAGCGCAACAGCTTTCATATGCATGTCGACAGCAGTATTGGGCACCCCGGCTTCAGCATCGGATGACGCCTGACCAACAGATTGATTGATTACCACGAAATCACACTTGTGCAGACGCGATACAGGTTCCCGCAAGGGCCCTGCTGGCAGCAACAGGCCATTGCCAAAATAGCGCTGGCCGTCCACTACTGCGATCTCAATATCCCGGCGCAAGCGATAATGCTGCATCCCGTCATCACTGAGAACCACATCAATTTTCCTGTCAGCCACGAGGTGATTCAGTGCACTCACCCTGTCCGGGTCCACCACAACAGGACAACCGGTTTTTCTGGCAATGAGCACAGGCTCATCGCCTGCCATGGCGGGATTGCTGTCACTGTCCACGTCCATAGGATAGCTGTTAGCGTTACCGCCATAGCCACGGCTGATGATCCCCGGCGACATGCCCAACTGCTTGAGATGATTGCACAGTGCAATAATGAGTGGAGTTTTCCCGGTGCCGCCAACCGTAATATTGCCGACTACAATAATCGGAATGGCATGTCCGGAAGAATGGCTTCCCGCTGAACGCAGTGCCCTGATTTTGACTAGCAGAAGAAATAGCAGGCTGACAGGCCACAACAGCCACAACCAGGGAGCTTTGTTATACCAGGCGCGTTCTAGAAATCGCATACTGCAGTGTCAGACTGAAACAGGATTGTCGTTCTCGGCAAACTGTAATCGATGGAGTCGCGAGTAGTGGCCATTGAGACCGATGAGCTCAGAGTGACTGCCCGCCTCGACTATCCTACCCTCTTCCATCACCAGAATCAGGTCGGCATTTTCGATGGTAGACAGGCGGTGTGCAATAACGAATGTGGTCCTGCCCCTGATCAGTTCCTGTAATGCATCCTGTATGTGTTGTTCAGATTCGGAATCCAGCGCTGATGTGGCTTCGTCCAGAATGAGTATCGGGGCATCTTTCAGCAAAGCGCGCGCGATGGCAATTCGCTGGCGCTGGCCTCCGGACAGCAGACTGGCGTCGTCACCCACCTGGGTGTCCAGGCCGTTCTCCAATGCCTGGATAAATTCCATGGCGTGGGCATTGGTCGCGGCCGCTTCAATTCGCTCAAGGGGGACATCGGTTTCACCATAGGCAATATTGTCTGCCACGGTTCCGTTAAACAGCACCACCTGTTGGGTTACCAGCGATATGTGGTGCCGCAGGTTTTGCAGTTTGTAGTTCTCGATGGGAACTTTGTCCAGGGTAATCGTACCCTGGCTGTATTGGTAAAAACGGGGAATCAGGCTGACCAGAGTAGATTTACCCGACCCGGATTTGCCTACCAGTGCCACTGTCTGACCCGGCTCGGCGACAAAGCTCACCTCGCGCAAGGCGGCTGCGTGATCGTTATAGGCGAAACTGACGTTGCTGAACTCGATACGCCCCTCGATCTGTTCTGCGATATGAGTACCCTGGTCTTTCTCCGAATCTTCATCGAGCAGGCTGAATATGCTGGAAGAGGCAGCCAGTCCGCGCTGAATCACCGCGTTCACCTGGGTCAGCTGCCTGATCGGTTTGGCAAGCAAGCCAGCCGCACTGAGAAAGATGACAAATTCACCGGGCGTACGACCGGCAAAAAACTCAGGTGACATGGCCAGCCACACCAATAGCGCAAGGGCCATGGCAACAATCATCTGGATTAGCGGCGTGCTCACGTTGCGGGTCAATTCCAGCTTCATGTTTTGTCGCCGATTGCGGTCACTGGCCGCATGCAATCGGTCATTGACATAATCCGCGGCATTGAATGTACGAATTACCCGGTGCCCTTTGATGGTCTCATTGGTGATCTGGGTTACTTCACCCATGGAATCCTGCATCTGCGTGCTGTAACGGCGAAAGCGCTTTGAAGCCAGCGAAACGATCCAACCGACCATGGGTGCGATAATCAGGAAAGTCAGGGTTAACTGCCAGTCAATAAAGAACATTTGCCCCAGGTAAAAAATCACCGTTAATCCTTCCCTGAAGACCACGGTGATGGCTTCACTGGCAGCCCCGGCTATCTGTTGCACGTCATAGGTCACTTTCGATACCAGCCGACCGCTGGTATGACGATCAAAAAATGTGGCCGGCAGGTTGACCAGTTTTTCATTGAGCTCGGTGCGCAACCGGTGCATTACGCGCTGCGCCAGGCTGGCCATGGAATAGCCACCCATAAATGATCCCAGGCCTCGAAACAGAGCAATAACAATACAGAGAATAGGACTGAGAATTCGTGCCTGCTCGTAATTTTCCGAGCTGATTGAATCCAGGGTCCAGCCCAACCATTGCGTTGCCGCGGGACCGGAAGCGGCGAAGATGGTGAAACCCAACAGGCCCACGGTCATTACCAGCTTGTGCTTTAGCACATAGCTGAGGAGGCGCTTATACAGAGCCCAGCCAGGTTGTGCCTGCTTACTGAGCAAGGGAACCTGCTCCATCAGTTCACCGCCGGTGTGGGAGTATCATCAGGAGTACGTTGGGTGGCAATATTCATACGGGTAAACCCTGATTGACCGATGGCGTCCATGGCTGTGACCACTGACTGATGACTCGCTTCAGCATCTGCCACCAGGAGTATAGGCAATCCAAGATCGCCGCCGGATTCCAGTTCCAGCCCCCGCATCAGCGTTTCGATACGATTATCTACCAGAGCCCGCCCATTAATCGAATAACTACCTTCACGGCCCACGACAATTTCAATCTGGTCAGGAATTCCCTGGGCGGCCTCGGCGTTCGCTTCTGGCAGGTTGACCAGCAGGCGGGTTTCACGGTTGAAGGTCGTTGTCACCATGAAAAAGATGAGCAGCAGGAACACCACATCGATCAGCGGAGTGATGTTAACGGACAGTTCATCCTGGGCCTTGCGTCTGAATTTCAATGCAATTCCTATTCTTTCACTTCTACCTTGCGATCGCTGTGCAATGCGTCAACCAGTTTGATTGACTCCTGCTCAAGACTCAGCACCAGCGAATCCACTTTCCTGGAGAAATAACGATGAAACATAAAAGTGGGTATGGCCACTGTCAGTCCCGCTGCGGTAGTAATGAGTGCTTCCGATATGCCACCGGCCAGGGCGTTGGCATTACCGGTACCCTGCAGCATGATCTCACTAAAGACCCTGATCATTCCCACAACAGTGCCCAGCAGACCTAATAAGGGGGTAATCGCCGCGATTGTCCCCAGGGTATTGAGATAACGCTCCATGTCATGGATTACCTGTGCAGAAGCCTGTTCGATACTCTCGATCATGGCTGCCCTGCCGTATTTGGAGTTCAGCAGGCCCGCTGCCAGTATCTGGCCCAGTGGTGATGAGAGTCTGAGTTCCCGCAACTTGGTGGAATCAAGCTGATTGTTCTTCAACCAGGTCCACACCTGGGCCAAGACATATTTGGGACTGATGCGGGCCGCACTGAGTGTCCAGAAACGCTCGATAATAATGGCAATCGCCACAATGGAGCACAGGATTATGGGCAGCATCAGCCAGCCCCCTGCTCTAACTATTTCTACCAAGCCAAACCTCCGTACACGACTACTCTTCTCCTGTCTGGTTTACCCGGATCGCTACTGTGGAACGGGCTGCTTCCAGGCGCGTTAGGGTAGCATAACCACCCGGCAGGCCTCATGATTGATGGCGCGCGGCTACCCACGATGGAATCGCGAATAACCCATTAACAGTATCGGCAAAGCGCTCGATTGCCTGACCATGTCCAGTAGCGCCTATTTTCCTGCCGGTAGTAAGTGATGTGCAGTGGCCCACCTGAAGAGGAAGGGCTGATGGAGATCATGCCGCTCGTTGCAGTGTTGTGGATCTGCGAGCCCATCTGGCTATGTTTTGCCACCACCGCAGCAGCCGGATGGCCAAAACCGTTTCCATAGCCACTGGGTACGATGACATGCTCGGCTGCGACCTGTTTCAGCAGAGCATAGCTGGATGAGGTATTGCTGCCGTGATGGGGTGCAAATAACACCGTGCTGCGCAACGCCTCCCCGTGCCTCAGCACCAGTTGCTTTTCTGTCTCTGCTGCAATATCTCCGGGCAGCAAGGCGCTGAAACTATCGCTACTGACTTTAAGCACGCAAGACTGATCGTTGCTTTGCTTCGGGAATTCATCATCCCCCCACACCCTGCCCGGATGCAGCACACTGAACTCAACCTCATCCCATTGCCAGGCCTCACCTTCGACACAGGGGATGGGTTGTCGCCCTGGCTTCACATCCGTTGGCGACCCCGTCAGTAATTCGCTGCCCGGGTAGCGGGACAATACGGAACCCAGTCCGCCAGCATGATCCGAGTCACCGTGGCTGATGATTATCCTGTCCAGCTTGCGCACACCCAACTCGTCCAGAACCGGAAGCACAACTGCTTGCCCTGCATCCCACCCGCCGGCAGTTCCAGGTCCTGTGTCATACAATAAGGCGTGCTGCCGGGTTCGAACCAGTACTGCGAGACCTTGCCCAACATCCACCACATCGAGGCGGAGCTGCGCGTTGAGCCCACTGGCTGTCAAGAACCACGCTGGCAATAACAACGGGATTGCCAATGTACGAAAAGGAACATCCTTCGGCAGCAAAAAAAGAAATACACCGGGCACCAAGAAGACAAGCTGCCAGGGTTCCGGTTTCATCATTGAAATACTCGAAAGCAATCCAAACAAACTGACCAGAGTATTGAGTAGCTGGATAATCAAATCGAGGAGACAGTCGCCAATTGCAAACAAGATTTGCGCCAGGTCTGGATGCGCAAAGCTCACCAGGCTCGCCACCAGAAGCATGGGTACCAGCAATAAGCCCACCAGGGGAATGGTTACGATATTGGCCAAAGGAGCAATCAGGGAGACCTGACCCAGCAGCAGTGTCAGTGGCAGGAACAAGGCGGCGAAGACAACCCATTGCGGACGCAACCAGCGCATCCAGACTCGATTCCTTGAGAACGGAATGTGTGCAGTAGACTCTTGCTCGGGAATCGGCAGTGCAAAAAACAACAGTGCAGCAACTGCCGTAAACGACAACCAGAAACCCATGCTGGTGCTGGCAAGGGGGTCCAGGCTCAAAACAAATGCCAGCGCTATGAGAAAGCGCAAACTCAGGCATAACTTCCGATTGTTGAGATAGCTGAACAGGAACAGCACCACCATGATGCTGGCGCGTTGCGCCGGTAACCCCCATCCAGCAATGACGGCATACCCGAGGGTTGCGACCATGGCAAATATGGCCGCAGTCCGATGTGCGGGCCAGGATAGTTGCGGGTGGGTAACAAACCTCAATGCCCCAATAGACCCGCGAAAGCACATCAGTGCGACCAGACCGATATGAAGCCCCGAGATGACAAACAGATGGTTGGTGCCAGTTGCTGTAAAAAGGTCCCATTGCTGCTGATCCAACTGACTTCTCTCACCCAGAATCAAGGCCAGCATCAAATTCCTGTGCCGCATCTGTTCCAGCAACGGCTGTAGCCTGGAAAGCAAGCCGTGGCGCAAAGTGGTCATGGAGAGCGCCATCGAGTGCGGGAGCTTACCCAGCCTGCTATTTTGTTCGCTATTGCGGACGTAGCCCGTAGCTACATAATCCTGGCGGAATAAATAGGCTTCCCGGTTGTAGCCACCAGGGTTCGCAAAGCCATGGAGCTGTTTCAGGCGAAGCAGCAACTGCCAGCTTTCGCCAGCGGTGACCAGCGTGTCACCAAAATAATTGAGCTGAAGTTTGCTGCCTGCCAGAAGCGCCTGTGGACTGTCTGGGTTTTTGGCAGAGTTACGGGCAGGGTTCGCAGATGATTGATTGCTACCCTTCCCGGCGCCCTGCTCCCCGTCGGGAAGAACTCGAAAATCGAATCGTTGACCGAATTCAGAGCGCTGGGGAATTCCTGTCACGGTGCCCTTAAGCAGCAGATCTTCGCCTTCAAGTTGAGCTGGAAGTGCCTGCCGTAACTGTCCCGCTCCCCACTGCCAGTGCCACAACAATCCAAGTCCCAGTCCGCAGATACAGAGGAAAATGGCTACATTACGAGACAAGGCGGCGGCCAGGAGTACAGCGCTCCAGACACTGAAGAGCAGTAGCGCGACACTGCTATGTAAGGATGGCGCCCAGGACAGCAGATAGATGCCGAGGCAATAGCCGGTCAGGGCTGCACGCACAATAGTTGCCCGATGAATGTTCCAGGGTGAGACTATTCAGCGTAGGCAAGCTTGCGACGAATCGCGAACTACGGGGAAATTTACTCTTCGCGAAGTGCCTGGGCAGGCTGTATGGCAGCGGCGCGTCGAGCGGGGTAGAGAGTGGCCAGCAGAGAAAGCAGCATGACTCCTGCGATAACAATCAGCACATCGCTGAGCAACAACTGGGATGGAAGAAAATCCAGCGGATAAACTTCCGGGTTCAAGAGCTGTACTCCAAATCTCCTGTCGATCCATGCGGCCAGGTCACTCACCTGCAAAGAACCGATGATTCCCAGCACCACACCAATCACAATGCCAAACAGGCCAATAAGACAGCCTTGCCAGAGAAAAATACGGTGAATCATTGCCGGGCTGGCACCAAGGGTACGCAATATGGCGATGTCAGATTTTTTGTCACGCACAATCATGATAAGGCTCACTACCAGATTGAATGCTGCCACCGCGATCAGGAGCCATAGCATGAAGCTAATGATGTTGCGGGAAAACTGGATGTTGTTGTAAATAGCCCCTAGCTGCCGCGTCCAACTGTCCAGGTTAACCGCCGGTGTGAGAGTCAGGCTGAGGTCGGCGGTAATGGCATCTGCCTGCAATGGATCAGCCGCCCGAACCCGCAAGCCATTGTAAGGCGCGCGCAGTCGAAACAGTGCTCTGGCTGCATCCAGATTCATCATAATCATTTCGCTGTCCAACTGCTGCGTTCCGACGCGGAAGATACCGCTCACTTGCAGACTGCGAGACCTGGCCAGGGGAGTCAGGGGATTGATCGAGATCTCGGTCGAATACAGGTTAATACTGTCCCCGACCCCGACTCCCAGTTGCCGTGCCAGCGACTCGCCGAGCACTACGCCCCATCGGGTTTCCTCCAAGTTCTGCAGACTGCCGGCACGCATAAAATTGCCAATCACAGAAATCTGGTCTTCGACGCTCACCTCTATGCCATTAACCAGCACACCCTTGTTGCCATTTTCTGTAGCCACCACCCCTACCGCCTGGACAACAGGAGCCAGGGCCTGAACCATCGCGTGACTGTTAATAGTGTCACGCACGGATTGCCAACTATCCGTACTCAGGTTTTCATTGGTATAAACTGTGATATGTGGCACTATGCCGAGAATATTGTTGCGCATTTCCCGGTCGAAACCGTTCATGACTGACAACACGGTAATCAGGATGCTGACTCCCAGAGACAGGCCAAAGATCGCAATGGCGGACATGAATGAGACCAGCTGACTGCGCCTGCCCACGCTGACATAGCGCAGCGCAATCAGTCTTGATACTGCGGCAGTGCCGTGACCAGGGGCATGATCATTCATGCAGTATTCCGTCACGTAATTCCAGTTTGCGCTGCAGCGAATCCGCCAGTTGCTCATCATGAGTCACGATTATGAAACTGATGCCCAGAGTCTGGTTCAGCTCGGCCATTTGTCGCTGCACTTCCATGGCGGTGCGCCGGTCCAGATTGCCGGTTGGCTCATCCAGCAATACACACTGAGGCTCGGTCACCAGTGCTCTCGCTATCGCCACTCGCTGCCTTTCACCACCGGACAATTCTGCGGGTTTGTGTTCGCAACGATTGGCCAGACCGACTCTGTCCAGCATGGCCTTGCTGCGCTGGGCACAACTGGCCTTGTCCAGACCGGCAATCAACAATGGCATTGCCACATTTTCCTGGGCAGAAAACTCACCCAGCAGGTGATGAAACTGATACACAAAACCCAGATGCCGATTCCGCAGCAAACCCCGCTCAGTCTCACTGGCTGCAGCCAGGTTACGACCGGCGACTTCCACGGACCCACTGGTCGGCAAGTCCAGACCACCAAGCATATTCAGCAGAGTGGTTTTGCCCGAACCCGAACTTCCCACGATGGCAATCTGATCGCCCGGCTGGATCTGCAGATTGATACCCCGCAGCACTTCGACGACCTGAGGGCCCTGTGAATAGGTTTTCACCAGATCCTGGCACCGAATGACTGCTTGTTGCTCGCTCATCTGATTAATACCGGTTACTCGTAGCGTAGTACTTCTGCAGGCTGGACACGACTGGCACGATAAGCCGGATACAGAGTTGCCAGCAGACTGATTGCCAGGGCCGCCGTGCATACCAGGATCACTTCGGAAAGCTGGACCTGTGTTTGCAGATGGGAAATCAGGTAGATATTGGCATCAGCAAAAAATCGGTTAAGCAAACTTTCAAGCCCCAGACTCAACTGCGTAATATTCCCCGCCAGCAACACGCCACCCAGGCCGCCGAGTGCGACCCCGACCAGACCAGCAATCAGGCCCTGGATCATGAAGATTGCCATGATATTGCCACGACTGGCGCCCATCGTCCGGAGTATGGCGATATCTGCGCCCTTGTCGGCCACAATCATCACCAGCGTCGAAATAATGTTCACGGCCCCGATTATCACGATCATGAACAGCATAAATGATGTCAGCATCTTTTCCATGTTGAGTGCGTTAAACAGGCTGGCCTGAACTTCATTCCAGGGAGCGATTGTCAATCCAGGTTCGCCCCGAAGCGCCTCGGCAGCAATAGGCCCGGCATTGATAACATCGTCTACCCGCAACCTCAGCGACAGTTGCGTACCGGCGTCACCGGCATAGAGTTCCTCTGCCCTGGCCAGGTTAACCAGCGCAATGCCATTGTTGCCATAGAGGCCGAAATCGGCAAACCCCAACACCTCGAATCCCTGGGCACTGGACAGTTCCCGATTCAACAGCTTGTTCAGCCCCAGCACACTGACCTCTGTTGCAGTAAAAATGCCCAATTGCCCGGCAAGCTGTGTGCCGAGAATAATGCCGTCTTCAGTTTCGGCGAGTCGCTGCAGCAATTCTGTATAGAACGAGCCCCTGTTGCTCACTACGTCTGCTTCAAGCGTGGGGTCTACACCCCTGACCCGCAGAAATACGTTTTCCCCCTGGTGTGTGATTGTTGCCTCACCTTCAATATAGGGTGCTGCGGCAATAACATGATCGTGTTCAAGAGCTGTTGATCTAAGAAGCTGCCAGTCCTGCGCAAGCTGCTGCCCAATCACTGTAACGTGGGGAACCGATTTCAGGGCTTCATCGCGCAAGGTAACAATTGATCCATTGATTACCGACAGGGCCACTATCAAGATCAATACACCCAGGCTGATTCCCAGCATGGAAATTAAAGAAACAAAGGAAAGGAAGAAATTGCTTTTTCGTGTCAGGGAATAGCGTAGACCAACAAACAGGGAGAAAGGATTGAACATGCTGATTCCCGAGCCACAAGCAAACCAGATCATTAGCCTGGGTTGCCTCTAGCCCTCACTTGTAGAGGCTGTTGCTGATTCAGCCGCAGCCAGAGGCATGATCTGGCCCGCTCGCTATAGTTGGTCCGCGTGTCGCTGCAGAAGTCGCTGAACAGTCTTGAAACTGATCGGCATAACAGGAGTCGAAACCTCGTTCGAGATCGCGCGCAGGGATTTGCCCTGCTTCTTCAACTCCATGATTTTTTTCAGTACCCGCTGCTCCATTGGATTTTCAATGAGGCGTCCGTTTTCATGGATCATGTAACCAAAGGGTCGGCTGCCACCGAGATATCTGCCTTGTTTACGTTGCCTTTGCTTAACGCCTTTGATTCGTTCAGCGGACTTGCGCTTCTCCAGTGAAGAAAACAATCCCGCTACTCTTTCAAAGTTGGCAGAAAATTCCGGTTCGGTAACATCACCGCCCAACTCAACCACGTGCAGTCTGACCTGCTTTTCACGGAGAAGGCTGATGAGCTTCACTACTTCCTGACTGGAGCTGACGATGCGCTCAAGCTTGCTGCAAAGAATGACATCACCGGGCTGGAGCTGGTTTAAAAGCTGTTTACCCTGCTCCCGCTTGCGAAATTCCTGATTCCAGTTGCAATTGTTATCCCGAATGTTTTCGGTCATGAACCAGCTGTTCTGCAGGCAGTAAGTTTGAATGGCCAGTAATTCAGGCTCCAGAATGCTGTCGAGCTCATCCTTTTCCATGGCGGATTCCAGCTCGGACGTCCTGCAATAGGCATAAATAGTCATTAGTTTCGATCCCACCCCAATGTGTCTCTCCGTTCAGGCTCCTCCTCTGTCGCGATAGTCTGTGCTGTTGTGCACAAACCGGGCGGAGTCGAAGCCCTGTGACCAGCCGGGGCTGGTCAGAGTTATGTTCTAATTCTGTGTTTTTTGCTGCTAAACGGTGGCTCGCCCTGTTTTTATTGTTGCTGGTAAGCAGATTTCGCGTGTTTATTGTGTCTGCGTACTGGCAAAGCCACGTGGCCGGCTATTTTAACCACAGGGGTTTTGCTTTAGCAAGCAAGGACTTGGCTGCATTCAAGGCCCCCGTGGCAGCCCTGTGGATTACCATAGCGCCAGCGGCGAATCATTCTTGGTTGTGTACGCATGCCTTTGTTTTTCCGTGATTTTTCAGGACTTTCGAAGGGTATTTTTGTTGAGCACCCCCGGTATTGCTGCTATAGTGCCGACAGTCTTCCTGCGCCGGTCAATTCGGCAGTCAATCATATTGATCAGGATGGCGAGAGAACGCGTGCCACGCGATGAGACAAGGCCTGCACATAATGGCCCTCAGTGTGCCGCAAAACTGCTGAAATGAGACTATTTGCCCTGGGGGCATCTCAAGTAAAACCGGATTTCGGCGGATAAAGGTATGGCAGCCCTGGTAGACAACGCATAAGCCTTGTACACAAACAACCAGCATCTGCCCTATAAAACTGATTTGAGAGACATGCTCCAGGGAGCATGCCAAGAGAGTTATTCAGGAATTCTAATTCGACAGCCCCTCGAGGTGGTTCCAATTGAACCCAAGCGGGCAAGAACGATAGTAGCGAAGCAGGTTTTCAAGATAAAACAATAAGTTAGATGCTCTTCCAAGCCATTTTAAAAGAATGATTTAGGATTTGCCCTAAGGTCAGCTGACCTTTCAGGCGCACTCAAAGCCTGATTTATTGAACGCAGACCCACTGTGGCCTGTTGGTAGTACCGATTTAGCCCCACCAGGGATTAGGCTGGTACCTCTGAAATACTGAAACCCGGCACGAAGCAGCAGGCCCAGTTAGCAGTGGGTCTGCATCTCCAAAGCCACTTCGCCCTTCATTGTTCTCTCGAATTTCCCTCCTGTATTGACTCTCCTTTACTTTAAGGAAAGTTAACTATCATGAAACGCATGCTAATCAATGCGACGCAAGAAGAAGAATTGCGCGTTGCCCTAGTCGATGGTCAGAAACTCTACGACCTGGACATCGAAAACCGCACCCGGATTCAGAAAAAAGCCAATATCTATAAGGGCAAAATCACCCGGGTAGAGCCCAGCCTGGAAGCTGCTTTCGTTGATTTCGGCGCCGAGAGACACGGATTCCTGCCACTGAAAGAGATTGCCCAGCACTATTACAAGAAGGATTCCCGCAGCAATGGTGGCAGATCTACCATCAAGGACCTGGTGGCCGAAGGCACCGAAGTCATTGTTCAGGTAGAAAAAGAGGAACGAGGCAACAAGGGTGCAGCACTGACCACTTACGTGAGTCTTGCTGGCCGCTATCTGGTGTTGATGCCCAACAACCCCAAGGCGGGAGGCATTTCACGCCGTATCGAAGGCGATGAACGCTCAGAGATTCGGGAAGCTCTTCGTGGCCTGAACATCCCTGACGGCATGGGATTGATCGTACGAACTGCCGGTGTTGGTAAAGAACAGCAAGAATTACAATGGGACCTGGACTACCTGCTCGCTTTGTGGGACGCCATTCAGGAAGCTGGAGCACAGAAGTCTGCTCCGTTCCTGGTCTATCAGGAAAGCAATGTCATCATCCGCATGATTCGTGACTATCTTCGCAAGGAGATCGGCGAGGTCCTGATCGATACCCAGGAGTCATACGATGAGGCTATTACATTTATCAAGCAGGTGATGCCTCAATACGAAGATCGCATCAAACTCTACTCCGATGCCCTGCCCCTGTTTAATCGCTATCAGATAGAGGCGCAGATCGAGAGCGCATTCGAGCGTGAAGTGAAACTGCCTTCCGGCGGATCCGTGGTCATCGATCCTACCGAAGCGCTGATTTCCATCGACATCAATTCCTCTCGTGCGACACGAGGGTCGGATATCGAAGAAACCGCCTTGAATACCAACCTGGAAGCCGCTGACGAAATCGCCAGACAATTACGCCTGCGGGACATGGGCGGACTGGTTGTCATCGACTTCATCGACATGACTTCCAACCGCAACCAGCGGGAAGTAGAAAACCGAATGCGTGATGCACTAGAGGCCGACCGGGCTCGAGTCCAGGTAGGTCGTATTTCACGTTTTGGACTGCTGGAAATGTCGCGGCAGCGACTGCGTCCTTCCCTTGGCGAGACCAGTGCGATTGTATGCCCACGCTGCAGTGGCCAGGGTACGATTCGCGATATCGAATCTCTCTCTTTGTCCATTCTGCGTATTCTTCAGGAAGAGGCAAACAAGCAAAAGAGCCTGGAAGTACATGCCAAGGTTCCACTGGCTGTCTCATCCTACCTGCTCAACGAAAAACGAGCAGTGGTTGCAGAAATTGAAGACCAGAGCAAAACCAGAATCGTCATCGCTCCTGATCCGGAATTGGAAACACCCCATTACGAAATCACCGGTTTGAATCGGCATGCCGAAACCTATGAAGTTGACGCCAGTTCCGAACCAGAACCGGCCACCAAAGTTCAGCCACAGGCACAGCAGGAAGCTGCCGTACAAAAGCCAACTGTCAGCGCCGCACCTTCGCCGCAATCAACAAAAGAAAAGAAGGGATTTCTCAGTGGCATAGTCTCAGCCCTTTTTGGCGGTGATGAAGAGGACAAGAAATCACAAGGCCAGGATGACAGTGCATCACGCGACAACAATCGCAACAAGTCCCGCAATCGTCGCGGTCAGCAGGCACGTGGTGGTGAGCGTCAGGACAATCGACGTGATGGAGGCAAGCGCAAGCAGCAGGATCCCAATCGTCGCAAGCAGCCTGGGCAGAAAGGCCGTGGCCGTGATGAACGCACAGACAACAAGGATCAAAACACCCGGGATCAGGGCAAGAAAGATCAGGACAAGCGCAAGGCTGACAGCAAGAATGACGGGCAGCAGCGAAAGGGTCGTGACGGCAATCGTGATGGGAATCGTGGTGGCAGGAATCGTGGCAACAACGAAAACCGCAGACAGCCGCGCGACGACAATCGCAATGACCGCAACAAGGACAGCAAGCCCGCTTCCGACGATAATCGCGGCAATGAGCGCAATCAGGATGCTGCACAACGACGGCCTTCCAACAAGCGCCCGCGTAACACCACTCCTCGCAAACGTGGCCCTCGTCCACCACAGGCACAGGAGAATCAACAACAAGACAATGCCCAGCAAGTGGACGGCAACGTTCAGCAGGTGGCAGAACAACAGCCACAGCAGAACCAACCGCAGCAGCGCAAGCCAGCTAACCAGGGTGGGCAAGACCAGGCTGCCGGTTCACAAGACAACACGCAACAACCAGCAGCAAAAGCAGTGGGCGAAAACCGACCACAGCAGCAGCCTGTTGCAGCCGAGGCTGCGCCGCAGGACGCACCAAAACCACAGGACAGCAAACAAGGTACGCAGAACAAGTCCGAGTCTGGCCGAACTGGATCCAATGTCAGCGACAACCCGGCGGCAAAATCCGAATCCAGCCCTGCTCCTGCAGCGAAGGCCGCGCAAAGCGATCAGGCCAGTGCAGCCGGAGAAGAGTCGGTGAAGAAAGAAGTTGCAAACAAGAGTGCCGATGCTGCAACACGGAGCGATGACGGCGGGAAGCAACAACAAGCCACCGAATCCGCTGCCCCTAAAAGCGAATCTACCAGCACCGCTGTGCCGGTTCGCAAGGAAAAGCCACAGAATCAGGACAGGCAATCACAGGGCAACACGGTGACAACGATCCCTAAAGCCGATACCAGTCAAGGTGACGACCAGGGATTTACCGGTAGAGCACCCAACGATCCGCGTGAAGTAAAACGCAGGCAGCAGCAGAACTAGCAAGCTCACGTAACGCTTTCATAGCTCGGTATTAACAGGGCTTGATGAATTGCTAAAAAAGCTAAAAAAAAGGGGTGTCAGACTCGTATCTGACACCCTTTTTATTTGTCCTGTGTTTCCGATTACCAGGTCATTGTCTGGCCTGATTAGCCTGAGCCACTACAGTGCGGCTTCCAGTTCCGGCAATACCTTGAACAAGTCAGCTACCAGGCCGTAATCAGCGACCTGAAAAATCGGTGCTTCTTCATCTTTATTGATGGCAACAATCACCTTGCTGTCTTTCATGCCTGCCAGATGCTGGATAGCACCCGAGATTCCAACCGCAATGTACAAATCAGGTGCGACTATCTTGCCCGTTTGGCCCACCTGGTAGTCATTGGGTACAAATCCGGCGTCGACTGCCGCACGGGAGGCGCCAATGGCCGCTCCGAGTTTATCTGCCACTTTTTCCAGCAAGGCAAAGTTCTCACCGTTTTGCATACCCCGGCCACCGGAGATGACAATAGATGCCGCAGTGAGTTCGGGGCGCTCTGATTGAGATAGCTGTTCGCCCACGAAAGTGGCCGAGTTTTGCTCGACAACCTGGTCCACAGACTCAACCGAGGCGCTGCCGCCCTGCTCAGCTTCGGCGAACGCTGTGCCACGTACAGTGACGATTTTAATGGCATCGGATGACTGCACCGTGGCCATGGCATTGCCCGCATAGATCGGGCGTACGAAAGTATCCTCAGATTTGACTTCGACAATGTCCGAGATTTGACCCACATCGAGCAGGGCTGCCGCGCGGGGCATCAGGTTCTTGCCAGTCGTAGTGGCCGCGGCCAGGATGTGGCTGTAATTCTTGCCGAGTTCAGCCAGTAGCGGTGCCAGGCTCTCTGGTAATTGATGCTCATAGCTGGCGTTGTCAGCCAGCAGCACTCTGTTGACGCCGGCAATCTGTGCGGCGGCGTCCGCCACGGACTGACAGCCGCTGCCGGCAACCAGTATATCGATTTCACCGCCAATCGCTGCGGCAGCGGAAACGGTATTGAGCGTGGCGTTCTTCAGTTCCGAGTTGTCGTGTTCTGCTATTACAAGAATTGCCATACCGATACCTATATCACCTTCGCTTCATTTTTCAGTTTGTCTACCAGCTCTTCCACGGATTCCACCTTGACGCCTGCACTACGCTCGGCTGGAGGTGCTACGGAGAGTGTCTTGATATTCGATGTCATCTCTACTCCAAGATCCCCAGGTGAAACCGTATCAATCGGCTTCTTCTTGGCCTTCATGATGTTCGGTAAAGAGGCATAACGGGGCTCATTCAGTCGAAGGTCGGTAGTCACGATGGCTGGCAGATCCAGTAGCACCGTCTGCTCTCCGCCATCGATTTCTCGCGTGACTTCGATCTTGCCGTCCTTGAGTTCTGCTTTGCAGGCAAAAGTGCCCTGGGGAAAGTCGCAAAGCGCAGCAAGCATCTGGCCCACCTGGTTGTTGTCACTGTCGATGGATTGCTTACCCAGAATAACCAGGTCAATCTGCTCTTTTTCGATAATGGCCTTGAGCGCTTTCGCCACGGCCAGTGGCTGGGCTTCCTCATCGGTTTCCACCAGGATGCCCCGGTCCGCTCCAAGCGCGAGGGCTGTGCGAATCTGTTCCTGGCAGGCAGTGCTGCCAATTGACACTGCGATTACTTCATCTGCGTGGCCCGCTTCTTTCAGTCGAATGGCCTCCTCGATTGCGATCTCACAGAATGGGTTAATAGCCATCTTGGCGTTGGTCAGGTCGACGCCTGTGCCATCAGACTTGACTCTGACACGCACATAGGCATCTACAACGCGCTTAATTCCAACAAGAATCTTCATGGATTCTCCAATGCACAATGAATAAAACGACGGGTCAGCTTGAACAGCGGCTGCTGGTAAGTAAACAAGGAAGTAGTCGACTTGGCAGGTGCAATTAACTCGCTGCAATCCCGAAAAAAAAGGGGGCTAATGATGCCGTTTTTGCCTCAGCAGGTCAATCTGAAGGAAGTGCCGCAGAACTATTTCAGTGTGGTCAGGGCATTCTGCCAAGCACAAAAAACGCACCATCACTACGCACCCCCAACAACTCATTACCGGCTTCTTTTCCCGACCCTGACTCCGTCTCTTCCACTCCTGCTTCCTCCAACCGGGCAGGTTCAGCCAGCTCCACCAGTCGATAAAACACCGCACGGGTGAGCAAACCACGCAGGCCATTGCGAATATGCAGGGTGGGATGGGGCTCGCCACCCTCATCAGTCTCAAAGCTCAGCTCGTGCTCGGCATCGGCGACCAGCGATTCGCCGGTATTGGTGCCAAAACGCAGGCGCTGACCTTGCTCCGATTGCTCCACCTCCATAGTGGTCACCACAAACGGGCAGTCCTCTACCTGGATTCCGACTTTTTCCACCGGCGTGACCAGGTAGTAGTTCCCCTCCTCCAGTTTCAGTACAGAAGCGAACAGTTGCACCATCGCCGGTCTGCGGATCGGCTTGCCTTCATGCACCCAGCTGCCATCCCGCTTGATAATGAGATCAATGTCCCCGCAATAGGGGGGATCCCACAGATGAACGGGTGCCGGCCCTCGCGTTTTGATTTTTGCCACCAGGGCAAAGGGATCTGGTGCAGGAGAATGTTTACTGCTGGACTTGTGATTTTCTGCCAAAAGAAATTTCCTGAATTACCAAGGCCTGGCAGCCACACCAGGGTTGAACTGGAGAGATTGTAATCAGACCGACGCCTGTGGGACGCGAGTCAACTGTGGTGTCGCAGTAGCCGATGTTACACTTGTGTATCCACAAGATCAGCACCTCCTGGCTCTCTGAACTGAATGGCATCAAAAGACTCTGAATGACTGCTCTGATTCAAACCGCAGACTTTCCCAGAATTTTCCGCGAACAGACACCACTCATCGACGTACGAGCACCGGTGGAGTTTGACCGTGGAGCAGTGCCATTTGCCTGCAATTTACCCCTGCTTACCGACGAAGAACGCGCCGCGGTCGGCAAGCGTTACCGCGACCAGGGCCGGGATGCCGCACTGGCTCTGGGCTATGAACTGGTCGATGCCGATTCACGCCAGCAGCGCCTGCAACGCTGGATTGAGTTCAGGCAGGATCATCCAAACGCCCTGCTGTACTGTTATCGGGGCGGACTGCGTTCCAGCATCAGTCAGCAGTGGCTGGCAGAGAGCGGTGTCGAAATTCCCCGTATCGCGGGTGGCTTCAAATCCCTGCGTCGCTTCCTGATGGAAACCATTGAGTCTGCCGCCCGCGATACGGAAATGGTTATCGTGGCGGGCAAGACCGGCAGCGGTAAAACGCACTTTATCAACAGTGTGGAGAACAGCCTGGACCTGGAAGCGCATGCCAACCACCGGGGATCAGCGTTCGGGAAACACGCCCTGCCCCAGCCAGGCCAGGTTGATTTCGAAAACCGTATTGCGGTGGACTTGATTCGGCTGGATTGGCAAAACCTGCGTCGTCTGGTGCTGGAAGATGAAAGCCGGGCCATCGGCTCCCTGTCCATACCCCTGGCCTTTCACCAACGTATGTGTGAATCGCCAATCGCCATGATCGAAGAATCCCTGGCCAACCGGGTGGACACAATACACTTCGACTATATCCAGTCAAACTACAGGGAGTTTCAGCAGCACTTCAGTGAGCAAGCCGATCAGATGTTTGCAGAATCCCTGACAGATTCGCTGGCACGAATCCGGCGCCGTCTCGGTGGTGAAAACTTTCAACACATAAGTGCCCTGCTAACGCAGGCGCTTGACTCTCAGTTCCGGGGAGAAGGCATCGATGATCACAGACTCTGGATCGAAGCATTACTAAAACGTTACTACGATCCTATGTATGACTATCAGTTGGAAAAGAAGTCTCACCGCATCGTCTTTCGTGGTGACCGCGACGAGCTAAGAAACTGGATCCAACACCTGATCGAGCAGAGCTAAATCCAATTGGCCATCAAACGAATCTCCCTGGGCAATATCAAGACAGCTATCGAAGCTGGATCGATTGTGCTGGTGCCTAACAATCGTCTCCGGGATGCGGTGCTACACGCCTACGCACAATCGAAAGAGAATGATGTGTATGCAACGCCAAGAGTGCTGGGCATCGATGTTTGGGTACGGGAGTGTTGGGATGTTTCCGCGCAGACAGGACTGAGCCCCTATAGTGAAACCCGCCCGGTTTCCACCATGGAAGAGATCTTTCTGTGGACCGAGATCATCGAATCTTCACTCGATCGCTACCCCCTGCTCAACCCCGAGGAAACTGCCAATGTGGTAGGGCGCGCCTACCAGACCATGAAACACTGGCAACTGGACAAGAACCACGAGGAAGTGCTGCAGTCTTATGATGTGATACCGGACATCAATGCCTTCCTCAACTGGTGTCAACGGTTCCAGGTTCTTTGTCGTGAGCGTCGATTGATCAGCCTGGCCGATTGCCTCCACCAGATCAACAAGGATCTTCGCGCCGGCGTGCCCTTGCCTCTGCATGGTAACTATTTGTTGCTTAATTTCTATCAGCCCCCTCCACTTTATGCGGCCTTGTTTTCAAGCCTGGAACTGATAGGCGATGTGCAAAGGGAAAATCGTAATACGGAAACCCGGGGGCATGGCAATACAGGGAGAGCACAGCCCCCCGCACGTACCCACACGGAGTTTCAAACCCGGACGGAAGAGTTCACACAGTGTGCGCAATGGGCCAAAAATTTACTGGAAACAGAACCCCAGACACATATTGGTCTCGTCGGAGAGCTGGATGAGAGTCAGCGAAACGAGTTCCAACACCTGTTATCGACCGTCCTGTCGCCGAATCACATCATCGAGCTTGGGAACTCTTCTGAATTCTTCAATACCACCCATAATGCCCATAGCCTGATGCAGGAAGGAGTGATCCACGACGCATTCCTGGTGCTGGGGTTATTGAGGGAAACCCAGCAGAGCGAGGACATCTGTCGACTCCTCCGCTCTCCTTTCATCGTGGCTTCCGAACAGGAACAACCGGGCAGGACACAACTGGAACGCTTCATGCGCCGCAATTTTTCTGAGCGCTGCCAGGTCAACGAAGTGGCCCGCTTACTGGCAAGAGAAGAGGCGGATTACCATTGTCCGCAGCTCTCTTCCGCGTTGCTGAAGTTTCGGGAACGGGCACGCCGCCTGCCGACATTCAACAAGCCCCGGGCCTGGTCCGAGCTGTTCTCGCAGTTGCTGGAAGATTTTCAATGGCCTGGAAGCAGGTTTAGCCAGTACCAACAGCGCATATTGAGTCAATGGCAGGAAGCCCTGTTGCAGCTTGCCGCCCTGTCGCCTGTGCTGGGAAGCATTGAAGTCAGCAAGGCAATTGCCTGTCTGCGAAACTTCTGTGCCAGGGCGAAATATTCGCAGACTTTCGATGCCATGCGCCCAATTTCACTGTACAGCATCGATGAGGCAGCAGGTCTGGAGTTTGACCATCTTTGGCTGCTGAACTTCAATGATCAGGTCTGGCCGCCGGCAATCAGCCCATCACCCTTTTTGCCTTACAGCCTGCAGCGCGACCTGGGCATTCCTGGCAGTCACAGTGACATCCAGCATGCCATGGCCCAGGCCAACTTCGAGATACTGTCCCGTTCCGTTACCGGTTCATTACGGTCCAGTCACCATCGCAGTGACGGTGACCAGGAATATCGTGCCAGCAGCTTTGCCTCAGGATTCGAGTACTTGCAGGCTAAGCCCGATAGCGAGGCAGCAACACAAGGTTTCTACGGTCGTCAATTTCAACAGGATTACGTACTGACTGAAATTGAAGACGTCGCTGCTGTTCCCCTGCAAGCATCAACCGAAAGCCTTGGGGGTCACCAGGTCCTAAGCGACCAGTCCAGTTGCCCTTTCCGCGCATTTGCCCTTCATAGGCTGGCAGCAGACCCTCTGCAAGCTTTTGCTTCGGGTTTAAGTCGAATGGCTCGTGGCAGTGCCATGCACCGCGCCGTTGAATGCCTGATGAAAGAGATTGACAGCGATACCACCTTGAACCAGCTCAGTGACGCAGCTATTCAGCAACATTGTGCAGCAGCCGCAGCGGAAGCGGTAAAGTATCTTCGCCAACGACACCCTTCTGTCATGACTCCAAGCTTCGAGCAGATCGAGCTGGCAAGATATCGACTATTGTTATATCGCTTTCTGACCGCGAGTGAGGCCGAAGCTGGCCGGGGATCATTCACGGTGATCGGAACCGAGCAGCGGCTAAAATGGCAGCAGGGAAGTATGCACTTCACTCTGGTTATTGATCGCATCGACCAACTTGCCGATGGCAGCCTCGCCGTAATCGATTACAAGACAGGCAAATCCACCCCTTCAAATTCATCCTGGCTGGCAGAAAGGCCTGAAGACATGCAGCTGCCTTTTTACTTCACGGTGATGAGTGAATCCCAACCGGCAAAGGTGAAGGCTGTGGCTATTGCCCATCTTAATGCGGCACGCATCGGCTATTCGGGACTGCCTGCCGATCAAAGTTTCCACAGCAAGTTGAAGCCTACAGAAACCGATAGCTATGTGAAGACTCCCTGGCCCGAACTAACCGATTTCTTTACCGACCGGGTAAAGACCTTCGCCGCCGAATTCGAAGAAGGAGTATCACGTGTGGACCCGGTCAACGACTCGGCCACCTGCACTTACTGCCAACTAGACAGCCTGTGCCGAATCGATGAACTGGGTGAATCGTTGAGTCGACGCGATGGAGGTGAGGACTGATGTCACAGCGCTTACCCGATGCTGACGCCCGCGACCAGGCTCTGGATATTGGTGGCTCCTATATCGTGCAGGCACCCGCAGGCTCCGGCAAGACTGAATTGCTGACGCTGCGTTACCTGAAGCTGCTGGCAATCTGTGGGCAGCCGGAAGAAGTACTGGCCATCACTTTTACCCGCAAAGCGGCTAGCGAAATGCGGGACAGAATCATCAGGGTATTAAACTGGAGCAGCGACTGTCTTGCCGGAAAAACCAAACCTGCAGATTCCATTGAGGAACAACGCCTCGCGATCGCCAGAGACGTTCTCAAGGTCAATGAAGAAAAACAATGGCGCTTGCTACAAAACCCATCCCGCTTTCGCGTCCAGACGATCGATAGCTTCTGTTTCTACCTGGCCAATCAATTACCCATCCTGTCCCAGGTTGGGGGCAACCCGAATGTCACTGAAAACATAGAGCCCTGTTTCAGGGAAGCTGTTACCGCGGTTCTCGAGCATCTGGAAAGAGAATCTCCATTGGCCGAACCTTTAGCAACAGTTCTCACCCACCTTGACAACGATATTGCCGCTATCGAACAACAACTGGTTTCGCTTCTATTCCAGCGGGACCAGTGGACAGACTACATACAGCAGATCACCGAAGACCCCAATGCGACATGGCAGTATTTGCAGCAAACACTTGATGAACTTATTGCAGAATCTCTGGCTGAAGCAAGGAATAAGCTGGTAGCAGACGAAGCGCAGCTTGTTACCCTGATCAATTTTGCCGCCGAAAACCTGCAGCGAGAAGGTGATTTGCCGGAAGCTGCGGAATCAATCTTGCCTATTACTGAACTTCCCGGCACCCATGCAGATTCCCTGCCGGCCTGGCGCTTCCTGCTGACCATACTGCTGACCAAAGAACATGGCTGGCTGAATAAAGCAGACAAGCGACATGGATTTCCACCGGGAGATAAAGGTGATAAGGAGCACCTGGCGCTTTGCAAGCAGCGAAAAGAAACACGGCTCGCCCTGGTTCAGTCTTATGAGGACAACGACGAACTACTGGAAGCGCTGCGCTATGTGCGCCTGCTGCCTGACCCGGAACTGGACAGTGAACAATGGCAATTCCTGGTGGCCTTGTGTCAGATACTCCATGGCTTGAGTGGCGAGCTGTTGTTGGCCTTTCGAAATTTTCGGGTGGTTGACTACACCCAGACAGGCGCTGCGGCCTTGCTGGCTCTCGGAGATCCCGAACAACCTACCGACCTGGCCCTGGCACTGGACAATGTAATCGAACATATTCTGGTTGATGAATTTCAGGACACTTCGCAGTTACAACTGGACCTGTTGCAGAATTTAACCCGCGGCTGGCAGCCTGATGATGGCCGAACCCTGTTTCTGGTTGGCGATGCCATGCAGTCCTGCTATGGCTTTCGAAATGCCAATGTTGGCATTTATCTAAGTGTGCTGGAGAGTGGCGTGGGCGAGCTGTCTCTCACACCGCTGCAACTGAGCAGCAATTTCCGCTCCCAGCGACCCGTGGTGGATTGGGTGAACCAGGTGTTCCAGAGGGCCTTCCCCCAGCAGGCCAACATTTCTCATGGTGCCGTGCCTTATGCCAGCGCGGAAGTCATTCACGAAAATCAAGACAGCGACGGGGTCTCGGTAGACCTGATCCAGCATGACAAGGAGGACAGTCTGCTGGCGCAGGTAGCTGAGGCCGACCTGGTCACTGGCAAGGCCCTGAGTCTTCGCCAGCGCTTTCCCAAAGACAGTATCGCCGTGCTGGTGCGAACCCGGGGCCAACTGCAATCAATCGTTCCCGCCTTGCGCAATGCGGGTTTGCAATGGACCGCCAGCGATATCGACCGCCTTTCTTCGCTGCCTGTCATAGAGGACCTGATGAGCCTGGTGCGGGTAATCGTAAATCCCGGAGACCGACTTGCCTGGTTCGCGCTACTCAGAGCACCCTGGTGTGGACTTGCTGTAGGCGATCTGTATGTGCTGGCCAGCGCCAGCAAGGAGAACAGCCTGTGGCAAAATTTGCAGCAGCATCGTCAGCTAAGCGAGCTGTCCGAATTTGCACAGCAGGCCCTGCCCGCATTTGTAGCAGCCATGGAATTTGCCATGGCCATGCGTTTTCGTCGCAGCCTCAGGCATTTGGTAGAAGCGAGTTGGAGTCTGCTGCGCGGCCTGAACTGCTGCCGCTCGCAACTGGACGAGAACAGCATCACGCGATTCTTTCTGTTGCTCGAGGAACAGGAAACTGCTGGCGGCCTTGCTGACCTGTTCAAGTTTGAAGAGATCGTGGCCAAGGCCTTCGTACCCAGTCCTGCACGCGGCGAAAACGATGGTGGCCTCCATTTACTCACCATGCACAAGGCTAAGGGACTGGAGTATGACCACGTGATACTGCCAGGCCTGGGCCGGGCTCCACGCAGTGACAACAAGGAACTGTTAACCTGGCACCAACGACTCAACCAGGATCAGGCACCAAGACTGTTCCTGGCAGGCGTTACCGCCACAGGCTCGGAAGATTCTCCGCTTTATCAATTGCTGCGGTACGAGCGTCGTCGCAAGGCCGAGCTTGAAAGCACCCGCTTGCTCTATATTGCCGTTACCCGGGCCAGGAAATCGGCAGCACTTATTGCCAGCCAACCGCGCAACAGCAAGGGAGAAATAACAGGGCCTAAATCTTCTTCCCTGCTGAACCGCATATGGCGAGAGCTGCAGGAGCAGGAACTGGTCAATAAGTTGAACCTGGAAGACTATTGCCAGGACAGGCCACTGGCCGGCTCCACCATGACTGCCAGCTATCCACAGAGAACACCCATAAAGCGATTTAATCAGCCTCTGCAGTTACGGGATGAAGAACTCGACACGCTGGCAGAACAAATTTCAGCGCTGGAACCAATAGGAGAAGCCCCGGAAAGCATGAGCCATGAGACTCGTTTTGAGCTGGAAGGCATTCTGGGCACCTTGATTCACCAGTGTTTCGAGCGATACGTATTAAGCGAAGATCGGTCTGACTACCTGGCAAATCTCGGTCTGCGGCATGGCTACTGGCGTACGCAACTGGAACATCTTGACCTGACAGCCCAGGCCGAAGAGCAGGCTATCGCTTTTGTAGAAGAGACGGTACGCAATACACTAACAGATCCGGATCTGGCCTGGATTTTTGATGACAGCCTGCAGGATAGCCGATGTGAATATGCACTCACCCGCCATTACCAGGGTCGATTATCCAGCTTCGTTGTGGACAGAACATTCATCGACAAAAACAACGTGCGCTGGATTATTGATTACAAGACAGCCGTACCAGGTGGCACACAAAGCAAGGAAGCGTTTATCACCGAACAGCTTGCGGAGCACCAGGTACAGTTGCAGAATTATCGCAGCTTGTTTGAAACGCTGGACACACGACCTGTGAAAACTGCGCTGCTGTTAACTTCTGTACCGGAGCTGGTAGAGATTCCCCCAGAGACCCCTGGGCCTCAAGGATAAGTTGAGAACCAGGCTGGCGCTTCAATCGCAATCGGCCGCATCCACCGCGAATATCCCTGGCGCATTACGCAAATAGCCGCGGTAATCCATGCCATAACCGTACAGATAGTAATCTTCGATTTCCAGCGCAACAAAATCTGCTTCCACCTGGGCAGTCTTGCGCGTATGAATCTTGTTCACCAGCACTGCGCTATAGGCGGCCTTCGCTCCCTGCTGCCGGACATAGTCGAGAATAGCAGCCAGGGTTTCACCTTCATCCAGGATATCAT
Organism: Gammaproteobacteria bacterium; assembly: GCA_040218615.1. Lineage (GTDB taxonomy): Bacteria > Pseudomonadota > Gammaproteobacteria > Pseudomonadales > Pseudohongiellaceae > UBA9145. Next base: position 234,289 of record JAVJRC010000005.1, read on the forward strand.
CCAGTACCAGCACGACACGCCCTGCCAGCGATAGCTCAGGGTAGTGTTTCCATTCCAGCTCACTGCCACTGGTGCAATTACGGTATCGACTCACATGCAGATAATCCATCTGTAGCGGGAACTGCAACCTGGTGGCCAGTTCCCCGGCAACAATGACCCCACCATTCATCACCGTTAACAGAACCGGATTCTCCCGGGCCAGCTTTTCAGTAATGGCTGCAGCGAGCCGGTCAAGCGCGCGTTCAACCTCCGACTTGTTGTAAAGACAGCTTGCACGCGCAACAACCCCCGCCAACAGTTCCGGGTTCATGCAGGATCAGGCTCTGGTCTGAGGTCTTGCAACCCATCCAGTGTCCTGGTTGGGAACGCGAAATCGGCTCCATGCTCGTGCACGATCTCAATAATTTTAAGCAGTACGTCCTGCTTGATTTCGTGGAATTTCACCCAGTTGGTCGTTTTCGTAAACGTGTAGATAAAGAAGTCGAGTGAAGAATTGTTATAGGCGTTGAAATTGACCATAAGAGTCTGGTCGGTATCTATCTCTTCGTGGTTCTGCAGCATTTCCTTGACAGCTTCCACAATCGCTCCCATCTTCGCCGAGTCTTTGTAACGGATACCGATAGTTTCCTTGATGCGCCGATTGGTCATGCGCGAGGGGTTTTCTAGGGCCAGTTTGTTGAACACAGCATTGGGGATGTACAGGGGCCTCTTGTCAAAAGTACGAACCACGGTGAGCCGCCAGCCGATGTTTTCGACCGTGCCTTCTATTTCCCTGTCCGGAGAGCGAACCCAGTCGCCAATAGCAAATGGCCGGTCCAGGTAAATCATCAAACCGCCAAAAAAGTTGGACAATAAGTCCTGTGCTGCGAAACCTACCGCAATACCCCCTACTCCACCAAAAGCCAGTAGCGCAGTAATTTCGATGCCAAAGGTGGGGAGCGCAACCATAACGCCGGAGATAATGACAGACAGCCGCAGCAACTTGGCCAGTGCATGCAGAGTGGTCGGGTCCATCCTGGACTGCCCGGTTGCGTCGCTATGTTCCAGTTCATCCAGTAGACGCTTTTCTGCCAGACGGATGAACCGCACCAGGAATATCACTATCAGGACGATGAAGGTGACTTGTCTGACAAGATCCAGATTGTTGGCATCGAACAGTTCGGTCTGCAAATAGCCCCTGCTGATTTCGATTGCCCAAAGCAGCCCCATTATCAGAATGAACCAGCTTAAGGGACCATAAGCTGCCTCGAACAAGGCATCGTCCCAAAGGTTGTCGGTTTTCTGGAATTGCCTTTTGACCAGGTTTAGCCCGCGCATGGCAATAAACCGCGCAATCAGGGTCAGTGTGACGACTGCAAAAATTTCCAGCGCCCAATTCAACTCACCCAGTGTCTCCAGGCCCAGTAGCCTTTCCATACTTCTTTCCTCGTCTCCGTTACCAGTTTCGTTTTTTGCTTATCCGAGAGATTCACTCAATCGGGTTATCGCATCGTCCCATTTCTTCGAATTGTACAGGTCTGCACACTCCTCGCAGGGTCGCGCCCGCAACTTTCCAAGTGCGTGACAGCCAGGATGCTCGGTTTCGTGTAGCCAGGCAGCGATGGCCAACGCTGCCTCACGGTCATTGCAGGCCAAAACCATATCACAACCTGCGGCCAGTGCTTTTTCCGCACGCTGTACAGGCGAACCCGCAGCGTGCGCTGCGGCCATACTCAGATCGTCACTGAACACGATGCCTTCGAAGTCCAATTGCCCGCGCAGCTTGTGCTGAATCCAGATAGAAGAGAATCCTGCACTCTCTTCATCGATGGCAGGATAGATGACATGAGCCGGCATGATTGCATCGAGTTTGTCTACACAGTTTGCAAACACCTGGAAATCCCTGGTTAAAATTTCTCCTGCCTGCCGGTGATCCACTGGCAAAGAGTTGTGTGAATCTGCGACAACCGTGCCGTGGCCCGGATAATGTTTGCCGGTAGCGACCATGCCAGCCTCATGCATGCCGGCGATATACGCCAAGGCCAGCTCCGTTGTGACCTGCACATCGTCGGCAAAGGCCCTGTCGGCTATGACTTCCGAATCCGCGTTGAATAAATCCAGCACGGGCGCAAAACTCAAATCGATATCAAACTGTAAAAGTTCGGTTGCCATCACCCATGCATGCAGGCGAGCGAGCTGAAGCCCAAGCTCCTGATCGACCGCATAAACTTCTGCCAGCCGGTGCAGCGCAGGAAGTTGTACAAAGCCTTCACGGAAGCGCTGCACGCGCCCTCCTTCCTGATCAACCGCAATCAATATCTCCGGGTCACAGGCTCTCACTTCCGCAACCAATTCGCGCAGCTGTTGGGGCTCTGTGTAATTGCGACTGAACAGAATTAGCCCACCGATTTCAGGGCGCGCCAGCAAGGTTCTTTCTGCCGGGCTTAGATGCGTGCCTTCCACATCAAGCATCAACGCACCTGGAAATTTTTTACCTGTGCTCAAAACTGCTCCAACGGTTCATGATTTGGGAGTATTTAACCCATGCGAGTATAGAGAGATTTATCAGTGGTTCAAATAGTTAGGGAATACTGTTAAATCTGACGTTTAGCTTGTTACAATTTTTTCGTGAAAAATGCTTTCTTTCTTCAGGGTTTTGTTCCTATAGTAGACCTGACAGCGTGCTTGAGAAGCCGGGTATTTGGAGAATTTTAATAACGAAGTAAAGTCAGCCCACAGCGTAGTAATAGAAGTAACAACAGTTAATCGGGAGACAGGGCTATGCATACACTTATCCCAGAAGTTTCCGCCTGGTACGAAGACGTATCGAGTGGCAGCCTGTTTGAGGTCGTAGCCATCGATGAGGCCAGTGGCACCATTGAAGTCCAAATGGTCGATGGTGAAGTGGGTGAATACGATATCAGTAGCTGGAAAGAACTCTTCCTCGCCCCTGCCGAGGCGCCTGAAGACTGGCGCACTCCCTACGAGCTCAATCAAGAAGACAAAGTTTATTCTGACCAGACACTGGTGCCGGAAAATTTTTCCGGGGCACTCTCCTCAATCGAACCAGAGCTGATGGACCTGGGAGACGATTTCCAGCTGCTATGAACGTTCGCCTCAACTATTTCATTGCCTGCCTGGCCTCTGTGCGCCAGCTATCTGATGGCCCAACCGGCGGTTGGCTCGCCTCTGCACTGTAGTTTCCTTCCAAACCATCCCCTGAATTAGCGCTAAAGAAACCTTTCGTCTTTCAGATAACTGTATATAATTACAGTTGTCTGAAAGGGATCCTCAGCCTGAATTCGGCATACAGGCCACAATGTCGGCCTGCTGCCGGCCAATTTGTGGCTTGCTACTCCCTATTGGACACTACCATCGCCGAGATATTTCGCCAGAGGTGGCACCATGCATAAGCTGACAACACGCCAGGAGCAGATCCTGGAATACATCAAGGACTACCTGCAGGAAACCGGATTTCCACCGACTCGATCCGAGATCGCCCAGGAAATGGGGTTTCGCTCACCCAATGCAGCAGAAGAACATCTGCGAGCCCTGGCCCGCAAAGGGGCAATCGAGATGATCTCCGGCACGTCCCGGGGTATTCGTCTGCCCATCAATGAACAGCTGGGACTGCCAATTATTGGGCAGGTGGCCGCCGGAAGCCCGATTCTCGCGGAGGAGTCCATCGCCGACTACTGCGACATCCCGGCAGATATGTTCACTCCCAGCGCCGATTACCTGCTCACCGTGAAAGGCACCAGTATGGTTGATGTGGGTATCTACGAGGACGACCTGCTGGCGGTACACAAGACTGATCGGGCCAATAATGGGGATATCGTGGTGGCACGTATCGAAGACGAGGTCACGGTCAAGCGACTGGAAACCACACGCAGCAAATACAAACTGAATCTGGTCGCTGAGAACCCGGACTTCTCACCCATTGAAGTGGACCTTCGCAACCAGGATTTTTCTATCGAGGGAATCAGTGTAGGGGTGATCAGGCGGCAGCTATAAACAGCCGGTTTCCAAAACTGGAACAGCCGGCTATCAGTCGGACTTCTTTCCGGCCTTCTTAGCAGCCTTCTTGCCAGCCTTCTTTTTGGATTTCTTCCTGGCTTTCTTTTTCTTGCTGCGTTTTTCCGGGCGAGTGACTTCCCACTTTCCGTCCTTGTAAAACGCTTTCCAGCCGGTGGCTTTCTTGTCCACCTCACTCTGCACGTATTGTTCCTTGGTTTTACGACTGTAACGAACCAGAGTCTTGTTGCCTTCATCGTCCTCTGTAGGAGCAGAAAACAGAAAGCTGTATTTGGGATCTATTTCATCCTTGTGGGGCAACAATTCTTCTACCAGCGGTGCACGGGTTTCCCTGTTCTTGGGAAATTGACTGGCCGCGAGAAACAAGCCCGACGCGCCATCGCGGAGAATGTAAAAATCATCGACGGTGTCACAGGGTAGCTCCGGCATTGGCACCGGATCCATCTTGGGCGGCGCTGGCTCGCCATTTCTCAAAAGTTTACGCGTGTTCTTGCAATCCTCGCTGGTGCAACCAAAGTACTTGCCAAAGCGGCCGGTCTTCAACTGCATGTCTTCGCCACATTTATCACACTCGATAACGGGCCCATCGTAGCCGCGAATCTTGAATTCGCCTTCTTCCACTTCATAACCTGGACAGTCTGGATTGCGACCGCACACGTGCAGTTTGCGCTTCTCGTCAATGAGGTAGGATTCCATTGCCGTGTTGCAGATTCCGCAGCGGCGTTTCTTTCTCAGCAGGATGTTTTCCTGTTCTTCCGCCTCTTCAGCCGTATCTGTTCGAATGGCCTCCTCTCCGGGAGTGAGGTTCAGGGTACTCTTGCAGCGTTCTTTGGGAGGCAGGCCATAACCAGAGCAGCCCAGGAAAACCCCGGTGGAAGCCGTGCGGATCTGCATATGACGACCGCACTTGGGGCACTCTATATCAGTGTCGGTGGGGTCGTTCAGACGCATACCGCCTTCTTCAGACTGCGCTTTCTCCAACTGCCTGGTGAACCCTTCATAAAAATCGTTAAGCAGGGTCTTCCAGTCGGTGTGACCGGCGGCGACTTCGTCAAGCGCCTCTTCCATTTTTGCGGTGAAATCGTAGTCCATCAGGTCGGTAAAACTTTCAACCAGACGCTCGGCCACAATTTCACCCATCTTCAGGGCGTAGAATCGCTTGCTTTCGACTTTCACATAACCACGGTCCTGGATCGTGGAAATGATGGAAGCGTAGGTTGATGGGCGCCCTATGTCCCGTTTTTCCAGTTCCTTAACCAGACTGGCTTCAGTGTATCGGGGCGGCGGCTTGGTGAAATTCTGAAACGGTTCCAGTTTACCAAGGTTCAGCTTGTCACCTACTTCGATCTCCGGCAGCACCACATCTTCTTCTTTGGATGGCATGACTTTCAAATAGCCATCGAACTGCATGATCCGCCCTTTCGTGCGTAACTCATACTTGTCTGCGGACACGGTGATACTACTGCTCAGGTAACGGGCCGGCGGCATCTGGCAGGCCACGAAAAATTTCCAGATCAGATCATAGAGTCGAACTGCATCCTGCTCCATGCCGTTGAGTTTGCCTGGCAGCACCTTCACATCACTGGGACGAATAGCTTCGTGCGCTTCCTGAGCGCCATCCTTGGAACTGTAGAATGCGGGTTTTTCCGGCAGGTATTCCTTACCGAAGGTGTTGCCAATGTAGTCACGGCACATGGCGATGGAATCATTACTCAGGTGAGTGGAGTCTGTACGCATATAGGTGATATACCCTGCTTCATACAGCCTTTGCGCCATCAGCATGGTTTTCTTGACGCCAAAACCCAAGCGGGTGCTTGCAGCCTGTTGCAATGTTGAGGTGATCAGAGGTGGGCGAGCCTTGGAAGAGGTTGGCCGGTCCTCTCGCTTCGCTACCTTGTATTCTGCGGCTTCCAGTATGGCCAGAGCGGCATCAGTTTCTTCCTTGCTACCCGGGCGAAAATTCTTGCCATCGTCCCTGACTACCTGGCAGCGCAGCTTCTCATCCTTGCTGGTGCTGAGATTGCCGAAGACTTCCCAGTATTCCTCGGGAATGAAGGCACGAATTTCCTGCTCCCGCTCGACCACCAACCGCACAGCGACTGACTGTACGCGTCCGGCGGAGAGGCCTCTGGCTACTTTCGCCCACAGCAGCGGAGACACCATGAAGCCAACCACACGATCGAGGAATCGGCGAGCTTGCTGGGCCTCCACATAGCGCATATCCACATCGCCTGGTTCGGCGAAGGCTTCGGTAACCGCACGCTTGGTGATTTCGTTAAAAACCACCCGCTTGTAGCGATCTTCATCGCCACCGATCGACTCACGCAGATGCCAGGCTATTGCCTCACCTTCTCGGTCAAGGTCAGTCGCGAGATAGATATTGTCGGCATCCTTGGCCAGCTTCTTCAGTTCGGAAACAACCTTTTCCTTGCCCGGGAGAATCTGGTAGTTGGCTTTCCAGTCGTGATCAGGGTCGATACCCATGCGATTCACAAGCTGTTCTTTCGCTTTCTTCTTTTTATAGACCGCTTTTTCTTCCGGTTTCATTTTCCGGGTTTTGGCTGCAGCCGCAGCGCGTGCCTTGGTATCAATTGGCTTGCCACTGCCGCTGGTCGGCAAGTCACGGATATGCCCAACACTGGACTTAACCACGAACTCGGGGCCCAGATACTTGTTTATTGTCTTTGCTTTCGCGGGTGACTCAACGATTACCAGTGACTTTGACATCGATACTACTTCTGCTTCCTAGCGAATTTTTGGGGCCCGGGGTCCAGGCAGCGCACATATATAAGGGCAAGAATGTCCCCGGTCAAGCCCCCAGTTTAAAAGAATTGATTTCACTCAAAGCCTGAAGGCCAGCAAATACGTGGCCTGCAGGGGCATATTTTCAATATTATGAAAATTTCAAATTTATTGCCGAAGCAATCATTACTGACCCGACATGAGGGATTTCTTTATTTGGGCCATCATTGTGTACGCGAATGACACCGCGACTCTGCCATCACAACAGAAGAAGGCAGGAAAGTGCCAGGTGTAATTGAATAAGAAGATGTCCGCGGGATGGGGGCTTGAACTAGATTTCCACTTCGTGGAGCCAGCCAAATTGATCTTCCAGTTCGCCTTTTTGGATACCCACCAGAGTGTCGTACAGCTTTTGCATGACCGGACCAACCGTTTTGCCATCCTTGTGAATAGCATGCCAGCTGTCGTCGAACCAGACTCGACCAACCGGAGACAGGACCGCGGCAGTGCCACAGGCTCCCATCTCTTCAAACTCCTCGAACTCGGTGCGCAGCTCTACTGGTCTTTCACTGGTGACCATGCCCAGTGAGGATTCAGCAATATTCATCAATGATCTTCTGGTGATGCTGGGTAGTATGGCCTCAGAAGCGGGAGTCACCAGGCTGCCATCCTTCATGGCAATCACGATGTTGGCCGATCCGGCCTCATCAATATAGCGCCCCTGGCCTGAATCCAGGTACAGGGCTTCGTGGGCACCGAGTTCCTGGGCCTTGCGCGTGGCCAGCAAGCCACCTGCATAGTTGGCTCCAACCTTGAAACTGCCTGTGCCATGGGGGGCTGCCCGGTCCATTGGGGACACAGCGAGACTGATTACTGCCAATCCTGCTTCTTTATAATAGGGACCAACCGGCGAGACGAATACCCGGAACTCAAAGCTCTGGGCAGGTTTCAGACCCAGGTTCTCCCCCACTCCGATCAGCATGGGCCGGATGTAGAGTGCGGCACCGGAGCCATAGGGTGGAATCCAGGCATAGTTGGCGCGCACCGTCTCTTCCACCGCAGAGATGAAGAGCTCCTGGGGAACTTCTGGCATCAGCAGACGGCCAGCGGCTGCATTCATGCGCGCACTGTTTAACTCCGGCCGGAATAGCAGGATGCGCCCATCTTCAGCAGTTTGCGCCTTCATGCCTTCGAAGCATTGCTGGGCATAGTGCAAGGCCGGGGCACCCTCGTGCACCGCAATCATCTCGTCTTTCAACAAGGCACCCGCTTGCCACTCGCCATCCCGATGGATGGCTGAGAAGCGATAGTCGGTATGGTGGTATTGAAACCCCAGCTCTGCCCAGTTCAGGTTTTTCTTTGCTACTTTCGCGTCCAACTAAAGACTCCAGTGGATAGGTCGAATCCTTAATGTTATCAGCCTTGTTCAAGGCGAGCCATACAGTCCTGCGCTAGCTGGAATCCCGGGCATGCTTTAGACTCGGCGCCGCGGCGGATAATAAAGCGCTGCGGCGAAAAACAAGAAGTACCTAACGAATGAGCAACATGAAGCTGACAGATATTGGTGCCAACCTCACCCACGAATCCTTTGAGAACGACTTCGATGAAGTTGTGCAAACTGCTCGCGACTGTGGCATTGGCAAAATCATCCTGACCGGCACAGACCTGGAGACCAGCAAGGCGGCGCAGGCTATGGCTGCCCGGGACAATCACTACTTTTCCAGTACTGCCGGTTTTCACCCTCACGTGGCCAGCTCAGTCAGCGCAGCAGATATGGCGGCAATTGCCGAGCTACTGGAAAAGCCAGAGGTTGTTGCCGTCGGCGAGACTGGCCTGGACTACAATCGCAATTTCTCGCCCGCGAAGGAGCAAAAAGCAGTGTTTGCACAACATCTGGAACTTGCGACGAGCGTACAAAAGCCCCTGTTCCTGCACCAGCGGGATGCCCATGAAGACTTTCTCAGTTTCCTGAAACAATATCGGGATCATCTTGCCGGCGGCGTGGTCCACTGCTTCACCGATTCAGAATCCGCCCTGCAGGACTATCTGGAGCTGGATATGTACATCGGCATCACCGGCTGGATCTGTGATGAGCGTCGCGGTCAGGATCTGCAGCGTCATGTCAGACTCATTCCGGAAAATAGACTGTTGATTGAGACGGATGCCCCGTATTTACTGCCCCGCAGCCTGAAACCACGGCCCAAGACCCGGCGTAACGAACCGAAGTTTCTGACCGAAGTGTTGCGCGTGGTAGCGCAATGCAGGGGCGAATCTGCAGAACAGGTAGCGGCTGCCACCACAGCCAACGCCAGCCGTTTATTTGGCCTGTAGCTTCGGAAGGGCAGAATCGCCTTCACTTTGTAAAGGTTTTTGCTATATTTTATAGGCACTTGAGAATAAGTAGTTGAAAATGGACACCTGAGACTTCAGAGTCCGTCGGCGAAAACGAAGAAGACAGAATTAGAAAAAATTATAACCGGACAAATCCTGGGCTTCTGTCCCGGGAACAGAACACTTAAAAGAATCCGTCAGGGCACAGGATTCGGGGTCAAACCGTGAATAAAAGGGCATTTCTGGAAGGCTTTTTTACTGCAAGTGCAGTGGCATTCGGCGGCCACTTCATGTGGCAACGCCTGTCCTCCGTGGATACCCTGGTGGTCAACACCAACCCCGCTCCGGTCATTCCCCAGACAGGCCAGCCTGCTCCCCCTGCATTTCAATTCACGCCGGTCGAACTGGAACAAGTGCTGCCCGAACAAGGATTGCCTAAACCGGCGCCGACACTCTCTGCTGCTGAGTTGCAACGGGATACAACCCCAGCAAACGCTGACAATACCAGCGAGGAAGGGATTGCCCTTAAATCCCTTAGCGATCAGCAAGTCGAAGCGTATCTGAAAAAAATCCGCAACTTCGACGCGATATTTGCCAGCGATATCTATCTGGCACCTAAATATGAAACCGTGCTGTTGAAGACAGCCAGGCATCTGTCACGAGTCGAGTCCTATATGGGCCATGGCAATTTTAACCTCATGAGTTTTGACGAGATGCTGCAGGCAGGTCGCAACTTCTCCCGGATTGGAGAATTCGAGAGAGACGAACTGGACTTCCTCGAAGAGATATTTTTTGCCAACCCCCATCGCTATGGGTTTTTCGGCAAGAAAATCAGCCTGGATATCACCGATCATATTCCGCGCAAGGACGTGGCCAAGATTCCCGCATCGGGCCATTTTCTGCTGAAGGGTGAATCACTGAATCTCTATAACAAACTCAAGGCCGACGTTGGTGATGACCTGATTCTTACCTCTGGCGTGCGCAGCAATGTTAAACAGATGCACCTGTTTCTCGCCAAGGCCATAGAGGCCAACGGAAACCTTTCCCGGGCCTCTCGCTCACTGGCACCGCCAGGGCATTCCTATCATGGCATTGGTGATTTCGACATCGGCAAGATAGGGCTGGGAGAGCGTAATTTTACTGCGGATTTTTCCCAGACTCCTGAGTATCAGAAAATTGCACGCCTGGGCTATGTGGATATCCGCTACCCCACTGACAACCTGTTTGGCGTGCGTTTCGAACCCTGGCACATCAAAATAAGCTAGCGATCTGCGCCGGCTCAAACGGCCAGTTTACTTCTTCGCCGGTTTCCGGGTTTTGAACCACCGGTATGGTCAGCCCGTATTGTTCAACCAGGGCTTCACTGCTGGAAATATCGACCGTCTCGATCTCCAGTTCCTGCATGCCCTCACTCTGCTGCAATCGCTGCAGCATCTCAGCGGCAAACTCACACAGATGGCAGCCCTCGGTGGTGTAAAAAACAAGCTTCGATGACACCTTCGTACCAGACCGTCCTGAACTATTAATTCCTGGTGGACTGCGCCAGGGTGAGCAGCTCCCTCAACGCGACCGAGAACATGGAGTAGTCAGGATTGGGCTCTGCCTGCAGGCTGTGCATCATCTTGTTGCTACGATCAATCTTCCCGGCGTGCTCATCGACCCAGTGATTGATCTTGCTCCCCGTTGAAGACTTGCTCCTGGAAAATTTGACCACGTTACAGGTCAGTGCCCTTTGCTGCCAGGACAGGTCATCCAGGTAGGTCTCTCTTGCCAGTGCCTGCCAGTAACTGGAAACTGGCAGCTGATTGATCATCCTGCCCAGCCAGTTCAATTGCAGCTCTTCACCCAGGCTGTAATAAATATCCACCACCTTGGCCAGGCTTTCGTCAGTTTCCTTGCTGACCTCAACCAGAGAAATGGCTGGAAACAGAAAATCTGCCTGGCAAATTTCTTTCGCCAGCTTTTCCGGCACATTGTGCTGTTTGAGGGAGGTCATCTTGTCGTCAAACATCTGCGCAAATTCTGCAGGAAGTTTGTCCGGCAACATACCCTTGAATCGGGCAACGGGCTGCATAAATTCTGACACTGCCTGCTCAGAATCCAGTTGGCCGCGACGGTTTCGCAACAACCAGCGTGTTACCCGCCTGACCAGTCGCACGAGCCTGGACATCATCTCTGCCTGAACATCTGCCGGAATCCTGTAATCCAGAGCTTCAATTGCGGTCCAGGGTTTATCGATGGCGAAACAATCCATCACGATCACGGCCGCCCGGACCACTTCTGCAACTGTCGAAGCGGTGGAATCTACCATGCGATAGACAAAGCTGGGACCCAGCACATTAACAATCTGATTCGCCAGTTGGGTGGAAACTATCCGCGACCGCAGTTGGTGACCCAGCATCTGTTCGGCATAGGACTTCACCAGTTTTTCAGGAAAGGCCTGATGCAAATAACGGTTGAAATAGTCTTGCTGCAAATAGTCAGCATCAGCAAGGCTGTCCTTCAGATGCATCTTCATGTACGAGGTGAGCACGGCGATTTCGGGTCGAGTAAGATATTCTGCTTTCGCTCCCCGCTCCTCAAAACCCTCCTTGCTGGGCAGGTATTCCAGTTTACGATTAAGTCCGGCCTGGGCTTCCAGAAAATCTGTCAGGTCGCTGAATTCCCGATGGCGAAGCTCTGCCTGTGACCAGGCAAGTCCGATTGACTGCACCTGCGAATAATTGTTGTCCAACACCAGCGCAGCCACATCGTCGGTCATGGACTCCAGCAATTTGTTGCGGCGGCTTTCGCTGAGATCGCCCTTGTTCAGCAACTCATTGAGGAGAATCTTGATATTCACTTCATGGTCGGAACAGTCCACGCCGGCAGAATTATCAACGAAATCGGTAATGGAAATTCCACCATTGAGGCCAAATTCGATACGGGCTTTCTGGGTCAGACCAAGATTCCCCCCTTCCCCGATTACCTTGCAGCGCAATTCGTTAGCATCCAGGCGCAGCGAGTCGTTGGTCTTGTCTCCTACATCGGCATGGCTTTCACTACTGGCTTTCACGTAAGTGCCGATGCCACCATTCCAGATCAGGTCGACTGGACTTTTCAGCAGTCTGTTAATGAGCTCATCGGGAGTCAGCTTGTCTTCTTCGATATCGAATGCCTGTTGCATCGCCCTGGTAATGGAAATCGACTTTTGCGAGCGTTCAAAAACGCCCCCGCCCGAAGAAATCAAATCTGAATTGTAGTCGGCCCATCCAGAACGCGGCTTGCGGAACAGGCGCTGACGTTCCTTGAAGCTGGCTGCCGCATCCGGCTGTGGATCGATGAAGATATGCAGGTGATTAAAAGCAGCCTTGAGACAGATATGACGAGACAACAACATGCCGTTGCCAAACACATCCCCTGACATATCACCAATGCCAACCACGGAGAAATCTTCTTTCTGCACATTGATTCCCAGTTCCCGGAAATGCCGCTGCACCGAAACCCAGGCCCCACGAGCCGTAATTCCCATCTGCTTGTGGTCATAGCCATTGCTGCCGCCCGAAGCAAAGCCATCGCCGAGCCAAAAATTGTACTCCTGGGCAATGCCGTTGGCGGTATCTGAAAAAGTAGCCGTGCCCTTGTCGGCAGCCACAACCAGGTAGGGATCGTCATCGTCTCTGCGTACTACATCTTTCGGTGGTTCCAATTTTCCTTTGACCAGATTGTCGGTGATATCCAGCAATCCACTGATGAAGGTCTTGTAGCAGGCCACGCCCTGTTTCTGGGCTTCTTCCCGATCCGCAGACTGGCCCTTAACTACGAAGCCTCCTTTGGCTCCAACTGGAACGATGACCGAGTTCTTTACCTGCTGTGCCTTTACCAGGCCCAGTACTTCGGTACGGTAATCTTCGTGCCGGTCTGACCAGCGCAGCCCACCCCTTGCCACTTTGCCACCACGCAGGTGCACGCCCTCTATGCTTCTTGCATAGACAAATATTTCGTATTTGGGTTTGGGCAAGGGCATATTGGTAATCTGCTCTGGCAGAAACTTGAATGAGAAATAGTTCTTTGCTTCCCCATCCTCATCCTGCTGAAAATAATTGCTGCGTTGAGTGGCATTCATCAGGTTCAGATAAGCGCGCAACACACTGTCTTCTGAAAGATTGGACACCTTATCTATTTCTGCCACCAAAGACTTCTCAAGCGTTGCCGCCTGCTTCCGTTTCCTGGCCGAATACTCCGGATCCAGCAGGCAATAGAAGTAATCCACCAGAGCCCTGGAAATCTGGCCATGCTTGGCCAGAGTAGAAGCCACAAATGGCGCACCGTAGCCAAATTTGATCTGTTTCAGATACGCGGCATAGGCACGCAGCAGCGCCACGTCTCTCCAGTTAATGCCAGCGGTAATGACCAGGGCATTGAATTGATCATCATCAACACGCTTTTCCCAGATCGCCTGGAATGCGTCCTCAAACATCTCTTTTAACTCGGCATCAAGCTCATCTTCCAGCTGCTCACTGAATACCGAAAAATCATGCAACCACACCCGGTGTCCATCGGGCAGGCTGAGTGAGAAGGCTTTTTCACTGATGATACTCAGGCCGAGATTTTCGAGAATAGGTGCCACGTCTGACAAGTGAAGCTGATTCTCGTAATTAAAAATCTTGAAGCGGAGCGTGGGTTGCTCGCTTGCCCCACAAACACAAAGATCCAAACCCAGCTTGCGTGAAGAAACGACCTCTTCTATGCAGGCAATGTCCTCTACCCCTTCTTTGCCGCTGTAGGTTTCCTTGTAGCTTTCCGGGTAAATCTCGGTATAGGTTTCGTAGAGCTCATCGGCTTCCTTGTCATGGAACTCACACAACAAGGCATCGAGAAAGTACTCATGCCAGGGCTTGACCAGCTCTACAAGCTGCTCCTCCAGTTCACTGACCTGAAGTTTGAGCTTCTCAATTTCATGAACACGGATTGTAAGATGTAGCCGCACCAGCGTCGACTCAGACATGTAGATGTCGTATTCAGATTCCTTGGCTCGTAACTGTTCCTCAAGAAATTCCTGAATGTCTTCTCGCACCTTGGTGTTGAAAACATCTCGTGGCACATAGATCAGGCAGGAATAGAACTTGCCGTAGGAATCCTTGCGCATGAACAGCTTGCATATCTGCGTTTCCCTGATCTGGGTAATTTCAACGGCAGTTTCCAAAAGCTGTGCCGGAGTTATCTGGAACAACTCGTCGCGGGGAAAAACATTAATTACCTGTAGCAGGTCTTTAATGCTGTGACCGTTGGGAGCAAACCCCGACTCTTCCAGTACCGACTTCACCTTGAGTCGAACAATGGGAATATCCTGAACTGACTGAAAATAAACACTGGAGGTATAAAGCCCCAGGAACCGGTGTTCCACAACCACATTGCCGTCACTATCGAATTCCTTGAGCAGCACGTAGTCGTAGTAAGCAGGTCGGTGTACTCGAGAGAGGTTGGAAGACTTGGCAAAATTGCAGAGCTGTTTCTTGAGGATCAGGTTTGCCGTGCCTTTGGGTAAGTCTTTCAGCCTCACCCGCTTCTTGATGTCCGCCTTGAGCGTGGACACGCCCAGCAGGGAATCATCCTGCAACTCCAGAACCTTGTCGCCCTTTTGATTGCGGATTTTGTACGCTTCGTAGCCCAGGAATGTGAAGTGGTTGTCCAACAGCCAGTCGATAAACGCCAAAGCTTCGGACTTGTCTGTATCATTGACCGGCAAATCGCTTGCCTGCATCAGCGTCTTTCGAATCGCCTCCGCCCGCTTGCACATGGGGATATGATCCTTCACTGCTGTCGCCACATGCTCGAGGGTCAACCTCAGGGCCTGCTCGATATTCTCCAGCTGATCGTCAGGAATGTGCGCACAGTCGATGCAGCTCAACGCTTCCGCATTGGAGCTTTCACTGCCCTGCTTGTGCAATTCCAAAAACTTGCCAGTGCTTCTGCCTTTACCTTTGCTTTTACTGTCTCCTCTGGACACGTGCAGTACGGCATTGTTCACATTGCGAACAATCACGCCTTCCCGGTTCAGGCACAGACGGACTGAATCCACCACAAAAGGCATGTCATCTAACAGGATGTATATGCTGGTGCCTGTCTGGCGCTGCTGGTCCTTACTCAATTCGCGGTGAACGAAAGAGATCTTTGGGGAGGCTACTTTGCGTTGCTGGAGAAATTTCCAGCCGTCTTCTGCCGATTCGAAGATTTCATCGTCAGTAAGCTTGGCCAGTTCAGATTTTGCCGTGCTGGCAAAATACCGGCGAGCGAATTCCCTGACAGTCGCAGCCGTCTTCTTGTTGAATTCACTGTTTATCCTGTTATCCAGCACCTGGATCCAGTTGCTGTCTTGAGCAGACTTTGCAGCCATGTCATTTCCCTTTGTTTTGTCTCAACGAAGTCGACTGATGTTGATTTTTCCCTGTTCGTAATCTCAATTCGCAATGCAGTGGCAAAGCCAGTAATCGCGCTACATTCCGCTACATATTCACTCTTTGTTCACCTAGACATACACGGCAAAACGTTTACAATCCCTGACTTCGCCTTCAGCGCTCATAGCATTTACTGAAAGCGCGTCCAGAACCAAAACTGCCCATAACAAGCAGAACATCCAATTCGAAACAATACAGAGCTGCTACTCAGCGCATTCCTGACACGATTAAGACGAGAGAGTACCCACGATGAGTCACCACGGAATAATAACAGAACTCAAAGGCTGGTTATCCCAGCAGATCATAGGCCAGGAACGCCTTCTCGATCGTTTGCTGATTGCGCTTTTAGCCGATGGCCACCTCCTCGTTGAAGGCGCTCCCGGTCTTGCCAAGACCAAGGCCATCAAGGATCTGTCCCGAGCTATCGAAGGTGATTTTCACCGTATTCAGTTCACTCCTGATTTACTGCCCAGCGATATTACCGGCACCGAGGTTTTTCGCCCCGAAGACGGTTCATTCCGCTTTCAACAGGGCCCGATCTTTCATAACCTGGTACTGGCTGATGAGATCAACCGGGCTCCAGCCAAGGTTCAGTCAGCCCTGCTGGAAGCCATGGCCGAACATCAGGTCAGCGTAGGCCGCGAATCATTTACCCTGCCACCCTTATTCCTGGTGATGGCCACCCAGAACCCTATTGAGCAGGAAGGAACCTATCCCCTCCCGGAAGCCCAGCTCGACCGTTTCCTCATGCACGTCACCATCGGCTATCCGCTGATTGAGGCCGAGCGTGACATTCTCCACCTGGTCCGTGATGAAGCCGCCAACAAGGTGCCGGAGCCGCCCAAACAAATCGCACAAAAAGACCTGTTTGAGGCACGCCAGGAAATCCTCAGCATGCACATGGCCCCGGAAGTTGAGGAGTACATCATTCAACTGATCATGGCGACCCGAAATCCCCAGGCCTATGGCGATGATCTTGATTCCTGGCTGGAATACGGAGCCAGCCCTCGTGGCACAATTTCACTGGACCGCTGTGCCCGCGCCCATTCCTGGATCCAGGGCCGCGACTTCGTCAGTCCGGATGATGTACAGGAAATCATGTTTGATGTGCTGCGCCATCGCATCCTGTTGTCCTTTGAAGCAGAGGCCAGCGGAGTCACCCCGGACCATGTACTGGAGACTGTGCGTGAACGTGTGCCTTCGGCCTGATAAACCGGGGCACAAACCATGTCAGCCAGGCTAGCCATTGACCCGCAACATGCTCGTTATCAGAGCAAGGGCGCTGTCATCACCCTGCAACAGCTTCTGGTGCAGCGCTATGCTGCCCGAACCCTGGAATACCTGGCCCACACCCGATCTATAGCAGGCATCTCTGGCCTGCACCTGTCCAAGATGCGGGGCCGTGGCATCGACTTCGAAGAGTTCAGACCCTACCAGCCGGGCGATGATATTCGCCTGATTGACTGGCGTGTCACTGCTCGTACGAGTCGGCCATTTACCAAGGTTTTTCGCGAAGAGCGGGAACGTCCCGTCATTATCGCGGTAGATCAAACCCATAATATGTATTTTGGCAGCCAGGTCGCGTTCAAATCGGTTATCGCTGCCCAGGCTGCCGCAGTGTTCTGTTGGCTTGCCATCGACAACGGCGACCGCGTGGGTGGCCTGGTCTACTCTGACGTCGAGGCGGCACTGGTTCGACCCAAGCGCTCTCGCCGCTCTGCCCTGCATTTACTCAACCAGATATTCCTCTACAATCAACATCTACAGGAAGTGAAGGATCCGGAACTGCTGGTTCCCACTGACCCGGATTTCAAACCAGGTCTCGCCCACGCACTGGGACAGATCAGGCGCATCACCAAACCGGGTTCTACCCTTTACGTTATCTCCGACTTCGTAACCCTTGACGACAAGGCCCTGCAATACCTTAACCAGCTGTCTCGCCACAACAATGTGATCTGCTGTCTGGTGTACGATGCCCTGGAAGAGTCACTGCCTGTGCCAGGTATCTACAGCATTACCGATGGAGCGCGCAAAGGTGCGCTGAATACCCATAGCAACAAGGCCCGACTGCGGTATAAGGAACAGTTTGCCGCACGCATGGAACGGCTTGAATCAGAACTGGACAAGTTACAGATACGACTCATTAAAATGAGAACCAATCAATTGGTGGTGGAACAGATTCGCGAATGGATAGCGAAGAATTATTAGCACAGCTGGCAGATATTCATCTGCCGGAACCGGTCAGTTTCTGGCCACCTGCTCCGGGATGGTGGATTCTGGCGCTATTGCTATTGATTGCCGCAGGTTTTGCCCTCCGACAACTATTGGCCCTGCGTACCCGAAAGAAAATTTGCGAGTATGCGCTGGCCGAGCTGGACCGCTGCTACCAGCAACTGAATGAAGACTCTCCTGTCGACCTGGACGAGCGCAAGCTGCGCTACGTCAATGAAGTCAATTCCGTGTTACGACGGGTGGCCCTGGTACATTTTCCCCAGTCGAATGTGGCCAGCCTCGGAGGCAACGCCTGGGTTGATTTTATCCGGGAAAAAGGGGAATCTTCCCTTTTAAATGAAGAACTTGCGGCTGCTCTGGCCTATGGACGATTCCAGACTCGTTGCCAGGTTGACGCTGATGCGCTACATCAAATGAGCCGCAGTTGGGTGCGCAGCCTGTACCTGCGGTCTCACACGCCCGACTCTCGCGCTTCCGGCGGTGGTTCCCAGGGCAGTAATCAAGGCAGTAACAACAAGGACCAACCGATTCATGCTTGAATTCACCTGGCCCTGGGTCTTCCTCGCTCTTCCCCTGCCGCTCATTGTCCATCGGATCCTGAGTCGTGCCCCAAGGCAGGATGCAGCACTGTATGTGCCATTCTTCAGTGTGCTCAGCCGCCTGCAATCGGACAATGAGAACCTGACCAGCGGGCGCTTGCTTAACCTGATCTGTTGCAGCCTGATCTGGATATTGCTGGTGCTTGCCGCCAGCAGACCCCAATGGCTGGGGGATCCGGTGCAACTTCCTTCAACTGGTCGCGATCTGATGCTATCGGTGGACATCTCCGGCTCCATGGAGGCCCAGGACATGGTGGTGGGCAACCGCCAGGCCTCCCGTATCGACGTGGTCAAGGCCGTGGTGGGCGACTTTGTTGAACGCCGTGAGGGAGACCGGTTGGGCCTGATCCTGTTCGCCGCCCATGCCTATATACAGGCACCACTGACCTTCGACCGGGAAACCGTGGGCCAACTGCTGGAAGAAGCAGAAATCGGCATCATCGAAGAATCCGCCACTGCTATCGGTGACGCCATTGGCCTCGCCGTGCTCCACCTACGCAATCGACCCGAAAACAGTCGGGTCCTGGTGCTGCTCACCGATGGGGTGAACAATGCCGGTGCCGTCTCACCCGAGCAGGCAGGTCAGCTCGCGCAACAGGAAAACATCAAGATCTACACCATTGGCATCGGCGCTGACCAGGTGGTACAGCGAACCTTCTTTGGCGCCAGGGCAATCAACCCCTCCGCGGAGCTGGACGAGCAGGTGCTCACCCAGATTGCCGAATCAACCGGGGGCCGCTATTTCCGCGCCCGGGACGTGAATGACCTGGTGGAGATCTATGAGGAACTGGATCGACTGGAAACCATCGAACAGGATGAACAGACCTACCGGCCCACGCGGGTCTTGTTTTACTGGCCATTGGGGGCATCCCTGATCATCAGTTTTATCCTGGCGCTATTCTCGATTCCCTGGATGTCGCTGGCCGGCAAGGCCCGCGTCGATGACAGCGATGCGGATGATCTCGCCGCCGAAGGGAGTCGCAGCTAATGGAATTACTCATTCCCAGTTCCCTGTTTGAGAACTTTCATTTCCTGCGCCCCCTGTGGTTACTGGCGCTGATACCCGCCCTGCTGTTTTTCCTGGCCCTGTGGCGGGTCAACTCCGTGGTCACGGCCTGGGACAAGGCAATCGACAAGTCCTTGCTGCCTTACCTGCTGGATCGCAGCAAGAATGCTGCCCAGAGAACTCCCCTGCTGCTGCTGTTGGCAGCCTGGTCCCTGTCTGTGGTCGCCATGGCCGGACCGGTCTGGGAACAGCTCCCACAACCGGTACAAAAACGGGAAGATGCTCTGGTTATCGTGCTCGATCTGTCACTGTCCATGTTTGCTCCAGACCACTCTCCATCCCGGGTGGACCTGGCCAAGCGCAAACTCCGCGATATTCTGGCCCTGCGCGAAGAGGGTCAGACTGCTCTGGTTGTTTACGCCGGCGACGCACACACGGTCACTCCACTCACCGATGACGTGGTCACCATCGCGGCCCTGGTGCCTTCCCTGAGCCCCAACATCATGCCCCTGTTCGGGAGCAACCCCGTCCTGGCGCTGGATATGGCGATTGGCCTGCTGGACGACGTGGAATCGACCCAGGGTCGCATCCTGCTAATGACTGACGGCATCAACGGTTTCAGCGAAGAACAAAGACTGGCAGAACGCATACTGGAAACCGACTATGAACTGCTGATAATGGGCATTGGCACCGAAGAAGGCGCCCCTATCCGCACCAGCGATGGCAGTTTCCTGACCGACCAGAATGGGCAAACTGTAATCCCCACATTGAATCGTAATGTCCTGCAATCGCTTGCCAATCGAACCGGTGGCCGCTACCACGATATCCAGCTTGCCGATTCGGACCTCGCGTATCTGCTATCTGACTTCGACCTGCTCGACGATGAGCAACTGAGCGAAGTCGAAGAGGAATTCGATGTCTGGTACGAATCCGGGCCCTGGTTGCTGTTACTGGTGCTGCCGCTGGCTGCACTGAGCTTCCGTCGTGGCTGGTTGTTTGCCATGGCACTCATGGTCACTTCCGGAGTGATGCTGCCAGCCGAACAGGCACAGGCATTCGACTGGCGGGATTTATGGAAAACCAAAGACCAGCAGGCTGCAGAAGCTTTCGTTGCCGAAGATCACAATCTCGCAGCCTCCCTGTTCGAATCCCAGGGATGGAATGGAGCCGCGAATTACCGCGCAGAAAATTACGAAGCTGCCGTCGCCGCATTCAGCGCACTCAACACGCCTGATGGTCATTACAACCGGGGCAACTCACTGGCCTTGCTCGGCAATTATGCCGAGGCCATTGCAGCCTACGATTCTGCCATTGCCCTGGACCCTGCCCACGAAGACGCCATTCATAACAAGGAAATCGTGGAGCAACTACTGGAGCAACAGGAATCCGAAGCCGGTGAGCAGCAGGAAGGCGAGAGCGAGGAAAACCAGTCAGAACAAAATTCCCAGAACGAATCCGAGCAAAACGAAGAGAACAGCGAACAGCAGGATCAACAGAGCCAGGAAGGCAATGAAGATCAGCAACAGCAGGAACAACAGCAGCAGCAACCACCAGAAGATCAGGAAGGCTCGGAATCCAATAGTGAACAGAACACGCCCAGCGAATCCACCAATGAAGAGTTCGAAGAACAGCAATCTCTGGAGCAGTGGCTGCGACGTATCGAAGACGATCCCGGTGAATTGTTGCGACGCAAGTTCCGTTATCAGTACCGGCAACGGCAGCTCAATGGCACCGCCAACAATGTGCCTAACGGAGGTCAGATCTGGTGATGCGTAAGATATTGCTGACTTTGCTATTCGGCCTACTGGCCACTGCCACGGTCACTGCCCAGGAAATTGATGTTTCCGTTGATCGCACCGAACTGGCTCGCGGTGAAACCCTCACCTACACCATCCGTGTGTTCGACCAGCGACAGGGTATGCAGTTAGACCTGACGCCTCTGACAGAAGACTTCGATGTATTGGGGACAAGAACTTCATCCCAGATACGTAGTATCAATGGTGCAGTTGAATCCTGGACAGACTATATCGTTACCCTGTTTCCGCTGACCGAGGGCGAACTGGAAATTCCGTCGCTCGAAATCAATAACAGCACAACCGAGCCTATTGCGGTGACAGTAGTCAATGAGGGTCCGCGCTCCAACCAGTCATCGGAGGAGCTGTTCCTTGAAATCGAGGTTAACAAGGACTCGGTGTACGTACAGGAGCAGCTGCTGTTCTCGGTCAGGCTGTATTACACAATAAACGGCATCCGCAATCCTCAATTCACCGAGCTGGAGATGCCCGACACGGTTATACAACTCATAGGCTCTCCCAATCAGTACGAAAGACTGATCGATGGCGTGCGCTATGGTGTCTATGAAAAACGCTATGTCATCTTTCCACAGCGTAGCGGCCCTCTGGAAATTCCTGACATCCTGTTTCGCGGCGAAGTCACCGATGGTTCCAGCAATTTTGTTTTTCGCAATCTCAATACCCGTCGGGTAACCGCTTTTATTGACGGGGTTACCATCGATGTCATGGAGCGCCCTGCGGCTGCCCAAAACGGCCAATACTGGCTGCCCGTCACCAGCCTGACCCTGGAAGAAAGTTTCGACCGTGACCTGGATGATCTTCAGGTTGGTGATTCTTTTGTTCGCACCATCACCATGGTGGCGGAAGGTCTCGATGGCGCAGTCCTGCCCCCGTTCGGTCCTGATACGATCGAGGGTGTGAACTTGTACCCGGATCCCTCGGAAATTGACCGGACTTTTGTCGAAGGCAGGATCGTCGGCACGCGTACAGAACAATCTACTATCGTAGTCACAGAAGCGGGTTCCATCGAGATTCCGGAGGTCAGTATTCCCTGGTGGAACGTGGAGACGGACCAGCCGGAAGTCAGCGTGGTGCCTTCTACTGTCATCAACGTGGCTTCAGTGGCGGGCGCGGTGCCGTCCGAACAGGCTGTGGCCAGCCAGGGCAATATCGAAGAGCTGCTGGAAACCGTGCCGGTGGTCGACCAGAGCATGATCGATGCCCAGGCCCAGGCGGAATTTATCGAGGTTGACAGCTACTGGCTGGATGCCGTGATCGTACTGGCCTTTCTGGTGGTGGCTGGCAGCATCTATCGCCTGGTTATACAGCCGAACCATGGGCTTATTGCAGCTTATGTCGCTGCGCAGCGACGACGGATCGCCGACCGCTATCATCCGTCAAACAACGAAAAGGTCGCATACAACAAATTGCGCTCTGCCTGCAGTGGCAACGACATTAACGCAATCCGCGAAACACTGATCACCTGGTGCAATCACCACATCCACGGGCGACAAATCACCAGCATGGAAGATATTCTGCAGCAGAGGGAAGCACCCCAACTGCATGAACACGTTGCTTCAATTCAGGAACAGCTCTTTAATAACGGCAGTGGCCAGCCTTTTAATGCTTCCAGCTTGCTGAACTGTGTGACTGACTTGCGCAAGCAGAGCAGCAAACAACGCAAGGCACAGCAGCGCCACGACCGCTACGCCCTGCCCCCGCTTTACAAAACCTGACTCCATGAGTTCCAACACTCGTCTGGTGTATTCCACCAGCGGAGACAACCATTGCCCTGGCTGTAACAAGCCCCTTCACAAATGTTCATGCAAGGCGCCGTCCACCAGCACGTCAGGCCAAACCGGAGTCCGCATTCGACGGGAAACCAAAGGCAGGGCGGGCAAACAGGTTACCGTTATCGAAGGACTCACAGTCGCTGCAAGCGAGCGCAAGACATTGCTGAAAAAGATCAAATCACGATGCGGGACCGGCGGTACCCAGAAAGGGGATCTGCTGGAGATCCAGGGTGATCACCGGGAAGTCATTAAGGAGTTACTGGAACAACAGGGATATCAGGTCAGGCTCAGTGGTGGCTAGTCAGGCCCTGTCCCCCATCCTCTTCAGTGGCCGGCGAATGGCTGCCAATTCACTGCGCAGCTCTCGCCAGCAGGCTTCCAGTTGCCGCAGGCGCTTTTTTAACAATGAGGGATTCGGGTTACTGGCACCGTAACTGGCAGCCACATACAGCCTGGTGAGTTCAGTCATGGTTTCTCCCAATTCCGGCCTGACAGCAATGACACGATCCCGATAGTCGATCGGCCCTTCTCCGCGTTGTCTGCCCAGCCCAATCTTGTCCAGCTCGATGCACACCCGACGGTAAAGCTTCAGCACCGGGTCGCGGTTTTTCCCCGGCTCGATTCGAATGATGGTCAGGCCCACTCCAGCGATAACCACTCCGAAAACTGCAATCAGCAACAACACCATGAGTTGCTGTGACAGATCACCAAACAGGTCTTCGAAAAACTGGATTTGCTGTTGCTCGTCATAACTGACCACGCTGCGATTCCACTCGTACTCGATGGCATCGAGTCGCAGGCGCATGGCATTGAACCAGCTAAAGCGTCCGAAACCTTCCAGCAATACCTCCTCCATAAAGGCTGGGTCATTCTGCAGTGCCGCTTCTACTCCCTGCTCAATTCTTTCCGGAGAAACTGCCCCGGTCGGGTCGAACCGAACCCAGCCTTCCCCTTCCAGCCAGACTTCATTCCAGGCATGGGCGTTATATTGATAGACCATCAGGTAGTCGCGATTGTATTGAGCGCCGTGGTAGCCAACCACGATCCGGGCAGGAATTCCGGCGGCGCGCATCAGGAAAGCAAAACTGCTGGCATAGTGTTCGCAAAAACCTTCGCGGGTATCGAACAGAAACTGGTCCACCCGGTTATCATCCAGCAGCGCCGGGTTGAGGGTGTAGAAAAAGGGATTCTGTTGAAAGTGCGCCAACACCTGGAAAACGTAATCGCGATCACTGTCCACGCTGGCACGTAACTGTGCGGCAAACTCCCTGCTGCGCTCATTACCCTGCTGCGGCAGTGCCAGGTTCCGGCGCCTGGCACTGTCCAGGAGAATCAGGTCAGTTTGGGAGCCGCGATAGGATCTTAAATCATAACTTTGCCGCTTGGTGATCAGCCCGTTATTGAAAATTTCAAAGTTTCGGCTCTGGTAGACGCCACGGGTTTCAGGGTCAATCAGGTGTAGTCCATATAACCAGGGCTGCTGGGTGGGCTCGATAATGACATTGTATTGCAGCACCTCATCACTGAGTCGCACCCGGTCACGCCATTGAAACTGAAAGTTTGCGTATTCGGCGGCACTGGAATAGGAAGAGCGCCCTCTCCTTCGACTCCAGGTAGCTCCATCAAAATTTTCCAGCACAAGCCCTCGCCAGTACAGATCGGAATGCAAGGGCGGTGAACGATCTTCAAATTGCACCCGGAAGGCCAGCTCATTGGACAAACCCAGCTGGCTAAGATCGCCGGCTGTCATCTCGTCACTGACCCCGGTTCGGCCAGAATTGGTCTGAACCGGGACCGCCCACAGCGGCGCAATTCGGGGAAAGACCAGAAACAGCACTATGGTCAGCGGCACAGCCTGCAGCACAATTCGCAAAGACATCCACGCCGTGCTACCAGCACTGGCCTGCAAGCTGGTGCGATTCAGGGCCACCATGGCAGCAACGATGACAAAGATGCAAAGTACCAGATAGACGGTGAGTACAGCGCTCTGGGAATAGAGAAACGCCACCATGCACATGACGAAACAGAGACTGATGACCACATAAATATCCCGTTTGTGGCGCATCTCTATGAGCTTGAAGACAAAGCCCAGGGTTAACAGACTGGACGCGCTTTCCAGGCCCACGCCAAAGTTTCTTAGCTGGGTGAGTGATACCAGCAGGGTGAATATTACTGCCGCAATACGAGTCCGCTTGCTGGGATAGCTGAGTCGCCCACTGAATATCATCAGTCGCCAGCCCACGCAGACAAGGGCGATAACACTGAGCCAGATGGGCATACGAATGCTTTGGGGAATGATGACCATGACTACTGCGGCAAGAATCCATAGCAGTGCCGGCCTGGGAATTTGATATTGCATGTCCATCAGCTTTCCCCAAACAAGGCCAGTGCCTTTAACAGTCGGTTCTTGTGCTCAGCACCGGTACCCGGGGGAATTTCCTGCCCGGGGATCTTCAGGCCGAACGGGTTACCACTGCGTGCAAGCTGGAGTACACAGTAACAAAGCCTGGACAAGCGCTCTTCGGTGGAGAAGCCATAAAACATATCCCAGTCCAGCCACATCTTGCTGTCCACATAGTCGACAAATTCCTTGACCTGCATGCCCTTGCCTCGAGCCACCGCTTTCCAGGCTACCTGTTTTAATGGGTCACCTGGCACATATTCCCTGAGACCATAAAAGTCTTCGCTGCCGGATTTGCGGATAGCGGTATCATCAGAACCGCTTCCACCGCTGGTAAACTGATCCATCTGGAATGCCACTGGTTTCGGATACACGAGGCAGTGTTGATCCAGGTCAACAATACTCCAGGACCGGGCCAGCCCCAGGGGGAAAGCCGTGCTCACCCGCAAATAGGGAGCCTTGAAATTGCCGCGGCGTTTTGCTGGCGCCACGATACGAACCTGCTCCTGGTCATTTTCAACCAGGTCGACCACAATGGTTGGGTATTCGACATTTTGCTCCTGCCTACGCCAGCCTTCCTGGTAGTGGAGCTCCAGTGCTTCATGTTTTCGTTTTGGTGATCGGGACAACATGACATTGAATGCGATTTCCTCGCCGCAAAACACGGCCGGTGTCGGCAATGCAGCCAGCCTCAAGCCATTGAGATTGTTGAAGGTGTGCAATATTCCCAGTATCCACACACTCACCAGCAGAAACGCCAGGCCGAAGGCCAGGCTGACCGCGTAGTTGATGGCGGCAATAAAGATCACCCCGATAGCCAGCAGGAACAGCATCCCGGAACGGGTAGGAAGAATGTAGATGGATTTCTGCCGCAGCGTGACGGCAGGGTTGGGCCGGATGCGCTTCCGCATCCAGGATTCGATTTTTTGATTCCAGTAAGAGTTCTGTTTCATCGCTCAGCCACCGGGATTGAGCTTGCAAGACTTTCGGCGATCAGCTTAGCACGTCTACTTCATTGAGCAGGCGCTGTACCAGGGCGGCGCCGGTATGGCCATCTTCATCGCTGCCGGCCCGCAAGCGGTGCTCTACGACAGTTGGCAGGATAATTTGCACATCTTCAGGCACCACATGCTCACGACCACACATCAGCGCCCAGGTCTTGGCCGCCCGCATGACCGCCAGACTGCCCCGTGGAGACAGGCCATAATGAAACTCTTCCTTGCCCCGGGTATAGGCCACCAGTCTTTGCACATAGTCGAGCAAGGCAGCACTGGCATTGACCTCAGCGGAATGCTGGCGAAACTGTGCCACGTCTTGTAGGGACAGACATTGCTGCACTTCGACAATCTTGTCACGCTCGGTGTTCATCTCCAACAGCTCCCGCTCCGCTCGCTGATCCGGGTAACCCAGGCGCAAACGCATGAGGAAACGGTCCAGTTGTGATTCCGGCAAAGGGTAGGTTCCGGCCAGGGTAACCGGGTTCTGGGTGGCAATCACAAAGAATGGCTCAGGCAGCGGGCGGGTTTCCCCTTCGACAGTGACCTGTCGTTCTTCCATGGCCTCCAGGAGCGCGCTCTGGGTCTTGGGCGTGGTGCGATTGATTTCATCGGCGAGTACCAGCTGACTGAAGATGGGGCCGGGATGAAAACTGAACTCTCCGCTGTTCTGGTCAAAGATGGAAATACCGAGAATATCAGCCGGCAGCAGATCGCTGGTGAACTGGATACGGGTGAAATCGAGCCCCAGTGCGCGAGCGAGCGCATAGGACAGGGTTGTCTTGCCCATGCCGGGGAGATCCTCTATCAGCAGATGGCCGCCGGAAAACAGGCAGCACAGCGCCAGCCGGATTTGATGTCCCTTCCCCAGCAGCGCCTTGCTGACCTCCGCGACGGCTGTGTCCACCTGCCGGGAGTACTGGTTTTCGACAACTTGCGCTGGTTTGGAGTCTAGGTTTGCGGAGAACATGACTGAGGTCCCGAAGCGACTGCCCGGCTAATTAGGCGTCGCTTTGCAGGTCGGCAACCAGGTTGGCCTGCTGTTTGTTACCGCCTTTTTTCCTGGCAGATTTGGCAGCGTCACTGCGCGCCAGTTCCAGGCGCTTGAGATAGATTTCATCTACATCGCCGGTAATGTAGTCACCATCGAAAACGGAGCACTCGAATCGTGATAATTCAGGGTTTCCTTCCTTGGCTGCCGCAACCAGGTCTTCCAGGTCCTGGTAGACTAACCAATCGGCACCAATAAGCTGCTGCACTTCCAGATCTGATTTACCCGCGGCAATCAGCTCCGACGCCGCCGGCATATCGATTCCGTAAACATTGGGGTAACGAACTGGCGGCGCCGCAGAGGCAAAATACACCTTGTTGGCACCAGCATCCCTGGCCATCTGGATAATCTGCTTGCAGGTGGTTCCCCTGACAATGGAGTCATCTACCAGCAACACATTCTTGCCTTTAAACTCCAACTCGATCGCATTGAGTTTCTGACGAACCGATTTACGCCGCTGGCTTTGCCCGGGCATGATAAAAGTGCGGCCGATATAACGATTCTTTACGAAGCCTTCCCGGTATTTGATGCCTAAATGATTAGCCAGCTCCAGTGCCGATGTGCGACTGGTATCCGGAATGGGAATCACCACGTCAATATCATGCTCAGGCCGCAAGCGATTTACTTTTTCAGCCAGCCTCTGCCCCATACGCAAGCGCGCCTTGTAGACAGAAATGCTGTCCATCAGGGTATCCGGACGGGCAAAGTAGACGTGCTCGAAAATACAGGGAGCATGTATACCAGGCTCCGTGCACAGTTTTGTATGCAGATTGCCATTCACATCAATATAAACTGCTTCCCCAGGTGCCACGTCTCTCTCTATTGAAAATCCCTGGGCATTCAAGGCCACACTTTCAGAGGCAATCATATATTCCTTGCCATTGCCATTGACGTTTTTTCGCGAGCCAAACACCAGGGGACGGATTCCATTACGATCCCGGAAAGCCACAATGCCATAACCGGCGATCATGACGATTGCCGCAAAACCACCGCGACAACGATTGTGGACTCCCTTCACCGCCTGGAACACTTCCTCAGGACCCGGCTCGAATTTCCCCTGTTGTTGCAGTTCATGGGCAAATACATTGAGCAAAACTTCAGAATCAGAATCCGTATTAATGTGGCGCAGATCTGTCTTGTACAGGGTACGCATTAGCTCGCCAGCGTTGGTGAGGTTGCCATTATGGGCGAGAGCAAGGCCGTAAGGAGTATTCACATAGAATGGTTGTGCCAGGGCCGGGCCTGAGCTTCCGGCAGTGGGATATCGCACATGACCGATACCCATCTGTCCGGTAAGTCGGCGCATGTGCCTGGTGCGAAAGACGTCTTTCACCAGCCCGTTGTCTTTGCGCAGATTCAGCTTGCCGTTATCGCTGGTCATGATGCCAGCAGCATCCTGTCCACGATGCTGCAATACCGTAAGCGTGTCGTAAAGACACACACCGACATTCTCTCTGGCTACTACACCCACCAATCCGCACATATTCAGACCTCTGTCCTATGCTATCAACTACTGCTGTCAACTACCGCTTTAAACTCGCGCAATAAACTGCTGCAATCGGTTACTGCACTGGCTGCAGACCAGGCGCGGCAGTATTTATGTCACCAATGAAAACCTGGGACTGTTCAATCATCACCATACCATAGGGTATGAGCGTCGATTCCTGCCACCACTGGGTTTCTGAGACGAACACATTCAGGATAAACAGTATGACCAAAACGATCACTGTTCCCCTGGCGACACCAAAAACCCCGCCCAGCAACTTGTCCAGAAACTTCAAACCGGTAATCGTCAACACCTTGCTCAAGAAGTGGTTGATCAGGGTACCGGTCAGTATCACTGCAACAAACAGCAGGCAAAACGCGGTGACATACCGTATGGAACTGCTGTCTATCACGTTGACCAACATGCCCGCGAAAGGCTCACTGTATAGCCGGGCCACAATCAATGCTGCGATCCAGCTCAACAATGACAAAACTTCTTTAATGAAACCCCGCCACAACCCGAATGCCGATGAAATCACTATGACGATAAGAATCGCTGTATCGACCTGATTCATACCCCGTAGTACCGCCGCCTATAGCCTCACAGGGCCTCAATCTCATAACGTACAACGATTCCGGCTAGCTGAAATTGTTGCTGTAACTCTTGCTGGTACTGTGCCACCGTGCTGCGATCTACCCAGGGCCCCACATAGACACCGGTCAAGTCACCCTGCTCGGACTGGATCGTCCTGGTGTAGGCACGATAACCGGCATCCAACAATCTCTGGGTCAAATTCTGTGCATTGGCCGCATCAGCAAAGGAGCCCAGCCGCACGCTCCACCCCTGGGGCAGTCCATCCGCACCCAGCCCGGGTGGGTCTCGCTGGTACACTGGCTCTGAAGTAATTACCGCTGCCAGCTCAGTTTCCGTATCGGCTGCGTGAGTATCGGTGTCAGTGCCGTCCTCGTCTGTGGCGGCAACAGCCGCAGACTCTCCGACTTCTTCGGTAGCACCACTTTCTTCGTCTTCTTCGTTATCGGGTTCGGGCAGCGAGTCGGCCACAATAACCGGCCTGGTTTGCACAGGTTCAGGCAGAATTGCTATCTCCGGCGGATCCGGGATGCGGCTGCTAATGGGTGTCTCATAGCTGCCCTGGCCATCGAAAATAATTGGCAAAAAGATTAATGCCAGCGCCAGCAGCACGATAGTGCCTACGATGCGTTGTTTGGTACTTTGCTGCACTCAGGTCTCTCCAGCCTGCATTGTCATCCGCGGCTTCCTTCCAGCCATCTCGCAAGCCATCTTACAAACCGCCTCACAAGCCATATCATCGCCAGTCTGTCACGCAAATTGCTCCCGGCGTCAGCATTCAGCTCAGCGGCGGGTCACGCGGCGGCTTCCTCCATGGGGCTACGCTCTGCCCTGGTATTCTCGCGCAGCGCTGCGACGGTATAGAACGAGCCGGTTACTACTATCAGATCGTTTTTTTCACTGCCAGCGCAGGCCGTTTCGTAAGCCTGCTCAATGGTATCAAAGCGATGTAATGGCCTTGTAAACCCGGAATCCATGAGTTGGTTTTCCAATTTCTCAGGCTGCATGGAGCGTGGCACTGCAAGCTCAGCAATATACCAGATGTCGGTGCTGGATTCTAAGTTGCGCGCCATATCTTGTATATCTTTATCTGCCATCACGCCAACAACTGCAATTACCCTGGACCCTGTCGCCGCCGTTTCGCGCCAATGAGCCAGAGTCTTTGCCAATAGTGCGGAAGCCGCTGGATTGTGGGCAACGTCCAACAGTACCTTGTGCCCCGTCTCCCTGTCCTGACGCCATTCCTGGCGACCTGGAATACCCAGGCCCTGCAATAGCGTGACCGTCTGTTTGAGATCAATCTCCAGCGGCAATAACTGCAATACCTGGATTGCTGCCGCCACATTGGCTCGGGCCAGCACTGGCATGGCGCTGAATCCATCAAGATAAATCTCATTGCCGTCATGATTCCTGCCCCGCCAGCAGACCTGGCCATCAATCAGCTCCAGATCAAAATCCTGGCCAAGCAAATAACCCGGACAGCCCAACTCTGTGGCCCGATCCAGCAGGCACTGCGGCGGACTGTCGTCCGCACAGACAAACGCGCTTTCTGCCCGCAGAATGCCGGCTTTTTCCATGGCAATTGATTCCCGATCGTTACCCAACCACTCCTGGTGATCCAGGTCGATACTGGTAATGACACTGACATCGGGGTCAATCAGGTTGACGGCATCGAGTCGGCCGCCAAGGCCCACTTCCAGTATGGCGATGTCCGCTGCCTCTTGCTGGAACAGCCACAGGGCCGCCAGAGTAGCGAACTCGAAATAGCTCAAGGAAATCCCGGCCCTGGCATTGTCCACAGACGCCAGTGCACTGACGATGCTGGCGTTGCCCATGGGCTCACCACCGAGTCGAATCCGCTCGTTAAACTGGTGGATATGGGGTGAGGTATAAGTGCCTGTCCTGAAGCCGCAGGCAGACAGGGCCGCCTCGAGACACCCGACCACCGAGCCTTTGCCGTTGGTTCCGGCCACGGTAACCACGATTGGTGCCGGCCTGGTGATACCCAGCCTGTTCGCCACCGCTCCAACGCGGTCGAGACCAAGTTCGATTTCCGTAAGGTGAACGCTACCTATGTACTCAAGCCAGGCAGACAGATTGTCACCAACAGGCTCTGGGGTGGGCATCAGCTTCCGGTATTTCGGTAATGGAGCAATTTGTCGAGGATGGAATGAATCTTGTCGCGCATGTCAGCCCGGTGGACGATCATGTCGATGGCGCCGTGCTCCAGTAAAAATTCGCTGCGTTGAAAGCCTTCCGGCAATTTAACCCGCACCGTCTGGCGAATGACATCGGGGCCGGTAAATCCCACCAGCGCGTTGGGCTCGGCAATATTAATATCACCAAGCATGGCCAGGCTGGCAGAGACGCCGCCATAAACCGGATCCACCAGCACTGAAATGAATGGCAGCCCATGCTGTCGCAGCCGCTCAAGGGCGGCAGATGTTTTTGCCATTTGCATCAGCGACACCAGGGCCTCCTGCATGCGCGCACCGCCGCTGGTGGAAAAACAAACCAGGGGCAGCTTTTGCTCGAGACAGGTGTTCACCGCCTGCACAAACTTCTCCCCTACCACCGAACCCATGGAGCCACCGATGAAGCCAAACTCGAAGGCTGCAACCACCACCGGTGTCTGTTTGACTGTGCCCTGGATAACGATGAGTGCGTCTTTTTCACCGGTATTCTTCTGCGCCGCCGACAGGCGGTCCTTGTACTTTTTCAGGTCCTTGAACTTGAGCAGATCGACCGGCTCGAGGTCCGCACTGAGCTCCTGCTGACCTTCCGGATCGAGAAACAATTCCAGGCGACGGCGGGCGCTGATGCGCAGGTGATGATCACATTTGGGGCAAACCTCATGATTATCAGCCAGGGACTTTTGATAAAGCATGGCGTCACAACGGGGGCACTGCTTCCACAGCCCTTCCGGCACGGCTGCCTTTTTGTCGGCTCCTGCAGTCGAAATAGAGGGTAGTATTTTATCGATCCAGCTCAAGTTTTAACCTTTAAATTCAGTGTGTTAACGACATTACTTCAACTTGTCTATTGCTTCTCTGGCAGTGCCGATGATGGCACAGGTCTGCGCCAAAGTACCAGCATCCAGTGGTTTTCCAGGCTGCATGCTGGCGATTTTCTCCACCAGCGCACTGCCAATGATGATGCCATCAGCCTGAGCAGCCATGGCGGCGGCGCTGTCGGCGTCTTTTATACCAAAGCCAATGACGATGGGTAAGTCGGTCAATTGGCGCAGTTCTGCAATGTTTTCCCTCACCGAATCATGATCGGTCAATGCCGCGCCGGTGACTCCTTTCAGTGACACGTAATAAAGGTAGCCACTGCATCGCTCAACAATACTGCGGGCCCGCTCGGGTCTGGTAGTAGGTGCCACCAGATAGATGGTATCCAGGCCTGACTGCCTGAGGAGCTGGTGCAGATTCCCGGACTCTGCTGGCGGCATGTCCACCACCAGTACCGCGTCTACCCCCACCCCTGAAGCAGTGCTCACGAAGTTCTCGTAGCCCATGATTTCAATGGGATTGAGATAACCCATCAACACGATCGCGGTATCCGGATCCTGTTTCCTGAATCGATCGACCAGCTCGAGGGTGTCCTTCAGGCTGGTCTTCCCCGCCAGGGCTCGCTCAACACCTTGCTGAATGACCGGGCCATCTGATGCCGGGTCGCTGAACGGGATGCCCAGCTCGATCACATCGGCGCCCTGGGCGACCAACTCGTGCATGAGCGCAAGGGTACTGTCCAGGTCCGGGTCACCGGCTACCAGGTAGGGGATCAACAGTTTACGACCAGCCTCCGAGGCGGCGCTGGAAATCCCTTGCAGGCGACTCAAAGCTTGATGCCCTCGATGCGCGCCACGGTCTCAATGTCTTTATCGCCACGCCCGGACAGGTTCACCACGACAGTCTGATCTGGGTCCATCGTACTGGCCAATTCCATGGCATAGGCGACAGCGTGACTGGATTCCAGCGCCGGAATAATACCTTCCAGCCTGGTCAGTTTATGAAATGCGGCCAGCGCTTCATCATCGGTGGCTGCGACATAGTTCACCCGCTTGGTATCTTTCAACCAGGCGTGTTCCGGACCCACTCCGGGATAGTCCAGGCCGGCGGAAACTGAATGGGTCTCCTGGATTTGCCCTCCAGCATCTGTCATCAGGTAGGTGCGGTTACCATGCAGTACACCGGGCGTGCCTGCACTCAGCGGCGCTGCGTGCTCTCCCGTTTCCACCCCACGGCCACCGGCCTCTACACCGTACATTGCCACTCCTGCATCCTTGAGAAAGGGATGAAACAAGCCGATGGCATTGGACCCGCCGCCCACGCAGGCAACCAGGGCATCAGGCAATTTGCCGGTCTGGTCGAGGCTTTGCTGCCTCGCTTCCCGACCAATAACACATTGAAAATCTCTCACCAACTGTGGATAGGGATGGGGACCGGCAACGGTACCGATAATGTAATAGGTGTTATCCACGTTGCTCGCCCAGTCTCGCAGCGCCTCATTCATGGCATCTTTCAAGGTCCTTGAACCGGACTCAACCGAGATGACATTGGCACCCAGCAGCTTCATCCGGTAGACATTGGGCGCCTGACGAACAATGTCTTCAGCCCCCATGTAGACGAAGCATTCAAGACCGAGCCTTGCCGCAACCGTAGCACTGGCGACGCCGTGCTGCCCGGCACCGGTCTCGGCGATAATTCGGGTCTTGCCCATATGCTTGGCCAGCAAAGCCTGACCTATGGTGTTGTTCACCTTGTGGGCGCCGGTGTGATTAAGATCCTCACGCTTGAGATAGATTTTGGCACCACCGGCAGCTGCGGTAAGGCGCTCGGCTAAATAGAGCGGCGAAGGCCTGCCCACATAGTATTTCAGCTCCCGGTCAAACTCGGCCCAAAAATCCGCATTGCCCGAAAGCTCCTTGTAGACTGCTGCCAACTCTTCCACTGCAGCAATTAGTGTTTCACCCACAAATACGCCGCCATAGGGGCCGAAGTGACCACCCTCATCGGGACCGTCGAACTGTTCTTTGCTGTCTTGCGCTAATTCAGACACTTTTGCTCAACTCTATAAATTTTTTAATCAACTCAGGGTCTTTGACACCAGGCGCACTCTCGACCCCGGAACTGATATCAACTCCGAAGGGGCCAACCTGCCTGATCGCAGCCTGCACATTATCCGGGCTCAATCCCCCGGCCAAAACGATTGCCTGCTGATTGGCTAAAACCAGCTTTGTGGCAATACTCCAGTCAAACTGCTTACCTGTGCCACCCGGCACGTTCTCCTGATACTTATCCAAAAGAATTTTCTCGGCCGCAGGGTAATTTTCGATTTCTGCCTGCGCCTGCTCCAAATCCCTCACCCTGACTGCTTTCATGTAAGGCAGATCAAACTGCAAACAAAAATCTTCAGTCTCGCTTCCATGAAACTGCAGCAGGTCGATGCATTGGCTGTCCACCGCCTGCCTGACCAGGGCCTCTGCCGGATCGACAAACAGCGCCACGCGCCTGACTTCTGCAGGCAGGTTGCCAAACAAGCTCTGGCACTGATCGACGGCCACTGCCCGGGGGCTGGCTGAATACAGCACAAGGCCCACCGCGTCAGCGCCCAGTCGGGCAGCCGTTTCAGCATCTTCAGCTCGGGTGATACCGCAGATTTTGGTCCAGATCGCAGACAAGACCGATGACTCTTCTCGAAACCATGAATTCTAGCAAATGACTGGGCCCGGGACTATGTCAATACGGCGATGAAGCGCCACCAGGGTTTCATTGAGGGCCCAGAATGAGGGGCAATCTCGAAGTCTCGGGCAGAGCAAATTCCTGCGGGTAATCTACCTGCATCAAATAGAGCCCGTCAGGCGCGGCGGCAATGCCAGCCTGGGTTCGATCTTTGGCTGCCAGCAGCTCGGCAATCCACCGGGGTGGTTTGTCGCCTCTGCCCACTTCCAGTAACGCACCCATAATATTGCGCACCATGTGTTGAAGAAATGCGTTGGCATGGATGTCCAGATAGCACAGCTCACCCCGGGTTTTGATTTCAGCCGAGAACACTTCCCTGTTGGGAGAACGTGACTGGCATCCGGCGGCTCTGAAACTGCTGAAGTCCTGCTCTCCCAGCAGGCAGCTTGCCCCCTGATTCATGGCTTCCACATCCAGCGCATGAAAAACCGGCGTTAACTTCCCGGCATGGAGTGCTGAGGCAGTCCTTGTTTGATGCATGAGATAGACATAGCGGCGACCGGTGGCGGAAAACCTGGCGTGGAAATCCTCTGGTACCCCCCTGGCCCAGATTACCCGAACACTACCGGGGAGCAGACTGTTGACTCCCCTGGTCCAGGCTTTCTCGCCTCGGTCGATTTCTGCCTCAAAATGGATCACCTGGCACGTAGCGTGAACACCACTGTCAGTTCTTCCGGCGCAAACTGTTTTTACGGGCTCATTGGCAACCTGGCTTAGCGCGCTTTCCAATACTGCTTGCACCGTTGGAATATCAGGGGATTGCTGTCTTTGCCAGCCATTGAACGCAGAACCATCGTATTCCACCGCCAGGGCCAGGCGATGCCCGCCGGGTATTGTAGTGTCCTGGGAAGTCACAGAATGCTCTTAAGCGGGCTCGGCCGGTATTGGGAATGAATGCATGATCGCATGAGCAATCAGATTGGAGCGCTGGACGGGATTAACGCTGTGCTCAGTCAGACGACTCGTCGAGGGAAGCCATCAATTCCCTGGCTTCTTTAACCTGGCTCTCATTGCCTTCCTTGACTACTTCCTGGAGGATTTCCTTGGCACCTTCCATATCGCCCATTTTCTGATAGGCATAGGCAAGTTCCAGCTTGGTCGCGGTTTCATCTTCATCGGCCAGCGAGTCTACTTCTTCCGCCTCACCTACTGATTCGATTTCAACTTCGTCGTCGTCGGTAAGGAATTCCAGGTCATCGAGATCATCGTCGTCAGAGTTGTCACCCGCTTCCGGTTCCGGCTCGTCGTCCTCGCCATCGAGGTCAATTTCAATGTCATCAGTTGACGCGTCATCAGACTCCAGCTCTGCATCCAGATCGATAAAGTCATCATCATCCGGGTCCAGCTCAACCTCGACCGAATCATCAGTCGCTTTTTCCGCGCCAGTGTCATCATCGCCAAGATCGAACTCATCCAGGTCGAAATCTATATCATCGTCAGCGGAAGCAGTTGATTCGTCATGTTTTGAATCTGGTTGAGCCTCTGCCTTCTCACTGTCTTTTTCGTCTTCCTCGTCCTGGCCGGAGTCCTCATGGTCTTCATCGTCCAGGTCGAAACTGATTTCTTCAATGTCTTCGTCTTCTGCTTTCGCGGATTCCGGAGATTCAGCTATTGTCTTTGCCTGTTCCCTGTCTTCTGCATCGTCGTCTGCGTCCAGGTCGAACTCAAATGTCTCCAGATCTTCATCATCTTCACTGCCTGACTCTTCGCTGTCATCGGCCTTCAGATCGGAGACATCCACATCGAAATCAAGCAGCTTGTCTTCATCGATATCAGTCTTGGAGTCTTCGGCAGTCTCCGCTTGCGCGGCGTCCTCTGCTTTTTCCAGATCCGCTTTTACTTCATCGGCGTCGAATGAAAAAGTTTCCAGGTCCAGATCTTCATCATCGTCATTGCTGTCGCTCTCAACCGGTTTGGTGTCTTCGGCGTCAAATTCGAGCGAGTCGATATCCAGCTCATCAGCATCTTTGCTGTCACCAGCGCTTAATTCGGTGTTCTCTTCGTCACTGTCCAGATCGAGAACGGCTTCAGTATCGGAATCCGCATCCCCGGCTGCGTCTGCATCATCTTCGGCAGAATCATCCGGCTCGTCCGCATCCAGATCCAGATCCAGATCGAGTTCATCTTCATCTGAATCTGAATCTGAATCTGAATCTTTCTCTTCGTCCTTCTCATCTGCCGTGTCATCCTCATCGGCAGCACCAAGGTCAAAGGTCATGTCTACATCGTCGCTGTCCATCTCCAGATCATCCAGCAAGGATTCTGCTGGCTTGTCTTCTGACCCGGCTGCCTTGTCTTTGTCGCTGTCTTTTGCGTCGGCTGCGTCTTCATCCAGATCGAAGTCGCTGTCATCAAATGAATCAAGATCAATACCAAGATCATCGAGGAAGGAAGCCTCGTCGTCTTCATCATCCCCGGGTTTGGTTTCTTCAGGCGCTTTTTCGCCTTGAGCAGCAGGCGCAGTAGCTTCTGGCTCATCAAGCTCGTCACCGAAATCAAATGCGGTATCCTCGTCGTCTTCACCGGCGTCTTCGTCAGCCGGTGCCGCAATGTCATATTCTTCCCTTAAGGTCACAACCTCACGATCGAGTCGCGGGCTTTGCTCTGCGGCTATAATCTCAGCCTGTTCTTCGAACGCTTCCTGGTCACCAGCCCGCGCCAGGACTTCACACAATTGCAGTCTGGCATCATGGTCCTCTGGTGAGTCTGCCAGTTGGGTGCGCAATTGCGCCTCAGCAGCATCCAGTTTGCCCTCGGCAATCAGTTCAGCAATCTCTCCTGGCTCTTCTGCTTCTGACTGTTCGTCATCCTCGCCATCGCCGCTGGCCAGTATGTCGTCCAGCTCCTGATCGAGGTCATCTTCGGAATCCGTAGAGTCGAGGGTCGCTTCTTCTTCCTTGGCTGCGTCGAATTCTTTCGCCGCAAGCTCGTTCAGTTCATCATCTTCATCACGGTTGGCAGCAGCCCGATTGCGACGGATGAGCAGCACCACCAGCAGCAGGATGATCAGCACAACACCAAATATCATCATCAGGGTGTTGCCAGTGAGAATGCGCATCAGGTCATTCACCAGACCACCCGACGCTGGCGGCTGGCTGGCGGCAATTTCGGCTTCGGCAGCAGCAATGGCTGCCTGGGCCGCTGCTTCAGCCTCTGCCTCGGCTGCTGCCTGGGCGATGGATTCCTGCAATTGAGCCAACTGGATGTCCTGCAGGCGGATCAGTTCTTCTGCGGCAGCAATCTGTTGTTCCAGTTCCAGTAATCTGGAATCGAGCTCTTCCCGCTCGATACGAGCCCGGTCGGCTTCTTCCTGGCGCAGTGCCAGCTGGTTTTCCAATTCTGCAATACGGCGGTCCAGCGCTTCGTTTTCTTCATCATCCAGCTCGCCGGCGCCGGAGCTTGCGTCAATTACTTCTTCATCGTCACCGGTGACCACACTGAGCTGGCCTTGTGGTGCATCCTGATCCGGCTCGGCTTGCGTCGGTGCGGCCAAAGGCTGGACATCAGCGAACTGTTGGTTCTGTCGCGCCACTTCGCTGGCAGCATCTGCTGCATCAATCGCCTCGATTTCTTCACGGGTGGGAACCCTCAGCACCTGGCCACTGCGCAGGCGGTTGATGTTGCCACCAATGAACGCGTCCGGATTGGCTTCCTGCAGCGCCACCATGGTTTGTTGCAGGCTCAAATCATCCGGCCGAACTTGCTGGGCAATGTCGGTCAGGGTATCCGCAGGGTTGGTTGTAATGGTTTCTGGCTCTGACGATTCTTCAACTGCAGCCACCGGTTCAGGCTCTTCTTCAATCGCTGGCTCTTCTTCAATCACAGGCTCGTCAGCAACCGCTACCGCTTCTTCGGCAGGCTCTGCGGGCTGTTCTTCCTCGACTGGCTCGGCTTCCTCCTGCGGCTCGTCCGCCACTTCGACTGGGGCCGGAGTTTCTTCAACTGGCTCGCTGGACTGTTCTTCTGCAGCCGCAGATTCAGGCAGCGGCTGCGCTTGCTCAGCCGGCTCTTCGACTTCAACAGGTTCGGGTTCAGGTGTGGTTTCGGCTGCGGCTTCCGGTTCGGCTGGCGCTATCACTTCTGGCTCCAGTACCGGCGCAACCGAACTGGGAGGTGAAACGGGCTCTGCCTGGGTAGCTGGAGTGTCTGTTACGGCTGAATCGTCGGTATCAGGGGCACGCAGCACCGGACTGATCGGACG
This sequence comes from Gammaproteobacteria bacterium, assembly GCA_040218615.1. GTDB lineage: Bacteria > Pseudomonadota > Gammaproteobacteria > Pseudomonadales > Pseudohongiellaceae > UBA9145. The sequence goes on from JAVJRC010000005.1 coordinate 273,708, forward strand.
TCTGACTTCTGCGCTGTTATCACTGACCGGCTGTTCCTGGAATACTGGTAGATCCAGCAGGATTGTGTGCTCGCTCAACAATCGACCATTGGGCCATCGTGTATCCAGGATGAAACTGAGATAGGGCTCGCGAACTACCTGATTGGTTGTCAGGTAGACGAAATTACCGGCATCAGTGGACTGAACGCTGAAGCGGATATTGGAGAGAAAGCCTACCCGATCAATATTGAAGCGGACGAAATCGTCCGTGGAAGCTAGCTGGACGGTGACATCCTGCAACCGGGTATCACCCAGCTCCAGGATTTCAATACGGACTCTAAGCGGCTGATTTAGATAGGATTCAACGGTAACGTTACCGAGACCGAGGGCATAAACCTGGGATGCCAGACTGCCTAGCAGTATGGCCAGCATGACGACTGATTTTCGTAGCATATTCCCTAGATTCTCTTGCTGCTTCAAGCCTCAGGCTTTTTAGCACGATAGCGTTATTGTAACCGGGTTCAGTAATGCTTTTAGCCTGCCAGAAGCGGCAGAGGGGCAAGTATTAATACGCTTCCCTACTGAAAAAATTGACTGAATTCTCTGTAATTCCCAGTGACTCCCAGTGATTCCCTTTTTCGCTTTCGTCTACTTGGTCTGCCGTTCGTTTCCTGATGGTTCTTTTAACCTGGATCTTTATTAAGATCTTTTTAAGATTGTTTCTTCAGTACAGCCTGCAAGTATTCATTATAAGTAGCTTTTTATCAACTCTTCGGCGATCTGAACCGAGTTCAAAGCAGCTCCTTTTCGCACATTATCGGCCACCACCCACAGATTTATACCGTTGGGCATGGAGATATCCTGCCGAATCCGACCTACAAAAACTGCGTCCTGGCCCGCAGAATCGTGCACTGCTGTAGGATATCCCCCATCAGCACATTCATCCATTACTGTCACCCCGGGCGCGGAAGCGAGTAGTTCGCGGACCGCTGCAGCACTGATGGGCTCTACTGTTTCCAGTTGAACCGCCTCAGAATGGCCGTAGAAAACCGGAATTCGCACACAAGTGGCGCTGACTTCGATGCTGTCGTCGCCAAATATCTTGCGGGTTTCCCAGTTCATCTTCATTTCTTCCTTGGTGTAGCCGTTGTCCATGAACTTGTCGATGTGAGGCAAGGCATTAAACGCGATCTGACGCGGGTAGACCTTGCATTCCGCCTCTCTGCCATTGAGCAGTTCCGCTGTCTGCTTGGCCAATTCCTCGATAGCGGCCTTGCCTGTCCCCGATACAGCCTGGTAAGTGGCGACACTGATACGTTTGATTCCCGCCGCTTCGTAGATAGGCTTGAGCGCCACAACCATTTGAATTGTCGAGCAATTTGGGTTGGCAATGATGTTGCGGTTGGGGTAATCGGCAATCCGTTCCGGATTCACCTCGGGCACCACCAACGGAATATCATCGTCGTAGCGAAAATGGGAGGTATTATCGATGACTACACAGCCCGCCTCGCCTGCCTTGGGGGCATATTCGGCGGAAACACTGCCGCCGGCTGAAAACAGGCCAATTTGTGCCTGGGAGAAGTCGAATTCTGCCAGATTGCCCACTTTGACTGGCTTGCCTTTAAACATGACGGTGGAACCTGCCGAGCGCTCACTGGCCAGGGGATAGAGGTTTGCCACGGGAAACTGGCGCTGCTCAAGAATGCTGATCAGGGCTTCGCCCACAGCGCCGGTGGCACCGACGACGGCTACATTATAGTTACTCATTAACTTAATCTCTTAACTGTTTGTAATAAATTGAATTTTGCGGACTATTTCAGGGTCAGGCCAATTAGCTCTGACCACCGGGGGTGGTGAAATACCAGGGCGCCGTCGTTCGCCACTGGTTTTCAAAACTCCTTATGGTGTCCGCATCCTCGAGGGTGATGCCAATATCATCCAAACCTTCCAGCAGGCAGTGTTTGCGAAAGCTGTCCACCTCGAAACTGATGCTGTCGCCATCTGGCTTGATTACATGCTGCTGTGGCAGGTCTACCTTGAGCTTGTAGCCCTCGGTGGCTGCGACTTCCTGAAATAACTGCTCGATCACCGTCCTATCCAGCACAATGGGCAGCAGGCCGTTCTTGAAGCAGTTATTGAAGAAAATATCCGCAAAGCTGGGGGCCAGGATCGCACGAAATCCATAGTCATCCAGGGCCCACGGCGCATGCTCCCTGGAGGAGCCGCAGCCGAAGTTATCCCGGGCCAGCAGGATGGATGCGCCCTGGTAGCGTGGCTGGTTGAGCACGAAATCCGGGTTCAGCGGACGCTGGCTGTTGTCGGCATCGGGCTGCCCCTTATCCAGGTAGCGATGCTCATCAAACAGGTTCACTCCGAACCCTGAGCGCTTGATTGACTTGAGAAATTGCTTGGGAATGATGAAGTCTGTATCTACATTGGCCCGATCGAGCGGCAGGACGATGCCTTCTTCCACATTAAATTGCTTCATGGCGTTACCCCAGCTCCCGAATATCGACGAAATGGCCATGCACAGCGGCCGCCGCGGCCATGGCAGGACTGACCAGGTGCGTGCGTCCACCAAATCCCTGGCGTCCCTCGAAATTACGATTCGAGGTGGAGGCACAGTGCTTGCCCTCGCCCAACTGGTCTGCATTCATGGCCAGGCACATGGAGCAGCCCGGTTCCCGCCATTCCAGTCCAGCCGCCTCAAAAATCTTGTCCAGGCCCTCTGCTTCGGCCTGCTGCTTGACCAGGCCTGAGCCGGGTACCACCAGCGCCAGTTCCACACTGTCTGCTTTGTGCTTGCCCTGGACCACCTTGGCCGCTTCGCGCAAATCTTCTATACGGGAATTGGTACAGGAGCCAATAAAGACACAATCCAGCTTGATGTCGCGGATGGCCGAACCACCCTGCAAGCCCATATAGCGCAGGGCCTGCTCGATATTCTGTCGCCGCGTTTCATCACGCTCCTGGGCCGGGTCCGGGATATTGCCACTGACCGGCGCCACCATTTCCGGTGATGTCCCCCAGGTCACCTGGGGCTCTATTTCTGCCGCATTGAGCTCCACCACGGCATCCCAGTGGGCGTCCTCATCACTGACCAGTCCCCGCCATGCCTCTACCGCCTGATCCCAGAGCTCTCCCTGGGGCGCGAACGGCCTGCCCTTGATGTAATCGAGGGTAGTCTGGTCAACAGCTACCAGGCCTGCCCTGGCGCCCGCCTCGATGGCCATATTGCAGACGGTCATTCGACCTTCCACACTGAGGGCCCGGATCGCTTCGCCACCAAACTCAATGGTATAGCCGGTACCGCCCGCCGTGCCTATCTTGCCGATAATAGCCAGCACGATATCCTTGGCGGTCACGCCCTTGTTTAGCTGGCCATCCACGCGCACCAGCATATTCTTCATCTTTTTCTGCATCAGGCATTGGGTTGCCAGCACGTGTTCCACCTCTGAGGTGCCAATGCCGTGGGCCAGTGCACCCAGTGCGCCGTGAGTCGAGGTATGGGAATCGCCACAGACGATGGTCATGCCCGGCAGGGTGATGCCCTGTTCTGGCCCGACCACATGCACAATGCCTTGACGTAAATCATTCATTTTTAGCTCGAAGATATTGAATTGATTACAATTATCATCGAGGGTTTTTACCTGGATTTTAGACACTGGGTCCTTGATTCCAGATAGGCCTTGCTGCCGCTCATCCCTGGTAGTGGGGATATTGTGGTCGGGAGTGGCATAGTTGGCATCGGCACGCCAGGGCGATCGCCCTGCCAGGCGCAGCCCTTCGAATGCCTGTGGCGAGGTCACTTCGTGAATCAGGTGACGGTCTATATAGATCAGGGCAGTTCCGTCATCCCGCACCTTGACCAGGTGCGCGTCCCAGATCTTGTCGTATAAGGTCTTACCGCTCATTGTCTCTACCATCTACAGCCTTACTCTAAGTTAAAGGCTTATCTATATGATTTTAAATGTCTTATTCTACTCTAATCAGAGTGGAAATTGGTTCTGCGCCCGGTGTCGAAGCAGGTGATCCATTAACACCAGCGCCAGCATGGCCTCGGCGATTGGGGTCGCCCGGATGCCCACACAGGGATCGTGCCGCCCGGTAGTGACTACCTCGGTCTCATTGCCGTGCACATCAATGGATCGGCCGGGTATGCGGATGCTGGAGGTGGGCTTGAGCGCCACATTCACCAACAGATCCTGGCCACTGGAGATTCCTCCCAGCACGCCACCGGCATGATTGCTCAAGAATCCATCGGGCGTGATCTCGTCCCGGTGTTCCGAGCCCTTCTGGCTCACAGAATCGAAACCCGCGCCTATTTCCACGCCCTTGACGGCGTTGATACTCATCATCGCCTTGGCGATGTCTGCATCCAGCCGGTCAAAAATGGGCTCACCGAGTCCCACCGGAACATTGCTGGCCTGGACACTAATTTTGGCGCCGATGGAATTACCTTCCTTGCCAAGGGCCGCCATGTATTCTTCCATTTCCGGCACCTTGTCCGGATCCGGGCAGAAGAACGGGTTGTTATGGACCTGGTCCAGTTGCACCTGCTCGATAGCGATAGGTCCCAACTGACTCAGGTAGCCATTGATCTGCACGCCCGCACTTTGCTGCAGATATTTCTTCGCAATGGCCCCAGCGGCCACCCGCATCGCCGTTTCCCTGGCAGAGGCACGGCCGCCACCACGGTAATCGCGAATCCCATACTTCTTGAAGTAAGTGAAGTCCGCATGGGCAGGCCGAAACTGATCCTTGATCTTACTGTAGTCCCGGGAGCGCTGGTCAATGTTCTCAATCAACAGCCCGATGGGTGTCCCCGTGGTTTTGCCCTCGAACACACCCGACAATATCTTGACCGCATCGTCTTCACGACGCTGGGTAGTGAAGCGGGACTGACCAGGCTTACGCCGATCCAGGTCGCGCTGCATGTCTTCTTCACTGAGTTCCAGCCCCGGCGGACAGCCGTCCACCACACAACCCAAAGCCGGGCCGTGACTTTCACCAAAGCTGGTGACCGTGAATAATTTTCCGAAACTATTGCCTGACATGGGATGACGCCCGGCTGATGCGGGATGTGGCTGGCCAAAAAAGGCGTGCATTGTACACTAATTCAGTTTCTCCCTGTACTGTCGAAGCTCCCTGGAAGTAATCCCCATCACACCGTCGCCTCCGTGTTCGAATTCGAGCCACAGCAATGGCAGATCAGGCAATCTCTCCTGTAGGGCTGCGGCGCTATACCCCACTTCCATCACTAACACACCACTGGCACTCAAATATTCTTCTGCCTGACGCAGGATGGTCAGGGGAATGTCCAGGCCTGCTTCGCCAGATTCAAGACCGAGACGAGGCTCATGCTGAAACTCCGGAGCCAGGGAATTTACTTCCGCTGTCGAAACATAGGGGGGATTGGCCACGATTAAATCGTAAACGCCCTGGATATTATCAAACAGGTCAGATTCTATGGTTTTGACCCGGTCGGAGGTGCCATGTCGACCAATATTCGATGCAGCCAGTTCGAGACAGGCAGGACTGATGTCGGCCAGGTCAACTTCAGCATCCGGAAATTCCAGCGCACAACTGATCCCGATGCAGCCGCCACCGGTGCACATATCCAGAATCCTGGCAGGTGGTGATTTGAGCAGAGGTTGAAAGCTATTGCCGATCAGTTCTCCAATTGGAGACCGGGGTATCAACGCTCGCTGGTCGCAGTTAAATGGCCGGCCGCAGAACCAGGCCTCTCCTACAAGGTAGGCCACCGGCACTCTTTCACCCACGCGAGAGGCTACCCGTGCATTTAGCCGATCCAGTTCGGTGTCGCTTAATATCCTCTCCAGTGTTCGGTAGTCTTCATCGTAATCAATGCCGAGGCTGCCATAGACCAGATACACCGCTTCGTCGACAGCGTTGTTGGTGCCATGAGCGAAACAAAGCCCGGCCCGGTTAAACGTTTCGACAAGCTGCTCTATATAAGTGCAGATATTCATACTTTGGATCGGTCCCGAAATTACCAAGAAGTTGCTAATGAGTGCAGGAATCCCGCATGCAAGGCTTTACCTCTACATGGGTTTATCGTAGCTTATGCGCCTTTATTAAACGATTAAACAGCAGACGATTAATCGCTGTTGCTCACATTAGCAGTAATCCCTGAATGCGGTAACGCGAGCGCGGCTGGCCGCCACTTCACAGGAATCCCAATCCCATGGAACAAGCTTACCTGGACATTCTGAAAGCCATTGGTGAAGACCCGGATCGCGCTGGCCTGGCGGATACTCCCGCCCGAGCTGCAAAAGCGATGGAATATCTGATGCAGGGTTATTCGATGGACATCGATGAGGTGATCAACGATGCCCTGTTTCCATCGGACACCGATGAAATCATTATCGTCAAGGATATCGAACTTTATTCCATGTGTGAGCACCATATGCTGCCCTTTATAGGGAAGTGCCATGTCGCTTATTTACCCAAAGGCAAGGTGTTGGGCTTGTCAAAAATCGCCCGCATAGTCGATGTGTTTGCCCGCAGGCTGCAAATTCAGGAAAACCTTACCAGTGAGATAGCCCACTGCATCCTGGAAAAAACCGACGCGGCCGGTGCGGCAGTCATCATTGAAGCACAGCATATGTGCATGATGATGCGGGGTGTGCAGAAACAAAATTCGATAATGGCCACCTCCTGCATGCTCGGCGCATTCAGGAACAAGGCATCAACCCGTAATGAGTTCTTGTCTTTGATCAAGGGCTAATACTGGTGATCTAGCGCAGTACCAGCTCTACCCTCTCGGCACAACTGTCGGCGACACAGGCCGGCGCCAGAGGGCCAATCCCTCTGGCAACAAGCCGATTGGCCGCCACTCCCAGATTGATTAGCTGCTGCCGAACAGTCTGCGCCCTGATATTGGACCGGGTCATGAGCTGGTCCAGCTCCTGGTCGCCGCCCAGATGCGCAACCACATAAAACTCCAGCTCAGGTTGTGAATTTAGCTGCTGGGCTACCGCCTCCAGCTCAGAATCCGGCAATAATTGCCGGTCATTGAGAAACGCGACGCCGGGAATAATGGCACTTCCCTGTTCGTTAAGATTATCCAGTAGCTCCGAGGGAATCAGCTCGATGGTGGGTACGGAACCATTTTCTTCCACGATTTCCACATAAGCATACAGGCGTCGGTTACCACGAGTGATGATGTAAAGCACCATGTGAGCCGGGTTTTCGTCGACATTATTGGCATCACTCCCTATGCGCAGGGCCACGAAATGCTGATTGCGTTCCGGCCCGTACAGTACCCGGTTGCTAAAGATGTCGTTAGCCCAATAGTTGCTGCTGCCACACTCCCTGCCACTGCAGGTGAATAACACTTCGTAACCTCGAGCGGCAAACTGCTCCTGATAGAAACGCAGCACATCGTCGCCGGTGAATTCATTCGAAACCTCATAGATAATCTTGGTGACATCACCACGCAATCGCTCTGAAGATTCCGGCACCACGATTCCCCGGGTTCGTTGCAAGGTGCCCAATACCAATCGGTAATTGGCGTCTTCCTCGAACTCCACATCGACTATCTCCGAATCCGGAAAGCGGTCAATCAGGGGATGATCGCTGTTCTGGGCAGAGACCTGTGCGGTCAGCAATAGCGCCACCGGAGCGAGCCATTTCCAGCCTGCAGTTCTGTGTTCCGTAAGATGTTTCTCTGTTCTCATGTTCGGGCATGTAACCAGTAATTGAGTTCACCGCAGCCACGTTCAGGCCAGGACAAATTGAGACACACCAGGTCACTGGTGTCCAGCGACCTCATCCCTGCCTCACCTTCATCGAGCAATAAATTGACCAGATTGCTCAACAAGGGATTGTGCCCCACTAACAATACAGACCAGGAAGCACCATCGGAACAAAACTGTTCAAGCCAGCCCAGCAAATCGCCGGTCTTTGATTCTGGTGTGAGCAGGTTACAGGTTTCGAATTTAAGGTCAGGAAAAACTGAAATCAAGTCGGTGGCCGTTTCCTCTGCCCGCAAATACGGGCTGTGGTAGGCGTGGGTGATACCAGGATTCCTGTCCCGACATTGGCGAGCCGTGCTGAGGTTTTTCTCATGGCCGATCTCAGTGAGTTTACGGGACGCATCGCCAGTGGCTGAATATTCAGCTTCGCCGTGACGCAAAATCAATAACTGCATAAGCCTGGTGAACTGGTTCTAAGAGCTGCTGTCGCCCTTGTCCGATTCATCGTCGTCGCCACTGCCTTTACTCGATTCCCCTGCTTTTTTCTTCTTGCTTGCCTTCTTGCTTGTTTTCTTCCGAGTTGACTTCTTCTTGCCAGTCGATTTCTTTGCAGAAGATTTACCGGACCCGTCAGCGTCGTCATCACCTATATTGGGAAAATCAGAAAAAGGAAAAGGCTTGTCATCGGAATTGTAGGTCAGAAAAGTCAGTGTCTGGTTAATATATTCGCTCAATGCCGAGGAGAAATTGCGCAGGTTCTCGTTACTCTCCCCGGTCAGCAAGACAAACAGTGCCTGGGCAAGCATGATGACAAATATGACTGGAGCGAGAATGAAATACAGAACTACCCCGAAGGCGAGCATGAACAGGATACGAATCCATACCGAGGGCTCTTTGATATTTTCAACCAGGTCGTCCAGATCTTCAGACATAGTAAATCCTCATGACATCGTTTTGGTTGAGTGCACGGCGAACTCTACGTCCAGGGCCTGCTCGCTCAACATCAGTGTAGAGATAATGCTCTTGATGGATGCATTCTCATAAATAATCTTGTAAAGGCCAGTCGCCAGCGGCATATAGACGCCCAACTCATCAGCCTTTTGTTTGACCAGTTTAACGGTGTTCACACCTTCTGCAACCTGGCCCACCTCTTTGGCTGCTTCTTCAATGGATTTTCCCTTGCCCAGGGCCTGGCCAATTCGAAAGTTGCGGCTCAACGGGGTTGAGCAGGTCACTACCAGGTCACCGACTCCAGCCAAACCGAGAAAAGTCATCGGATCCGCACCAATCTCCCGGCCAAAGCGGGCCATTTCTGTCAGGCTGCGAGTCACCAGCATGCTGTTGGTGTTATGCCCCATGCCAATGGCATCGGCGATACCGGCGATAATGGCATAGATGTTTTTCAATGAGCCACCCAGTTCCACCCCGAACATATCGTTATTGGTGTAGACACGGAAGTGGTCTGACTTCAGCAGCTCCCGGACTTTGTCCCTGACATATTCATCGTCACTGGCGATGACTGTACCGGTAAGATGGTTGGCTGCAATCTCCTTGGCCAGGTTAGGGCCGCTCAATACTCCGATGCGAGCCTGTGGTGATTCTTGCTGCAAAATCTGGCTCATCAGCAGAAAGGTTTCTGCCTCTATGCCCTTGGTGGTGCTGATCAGCAAAGCATCAGGTGGCGCACATTGCACGACTTCCTTAACCACCACGCGGAAAGAAGTGCTGGGTACGGCGACAAAGATTGCCTCGCAATCCTTCACTGCCGCTGTCATGTCATCGGTGGCAATAACGTTTTCACTGAGCTTGTAGCCAGGCAAATACTGGCTGTTTTCATGCTCGCTGTTGATTTCAGCCACTGACTCTTCGCTGCGCATCCAGAACATGACCTGGTGGCCATTCTGTGCGGAAATATTGGCGATAACGGTGCCAAAGCTGCCGCCGCCGATAACGGCTATCTTGCTCAATGTCCTGCTCCCTGAATGGGTTTGTTAATCATAAGGTAACAGTTAGTCAGTGGCCCGGTCATTTGCGACAAATCAGTAGAGTAAGGGGCCATTCGATAAGTCGTGTTGCCCCGTCGCCAAAGGCCTCGCGCAAGTCGGACTCGATGAGCATTACCGGGTCAGTCCCCTGGTCTTCCATATAGCGTTGCACACCGGACCAGGAACGCAGGTAAGCCAATACCTGCTCAATGGACCAATACTTCTGCAATTTAAATGCAGGTGCCGGTAAGGCATTGTACGGCAATTCAATATCCACATAGTGATTTTCCACAATCTTGCGCTCCGGCGGCCAGTAAGCCCCGGTGATGTCCTCGTACAACACCCTGACGATATCATCACATTGTTCGTCCAGGTTGTGCAGACCATAACTCCAGACCGCCAGCACGCCTGCTGGACGCAGAACCCGGTCGAGTTCGCCATAAAACTTCTCCAGGTCAAACCAGTGCAATGCCTGGGCCACCACTACCAGATCAACGGTATCAGCGGCCAGGGCGACACTCTCTGCCAGCATCACCGCCTGAAGGGAAGCTGTATTGTCCCGTGCAGAGCTTTGCACCTGGGCGATTTGCTGAATACTGGCATCAGTTACCACCAGTTCTTCGAAAAACGGGCGCAACCCCCGTGCGGCTTGCCCGTTGCCCGCGGCACAATCCCAGGCCAATTGGTGGTCGTGGCACAGGCCTGCCACATATTCAAACAAGGCTGGGGGATAATCTGGCCGGGCAGCAGCGTAGATGTCTGCATGGCCGGAAAAGTGATCGTTAAAGCTCATAGGCCTGCCCGCGCATCAGCTCGATGCGATTGGACTGAAAAAATACCAAAGCATCATAAATTCTGTTGGATACGGCTTTGGGGGTGATGGAAGCCCCAACAAACTGGTCGTATTCCCGGTCGGCAGTGATGGTGGACCAGGATATCCCCAGTATGTCGCGCATGGAACTCCCACTGAATTCTTCCATCCATTTTGATTCGATAATTTCCAGCACTCCATAGAGCGCATCCGATTGCAGATCCTCGATGACTCTTGCCGCTCCGATGCGGCCAAACATGTCTATCGAGATCAACAGATCGATGCTGCCATTGAAGCCATCATCCACCGTGGCCGGAACGGCGACAGCGATAACCTCCCCCTCCTGGCGAGCACGATAGGCAAGCCGGTCTCTTTGCAACCCCAATAGATGGAGGTTGACCAATTGCGGATGAGTTTCGGAGGCTGGAATCAGGTAGGCATCGAACAACACGTCGTTGTCGAAACTGTTCTCGGCAAAGAAAAACTGCAGGCTGCTGCGATCGAAATCCTGGGCCCGACTCAGCAGCTGAGCGCGACTGGCAAATCCGGTCAGCACGACTAACAGTATCAGGACCAGTAACGGTAAAAGGGAGACAGCTTTACGCGCCTGGGGATTCATGGTTTCGGCCCGGCTTGAAAATATTATTCCCGGATTGGCAACATTGCCCTGGTTGGGCAGCACACGGTCTCAACCAACCTTGCCTAGATTGCCACCGAGATCGTTTCAATCAGGTTCATGATGGGTGCCGGATACACACCCAGCAGCAATAACAAGAAGAACAGCACTGCCAGTACGCCGTAAGAGCTGAGCAGGTTCCTGCCATCATTGTTGAAAGCGCTGTTTTCACCTGCTGGCAACACCATTCGATAGACAATACGCAGGTAATAATACAAGCCGATACCGCTGCCGATGATCAAGGCGGCCAACAAAGTCCACAAGCCTGCTTCCACACCGGCAAAGAACAGGTAGAACTTGCCAATGAAACCCACGGTCAGCGGGATACCAGCCAGTGACAGCAACATGCCCGTGAACACCAGGGCCAGCCAGGGAGATCGCCAGAACAAGCCGCTGTAGTCTTCGATGCTGTCGAATTCCTTGCTGCTGGAAGAAACTACTGAGGCTACGCCGAAGGCGCCCAGCGACATGATCACGTAGGCCACCAGATAAAAAGTCACCGCCTCGATGCTGATACTGCCGGTTGTGTAGAAACTGGCGATAATGGCAATGAGCACGTAACCCATGTGGGCGATGGAAGAATAAGCCAGTATCCGCTTCAGGTTTTCCTGTAACAGGGCCAGTAAATTTCCAGCGAGGATGGATGCTGCCGCGATCAGGGACAATACGGTAATGAGCGAATCGAACTCCAGCGCATCGCTGGCCTCGATGAATCGTAACAGGATGACGAACATGCCAGCCTTGCCGATTGTCGCCAGATAGGTTGTAGCCGGCAGTGGCGAGCCTTCATAAACATCCGGCGTCCACATATGGAAAGGTGCCAGAGACAACTTGAAGGCCATACCTGCAATCACCATCAGCAGTGCCAGGATAGAGAACCCTGCTCCCAGCCCGGCAGTTTCACCATTGATGTTGTCAATCAGACTGGCGAATTCCAGCGTACCAGTCTGCGCGTACACCAGGGCCATACCGAACAGGATAATGCCTGATGCAGCAGCCGACAGAACCAGATACTTCACCGAGGCTTCCAGTGGATGCTTGGCCGACTCTTTGACATGCACCGGATAGGCCACCATGCCATAAAGGGACATGCTCAACGTTTCCAGACCCAGAACGGTGCTGACAAAGTGGTTGCTGCTCACCATGACCACCGCACCGATGGTAGCAATGCTCAGCAACAGGAAATACTCCTCACGCTGGTCCTGCAGGTTCTGCAGGTAGGGATAGCTGAGAATCGCGATAAACACGGCGCTGGCACAGCTCACCACGGTGAAGAAGAGGCTGTACTGATCAATAATCAGCAGCGGCGTAATCTGTTGGTTGGTGAATGGCATCATCATGGCCGCAACAACGGTCGCCACGGACAATCCGGCGATAGTCACCAGCACGGTCAGTGCGTAATGCCGGCGAACGCCAACCAGGATCATCGCGAGCACGGCGGTACCGGTCACGATCAACAGCGGCATTAATGGCAACAGATCGGAAAGCGTCATAGTCATGGCGACACTCCTGCTACCAGCGCAACACCTGGCTCAGTGGCAGTGAGCAGATCACCCAGTACTGGCGCCGAAAGTGCCAGGAAAGACTGTGGGTACATACCCATCCAGATCAGACCTAACATCATGGCGGCAAAATAAATCATTTCCCGGCGGCTCAAATCCGTCAGATGACTGTCGTCGAAGCCTGCCTTTGAGTCAGAGCTGGCATATTCACCATGAAAGACTTTCTGTATCACCCACAGTGAGTACACCGAGGCGAAAATCAAACCGAAAGCCGAAACCACGGTCCATAGAATATTGGCCTGGAAGGCACCCAGTAAGGCCAGGAACTCACCAATGAAGTTTCCAAGACCAGGCATACCCAGGGCAGCAACCGAGAAGAACAGGGCTACTACTGCCATGCGCGGAACCCTGGCCCAGAACCCACCCATATCAGACATGTTACGGGTGTGAATGCGATGTTGCAGCCCGCCTGCCAGCATAAACAGCGCCGCGGCACTGAGGCCGTGTGCCAGCATGGTCATGATGGCCCCCTGCAGGGCCTGCTCGTTCCAGGCATACACGCCTAAGGTGACGAAACCCATATGGCTGACACTGGTATAGGCAATAAGTCGTTTGATGTCTGACTGGGCAAAAGCCACTTTGGCGCAATACAAAATACTGATCGCTGCCAGGGCCATGGCCACCGGCGCAAAATCCATGGCAGCCGCCGGAAACAGCGGTACGGCAAACCGGATCAGGCCGTAGGCACCTGTCTTCAGCAGCACGCCGGCGAGAATCACCGAACCGGCAGTCGGCGCCTGACTGTGAGCATCAGGCAACCAGGAATGAAATGGCACGCTGGGAAGCTTGGTGGCAAAGCCAATGAAAAATCCCAGCATCACCCACATCTCCAGTGAGCCGGACATGCGGACATTCATCAAGTCGTGGTAGTTGAAACTGAAGGTTTCAAACTGCACATAGTGGAAATAGGCCAGTGTCAGGATGGACACCAGCATCAACATGCCACTGACCTGGGTGAAGATGAAGAACTTCATCGCCGCGTAGTTCTTGTTCTCGTGACCCCAGATGGCAATGATGAAGTACATGGGTATCAACATCACTTCCCAGAAAAAGAAGAACAGGAACAAGTCCAGCGCAGTGAACACACCCAGCACACCCGCCAGGGTCCAGAGCAAATTGAAATAGAAGAATCCGGCTCGTTCAGTAATTTCGTCCCAGGCTGAACCGATCGCGATGATGCCCAGGAATGCGGTGAGCAAGATCAGCAACAGGCTGAGACCGTCCACGGCCAGATAGAAAGAAATACCAAACCGCGGCATCCAGGCAGCATCGACAGAAGCGATCCAGCCACTGCCCTCTCCGCCCAGCAGGGTAAACATAATAAGCAGGTCAAGTATGACTGTGACCAGGGCTATGGTGCGCGGCAGCCGCGGGTGTATCGACTCCGATAACCAGGCAGCAACGCCACCGAGAAATAACAGGCCAATCAGTATCACCAGGATCATAACAACACTCCCAGGGTGACAATGATCACCAAACCACCAGCGACGCTGAGTGCGTACCAGCGCAGCGAACCCGTTTGCGAACGGGCAATCATCTGGTGGGCGGTGCGATTGATATCAACCACCAGGCCGTAGAACAAATCGATAATGTCTCGCGAGTTGATGCGCGCCAGCCAGATAAAGGGGAAAACAAACAGGCGATCATAAAGCCAGTCCATACCCCAGCCGCTGTGCCAGAACCTGTGCAGGGTCTGGGCAAAAGAGGAAGCCATGAGTCTGTCTACGGAGAAGGTCTTCGATCCGTAGAACAGGTAAGCGATACCAATACCGATCAACGGCACGGCGATCATGATGCCTTCAATAATCAGGCTGGCATGATGCTCCTCGTGCGCTTCGCCATGACTGAATACCGCTTCCACCGGGATATGAATAAAACCCCCAATGAGAGACAACACCATCAAGATACCCAGCGGCAGTTTCATGTTCAGGCCACCGTATTCGCCTTCGCAGTGGTGGCCACGATTTTCGCCGAAGAACACGATAAACATCAGCCTGAAGGTATAGATACCAGTAAAGAACGCACCCACTACGCCACCGAACCACAACCAGAACCCAACGCCCTCCAGCTCCAGAGCACCCAACAGGATTTCATCCTTGGAAAAGAACCCTGAGGTGAACGGGAATGCAGTCAGGGCAAGACTGCCGATCAGGAAACAGGCAAAGGAAAACGGCAATACCTTGCGCAGAGCTCCCATCTTGAATATGTCCTGCTCGTGATGCATGGCGAGGATGACAGAACCGGCTCCCAGGAACAGCAAGGCTTTGAAAAAGGCGTGGGTCATCAAATGGAAAATCGACGCCGAGTAAGCCCCGACTCCCAGGCCCAGAAACATATAGCCAATCTGGCTTACCGTAGAAAACGCCAGAATGCGCTTGATGTCAGACTGGGTCATGGCAGTGAAGCCAGCCATTAACAGGGTAATCAGTCCGATCCAGGCCACCAGGATTTGTACATCCGGCGCAAGCTCGAACAGCACATGAGTCCGGGCAATCAGGTAAACACCGGCCGTGACCATGGTTGCCGCGTGGATCAGGGCACTGATGGGGGTCGGACCAGCCATGGCATCGGGCAGCCAGGTTTGCAGCGGCAGCTGTGCAGATTTACCGACCGCACCACCCAGCAGCAACAGCGCCGCCAGCGCCGGCAGGTTTGATCCAACTGCCCACTCAGCTTCCGCGGCATGCATCAGATCCTGGATATTCAATGTGCTGAAATGGGCAAACAGCAGAAACAGGCCGATGGCCATGGAGGTATCGCCTACCCTGGTGACCACAAAGGCCTTACGAGCGGCATAACCGTTTTCCGGATTGGTGTACCAAAAGCCAATCAACAGGTAGCTGCACAGACCCACACCTTCCCAACCCAGGTAGAGCAGCACCAGGTTGTCACCCAGAACCAGCATCAGCATGGCGGCGACAAACAGATTCATATAAGAGAAGAAGCGGCTAAAGCTGGGGTCATCCCACATGTAGCCAGTGGCATACACATGAATCAGGAAACCCACACCCGTAATCACCAGCATCATCACCAGGGACAGTCCATCCAGGTAGAAGGTAAAGCCCGGTGTGAAGCTGCCAACGGACATCCAGGTGAAAGTCTCAACCACCACATGTTCTTCACCGGAACCGAGGAAGCTCATGGCAATGAGCGCAGCCACTGCGAACGAAAGGCCGATAGAGCCCGCACCAATCACTGCTGCTACTTGTCTTGGAAGATTACCTGCACTCAGCACCAGGGCCAGAAAACCCAGGAGTGGAAAAGTTGGCAGTAACCAGATCAGGTCGATCATCTTGCTTTAATCCCTTACACCTTATCCTTTCATCTCGCTGAGGACATTGATGTCCACAGTTTGAAAACGCCTGAACATTTGGATGATCAGACCCAGCCCAACAGCCACTTCCGCTGCTGCCAGCGTTAATATCATCAGGAACATTACCTGCCCTTCCGCATGACCCCAGCGCGCCGCAGCCACGATGAAGGCCAGGCCACTGGCATTGAGCATGATTTCCAGTGACATCAGCACGAAGACAATGTTGCGTCGTGTGAGCACGCCAATCAGCCCCAGCACAAACAGGATGCCGGCGAGTATCAAGCCATGTTCTATTGGAATTGTTTCCATTACTTACTCTTCATGTACTGCTATTTCTTGGCCAGGTGATAAGCCGCAACCAGTCCTGCCAACAGCAGGATCGATGCAAGCTCCACGGCCAACACATAGGGTCCGAACAACAAGGCACTCACTTCCAGCACGCCGACCCGGGTTACATCCACACCGTGATCCAGCCCACTCATCACATTCAGCAACTGACCCAGCAGCAAGGCCGCCATAATGGCCGGTGCAATCCACATGCGCAGACTCAGATAACTACGCTCTTCGTCCTGGGTTTTTTGCCCCAGGTTCAGCATCATGATGACAAACAGAAACAGCACCATGATCGCCCCGGCATAGACAATGGCTTCCAGCACGGCGGCGAATGGCGCACCGAGCACATAGAACACAACCGCTACGGCCAGCAGCGACAGAATCAAATACAGCAGCGCGTGCACGATATTGGTCTGCACAATGACCGCCATGGTGGAAATCACCGCAACAGCGCCTGCCAGATAAAATAAAGTGATCACGGCAACAGGCTCCTCACATCCACCGGAGGCGCTTCGTTCTGGGCCTCGCCCTTGTCCTTGCCGGCAATCTGCATACCCGCTACCCGATAAAAATTGTAGTCGTGGTACTTGCCGGTTCCGTCAATCAACAGGTCTTCTTTTTCCCACACCATGTCCTGGCGCACATACTCGGCCATCTCAAAATCGGGTGTGAGCTGAATGGCATTGGTGGGACAGGCTTCTTCACAGAACCCACACATGATGCAGCGGGAGAAGTTGATGCGGAAAAATTCCGGATACCAGCGCCCGTCTTCCATCTCGCCTTTTTGCAGGGCGATGCAGTCTACCGGACAGGCGACCGCACAAAGATTACAGGCAACACAACGTTCCTCACCGTCCGGATCCCGGCTGAGGATGATGCGCCCGCGCCAGCGGGGAAACATATAGGGCTGTTCATCGGGATATTCCACCGTATCAGCCTTGGTGAACAGCTTCATGAACACGCCCCAAAGCGTGACTACCTGGCTGATCAATGTGTCCTTTACTAGCTTAAACATAATTCGCTCTTGCACAATGGCTGTGCGTTTTCTCGCAATTTTATTTCTGTTAATCCAATTCCCAAAGCTCTGTGCTTTGCATCTACATCAAAATAATGACACCTGTCACCAACAGATTGATCAATGACAGTGGCAGCAAAAACAGCCAACCGTAACTCATCAGCTGGTCATATCTCGGACGCGGGATGGCTGCCCGTAACAGGATAAAAAAGGCTATAAATACAAATGCCTTTAATCCAAACCAGACAATGGGTGGCAAAAATGCCGGGCCCATCCAGCCACCGAAAAACAACACCGTGATCAATGAAGAAATCAGCACCAGGCCGAGATACTCACCAACGAAAAACATACCGAACTTCATACCGGAATATTCGGTGTGGTATCCGGCACAGATTTCCTGTTCTGCCTCAGGAATATCAAATGGCAAACGATGACTTTCTGCCACGCCAGCAATCAGGAAGATCACGAAGCCTACAAACTGGGGAATCACAAACCACATGCCTTCCTGCGCCTCAACAATGGTGCGCAGATTAAAACTGCCAGAGAGCGCTACCACACCCAGCAGAGAGATGCCCATGAACACTTCGTAGCTCACCATCTGCGCAGCCGCACGCAAACTACCTAACAGGGCATACTTGTTATCTGAGGACAGCCCGCCCAGCATGACACTGTAGGCACCCAGTGAGGCCATGGCGAGTACGAACAGCACGCCGATATTGGAATCGACAATGCCGATGTTCGGCGCAAAGGGAATCACCGCGAAACTCAGCAGGATCACCGTCATGATGATTGCTGGCGCCAACACGAAACTGAACTTGTCCGCAAAAGGCGGCACCCAGTCTTCCTTGGTAAAAATCTTGATCATGTCTGCCACCACCTGCAGCAGACCAAACCAGCCTACCCGGTTGGGGCCCAGGCGTTCCTGCCAGAAACTCAGCAGACGTCGCTCTACCCAGATCAACATGGCGGCCACACCAATCACCGTGCCAAGAATCAGCCCGATAGTCAGACCTGAACCGACTTCCAGAGTTAACATCTCTCGGCCCCTGCCTCTGCCAATGCGATGGCAATGCTCATGCTGAAAAAGTGGAGCAACTTCATGATTGCGCTCCGTACATATCTGAAATTATCAAGCCATCGATGCTGCGATTGCGCTCGGAAGAATCGGCCCTGGAGACTGACACTGCCGCCGGTAACGAGTAGATGTCTACCTGGTCGGCACAGTACAGAGTCGCTGTACCCTGTTTCATTTTGGCGCGAACACAGGCCACGGCTCTGGCGCCATTGTTGTTGAGGCTCACCTCGTCACCATGACTGATGCCGAGCTTCTCTGCATCCGCCGGGGACAGGCCCACATAGGCATCGGTCAGGCGTTGCTGAATAGTGGTTGAGCGAGCAGACAACTCGTCACTGCCAAAGATCTGCTGTGCACGTGTCACCACCAGCTCACCTTGCCCGGCAGACACCTCGGTAATCTGGGGCTGCAGGTAGTCGCCTGCTTCGGTTCGGTCTATCAAATGATAACCCGTGTGTCCCTGCTTGAGTTCGCCGTTGATTTCGTCCTGGAACTTGCTGATGGATTGATCAGAATTCCAGCTTGGCGACCAGGAGGCTCCCAGAACCGAGGCGTCCTTGGTTGCCGGGATACCTTCCATAGAGAAGGCCATCAACGAGTGGTCATCCACCGGCTGCTTGGGTTCGTGAACATTGATATTGGCAATCATCGCGGTTCGACCACTGTAGCGATGGGGTTGCCGGGGCACTTTCATGCCGGCAACGAATTGATCGAGGCGAGGCAGCAAATCGTCCAGCTTGTCGAAGCCTTCGGCTTCCTCACTGCACTGCCGTACAACCGCGTCCACATCATCGTCGCCGCGCAGCCATTGCCAGGCTGGCAAGGCACCCCTGGCGCAGCGGTGTACCTGGAAACTCAGTTGTCCCCTGCCCTCATAATTCACATAGGTTGCTTCGTGTTCGGAAAATGCTGTAGTGGGCAACAGGTGTGTGGCTTTGGCTGTAGTGCGCGTTGGCAGCAGATCCATAACCAGCACGGTATCCAGTTTGTCGAGGGCGTCGTCCACATCCTGATCAGCAGCCCGGCGGTACAGGTCGTTCTCCAGCACGATGGCTTTTTTGACAGTGCCAGATTGCATTTTTTCCAGGGCTGATCCCAGGTTGTTGTCAGCTCGCGCCAGCATCTCGAGACCGAAAGTATTGACCTCGGGCATGACCAGACACAGGTCTATGTTGGCGGATTTGTTTTCATGCAGGGCGCGGGCAACATTTGCCGCCGCCTTCACCAGTTCGATCTGGCCGTTACTGGAGCCGCTCACAATCAGCGGGCGCTTCGCGTTGGTCAGGTGCGCAGCAATGGCATCGACACTGGCTTGCTGCTCTGCGCTTAATGCTTCGCCTGCCGGAGCTTTGCCGGAAATTTTATTGGCAATGGCATTGGCCACGTTCGCCTGTTGCGCATAAGTCTCGATAATGACTTCAGATGCCACGTCGTCAAGGCGTGTCGCATAGGCACTGAGTATGCTTAGCGGGCTGCGCTCCTGCTGGGCAAGTTCTCGTACGGCTGCGTCCTGCCACTGGGGAATATTGCAGCCTTCGGCCAGTTCTTTCGCCTTGTTGCGAACAGACTGCCGCAATGCCAGGGCAATTCGTGCTGCGGTGTTGGTGACATCTTCGCCAACAATCAATACCGCATCGGCTTGTTCGATTTCCTTGATGCTGGGCCCATTGAACGCCTTGTCCCTGCTCAGCGACAGGATCAACTGGTTGACCGCATGCTCATCGTCGGCAATGCCACTGTAGAAATTTTCCTCACCTACCGCACAGCGCAGGGCATAATTGGATTCATTGCTGGCCCGGGGCGAACCAATACCGATGGCCTGACCCTCTCCCAGCTCTTTAAGCAGGTCGTTGACCTGTTCGGGGCTCAACTCGGTTTCCTGACCATTGTCGACTGCAACAGCAGTGCTCAGTCTTGCATTGCTGTTGACGTAATCGAAACCAAAGCGACCGCGGTCACAGATGAAATAACCATTCACCTCGCTATTGTAGCGATTGATAATCCGACGCAAGGTGCCATAGCGCTCACCAGGTGCCGTGTTGCAACCCACCGAACAGCCGGTACAAACACTGGGAGCGGTCTGCAGATCCCACTTGCGGGTATAGTGTTCGGAAAACGCCTGGTCGGTAAATACGCCAGTGGGGCAAACTTCTACCAGGTTGCCGCTGAATTCACTTTCCAGCACGCCGTCTTCATGACGACCGAAATAAACATGGTGGTGAGCTGCCTGCGCTGAAAGATCGGTTCCGCCCGCATAGTCATCATAAAAACGAACGCAGCGATAACAGGCGATACAGCGATTCATCTCATGGTTGATGAAAGGACCAAGATATTGATTGCGGTGAGTACGCTTCTTCTTGTCATAGCGACGGTAATTGTGACCTGACATCTGGGTCATGTCCTGCAAGTGACACTCGCCGCCTTCTTCACACACCGGGCAATCGTGGGGATGGCTGATCATCAGGCTTTCGATAACCCGCTCGCGCATGTCCCGCGCCTGCTCATCTTCAATTGAGATGCGCATGCCGTCAGTAGGTGGCGTCATGCAGGCCATGACCAGTGTGCCCTGCTCGTCATCCTCATCGCGATACTGTTTCACCGCGCACTGTCGACAGGCACCGACCGACCCCATGCAGGGATGCCAGCAAAAATAAGGCAGGTCCAGGCCCTGGGACAGGCATTCCTGCAACAGATTGTTATCGGGATTTACTTCGTACTCCTTCCCGTCTATAACAATTTTGGCCATCTAATTAATCAACCTCATACCCAAGCTCATCAGTGTTTGTAAGGGCAGCACTGCTTGTCCACGTGCGCCTTGAAATCGTCTGCAAAATACTTCAGCCCACTTCCCAGAGGTGCTGTAGCACCGGGTGCCAGCGCACAAAAAGTGCGACCCGGCCCCATATAATCTACATGTTCGCGCAATATCTCCAGATCCTTGGCCTTGCCCTTGCCCTCTTCCAGTTCCTTGAAGATGGCGTCCACCCAGGGCAGCCCGTCACGACAGGGCGTGCAGAATCCACAGGACTCATGGGAGAAAAAGGTCATCAGATTGCCCACCATGCCAACCGGGCAAGTCTTGTCATCGAGAATAATCATGGTACCCGTGGCAAGACGACTGCCAACCTTGGCGATCTCGTCGTAATCCAGCGGCAAATCCAGATGTTCGGGCAACATAAAGTCGGTTGAGCCGCCGCCGGGTAAAAATCCTTTCAGGCTCAGTCCATCCTGCATGCCACCGGCCTTGTCTTCCAGCAGTTCCCTGATAGGCAGACCCAGAGGCATTTCCCAGCAGC
The DNA here is from genome assembly GCA_040218615.1 of Gammaproteobacteria bacterium. Taxonomy (GTDB): domain Bacteria; phylum Pseudomonadota; class Gammaproteobacteria; order Pseudomonadales; family Pseudohongiellaceae; genus UBA9145. The sequence goes on from JAVJRC010000005.1 coordinate 295,474, forward strand.
CAGGGTTTTTAACCTTGCCACTGACTCCAAATAATTTTGTGCCGTGATCCTTGCCCTTGGTCAGGCCGTGGTACCAATCCACACCGTAGGTGAGAATTCCCGGCAGGTTACAGATGGTTTCAACATTGTTCACGATGGTGGGCTTGCCCCACAGACCGCTCACCTGTGGGAAAGGTGGCTTGGCCCTTGGGTTGGCACGCTTGCCTTCCAGCGCATTCAGCAGCGCGGTTTCTTCACCACAGATATAACGCCCGGCACTGGTATGCAAAATGATATCCAGATCGAAGCCGGTATTGAGAATGTTCTTGCCCAGATAGCCTTTTGCGTAGGCTTCCTTGATTGCCGCGGACAGGGTTTCTACTGAGCGCGTGTACTCACCGCGCAGAAAAATATAAGCCTTGCTGGCGCCAATGGTGTAGGAAGCGATGATCATGCCTTCCAGCAATGAATGGGGATCGCCTTCCATCAACAGACGGTCCTTGAAGGTTCCAGGCTCCATCTCGTCTGCATTCACCACCAGGTACTTCTGCTGGGGCGAATCCGGACCCTGGGGCACGAAGCTCCACTTCAATCCAGTTGGAAATCCGGCACCGCCTCTTCCCTTCAGGCCAGAGTCCTTAACAATCTGCAGAACATCTTCGGGACTCAGACCGCCGGCTATTTTATGCAGCGACTGATAACCGTCATTGGACTCATAGGCAGCCACATCCAGCGGCGGGCGGGACAAGTCGATGTTCTTTGTTAATGGGTTATCTACCACTTGGCTTCACTTTCACTCTTGCTTGTTACTGTTGGCCGCGATACTGCGCGACGATCTCATCTATCTTTTCTGGTGTCAGGTTGCGATGCAGGTCTTCGCCCACCATCATTACCGGCGCCCGGTCGCAGTCACCGAGACAGGGCACGGGTATGAAGGTGAACTTGCCATCGGCGGTTGTCTCACCGAAATCCACACCCAGGGTTTCTTTAATGTGCGACCTGATACTTTCACAATTCATAATCCAGCAGCTCACACTGTTGCAGAACAGAATGACTTTCTCACCCACCGGCTGCCGATAGACCAGGTTAAAAAAGGTGGCCACGCCTTCCAGGTCTGCTACCGACAGATCCAGGTATTTTGCGATTGCCAACAGGGACTCGTCAGAAACCCAGCCCTGGTGTTTTTGCACGATCTTCAGCGCTTCCAGACCCACTGCCGTGTTGTCGGGATACAGGGCCTTTTCATGCTCAATCTCGGCAATCTCTGCCTCGGTGAGTTCCCTGGCCTGCTTGGCGCTGCTGGCGATGACGTTGTTTTCCACTACTCTGCTCTTGTCTGCTGTTCTGCTTGCTTGTCTCAATACCCTATCTGTCCACATCCGCCATGACGAAATCGATACTGGCAATGATGGCGATCAGGTCAGCCACCATGAAACCATTGCTGATTTCCGGGATCATTTGCAGATGGGCGAAAGACGGCGTGCGAATTCTGGTTCTGTAGGACGTGGTGTTGCCATCACTGACCAGGTAATAACTGTTAATGCCCTTGGTGGCTTCGATAGCCACAGTCGCCTCTTCCGGCGGAATCACCGGCCCCCAGCTCACACTGAGAAAGTGATTAATCAGGGTTTCGATATCCTGCATGGTCTTTTCTTTGCGCGGCGGTGTGGTCAGGGGATGGTCGGCCTTGTAGTCCCCCTCCGGCATATTGTCCAGGCACTGCTTGATGATGCGCAGACTCTGGCGCATTTCTTCAACACGAACCGCACAGCGGTCATAGCAATCACCGTTCACGGCGATGGGCACATCGAATTCGAAATTTTCATAGCCGCTGTAGGGGCGCTGCTTGCGGAAATCCCATTCCAGGCCAGTGGCGCGCAGCCCGGCACCGGTCACACCCCAGTCGAATGCCTGTTGGGTATTATAAGAACCAACCCCCTGGGTACGGCGCTTGACGATGCCATTGTTCATGACCATGGAATCGTATTCATCGATACGCGGCGGCATGAAGTCCAGCAGCTCTTTCACGCGCTGATCCCAGCCATGGGGAAGATCCTGGGCGACACCGCCGATGCGGAACCAGCCCGGGTGCATGCGGGCACCACAGATGGATTCCACAATGTTGAAGATGCGCTCACGCTCAACAAACATATAAAAGATAGGTGACAGTTGCCCCACGTCCTGGGCAAAAGTGCCGTAGAACAACAGATGCGAACAGATGCGGAACATCTCCGCCAGCATTACCCTGATGGTCTGCGCTCTGGCTGGTACTTCGATGCCAGCCATTTTTTCCACTGCCATCACATAAGGCAGGTTGTTCATCACACCACCGAGGTAATCGATACGGTCGGTGTACGGAATATAAGTGTGCCAGGACTGGCGCTCGCCCATTTTTTCGGCGCCACGGTGGTGGTAGCCAATATCGGGAACCGCATCCACCAGGATTTCCCCGTCCAGTTGCACCGCGATACGAAACGCACCGTGTACCGAAGGATGGTTAGGGCCCAGATTCAGGAACATGAACTCGGAGGTGTCAGACTTGCGCTCCATGCCCCACTCTTCCGGCTTGAACAGCAGTGCTTCCTGCTCATAAGCCGTAGCTTCGTCGTCCATGGAGAACGGTTCCATCTCGGTAGCCCGCGCCGGGTGTTCCTTGCGCAGGGCGTGGCCTTTCCAGGTGGGAGGCAATACCAGGCGGGTAAGATTGGGATGGCCATCGAAGACGATGCCAAACATGTCCCAGGTCTCACGCTCGTACCAGTTGGCGCTGGGCCATAGATCGACGATGGTGGGCAGATGCAAATCCGCATCCATCAGCGGTACTTTAACCCGGCAATCGCAGTTCCCGCTGAAGGACATCAGGTGGTAGACCACGGTGAATTCTGATTCAGGCTGCCCATCCCGGTGCACGCGGACGCGCTCATCGATGGCAGTGATGTCAAACATCATCTCGAAACGCGGGCTGGTGTTGTCCCGCAAGGCGGTCAGCAGCTCGCGCAGGTTCTGGCGATCGACCCACAGCGTGGGTATGCCGTCACAGGTCGCCTGCTCAGCCAGCAGCTGGCCGGCAAAACGCTGGCGTAGCTGATCCAGCAGAGGGTTCTGCGCAGTGTTTTGGCTGGAAATGTCGGGTGCCGCTTCCATCAATATTTTACTTTAATTTAACTATTTAACTTATTGTTTTTATTGTTATGTTTCTTCAGGTGTACGCAATTCGGTGGCATGAATACGCTCATCATGACGGACCACGCGCTGCACCGGATTGGCTTCTTTCTGGATGATGCCCTGGTCATTGATCACCCAGCTCAGGGGGCGTCGTTGCCGTCCAATGGATTCCTGCAGCAGGATCAGGCCCTGCAGCAAGGCTTCCGGTCGTGGCGGGCAACCGGACACATAAACATCCACAGGCAGGAACTTGTCCACCCCCTGCACCACCGAGTAAATATCGTACATACCACCGGAATTGGCGCAGGATCCCATGGAAATCACCCACTTGGGCTCCAGCAACTGATCGTAGAGCAGCCGCACCACGGGCGCCATCTTGCGAAATACGGTGCCCGCGATCACGATCATGTCCGCCTGCCGCGGCGTACCCCGGATCACTTCGGCACCAAAACGGGCCAGGTCATGCCGGGCGGTAAAGGCTGTGGCCATCTCCACGTAACAACAGGAGAGACCGAAATTGAATGGCCAGATGGAATTCTTGCGACCCCAGGCAACCATGTCCTCAAGTTTCGCCATCATCACATTGCGGCGAATGAACTCGTCCATGGCCGTGCCGCCGGGTTGGGGAGACGCGGCTTCGTCGACCCGCTGTAAGTCCCAATTCATAGTTTGAATTCCTTCTTGTTCACGACACCACCTGGCCCGACCACTTCCTGCAGTTTTCTCCGCTGGGTGTCGGTTCGCCAATCCAGGGCGCCAATACGCCACAGGTAGAACAGGGCCACGATGAGAATAAAGATGAAGACACTGATTTCGATGAAGCCGGGCCACCCAGCCTGCTCAACAGCCACCGCCCAGGCGAACAGAAATACCACCTCCAGGTCGAAGATGATGAACAGGATAGCGGTGAGATAGAAATGCACGGAAATACGGAACTGCGCGCTGCCCACGGAGATAATGCCCGACTCAAACGGCGTTTCCTTGTACTTGCGGTTGATTCTCTGACCGAGGAAGAAAGAGAGGCCCAGCATGGTGACCACTACTGCCAGCACTGCAGCGGTATAAAACAGGAATGGCCTCAGGGCATCCATATATGTCGTTGCTGTTTCCAACTCCAATCCTCTAATCCAGCGCTGCTTTGGTCAGTAACAGCGAGAGACGCATCCCGATGCCGGGCGCGCAGGTTTGTCTAACGTGTGTTCGGAAAAAGGGCAGTTCGACTGGCGGGCGCTCTATGCTGAGGAGTCGGTCCAGCATCACGGTCTGTTGTAGTACCGGATGTGTTGGCATTGAGCCAGGATACTGACACCTCTCGTCCACCTCTCATCGAGAATATCTACTTTGCGCAAAACTTCTAAATCGGCCCAACGGGCAGTTCATGCTTGACTAAAACGAACTGCACTCAAGCTTGGTTTTCTTATTTGCTTTTTTATCCGGATCGGGCGTTAGGAGCTGTGTAATTCCGGCCCCTCTGAGCGCCGAAGAATGTACACGGATAGAGGCTTTAAAGCAAGTTTTCTCGGGGTTTCCGCTGCATTTTAGAGACTTTTGCAGAGTCAAAAATTTGACGCGGATTTTCTGTTTGATCTGGCGCTTAACAGGGCTAGAAAACCCGATTCAATCCATCCAGCGCTGCCGTTCGATACGCTTCTGCCATGGTGGGATAGTTGAAGGTCGTAGTCAGAAAATATTTCATGGTATTGGCTTCGCCGGGCTGGCGCATGATGGCCTGACCGATGTGCACGATTTCTGAGGCCTGGTCGCCAAAACAGTGGATGCCGAGAATCTCCAGTGTGTCGAAATGGAAGATCAGCTTCAGCATACCCACCTGCTCTCCGGTAATCTGTGCCCGGGCAGTGTTTTTAAAAAACGCTTTGCCGACTTCGTAGGGTACTTTTTCGGCAGTCAGCTCTGCTTCGGTTTTACCCAGGGTGCTGATTTCGGGAATCGTATAGATGCCAGTCGCCACTTCTTCAACCGGATAGCACTCCTCCGGTGCCACAATGGCATTGCAGGCGGCACGGCCCTGGTCGTAGGCGGCCCCCGCCAATGCGGGCCAGCCAATCACATCGCCAGCGGCATAAATATTCTTCACTTTGGTCTGGTAACACGCATTCACATTGAGCTGGCCACGACTGTTGGCTTCGAGGCCAATGGCCTTGAGGCCAAGCTTGTCCGTATTGCCGGTGCGGCCATTGGCCCAGAGCACGATATCGCTCTTGATCTTCTTGCCAGACTGCAGGTAGGTCACGATGTGTTTATCGTGATACTCGATATGGTCGTACTCTTCATTGTGCCGGCTGCGCACTCCAACATTGCGCAGGTGGTAAGCCAGTGCATCACTGATTTCCGTGTCCAGGAAAGTGAGCAGACTCTCGTTGGGGTTGATCAACTCGACCTTGGCACCGAGACCACCGAATATAGAGGCGTACTCACAACCAATCACCCCGGCTCCGATTACTGTGACCTTGCGTGGTGAGTGATCCAGGGTGAGGATGCTGTCACTGTCAAACATCAGCGGATGATCAAAGTCCACATCGGGTGGATGATAGGGTCTCGAACCGGTGGCAACAATAAAATAGTCAGCAGACAGCTTCTTGCGTTTCCCGACCAGCTTGATGGTGTGCTTGTCGATGAATTCAGCTCGACCCTGGAACACCGGCACCTGGTTGCGTTCATAAAAATCCGTGCGCATACGCACCTGTTCGAACACCACCCGATCCGCATGTTTGATGATTTGCTGGAAACTGAGTTTGCGGGCGTCACCAAAATCCCTGAACATCGGGTTGGTATTAAAGCCAATGACCTGCTTGACCGAATGGCGCAAGGCCTTGGAAGGAATTGTCGCCCAATGGGTGCAACTGCCCCCCACCTTGGCATGATCACTGACCACCGCGACACTGCGCCCCTTCTTGCGGGCGTTCATGGCCGCCGCCTCACCGGCTGGACCACTACCAATCACGATGATGTCGAAGTGATTCTTTTGCCGCTGTGACTTTTTCAACTTGTGCTCCTGAACCTGGTTACTAAACTGCTATTGACTGCTTTCGCCATCATCACTCAGATAACGACGAAACTGGGGCGTGACATAGTCCGCAAACCCATCGCCTTCCTTATAAATGAAATAAGCCGCCTGGCCTTGCCGTTGTGCCAGTGAACGAGCCGCATCCAGTCCCATGACCATAAAGGCAGTGGCCAGCGCATCCGCACGAGCCACGGAAGAATCGATGACGTAGACAGCCGCCAGATTGTGAGTCACTGGCCTGCCGGTGCGGGGATCGATCTCATGGGAATAGCGCACGCCATCGAGCTCAAAATAGTTGCGGTAGTCTCCTGAACCGGCAACCGCGATGCTTTCCCCGCGGCTGTAAAATATTTCATAGACTCTCGATGCGCCGTCCAGGGGGGCTTCTATCGCCGGCACCCAGCTTTCGCCACCGGGTTTCAGGCCTTTGATCTTGAGTTCTCCCCCCACCTCAAGGAAATAACTTTCCGCGCCCAGTTCATCCAGATACTCACCCAGTTTGTCGACAGCATAGCCTTTGGCAACAGCACTGAGGTCGACGCTTACATCACGGGTCTTGCGAATTCGGGAAGCAGCAGCATCAACCAGCAAATGCCGATAGCCCACATTTTCCAGGGCATTGTCGATAGCCGACTGCATTGGCACCTGGGCCTGGGGGTTAATTTCTGGCCCGAATCCCCACAGGTTTACCAGCGGCCCCACAGTCACATCGAATGCGCCATCGCTGAGCTCAGAAATCTCATTGGACAGACTCAACACCTCGATCATTTCCCTGGAAGCGAGAAAAGGGGTGCCAACGCCATGACGATTGAATCTTGAAAGCTCGGAATCAGGCGCGTAAGTAGAGAATATTTCCCGATCCAGCCTGCCAAGCAAGGCTGCAATTTCCGCAACCAGCGTTTCCCTGTCAATACCATCGGGGATTTCCGGCAATTGCACCTGGAAAGTGGTCCCCATGGTGAACCCGGACAGGCGCTGCAGCTCATCGTCTCCACCCGAGAAAAACACAAAGCCAATCAGGATCACCAGGAAGGTGACCGAAAAAGCGTGCCGACGAAGTATCTCTTTCATAGAGGGTTAACGCTTGGCGAATCAGGGTGAATCAGCTACGCAAACCGGCCAGGTTGAGACAGCGATCAGTGTTGCGAAATTGCCACTAACCTTTGAGAGGATAATGCTGGTATTTGACGCCCGCCATCTTGTAAACCATGCGGCCTACCTGGCAGCAGTAGCCAAATTCGTTGTCGTACCACAGGTAGAGAACACAGTGCCTGCCATTCACGATCGTCGCCGTGGAATCTACGATACCGGCCTCGCGCGTGCCCACAAAATCAGAGGACACGGCATCTTCTGATTCCGTGTAACTGATCTGGTTTTGCAATTCGGAATGCAGGGCGATCTGGCGCAGGAATTCGTTCAGCTCTTCCTTGGTGGTTTCTCGCTCCAGGGTCAGGTTCATGATAGCCATGGATACGTTGGGAATCGGCACACGTACAGCATTACCCGTCAACTTCCCTTCCAGTTCCGGTACCGCTTTCACCACAGCCTTGGCGGCCCCGGTTTCTGTCAGCACCATATTCAAGGCCGCACTCCGCCCTCTTCGGGCACCCTTGTGGTAGTTGTCGATCAGGTTCTGGTCGTTGGTATAGGCGTGAACTGTTTCAATGTGGCCATTGCTGATGCCATATTCATCGTTCACGACCTTAAGGACCGGTGCGATGGCATTGGTGGTGCAAGAGGCAGCGGTGATGATCTTGTCATCCGGTTTCATCTGGTCGTCATTGATACCGTAGACAATATTTTTGAGATTGCCCTTGCCCGGCGCAGTAAGAATGACCTTGGCGGCTCCCTTTGATTTCAGATGCCTGCCCAGGGCTTCTTCATCCCGGAACATGCCGGTGTTGTCGATGATCAGGGCCTCACTGATTCCGTAGCGGGTATAGTCAACCTCCTCGGGCGAGTTGGCATAGATAACCTTCACTTCATTGCCGTTCATGATCAGGCAATTATTGGCCTCGTCCACGCGCAGCGTTCCCTGGAAAGCCCCGTGCACAGAATCGGCTGTAAACAGGTTGGCACGCTTGCGCAGGTCGCCTTCCCGACCAGGTCGGACCACAATGGCGCGCAGGCGCATGACTTCGCCGGTGCTGGTGCGCTCGATCAACAGCCGCGCCATCAGGCGCCCGATGCGACCGAAGCCATAAAGTACAACATCCTGGCTCTTGTCCACGGGCTTGTCGTTGACACCATCGAGATAACTCAACTCGTCACGAACAAAACTGTCTACATCCTTGGCCTCGTCACCCGCCTCTTCCTGGTGCGCCATGTAAGCCACAGTGAGTTTGCCGAGGTCAATCTGTGCATTCCACAGATCCAGTTTGGCCAGTGCCATGAGCACCGGATGCGTCTCGAATTCCGACATTTCGTTGCGCTCAATCTGGCGAACGAAACGGTGTGATTTCATGATGAAAGTGACGGAACGGTTATGCAGGGGACGACCGTAAATAAACATACCAACATTGTGGCTGCTGAAGAGACGGCCAATCACTGGAATCATTTCCTGAACCAGAGATTCGCGCTGCTTCCAGTCAGCGAAGTAATCATCAACGGGGGGTCGCACTGTGTTGGCTTTGTTCACTGATACCTCGTCCGGGGGAACTGAAAAAGGGCGCTATTATCTTGCGATTGAATCCCATGTGCAACACGACAGCCTGTTGCGTAATTATTGCCAATCCGAACTGAATACCCGGCCCCGGTGAGATACAATAGCCGGCTTTTGTCCGTTGGCCATGCCATCGGCCAGCACTCACTGAACTGTCTTCAGACACCAAACTCCAGACACCCTATCCAAGACTTTCCCAATTAGCCATGACATCGGTATTCAAACCTCCAATGCCTGAAGACGGATACCAATCCGTTTACTGGGATGAAGTGAGTGGCAGCGCGGTTAGCCTGGCGCTGACCCGTGCCGCGCTCTCGGCCAATGGTCCCTTGCTGGTCATCGTGGACAGTAATGAGGCAGTCGAGCGCTGTGTGCGCGAGCTGCACTACTTCACTTCACAGTACCCGGACCTGGAGGTGTTGGCCCTGCCGGACTGGGAAACACTGCCCTATGACAACTTTTCCCCCCACCAGGATATTCTGTCTGATCGATTGCGCGCCCTGTTTCAATTGCCGCATCTGGACCGGGGCATTCTGGTGCTGTCGATTACCAGCCTCATGCACCAGTTGCCGCCGAGACAATACATCGCCGCCAACAGCCTTAACCTGGAACGTGGCCAGACACTAAGCATGGAGAGCATTCGCGAGCAAATGGTGCTCGCGGGTTACCAACTGGTTGAATCAGTGATGGAGCATGGGGAGTTCGCTGTCAGGGGATCCATAGTCGACATCTTTCCCATGGGTAGTTCGACCCCCTTTCGCCTGGATTTGTTTGACGACGAGTTGGACAGCATCAGGACCTTCGACCCTGACACCCAACGCTCCCGGGATGCGGTGGAAGCAATCAAGCTGTTGCCGGGGCGTGAATACCCGCTGGACAAGGAGGGTATTCAGCAGTTTCGCCAGCGTTTCCGTGAACTGTTCGATGTGGATACTCGACAGTGCCCCCTGTTTCAGGATGTCAGCGACGGCATCAGTTCTCCCGGACTGGAATATTACCTGGCGCTGTTTTTTGAAGAGCTCAGCAACCTGTTCGATTTTTTACCCGAGCAAACCACTATTTGCCGCATCGGGAATATCAAGGCGGCCGGCGACAATTTCTGGTCAGACATTGAGCAGCGCTACCAGGACCGGCTGATCGATCGTTACCGCCCCATTCTGCCTCCCGCGCAAATATTCATTCGGGTCGATGAAGTCCTGGGCCAACTGAAGTCGTTTCCCCAAATCGAAGTCAAGAGCAGCGATAACGCGCAGCAACTTGGCTCCATTGAGCTGCCTGATCTATCCAGCAATGCCAGGCTGGCCAAGCCCTTTTCCCGACTGCAGGAATTCCTCGACGCCAATACCGATACCCGGGTGCTGTTTTGTGCCGAATCTGCCGGGCGCCGGGAAACCCTGCTCCAGTTGTTAAAGCAGGCGGGGATTGATCCTGAGGATGTGGATCACTGGCAATCTTTTTGCGAAAGCGACCAGAGCGTTGGCCTCTGCGTTGCCGCATTGGATCGAGGCTTCTGGCTGGCGAGTGAAAAACTGGCGCTCATTACCGAAACCCAGCTACTGGGTGAGCGTATAGCCCAGCGCCGCCGACGCAAAAAGGGACAGACCAACAGCGACTTCATCATCAAGAATCTCACCGAGCTGCGTGTAGATGACCCGGTGGTGCATATGGAACACGGCGTGGGTCGCTATCGGGGCCTGCAGACCATCGATGCCGATGGCCAGCCCACCGAATTTCTGACCCTGGAATATGCCAACCAGGCAAAGCTGTATGTACCGGTGGCGTCGCTGCATCTGATCAGCCGTTATAGCGGCGGCGACCAGGACACTGCGCCCCTGAACCAACTGGGCAATGACCAGTGGCAAAAGACCCGGCGCAAGGCAGCAGAGAAAATCCGCGATGTGGCTGCCGAGTTATTGGATATCTATGCCAAGCGGCAGGCTCGCAAGGGATTTACCTATGCCCTGGACAATGGTGAGTATGAAAAATTCTGCGCCAGCTTTCCATTTGAAGAAACCGCCGACCAGGAAAATGCCATCTCCGCAGTGATCGATGATATGACCGGGGGCCGCCCCATGGATCGACTGATATGTGGTGATGTGGGTTTTGGTAAAACCGAGGTCGCCATGCGGGCAGCTTTCATCGCTGTACAGAACAACAAGCAGGTGGCCATGCTGGTTCCCACTACCCTGCTGGCCCAACAGCATTTCGACAGTTTCAGGGACCGGTTTGCGGACTGGCCCATCAAGGTTGAGGTGATCTCGCGATTCAAGTCGGCCAAACAGCAGGCGGAAGCACTCGACCTGGTCAAACAGGGCAAGATCGATATCCTGATCGGAACCCACAAACTGCTCCATGGGGAAATCGACTACAGCAATCTGGGCTTGCTGATTATCGACGAAGAACATCGTTTTGGAGTCAGACAAAAAGAAAAGCTCAAGTCTCTGCGGGCCAACGTGGATATCCTCACGCTCACGGCGACGCCTATCCCCAGAACACTCAATATGGCGCTGTCCAGTATCCGCGACCTGTCCCTGATTGTTACGCCTCCTGCCAAACGGCTGTCGGTGAAAACTTTCGTGCGGGAAGAACAGGACAGCCTTATAAAAGAAGCAATATCCCGGGAGCTGCTGCGAGGCGGTCAGGTGTTCTATCTGCACAACGAAGTGAAGTCCATTGACCGTTGCGCCAAACATCTGCAGGAGATCGTGCCCCAGGCGCGGATTTGCATTGCCCATGGCCAGATGGCAGAGCGCGACCTGGAAAAAGTCATGGCCGATTTCTACCACAAGCGCTACAACATCCTGGTCTGTACCACCATCATTGAAACCGGAATCGACATTCCCAGCGCCAATACCATTATCATCAAGCGGGCCGACAAATTTGGTTTGGCTCAGCTACATCAGCTCAGGGGACGGGTGGGCCGATCTCATCACCAGGCCTATGCCTATTTATTATTGCCGGCACAGAGTCGCCTCAAGGCCGATGCCCAGAAGCGTATCGAAGCCATCCAGGCAGCCAGCACCCTGGGCGCCGGGTTCACTCTTGCCAGCCATGACCTGGAGATCCGTGGCGCGGGAGAACTGCTGGGAGATGAACAAAGCGGGCATATGCAGAAGATCGGATTCACCCTGTACACAGAAATGCTGGAAGAAGCCGTGGCGGCAATCAAGGCGGGTCGGACACCTGATTTTGATCTGCAAAGCGATCATGCTGTCGATCTCAATCTGCGCATACCCGCCCTGATCCCGGAAGAATACTTACCGGATGTGCATACCCGGCTCATCATGTACAAGCGCATCGCCTCGGCAGACGACCTGGATGAGCTCAATGACATTCAGGAGGAAATGATTGATCGCTTCGGCACCCTGCCAAAACCGCTGGCTCTGCTATTCGCCCAGACCCGACTCAAACTACGCGCGGTGAATTACGGCATCAAGAAGATCGACGCCAATGTCAGCAGCGGCCGCATCGAATTCTCCCAGACTACCAGCGTCGACCCCTTGTCACTGGTGCAGTTGATCCAGGACGAGCCACAAACCTATAAACTTGGTAGCGCGAATCAACTACAATTCAAGCATGAATGCGAAAAGCCAGACCATAAGCTTGAATTTATCAGCGGTGTCCTGGACAAGATGAAGATCTCTGAACAACAGGCGGCTTAGGTTTTTAAATCGTGTCTTACCCTGAAACCACAGCGCAACATCCGGGCAGCAAGCGAATCTCACTTAGTCTGCTCTTGCTGTCCCTCGTTTCCAGCCTGTTGTTACCGGGTAGTATGGTGCTGGCACAGGAGCGATGGTTTCAGGTTGAAGTGTCCGTATTCAGCAATGAATCTTATGCCGACCGGGCCGGGGAAGTCTGGCAGGCGGCCAAGCAGCGACTCGCCTATCCAGACAATATGCGCAAGCTGCAGAGTCTGCTGGATTTTCTTTTTATAGACAGCTTGCTGCCCGACACGGGTTTTGCCGATTCTCTGGAACGCCCGGAGCCCACACCGGAACAAATGCTGGCACAACAGATCGCGCAGTTTGGCCCTGAACCGGCCACCACAGGCAATGGCTTTACTTTTATCGATTTTGAACGAGACAGCTTTCTGCAATTGCCAGACAGTGCCAGCGATTTTCAGCAAACCAACCGGGCGCTGGAGCGATCCCCGGACCACCGGTTGCTGTTCCATGGTTTGTGGCGGCAACCGGTGGAGAACACAGCGGACGCGGTACCGGTTTTTGTCAGTGGCGGACAATTATTCGGCGAATATCCGGAACTTCAGGGCAGCATCACAATCCGTTTCAATGACAATCGTGATCGCGTGGTCATTGATACCAATCTTTGGCTAACCGAATTCAGCACTGTTCCCCTGGAAAGTAGCGATTGGGAGTTGCCTGATATACCAGGGGACTACTTGCCTGCGCGGATGCAGGTCGAGGATGCACTAAATAATGCTACCTGGCACCCTATACAGGTTTACCTGATGCAGCAAAGTCGGGAGATGCGCAGCACGGAGTTTCACTATCTGGATCATCCCGCCCTGGGCGTGGTCATTGAGGTCAACCCCTACGAGGTGCCACCTCTCATCTTACAGCCAGAAATCTAGGCTATTGAAACCACCGCTATTCGGCCGACAGAAACCGGCTGATGACTTCGTGCACAAACCCCATGCCTTCGTTCATCACCGCCTGAATATCAGCCATGGTGATGGTTCCCGGCACGATGCCAGCGGCCCAGTTCACTGAGAGTGCCAGCATTGCGTAGTCCATCCCCTTTTCCCTGGCCAGCACGACCTCAGGCATAGCGGTCATTCCCACTACATCGCAGCCATCCTGTTGCATACGGTTGATCTCGGCCGCTGTCTCCAGTCTTGGACCCTGGGTACACCCATACACACCTTGTAGCTGGATTGACCTGGGTGAATCCGAGGACTGGTTCGCTGCTTCACAAGCTGAGGCCAGCCTGTGGGACAGACTTGTGGTAAAGGGCTGTGAAAAATCCACATGCACCACCTCGGTCAGATTCTCGTCGAAGAACGTGGACTCCCGCCCTTGGGTATAATCGATAATCTGGTCAGGGATCAGCAAGGCACCTGGCCCCATGGCCGCCGTAATTCCTCCCACTGCATTGATAGCCAGGATTTGTTCCACTCCCAATTCAGCAAGAGCAGCGATGTTTGCCCGGTAGTTAACGCGGTGCGGAGGTAACCGGTGGGATTGCCCATGACGGGGTATGAAAGCAACCGGGCCGGAACCCGAAGTGTAAAGCTGCACAGCGACCGCATCGGCAGCATAGTCGGTCTTCACTTGCCTGGACTGGGGTTCTCCCAGAGCCTTGAGCGCATACAGCCCGGATCCGCCTATGATTGCGAGCACAGCGGTTCTCGCTCTGGTTGTTGGATGTTGTTCATGAATCGGATTCTTGTGATTATGGTTCTGACGCTGAAGGGCCAAGCAACATAAACCACGCAACCGGACTTGGCAACCTCGAGACAGTGAGGAGAAGAAACTGGGTAGAGGAGCTACCAGGCCAGGAGGATGAACATCCTCCTGGCGTTGACTCTTTTACTGGGTCGCTGTCTAGGCGAGCCAACCAAGGCTTGGCGAAGACTGATCAGCAAGTAGCTTGCGTAATTATTAGATAATCGCGGAGAATTACCAGCCCTCAACCCCGGGCAAGATTCCAAAATGCAATACGTTTCACAAAATGCGCGCATTTCTTCCTGCGGCAACTACCGCTACAGCCTGGACCGGGAATGGTCAACGGGTGCAGGCAGTGTGCTGTTCATCGGGTTGAATCCATCCACCGCCGATCACCAGCAAGACGACCCTACCATTCGCCGCTGCGTAGGATTCGCCCGGAGCTGGGGTTTCAAGCGCATGGAGATCGTGAACCTGTTTGCCTTTCGCGCCACCTTCCCGGCCGATCTTAAACAAGCAGCCGATCCAGTGGGTCCGGAAAACGACAAGTGGATTACACTAGCCCATGACAAGGCTCGCCTGACCGTGGCCTGCTGGGGCAATGACGGAGAGTTCCAGCAGCGTGCCGCTGCAGTCAGCGAATCATTGCCCGATATCCATTGCCTGCGATTGAACAAGACCAGACAACCGGCACACCCTCTTTACCTGAAGGCCAACCTGCGCCCGCAGCCGTTCCAGTACAGGGCGGAATCACCTTGAGCCTGGGCGATGCTGTCGCTCGCTGGTGGCTGCAACAGGACTGGGTGAGCCTGAAGCTCAAGAAATCCGCCTATCGGCGACTGAGCCGGCAAGGGGTAAATATGGACCTGCCTTTTGTTCGCGATTTCTTTGGCCTCCACTACGAGGGGAATCTTCGCAATGGCATCGAATTCGCCATCTACTACTATGGCGCATTTGAAAAGCCCCTGCTCTTTTTCCTCAGGGACGCGGGCCTGAGACTCGCTGAAAGCCGGGGTGAACCCACTTGTTTCTGCGATATTGGTAGCAACATTGGCCAGCATTCCCTGTTTATGTCGCAATATGCCCGGCAGGTTCATGCCTTCGAGCCTTATGCTCCGGTTCGCGATCGGCTGCGTTACCACATCAATCTCAACCAGCTGGAGAACATCCTGATCCACGAAGTAGGTCTGGGAGAACAGGACGCCGAGCTGAATTTCTTCGCACCCACCGGCAGCAACCAGGGCATAGGCTCATTTGTCAGCAGTAATGCCAATGACAGGGAGCCGGCTACGCAGGACATCGGCAAGCTGCAGGTGGTCAATGGCGACCGCTATTTCCAGCAACAGGGGATTAGCGACCCGGCACTGCTCAAGATCGATGTAGAAGGTTTCGAACGCGCGGCCCTGAAGGGGCTGACCACGGTCCTGAATCAGCACCGCCCACTGGTGGTTTGCGAAATCACCTATGACGGCGAGAACTCATTCAAGAGTCTGGAGGATCTTCAGCAAGCCTTTCCGGACAATTACCGCTTTTTCCGCTTTGACACCCGCAAGCCCGACGGCAGCACAGCCCGTCGCCGGGGCTCACGGGCCAAGCGTAGCGGGCATTACAGGCTGGTTCCCCTGGACCAATGGCGCAACAGCGAACAGGACGATATCGTGGCCGTTGGCGAAGAATTCCTGACCCATTTACCCATGACCAATCACTGATCCAGGTTTTCGGGACAAAAAAAGGCCTAGCGCCAAGAATTTAATCCTGACCTAGGCCACTGTAGGTATTGTGTTGCTGATTATAGTAACGGCAACACTGGAAGTATCTTTAGTAAGTTATTGTTTTTAATGAACTCAACTCCCTTCGCTTACACGCACTTGCTCCGCGTGCTGGCCAGACACAGTTGGCCAAGAGTATCTCTTGCTTGACACTGTCGAAGGAAATTAGGCAAAAGTGGCACGCCCGACAGGAATCGAACCTGTAACCCCCGGCTTAGAAGGCCGGTGCTCTATCCGATTGAGCTACGGGCGCCTTATGCATTGATATCTCCGCTCACTTTTAGCAAGAGATATATTGTATCTTCGTTGTCTGGCCAGCACGCTATTCTAGTGCCTGTAAGCCAGGGGAGCCCCGATTGAGCTACGGGCGCATGATAGATGGATTGCTACGCTCTGCAGAAGCGCGACATATTACAGCAAATGTTCAGAAAGGGCTTACGCTCAGATGGGCCTCTTATCAGGCTTTTCCTGCTCCTCACCCTCATCATCCCCATACTCATGATGAGCCTTAGGCGTCCCATAGCAATTCAACCCGGTATACATGCCCGCCATCACCAAGTTGAGGTTCCTGAGCCATCGCGCCAAACGGCCGCCTGAAGCGGTTTTGGCGTCGTCATTCTGGGCATCCCCGAGGTTCAGCTCATCCACCCGGGTGCGCTCCCCATCAAGGGTCTTAACTTTATTAGCCATAGCAATAGAGACCTCTGGGCTGCGAGATCTCTGTCATCAACAATGGAGAAAAATGGGGTGACTGATGGGGCTCGAACCCACGACAACCGGAGTCACAGTCCGGGGCTCTACCAACTGAGCTACAGTCACCATTGATCATGAGAATAGGCTGAAAATTGGTCGGGGTAGAGAGATTTGAACTCCCGACATCCTGCTCCCAAAGCAGGCGCGCTACCAGACTGCGCTATACCCCGATTTTACTGCCCTCTGGACCAGCCAGTGGGACCTGAATCTTCAACTCCCTGAAAATACGTCAGATTTCAGGAGCCGGGCATAATACTCGTGCCGCGACACTCCGTCAATCTGAGAACCTAACGTTCCAGCCGCCAACTGCTGCCACCGGCAGCGTCTTCGACGACAATATTCATGGCCGTGAGCTGCGCTCGAATCGCATCGGCCTTGTCCCAGTCTTTATCGGCACGAGCCTGATCTCTTGCAGCCACCAGTGCATCGATTTCGGCAGCATCCACGTCGCCATCGCCCTGCCCCTTGAGAAATTCTTCCGGGTCAACCTGCAACAATCCCAGGCAACCGCCCAGCCGCACCAGCAAGGCACCAAGCTGATTGGCGGTATCGGGCTCGGTGTCCCTGATCCGGTTAATCTCGGACACCATTTCAAACAGCACACCGAATGCCTCTGGCGTATTGAAATCGTCATCCATGGCGGCGTTGAAGGCTTTTTCGAAGCGGCTGTTGGCAAGCATCTTCGCGTTCTTCACATCCAGGTTTTTCAGGCACAGATAGATTCTTTCCAGCGCCTTGATGGACTGCTGCAGGCTCTGCTCGGAATAATTGATGGGACTGCGGTAGTGACTGGCAACCAGCAAGTGCCGAACCACTTCCGGGTGATACTGCTTCAGCACCTCACGCACAGTGAAGAAATTATCCAGTGACTTGGACATCTTTTCGTTGTCCACCCGCAAGGGGCCGTTGTGCATCCACAGGTTGGCAAACCGGGTATCCGTGGCGGCTTCCGACTGGGCGATCTCGTTCTCATGATGGGGAAACAACAAATCTGAGCCACCCCCATGGATGTCGAAATTATCACCCAGGGCACAGGTGGACATGGCCGAACATTCAATATGCCAACCGGGCCGGCCATAGCCCCAGGGGGAATCCCATCCCACTCCATCATCCGGTGACGATTTCCATAACACAAAGTCTCTGGGGTCACGCTTCAGTTCACCCACTTCGATACGGGCACCATCAAGCAACTCGTCCAGGCGTTTTTTCGATAGTTTTCCATAATCAGGAAAATGGGTGACGGAGAAATACACATCACCATTGTCAGCCCGGTAGGCAAAATCTTTTTCTATCAGAGTCTGGATCATGGAGACGATCGCATCGATATGGCCTGTGGCCCTGGGCTCCTGATCCGGGGGAAGAATCGACAAGGCCCTTTCATCTTCATGCATGGCCTTGATGTAACGAGCCGTCACATCGGTAAATGCTTCCCCGTTCTCTTCTGCCCTGGCCAGAATCTTGTCATCGATGTCGGTGATATTACGAACATAGGTCACCTCAAAACCCCGGGCGCGCAGATAACGCACCACCACATCGAAGGCCACCAGCATACGGGCGTGCCCCAGGTGGCAGTAGTCGTACACGGTGATCCCGCAGACATAGATGCTAATCTTGCCCGCCTCGATCGGCTGCAATTCTTCTTTCTTCTGGCTTAGGGTGTTGTAGATGCGCATGATTAATTCTGGTTTACCACGAGTCAGTTCCAGGAATCCCTGAGCGTGATAGTTCGATTAAATACCGGCTGGTCCTCACTGGACTCGACCGGGTCATGACAGAAGTAGCCTTCTCTCTCAAACTGAAAATTATTGCTGCGCCCTGTGCGAACTGCAGCAGGCTCGACTACGGCGTTATCAATGACCTGCAATGAATCGGGATTCAATACAGAGTGGTAATCTTCGATGTCTTTGGATTCAGGGTTTTCTACATTGAACAGCCGGTCGTACAGCCTGACCGTGACTGGCACGCCTTCGCTGGCAGATACCCAGTGGATCACGCCTTTTACTTTCCGACCTTCCGGCTTTTTGCCCAGGGTGTCCAGATCGGCACTGCAACGTAACTCAATCAATTCTCCACTCTCATCCTTGATCACTTCATCGCAGCGGATCACGTAGCAGCCTCGTAGGCGGACCTCGCCACCCGCGACCAGCCTCTTGAATCCTGGCGGGGGCACTTCTTCGAAGTCACCACGATCAATATAGATCGAGTCAGTAAATGGGACTTCCCGCCTGCCCATGGACTCATCCTTAGGATGATTGGCCATGTCTAACAGTTGCACCTGGCCCGCTTCAATATTGGTCAGCGTCACTTTTAGCGGATTCAATACACACATGGCTCTTGGCGCAGTGCGATCCAGGTCCTCCCGAATGGCATGCTCCAGCATGCCCATGTCGACCACGCCTTCACTGCGGCTGACACCCACGCTCTCACAGAAATTGCGAATGGAGGCGGCAGTAAACCCTCTGCGGCGCATGCCCGCCAGGGTGGGCATTCTTGGATCGTCCCAGCCCTGTACTGTGCCTGAATCCACCATTTCTTTGAGATTGCGTTTGCCCATCATGGTGTAATTGAGCTTGAGCTTGGCGAACTCGGTTTGCTGCGGCAACACATAGTCGAAGTCAGAGTTTGCCAGATCGCTCACCGCTCGCAGGGAATCCCGATCGAGATTATTCAATATCCAGTCGTACAGGGGTCGGTGGTCTTCAAACTCCAGCGTACACAGGGAATGGGTGATGCCCTCGATCGCGTCTGAAATACAGTGGGTATAGTCGTAGGTGGGGTAGATACACCATTGATCCCCAGTCTGATGATGCTGGATATGCCGAATGCGATAGAGAACCGGGTCACGCATATTAATGTTGGGTGAAGCCATGTCGATCTTCGCACGCAGGCTGTAGGCACCATCTGCAAATTCCCCGGCTTTCATGCGGGCAAACAAATCCAGGTTTTCATCCACACTGCGCTCGCGATCCGGGCTGTTCCTGCCCGGCTCGGTCAGTGTGCCACGATACTCCCGCGCCTGGTCGGGGCTGAGACTGCACACATAGGCCAGGCCCTTCTCGATCAACTGTACGGCGAAATCATAAAGATGATCGAAGTAAGCCGAGGAATAACGAACCTCGTCATGCCACTGAAAGCCCAGCCACTGGATATTGTCCTTGATGGCATCCACATACTCCTGGCTTTCCTTGGCCGGATTGGTGTCATCGAAGCGCAGGTTGCACAGTCCACCATTGTCAGCTGCCACTGAAAAATTCAGGCATATGGATTTGGCATGGCCGATGTGCAGATAGCCATTCGGTTCCGGGGGGAATCGGGTGTGTACCCTGCCCCCGTGTTTTCCGTCCGCCAGATCCTGGGCAATCATACTGCGGATAAAATTGGACGGAGCCGCACTGGATTCAGATGCGGATTTTTTCGAGTCTGTCATAGCAATGGACTGAGCTGAGGCTGAATGGTCTGAAACGGAAAAGTCTGCTCTTGCCTGGTCGATGCATGGAAAGCATCTGCTGCTTGATTGGCAAGAATTTGAAGTCTTTAGTCGCTCCGGTGGCTGCTCCAGGGTATCTAGGAGTTGGCAAAAATCGTATTATAACGCGTCTGGAGTGATGCAATCACTATCTAATCAACGCTTGTTCAACGCTTGTTCAACCCCTGTATAAATCACGGAAGCCAATCATGATCGTGTTCAAAACCAATATGGGCGAAATAACTATCGAACTGGATTTCGATCGCGCCCCCAATTCAGCAGCCAATTTTCTTCAATATGCCAAAGATGGATTTTATGACGGCACTATTTTTCATCGAGTGATCGACAATTTCATGATCCAGGGCGGCGGTTTTGAAAGCGGCATGAAGCAAAAAGACAATGGAGAACCCATCGAGAATGAAGCGGATAATGGACTCTCCAATACCCTGGGCACCGTTGCCATGGCACGAACTGCCGACCCACATTCCGCCACCTCCCAGTTTTTTATCAACGTGAACGACAACCTGTTCCTCGACCACAAGGGCAAGAGCCCGCAAGGCTGGGGTTATGCGGTGTTTGGGCGCGTCACCGGGGGCATGGACGTGGTCAACAAGATCAAGGGCTGTGCTACCACGTTCCAGGGTGGGCACAAAGACGTGCCAGTTGATGAAATCGTCATCGAATCCACTGTAGTCAATGATCCCGACCAAGCTTGACCAAACCTGCCAATAGCTCCCTTCCGATTCTTCTCATTTCGGACCTGCACCTGGAAGATGAGCGGCCGGATATAACCCGCACTCTGTTGAAATTTCTACAGGAGCATGAGGGTAGTTGTCAGGCACTGTATATCCTGGGAGACCTGTTTGAAGCCTGGATTGGCGACGATGACATCACTCCACTCAGTGAGGAAATCGCTGGGGCACTGGCAGATTTCAGCAACAGCGGGAGCGATATCTACCTGCTACATGGCAATCGGGATTTCCTGATCGGCGAGGATTACGCGGAACGCTGTGGAGCGACCCTCATTCAGGAACCGACGCTGCTCAAAAACCAGGGCAGCAGCTTCCTCCTGCTCCATGGCGACAGCCTGTGCACCGACGACCATGAATACATGGAATTCCGCACCATGGTGCGGAATCCTGACTGGCAGCAGGACTTTCTGGCCAAGCCATTGGCAGAAAGACGGGAGTTTGCCCGTCAGGCCCGACAGCAAAGCCAAGAGGCAACGGCGGGCAAATCCATGGAGATCATGGATGTGAATCAATCGGCTGTAATGGAGCTAATTCAAGGCAGCGGGCAAACCAGGATCATACACGGTCACACCCACAGGCCAGCAGTCCACCAGATTCAACTAAGCGAACCGGTAGCGGGCGAGAAAGATGCTACCCGGCTGGTATTGGGAGACTGGGACAAGAAAGGCTGGTTTGCCGAGATCCATCAGGGCGAAATGAGCCTGCATCATTTCCCACTGCTGGCCGGAAGAATTTAACTGGCACCTGCTGACTGATTACAAGGTCCCTGTTCCACCTCGTTCCTTTTCCGGCAGCTTGTAGTATCTCTCCAGGTGCGCCAGGCAAAGCGTCAATACCTCTGTTTCAATTAACTCGCTGAGCTTGTCCACACCCAGATCGGCGTATTCGGGAAGTGGGTAGACTCCGTAGTGGGACAGGTCATCAATATGCTGATGATGCTTCTTGAGCAAGTTCTGCAGCCAGCAATAAGGCGACAGGTTTTCGTCAAAAGGAATGTTGGCTTGTTCCAGCCCCAGCTTCAGGTTGGGTACGGAGAAGATACGAAACTTGTGCTGCAGTACCTGGGACACCAGTTTTTCGATTCGCTTCAGCACCGCCGCCTTCTCGGTATCGCTGTAACCATTCCAGGCGATGACTTCGAAACTGTAGCGTTTGCAACCACGGCAGACGGTATCACCCAGGGAAGTCGTGGAACAGATTCCAATGCAGGGTGTTTTGGTACTCACTGTGGTTCCGTTGTCTGGTGAATGTATTGAATTGCTTCGGTTGAAGAAGGGCAGACTTTAGCAAGTTTCACTGGATTGTAAACTGCCTGCAAACTGTTTTGCTTGCCAGAGAATTCTGCTTGATGATGCCGATGGCAGGAAGCCGCTACACTGACCTGCCACATTCGTTCAGGCACATTCCCGGCGGGCACGAACTGGATTTTTTACTGGTTTTACAATAGAATACGCGCGCAATTTTACGCTGCTGCCCAAGCCTCAAGCGCAGTTCTGTCTGGCTGTTTGTGATTGCTGATTGCCCCATATCCCGCAACAAACGCAATCATGTTTCCGACCACCGGGAGCCGACTACCAGACCAGGCAAAGCATCGCACTGGAGCGCACAGCTAATTCCATCTGTTCGTGAATGCCATGCTATCCGCCAGGGTCAGCAGCAAAGCTGTCTCGCGCCCGAACAGTATCGCGCAAGTATGAGGAATCAATAGTGTTAGAAGCCTACCGAGAACATGTTGCAGAACGTTCCGCCGAGGGTATCGTGCCCAAGCCCCTGAATGCGGAACAAGTCGCCCAGCTGGTTGAATTACTGAAAGAGCCTCCCGCTGGAGAAGAAGAATTCTTGCTGGACCTGATTTCCAATCGGGTCCCTCCCGGAGTGGATGAAGCTGCTTATGTGAAAGCCGGCTTCCTTTCTGCACTGGCCAAAGGTGAAGCCCAGTCACCGCTGATCGACAGAAAGCTCGCCACGAAATTACTCGGCACCATGCTCGGCGGTTACAACATCGCCACGCTGGTCGAATTGCTGGATGACGCGGAACTGGGCCCTGATGCCGCCGATCAGCTTTCACGCACCCTGCTGATGTTCGATGCCTTCCACGATGTGGCCGAGAAAGCCGATGCCGGCAATGATCACGCGAAGCAGGTCCTGCAGTCCTGGGCCGATGCCGAGTGGTTTACGGCCAAACCTGAATTACCGGAAAAGCTTACTGTCACCGTGTTCAAAGTACCAGGCGAGACCAACACGGACGACCTGTCACCAGCCCAGGATGCCTGGTCCCGACCCGATATTCCCCTGCATGCCAAGGCCATGTACAAAAATCCCCGCGAAGGAGTCACCGATGCGGGTGCGCAAATAGAAGAGCTGGAAAAGCTTGGCCATCCGGTTGCCCTGGTTGGTGACGTCATGGGAACAGGGTCTTCCCGCAAGTCAGCCACCAACTCGGTGCTGTGGCATATCGGTAATGATGTCCCCTATATTCCTAACAAACGTTCTGGTGGTGTGTGTATCGCCGGCAAAATCGCACCAATCTTCTTCAATACCATGGAAGATGCAGGCGCCCTGCCCTTCGAATGTGATGTCGATAATCTGAATACGGGAGATGTTATCGATATCTACGTGTATGAGGGCAAGATCACTCATCACGGCAAGGATGAGCCAATCACTGAGTTTCAG
Organism: Gammaproteobacteria bacterium; assembly: GCA_040218615.1. Lineage (GTDB taxonomy): Bacteria > Pseudomonadota > Gammaproteobacteria > Pseudomonadales > Pseudohongiellaceae > UBA9145. The sequence goes on from JAVJRC010000005.1 coordinate 319,126, forward strand.
TTAAAGACCGACGTCCTGCTGGACGAGGTCAGGGCTGGAGGCAGAATTCCGCTAATCATCGGTCGCGGACTGACCCAGCGGGCAAGAGAGCATCTGGGTCTGGAGCCTTCCACCCTGTTCCGCTCACCAGTGACCGGAGAAGACACCGGCAAGGGCTATACACTCGCACAGAAAATGGTTGGGCGTGCCTGCGGTGTCGAGGGCGTTCGCCCTGGCAGCTACTGTGAACCACGAATGACCACGGTCGGCAGTCAGGACACCACCGGGCCTATGACGCGGGATGAACTCAAAGATCTGGCCTGTCTCGGTTTCTCTGCAGACCTGGTGATGCAATCCTTCTGTCACACCGCCGCCTATCCCAAGCCAGTGGATATCGAAACCCAGCACAGCCTGCCCGATTTCATTCACACCCGCGGCGGAGTCTCCCTGCGTCCCGGGGATGGCATCATCCATTCCTGGTTGAATCGCATGCTGTTGCCAGACACGGTGGGCACCGGTGGCGATTCCCATACCCGTTTCCCTATCGGCATCTCCTTTCCGGCCGGTTCCGGACTGGTTGCCTTTGCCGCTGCCACCGGCGTCATGCCTTTGGATATGCCCGAATCGGTGCTGGTACGTTTTAGCGGCGAGATGCAGCCCGGCATCACCCTTAGGGATCTGGTGAATGCGATTCCCTATGCGGCATTACAAAGTGGCGACCTCACCGTGGCCAAGAAGGGCAAGAAGAATATTTTCTCCGGCCGGATTCTGGAAATTGAAGGACTGCCCAACCTCAAGGTAGAGCAGGCCTTTGAAATATCCGATGCCTCGGCAGAACGCTCGGCTGGTGGGTGCACCATTCGCCTGGGCAAGGAACCGATCATCGAATACTTCAAATCCAATATCACCCTGCTGCGCTGGATGATCGACAACGGCTATCAGGATGCTCGCACCCTGGAACGCCGCGCCCAGGCCATGGAAGCCTGGCTGGAGAACCCGGAACTGATGGAGCCGGATGCCGATGCGGAGTATCACAAGATCATCGAAATCGACCTCAATGAAATCAAAGAACCCCTGCTGGCCTGCCCCAACGACCCGGATGATGTGAAACCCCTGTCCGAAGTGGCGGGCACCAAGATCGATGAAGTGTTTATCGGCTCCTGCATGACCAACATCGGCCATTTTCGGGCTGCCAGTGAAGTGCTCAAGCAGGTCGAAGGTGGATTGCCTACCAAACTGTGGATCGCGCCTCCCACCAAGATGGACGAGCACCAACTGACCGAGGAAGGGATTTACAATGTCTTCGGTGTATCCGGTGCCCGAACAGAGATGCCAGGATGTTCCCTGTGCATGGGTAACCAGGCCAGAGTAGCCCCCAACTCAACCGTGGTTTCCACTTCCACCAGAAACTTCCCTAACCGGCTGGGCCAGGGTGCCAATGTCTATCTCGCCTCCTCGGAACTGGCTGCGGTAAGTTCGGTGCTGGGCAAGATCCCGAACCAGGATGAGTACATGCAGTACATGAGCAACATCAACACCATGGCGGACAACATCTACCGCTACCTGAATTTCAACGAAATTCAGTCGTTCATGGAAGCCGCGGAGAGAGCCAGCAAGATTCCGCTCACCGATGTGCAGGAAGTCGCCTGACCGGGTGTTGGCTGATCGGTAGCTACAAATCGATAGCCACTCCATGGCGATGCCTGACCGGCATCGCCATGTGATTCAGGCCTGCTGTCACACAGTGCTCTTTTCGACCACTTCGAAGGCATCCTTGGAAAGATCGGGCGTGGCTTTGATTCTCTGCAGTTGGGCCTGCATCAGGGACTGTCTGTGACTGTCGAATTTTTTCCAGCGGGTGAGTGGCGTAATCAGGCGTGAGGCAATTTGGGGATTGAGGCGATCCAGCTCGATCACCTGGTCTGCCAGAAATTCATAGCCGGAACCATCACTGTGATGAAAGTTCACATGATTCTGGCCACAGAAAGCGCCAATCAGTGAGCGCACCTTGTTTGGATTCTTCATGGAGAACGCAGGGTGCTTCATCAGTTCGCGCACGTGGAACAAACTCTCTGCCGCTGGATTGGTCGCCTGCACCACAAACCACTGATCAACCACCAGCGCCTCGTGCTGCCACTGATCGTAGAAATCAGCCAGGGCCTTCGCACTCCGTGCCTGCTGTTCCTCACTTTGCTTGTCGCTGTGCACCAGGCAGCGCAATGCCGCATACTGGTCGGTCATATTGTCAGCCTTCTCATATTGCTGCTGACAAAGCCGCAAGCAATCCTCTTTGCCAGTGCGAACCAGGTAGGCCAGTGCACAGTTTTTCAATGAACGCCTGGCGATGGCATCCGCCGTGGCCTGATAGGGTTCAGCGGACTGATTCTGCTCGTAAACACGGGCAAACTTTGCTTCCAGCTCGGTGGCGAGTGAGTTGGCAATAAACTCACGCACCTGATGAATGCTGTCTACCTCAGCCGTCTCTGCCTGCTCGATCAACAGACTCTCGGTGGGCAGACTCAGTAGCTGTGCCACCATGGCCTTGTCCAGCTCAGGGTCCTCAAGGGCAAGGTCGAGCACGCCCGAAAAAGCCTGCAGTACCAGCGGATTCAATTGCAGTGAATTTCCGGCCGCCAGCTCATCCTGCAGTGCCAGTATGGCGTTGGTGGCCAGGGTCTGGGCGGCTTGCCAGCGGTTAAATCCATCGGTGTCATGGACCATAAGAAAATTCAGCTCGGCATCGCTGTAGTTGAATTTCAGGCGCACCGGGGCGGAAAAGCTTCTCAGCAATGAAGGCACTGGCCGCTGGGGAACGTTTTCGAATACTAACTCCTGCTCTGGCTCAGTTACTGCAAAAACCCGGTCGGTGTCTCCTCCGCTATCTTCACCAGTGAGCTGCAGACCTATTTCATTACCGTCTTCTCCCAACAAGCCCAGCCGAAATGGAATATGGAATGGCTCCTTATGGGTCTGGCCTGGTGTCGGCGGACACTCCTGCTGGACTTTCAATGTGTAGGTTTTTGCCGCCTCATCGTAATCACCACGAACGGTTAACACCGGCGTTCCCGATTGCGAATACCAGCGCCGGAATTGACCCAGATCTACGCCACTGGCATCTTCCATCGCCTTGACAAATTCTTCCGTGGTCACCGCCTGACCGTCATGACGCTCGAAATAAAGATCGGTACCCTTGCGGAATGCTTCCGGCCCCAGCAGCAGGCTAATCATGCGCACTACTTCTGCCCCTTTCTCGTAGATCGTCACAGTGTAGAAATTGGAGATCTCCATATAGGAGTCAGGTCTCACTGAATGCGCCATGGGTCCCGCATCTTCCGCGAACTGTACCGTTTTCAGAAACGCCACATCTTCCACACGTTTCACTGTGCGCGATCCCATGTCGGCGGAAAATTCCGAATCACGAAATACCGTGAAGCCTTCCTTGAGGCTTAGCTGGAACCAGTCCCGGCAGGTCACCCGGTTGCCGGACCAGTTGTGAAAATATTCATGGGCAACCACCGCCTCCACGCGCTGAAAAGCGAAATCTGTGGTCGTTTTCGGATTAGCCAGGACACAGGAGGTATTAAAAATATTGAGCCCCTTGTTTTCCATGGCGCCCATATTGAAATCATCCACCGCCACGATCATGAAAATATCCAGATCGTATTCTCGCCCGTAGACTTCTTCATCCCAGCGCATGGCGTTCTTCAGGGAAGTCATGGCATGGTCAATCTTGTCCAGGTCCTTGGGCTCGACAAAGATCTGCAGCTTGATTTCCCGGCCGCTCATGGTCACGAACCTGTCATCACTATGCTCCAGGTCCCCGGCCACCAGGGCAAACAGATAACTGGGTTTCCTGAATGGGTCTTCCCAGGTCACCCAGTGCCGTGACGGGTCTGAATCAACATCGCCACTGGCGATGTTGTTGCCATTGGACAACAGGACCGGGTAGCGTTCTTTCTCCGCGATAACCGTCGTCGTAAATTTGGACATCACATCGGGGCGGTCCAGATAATAGGTAATTCTTCGAAAGCCTTCTGCTTCACACTGGGTGCAGAACATAGTCTTCGATTTGTACAGGCCTTCAAGCGCAGTGTTGTTTTGCGGCTCAATTCGGGTCACGCATCGCAACTCAAACTGGTCAGGATCTCGACCCAGCAATTCGCCCAGGCGGGGAATGGTCAGGCTCTCATCGTCTTGCAGGTATTGATCCTTCTGGAGGGCTTTGCCTTCCAGCTCGATGGACTCCAACACCAGGTGTGAGCCATGCAGGACCAGCGTGTCGCTCTCCTTGCCCTGCTCCTGGGCATCGTCTTTATCGTAATCATTTCGCTTGAATTTCAATACCGCATCCACCAGCGCATGATCCTCAAACAAATCAAATTTGAGATTTGTTGTATCAATCACAAAAAGTGGCGGTTGGTAGTCTTTAAGATAAGTCGTTCTGGCTTGCGCGTTCTTCAATTGCTTTCCTCTGTGTAATTCTGTTGTGTTGGCTTGTCAGCTAGGCACTCAGGGTGACTTCATAACCGGCGAAGCGGCGCAGGTTAATGACTCCGCCGTCGAGAATCAGATACTGCCCTTTCGCTCCTTCAAGCTTGCCGGATACAAGCGGGTCCTTGTCGAAATTGAATGAGCTGATCTTTTCCGGGTAATTATTTACCGGGTATTCGATGGTGACCGGGTCTATCCCGTTGATCCTGCTAATAGCGAAGAATCCGAAGCGATCCTCCAGTTCCCTGATCTCTGCTTCACATTCATTGATCAGTCGATCGCGCTCCGCATTCAAATCCACAGAGACCGCATCACCTTTTAACATGTCCCGCCAATTGGTTTTGTCAGCCACATGTTGCTTGAACATAACCTCCACAGTGCCGGACTGCAGACGACTACGCACTCGCAGTATCGCCAGAGCCTGGGTTGCGCCCTGATCGATCCACCGGGTCGGCACCTGGGTTGCCCGGGTAATGCCGACTTTCAGCCCGGAGGAATTGGCCAGGTACACAATATGGTCCTGCATACAGTACTTCTCGCCCCAGGCCGGCTCACGACAGGTGCCCTGGTCGAAGTGGCACTTCTCTGGGTGAATAATGCAGGAATCACACTGGGCGAGCTTCTGGAAACAGGGATAACAGTAACCCTGGTTAAAACTCTTCTTGGTATTGCGGCCGCAGTTCACGCAAAAGATATTGCCGCTGTACTCAAGTTTGATGGACTTACCCAGCAGGGGATTAAGCGGAACCCGTTCATCACCGATGCGGACCTGGTAAGCCACCGGGGTTTCAAGGCGAGTGGCCATCTTCCGCAAAATGCCGTTACCGAGCTTTTTCATGAACCTGGATTCTCCGTGCCCTTGTCGGGTTGTTCATCTGTATCCATTTTTACAGTCAACGGTTCAGCAGCATCGGATGAACTGCTGCAAGAACTCGTCAGCTTCTGCCCTGTGTGCTGATCGGGTGGCAGCTTGGCGTGCTCATACAGGATGATTAGCTGCATGGCGTTTTCCAGTTGCTCTGTCGACAGCCTGGAGCCATCTGGCCAGCGTCGCAATGCCACAGCCTCTTTGAGGTTGGCATGAATTTGCGGTGTCATGGTGTCAATCAGTTCCGCCGGAGACGACACCGCAGCATCCAACTGCCTGTTAATGGATTCTGAATCTGCCAATCTATACGCTCCCGATGACTTTCCTGCCTAACACGACTCGGTAGTATAAAACCGCCACAGCCCCAACGATCAGCCCTGTGATTAGCCCACTTACATGGGCAGCGGTGGCTATCCACGAAGAGGCGAATACCTCCATCAGAATCAGTGCGATCACGAAAAACACAAACATACTGTTGTTGATCAGCAACTGACTTCGCGGCATAAAATAGTGAATCACCCAGGCATAGCCCACCAACCCATACACGACACCCGACATGCCGCCGAAATTATTGTACTCCAGCGCCAGGTACTGGGTGGTATTGCTGATAAACGCGGTAAGCAGCACCAGCACCAAAAACAGCCATTTGGGCTGAATGGCTTCCAGCTGCTTGCCGAAATACCACAGCCACAACATATTGAATACCAAATGCAGTTCACCGAAATGCAGCAGCATCGGGCTGAAGGTTCTGAACAACTCGGCTGGAGTGTCAATGGCTCCCAACAGAGACCACACACTGCTTACGGGCAATAAGGGGTAAAACAGCACCCGCACCGGATAGGTTTCACTGCCCAGCCCTGAAATCGCGGCCACGCCCAGACTGGCTATCATCAATACCCAGGTAAAAGGACTTCCCAGCAGAGCTCGTTTCACTGCCGCTGCCCTGCCCGCCCTGGCCAGGGTTGCACCATGGCTGTCGGAAGCAGCCACTTGATCAAATCCCGGATCCTGTTGCTGCCAGTCCGACCAGGCCTGCTGTACCAGTTCCGCCTCGGTCTCGGAGTTGACCACGATGACCTGCTGCCCGGATTCCTCAACAATACGATGGAGTACGCCCATCCTGCGGAGTTGATCGCTGAATGTTCTGAGATTGATACTGAGATCGAGAATGACTGCTCTAATCATCCACTCGCACCAGGCGGCTACCCCAACCCAATTTGCTGCGACAAGCCTGATAATAACTGTGATTGGGAGGATGGATGAGTTGCAATGGCAGGCTCTTCTTGCGAACCAGTATTTCGTCGCCAGCCTGCACATTGTGCCGAATCTCGCCGTCACAGCTCAGTTGTGGCTGCAGCGAGTCCTTGGCCGCCACCAGCAGTCGTATTTCACTGTCACCATCGATGACGATGGGACGGCTGCTCAGGGTATGGGGATACATAGGCACGAGCACCACGGCGTTAAGTGATGGATGCATGATGGGGCCGCCGGCCGAAAGCGCATAAGCAGTAGAGCCGGTTGGCGTGGCGACGATCAGGCCATCGGATTCCTGGCTGTAGACAAAACTGTCATCCACAAACAGTTCAAATCCGATCATCTGTGCAGCCTGGCCCGGGTGCAGTACCACGTCATTCAGTGCCGAGCCCAGATCCTCGGTGGTGTCGCCCCGCCGCAGTTTAACCTCCAGCAGGAAACGTTTTTCCAGTGTGTAATGACCTTCCAACACCTGGGTGAGCTGTTCTTCGATATCCTCGGGAAGCACATCAGTCAGAAATCCCAGCTTGCCTCGATTCACTCCCAGCACCGGTACTTCTTCTGAAGCGATATATTTGGCCATGTTCAGCATGCTGCCATCGCCACCCACAACGACCACGAGATCGCAGTGGCTCGATATTTCTGCCCTGGGATAAACCTGGATATCAGAATTTCCGATTAAATCAGCGGTGGCAGGATCCATGATTACCGTGATTTCCCGGCTAAGCAGGAAGCCTGACAGTTTTTCTACGGAATCTGCGACACCCTCATGATCAGGGCGCCCGACTATGGCGATGGTGGAGAATTGTCCCATGGATTACAGGTAGAAAGCGTTACAGGCAGAAAGAACCGCAGAAATTGGCAGCACACTCGCCCAGACAAAGTCCGAGTATAGCATGAGCGGCCCCTTGCCCTCAGTGCCCCGGAACAAATCCATGGTCGATAAACCCTTGTGATATCGAGTAGAATTCCGGGCCATCTCGATACAGGATCAAGGATATGAGTTTAGCCCCTCTGGGCCCGGACACGAAAGTTGCTGTTCTCGGCCTCGGCTACGTCGGACTGCCACTGGCTCATGCCATTGCAGCCCATTTCCCCACCGTGGGATTTGACATCAATGGTGACCGCGTCAAGGAAATCACCCGGGGCGTGGACAAAACGCTTGCGCTGGACCCGGATGAGTTGGCCGCCGATCGCAATATCGAATACACCAGCGACCCGGACCGCTTGGCTGGTGCCGATCTGTTTATCGTGACCGCTCCTACACCGGTAGACAAGCAGAACCAGCCAGACCTGAGCCCGGTTTTGGAAGCCTCGAGACTTGTTGCGGAAAAACTGACTACCGGTGGCATCGTGATTTTCGAATCCACGGTATACCCGGGCGCCACCGAAGAAGAATGCGTTCCGGTACTGGAGGCAGGGTCGGGCCTCAAGTTCAACGAGGATTTTTTTGTTGGCTTCAGCCCCGAACGGGTCAATCCTGGCGACGATACGCACTCGATTACCAATATAGTAAAAGTGACATCTGGCTCCACCGAAGAATCCGCCAGATTTATCGATGCGTTTTACAACACGTTTATCACCGCAGGCACACATCTTGCCAGCAGCATCAAGGTCGCCGAAGCCGCCAAGGTAATCGAGAACACGCAGCGTGACCTGAATATCGCATTGGTCAACGAGCTGGCCATACTGTTCGAAAAACTGGACATTGATACCCAGGAAGTGTTGCAAGCCGCCGGCAGTAAATGGAACTTTCTCAAATTCAGCCCGGGCCTGGTGGGCGGGCATTGTATTGGCGTGGATCCGTACTACCTTACCTACAAGGCACAGCAGGTAGGCTATCACCCGGACGTCATCCTGGCCGGCCGGCGCATCAACGACTCCATGGGCAGCTATGTGGCCGAGCGGGTCATCCGCTTGATGCTGTCCAAGCGAATCCACATTATCGATTCACGCGTATTACTACTCGGGTACGCCTTCAAGGAAAATTGCCCGGACACCCGCAACACCAGGGTGGCGGACATCGTCGATACTCTGGCGTCCTATCACACCCGGGTCGATGTACATGACCCATGGGTCGCGGAAGATGAATTGCCATCTGCTGTCGACTCGCCACAGGAAAACACTTACGATGCAGTCATCATCGCGGTGGCTCACCGGGAATTCGTCGAGATGGGAATCGATACCATCAAGCGATTTGGCAAAGACAACAGTGTTGTCTTCGATGTAAAGCACCTGTTTCCAAACGATTGCGTCGATGGCAGCCTGTAAAAAAGAGAACAGCAGTCAATGAAGGTTCTGGTTACCGGCTCAGCCGGATTCATTGGATTCTCGCTCGCCCGCCACCTGCTCAAGCGTGGCGATGAAGTCATTGGCTTCGACAATCTCAATGACTACTACGATGTAGCACTGAAAAAAGCGCGTGTGGATCGCCTGCAGCAACATGAAGGCTTTACCGATGTGTTGGGCAATCTTGAAGATGCCGAACTGCTGAACCAGGTTTTTGCCCAGCATAAACCGGAACGGGTCGTGAATCTGGCCGCGCAGGCCGGTGTGCGCTACTCCCTGGAAAATCCCCAGGCCTATGTAAGCTCCAATCTTGTTGGCTTTGTCAATATTCTGGAAGCCTGCCGCCACCATGAAATAGAACACCTGGTGTACGCCTCCAGCAGCTCTGTATACGGGGCCAACACCAAAATGCCGTTTTCCGAACACAGCAATGTGGATCACCCTCTCAGTCTCTACGCAGCCAGCAAGAAATCCAATGAGCTGATGGCCCACACCTACAGCAATCTGTTTAAACTACCCACCACAGGTCTGCGCTTTTTTACCGTGTATGGACCCTGGGGTCGACCGGATATGGCGTTGTTCCTGTTTACCCGCGCCATACTCAATGATGAACCGATCGATGTGTTCAACCATGGCAAACACCAGCGGGACTTCACCTATATCGATGACATTATTGAGGGAGTGGTCAGGGTGCTGGACAAGGTGGCAACACCCAACGATGACTGGGATGGCAAGAATCCGGACCCGGCTACCAGCTCGGCGCCATACCGACTCTACAATATCGGCAGCAATAACCCGGTCCAGTTAAACCGATACATCGAGGTCATTGAGTCCTGCCTCGGCAAGACCGCAGAAAAGAACTTCCTGCCCATGCAGCCGGGTGATGTGCCCACCACCTACGCCGACGTGGATTCGTTGTTCAAGGCAGTAGGCTACAAGCCAGAAACCTCGGTGGAAGAAGGCGTCACCCGATTTGTTGCCTGGTATCGAAGTTACTTCAAGGTTTAAGCTCTAGCTCGTCCGGTCCTTTTAGTCTGCTTTTACAATACTTATGGACAGCGGCGCATCGGTGTAGATGAAGTCTGCCAGCGCTGGTACCCGATAGCCGATGTATAGCGCCAGATCCAGACCGACCAGATCAGGGTCGAACTGAAATCCTTCAAGCAGAACAAGATGTTCCTCGGCAGCCAGAGCGTGGGCTCCACCCACCGCAATCAGGGATTCCAGCTCACCGTCCCAGCGCTCCAGTTCTCCCTTGTCGTTGAACTGATAAAGCACATCGCTACCCTGCTCTCCAACCAGCACATGCAGACTACCTCGCTCGCCCACATGACGATCATCAATCCGAATACTTGCCTCCAGGTCCACCCGATCACTTGGGGAGAACCGGCTGCTGAAACTTCGTCCATCATCGCGCGTCGCCGCAATGGTGATTACTGCATTGGTAGGACCGTGCAGGGAAGCAACGGAAGCCGATGGCGGGTCCGGTATCGTTGCAGGAAAATAGTTGGCGATCTGATGCCGCACCAGGTTTAGCGACTGCACTGCGTCGGCACCCTGTTCAAGACTGGCATCCTTGCCACAGGCAAAGCCAAGACAATCGGCAAGCGGATCTGAGAACCGGGCCAGGCTGGTGCTGGTGTTGAATGCTGCCGGGTAAGCCATGACAGTGACGAACTGCCCATCCACGCCATAGCCAGTCGCAAAATCGAAAGTGCCACCGTAGCCGTCTTCAAGGTGCGAATGAGTCAGCCCCATGTTGTGTCCCAATTCATGGGCCACGGCGATATCCAATGGACAATCGATTGCGATATGGGAAAAAGCATATTGGCGCTCTGTGGCGGCATTAAAATAACCATTGCTGCGAAAACCCCCTACCGGCGCCAACCCACATCGGTCACCAGCCAGTTCCAATGGCCGGAACAACATCACCAGGTCAGCACCATAATCCGCCCTGAGCGCATCGAGATCGGCGAAGGCCGGATGGGACTGGTTGACCAGATGATCCAGCGCGGTATCCATGTCATCGGTATCGTTATATGGCACTAACTGATGGTGTACCGGCCTGAGGTTAATGGCGACACCGCTGTCCCGATAGGCCTGATTCGCCACGGCGATCATCTGGTTGATTCGGGTTTTCACGCCAGCCGGATACAATGCCGCGGCACCGTCCGTGTACAGGGCAATCACATCGATAGTGGAGATGGCATAGTTGACTGACGCTGGGTCAAGGGCATCGGTGCCAGTCAGGGCCTCGTTAAAATCGCTGATTCCATCCTGGTCGCTGTCGGTGCGCACGTCTTCAACGATGTTAACCACCTTGTCATCACGCAGCTCACCAATGACGGCAGTGCTGAAAAGCTGTGTCCCAGCGGGGCCAGTTGTCCCAATTGTGATGCTTACCGTCTTTTCCTCACCGGGCAAAAAATCTCCCAGCTCACAGCGCAGTACCTGCTGCAATGAAAGACTCATCGTCTCCACACAGTTGGCAGGAGCAGCAATCAGCTCGCTGTCTTCCAGCAGGAAGTAGATTTCCAGGATCAAACTGCTGTGGCTTTCAGCACTACTGTTGACTAATTGATAGCTTGCCACAACTTCACTTCCCGTCAGTACCGGATCAGGATTGAAGGCTTGCGTAATAGAGAAGTTGTCAGCCGCGATACCGGCAGAGGTTGCCGGGCTGGCGTCCGCCCAGGCGAAGCCGGAGCCGATAATCTGCAGTGGCATGGCGATAAACGCATCTTTCTGTTGCTGCTGATCCACGGGGGGCAATACAAAATCGTTTGCCAGGCCACTGGCCTTATGCAGCCCGACTGGTTGATAGACCCAACCGGAATACTGCTCACCCACCCTCAGTGCCTGAAGCTGCCAGATTCTTCCCGCGTCGCTCACATAACCGAACAGGTTTTCCCGCCCCAGCGTCATGGTCAGCCGGAAATCCTGATGGGGGGCTATTCCCCGCGCACTGACGGAAATATCCCCATTGACAAAACTGTAAACCTGAATGAGTTCCAACTCGACGAAGTCGGTCATGCCGATTTGCATCCGAAGCTGTTCGCCCAACTGCTTCTCACTTAAAGATTGCGGATTGATGAGTACAGCCTGGGAATGCTTTGCCGCTTCAGGTACTGCAACAGTTGGTGGTTCACCACTGGCAAACTCGATGAGCAACTCCTGACCATGGACCGGATGCAAGATCGTCAGCGAGGAAATAGCCACAATCAGCAGGCGCAAGCCAATGCCGCTGAATGTGCGGTTGCACAGCAGCGATGGAGAAGCCGGGCTACCCCCGGTGGCAAGATAATTGATGAGGCTCATCAGACGTGAACCGCGAAACGAATTGAAGTAAGGCGAATTCTAGAGCTTTGTGGGAATTTTTTCCAAAAATATCATGGGCAGTCGTGCACATTGAGTTGCCAATTGGCCGCTAACGCCCTGTTTCTATTCAGTATTATCGGTATGACAGCCATAGAAAGAATTTTTAGCCAGACCCAGCCCCGGCCTGGTTCGGACCCAGCCCGCCAGTGTGGATGGCAATAAGCTCAGTGCCCGGCTCAATCTGCCCCCGGCAGATTGCCCGATACAGCCCGTAGGCCAGCTTCCCGGTATAGACCGGCTCAACCGGCAAAGAACTCTGCTCAGCAAAACACTGCAGAAACCCATCCAACTCACGGTTACGCTTAGCGTATCCTCCGCAGTGGTAGTCATCGCTGACCGTCCAGCGAACACCGGATTCGCCACTGGAATCCGCTGGCAAGCTTGCACCAAAATGCCTGAGCCAGCGGCTCACTTCCCTCTCCAGATACCCCGGCGCTTTCAATACCGCAACGCCCAATACCCGCGTTTCAGTTTGTTGGCGTGCCGCAAGTTCGAGTACGATGCCGGCCAGCGTCGCGCCGGTCCCGCAAGCCAGGGCAAGCCATTGTTGCCTGGAAGGTTGCTGCCAGTGCAGGTAATCAACGATTTCGCGGCAACCGGATACGGCCAGATCATTGCTGCCCCCTTCCGGCAGCAGGTAAAAATCTCCAAACCTCTGCCGCAGAGTATCCAGAAATTCCGGCTCAGCTTTCATTCGGTAGTCGGCTCGGGTCACACCGTGCAGGCGCATACCCTGGCTGCGAAGATGGGCAAGTACCGGATTGTCCGGATCATCAATTTCGCCACGAACCACTCCGATCGTATCGAAACCCATCAATTTTCCCGCATTGGCCAGCGCCAGTAGATGGTTGGACCAGGCACCGCCGAAACTCAGCACGGTGCTGTGACCAGACTTTTTAATGGCCTCAATGTTCAGCTTTAGCTTGAACCACTTGTTTCCGGAAATTTGCGGGTGAATCTGGTCGAGGCGAAGCACAGAAAGAGCAATGTCTCTTTTTTGCAGGAACGATGAGCTAAGGGTCTGTAAGTCCGGTTCCCGGTCCAGTGCGAACATAGAATCGGAATTTGAAGGAGATTGGCTGCCAGGCATTGGCAAGTGGGATCTGAAAATGGCGGACCGGACGGGACTCGAACCCGCGACCTCCGGCGTGACAGGCCGGCATTCTAACCAGCTGAACTACCGGTCCGCGACTGGCGCCTCTATTAACAGGATTAATAAGCTGACGCATTAATGGTGGGTGGTGCAGGGATCGAACCTGCGACCCTCGCCTTGTAAGGGCGATGCTCTCCCAGCTGAGCTAACCACCCGTCACAGGAGACAGCGCATTTTACCGACTTAAGACCCCATGTCAATAAATCCGCAACGGTCAGCAAATTGGCAAAATAGCTGAGGAAATTACTTGCTGGTATGGGTATAGGCACCGTCCCAGTCATCAGGCGGCGGGTTCTCCCTGAGGGTCTCGATACGCTCGAGATAGACTTTATAGAGCAGGCAGTTGGGCTCCTGTTCCAGCATGTCCTGGAGGATATTGTCAGCCTGGTCCCATTGCTGGTCGTAGTAGAAGTCCAACGCTTCGTGATAGCGTTTTACCCTCGCCTTCAGTTGCTCCCCGGCAGAAGCTTCCAGGCAAATGGGTTCGTAACACTCCACCGCTTCGTGCTTGCCCTTGACCTTGACCTTGTCGATCAGGCGGAGCACAAAGCCATTGAGCTGCTTGGCTGTTTCTTCTCCTACCAACAACTTAATTCCATAGAATTTGGTCAACCCTTCCAGCCGCGAACCCAGGTTCACGGCATCACCCAGCACGGTATAGGAACGCCGATAGGTAGAACCCATGTCTCCCACATTCATGAAGCCAGTGTTGATACCACAACCGATATTGACCTCGGGGTATCCCCGGGATTCAAACTCGGGTTTCATCTCTTCGACTTTTTCCAGCATTTCTATGGCTGCCAGTGCTGCATTGTTGGCATGTTCAGGATCATCAAGAGGTGCACCCCAAAATGCCATCACCATATCCCCTACATATTTGTCGATGGTGCCATTGTGTTTAAAGATGATCTCGGTAATCGGCGTAAAAAAATCATTCAGCAGGGTTTTCAGTTCTGACGCACTCAAGGCTTCGGATATGGTGGTAAAACTTCGGATATCGGAAAACAACACGGTCAGCTCCTTGCTCTCCCCCTCGAAGGTGTAATTGTCAGGGTCTTCCAGCATGGAATCGATGTGTGCCGGCGGGACATACTGGTCAAACATGCCTTTGATGACCTTTCGGGTCTGGCTCTCGGCCAGGAAGCCGTAGATCAGGTTAATCGCTGTCACCAATATGATCACCAGCATGATCAGCACCAGCGAGAAGTCCATCTTGTAGGCCGCCCATAACTGGAAGTTGATCCACACAGCACCTACAAGAAGTGTTATGGCGGTACCTGCCATAATTGCTGCATTCATGAACGGGAATACCAGAGACATGGCTATTCCCAGCACGGTGATCAGCACAAACAGTGCCCCCGATTCCCAGTCAGGTTTATAAGGGAAATAGACTTCGTCTGCCCGCTCGAAACTGTCGAACACAGATTGGGTATCGGTTTCACCAGAGCTGACATCCACTACCGATACCGAACTCAGCAGGCCATTCAGCATATTGGCATGTACCTCCACACCGGGGTAAACCTGCTGCAGAGGCATCGCGCGAATATCCTGCAAGCCCGGCGCGCTGGTGCCAACCAGTACCAGGGAATTCTGCAAGGCTTCCTGTTCTTCTTCCGAGAGGTTGTCGCGCAGCACATCAGTAGCGGATATATAAGGGAAATGGGCGTCGTTACGCAGGGAGGATTGACCTACATAGGGCACAATCACCTGTCCGGCTCCATCTGTGGGGATCTGGAAAGCTCCGGCCCCCGAACCGATGCGTATGGCAGTGATTACCTCAAAACCATCATAGGATTGGGTCACCACCTCATAGTTTTCCAGAAAATTATAGACCCGGATCATTTCCATTGAGAGTGTCGGATACAGTGCCTCACCATATCGAATGACCAGTGGCACCCGGCGAATGATGCCATCACTGTCGGGTGACTGATTCATACTGCCACTGCCAAGTGCCGCATCCTGCAGAATTTTGATATTGCCGGTAAAACCGGTCATGTCCTGGGCAGAAATACGATCTACCAACTCTGGATCTATATCGACAATGGAAGGCGGCAGCTCGTTGTAGGCCACATCCGATTGCGGATTGAAGTTGATTGCCAGCACCACATCGATGCCGCCGCTTTCCATGACCCTGGCAAAGTACTGATCCGAATCGATAATGGGTTCAATGGAGCTGAGAGTTTCATTGAAACTGCTGTCCAGCGCTTCCAGGTCCACCGGCTCAAGCAGGTCTCGAATGTTTCGGTCAGGCTCCGGAAAGGTAATGTCGAATCCAACTACCAGCGCCCCATAGTCACGCAGTTTTTCTGTGAGCTGACCAACCTTGATGCGGTTCCAGGGAAACTGACCTTCCACCTGCAAGCTGCGTTCATCCAGATCAACAATTACGATCTTGTTTTCTGGCGGCTTCTCCGGCTTTGGCATCATGGCCAGACGCAGGTCGAAGATTACATACTCCAGCCTCTCTATAAAATTGCCCACAAAGGTTGGCGCGGCCAGTTGCAGCCAAAGCACTACCATGGTGACCAGAATGCCGAGATAAATAGGCAGCCGCTTGCCTTCTGCGAAGAATCTCTGGATGGGCTTGAATCGAGACTTGAATGACATCAGCTAACTGCTGGAACTTGCGTTCCTTTCCCCGGTACGGCCGTGGTTTCTTGTTTGACAGTCATTATATGCTTAAGGGACCTTTGATCAATTCCAATGAGTCTGTGTGCGAACCTGAAAACCGCTGAATGAAGGCCTGAGACCTGTTGGCATCAATCAGAGGCCCCAATAAACTGTACTTGCATCGTGGCGGACTGTACCATTTCCCGCCTTCGCTGATCCGACACTTTCTCTATCATGGAAATCTTCAAAGAATTCAGTTTCGAGGCTGCCCACCAGCTTCCCAATGTTCCCGAGGGGCACAAATGCGCGCGACTTCATGGCCACTCTTTCCAGGTCAGGATAAGCGTAGCGGGTGAAGTCGGGGACAAATCTGGATGGGTCATGGATTTCTCTGCCATCTCCGCGGCTTTCAAGCCCATCCGCAAGCAGCTGGACCACTACTATCTCAATGACATCGACGGCCTGAGCAACCCGACCAGTGAAAACATCGCCCGTTGGATCTGGCAGCGACTGCATCCGGAACTGCCGCAGCTCAGTGCAGTGGAAATCCGGGAAACCTGCACCAGCGGCTGTATCTATCGGGGAGACTGACGCCAGCTCACCGGGTCGCTGGACTCATCCTGTAAAACCCTGTTAGGCACATCCGCACCCTCGGCAATGAGTTGCTTGCAGACCATAAACTCTTTAGGTCGCCTGACACAGTCCGCCGCGATCAGGCTGCCTTCCTTTTTATAAAACACCGCGAAGCCGTCTTCATCGTTGTCCGGCTCGCCCCGAACCGTTGCCTCGTCATAGCCTTCACTCAAGCCAACCATCTGCAGTTTGATGTCATATTGATCAGACCAGAACCAGGGCACGCTACGGTAGCTGGACTTCTTTCCACAAATATTTGCGGCAGCTATACGAGCCTGATCATTGGCATTCTGTACCGATTCGAGTCGCAGACTGCGTGCATAAACAGCATTGGGATGGCGGGTACAGTCTCCGGCTGCAAACACATCCGGGTCGGAAGTACAGGCCCGGTCATCGACCACGATGCCATCCTCCACAGGCAGACCTGCCTGCTCGGCCAGGGCGGTGTTGGGCTGCACACCAATACCCACCAGCACCATATCTGCATGCAGGGATTCGCCACCACTACAGATCACATTTAACTTCAGCCCGGCTTCATCGACGGCAGTGATACTTTGCACGCGGGAATTGGTTTGTATTTTGACCCCATGCATCATGTGCAAGGACGTCATGTAGTCCGAGATAACAGGGCCGGTAACCCGAGACAGGATTCGCGTTGCCATTTCCACCACGGTGACTTCAACACCGAGCTTTCTTAATACCGCTGCCGCTTCCAGACCGATATACCCACCGCCCACGATCACAGCCTTGTTCGCATTCGGTACCCGGCTCTTCAGTTGCAATACATCGGTAGCAGTCCGGATATAAAACACCCTGTCCAGATCCCTTCTCAGGGGCAGCTTGTACACACTGGCGCCGGTGCAGAGCGCCAGTTTTTCGTAAGCCAGGGTACTGCCATCTGACAACTGCACAATTTTCTGCGTTCTGTCTACACTCAGCACAGTTTTCCCTAACAATAATTCTACGTTATTGTCCTGATAGACCTTTTCAGGGCGCAATCGAATCTGATCCAGTTCTTTAGTGCCGGCCAGGTGTTCTTTAGACAGTGGCGGCCGATGGTAAGGTAACTCGTTTTCTGCGCCGACGAGCTTGATCGAGCCGGACCAGCCCTCTTTGCGCAAAGCCAGGGCCAGCGATACTCCAGCATGACTGGCTCCTACTATCACACAATTGTTAGCTGACATATTGCTCCTTGCTGGACTCTATAGTTCGGGGTTTTCTGGTAGCTGCCAGTCAATGGGCTTCAGGCCCTGACCCACCAGATATTCGTTGGTGCGGGAAAAATGGTGGTTGCCAAAGAATCCGCGACTGGCAGATAGTGGCGAGGGATGTGGTGACTGCAATACCAGGTGCCGGTTCCGGTCGATAAAGGCACCTTTCTTCTGGGCATAGGCTCCCCAGAGGATAAATACCAGGCCGGAGCATTTTTCATTGAGAACGTGTATGACCTGATCGGTGAAACGCTCCCAGCCTTTACCTTGGTGAGAAGCTGCCTGCCCTCCTTCGACAGTCAATACTGAATTCAACAATAAGACACCCTGTCTGGCCCAGTGAGTCAGGCAGCCATGTCCGGGTGGCTCAAACCCGACATCTGCCTGCAGCTCTTTATAGATATTTATCAGCGACGGCGGCAAGGCCACTCCCGGTTTTACCGAGAAGCACAAACCGTGCGCCTGATTCGGGCCGTGATAGGGATCCTGACCCAGGATCACTACCCGTGTTTCCGTGAGCGGCGTGTAGTTCAGCGCATTGAATATTTCATTGCCAGCAGGATAGACTTGCTTGCCGGCAACCTTCTGCGCCAGCAAAAACTCACGCAGGGAGACCATATAGTCACTGTTGAACTCGCTCTCCAGCTCAGTGAGCCAGCCAGCTTCCAGCTTGATGTCCCGGGAACTGGTTGGACCGTCAGTCGCTGTCATTCTGCGGCCGCATGTGGGGAAACAACAAGACATCCTTGATCGAAGGCGAATCGGTGAACAGCATTACCAGGCGATCGATCCCAATGCCTTCACCAGCAGTAGGCGGGAGGCCATACTCCAGCGCAGTGATGTAGTCTTCATCATAATGCATGGCCTCATTGTCCCCGGATTCTTTCTGTGCCACCTGCGCCTTGAAGCGCTCGGCCTGGTCTTCCGGATCATTCAGTTCCGAAAATCCATTGGCCAGTTCCTTGCCACCGATGAACAATTCGAAGCGATCTGTCACTTCCGGATCTGACTGCTTGCGTCTGGCCAGAGGCGACACATCAGTTGGATGTTCGTAAATAAAGGTAGGCTGGTTCAGCTTGTCTTCCACTCGCTGCTCGAAGATCTCCATGATCAGCTTGCCTTTGCTCCAGTTGGAATCGATGTTCACGTCCAGCTTCTTCGCCAGTGCCAGCACCGATTCCATCGACTGAAAGTCATCCATGGAAGCTGACTCACACTCCTCTACGATGGACTCTTTCAGAGTCAGGCGACGGAATGGCTTACCGAAGTCATACTCCGAACCCTGGTAGCTTATGGTGGTCTGGCCCAGCACTTCCGTAGCAATACTGCGAAACAGGTCTTCGGTCAGGTCCAGCAGTTGGTGATAGGTGGCATAGGCCCAGTAAAATTCCAGCATGGTGAACTCGGGATTGTGCTTGGTGGACAACCCTTCGTTGCGGAAATTACGGTTGACCTCATAAACTTTTTCAAATCCGCCCACCGTGAGCCGCTTCAGAAACAGCTCTGGTGCAACGCGTAAATACATGTCCTGGTCCAGCGCATTGTGATGCGTAATGAATGGGCGCGCTGTGGCTCCACCCGGGATGATTTGCATCATCGGCGTTTCCACCTCCATAAACCCGCGCTCATCAAAATAGTCCCGAATGAAGCGGACGATTCTCGAGCGCAGGGCGAACACGCGCCGGGAGTCTTCGTTGACGATGAGATCGACATAGCGCTGCCGATAGCGCATCTCGGTGTCCACCAGACCCTTGTGCTTGTCCGGCAGGGGTCGCAGGGATTTGGTCAATAGCCGAAAATGTGAGACCCGAACCGTCAGCTCCCCTTTCTGGGTTTTGAATACCTCACCTTCGGCCCCGAGGATGTCACCCAGGTCCAGGCCTTTAAGCTCCTCGGCCAGCTCACCTTCGAAAGATTTGTTGTTCATGTACAGCTGTATCTGGCCGTAGCCATCCTGAATAACAACAAACGGACCGCGCATACGAATAATGCGTCCGGAGACTGCCGTATTGACTGCCAGCTCCTTGAGGGCATCTCCATCCTGGCCATCATAGGCATCGATCAGCTCTGCTGAAGTATGCTGGCGCTGAAAATCATTGGGAAAAGCTTCCCGACGGTCACGAATCGCGGCGAGTTTTTCCCGGCGCAGCGCGATTAACTTGTTCTCGTCTTCACTTTTGCTTTGTTGCAACTTGTCTTCTGACATTTTCTTCCTTGTTCCAAACAACTGAATCCCGGCTTGCCGAAATCTCTGTATTTGCTTTACAGGCCCATCTTCAGGCTGGCTTCGATGAATTTATCCAGGTCACCATCGAGTACGGCGCCGGTGTTGGTAACTTCCACATTGGTGCGCAAATCTTTGATGCGCGAGCTGTCCAGCACATAGGATCGAATCTGACTGCCCCAGCCGATGTCTGCCTTGGCGTCTTCTACCGATTGTGCTTCTTCCTTGCGCTTCAGTTCCTCCAGCTCATACAGCTTGGCTTTGAGCTGTTTGATCGCCATGTCCTTGTTCTTGTGCTGGGACCGCTGGCTCTGGCATTGCACCACGATTCCGCTGGGCTCGTGAGTCAACCTGATGGCACTGTCTGTCTTGTTAACGTGCTGACCTCCTGCACCACTGGAGCGATAGGTGTCGATGCGAACTTTCGACATATCCAGATCAACCTCGATGTCATCATCAATCTCTGGAGAAACAAAGACAGAGGCAAACGATGTGTGTCGTCGATTTCCGGAATCGAAAGGTGATTTTCGCACCAGTCGGTGAACACCGGTTTCCGTGCGCAGCCAGCCAAAGGCGAATTCGCCAGCCACATGAATGGTAGCACTCTTTATTCCCGCTACATCGCCCCCGGAAACCTCTACCAGTTCAGTCTTGAATCCCTTGTCTTCACCCCAGCGCAAATACATGCGTAACAACATTTCGGCCCAGTCCTGGGCTTCTGTACCACCAGAGCCTGCCTGGATGTCCACGTAGGCATTGGCCGAATCCATGTTGCCCGAGAACATGCGCCGAAATTCGAGCCGCTGTAGCTGCTCTTCAAGCTGAGCCAGATCCTTGTTGGCCGCATCAAACAGCTCCTGGTCCGACTCTTCTCTGGCCAGTCCCAGCAATTCCTCAACTTCTTCGATACCTGTGTACAGATTGTCGATGGTGGTGACCACTGTCTCCAGATCTGAACGCTCTTTACCCAGCGCCTGGGCGTATTCCGGCTTGTCCCAGACCCCCGACTCGCCCAATTCCAACTCGACCTCGGCCAGCCGGTCCTTCTTCACCTCATAGTCAAAGATACCCCCGAAGGCTATCCGTGGTGGACTTGAGTTCCTTAAGTGCTGCCAGTTGGCTATTGATTTCCAACTTTTTACTCCTTTGGTTTGGGTAATGGGGTTAAACAGTGATTTTGGCTTATGGGCTCAGAGAGCTGATTCGGCACAACGTTTGAATGAACTATCTACTGACCCTGGGGTGGTGGCCCTGCGCTAGGCCGGATTGAGAAAACAGGCCGACATGTGTCCGCAAAACGCGCATTTTACCCTATCACACGCTGCTTTCCACTCAGCGGCCCGTTATAGATTTTTACAGATCGCAACCGCCAATAGCAGCTCTGGGGAGGCTGAGGTAAGCTACCGTTCTGCCCTGTTAGCACTACTCTCGGAATTGAACCTTGTCAGACCACAGTTTTCGTAGCACACAAGCTGAACTCGATTGGTCTGAACAAGGGTTGCCCCTCTCAACCCGCTTTGCCGATGTGTATTACGCCCGGGAAGATGCCCTGGGCGAAAGCAATCATGTGTTCATCCAAGGCAGCAACTTATCTCAGCGATGGTCCCGTCCCCCACCGAACAAGCTTAACAACAACTGCTTTGTCATCGCCGAAATGGGCTTTGGAGCTGCGCTGAATTTCCTGCTGTGCTGGCGACTCTGGCATGAGCACCCGCAGAGACATACCGGCTGGGACCGACTACATTACCTGGCCCTGGAACAGTACCCACTCTCCCTCGACGACCTGTCGAAACTGCACCTGCTGTGGCCGGACCTGGCCCAATATTCCATACCCCTCGGACAATGGTATCGCGCGGATTGCAGCGGCTGGCAACGAATGCTGTTAGCCCCGGATGTTTGCCTGGATCTCTTTATCGGAGATGCCACGGAGGAAATGCGCAAGCGCTCAGCAAACGACCAGCCCGTCGATGCCTGGCTGCTGGATGGTTTCTCACCGGACAAGAATCCTGAGCTGTGGTCAGACAGCCTGTTTCAGCTCATGGCCCAGCATAGTCATGAGACCAGCAGTGTCGCCACCTATTCCTGTGCTGGTCATGTGCGCAGGGGGCTGCAACAAGCCGGCTTCAATGTCTCTAAAGCACCAGGATTTGCTAACAAACGTCATATGCTCAGTAGTGAGCAGTTCAATGGTGATAATATTAAGCCTGACCCAGGCGAGCTTTCTGAACCTTGGTTTAAGCTTGAAAGAGCCAACCACAGGACCCGGGAAGCTGTTATTGTGGGGGCCGGGTTGGCAGGTTGCCACACTGCCCGCTCTCTCGCCCGCAGGGGATGGCGCGTCCGCGTGCTCGATGCCGGCAACTCTCCCGGCAATGGTGCCAGTGGTATTCCGCAGCTGGCCTTGCGTTGCCGCTTGTTCAGCCAGCACAGCTGGTCTGCCTGCTTTTATCTGCAGGCCTTCTGCTTTGCGTCCCGATTCTTCCAGGCAATTCAGCATGACGCAGCAAGCGGCTGGCATGGCAGTGGCGTGATGCAGTTGGCCGATGCCATGAACAAACGTAAATCTCTGCATCCCACGGCGATCTCAAGGCTTTACCCTGCTTCCGTTGTCCAGGTTGATACGGGACCAGAATCGATAATGGGATCATTGAGTAATGGGGCTTACTGGTTTACTGAAGGCGGGTGGGTAGACCCTGTCATACTGTGCAACAGGTTGCTGGCAACAGACGGCATTGAAGTGCGCTACGGACAATCCGTGCAAAAACTGCAACGAGACGAAAATCAATGGCTGCTACTGGGGGAGCAGGACCAAAGACTCGATGCAGCGGAAGTCGTAGTCATTGCCTGTGGCGCCCACGCCGCCAACTTCGCCCAGACAGCAGCTTTGGAATACGAACTGACCGCTGGTCAGTGTACTGTGGTGCACACAAGCTCAGCCCTGGCTGATGTGGACTCGGTCATTGCCGGTAGCCGAACCGTATTTCCTGCTGCCAATGACCTGCACACCATTGCGGCCAGTTACAGACCAACAGAAAAGCACCCGCAAGCGGATGAAGACAGCGACAGGGAAAACCTCACTGCCCTGGCGGACATGTTCAGTAAGACAACAGAGGACTTCAATCAGCATGCCTCTGCAGTGGCTGTGCGCGCCAATACGCGGGATCGCTTGCCCACTGTTGGACAGTTGCCTGATTTCGCAACCATGAAAAACCAGTACTCGGAGCTTTCGCGCAATGCGAATCGCCAGTTTGCAGAACCCGGCGCCTATCACCGGGGTCTCTATCTCTCTTCCGGCCATGGCTCCAATGGCCTCAGCACTTGCCCACTGGCTGGAGAAATCCTGGCCAGCATGATCAATGGTGACAGCCTGCCAGTTGCCCAGGAAATCATGAATATTCTCAATCCATGCCGGTTCCTGATTCAGGATTTGAAGAAGCAGCGCATATAAGATTGTGCTGTTGAGAGAATGCGTGGCTGAACTAGCGGTCGTAATATGCTGTGACGACCCTGGCCAAATGATAGGGGTCAGCCGCACCAGCCAGTTCGCGGATAGAGTGCATGGCGAAGGTGGCAACACCAACATCGATTGCGTTGATGCCGGTTTCAGCAGAGGTGATTGGACCAATGGTGCTGCCACAGGCCATATCGTTACGCATGACGAATGACTGGTAAGGCACCCTCACCTTGTCGCAAACGGATTTGAACAAGGCCACCGATTCGCTGTTGCTGGCATAACGCTGATTGGCGTTCAGTTTGATGACCGGCCCGCCATTGAGCACTGGACGATGTTGATCGTCATGCTTTTCCAGATAGTTGGGATGCACCCCATGGGCATTGTCTATCGATAGCAGGCTTGAATTGGAAGTGATGCGTTGCAGGTTGTCATGCTCTGCCGACTGCATGCTGGCCATCCGTTTGAGCACTGACTTCAGAAATGGCCCCTGGGCACCGGAGGTGGACATGCTGCCCACCTCTTCATGGTCATTACAGACCAGCAGGGAAGCATGGTTGTGTTTACTCTTGATCAGCGACTTGCAGGCTACGAAACAACTCAGCAAATTGTCCAGCCGCGCAGACGCAATAAACTCCTCCTGCATGCCAACCATTGCTGGAGCCTGGGTGTCATAGAAAAACAATTCATGAGCGAGAATCTTGCTGGCACTGCGACTGTTGGTTTGTTTCCGCACCAGACCAAGCAGGTAGTCATTAAAATTAAAAGTACTCTTGCTGCGCTTCTTTGCCTTGTCGGCCCCCGCTTTATCAATCATCAACACAGGCGCGAGTTCTTTCTGTGGATTTAAAGTCCTGTTGGTATGCACATCGCGATCGAGATGGATGGCCAGACTGGGAATGACAGCAATAGGTTTCTCTGTGTCGATCAGCACCGACTTCAACAGACCCTTCTGGGTCTGGTAATTCACTCTTCCGGCCAGGGCGAGATCGCGATCGAACCACGGGGCATACAGGGCGCCACCATAAACTTCGGCACCTAGCTGCACATAGCCTGCGCTGATACGCTCTGGATTGGGTTTGACTTTCAGGCAGGGGCTGTCAGTGTGGGCCCCGGCGATGCGCAGGCCATGCTGAAGCAGATTCTTGCGGCCAGTCTTGAAAGCGATGAGCGAGGAATCGTTGCGCACCACGTAATAGGCAGACCCCGGCTGCAGCGTCCAGGAGTCGCCCTCTTCCAGCTTTTCGAATCCAGCCGCATCCAGCAGCGTCCTCATGGTGGACACTGCATGAAATGCGGTGGGTGATTGTTGCAGGAACTGGAGCAGTTCCTGGTTAAATTTCTTGGCAGTCATGCCGGGGCGGTACTAGCGGACCTCGAGCAGCTCCACATCGAAGATCAATGCGGAATTGGGAGGAATTGCCGGAGATGGAGACGCTTCGCCATAGGCGAGACCTGGTGGAATATAAAGGCGCCACTTGTCCCCTTCACTCATTAATTGCAAGGCTTCAGTCCAGCCAGCGATGACCTGGGATACACCAAAAGTTGCTGGCTCTCCGCGCTCAACCGAGCTGTCGAACACGCTGCCGTCTGCCAATGTGCCGTGATAATGGGCCAGCACGGAATCCTGCAGGCCGGGTGAAGCGCCATCGGCAGGACCCGACTCCAAAACTTCATACTGCAAACCGGAGTCCAGGGTGGTTACTTCGCTACGCTGGCCATTGGTCGCCAGAAAAGCTTCACTGGCGGCCAGGTTATCGGCTAAGGCGTTTTGCGCGGCCTGCTGTTGCTGTTGCACAAACGTCTGGATCGCCGCCATGATTTCGGCTTCACCCAGTTGCACATTACCGGTAATTGTATCCAGCATGCCGGCGATAAAGGCATCGATTTCAATATCGTTCACGATTTGTTGCTGCACCAGATTCTGGCCGATATTGACACCGATCGAGTAGGCGATTCGGTTATCTTCACTTTCCAGGTCGATATCACTCTGGGCAAACGAGGACGCAGTGAAGCTCACTGTGATTACCGCAGTTGCAGTCATGAGCAACTTGCGTAGCCCGGTGAACGTATTCATACCAATTTCCTTCAATTCATTGGACAATCATTGGACAATAAGCCCTCAGGGCTGATTAATAGCCGCCTCTGGGGCGCGAGTAGCGCATACTAACCGGGAAAACAGGCAATTACCAGCCGACCAAAAGTGCCAAAAATGTCCAGATTAACGAGCTCTATCCTGCTGGAAACCACCACAAAAGCCATGGTGGCCTGTGCTATTGCGTTGACGCTGGTTGCCTGCGCCAGACCCCTGACGGTCTCTGTAAACGATCAGGCTGTCTACGATCCCCGGGGCCGGATAACTGGCAGTCAGGCACTGGATGCAGACCTGCAGGGTTGTATCAATGTGGCCATGCAGCAGCAACAGGTGAACCGCCCCGCCGAGCTGCGGGTGTTGTCCTGCGCAAATTCCGAAATTCGCAATCTGGCCAATATCGGGCGCCTGCAACGGCTGCGTTTTCTGGACCTGAGCAACAACAATATTGACAATCTGACACCGCTGGAGGAGTTGCCGAGCCTCAGTGCCTTGAGCCTGGTAAACAATCGAATTGCCGACATCGGCCCTTTGTTAAACATCCAGAGCCTCACATCAGTCAGCCTGCTGGGCAATAACACTATCCCCTGCCAGCAGCTTTCCCAACTGAGACAAATCCTGGGCAACAACCTCACGCCACCGGATTCCTGTCGCAACTAGAATAGTCAGCAGGTCGCTGGCACGCCACTGTGAAATCGAAACACAGGGTCTGCCGTAGTCACCAGTTCCTCTTCAATCACTGCAAACTCCTCCACCCGCTCCGTGATCGATTCATCGCTGCAGTTTTCCGCCAGGGAAAGATAGTCCTGAAAATGCCTGGCCTCTGATTTCAGCAGGCTGCGATAAAACCTGACCAGTTCCTGGTCCAGATAAGCCAACAATCCGGCAAAGCGTTCACAGGATCGAGCCTCGATATAGGCTCCCACTATGAGGGTATCAACCAGGGCCGCCTTTTCTTCCTTGCGAATATGCTTGCGCAGTCCGGCGGCGTAGCGGGAAGGCCCTAAACGCCGGTAGTGGATGTTGCGCGCAGCCATGATTTCCACCACCTGCTGAAAATGCAGCAACTCTTCCCGCGCCAGTTGTGACATTTTGCTGAGCATTTCCGGGAAAGCGGTATAGCGGTACATCAGGTTCATGGCGGTCGCGGCGGCTTTCTTCTCACAGTTGGCATGATCGATCAGCAACACTTGCTGCTGTTTTTCAGCCTCCACGTACCAGGCCCTGGGCGTCTCACAGGCAAGAAAATCCTGCACGGGAGTCATATCGGTGTTGAGAGGAGTTGCAGTCGCAGTCATTACCTAAAGATCCTCTGACTCACTGTAGGGACTCACTACAGGGCCATCCAAGGGCGTTCAGTGCCGGGTCTTTTCATCCAGGCTGTCGGCATCATCATTCTCTTTCGAGCTGGCAGGCAGGGCTTCGTCATCCCCGGCCTGCTCCAGCAGACTGGCTTTCTGCTTCTTGCCGGTTTTTGCTCCCAGCTCGCGCAGGGTTTCCACCCGTTTAATCAGGTTGCCGCGGCCACTCACCAGTTTTTTCTGTGCCGAGTCGAAACTCTTTCTGCTGGCATCGATGCGCTGACCAATCTCGTCAAGATCATCGACGAAGTTTACAAACTTGTCATAGAGCGCACCGGCCTGACGGGCAATCTCTGTTGCGTTCTGGTTCTGCTGTGCCAGTCGCCACAGATTCTGTACCGTCTTCAGCGTGGTGAGCAGTGTCGTCGGCACAACGAAAATGATGTTGCGCTCGAAGGCATACTGAAACAGCCCCTGGTCTTCCTGGGCCGCCGTTGTGTAAGCCGCCTCGATGGGCATGAACAGAAACACATAGTCCAGGGAGTTAACGCCAATCAGGTTCTGATAATCCTTGCTGGCCAGCCCGTTGACATGGCTGCGAATGGAATTCAAATGTTGTTTCAGCAGATCTGCCCTGGCAGCCGTGTCTGTTTCAGCGATTGAGGTGTAGGCGTCCCAGGCTTTTAGCGAAACCTTGGAGTCAATAATAATGTCGCGGGACTCGGGCAGGTGCACCACCACATCGGGCTGGTATTTGCTGCCGTCTTCGGACTTGAGGTTTACCTGTACTTCGTATTCCCGCCCCTTCACCAATCCGGATTTTTCCAGGATCGATTCCAGCACAAACTCGCCCCAGCTCCCCTGTGTCTTGTTGTCGCCCTTAAGCGCATTGGTCAGATTGACGGCCTCCTCGCTGATACGGCTATTCAATTCCTGCAGGGCTTTTATTTCCCTGGCCAGGGAGAAGCGTTCCTTGGATTCCTTGTCGTAGGTCTCCTCCACACGTTTTTCGAAGCGCGAGATTTTGTCCTGCAAGGGTTGCAGTACGGCATTCAGGCTTTGTTTGTTGGTGTCATCGAACTTTTTCGATTTGTCTTCGAAGATTTCATTGGCGATGTTTTTGAATGCAACACTCAACTGCTCTTTGGACTCATTCAACAAAGTCATCTTTTCATCGAACTGCTTGCGTTCCAGCTCCAGCGAGGTGCGCATGGTGGCCTGCTCTTCGCGAGCCTGCTGATTGGCTAATTGCAGGGAGTGCATTTCTTTTTCAGCATCGGCGAGCTGGATTCGCAGAGACTCGAGTTCGGCTTCGCGAGCGGTGAGGTTGGTTCTGGCGGTAGCCTCCGCGACGCTGGCACGCTGCAGGGCACGCAGCAGAAAAAATGCCACTACCGCTGCCGCAACCAATACGCTTATGAGCAGTAAGGGATAGACTGAATTCATA
Source organism: Gammaproteobacteria bacterium (assembly GCA_040218615.1). Lineage (GTDB taxonomy): Bacteria > Pseudomonadota > Gammaproteobacteria > Pseudomonadales > Pseudohongiellaceae > UBA9145. The sequence goes on from JAVJRC010000005.1 coordinate 347,507, forward strand.
GGAAGGTCCTGAACTGCCGACGAGAGTCGGCATCATCAGGTAAGGTTATCATTGATAACCTGTAATAATTCAACGGTGAGCTGGTTGGAGTCTGGTGAACTCTCCAGGGCTTCAGTGACCACGTCGATGGACGAGTCTGTTTCCAGCAAGCGCACGCTAAAGGACTGGGCTTCCTGCTGATCTGTGCCGCCACTTCTGCCCAGCAATCGCCCGAAGAAACCCGGCGAGTCCTCATCTCTTACAATTCCGGCAAAACGGACATTGAAAAAGGACTGGTCGCGATCTGAATCCACGATATCGATTTCTGCGGATTGCAGCGCCTGTCGAATTTGTACCCAGGCCCTGTTGTAGTCAACCTTGAGTTCCAGCACGGTATCACCTGCGGAACGCTCGATGATATTGGCCTTGCTGTCAGCCTGAATGGTGCCGGCCAGCAAGCTGGCAGATGACGCCTGGTAAATATCATTGCGATCGGCCAGGAACTGGGACACCGAACGCAGCATGTCTTCTTCCAGCTCGTCCGAAGAAGATTCTTCTGGCCAGTCAATCTCATCAGGAATAGGTTCGCTGCGCTCGTTTTGCAGGTGGCGAACATAGATCTCGGAATATCCCGAGTGCAGGCCAGGCTCGATCAGGATGCGATACTTGTGGCGGTTTTCCCGGTCCTGGCCCAACTCGACCCAGGCAGTTTCCATAATGCCGGCGCTGGGGTTTTCGAAATCCAGCTCTATTTGCAACTCGGTCCAGTAGTCCCTGATCCTGGGCCAGACCTGTCCGGGGGTGGCATCAATCAGAATCCAGCTATTGTCAGAAAGGCTCTGGATGATGACCCCTTCCCTGCGCCGGGCTTCGATGGGCTTGGGCAAGGGTATGTCGTCCTCAAACACCTGGGCATCGACTATCAGCTCTTCGGGAATCACATACAACTCATCGATGGTGTAACTGTCCAGCTCGTTGGGGATACGCATGGGCGGGACTGCCTGAGCCTGGGAGTAGCTTCCGCCGCGCTCGCGGAACATCCCGTTCTCGCCGGTCAGGTAATTACAGGCTGATAACGAGACCAGCAGGATCAATGCAATTGTGTTTTTAAGCAGGTTCACTCAGGTTTCCTACGCTGCAGCAGGCAGATCAATGTCGGCCTGCGCCAATGCTTCCATGACTTGGACGTGATATTCGCTGTTGAGTTCCACCAATGGCAAACGAATTCCGGAAGTAATCATGCCCATCTTGTACAGAGCCCATTTCACCGGGATCGGATTGGCTTCAACAAACAGGTTCTTGTGCAACAGCGCCAACTTCTCATCCAGTTCCGTAGCCAGATCCTTGTTGCCGGACAGGGCCGCCTCGCACATCCGCGCCATGGTCGCCGGCGCCACATTGGCAGTAACCGAAATTACTCCATCTCCACCGGCCAGCATCAGCGGTAATGAAATGGCGTCTTCGCCGCTGTAGACAGCAATCTGTTCGCCACAGCTTCGAATCAGTTCCACGCCCCGGTCGAGATCACCTGTTGCATCCTTGATGCCGACAATATTGGGTAACTCTGCCAGCCTTTGCACCGTGGCCAGCGACAAATCACAAGCTGTGCGTCCTGGCACGTTGTACAGAATCTGTGGAACTTCCACGGACTCCGCCAGCAATTTGAAATGCTGATAGAGACCTTCCTGTGAAGGCTTGGTGTAGTAAGGAGTGACCAGCAAGCAGGCATCGGCACCATGTTCTTTTGCCGATTCAGTAAAATACAGGGCTTCCTTGGTATTGTTGGAACCTGTACCGGCAATAACCGGGACCCTGCCCGCGACTACCGAGACACAATGGGCAACGAGGTCACAGTGCTCTTCGGTACTGAGGGTGGCTGATTCACCCGTGGTGCCCACCACCACAATACCGTCGGTGCCAGAATCGATATGCCATTCCACCAGGCGATCGAAGGCATCCAGGTCCAGTTCACCATCCTCCCTCATGGGAGTCACCAGCGCAACCAGGCTACCCTTTATACGGCTGCCGTTTGTTTGTTGTGACATGAGATTCTCGGAGCGAGCGATTTGAAAGAGCCGAATTTTACCACAGGCCCCAAATCCGGGCCATGTCAGGCTTGCGAAGCCTCTTCGGCCCTCGATTGCACACGGCTAGGCCAGGCATTGATGACTGCCTTCACCAGCGTGGCCAGGGGGATGGCGAAAAACACGCCGGCCATGCCCCACATGCCGCCAAAAATCAGCACGGCGGCGATAATCGCTACCGGGTGCAGATTTACGGCTTCGGAAAAGATAATCGGCACCAGCACATTGCCATCCAGTATCTGCAGCACCAGATAGGCAATAAGCACAGTATAGAACTCACCGCCAAAGCCCCATTGCACGTAGGCAACGGCAGCAACCGGAAAAGTGACCACGGTGGCACCGATATAGGGAACGATTACGGAAAGACCTACCAGCACCGACAGCAATAGCGCGTAGTTGATTCCCAGCACCACGAACATCAAGTAAGCCGCACCCCCGACAATCAGAATCTCAACCACCTTGCCACGAATGTAGTTGGAAATCTGCTCATCCATTTCTTTCCAGATGCGACTCATCAGCGGGCGATTACGGGGCAGGAAATTGCCAGCCCACTGCACCAGATCCTGTTTATCCTTCATCACAAAGAAAACCAGAATAGGCACCAGGATCAGGAAGATCATCCAGCCGAAAAGACTGGGCAGGCTGGCCAGGGAGTATTCCAGTATGGTCTGGCCGAAGCTGCCAACCTCGCCACCCAGGCCATCCATAAAAGCTCTCACCTGCGCTTCCGAGAACAGACTGGGATAGTTTTCCGGCAAGGCCATCAAGGCGGTGCGCCATTCACTAATCAGGTTTGGTAACTCGTTAACCAATCGGCGTAGCTGATTCCAGGCCTGGGGCAATAGGTACAGCAGAATAGTGAGGAAGAATCCAATGAACAGGGTGTAGACCGCCGCAAAGGCCAGCCTCGGGGTCAAGCCGTACTTCAACAGCAGATTCACCAGACCCTGCATCAGGTAGGCAATAATAATGGAGGCAATCAGTGGAGCCAGGATGCTGCCGAGTAAAAGCAGAATTACCAGTCCTGCCGTTAACAACAACAGCAGGATAATGGATTCCTCGTCATGAAAATAACGATCCAGGAAATCTTCCAGCAGTTTTTTCATGCCCGCAACCGGTTCCCTTGACTAGCCGTGCTGAATCGCACTCGCTGCAACTGAGTCATCCTTTTTGAATCCAGTAGAAATAGGATTCGTCGTTTTTTTGGAAATCCAGAATCTGGTGATCGGATTGTTCCACGAACAGGTGAAAATCCTTTTCCGAGCCCGGGTCAGTGGCGACCACTTTGAGCACTTGACTTGACTCCATGCCGTTAAGGGCCAGTTTGGCCTTCAACAGGGGCATGGGACACTGTAATCCGGATAAATCCAGTTCTATATCGGCTATGTGTGACATCACTGCATTTTAGCAAGCCAGCTCCCCCGCTGCCTAATTTCCTGGCCCGGTTTAAGTACCCCAAAAAGGAGATAAGTGACTCTAACAACTGAATTTATTTGTGATAATCTGGGTCTAATAGCCATATCACCGAGCTCCACCCGTGGGTTCCACCTTTGATACTCTGTTCAATATGACCAAGCGCGGCCAATTCATACTCCTATTCCTTGTATTCGGCTCCCTGCTGTCTTTCCACAGCTTTGGGCAACAATCCCTGCCCAGCCTCGGTGATCGAATCTCGGGAACTGTCTCCCTGGAGCAGGAACACCGTATGGGGCAGCAATTCCTCAGCCAGCTCCGCCGCGGCGCTCCGACCATACCCGACGCCCTGCTCAACAATTATCTGGAAAACATCAGCTTCAAACTGGCAGCTCGCAGTGAGCTACAGGATCGTCGCCTGTCATTCATCATCATCGACAGTGAAGAAATCAATGCCTTCGCTGCCCCCGGAGGCATTATCGGTGTCAATACCGGGCTGTTTCTCAATGCACGCACAGAGGCCGAATTCGCTTCGGTGATGGGACACGAGCTTGCCCACGTGAGCCAGCGCCACTTTGCCCGCAGTATTGACCAGGCCCAGGCTGGCAGGGTTGGACAACTGGCGGGTTTGTTGGCCAGCGTGTTGATTATGGCCACTTCCGATGCCGGTCAGGGTGCCGCAGCACTCTCGGCGACCCAGGGACTCGCAGTAGAGCAACAACTTCGCTTCAGCCGCAGCAATGAGACCGAAGCTGACCGCATCGGTCAGGACACCATGTACGCTGCCGGTTTCGATCCCCGCGGTCAGGCCAGCATGTATGAGCAACTCCAGGCGGCCAGCCGGTTCGGTCGCAGACCCCCGGAATTTTTGCTCACTCACCCTCTGACCGAATCCCGAATCGCGGAGAGCCGTGCCAGGGCCACTCGATATCCTGCACGGGATTACAGCCCCAGCCTCGACTATCAAATCATGCGCGCCAGGGTGATCGGGCACTATGCCCGGGACAAGGCAGGCCTGGTGCAGGATACGAAACGCCAGTTCGAAGACAGCAGCAACGAATTCAATCGTGAAGCCAACCGTTATGCCCTGGCCATTGCCTATTGGGAGAACGAACAATATGCCGAAGCCAGCGAGACTCTGGCGCCCTTACTGGAGAAGTATCCCAACCGCATCAGTCTGGTTGTCACCCAGGCGGAGATTTTCATCAAGCAGCGAGAAGCCGGGCGGGCGATTGAATATCTGCGCCGCCATCTGGACATCAATCCTAACAATCATCCTTTGACCATGGCCTACGTTGATGCGTTGATTGAGACTCGAGCCTACAGTCAGGCCGCCAGTGTGATGGAAGCGCACACCAAGGTTCGCCCCAATGATCACCACCTGTGGTATCAACTTGCAGAGACCTGGGGTCAGGCAGGACAAATCAGCAAGGTGCATCAGGCCCGGGCCGAGTATTACATATTGATAGGCGATCTCGGCAGAGCCCGAGAGCAACTGCGGTTTGCTTTAAGGATTGAGTCCGAGGAAGGCGACAACCCGGCAGAAGAAGCACGCCTGCAACAAAAAATTCGCGAAGTCGAAACCAGGCAGCGAGAACTCAATAACTAGTTCAGGCTTTTCCCTTTACGCCGACTTTAGTCTCGGCGGCAAAATTCAACATTCTTGTCAGTGGCCGCATGGCTTTCTCAGCCAGTTGCTCATCAACCAATATTTCGTTGCTGCCATCGATTAAACTCGATTGCATGCGCTCGAGAGAATTCATAGCCATCCAGGGACAGTGCGCGCAGCTTCGGCAGGTAGCGTCATTACCTGCAGTGGGCGCAATGATAAAATTTTTCTCAGGCGCCAGTTGCTGCAGTTTGTGAAAGATTCCCTTGTCAGTCGCTACGATGATGTCGGTATTGGGCAAGCGCTGGGCAGCCTTGATGATCTGCGTGGTGGAGCCCACCACATCGGCAATATCCAGCACCGCTTCCGGGGACTCTGGATGGGCCAAAACGGCGGCGCCTGGATAGAGCTTCTGCATGTCCTGCAAGCCCCGAAACTTGAATTCCTCGTGCACGATACAGGCGGCGTCCCACAGCAGCATGTCGGCCCCGGTGGTCCTCTGGATATAGGAACCCAGGTGCTTGTCCGGTGCCCAGAGAATCTTCTTGCCCTGTTCTGCCAGATGCTCGGCCACGTCCAGCGCAATACTGGAAGTCACTACCCAATCTGAGCGTGCCTTCACTGCCGCAGAAGTGTTGGCATAGACCACCACCTCACGATCCGGGTGCTGGTCGCAGAATGCACTGAAAGCATCAATGGGGCAGGCGATGTCCAGCGAACAGGTGGCTTCCAGGGTTGGCATCAGCACCGTCTTGTGGGGGCTCAGAATCTTTGCGGTTTCTCCCATGAATCGCACACCGGCAACTACCAGGGTATCGGCGTCAGTTTCAGCGCCAAACCGGGCCATTTCCAGACTGTCGCCGACAAAACCACCAGTTTCCTCTGCCAGATCCTGCAGCACGGAATCAGTGTAGTAATGGGCAACCAGTTTGGCGTTTTTCTGTTGTAACAGCTCGGCGAGATCAGCGCGCAGGGTCTGCTCCTCGGCAGCGGAAAGCACCCGCGGAGGATCGGCCTTGTCCAGATAGTCGCGAACGACTTGCAGGTCAGCGGCGAGGTTTTCGTGATTGGAGGATGTTGGGTTTGAGGGCATGGAACTGGTGCGATTAGTTCAGGGGGTGATTTTACCATAAGGTTGGTAACGGGTCTTTGGGGGTGCGCTTATTGTGAAAACAACAAAAAAAGGAGGCTCAATGCCTCCTTTTCTAGAAAATGGTGGGTCGTGTAGGATTGATTCGGATTTTGGCTGAGCCAAAATCCTCACCCTACGGGCGACCTGCGGTCGTCCAAATTGCTTGCGCAATTTGTCGAACCTGTAACGGTTCGAATTGACCTTTTCTACTACACAGAACTCTCGGGTGTCTGTGGAGTACTGAAAATTGGTGGGTCGTGTAGGATTCGAACCTACGACCAAAAGGTTAAAAGCCTTCTGCTCTACCGACTGAGCTAACGACCCAAACAAGAAAGGGGCGGTATGTTACTGGAACTCCTGTGGAATTTCTATATCTGAAAGACTCAGGTCTGGTATCTGGTTGGGTCCGCTATTTCCGCATCGGCGAAACCCTGTTTTCGAAAGCGACAACTGTCGCACACGCCACAGGCGCGCCCTGCTTTATCGGCCTGATAACAGGAGACGGTCTGGCCGTAGTCCAGCCCCAACTGGGCCCCGGTACGGATGATTTCAGCCTTTTTCAGGTCGATCAGCGGGGTTTCCAACGCAATGGCACCACCCTCCACGCCTTTTTTCGTAGCAAGGTTCATCATGGCCTGGAAAGCCGCAATATATTCAGGACGACAATCGGGATAGCCTGAGTAGTCCAGGGAATTGACGCCAATAAAGATTGCGTCGGCATCCAGCACTTCAGCCCAGGCCAGCGCATAGGACAGGAATACGGTGTTGCGGGCAGGCACATAGGTCACCGGTATGCCATCGGTCTCCTGCTCGGGTACGGCAATGTCGGCATCGGTCAGGGCAGAACCTCCCAGTGCATCCATGCCCAGACTGATGACCTTGTGATCGGCCACACCCACGGATTCAGCGACTTTTTTGGCTGCCTTCAGCTCACTAATCGAGCGTTGCCCGTAGTCAAAACTCAAGGCATGACAGGAATATCCCCGACTGTGGGCGATAGCGAGGCAGGTAGCAGAATCTAACCCGCCGGATACCAGCACAATGGCTTTCTTGCTCATCTTACTTTCCTGACCTTACTGACTTTACCGGGTGCTGCCTCATCGTCCCTGCTCTTCTCCCCACAGCAGTTTATGAAGCTGTAATTGCAATCGGGCCGGGAGATGGTCTTCCAGTATCCATTCGCCCAGTTCCCTGGCCGATTGCTGCTCGAAGGAGGGTGAAAAAAGCACCTCCCCCACTCGCTCACCCAGGTTGAACTCCATCAATTTGGATACGGACCAGTCGTAGTCATCACGGTCACAAATCACGAACTTCACCTGGTCTTTGGCTTTTAACAGGCTGATATTGTCCAACAGGTTTCGATGGGATTCTTGCGAGCCTGGCGTTTTCAGGTCCAAAACTACCGAGACCCGTTCATCCACTGCACTGATATCCATAGCGCCGCTGGTTTCCAGAGAGACTTCATAGCCCGCGTCACAGAGCTGGCTGAGTAATTTACTGCAGCCCGGTTGGGCAAGTGGTTCGCCTCCTGTCACGGTAACGTAAGGACAGGAAAAATCTTTCACCACCTCAGCGATACTCTGCAATGACATCTGCTTGCCGCCTTCGAAGGCATAGGCCGTATCGCAATATTGGCAGCGAAGTGGGCATCCGGTCAGGCGCACAAACACGGTCGGTCGGCCAACAGTCCTCGCCTCACCTTGCAGTGAATAGAAGATCTCGGTGATGCGCAGTTGCGTGGTGGTGTCTGAAGAACTCATAGCAAAACAACCCGCCCGATTCAGGAACTACTGTTGGCGGGAATGGAAAACCTGATTAATCGAGTGAGAGTAAGCGCGTGTCGGCAAGACTGGCAGCACCCGTATTCGGGAATTGTCGCTTGATTTCGTTCAGTAAACGACGCGCTTGGGGAATATTGCCAAGGCCCTGATAAGCCTGGGCCAAACCGTACATGGCATCCGGCAGCTTGGCGGAATCCGGATATTCATTGAGAATAATCTCGTAAGAATCCACCGCTTCCAGATAGCGGTTTAAAAACAGATAGGCCTGCCCTTTCCAGTAGTGGGCATTGGTGACAAAACGCCCGTCAGGATAGATGCTCAGGTATTGATCGAACTCGGCAATAGACATCTCAAAATTACTGTTGATCACCGAGTCATAAGCCATCTGATAAAGCTGTTGTTCGCTCAACACGGCGGGCTGCAAAGTCCCGCGGCCAGAAGCACTGGTTCCGGTCGTGGTTCTGTTATTCCTGAGACTGCCGCTGTTGGCTACCGGCGCTGCGGTTCGGCTATTACTGCTGGCGGCAATGCCATTATTGGCTGGAGCATTGCCGGAAGTGCCTGTTACTGGGGTGGTACTGGCTGCGCCAGGCCGGCCACTCGCGGTGGTGTTCAAGGCCGCAGAGCCTGTGGTGCTCCGAGGGGCATTGCCAGTCGCCGCCGCAGTACTGGTGCCACTGGCAGCAGCCGATTCCAGAGAGCGCAGGCGCTCATCCATATTGGTATAGCGGCTGAGGGAATCACGCTGCAGTTTGCGAATTTCAAAGCCCTGTTCTTCAACCATGCCGCGCAGAGCCTGCAGCTCTGCCTGCAATTGCTGGTTTTGATCCAGCAACAGTTGCAGGGCATCACTGTTACCTGCGGGTCTGCTATTGGGGGATGAAGAAGCCTGACCGGGTGTAATTCCCTGTGATTCAAAGACAGAACCCGTTCCCTGAGCCGAAGCCGGCACCGTAAACAGACTCATTGCTGGTGCCACGACAGTGGCGAGTACGGCTCTGGCAATCAGGTTCTTCATCTATTTAACCAATTACGAGGTGTTTATCTGGCGACAACTTCTACACGTCGATTGCGGCTATAGGCGGCTTCAGTTTGCCCGGACTGTGCAGGGCGTTCTTCACCATAGCTAACCACCTCAATCTGCGAACGAGAGGCGCCATTAACAATCAGATAGTTGAGGATGCCGTTGGCACGACGCTCACCCAGGGCCAGGTTGTACTCACGGGTGCCACGCTCATCAGCGTGACCTTCCAGGCGCACACGCTTGTTGGGGTTAGCAGCCAGGTCGCGGGCGTGGTAAGTCAGAGTGTCACGGTCTTCCTGCTTGAACTCAGCCACATCAAAGTCGAAATAGAAAACGGTTTGACGCAAAGCATTCTGCGCACGGATCTGCTCTTGGGTAAGCTGGCCACTGCTGGAGCCCGCATTGGTAGAAGCCGAGCTGCCAGAGCTGCTTGAGGCAGAACTGCTGGTGTCAGTGTCGGTAGTATCTTCCGTTTCGCTGGTGGAGCTGCATGCTGCCAGGGCAAAAAGCGAGACCAGAAAGCCTATTTTGAAAAATTGATTTAATTGCATTGACACTCTATATGTCCTCCAAGAACTAGATCTAAAGCTGATATTCAGCATTGGTTTTAAGTACTTAATTAAAGAACGGAGACCAGGCAGGTTCCCGCACGTCGCCCTGCGTGGATGGTAAACGGAACTTCACTCGGCCGTCAATCGAAACGGCGTCCAGCACCCCACGGCCAGCGAATTTTGTAGCGTACATGATCATGCTGCCATTGGGCGCCACACTGGGTGATTCATCCAGGGAAGTATCGGTCAAAGTGATAACCCGCAGCGTTTCCACATTCAATATCGCGATCTGGTAATTGGGATCCTGACGGGTTTCCCTTCGCACATGAACCAGATTGACCCCATCGGGCAGAAACTTGGCTTTCATGCACTGAAAACAGTCATAAGTGAGCCTCTCCACATCGAAAGAGCTGGCGCCAACTTCCATCTGGTAGATCTGCGGTTGTCCGGTCCGGTCAGACATAAACACAATAGAGCGACCGTCTGTCGTCCAGCTCGGTTCAGTATCGATTGCCGGGTGGTCAGTGACCCGAATCAACTCGTTAGTACGCAGGTCCTGCACATAAATATCCGGGCTGCCATCTTTTGATAACACCATGGCCAGCCTGTTCCCGTCCGGTGAGAACACAGGGGAGCTGTTAATGTTGGGATAATTGGTAATCTGCCGACGCTGGCCAGTGGCAATATTCTGGATATAGATTCGTGGCAGGGTCGTTTCAAAGGACACATAGGCAATGTCCTGCCCGTTCGGTGCCCAGGACGGCGACATGATCGGCTCACCCGACTCCAGCAACACCTGCGCCCGCTGACCATCGTAGTCAGCTTTTTCCAATCGGTAAATTGTGTTACCTGGCCCCAATTCTTCAGAGACGATATAAAGAATTTGCGTGGTAAACGCACCGCGGGTGCCAGTGACCAGCTCATAGACCACATTGCTGATGGCATGACCGATATCTCGTAGCTGCGCCACATTCCCTGTCAGCACTTCGCCAGCCAGTTTCATTTCCCGATTGATATCGAAAAACTCGTACTGCACCTGCACCAACTGGCTACCAGGAGCCCGATCAATCTTGCCTACCAGCAGATAGTCCTGGGCCAGCACACGCCAGTCCCTAAAAAACACCTCACCCTCTTCACTGGGCAGGCTCAGCATGTTGGCCGGTGAAAGCGCACGAAATTCGCCCACCTGTTCCAGGTCTCTGACCACGATGTCGCTGACATCCTCGCTGAGCACACCGCTGCCTTCCCAGGAAAACGGCACCACTGCTATAGGAATGGGATTATCAACACCCTGGGTAATCTGAATGCTGAGTTCAGCCCGGGCGGCGAGGGAAAATAAAACACTAAAGACAAACGCTATTCGTAAAACCATATCAGTTTAATAAATCCTCTGGTTCAAAGATCAGCGAAAGAGATCTGAAATTTGCATTAAACACATTGATTGGCAGGCTCTGCAGTTCAGAAAATGGCGCTGCCCGGTACACGGCATTCTCTGCCGATCTGTCAAACGCAGCATCACCGCTTGACTGGGTGATTGTCACGTCCAGTAATTCTCCAGTTGGCAGCATCTGAATCTGCAAGATAGCCCGCATGCCATTACGTGCACTCGGTGGTCTCGACCAGTTCTCCTGCACAATTTGTTGTATCAGGCCGGTAGCGCTTTGCACCAGCTCAAATTCATTGCGAGCCGCCTGGGCCGCAGCGGCTTCAGCCGCTGCCTGCTGGCTGCGTTGCCGCTCCAGCTCCTGCTGCCGCCTGCGCTCCTGTTCCTGGGCTTCTGCCTGCTGCCTGCGCAACTCTTCGTCGCGCTCTTGCTCCCGGCGGAGCTGCTCGGCGCGCTGGCGTTCCAGTTCTTCCCGTTCCCGCAGCGCGGCCTGGCGTTGTGCTTCCTCACGCTGCTGGCGCTCAGCTTCCTGGCGCTGCTGCTCTTCCTGTCGCTGCCTCTCTGCCGCTTCCTGGCGCTGGCGCTCCAGTTCCCTTTGACGCTCCAGTTCTCTCTGGCGCTCTGATTCGGCTCGTCGCTGATCCTGAATACGTTCGTTTCTTACCTGGGGATTCTCATCAATGAACAATGCCTTGATGATCGTAGGTTGCACCAACTCCAGGGAATCCGCCTGAGAGTTTGACTGAAAATACAACAGCAGAACAAAAATCAGGGTATGAAAGACAAGTGCTGCCACTACCGACAGAGGATAGCCATTGTAGATAATGAGATTGTTGAGCACATTGTTCATAACAATTCAACAAACGGGTCAGGTCTCACAGGCTGTCCAGAGGCTGCGTAATAAAGTTCGGGTTAATCACCCCGGCATTATTTAGCGTGGTGATCAACGTGATCATCGCCCCCCAATGAGCAGTGGTGTCGCCTTCAACCAGAACCTGGATATCGGGGTTTGCCGCGACAATGCGGCTAACCTGCTCACCCACAGTCTCCAGTGAAACCGATTCCCTGTCTTCACCAGTGGCGCCAATGCTGAGGAAGTATTCGCCCTCGGAAGTAATCGATACCACCAGCGTCTCCAGATTCTCGTCGATATCCAGTGGCTCGTTGTTGGCCTGCGGCAGTTCCACATCGATACCCTGGTTCAGCATGGGCGCGGTCACCATAAATACGATCAGCAACACCAACATCACATCGATGTAGGGCACCACATTGATCTCACTCATGGGCTTTCGCTTCTTGCGTACTATGGTATCCATAAAATCAGCTGTGCACCGGGTATGTGTCGCTAGTTACTGTGTATCTGACGATGAAGAATCGATGAAAACTCATCGCTGAAAGTCACATAGCTGCTGGTGACGTTGTCCAGTGTGGATGAGTAGCGGTTGTAGGCCACCACCGCCGGTATCGCCGCGAACAAACCAATGGCGGTGGCAAACAGTGCTTCCGCAATACCCGGCGCCACCACCTGCAGGGTGGCCTGGGCCTGGCCAGCCAAGCCAAGAAAGGCATTCATGATGCCAATCACCGTGCCAAACAGACCAATATAGGGAGAAACAGAACCCACTGTGGCCAGAAAAGGCAGATGTCTTTCCAGCTTCTCCTCTTCCCTGGAATAGGCAACCCGCATGGCCCGCTGGGCACCTTCCATGACCGCTTCCCTGTCCACACTGCCCTGCTTGCGCAGGCGCATAAACTCCTTGAAACCGGCGCGGAAGATATTTTCCATACCCACCGTCTGCTCATTCTCCTGCTGCATCTGGGTGCCTTCCTTATAGAGCTGGCTCAGATCCATGCCGGACCAGAAGCGGTTTTCGAAGCTCAGCATGCCCTTACGGGCAGCCGACAACACCATCCAGCGCTGAATGATGATCACCCAGGACACTACCGACAGTAACAGTAAAATCAGGAATACCATCTGCACCGCAGGGCTGGCATTCAGAATCAGTTCAATAGGACTGATGCCGTTGTTCAATTTTGTCTCTCCAGATTGATCGAATTGCTCAGAGTAAGTCAGGAATTATAGTTTATGACTGCGAATTTTCGCCGAAATTCCGGGGGTTTAAGGCATTTATTCGGCCAATCTGTGAAATAGTTTCGCAAAAGCGCATTTAACGGCCTAAAACTAACTCCCGGACGGCAAATTCAGTCAAAAAGCTGAAGAAATATGGCCTAAAAGAGGCAATAACAGGCAAACAGAGCAGGAACAATGCCGAGGTGTCGGAAAACCGGCCAACTACGAGTCAGAAGTGAAGAGATCTTCGATTTGCTTGGAGGGCTTTAGCCCCAGATGCCGATAGGCAAATTGGGTGACGACGCGACCTCTCGGGGTACGCATTATAAAACCCTGCTGAATCAGATAGGGCTCAATCACGTCCTCAAGAGTATCACGTTCCTCGCTCAGTGCCGCTGCCAGGGAATCGATACCAACCGGCCCACCCTCGAACTTCTCGATCATGGTCAGCAACAGGCGCCGATCCATCTGGTCGAAGCCGTGCTTGTCGATACTGAGCATATCCAGCGCCTGGGTCGCGGCATCGATAGAGACTTTGCCGTCCCCTTTTACTTCCGCGTAGTCCCTCACCCGGCGCAGCAGGCGATTGGCAATCCGCGGCGTGCCCCGGGAACGCCGGGCGATCTCATCCGAGCCCGAGGCATCGATCTCAGTGCCCAGAATACCCGCAGCCCGGGTCACGATCTGGCTGAGTTCATCCATGGAATAGAATTCCAGCCGCTGGATAATGCCAAAGCGATCCCGCAGAGGAGAAGTCAGCAGTCCAGCTCTCGTGGTTGCTCCCACCAGGGTAAAAGGGGGCAGGTCCAACTTTATAGACCGTGCAGCCGGCCCTTCACCAATCATGATATCCAGCTGATAATCTTCCATGGCCGGATACAGTATTTCCTCGATGGCCGGGCTGAGACGATGAATCTCATCAATAAACAGCACATCGCCCTCTTCCAGGTTGGTCAACATCGCCGCCAGGTCACCCGCTTTCTCCAACACCGGCCCCGATGTGGTCCGAATGGCCACATTCAATTCATTGGCAACAATATTGGCCAGCGTGGTCTTGCCCAGTCCGGGCGGGCCAAACACCAGAGTATGATCCAGTGGCTCACCCCGCTTTTGCGCCGCGCTGATAAAGATCTCCATCTGCGCCTTCACCTCTTCCTGACCCACATAGTCAGTCAGATTCAAAGGCCGGATAGCCTGCTCCGCAGATTCCTCCATGGGATCAGTTTGCGCCGAGATGATTCGTTCTTCTTCCATAATCCTTGCTTACAAAATACTCCAGCCCAATCAGAGCATACTCTTGAGCGCCAACCGGATCAGCGCTTCACTGTCTTCAACATCAGGATTGTCCCTGAGTACCTGGTTAATCGCCTTACTCGCCTGCTGCGGCTTATAACCCAGGGCCATCAGGGCAGTCTCCGCATCCCTGCTGACAGAAGAAGAAGGAGCAGTACTGCCACTGGCAGATACAGCACTGCTAACAGTGGCACTCCAGTCAACCAGCCGGTCCCGCATCTCCACAATCAGCCGCTCCGCAGTTTTCTTGCCAATCCCCGGCATGTTCACCATGGCCGACACATCATTGTTCTGCACAGTGCGCACAAATTCATCCGCATCCATGCCCGAGAGAATAGTCAGCGCCATCTTGGGCCCCACCCCATTCACTTTTATGAGAGCCCGAAACAGCGTCTTGTCCTTCTCCTCATAAAACCCATAAAGCAACTGGGCATCATCCCGAACCACAAAATGGGTATGCAACTGCAGTTCCTTACCCACCTCCGGCAACTGATAGGCAGTACTCATGGGCACCTGCACCTCATAGCAAATGCCACTGACATCAACCAGAATTTCCGGGGGCTTCTTCTCAACCAGAACGCCGCGAATACGACCTATCAATTCAGCTTTCCTTAAACCATTTAAGCTTGTTTTAACGCCGCAGTCGTTTGCGACTAAAAGATTTGGCACCAGCCATACGAATCAGGCTGGCATGGGTGTTGGCATGACAAATCGCCACCGCCAGGGCATCAGCCGCGTCTTCGGCAATGGTATCACTTAAGCTCAGCAGGGCCTTAACCATATGCTGAACCTGCCCCTTCTCCGCAGCCCCGGCACCCACCACCGCCTGCTTAACCTGCCGCGCCGAATACTCATCCACCGGCAACTCATGACTCAAACAAGCCGTCATCGCCGCCCCACGAGCCTGCCCCAGCTTCAAGGCAGAAGCCGCATTGCGCCCCATAAACACTTCTTCAATCGCCACCTGGTCCGGAGAATGCTGCTCCACCACCGCGCAAATCTCAGAAAAAATCACCTTAAGCCGAGCCGGCAACTCCCCATTCCCGGTCTTGATACACCCACAATCGATGTACTTCAGCTTATTTCCCTGAACATCAATCACACCAAAACCAGTAGTCCGGGAACCAGGATCAATACCAAGAACAATCATGCCCGCATCATCTCACTGATTCGCCCAGCACAGCAAAGCGTACATGCAGAGGATCCCGGATCTAAACACAAGCACTGAGTTCGACAGGAGGTCGATTGGGGGTGTCGTTTTGGAGTGACTAGCGTCCAGGGACGGGAACGCGGGAGGGCCAGGGATGGCCCAACGGAACGGAAAAACGGCACCCCCAATCGAGCTCCGAAAAGCACGAACGCCGAACGAAGGGAAATCAATAAATGAATAGAGCTAAAGCTGATCAGCAATCTCATCCGAAATATTGGCATTACTGTACACATTCTGTACATCGTCCAAATCTTCCAGATGCTCAACCAAAGTCAGCAATTTCTGCGCCGTATCCAGATCCAGGTCCACCTCAGTAGAAGCCAACATGGTCATCTCAGCGCGCTTCGGCGCCAACCCGGCCTGCTTCAAGGCATCCTGGGTCGCCCCAAAAGTCTCAAGCGTGGTCAGCACATCAATACTGCCATCCTCATTGTTCACCACATCATGGGCACCCGCTTCCAAAGCCACCTCCATCAAAGCTTCTTCGTCAGACCCCTTGGGAAAACTGATGACACCAGTCTTCTCGAACAAATAGGCAACCGACCCATTGGTCCCCAGACTCCCGCCAAACTTGCTGAAGCCATGGCGCACTTCCGCCACGGTGCGATTCTTGTTGTCGGTCAGCGTCTCGCAGAGAATAGCCACCCCACCCGGACCATAGCCCTCGTAATTCAGCTCTTCCAGGTTCTCACTTTCTGCGGTGCCAGCACCCCGGGCAATTGCCCGGTCGATGGTATCGCGGGTCATATTGGCCCCAAGCGCCTTGTCGACCACCGCCCGCAGCCGAGGGTTGTCATCCACACTGCCACCACCCATCTTGGCAGCGACCGTCAGTTCACGGATGATCTTGGTGAATATCTTGCCTCGCTTGGCGTCTTGGCCCGCCTTGCGATGCTTGATGTTGGCCCATTTACTGTGACCTGCCATAGGCTCCTCTCAAAAACCTTTGAATTTTCCTCGTCGAATACCCTGATGCTTAACTTTAACTGGCTGGCTTCTTTTCCCGCAAACGGATATTCAACTCACGCAGCTGCGTGGCTGATACCGCTCCCGGCGCATCGGTTAATGGACAGGCCGCCGTTTGCGTCTTGGGGAAGGCGATCACGTCGCGAATCGATGACGCATTGGTCAACAACATGATCAAGCGGTCGAAACCGAAGGCAATGCCCCCATGGGGCGGGCAGCCATAGCTTAATGCGTCCAGCAGGAAACCGAATTTTTCCCTGGCTTCCTCGTCACCAATACCCAGCACCTCGAACACCGCCTCTTGCATGGCCGGCTGGTTAATACGCACCGAGCCTCCACCTAATTCGGTGCCATTGAGCACCATGTCGTAGGCTCGCGACAGGGCAGTAGCCGGTTCTTTTTTCAGTTGCTCGGTATCACAGGACGGCGCCGTAAAAGGATGATGCAGTGAAGTCAGATTGCCGTCGCTGTCTTCCTCGAACATGGGGAAGTCCACCACCCACAGCGGCGCCCACTGGTCTTTGACCAGGTCCAGATCCTGGGCCACCTTGAGACGCAACGCGCCCAAGGCCTCGTTCACAATGCGGGTCTTGTCCGCACCGAAGAAGATAATATCCCCTGTCTCTGCGCCTAATTCAGACATCAACTGCGCAGTGACCTCTTCGCCGATAAATTTGATGATCGGCGACTGTAACCCTTCTATACCCGCGCTGCTGTCGTTGACCTTGATCCAGGCCAGACCGCGGGCGCCGAAGATGCTTACATAGTCGGTGTAGTCGTCAATAACCTTGCGGCTCAGTGACGCCCCACCCGGCACCCGCAGTGCAGCTACCCGGCAATTCGGGTCATTGGCCGGGCCGCTGAAGACTTTGAATTCCACCTCTTTCATCAGCTCGGCAATATCCTGCAGTTCCAGATCAATTCGCAGGTCAGGCTTGTCTGACCCAAAGCGGCGCATGGCATCGGCGTAGCTCAGGCGCGGAAATTCGCCCAGGTCCGTATTCATGTGTTTCTTGAACACGTGTCGGATCAGCTCTTCCATCACAGCCATGATTTCCTCTTCGTTCATGAAAGAGGTTTCCACATCGATCTGGGTAAATTCCGGCTGCCGGTCCGCCCGCAAGTCTTCATCACGAAAACACTTGGCGATCTGGTAGTAGCGATCCATGCCAGAGGCCATGAGGATCTGTTTAAACAGCTGCGGAGATTGCGGCAGAGCAAAGAATCGATTCGGGTGAGTTCGACTGGGCACCAGGTAATCACGTGCCCCTTCCGGAGTGGCGCGGGTGAGCAGCGGCGTTTCAATATCCAGAAAGCCATTCTCATCCATAAAATTGCGCACCGTATTGGCGACCTTGGAGCGAAACTTCATCCTCTCCAGCATCTCGGGACGGCGCAGATCGATGTAACGGTAGTGCAAGCGGACTTCTTCACCCACATCCGCATACTCATCCAGTTGCATGGGAGGTGTCTTCGAGGCATTGAGGATGGTGATCTCCTTGCCTAATACCTCGATTTTTCCGGTGGCCATATCGGCATTGATGGTGCCTTCGGGTCGCAACCTGACCTTGCCTTTGACTTCCAGCACAAACTCATTGCGAACACCCTCAGCGGTGGCAAAGCTTTCCTCGGTGTCCGGGTCGAATACAACCTGGGCGATGCCTTCCCGATCTCTTAAGTCCAGAAAGATCACTCCCCCGTGATCTCGACGGCGATGCACCCAACCATTCAGAGTGACCTCCTGGTCAACATGGGTTTCGTTCAATTCGCCGCAATAATGACTGCGCATAATGTGTTCCTGTGAGTAGTCCGCCCCTCGGGCGGCATTTGATGAGAATTACTTGCCGCTGGCTGGGCTTTTCTTGCCATCACCGCTGGCAGCGGGCTTGGCTTTTTTCTCGCTATCGGACCCTTTGCTCTCGCTGCTGGCAGATTTGTCGCACTTGCCGGTGTCTTTGGAATCCTTCGCGGGACTCTTCCCACCTTCACCGCTATCGGCACCAGCGCCAGCTCCATTGGTGGCGCCGCCATCTCCGGAATCGGCAAGGTGCTTCTTGTTGCCGCTCTTGAAGTCAGTCTCGTACCAGCCCCCACCCTTGAGCCTGAAGCTCGCGGCCGAGACCAGCTTGTGCAAGGCCTGTTCCTGGCATTGCGGGCACTCCGACAACGGCGGGTCGCTTATTTTTTGCAGCGCTTCTAATTGGTGGCCGCACTGCTGACACTGATATTCGTAAATGGGCATGTTTGTCTCGTCAGGGGTAACGGGTACCCCACCTGCTTGCAACTGCTGGCTCCGCCAGCCAAAAACGCGCGATTATACCCCATGTGTTTCCCTTCTGGGATATCACCAGGACGAATAACGCCCATGGCTGAAGCCCTATGGCGACTGGAAGAACGACTGGAATTTGCCCCTGTTTCAAATACAACGACTAAGCAGATCAATGCAAATTGGCGCAAGCTCGCCGATAGTTTTTCAACAAAAAGCAGCGATCAGCAACTTTGCACAAAATTTGTTCATGGCCGAAAAGATGCCCGACAATATTGCATCGGCAATTTTTGCCCTGGCTTTGCTTCTTGACAGGATAAAAAAGCAGCAAGGCAAAATTATTGAGAATCCAATTTTCAGACTATTTTTACCGGGCTTTCGAAATAGACACTAATTACCGTAATCACCAAGGAATTACTTGCGAGCGAGAGGTGAATGCTTTATAAATACTCCCCCTGATTTGACTCGACCGGCGAATGCGTATCCTGCTTGTCGAATCACAATAAAAAAAGAACCAAAAAACTATCCAGGCGTTACTTCAGTCAGACACTTAAATTTGTCTGCTTGGTAGCAATCACAAACAACGATTCGATTCATTCGATAGACATAAAAGAGAACGGGCATGGCTGTAAAAAAGAAATCCTCCGCTGCCAAGAAAAAAGGCGCAGCAACTTCCAAGAAAGCACCAGCAATTCAAAAGAAGTACACAAAAACCGAAATCCTGAATGAAATTGCGACCAACACCGAATTGAGCAAGAAAGAAGTGGCCGCAGTTCTTGACGAACTCGCCGTACTGATCGAGCGTCATATCAAGAAGAGAGCAGTGGGCGAGTTTACTCTGCCTGGTCTGCTGAAGATCAAATCTGTGGTTCGCCCTGCTCGCCCAGCGCGCAAAGGTGTACCGAATCCTTTCCGCCCAGGTGAGTTGATGGACATCCCAAGAAAGCCAGCAACTACCCGCGTTAAAGTTCTGCCTTTGAAGAAACTCAAAGAATTTGCGCTGTAAGATAGAACCGGATTAGATCCGGCATCTCACAACACAGATCAAAGTAACAGAAAGGCAGCCCATGGCTGCCTTTCTTATTTCTCGGAAAGTAAAAATGCGCGCCAGCAAGTATCTGTTAGCCACCGTCAAGGAAACCCCTGCCGATGCGGAAGTCATCAGTCATCAACTGATGTTGCGTGCCGGCCTCATCCGCAAGCTCGCCAGTGGCCTCTACACCTGGTTACCACTCGGTACTCGAGTGCTGCACAAGGTGAGCCAGATTGTGCGCGAGGAAATGGATCGCAGTGGCGCCATGGAAGTCTCCATGCCAGTGGTACAGCATGCAGAGCTGTGGCAGGAATCAGGCCGCTGGGCCGACATGGGGCCAGAACTGCTGCGCTTCCAGGATCGGCACGAACGGGATTTCTGCCTGGGCCCCACCCACGAAGAAGTCATCACCGACCTGGTGCGTAACGAGATATCCAGCTACAAACAGTTGCCCGCCAACCTCTATCAGATACAGACCAAATTCCGCGATGAGCGACGGCCCCGCTTTGGCGTCATGCGTTCGCGGGAATTCATCATGAAGGACGCCTACTCCTTCCATGTGGATGATGAGTCTTTACAGGCCACTTACGAAGTCATGCACCAGACTTACTGTGCCATCTTTGACCGGCTGGGACTGGACTATCGTCCGGTCATTGCGGATTCAGGCAATATCGGCGGCAGCACGTCCCATGAATTTCATGTGCTGGCAGATTCAGGAGAAGATGAGATCGTATTCAGTGATGGCAGCGACTACGCTGCGAACATCGAACTGGCTGATGGAAAGGTAGCTTTCGCACCCGAAGCCGAAGCAGCACGGGAAGCTGTCCAAGTTGAAACCGGAGAAGCCCACAGCGTCGAGGCCGTGGCTGCTGCCCTGGAAGTTGCACCGGCGCAACTGGTCAAAACCCTGGTGGTGCATGCTGAAGATGCAAACGGTGAGCGCAGCGATGAACTGGTGGCTTTGCTGTTGCGCGGCGATCAGGAACTCAGCGCCACCAAGGCAGAGAAACTGGCGGGTGTCTACGCGCCACTGGAATTCGCCGAGGACAGTGCCATCGAAGCTGCATTCTCTTGTCCACCCGGGTGCATCGGACCCCACAAGATTTCGCTGCGCATCATCGCTGACCCTTCGGTGACCGAACTGAGCAATTTCGTTTGCGGCGCCAATGAGCCCGGTAAACATTTGCGTGATGCCAACTGGGGCAGCCCCTGTCGTTTTGATGAAACTGCTGACATTCGCAGGGTTCAGGAAGGCGACTTCAGCCCCGATGGAAATGGCAAGCTCGCCATCAAGCGCGGCATCGAAGTGGGTCATATTTTTCAGCTTGGACAAAAATACAGTCAGGCCATGGATGCAACAGTGCTCGATCAAAACGGCAAAGCCGTGGTGATGACCATGGGTTGTTATGGCATTGGCGTAACCCGGGTTGTCGCTGCCTGCATCGAACAGAATCACGACGACCGGGGCATCATCTGGCCCGACAACATCGCACCCTTTCACCTGGTGATCGTGCAACTGGATGCCCACAAATCTGAACAGGTGGTGGAAGTCTCCGAAACGCTATACGAGCAAGCCACTGCATTGGGCATGGAAGTGCTACTGGACGACCGTGACAAGAAAACCAGCCCTGGCGTCAAACTGGCGGAGAGTGAGCTGATTGGTTTCCCCCATCGCATCGTGGTCTCAGCGCGCACACTGGCCGAAGACAATGTGGAATACACCGCGCGCCGTGATGGGGAAAAGCAGATGATCAACAAAGACCAGGCGAAAGATTTTCTCCAATCACTTTGGACTGCTGCACAGCAGGCAGGAAAGCCCGCGCACTAATACCTGATTTCAAATCCTTGCAAATCGTCTGCCTGACATTCCTGCAATTCGAGGCTGTCCACTCTCGCCCTGGGTGGCCCTTGCAATAACCAGCTTCGCATTTTCTGCACCGCCTCTTCTTTGCCACTGATCAGAACTTCAACGTGCCCCTCGACAGTATTACGCACCCAGCCCTGGATTCCCAATCGCTGCGCTGTCGCCTGGGTTTCCGCGCGGAAAAACACCCCTTGTACCCGCCCCTTGACCAAACCGGTCAGGCTCAGTGTCGTGCCCATTTCATCATCCATACGCCTGATTTCCTGAGATTCCGGCTATAAGTTACTGATTCCCGTATAATACTGGCCAATCTTTAATCAGGAAAACTGATGGCACTGCAATTTACCAGACTACAAGCCGAAGCCAGGCTGCTGCAGCAGAAAATGCACAGCCTGCTGTGGCAACAGGATTTTTCCGTGATGCCCTGGTGGCAACGCACGCTCACTCGCGCCACGCAGATACTGGTCGCCATCGTGCGTGATTTGGCCCAGGGCCAGCTGTCCCTGCGCGCCATGAGCCTGGTATTTACCAGTGTGGTTGGTTTTTTCCCCCTGTTTGCACTCACCTTTGCCGTGCTCAAGGGGTTTGGCGTACACAACGCCCTGGAACCGACTCTGCTCACCCTGCTCGAGCCGCTGGGCGAACGTGCCAACGAGATGACCTCACAAATCCTGAACTATGTGGACAACCTGCAGGTTCAACTCATTGGGGTTGCCAGCCTTGGCTTCCTGATCTGGATCGTGCTGGACATGATGCACAAGATTGAAACTGCCTTTAATTACATCTGGGCAGTGAAAAAGGGCCGTTCGTTTACCAGTCGCTTCAGTGAGTATCTTTTCGCGGTGATTGTCAGCCCTCTGCTGCTGTTTCTCTCTATCAGCATTACGTCCTATATCAACACCAACTTCTTCACCAGCTTCCTTGAAGGCCTGGCCATTGGCAGCGTCATACTCCCGGTAACCGCCTACATTACTTCAATCCTGCTGATGTCCCTGGCCTTTGCCTTTGCCTATGGCTTTTTGCCCAATACCAAGGTGCAGTTTTCGTCAGCTTTTATTGGCGGACTGGTGACTACTTTTTGCTGGAAGCTCATGGGCACCGTCTTTCAGGGCTTCTTTATTTCGCCACTGCGCGAAAATCTTTACCTGGCATTTGCCTCACCCATTGCCATCATGTTCTTCCTGTTTATCGGCTGGCTGGTCGCGCTGGTTGGCAGCAGTATCGCGTTCTACCACCAGAATCCGGGCAAGGCCCGCTCCGGCAGGACCGAACCGAAGCTGAGCATCGCCCAAACCGAGCAGGCTACACTCGCCACCGCACTGGCAATCATTCGCCAGTTCAATAGCGGGGGTCGGGCACTGAGTGAACATGAGCTGCTGACCGAGTTGCAAATCTCCCCTGTTACCCTGGAAAAAGCGCTGGATAATCTCAAGTCCATCGGCATGATCAGCACCACCGATGATGAGCCACCCCGTTATCTGCCGAGCCATGCGATCAGCAATTGCTCCCTGGTCGATATCTGGGAGAAGTTAAGAGACCTGGATGAAAACCAGGAGAACGCCGAGGCCAATTCCCGGGACATTCAGACCATCGAGCAGTTTCAGGAAGAAATTAACACCCTGGTGGAAAAACAGTTGGGCGAGAAGGCCTTTGTGGATGCACTGAAAGGCAATGAAGATGGAAATGAAACTGAAAATGGAATGAAGAGAGCAGAGGCTACAAGTTAAGAAAGCGTCCTGCTTTCATGTCTAAAGATCGAAATATTGGTAGAGCTATGACCGCAATCACTATTTATCACAATCCCCGTTGCTCCAAATCCCGTGCCGCCCTGGCACTGTTGGAAGAAAATGACATTAGCCCGGAAGTGGTGCTGTATCTGGATACCCCGCCAGACAGGGAGCAGCTAGAAGCCTTGCTGGAGAAACTGAACCTGGGCATACGCGATATTCTTCGTCGCAGCGAGGCAGAGTTCGAACAGTTTGGCCTGGGCGACGAATCACTCAGCGAAGAGATCGTCTTCGATATTGTGGCCAAACACCCCCGTCTGATTGAACGCCCCATTGTGGTTCGCGGTGATCGGGCCATCATCGGTCGCCCTCCGGAGAAAGTACTGGAACTCATCCATGACTGAATCAATGCCTTATATTCTGGTGCTCTATTACAGCCGCTATGGTGCGACAGCCAAAATGGCGCAGTTGATCGGCCGCGGGGTTGAAAAGCATTCCGGTATCGAAGCACGCCTGCGCACGGTGCCACCCGTGTCCCCGGACACCGAAGCCAGCGCCGCAGAGATCCCTGAAGACGGTGCGATTTACTGCAGCGAAGAAGACCTGCGCGACTGCGCTGGGCTCATTGTTGGTAGCCCAACCCGCTTTGGCCAGATGGCTTCGGCCTTGCGCTATTTTGTCGATCAAACCGGCGGGCTGTGGTCTGCGGGTAAACTGATCGACAAACCAGTTGCCTGTTTTACCTCCAGCTCTTCGCTCCATGGTGGCCAGGAATCCACACTGCTGAGCATGGCCCTGCCCTGGCTGCACCACGGCATGATCTATTGTGGCATTCCCTATACCGAGGCGGGCCTGAATCGCACGCAGACCGGAGGAACCCCCTACGGCGCCAGCCATGTGGCAGGCCCGGAAAGTGCACGGCCCATCAGCGAAGACGAAGAAGAACTCTGTATCGCCCTGGGCCAACGCGTCGCCCGGCTAAGCCTGACCCTTAACGAGGCCTCGTGAACACACCGGCAACAACTGCCCAGCCCCGGTCCATAGTTCAGCTCACCACGCTGGCACTGTACTACTGCCTGATTGCATTCTTCGGTTTTGTCAGCCTGCAGGCGCTGGATTCTGTCCGCTTCACCACACTCGTTATCTGGGTCCTGCAGATATTGCCCCTGTTACCCTTTGCGCCCGGCTTGCACCGCCGCAACAAACGAATCTGCCTATGGCTAAGCTTGCTGGTGCTTCTTTATTTCATTCATGGTGTACAGGTGGCATTCGATCCAGCACGGCAGTTACAGGGGATCATAGAAGCTGTGTTATGCCTTCTGTTATTCAGTAGTCTGATGTGGACAATTAGAATTGCGAACAAGCAAGAGCGCACTGATGAGGTAGTGAGTGAAGCGGAGCAGCACCGCAGCGACTCAGTCTGACTATTACCAGCCCAACACTTCCTTGATCAGCGGGATAGTGATGCGACGACCTTTTTCCAGCGAAGCCTTGTCCAGCTTGTCCAGAATGGACATCAGACTCTGTAGCGACCTTTCAGCGCGCTGCACCACGAAGTCAGCCACCTGATCGCTCAAATCCATGCCCCGAATGGCCGCACGTTTGCGCAGTATTGCCCGTTTCTCCTCATCATCGGGGGTGGCCAGTTGGTACACCGCACCCGATTGCAATCGGGACACCAGGTCTTTTAACTGCATGGGCAAATACTGCGGAGCACAGGCTGCGGTTACCACCAGTCGGGTCTCAGTCCCGGCCAACTCATTGTAGAGTTGAAACAGGGCCTGTTCCCAGTCCGTCTCGCCTGCAATGGCGTCCACATCATCAATGCACACCATGGCCAGGCCTTCGGCACCCTGCAACATATCCGGCGCCAGAGATTCATGTTCCTGCAATGGCAGATACAGTGAGGCGAGGCCGGATTCCGCCTGCTGGTGGCACAGGGCCTGAGCCAGATGGGTTCGTCCAGACGAGGCGGCTCCCCACAGGTAGGTAAGGTGATCGTCTTTGCTGAGTGTGGTCAGGCTTCTTAGCAGCGCTGAATTCGCCTGACTGACATGGAAATTGTCAAAGGTGGCTTCGTCACGCAGCGAGACGCCGAGCAGTAGCTGCTCTGGAGGAGAATAAGTCATGGCTTAACGGGTCCAACGATAATGCAGAACCGGCTCTCCACCCGTTTGGGAACTCTCGATGGGCAACAGGTCGCGGTCGAGGGCGATCAGTTCAAACAGTTGCCTGCCATCACCGAGCACATCCAGTTCCAGCTCCAGGCGCTCACCGTCGATTGCCGCCGGCGCAACCGCCTGCACCAGCCCCAGGTTGCTCACATAGGCGATCAGTGAAGAGTAATCCTGCAGATCACCTACCCCGTCAACCTGCAGTCGTACCGACTGAATATCCTCTGCCTCCGGGACAATGGCGAAATAGCTGGCCAGCTGGGTGGTGATTCGATCCAGGGGAGCATGCAGATACTCTTGCAGATCGGTGTCGAAGCCATCGAATACTTCAGCCCGGTCCTGAAACAGGAATTGCCACAGGCCGACCAGTTCTCCGCTGGCGGTAAAATGCAGACGACCGGTGAGCACGCTGTCGGCATCGTAGCGAGCGCTGGCACGCAAGATCGCTTCTTCGTCCAGTGTCCACACCATGTCTTCAGACAGGTTGCGGCGATCTTCAAAATCCAGCACCGGGAAGATCACCGGCAGTCCCCTTCTTGCCGCAAATTCCTGGATGCTGTCTATGATGTCCTGGTTAATATCGGCGGTCAGCAGGCTGCGGTCGCCCTCGGGTGTCTGCAAGGCCATCCACACCAGCACACTGGGGCGGTTGCTGTTCCAGACCGGAATATTGGCGTTGGTGAGCAAGCGATCGATCAGCCTGGAAGAGAAATCGACTTCCACATAACGCTGTTGCCTGGTGAGCGGCTGGGCAGGAGCGGGTTGTTCTGTTTCCTGGTCAGCATCCAGTTGTTCTGTAGTCTGCTCCGCCTCCTCGTCGGGATCTTCAGCCGACGCTTCACGCACCACGGGCACCGTCTCCACCGCATAGGAGATGGCTTCCACATAACTCTCCGCGTTTTGCAGCGCCTGCTCCACTGCGGCTGTTTCCAGCCAGCGGCGGTCACCGGTGACCTTGACGATAACCGCGGCCAGCGCTTCGCGAAAAGCACGGTCGCGCTCGGCGTCACTCTCATTGCTTACCGGAATTCTGTGGCTATACAACCCTGTGACTTGCAGGGCAGATACTGAGCCTGACAGACAGGTTGCCAGGAGCAACAGTGCGGCCAGGAAAGTTGAAACGGAATGAATCCTCATAGTGGTGATAATACTGTATAAATTGTGATCACTGCTAACGGCAAGCGGCACACACCCTGACGTGAGGGGCACATCCTGATAAACTTCGCCTGCCTCGAAACACAAGGAAAGCAACGCAATGCCCAGCAATGGCGACTCCGGCACTAATCCCGAAAACCCCGAATCTCTCAGCTACCGCGACGCAGGGGTAGATATCGACGCCGGCAATGCGCTGGTCGAAGCCATCAAGACAGTTACTCGCAAGACCAACCGTCCTGAAGTGCTGTCGGAACTGGGTGGCTTTGGTGCTCTCTGTGAACTCCCTTCCCGCTACCAACACCCCGTGCTGGTGCCTGCCACCGATGGCGTGGGCACCAAACTCAAACTGGCCATGGCCATGAATCGCCATGACACCATCGGTATCGACCTGGTGGCCATGTGCGTGAACGATTTGATTGTTTGTGGTGCTGAGCCATTGCTGTTTCTCGATTATTACGCCACGGGCGGCCTCAATGTGGACACGGCCACGCAGGTGGTCAGTGGAATCGGTGCCGGTTGCGAGCAGGCTGGCTGCGCGCTGGTGGGTGGAGAAACTGCCGAGATGCCAGGTATGTACCAGGGTGAAGACTACGACCTGGCTGGCTTTGCCGTAGGCGTGGTGGAGAAGTCACGCATTATCGATCAATCCCGGGTAAAAGTTGGCGACGTGCTCATCGGCGTCGATTCTTCAGGCCCCCACTCCAATGGCTACTCGTTGATTCGCAAAATACTTGAACGCAGCGGTGCTGGACTGGACGATGCATTCGGAGACTCTACTCTCGGTGAAGTCCTGCTGACCCCTACCACCATTTATGTGAAAGCCGTTCTGGCGCTGTTGGAAAAGGTCGAGGTCAGCGCCATAGCACATATCACCGGGGGAGGTATTACCGAGAACCTGCCACGGGTTTTGCCGAAAGACGCGCAGGCTATCATCGACACCAGCAGCTGGCAGCGACCAGAAATCTTCTCCTGGCTCCAATCCCAGGGAAATGTGCAGGAAACCGAGATGTACCGCACTTTCAACTGTGGCATCGGCCTGGTGCTGTGTGTTCATTCAGCTGAGGTAAATGTTGCCCTCGATACGCTGGCGGCGCAGGGTCAACAAGCCCGGGTCATTGGCGAGATCGCCAGCCAGGGCAATAGCACCAACCCTGTTGTGCTAAATTGATCAGCACTTACGTTTAGCGCCACATTTAGCACCATTAGTTCTGACACAGTAGTGCTGCAACCATCAGGATAGACGATAGGCCGAACAATGGAGAATACGCACTGTAAAGTTGTCGTGCTGATTTCCGGCAATGGTTCCAATCTGCAGGCGCTGATTGATCAGAGTGCCGACCTCGACTACAACATTGTTGCGGTGATTTCCAACAAGGCGGATGCCTTCGGCCTGCAGCGGGCGGCACAGGCCGGTATCGAGACTGCCGTGGTTAACCACAAGGATTTCTCCAGCCGGGAAGAATTCGACCTGGCTCTTATGCAAGCTATCGATCGGTTCCAGCCGGACCTGCTCGTCCTGGCCGGTTTTATGCGCATACTGGGCACTGACTTTGTTGCCCATTACGCGGGCCGGACGCTCAATATCCACCCCTCCCTGTTACCCAAGTATCCAGGCATTAACACCCATCAGCGCGCGCTGGATGCGGGCGACACAGAACATGGAGTCTCGGTTCACTTCGTCACCGAAGAACTGGATGGCGGACCGGTGATCGCTCAGGAGCAAGTCCCAGTTAAGCCCGATGACACGGCCGAGAGCCTGGCAGCCAGGGTGCTGGAGAAAGAACACGTGATTTACCCACAGGTCGTTTCCTGGTTTGCCAGTAACAGATTAAAGCTGGAAGACAACAAGGCTGTTCTCGACGGACAGCCCATCGGATCTCACGGAGTGGAGCAATCATGACGATTCGTCTACGGGAAATTTGCCGGCTGGCAATGACAATGCTTGCCGCCGCGCTGTTACTCCCCGCCCCTTCCCATGCACAGGAGCTCACAGAGTTCTCTGCTTACTATGAGGCCAGCACCAATGGCATCAGCGGCAACGCCGAGCGCCACCTGGTACACCAGGGAGATGAGCGTTACCGATTGAATATCTCACTGGAAGCCAAGGTTGGGGGCATTGAGATCGGCGACCTGGAACAGTCATCGGAGTTTTTCTGGACTGGACAACAGATTCAGCCTGAGCAATATCACTACCAGGTATCCGGCGTCAGCTCCGATGTGGAGTCGGTGAGTTTTAACTGGGATGCCAAGATGGCCATCAGCGCGGAAGAAGACCAGTCCTGGACCCTGGAGTTGAAAGATGGCGTGCTCGACCAAATGACCTACCAGCTTGCCCTGGCGCTGGATTTGCTTGAGGTGAAAGAGGAGCAAGGCGAAAACGATTCAACCAGGTTGTTGCAATACTCCCTGGTGGACGGACCAGTCATTGAGGAGCACCAGTTTCGAGTGCTGGGCGAAGAAATTATTACCACGCCGCTGGGGCGGCTGCGTTGCCTGAAGCTGGAGCGCGTGCGCGAAACCGAGAACGGGCGCTCTACGGAAATCTGGCTGGCTCAGGACTGGGAAAATTTGCTGGTGCGAATCGAGCAAGGTAATCCATCGGGACTGCAAATCGAATTGGCGCTCACCATGGCATTGGTAGATGGAGAGACGGTTACGCCCCTGCCTTGATTGGATAGGACTGGATTGTCTTACTGGAATCTTTTGAGCTTAATCGTCCACGCCACGGGGATCATCATCGACCACCGGCGGAGTTGTTGGCCGCTGTAACTGGTATTTACGCATCTTCTCCACCAGGGTGGTGCGCCTGATCTGCAATCTGTTTGCTGCGCGCGCTACCACACCCTGACTGTCATCCAGGGCCTGGGCGATGAGGCTCTTTTCCAGGTTCGCCAGATACTCCTTCAAATCAATGCCCTTCATAGGCAAAAGCTCGTCGTCGTCCGCAGCGACATCGTTATCATGCCCGTCAGCCTGGACAGCTTGTTGATTGGCGCTGTCACTGCCGGGCCGAGAGTAATCCAGCCGCTGAAATGCTTCCGGCAAGTCCTGAACTCCGACGATCGCATGGGGGTGGAGTATTGCCATGCGTTCAACCAGATTAGCCAACTCCCTCACGTTGCCGGGCCAGGAGTAGCTGCACAGGGCCGCGATGGCACTGGAATTAAACCGCACCGAACCCCGCCCCTCGGCTTCCAGCTCAGCGATGAGCTCGTTTAACAACAACGGAATATCTTCCATGCGCTCCCGCAGTGAAGGCATGGGAATGGGAAACACATTGAGCCGGTAATAAAGATCCTGACGAAATTCACCGCGCTCGATCATGGCTTCCAGATCCTTGTGCGTGGCCGCCAGAATGCGCACATCGGCCTGAATGGTCTGCATGCCACCGACGCGCTCAAAACATTGTTCCTGCAATACCCGCAGCAGCTTAACCTGCATACTCAAGGGCATGTCGCCGATCTCGTCGAGAAACAGCGTGCCACCATCGGCCAGCTCGAAACGACCTGCCCTGGCGGAAACGGCGCCGGTAAAAGCCCCTTTCTCGTGACCAAACAGCTCGCTTTCCAGTAGCTCCCGTGGAATGGCCCCGCAATTGATCGGAATGAAAGGCTTGTCTGCCCGGGAGCTGTTCAAGTGCAGGTTGCGGGCAACCACTTCTTTGCCTGTGCCCGACTCACCGGTAATCATCACGCTGACTTCGCTGCTGGCCACCTGCCCCATCATGTGACGAACACGTTGGACCGCCTCACTCTGCCCCACCAGGCTGCGAAACATGTTGTAGTCCCGCACGCCTTCGAAATCCCGCAGACGGTTGTAATGCTCGTGGAACAGTTTGGCCTTGTGCAGAGCATCCAGTAGCGGCTCGTAACTGAGTTCGCCGTCCAGGCAGGCGATGATTCGCGAATGCAATTCCGAATCGGCATCGAGTTCGGTGGGTTTTTCTCCCAATAAAATGAACGGGGTGCCCGCTTCCCAGGCATGCACGGACGTAAGCAGCTCACTCAATTTCGGTTCTGGAAAATTTCCGATCAGCGCAGCACAAATCTGGGCGGGGCTGATGTTTTGGGATTCACACTGCTCAGCCCAATGGGATGAACTGGCGGTGAGTGACGCTTCACCGATGAAGCCGAGAATGGTTTGCAGATCGTGTCTGGATTGGTCGTCGTCGTTAACGACAAGGATTTTTGGTGATTCGGGGGTGTCTAGCATTGTGCGGCAGTCTTCAAGAATGATCCCTCATTGGACTCGTCACTTTTTTAAAGGCTACATTGCACTGCTTCTGCCCAAACTGAACGTTGCCAGGCATCCTGCAATGGCTCTGTGATGCACGGACTATAGCAAATCCCTGTAGGCAAATCTTCAGGGATCAACAATTATTCCAAAGAAATTCTGCGGCAAAAGTTGGGGAATGAATCAGGGGGGTTACGCCAGTTAGTGCGCCGGAATTGAACTACCGACTGACAGGGAAACCTTCAAGCGAGTGTGTGATACACCACCAAAATCTTCGGGCGCCAGCACCGGACGATTCCCGACTGCGGCGTCAGCTTGTTGATAACCAAAATCGAAGAGCTCGCAACCACGAGCCCTGCCTTCCAGCATGCCCTGCCAAACGACCTGCTGCAGCAACTGTCGCCCGGGAAAGTTGCTGTGGCTGCCATCTTGCAACAGATCTGCATACACAAACTGGCAGGTTCGGTTGCTGTGAACGAACAGCGCGCTGGCCGCAAGTGCCTTGTCGATGGTTGCCTGCACCAGGAAGCCCTGGCCGCGATTCAGAATCTGCAGGTAATTTTGTAGGCGATGAGCCTGTATGGACTGCTCCTGGGATTCGAGTTCAGATTCCAGGGGCAACTCCACATCAATAAAAGCTTCATCACTGGCAACAACCGCTGTTTCGATCGACAAGTCCGCCGCCTCTGCTTGCAGTAAATTTTGCTGGCAATCTTCACTGAGGTGGGCAAACAGCTCCGCTTTTGAATACTGCAAATTTATAAGTTGCACCTGGTGGACTGTTGGCATGGCGCCCTTTTGCAGTAAAACCTGGGTGACTGGTGACATGACCCCGCAACTTACCGGATCGAAGTAATCGATGGCTTCGGGTCGTTCCTGCTCTAACAGTTGATCGATGTGTTGCTGCAAAAGACGAATGGCTTCGGGGGAAAAATTATTGGAAGGCTTGTCCAGGCTGGCCCGATTTACGTGGGTATAGGCATCGAGCCCAAAGTACCCCAGCCTTTTTCGTCCAAGCTGATCCACATGCAGAGTGACGCTACAACCGAAGATTGGTTGATTCTCGGAAACGATCAGAAATGAACAGTCTTTGTAATTGCCTGATGGATCTTCAACGACTCCAGGCTGCCCTTCATTCTTCTGGGAACAGGATTCATACAGCGGATGTTGCACCGGGTCATTACTAAATAAAGTATTCCAGTGCTGCTGGAAAAGTGCGTCGTTGGTTTCGATTACTGTGTGCATGGCGTTTGAGATACAGACAACAGTTGTAGTTTATGGGGTGGATGAACGTTTCACAACAACTAAGTGTTAGGATCGTTCGCAGTTAAACCGCGACTTTTAATTTTTACTCTATTGCTTGTTTGTCCAATGCAGTGCGAATAAGTTCCTTTAACCGGTATCGACTCTGTTTATGCAAGCGCTATTAGTCGAAAGCATTCCTGTTTGATACGTCTACAGCTTGTGTTTCAGATTTCGGGAATTTCAGGTCATGCCGAGAGAGCAAAAAAAACCAGTGTATTACTCCGGCATATTCGCAACCGGTACTGCATCACAATTTTTGGGGTATCCCACTAAGTTTATTCCCTCACAACCTTGGTGGTGCCCGGATACTATTGGACTGTTCATCGCATCACAATGCGGCATGTCGCCGCACCGGCATCAGTCCTGGCTGGTTTAATGCTATTCCAGCCCGCTACTAGTACGACCTGATCCAGCCAAACCTTTACTCATTTCCAAACCCAGTTTCACCAAGAATGAAAGTGCTGCAAAGAAAAGTCGACAGATTAAAGGGCCAAACAGGGGAAGAAACCGGGTTGGCATGATGTGGTTCAGGCCTCCCTGGCAGGGTTTGGGTAATTTACCCGGGAAAACTTCCCAGCCGACAGATCGATTCGCCCGGTTTTCGGTGGGTTATACAACAGGGTTGTGGATTTGTACCAGGCAATGGAAAAACTGGTCATTACCCTGCCTGCCCTGCTTTACCCCCGTGGATGAGATAAATATATTGTTATTTTTCAGCAATATACGGTATTCCTTTCACCCCCGCCCAAGCCCAGAATTCGACTGAGCAAGATATAGATTGGCCCGAATTGTGCGTTTAAAGATATCCACGTGGCAGTCGTTATAAATAAAGCCTGAGTCACCCTGCTGTCGAAAAACTGGAAGGATCCATGATCGAGGGAACACAGAAAGCCGCCCTGGAGCGCCAGCTCCCCGGGGCCAGAGAATTGAACCAAAGCAGGGAATGCATCGTTACAGTGAGTAGTAGACAACCCAGTACTTTCCGGCAATCCTCGCCCGGGCAGGAGCAGCACACCAGCGTGGTGACTGAGTTCAGAAACAAACGTAATGCGGATGCAGAGGTTGAAGCCCGGCTCAGCCCGGATGACTTGCAGCTTCTCGCCGAACAGGTGGAGCGCCTGAAGCAGCATCTCGACGAACTGCCTGAAGTGGACGCCACCCGGGTCATCCAGATCTACAACCGAATTCAGGCAGGCAGCTACCAGGTGGATGCCGATCAGCTGGCGGAGAAACTGACCGCCATGGAATCGGCACTGGACAAGCCCTAAGCACACCCAAAACCCTGCCCTTCTTCATTGCATTCTGCAATAAATCTATCCAATTCAAGTAGTTAGGCGCGACCGCCAGACGCATAGCCAGCGATGACCGGCACCAGCACCCGGCCAAAGAATCCAGCCCTGAACTGAACTTTGCGACCTCACTGGACGTAATAATCCTTACAGGCAGTTCCCAAACGCTGATGGGCAGCGGCCTCGATGGAGATTTAGCCCGGGAATGTGACCCTGGACACAATGCTCGATCGGGGCTGGGATTAGGCTTGTGGTCAAGCTTGTTGAGAATGGCAGAAAGCGGTGTCCAACCCTTTCTGAGCATTCAACAACAGTGGCCGAAATCAGCCCCGTATTGCCTTGTATTGGTGAAGCTGTTGGTTTTAAATACGCGGCCGATACTAGCCCTAAGCGCAGTAGTTTGGGATTACGAATTGAGAAGCTAAGGAAGCATCCGGGATAATTAGATGAGGACAAAATCAGCCTCGACAGATTCCGAGGCTGACGCCTAGCCCCGGACCAGTGACAGTGAACGCGAAAAACTTTTATATCGTGGCGACCGCTCCCAACGAGCCGAGCCTGCAGGTCAAAATCTCCGGCCCCTATTTGACAGAACAGGCGGCCGCCGCCGACCTTGAAGCGGCCATCGACGAGGCGATGGACATCGACCCCAGCGCCCGCAACTACGAATACAGCATCTCCCAGGTAGAAAGCCGAAAGCCTGGGGTAATCCAGCATATGGCGGCCCACGCCTGAACCACGGTCTTACAATCCTCAGCCTCGCGCTGGCGCTTTACCGACCCCAATCTGAAACTCCCCCTTAATAATCAAGGCTTTGAGACCAACTGTCGCAGCCCAGAGGCTCCATATCGAAGTTCGTCAGATGCTGCATTAACCGAACAGCGTCAATACTGCTAATATATTATCGAATGCAATAAATTCCCCAGTATTGCTATCTATTTAGTCATAACTCTTGTCATAAAGAGCCCCTGCCAGCTTCAGGGCACAGCTTGTACTTTATAACACTGGTTCCTTATAACACTGGCAATGGGATGACCGGGTAACAGTTCGCTCTACCCAGGCTCGAAAGAGTCAAAAGAGGGAACAGGAGAGAACAAGGTGAGAAAACTCAAAGCGCTGCACCATATCAGCATCATCGAATCCCGCGGCACCAACTGTGCCTGGGTTCGCATCAAGTACGACGGCAAAAGCTTCCAGCAGTCCTTCCCCTTCAAGCAATACGGCGGCAAGGCCAAGGCCATCGCCGCAGCGAAGAAGAAACGAGATCAGGAAGGCAAGAAGATTTACGGCAAGAACTGGCCCTACGCCAAATACAGCCCGCGCAAGATTTCCCCGCTCAATTCATCGGGAGAAATTGGCGTGAGCTTCTCGGAGAAGGACAATTCCTGGGTAGCCACCTGGCAGGAAGGCAAAGGCGTGAACCGCAAGCAGAAGAACGCTTACTTTTCGGTCAACAAGTATGGCAAACGGAAGGCCAAGGAAATGGCGATCAAGACGAGAAGAAAGGCAGTGAATGCCAATCGAATTCGGTAGGTAGTTGCCAGAACGGCTCGTTTAGCGCTCGGCTAAATTGATTCTCGGGTTTTCTTGGCGCTCTTTGCGTGCTTGGCGAGAGCGATCCAAGCAACCCCAACCGCGGCTGGATGTCGATTTAATAGCAAGTGTTACAACTTCAATTTTTAGCGCTAACCTTTGGGCTACTGTTACTTTTAGAACTACTTTTGGTTGCTCTCGCCAAGCACGCAAAGAGCGCGAAGAAGAAACTAATTGAACTCAACCTGAAGCGGTGCACTCCATATCTGGGTGGTATCCAGATGGTTGGTGTACACTAGGTTGGCATCGAAGTTCATGCGGTCTATTCCGAACACTTCATAGAGCGCTTCGAAACTCGCCAGCGCCTCATCGGTATCGTTTTCCATGGCGATCACCAGATCATCCAGTGAATCCGCATCAGCAAGCGCCTGGGCCGTGTGCATCAGACCAGCGTCGCGCATGCCAGTCACCAACACCACCTGGGTATCGATGCTCGCCGGAAATGTGGCAAACAAACCATAATCACGAAACGGCTGGCCCGCCTCGGGCAAACCTGCATCACTGGTGTAATACTCCGCCGTCTTTTCATTGAACAGCTCGTCATAACTCCGACCAATTCTCAGGCCGGAACCCGCGAAAGCCAGACCAGTAAGTTTCTCCAGCGCGCTGATATAACCAATATAGACAATGTGGTTGTTGCGAATGTCTGCAGTAGTGAGATCAGACATCATGGTGATGTTCACCGGCTTGTTGCTGCCCTGCAGAATGGGCACGATGCGCGCCAGTGCAAAAGCGCTGCCTTCGGGCATGTAGCTGAGATCCAGGTCCAGGTAGTTTTCCGCTCGCTCAATATCACTGAACTGCAACTCCTCCAAATCATAGGGCGAGTTCACATTGAACTCGCGCACCATGCGCGCCACGTTGCCGTTGGCATTGAGTTCGCCAAATATATAGTAGTCACCCATGACCAGGAGCACCGGCTTGTCGTCTTGCAAGACGCTGCTCCAGATCGGGTGATTGGCAGCCAACTGAGAGCCGCGGTTGTCTTGCTCACTGGTACCCACAGTCATGTAAACCAGATTTAACAGCAGGAGGACACAGGCCGCAGCTAACAGCCCGGTGTTGAGCCGAGAGGGCCAGAAAGCAGGCTTAGTCTCACTCAATGGAGGATGGTTAGCCTCAGGAGTTCGTTCCTCAACGGCAATCGTGTACTGCCCTTTGGGGATAACGAGACGCAGCGCTGCGTCGGGTTCCACACTCTGGTAATAGCTGTCCAGCTTCTTGCGAAGCTGATGCACGTACACTCGCACCGAGGAATCGGACGACACATCAAAGTCATCACCCTTACCCAACACATCAAGTGCGAGTTCGATTTCTTTAGGGGACTTGCCGTCGATGGAACATTGCACCAGGTACTCCAAAAGAGCCTGATAGTGACGGGAACGGCCCAGCACGCCGCTGTCGACGATGCGTTGACACAAGGCTTTCAGCTCAGCGGCACCGAGAGTGACGCGTCTGCTACCGCCCTGCCCATTCGCTGGGCGGTTGCTGACGGGGTTGTTCGATTGGTTAGCTGACATGAACCGGGAATCTATCAGGGTTGCTGCAATGGCAGCTCAAGTTCCTATTGTAACAGCATTGAACCAGAGACCGTGCCACTTGCCACGCTTCGCCGACCCCTGCCTGTTCAGAGTAGCGCGTGCTGAGCAAAGTCCCGGGCGCAGCGTCGCACATCCACCGGCCAGTTAGCCGTTTCCTTCTCAAATTGCGCCTTGTTGCGGGCATATAGCGCCCGCACTGCCTCTTCATAGCCCGGCAGATTGCCTGCCAGGGCTGTCATAAAGCGCTGCGCCGCATCCTGAGACTGCCGCACCAGCTCCTGCCCCGACATTTCCTTGCGGGCCTGATCCACCAGCCGCCGCAAAGTCGCTGAAGCGCCACCACGCTGCTGCTCCAGCCATTCCCAATGTCGGGGCAATAAGGTTACTTCCTTGCCAACTACGCCCAGTTTGGGACGGCCGCGGCGCGGTGTTTGAGCAGATTTCTCTGATTCCTGCTCACTCTCTGGATGCTGGTATCGGCTTTTCACCTCATCCACACTGCCCGACAGGTCCAGGTCCAATTGCCGACCGGTTTCTGCATCGAATAGCAACACTGTCTCTGTAGCTGATTGATATTGCTCGTCTTTAAGCATCAGGGCGATCTCAAGCGCTGGTGCTTTTGCCAACTGCGAATGCTCCTGAAACGCGTATATAGGGGTTTGGCTCTTCACTTTACATCTCGTTGTTAATATTTATACCCCGGTAATATTAATGGATAACGACTGCATTGCCAACTACTTGATTGGCTAAACCTCAGTGTCTCGGGAAGGTAGTAAGAGAAAGGGTGATCAGGACTTGATGAGGAGAGACTTCAACTTGTCGTTGAATTTAACGAACCCTTCAACCGCGTAATTCTCGTGGTTGGATTCGATGTTGGAGAGGTCATAAAGATAATTCACCATGGCGCCACGGGATTGGCTTATACCCTTTTCACTTAAATCAGCCGCAGTATGGACCTGGTGGAGTGAAGCACCGTTGCCGAGATGGAATCGAGCCACCGGGTCCGCCGGGTACTTGTCGCGTTTTACCTGGGTCAGATAGTTGAAGACCAGCTTGCGAAGCGTTTCCTGTTGCTCCTCTGAAGTCGACTCTTCTGTTTGCAAGGCATTGAACTCTTGCTTGAGAGCGCCTAGTGATTCCATGCCTTCGTCATGTTCGGAATTCAGCCAACGGTTAAATCCTGGAACAGGCGAGAGAGTGACAAAAGTCTTGATGGAAGGAAATTCCGCCTGAAGCTCCTGTACGACCTGTTTGATGAGGAAGTTGCCAAAGGAAATATTCCGCAGGCCAGGCTGGCAGTTACTGATGCTGTAAAACACCGCAGTGTTCAGCTTCGACTCGTCGAACTCCGGCTCAACTTTTTCCTGCAAGATTCCATCGATGCTACCCGGTAATTCGTCAGTAAGAGCAACCTCCACGAAAATCAGTGGCTCATCCACCAGCGCAGGATGGAAGAACGCAAAACAACGACGATTTGGTGGATCGATTCGACTACGAAGATCATCCCAGTCTTCTATGGCATGGACGGCCTCATATCGGATAATTCGCTCGAGTATTGCGGCTGAAGTGGACCAGTTGATGGTTTGCAGTTGCAGAAATCCGCGACCAAACCAGGAGGTAAACAGGCGCTGAAAATCGTTGTCTACCGCAATTAATTCTGGATGGGTTTTGAGAAAGCCCAGCAGTTCAGAACGCATGGCGACTAGATCATGGGTGGCTCCTGGAGTTTGGTTTAGTCGCCGTAAAAGCTCATGCCGAAGCGGTTCCGTCGCTTTGGAGAGTGTGTTCAGGTTGAAACTGTTTGGCTCTTTAGAATACGAAGCAAAAGCAATCTGAATCAGCTCTTTGTTGGCATTGAAGTTTTGTTCGAGATTTTTGAAGAACTCGAGCTTTTCATCTGGATTCAACTGCGTGTATCGATCCAGCACCTGCCTGGCGGTTACAATTCCTGACACTTCCCCGACTGTGCCCATCAATTGATCCAGAAGTTCATCAATTGACGATTCCTCAGCCTTGGAGAAAAAGCCACGCTGCCTTTTAACAAGGCCGGATAGAAAATCTTGAAAGCGGTAAAAAGCCATATGAGCTATTTAATGTTAACCTTTTTAAGCGCGCCCAGCATATCCAGTGCCTTTTTATCACGACTATAGTGAGTTGCAGCCTCTAATGCGTTGTTTTTAAAACGTTCTCGGGACTCGTTGTCTTTTTTCAAGCTAACAATGGCTCCAGCAATATCTGATGCAGACTCGGGTTTGATTTTCATACCCGTATCGGTATTCCTAATTATTTCCGAGGCTTCACCTTCAGGCAACCCAAGAATGATTGGTATTCCCATCGCAAAACATTCAAATATCTTGGAAGGAATTACCTTGGAAAACAGCGGCGTGTCTTTCAAATGCACTATGGAGACATCGCACAATGACCAGATTGCGGGCACCAACTTCTTGTCTTGCCGGCCAAGAAACCGGATATTGCCAAGCTCTCTTTCCAGAATGAGCTCTCTAATGGATTCAGATTCAGCGCCACCACCGACTATCAGCAATACAATATCGTCCTGGGCTTGCAACAACGCTGCTGCTTCTACAATTGTTTCAACCGAATGAGCCATGCCAATTGTGCCAATATATCCGGCAACAAACTTTCCCTCAAGGTCGTACTTTTCAAGCAAGCCAGGGTCTTTCGGCATTGGTTTGTAGATTTCCTGATCAACCCCATTGACCACCACTTGAATCTTATCACCAGGAATTCCTCGACCAATAAGCTCTTCTTTGAATGAGTTAGTGACTGAAACAACTAGTGCAGCACGCCGATAGAGAAAAAGCTCAAGGCCTTCCAGCATACTGAATAGCAGGCGATTTTTGGCTGCGCCTACGGCCTGAATAGAAGCAGGCCAGATATCACGGAGTTCGAAGACAAAAGGCTTCCATTTAAAAACCGAAAGCATCCAGCCGGCACAGGCTGTAAAAAATTGCGGGGATGTCGCCACAATGACATCCACCTTTCTGACAAACAATCCTGCAACAAAACCGGTCACCATGTAAGAGAGGTAATCCAGAGTCCGCCTTGAAAACCCTTCATTGGCGGTAATATAGGTTTTTACCCTTCTGACCTCTATGCCATCCATGAATTCTTTCTGATACCAGAGATTCTTATACCCACCATAAACTTTCCCTTCAGGAACGTTAGGCGCGCCTGTTATCACAGTGACGTAGCACCCCTCTTCTACCCACCTGCGAGCATGCTCGAATGTTCTTGAGGCGGGCGCATTTCCTTCGGGTGGGAAATTGTCTGTTAGAAAGAGGATATGCACAGAGTCCAGGCTAATTTAGTGCCAAGAAATTACTGATTCTACTGTGTCAGAAGTGAATTCGATTCGCAAACACTTGCTGGCTTGGGTTACGCCAAACTCTGGGTAGTACTCAGCATCCTCAATAAAGGCCTTACCCGCAATAACCTCAAACAATAGAAAGGTATCCCCAATTAACAACTTGTACCGATTCTCCGTCTCAATTTCCATACTTGCGTCTGGATGCAAGTAGTAGCGCGCACTAGCCGTGTTAAAGCTGCCTATTAACCTATCGGTAATGGAGAGCTGATTTCTGGTCAATTCCCAAAGACGTCGATGAGTTACTTTGCGAGCTATTGTCAAAACTGGTGTTTCGGCAGTTGAATCAAGCGGCGGCCTGATTGATTGTTGTCACCTCTATACCGTCTTTGAATTTCACTCCGGTTATCACCTTGGCCAAGTAATTAAATCCTCTTAACCGCCGCCAATTT
>JAVJRC010000011.1:0-485717 GCA_040218615.1 Gammaproteobacteria bacterium
TGATTGATCTCTATTGCTAGAAATACAATTCCAGCTATCACTCCAAGGTTGGCAAGGAGAGTCAGCCAGCTATTTAGTTTCTCTAAGGTCATTCATTCGCCTGTCGAAGTATGTGCGGACTTAGAACGAGTAAACATAACGAATGTATAAGGGGCAAACGTGTTGTTAATACATTATATGGGCCGATTGATTTCAAGAGGCTAAATGTCCCAATTTCATCAGCTTAGATAAAAGATTTCACGAATACCCAAGAATATCACCTGGTGACATTTTGCCTTTTTCATTAACAGAAATGCAATGAATTTGGCGGGTTGCCCCGTTAATCAATAACACGGCATCTGGGGGAATTTAATCTCTCTATTTATCAATTACTTACGTGCTTGGGCGTGAATTACTGCCAGTTATACGCACTTTCTTAGTCCTTCAACTATATTGGTTCGTGGGCGTTTGCAGTGGAGGCATCTCGCATGAAACTCATGGACAGGGTTCGGGCTACGGCGCGGGTTAGGCATTTTGCGCCTTCGACTGAGCGCTCCTATTGCTACTGGATAAAGAAATTTATCTATTTTTCGGGGATGAAGCACCCTTCCAGTTTGCCTGACCAGGCTGTGGCGGATTTTCTGACGCATATCGCAGTTAAAGAGAATGTTTCCGTTTCTACCCAAAACCAGGCGCTTTGTGCCATGGTTTTTCTCTACCAACATGTGCTGGGTCGTAGTCTCGAGCTTCAGGATTCTTTTCGTATGGCCAGGAGGCCAAAAAGGTTGCCCGTGGTATTGTCGAAATCTGAAATCCAGGTGTTGCTGTCCAATATGAGCGGGACTAACAAGTTGCTGGCAACGTTAATCTATGGTTCCGGGATGAGGAAGATGGAAGCGCTGAAGTTGCGCGTTTGTGATGTTTCCCTTGATCGAAAAGAGATTTTGGTTCGCAACGCGAAAGGCGCGAAGGATCGAGTGACGTTGATTCCCGATTCGTGTCTTTTGCCGTTGAAAGAGATGATTGAGCGCGCACGTGAATATTTTGAAGCGGATATGCGCTCGGGGATCGATCATATTGAGTTGCCTCACGCCTTGATTAAGAAATACCCGAATGCCGGAAAAGAATTTCGCTGGCGGTTCATCTTTTCCTCACACAAGACTTCAACTTGCCCACGCACGGGCAACATTGGTCGGCATCATGTACACCCTCGCAATCTCGCCAAGGCATTACAAAAAGCCTGTCGTGAATCCGGCATCGACAAACAGATCAGTGTGCATACACTTCGTCACAGCTTCGCGACTCATTTGCTTGAGTCAGGATACGATATTCGAACAGTGCAGGAATTGCTGGGGCACAATAACGTGCAAACTACGATGATTTACACCCACGTGCTGAACCGTGGCGCGAATGGCATTTTGAGTCCAGTGGATACATTGTTGAATTGAATGTCTGAAAGATAGGATTAAGCAGTGAGGGCAAATCCGTTTGCTTCCAAAAGTGTTACCTATGTGTCCGGTACGGACCCTTTTTGAGTTGGTCGGGATGAGAGGATTTGAACCTCCGACCCCTGCCTCCCGAAGACAGTGCTCTACCAGGCTGAGCTACACCCCGAATTTGTTCTGGCTTGATCGCCTTGAAAAGATGCGGCGCGAGAGCTCGCGCCGCATTGTTGTTGCTTTAGATTCGTGAACGGGTCAGCTGCACATCTGCGTTGCGCCACAGGGAATCGAACTGGCGCTTGGTGATGATGGCTTCCTGTTCTTTGCCCTGGGCTTCCTGTGCCTGGTACAGGCCGAAAGTTGACCAGCCATTTTGCTGATTCCATTCCAGGTCTTCCAGGTACACTTCTTCAGCTTCGGCAGCACGGCCCGCATCCAGCAGGGCTGCACCCTGGTACAGACGCATGGACTGGTTCCAGTCGGGTGGCTCGGTGTAGTTCAGGTTGTCCTGATACTCCACGGCGTGGCCGTAGTGAGTGATGGCTGCATCGAGATTGCCCCGGGCTTCTTCCAGTTCTCCCAGCAGTGCGTGCATGGCCAGGTTTAGAACGTGTGATGCCGGTGTTGGGCCCACATTGGCTTCGTCCACATCCGGTGCCGCAATCTGGTCGCGAATGTTTTGCAGCTCGGCTTCGGCTGGGCCCATGTGGCCCTTGGCGACGTGGGCGCTGCCCATCACATAGCTCCACATACCTGAAAGGTAAGGGCTGCTGGCCTTTTCCTTGTTGGCGGCGTTGTCTGCGTGAATCTTGTCCCACTTGCCGAACACCTTGTCCATGATCCATTCGTGGGCGATGGTCTTTTGACCACGGCGACCATTGGGATCGATGGTGGCGGCGTTTCTTGCTGCGGCTTCATAAGAGGCTTCGTAATTGCCTTGTAGCATATTGGCGTAACGCACGAAGTCCAGCGCGTGTGGCTTGTGGCCTTTGTGCGACAGCGGATAGGTTCCAATCATGGGGAAGTTGGTGTCGCCCCAGATTTCGGCAAACTGATCGTCCACGATTTGCGAACGCTCATTGATGTCGATGGCTTTTTCATACTCACCGACTCGCAGGTAGATGTGTCCAGGCATATGTACCATATGACCACTGATAGGCACTGTGGCTTCCAGTTTCTGCGCGGCTGGCATAGCCAGTTCCGGCTGGTCGGACATTTCCATCAGGTGAATATAGAGATGGTTGGCACCGGGATGGTCGTGCTCCAGCGTCATGGCCGTTTCCAACGCACCCTTTGCTTCGGCTGTGCCGGGCTTGGCTGAACCATCGGCATTCCAGTAATCCCAGCGCGTGGTGTTCATATAGGCTTCGGCAAATACCGTGTGAATATCGGCATCGTCTGGATACTTCCGGGTCAGTTCGCGCATGGCATCCAGATAGGCGAAGTCGCGCTCGCGCGTATCGGGAATGGCGTCCTTGTTGTAAAGCACGAACATGGCATTGACCATGTCTCGTTCCTTCTGGGTGCCGTTGTTGGCCAGCTCCAGTGCGGTACGAATCGCTTCGAGACCGGTACCCTGTGGGTCATCGGGCATGCCGCCATAGCGGCTGTTGGGGTTGGGGCCAATGGCGTGGGCCAGACCCCAGTAAGGCATGGGATGATCCGGCTCCAGTCGCGCCGCTTCCTGATAGGAGGCGATGGATTCGGGGAAATAAAAACTCCAGGCCATCCGCAGCCCCTGGTCGAAAAACATCTGGGCTTCTGCAGAATCCAGGGAAGTGGGGTAGCTGTAATCGCCTCCCCCCGGGACCATAATGGCCAGTGGCTCGTCTTGCGCCTGTACTGACAAACTCGCGCTGATTGCCACCGTCATCGCGGTGGCGAAAGCTAACAACTTGCGCATGGAAATCTCCTGATTATTGACTTGTATGGTGCGCCTGTACTTTGCAGGCCCACTGCTGATTTTGTGTCACTGCTGCAGGATGCCACGGCCCGAACCTGGGGACCATAAATCGTGCACGGACAGACTCTCAGTATACCCCATTGTGTGCGGAAATCAGACTTGCCCGGGCCGCTCTGCTAAAGTTACGGGGAAATCTGGAAAAGGAATCCATTGTGAGCGATCTCGTTCTGGACGTGT
Source organism: Gammaproteobacteria bacterium (assembly GCA_040218615.1). GTDB lineage: Bacteria > Pseudomonadota > Gammaproteobacteria > Pseudomonadales > Pseudohongiellaceae > UBA9145. The sequence continues at coordinate 3,562 of JAVJRC010000011.1, forward strand.
TTACCGACTACGTCTGACCCTGGTGTTATCTCAGTACCGTGAGTATTGAAAAACTGAAGGCCAACTATCCTGTGTCCATTCGCTGGATACCCTTCCCCTTGCATCCGGAGACGCCGGTGGAAGGCAAGTCGCTGGAAGAGTTGTTTGCCGGCCGCGACATCGAGCCCATGCGCCAGCGCATGAAGGGATTGATGGCGGAAGCGGGCCTACCTTACGGCGACCGCACCCACACCTACAACAGTCGGCTCGCCCAGGAGCTGGGCAAATGGGCGGACACCCAACAAGGGGGTGAGGCCATTCACGATGCCCTGTACCGGGCCTATTTTGTGGACAACCTGAATCTTTATGACATCGAAGCCCTGGTCGGCATCGCTGAAGCCGTTGGCCTCGATGGAGCCCAGGCCAGAGCGGTGCTGGAAAATCGAAGCTTTAAAGACGCTGTAGATGCTGACTGGCAACGAGCCCATCAACTGGGCATCACCGGTGTGCCGACTTTTTATCAGGACGATCTGGCGGTGGTCGGGTGCCAGCCCTATGAAACCCTGGAACGGTTCGTGAAACATTTACTGGAGCAGCGCAACGAGGGAGAGCAGCAACCGTCATGACACAACGTAGAGCATTGATCACCTGTGTGGAACGCTACATGGGCAAAGCCATTCAGGAAAAATTTGAATCTTCAGGCATCCATGTGGTCACGGGTAACTATCCCATGACCTCGCAGCAAGACTGTGAAGACCTGATTGCCAATGCAGGCGAGATCGATATTCTCGTGGCCAATCTGGCAGAGCCGCCTATGACCGGACCTGTACAGAATATCGACAATGATGACTGGAACACGCTGTTCGATGCCCTGGTGCATCCGCTCATGTATCTGGTGCGTGCGGCGGTGCCGCAGATGCTGGAACGACAATCGGGCAAGATCATCGCTGTGACCAGCGCCGCGCCGTTGAAGGGTATTGCCAACAACTCCGCCTACTGTGCCGCCCGTGGCGCCCAGAATGGCTTCATCAAGGCTATTGGATTAGAACTGGCACGTTACAATATCCAGATCAATGCCATCGCCCAGAACTATATCAACAACAACACCTACTATCCTGATGATATTCTGGACAACGAAAAGTTTCTTGATCATGTGAAGCGCAACGTACCAACCAACAAGGTGGGTGCTGCAGAAGAGACCGCCGAGTTGGCAGCTTACCTGGCCAGCGAACAGTGCAATCACATGGTGGGTCAGGTCATTCCTTTGGCGGGTGGCTGGGTCACTTAGCGAAGATGTTTTCCAATCATTAAGATCCTGAACATGAAGTGGTACTGACTACTTTGCTTGATTGCGATCGACTACGTTAATCAGGGCCAGCAACGATACCCTTGTCGTGCAGTTTACCAATCGCTTCATCGCTGAGCTCGAGAATCTCACTGAGAATCTGGTCGGTGTGTTCTCCCAGACGCGGGGCAGGACGAATAGCTTCCCTTTCCACTGCCGAGAATTCCAGCGCTTGCCCGGGTGTTAAATACTCACCAATGCCTGGCTGTTCTACCCGTTGAAACAAGGGATTCTCGGTTGAGCAATCAGGATCATCACTCACCAGTTCCTCGATCGTTTGATAAGGCCCCCAACACGCTCTGGCATTGTCCAACGCCTCGCTCACTTCCTTGAAGTCCCGTTCAGCAAACCAGGGTGCGAACGCCGCACGAATATGTTCCCGGGCCTGGAAGCGGTCGCCTTCTTTTTTGAAGTCCAGCTTCAGGTTCTGTTCCAGTCCGATCAGGGTCAACTCGGTGCCAGTGACATCGATTAGCGCCTGCCACTGGTTGGGACTGACTCCCACCACCATTACCCTTCTGCCATCACGGCAGGCGAAGTCATGGCCGAAGGTGCCAAACACATGGTTGCCCATGGGTTGCCTGGCTTCGTTGTTGATCTCTGCCTCGGCGATGTAGCCCAGGTGACCCATGGTGGCCATGGCCACATCCGCCAGAGCCAACCGAACAAACTGTCCCTCTCCCGTTATCCGGCGGTGGCGTTCGGCGGCCAGCACTCCCAGCGCGATTTGTTGACCGGCTATCACGTCCCAGGCGGGAAAGGGATTGTTCACCGGCTCTTCTCCATCGCCGGTGAGGAATGGCAAGCCGATGCGGCTGTTCACCGTGTAGTCCAATGCGGTACCGCCGTGGCGATCGCCCACCAGGTTGATAGTAATCAGGTCTTCACGATGCTTGCGCAGCTCTGAGTCGGCCAGCCAGCCTTTGGCGGGAAAGTTGGTGGTGAATATGCCCGCGTCTTCACCGCTGGCGGTCACCAGGCGAGTGAGCAGTTCACGTCCGGAACTCTTGCGGAAATCGATGGCAATCGAGCGCTTGCCCTTGTTCAGGCTGTGCCAGTACAGGCTGGCTCCGTTCTCTGCCACCGGCCAGCGGCGGTAATCGATACCGCCGCCGATCTGGTCGAAACGGATCACATCGGCGCCCAGTTGCGCCAGGGTCATGCCACCGGAAGGAGCAGCGATGAAGGCGCTGCCTTCGATGATGCGGAGTCCTTTAAGTAAGTTTTGCACAGTATTTGATAGGGCCTAATCGATTAACAGATATCCATTATTGATGACGACTTTCTCCTGTTCCACAGACTTGCAGCGAAAAGCGATATGATCAGCTTCTTCCCAGATCTCTGTGCGAATGGTTTCGCCAGGATAGACGGGCGCCGAGAAACGCAGGCGCAGATGTTTGAATCTTTCCGGCTGGTAGTTACAGCAGGTTTTTAGCAGGGCATGGGTCATGACCCCCATTGTGCTGAGTCCATGCAGAATCGGAGACTTGAATCCGGCATCGCGGGCAATCTCTGGTAACACATGCAGTGGATTGTGATCCCCGGACAAACGATAGACCAGGGCCTGTTGTGGAGAAGTAGCCAGGTCACACAATTTATCTGGATCGCGAGTGGGGATAGAGTCTGTTTTGGGTGTGGCCTTGCGCTCTCCGCCAAAGCCACCATCGCCTCGAGCCAGTACACTGGTAATCACCGTACAGAGCGGATCCCCGGTGGCTGCGTCTGCGACCACCCGTTCAGTATTGATTTGCGCACCCAGGCGTTTGCCTTTATCGATGACCTCGGTAAACCGGTTGGTGGCTTCCACAGTACCCGATGTGGGCAGCGGCTTGTGGAAGATCAACTCCTGGCCCAGATGCAGAAGCTGTACCCAATCCAGGTCGATATCGTTTTCGGCCGCCCAGAACCCGGGGTGGGCCATGACCACCGGCTGGCTTGGCATGGCCTTCAAGCCATCTTCATACACAAAACGCAGAGCTTCCTCGTCTGCAGGATCCATGCCCATGCCCACACCCAGTGCATAGAGGATGCAGTCTTTTTCTGTGTAGGTTTCCTGTACCTTGGGAAATTTGCGATTCAGCAAATAGTCGGGGTCGATTTTCATAGTACTGCGCCCGGACTACCGCCTGGCGAATGCTCCTTGTTTACAACAGTCTGTGTCTACTAACGTGTTACGTGCCATTACCGCGTTTGGGTTTTGATTCACTGGCCACTCTGTTCAACCAACTCCCGTGCGATGACACGAATTGCCAACACTTCCTCTGCCCCTTCGAAAATGGAAAGAACGCGCGCATCGGCGAAGTATCGGCTAACCGCAGATTCTTCCGCGTAACCCATGCCGCCGTGAAGCTGCATAGCTTCCCGGGTTACCCATTCGGCCGCCCGGCAGGAAAACAGTTTTACCAGGCTTGCTTCCATCTGGCCCCGGCCCTCGTCCATCTCTGCGGCGACTGCATAACTGAACTGGCGTGCTGCCGTGACAGTGGCGAGCATGCGGCTCAACTTGTTCTTGGTCAGTGCAAACCCGGCCAGTGGTTGCTGAAAGATGCGTCGATCGCCAGCATAGCGCATTGCCTGCTCCAGTGCCGCCTGCATGACGCCTGTGGCCCGGGCTGCAGTCTGCAGTCTGCCACCGGCAAAGCCAGCCATGGTGTAATAAAAGCCCTTGCCCTCACCTGCCTGTTCACCGATCAGACCATCGGCCGGGACAAAATAGTTCTCAAAGAACAAGTCGAATGAATGCATGCCACGGTAACCCAGCGTGGCAATGGCTCGACCACTGAGACTTCCGCCCTGCTCCTGCTGATGACGAAATTCATGTCCCGGGTAGGCGGGTTTGTCCACCACGAACAGGCTTAATCCTTTGTGTCCGGGTTGGTCATTGGAACGGGCCAGGACCACAATCAGTTCAGACCGGCCGGCGAAGGTGCACCAGGTTTTACTGCCATTGAGCAACCAGCCACCTTCAACAGCCGTGGCTTTCAGGCTGACCGCAGCCACATCGGACCCGGTGTCGGGTTCGGTGATGGAGATGGCGCAGAGCTTTTCGCCACTGGCCAATACTGGCAGCCAGCGTTGCTGTTGTGTTTCCGTGCCTCCTGCCAACAGCGCACGGGCTGCAATTTCCGGCCGGGTGATCAGGCTGCCCGCGGCACCCAAGGAGCCCCGGGACAACTCTTCTGTGACGATAATCATGCCCAGGCTGTCCGGCTTGTCATCCGGTTGCAGGCCACCGAATCGTTCCGGGATACAGGTGCCAAAGCAACCCAGCTCGGCAGCCGGGCGCAGAATTTCTTCCGGGATGTCCAGGTCCTGCCGGTGAATCTCTTCGGCTCTGGGTGCTACCACCTCATCGGCGAAGCGACGAAAGGTATCCCGAACCAGTTCCTGTTCCTCGCTCAGGCCTGCTGGCAACTGCAGGGTGCCTGTTTCCATGCAGGTGGAAGCAATGTGCTCACAGGTCGCATCAACAGCATCAAGCCAGACGGTGACATCCTTGCTGGCCAGCAGCTCAGCCACATGGGGTCGAAACACACCGAGGGCACTGCCGCCACTGGCGTAGGTGCCCAGAACGGACTTCACCACGTCTGCACAAAAATACACGGCCGTTGCATGCAATAAGTCGGAGGGGTTTGCGCCTGGAATACTCTTAGCGTGTTTCAATAAGGCGCGCGCTGCCTGCAACTCGGCCTTGGCCACGGCCAGGGTGTAACAATGTTTCTGAAATCGGTCGAACTTCTTCTGATCAAACTTACCGTCTGTGTAGACATTGTTTTTAACCATGCCTACGGCTTTCTGGATGACTGCATCGGTATCATCCAGTATCGGGCCTGCCTGCTCGACCATGGTGGCAAGCGCAGGACTTGATTGAATCTGGATTTTATTAGCCATGACAGGTAGTAGGACCACTACGGTGGGAGCGGGAACTGGCGAATTCTATGCGAAATGGCTGATGAATGCGAAACGGGACAGATGACGGCGAGTCCGTTAGAATGCCTGCCCCCGAGAGCCCAGGGCTTCAGGTGAAATCATTCAATCGAGACCCTATGACAGCACCCATGCAAGACTTCAGAAAGAACCCCGACAAGAAGAAGCGCAAGAAAAAGCCGAAGAAGATCAAACCGGTCAAGGTCAGATGTTTTATTGGTATCCAGTTTACCCTGGCAACCGAGATAGATGCCTTGCGCAAGAAGATCGCCGCCCTGGCCGAGCTGAAGGAAACAGACATCCGACTGGTACCCGACGAGAATCTGCATGTGACGTTGAAATTTGTTGGCTCGGTGGAAGAAAGCCAACTGGCGGCGATAGAGGGTGTGATGAAACAGGTTGCCGCCCAGCATTCACCCCTGTCATTACAATCAAAGGGTATGGGGTTTTTCAAGAATTCAATCTGGGTGGGTATCGAAGAAAACGCTCAGCTCAGCAAACTGGCAGCTGACCTGAACCTGGCATGTGTACCACTGGGCATCGTCCAGGAAGACAAGGAGTTTTTGCCCCATGTGACCGTGGCGCGGTTGGGTAAAGGCGCCAAGCTTGCGCTTACTGAACTGCTGCAGGAGTTCTCGGAGCAGAGATGGGGTGAGCTGGCGGCCAGCAAAGTCTCTTTGTACCGTTCGGATACCTTGCCAGATGGGGCCAGGTACACCGTAATATCGGAAGCAAGACTGGGCGAGTCCTAGCAGTTCTTGTACTTATCGTAGAGTCCGACGCCAGCCAGTATCTGTGGCCTGGCTTTGTCCAAGCGGCTTAGCCGGGTCTTTTCCTGTTTGGCTGAACCGATGTGTTCAGCATATTCCTTTTGTTTACCGGGCGTGAGTGAATCGAAGGCTGTTTTCAGTTTGCTGCTTTTCTGTAGTGCGGCGTCTAATTCGGCAGGGATCTTCAGGGTCTTCTTTTGCGCCGGTTTCTTCGGTTTGATTTCCTTTCCCGCTTGCTGATTGGCAATGGCTTCCTTGACATACTTTCTGAACAAAGTAGCCGGCAGTTTGTCTCCTTCACCGAATCGCCACTGTCTCAGCCCACGGGTGGTGCCTTCCTGTGCATTCACCAGGCGCTTGTCCGGGTCTTTCAGGAACACGCCGTTGTGGAACCAGATACCACAATGGTTCTTGAACCCGGCCAGACCAATGACGTTCTTGCCATCGACTGTATAAGTTGGCGTTCCCCACTTGACGGTTTCTTCCATATTGGCGGCCAGCAATATCTTGCGGGCACTCTGCAGAATGTCTGCCCACTTTTCATGCTTCTTTATATAGGCATCTACTTTTTTGGCATCGGTGGTCATGGTTCAGCGGTTCTTTGGTGGAATTGGTTTGAGTTAGTCTATTTCAGAAAATGCGGATTGATAAGTGAATTGAGCACGTGGTCTTCCCACTTGCCATTAATCAGGATGTAGTCTTTGGCATACCCTTCCCGCTCGAAGCCCAGGGCGGCCAGAAGTTTTTCCGAGCGCTTATTGCCTGGCATATGGTCCGCCATGATGCGATGCAGTTTCAGGTCTTTGAAAGCATAGGCAATGGCGTGTTCGGTGATGGCTTTCATATAGCCCTGCCCCTGGTAGCGCTCCGCCACTGAGTAGCCCATGCGGCAGGCCTGGAAGACGCCACGAACAATATTACTCAGGGAGCAGCTCCCGATAACATGGGACTCTGCCGAATCGGTGCCAATGAAATGCACCGACAGGCCATTCTCAAACTCCAGCTCCCGTTCCTCCAGGCGCCTGAGCCAGGCGTCTTCCGTGTGGTGGTCACGGGGAACCAGGGGGCTCCATGGCTGCAGGTGATTTTCGTTGACGGCGAAATAGTTGGCCAGAATGGTTGCATGGGTCGGTCTGGCCCGGACAATTTTGAAGTCATTTATCATCAGCGCAAGTTTATCCGAGGCTGCAGGTTCTTGATCATCAACAGGGTCTCTTCCCCCCGGACTGTTAATTTTTGTAACGGCTTCCAGCCAAGACGGGCGTAGAGACCACCACTGAGGATTTGGGTCTGCAGATACAGATGAGGCAGGTCCCTCTCACGCGCAATCGCAGTTACCTGTTCGGTAATCTGTGATCCCAGCTTGCTTCCCCGCCAGGGTTCGGCAACAAACACGCTGCCCAACCAGTACAGGTTCTGGGGAAACAGATCTTCCAGTTCGTGCAGTTTCAGGGCCGCCACAGCCACTGGCTCATCATCGATGCTGGCCAGCACATGGGTTGGATAATCATCGCGACTCAACGAATCACGCAACTGGGTTTCCAGGCTGTTGAAATCGGATCCCATGCGATCTTCCCACACACTGTGCCACCAGCGTATGACCGTGGGAACCAGATCGGGATGATCGGCAAGATATTGAAACTGCAGAGCCATGGATGCTGCCGCTCGGGTCGGGAAACCCGAGTGTAAACGCAGCTCCGGGGAAAGAGAACTACTGGATGAGCTGGACCCGCTCCACGTCTTCCATCTGGCCATAGCCGGAGGTGATGACACGATCGCCTTCCTGCAAGCCTTCGCGCACTTCGATGAAGCGGTTGTTGCGCCGTCCCACCCGAATGTCTCGGCGGGTTGCCGTTTCACCAGAGCCATCCACGACGAACACCCAATTGCCACCGGTGTCCTGGATAAAACCCCCGATGGGCAACAACAGCGAATCCACCGGGTTACCAAGGGTCAGTTCCATTTGCAGAGTCTGGCCTCGGCGAACATTGGCGGGTTGCGGACCGTCGAACACAAGATCCACCTCGAAAGTACCGGCAGTGATTTCCGGATAGACGATATCGACGCGTGTCTGATACTGCTGGCCTGACAGGGTAAAGCTTGCTGTCTGACCAGGGGAGACTCGCGACACATAGAACTCGTCGATCTGGGCGACGATCTTGTACTGGTCGACCACATCGATCTGCCCCAGTCTTTGACCGGATTGCTTGCTCTGGCCAATCTCTGCATCCAGGGAAGTCAGTTGACCAGAGATGGGTGCTTTGATGAGCAGGCTTTCAAAACTGTCCTGGGAGATTTCCAGATTCTGGGTCAGCATCTCGATCTGTTCGCCAATCTGCACCAGGCGTCTTTGCCGCTCTTCGTTCTCTACTTCCTGTCGGGCTCTCAGGTTTTCCAATACCTGCCGCTGGTATTCCAGCTCGTCAATGATGGCATCGTACTCTTCTTCCGAGACCAGGCTGTCATCCACCAGCCTTTCGAAGCGGCGTTTCTGTCGGTTCAATGTGGTGATGCGAAATTCGGTGTCGATGATCTGGCGTTCGGTCGCGAGTTTCTGGTATTCAAAATTGGTGGTGATGTTGTTGAGAAAATTTAACTGCTCGGTGGTACCGGCATCAGCCTGGGCTGCACTGAGTCGTGTTTGTGTGTTGGATAATTGCACCAGCGGCTGACCGGCTTCCACGAAGTCACCCTGCTCCACAAACACCTCTTCTACTGAGCCACCAATCACCGCATCGAGGAAGACACTCTCGAAGGGCTGGATAGTGCCGCGAATAGGAATCAGGTCTTCAAAGGCACCAAACTGCACCGTGGACACAACCACCTGCTCTGCCGGCACCCGGTAAGTGCGAATAGACGCATCGGTCAATAACTGCATGGCACCGTAACCGACCCCTGCAAGCACCAATGCGATTACCCCCCATTGCCAGAGCGGGCGTTTCTGCTTTTCTATGGGTTTATCCATTGCCATGTTGACAGTATACCGTTACGAACCTGTTCGATTAAGCTTATTCGGAACGCAGCGCGTGTACCGGATTGGCAACAGCCACGCTGTACGCTCGCTGAAACGTGGAAAGCATGGCGATGACAAACGCGCTCAGGCCCGCGATGATAAAGATAGTCAGGCTGATCTCTGTTCGATAGGCAAAATTCGCCAGCCATTGTTGCATGGCCCACCAGGCCAGCGGCCAGGCCAGTAAATTTGCCAGCAGAACCAGCCTGGAAAAATCCCAGGCCAACAGTCCAGCCAGCCCCTGCACAGTTGCGCCAAGCACTTTACGAATTGAAATCTCTTTGCTGCGACGTTCGGTAATAAATGCCGCCAGGGAGTAGAGCCCCAGACACGCGATCACAATCGCGATAGCCGAAAGCACTATGAAAAGCATGAAAGTATTGTTCTCTCCCGCATAGAAAGCAGAATAACTGTCGGCGAGGAAGCTTCTTTGAATGGGATATTCAGGCACATGCTGTGCCCAGATGCTGTCGATGGTTTGCAGTGCGGATGACACATCATCACCGGCAAGTTTCACGATCATGACGTTGCGCCGTGGCACCAGGCTGTAGGAGATGGAGGCAATATCACTACGCACTGACTGGTAGTGAGCATCACGTACTACTCCGACCACGGTCATATCGGAACGATAGATCACGCCGCGAAACGGGCCTTCGTTGTAAAACCGTTGGCCAATGATGTCCTGGGGATTGTCGAACCCCAGACGACGCACTGCGGTTTCATTCAACACCAGGTTTTCTTCGATCTGGGTAATGTCAAAAGTGAATCCGGTGCCGGGGTCAGAGGGATAGTCCTGATCCAGTGCCCGGCCCGCAACAATCTCCATGCCCAATGTCTCGAAGTAATCATCGCTTACTGCAATAGTTCTCACCGCCACCGGGTTATCAGGATCGCCCCCTTCCGGCACCATCACACTGCCGTCGGACAGATCGCGGGTAGGAATTACAGATCCCCCGGATACCGAGAGCACCGCAGGATTAGCCAACAGCTCCTCGCGCATGACTTCATAGGCGGCGCGAGCTTCATTGTTCGGCGTTTCGATGACCACCACGTTGGCAGGATCAAAACCCAGTGACTTGGACATGGCGTAGTTGATCTGTGTATAGATGATGCCACTGGCAATCATCAGCCCGATAGAAATACCAAACTGGGTCACGATGAGGCCGGAACGCACTCTACTGTTCCCTGCTGCTCCCCCTGCACGCTTGTAGACATCCCCTTGCAGCGCGACCACCGCCGGAACCCGTGCTGCCACCCAGGCTGGATAAAAACCAGCAACCACGCCCACGCTCATGGCAAGCACAAACAGGAACGAGAGATTACCCAAAGTAAATATGGTGGCCGGGGTGATCGTCACTCCCAATACTGCATAGAACAGGGGCATGGATAATTCACAGAGCACGACGCTGAAGATAAAAGCCAGCAACGCGATCATCGCGGTCTCGATCCAGAACTGAGCCATCAATTCGGCCTGGCCCGAACCGAGGGTACGCTTGACCCCGATTTCACGGGCACGCTTGAGGACTTGCACGGCTTGCAGGTTGGTGAAGTTAAAAGCGGCAATGGCCAGCGTGAGCAAGGCAACCGCGGAGAAAATCAGGATGTCAGTACTCTGGCGAGGAGATTTCACCACTCCGGTGATGTCGTCGCGCACCGACATGGCATTCTGAAGTTCGGTATTGAAATGAATGTCCCGTAGCGCTTGCAAGCCAACCCGGGAATTCGAACCGGGGAATATGTTTTCATCCAGGAAGGCCTGCATATTCGCTTCCACCTGGTCGGCAGTCACCGCTTCGTCGAGGCGAACATAGTGATACAACACATCTGAGCCGGTGTTTTCCCAGAACTGGGGGAAATCCCAAAGCCCGGTGAGGTTTTCGATGTTGGCATAGATATTGGAAACCAGGTGGCTGTTATCCGGGTTGTCTGAAACCACGGCACCCACCTGAAAGTCGAATTGGTCATCAACCGTCAACACTTCGCCAAGCACATCGGTGCTGCCAAACAATTCTCTTGCCGCAGATTCGGTAATGACGACACTGCCCAGATCGGCGATGGCGGTAGTCGCATCACCTGCGACCGGGTCATAGGCAAAAAAATCAAAGAAGGTTTGATCCACCAGGGAGATAGTTCGAAACTGCTCATCTGCACCGATACTGACCAGGTGCTGGTTCATACCCAGCCGGGCAAGCGCTTCCACTTCAGGCAAAGCGGTGGCCAGAGTTTCTGATACCGGGTTAAAGAAGGTCGCAAACCGTGTGCCCTCACCGCTGATCCAGTTCAGGCGATACACCCGTTCATTGTCTGGATGCATGGCATCGAATTGGGCTTCGTGTCGAACAAAAGACAGAATCAACAGGGCAACCGTGAGCCCGGTCGCCAACCCCGCAACACTGATAATGGTGTTGAGTTTGCGATTGCGAATACTTCGCCAGGACGTCAGCAGGTGGTGTGAAAACATGGTTGGCTTTTTATTCGTGCCTCAATGATTCAGTGGGATTCACGTTCGCAGTAATGGCTGACAGGCTGCCAACAGTGACCGCGGCAATCAGCCAGGCCAGCAAGGCAGCCAGAACATAAATGGCCAGATTCATGTCCACCCGATAGGCAAAATTTTCCAGCCATCGGCTCATGAAATACCAGGCTGCAGGCCAGGCAATCAGGTTCGCCAGTATCACCAGCTTGCTGAAGTCTTTGGTCAACAGGGCAACGATTTCCATCACCGTGCTGCCCAGCACTTTGCGAATTCCAATTTCTTTGGTGCGCTGCTCGGTCATATAGGATGCGAGTCCGAACAGACCAAGGCTGGCGATGAAAATAGCCATGATGGAGAAGGAAGTAAAAATCTGCCCCTGGCGTCGCTCCGATTGATACAGGGCTTCAAACTTCTGGTCCATAAATTCGAGTCGGTAGGGCACGTCCGGGCGAAACTGGGTCCAGGTAGTCTCGATAAAATCCAGAGTCTGCTGGAGATTGTTGCCGGACAGGCGAATAGCCATCTGGCTGAAGTTGGCGAATTGTGAATTGAGGTTGTCGTTTTCCATCAATCGATAGTAGACAGGATTCAACACTTCCCGAATCGATGAGAAATAGATGTTGTCCGCCACTCCAATGATCGGACCACGAACCGTGAACCCGGCCTCGGCCCCACGTCCCACCTCAAACCACTTGTTCAATGCTTCTTCTGCTGTGAAGCCAATGCGTTCTGCTGCCATCTCATTGAGAATGAAAGCGCCTGTCGTGCGTGGGTTTTCTTCAGAGGGCTCGATAAACAAATCGGTGCCCCTGTCCTCGGAAAAACTTCTGCCTGCGATAATCTCGATGCCAAAAGTTTCAAAGAAGTCGTAGTCCACATTCAGGTAAGGCATACCGATGAATGGATTGGTCGCGCTCTCATAGCCTTCATAGCGGACTCCGTCAGCATTGGTGTTCTGGTCGCCAGGCATGAGATTGGCCGCAGTCACAGAAACGATTTCCGGATGCTGCAGCAACTCCTGTTTCATGGTGGGGTAGTCAGAGCCCAAACCTTCAATGCTGTTGCCGGTGAGTGTGACCACCTGTTCGCGGTCAAACCCCGGGTCCATGGTCAGTGCATAGCGTAGTTGCGACAGGGCGATACCAGAGGCAATGACCAGTGCGATGGAAATGGCGAATTGCGCCACCACCAGAATGCGCCGAAAGCTGGCGCCACCAGCACCTCGGGTTAATTCACCTCGCAGAATATTGACCGCCGGAAATGACGACAGATAAAAAGCGGGATAACTGCCGGAGATAAGCCCCACTACGATAGCCACCAACAGTAGTCCAATCAGCAACACCGGGTCATCAAGCAAATTAAAATCGAGCTCGATCCCTATCAAGGCATTGAACCAGCCGATTAGCAGGGACACGATGACCGTAGCCAGGATTACCGCCATGAGCGAGAGTAACACTGACTCACCCAGAAACTGGGCCATGACCTGGCTTCTGTCAGCACCCAGCGTCTTGCGCAAACCCACTTCCCGGGCGCGACTCGCCGAGCGGGCGGTAGAGAGGTTCATGAAATTGAAACAGGCGATTAACAGGATCACCATGGCAATGGCACTGAATGTGTATACCGTTACGATATTGCCGTTGGTGGCCAGTTCATTGTCCCTTTGAGAATGCAGGTGAACGTCGGTCACCGGCATCACGACGAAATCAGTAAAATCTGTGGCGTTCTCAGCAATATGACGATTGAGAAAAGCCGGAATCTCATCGATGAAGGTATTGATGTTGTAGTTTTCCGGCACCACCACGTAGGTGTGAAAATTGTTGCTGCCCCAGTTGGTCATGAAGTTTTCACCAAACATGGCTATCAAGGTATCTGAGGAGACGAAACCCTGGGCATTCAGGTGGGTATTCTCTTCCAGTGTCTCCATTACACCTGTTATCTGTACCGGAGCCTGTCCGGCTGCGATTAGGGTGCCGCCGAGTGCACCGCCATTGGGGAAATACTTCTCGGCCAGCGCTTCGTTGATGACCATGCGAAACGGGCCATCTAGAGCCCCTTCCCAATTGCCCTCGATCAGAGGCACATCGAACACTTCGTAGACATCCGGGTCGGCAAACAGCAAACCTGTTTCGATAAAAATGTCATTGGTTTCCGGATTGGTGATAGTGAGCTCACCGCCAGAGAGGATTCGCACCACGTTTTCGAATTCGGGAAAGTCCTGGGCCAGCAGCGGGCCTGTTTGTGGCGCATTGGTGGCCAGTTCCAGATCTTCGTTGCGGCTAAGATCCATAAAAGTGCGCATGACCTTGTAGGTTCGGTCCGCCTTCGCCCAGTGCTTGTCGTAACTCAACTCGTGGCGCACAAACAGGGCAATCAGGACCACGCAAGCAAGACCGACTGCCAGGCCAACAATATTGATGGCCGTGAACAACCTGTTGGCTAACAGGTTACGAACCGTGAGCAGAAAGAAACTTTTAAGCATTGGCGGTGGCGCTGGTGGTTTCGGCCGTGGGCGCAGAGTCATGTTGGCTGATGATCTCTCCATCCAGCATGCGTACGATTCGGCTGCCTACCGCGGCATCCTCTGCCGAGTGGGTCACCATGACGATGGTTGTACCCTCTGCGTTTAGTGATTTAAGGATCTCCATCACTTCCTGGCCATGTTCGCTGTCCAGGTTTCCGGTAGGTTCGTCTGCCAGAATCAGCGGCGGATTGTTTACGATGGCACGCGCCACGGCAACACGCTGTTGCTGACCCCCGGACAATTGCTGCGGAAAATGTTTGGCCCGGTGTGCCATGTTCATCTTCTCCAGCATGGCTTCCACACGGGACTGCCGTTCACTGGCGGGAGTCCTGGTATAGATCAGCGGGAGCTCCACGTTTTCGTACACGGACAGCTCATCGATCAGGTTGAAACTCTGAAACACAAAACCGATGTTCTGCTTGCGCAACTGTGCGCGCTGTCTCTCGGAGTAACTGGCCACTTCTTCATCCAGGAACCAGTACTTGCCGCCATCAGGATTGTCGATCAATCCCAGAATGTGCAGCAGCGTGGACTTGCCGCAACCGGATGGGCCCATGATGGAGGTGAACTCCCCTTTTTCGATACTGAGATCAACCGAGTTCAAGGCCGTGGTTTCGATCTCTTCCGTGCGAAAGAGTTTGGACAGGCCTTCTGTCTTGATAATCATGCATGGACTCCCTGGTTTTCTTTTATTGCAGGCGAGCTGAAGCCGTGGCTTGGCACACTCGCTTTCTACATTAGACGTCGCAAACCAGGATTGGTTACTTTATTCGTGGTGAAATTCGTGGTGTCAGACACCAGAGTTGGTGTGGTGTCTGACACCATAGTTGAAGTTCTTGGCGTGCTTGGCGATCTTGGCGAGATCTACCCGGGCAAAGTTGGTTACTCTCGCCAAGTGCGCAAAAATCGCCAAGGTGCCTGCAAACGCGCGCTTGGCGTGAAAACTAGCGGCGCTCGGAGATGGCGGCATCCACCAATTCGGTGAAGCTTTCCCGGAACCCACCCCCTCGGGATGGGGAGACCTGGGCCATGATCACCATCACCATATCCTGCTGAGGGTCAATAAAATAGCGGGTTCCAGCGGAGCCATCCCACCATATGGTGCCCTGGGACACCGGCCAGCTATAGGCGCCAGGGTCCATGACCAGATTGAACCCGCCCAGGGTCCAGCCGGAACCCAGCCAGTAGCCATTGTTGCCAATGGGCATGGCCTGGGCCGGGACGGCGTTGCCATACATCAGGGCTGCGGTGTCTTCATTGATGATGCTGCGGCCATTGAACTCGCCACGATCGAGAACCATTTGGGAGAAATTCATGAAATCCATGACCGTGGACAACAAGCCGACTCCTCCTTCGATCAGGCGGGGACGTTCGGTCCAGGGGACTGACTCAATCTTGTAGGGCAGTAATTCACCGTTGGTCGGGCGATAGAGCTCTGCCAGTCGCCCGGCATCTTCCCCTTCTGCCCAGAACATGGTGCTGTCCATATCCAGTGGCGTAAAAACATGTTCCTGCAGGTATTCCTCGAATGGCTGGCCGGACCACACCTCCACCAGCTTGCCCAGGATAGTGGCATGAATTCCATAGCGAAAGGCTGTGCCGGGATCATGAAATAATGGGACACGTGCTGCGTTTTCCACCATCTGGTCCAGAGAGATATTCTTGTCACGCACCCCCTGTTCGCGATACAGGCGTGAACTTCTGCTGCCCAGGCCCGACGTATGGGTAAGCAAATGGGCAACGGTGATGTCGCCATTGCGTTCGCGCACTTGCGTGATGTCGGTGCTTTCCGGATCCAGTAACACTTGCTGGTCTTCAAACTCGGGCAAGTACATCTTGATGGGATCATCCAGTTGGAATTTTCCCTGTTCAAGCAGTTGCAATACGGCCAGGCTGGTGATCTCCCGCGTCATGGAATAGATTCGAAACAGGGCATCGTCCTGCATGGGCTTACCCTGCTCGATATCCATCATGCCAAGAGATTCGAAGTAGACGATCTTGCCATCACGGGCCACTGCGGCAACGACACCGGCAATATCACCCTCGTCGATATGCTGTTGCAGGCGATCTGTTACTGCATTCAAGCCCTGGGAGGACATGCCCACACTCTCAGGTGAAGCGACGCTCAATGACTGGGCATTAGCTGCCATGGAAACCATGCACACGATTAGTGAACCAAAACCGATTGCGAATCTATTCATCATTACTCCTACTGCGTGCCCAGCTTTTCATTAACCCAACGATCGACGCGGGCATGCATGATGGGCATGGGCACAGCGCCAGCACCAAGAACCACGTCATGAAACTCCCGAATATCGAAAGCTTCTCCCAGGGCAGCTTCGGCATTGGCCCGGGCCTCCTGAAAATTCAGCATACCAATTTTGTAGGCTGTTGCCTGTCCCGGATTGGAAAAATACCGCTGCACCTCGGAGCGCACAGCGCCTTCGGGAATGGGCGAGTTGTCCAGGAAATACTGCACAGCCTGTTCTTCAGTCCAGCGCTTGGAATTGATGCCGGTATCCACGACCAGACGAATCGCCCGCCAGATTTCACCGGCCAGGCGGCCAAACTCGGAATAAGGGTCCTGGAATCCACCCATTTCCTTTGCCAACCATTCCGCATAAAGACCCCAGCCTTCAGTGTAGGCGGTAGTGCGGTATTGGGTGCGAAAACGCGGCACATCGGTCAATTCCTGTTGAATGGAAATTTGCATGTGATGCCCGGGATTGCCTTCATGATAGGCGATGTCTTCGATCTGCCACTTGGCCAGGGTGGACATGTCTGACATGTGTGAGTAGAAGACGCCGGGCCTTGAACCGTCCGGGGCGCCCTGGCGATAGTGCTGGGCCGCTCCATCCTGTTCACGAAAGGATTCTACCCGCCTGACCACCAGATCTGCCTTGGGCAAGCGGCCAAAAAACTCGGGCAGCTTATCGGCAATGGCATCCAGATAGGCAGTGTTGACGTACAGATATTCCTGGCGGTCTTCTTCGGTATTCTCGTAATAAAACTGATCATCTTCGCGAACGAATACAAAGAACTCCTGCAGGCTGCCTTCAAAGTCAGTCTGGTTTTTTACGGCTTCCATTTCGCCTAACAACCGTTCTACTTCAGACAAGCCAATGTTGTGTATTTCGTCGGCAGTTAACTCCAGGGTGGTCATTTGCTCCAGGCGCTGATTGTAGTAATTTTCCCCGTCGGGTAGCGCCCACACTCCCTGGGGCTCGTCCGATGTGTTGACTATATCCTGTTCCAGCCAGGTGCGAATTTCCTCATAGGCTGTGAGCACCTCCCCAGACAACACTTCACGAGCCTCGGCCAGATACTCCTGGGCCGTTTCCTCGTCGATGCTGTTGCTTTCAACCAGTGCGGAGGTCTTGCTTTGCAAATCAACCCAGACAGGAGAATTGGGAGAATCGTCACTGTTATTAAATGGGACACCTGACGTAACCCTGTCGATCTCTGCCAGTGCGAATTCGTATCCGAAACGTGGCGATCGAATGCCCTGCTCTGCCTGCAGCCTGGTGCGCTGCAATAGCTCGCCAAAGACCCGATCCAGTTCCCGAAGACGCGAGACATAAGCCTGCAGGTCTTCTTCCGTGTCAATCCGATGAAAGCTGATCATGAAGCTTGGCAGGCCCACATGGGGACCACCACGATCAAAAATGTAACCGTAGTTACGATAGGGTGCTGCCTTTTCTGCTTGCTCCAGGCCGTATTCCCACATGTCCCAGGACAGCTTGCCGTCCTCGTTCAGTGCCTGGTAGTCGAATTCGCTGCGCATCTCGGCAACGCTTTGTCGACGCCACTGCAGTACCTCTTCTGCTGATTCCAGGGTTTGGCTGTTGAGCTGATCATAGTCGGTCTTGTCCCCCAGCACGGTTCTTGTCTGTGGACTGAAATCCAGTTGCTCTTCGTATTGCTCATCCAGCCAGGCATTGAGGCGTTCGGTCTCGGAAACCTGGGGCACCGGTTCAGGTGAAGTCTGCGCCACCTGCGGCGGTGAACTTTCACCACAGGCGACCAGCGTGATTAATAAAGGAAGAATGAAGACTCTCATAGATAGCACCCGGCATTGTCTGGCACTGGCAGTTCGTCGGGCTTGCAGTCTGTTTGATTGAGCGCGGCGAACTCTGTGCACTAAATTCAGTGAATCCGCACGCTATCGCGTTTGCCAGAAAGAGTCTAGCCTGCATGCCACGGGTCGTGGGCAGGACGCGGCAGTGTCAGTCCAGCGCTGAGGCCAGCAGTGATTGCCACTGGAATTGCAGGTCGCCAATGACCAGAAAGAAGGGATTGAGCAGGCTTTCTGACTGGTTGTAGCGCAGTGGTTCGAAGTTAGTGGTCAACACGTCACCACCTGCGGCGCGCACAATGGCATGGGCGGCTGCGGTGTCCCATTCGCTGGTAGGTGCCAGCCGCGGGTAGAAATCGGCCTTGCCCTCTGCCACCAGACAGAGCTTGAGGGAGCTGCCCATACTCAGCTCTTCCGCAAATTCGAAGCGGGTCTGGGCAAGCTGGATGAGTTGGTCGATGCGGGAATCCCGGTGACTGCGACTGGCGACGATGCGCAAGGTGTCAGTTGTTTCGTTGATTCTGGCGATTGCCAGAGTTTGCGGGTCTGCCCCTGGCTCTGATTTCCAGGCGTTCTGCACCTGGCTGCCGCCGTAATAAGTGGCTCCAGTAACTGGCACATGCACCACTCCCAGCACCGGCTCCCCTGCTTCTATTAGTGCGATATTGACGGTAAATTCACCATTGCGATTGATGAATTCCTTGGTGCCGTCCAGGGGATCAACCAGCCAGTAACGTTGCCAGGTTTGCCGGGTTTCATAACTGGCCTGCTCCGATTCCTCACTCAACACCGGAATAGAGGCATCGAGCTGATTCAGTTGCGAAACGATAAGGTCATTGGCCTTGCGGTCAGCCAGGGTTAGTGGGGAATCGTCGTCCTTGATTGTCACATCAACAGGCCGACTATCATGATAAACCGACAGTATTTCCCGCCCGGCGGCTTCGGCGATGGTTTTGACGGAGTCGAGCTCAATAGTCATGGCTTGGTATGATTGGCCTGTGAGATAGTTGCGTTGAGAAAGTGTCGGTGCGGTAGTAAAACATTAGTCGTGCAACAATAGTAGTGAATTAGAGAAAGAGCAAAGAGAGAATTTTCAACCAAAGCCATGCTCCCCTGGACCAGTATAGATACAGTGATGTTCGACATGGATGGTACCTTGCTGGACCTCCATTTTGACAACTACTTCTGGCTCAAGCTGGTGCCCGAACACTACAGCGAGCGCCATGGCATCAGCGTCGACGAAGCGCTCGAGCATATCCGGCTTAAGTACTCAGCGGTTCATGGCACCCTGGATTGGTACTGTATCGATTACTGGGTAGACGAATTGAAACTCGATATTCCCCAGATGAAACACACCATCACTCACAAGATTACCGTTCGCCCCAATGTGGAACGACTGCTGGAGTCACTGCATGCCATGGGTAAACGCGTGCTGCTCATTACCAATGCGCATCCCATGAGTCTGGAACTAAAAATGCAGCACACGGGTATTGGGGATTTGTTTCACCGGCGAATCAGCTCCCACAGCCTGCAACTGGCCAAGGAAAATCATGGTTTTTGGGAGAGCCTCAAATCCATGGAGCCTTATGAGCCAGCGCGCACGGTATTGTTTGACGACAATCTCAATGTGTTAAGACAGGCCCAGCGGGAAGGCATCGCGCATTTGTGGGCCATCAAGCAACCGGACAGTCAGCAACCTGCAGTAGAGGCAGCAGAATTTCCCCAGGTGGAAGACTTCGACCAGATTATTCCGGTTAAGGAATTGCATGTGGAAGGCAGCAGTCCATGAGCAAGGCCGACACCTGCATCGATACCGCAAGAGTTCGCCTGGATAAGTGGTTGTGGGCCGCACGTTTTTACAAGACGCGGGCCATTGCCAAGCAGGCCATCGAGGGTGGCAAGGTGCAATGTGAAGGGGCACGCAGTAAGCCCAGTAAGGAAATCGAGGCTGGCATGGTCATCTCCTTGCGGCAGGGATTTGATGAGAAGACCGTGGTAGTGAAAGCAGTTAGCGATCAACGCCGGGGAGCACCGGAAGCCCAGCTGCTTTATGAGGAAACCGAAGACAGTATCAAGCAACGGGAAGAGCAGGCAGCCCAGCGCAAGGCTCAGCCAAAACACTGGCCTTCGCCTACCCGGCCCAACAAGAAACAACGGCGACAGATCACCCGGTTCAAGCAGGGCCAGTAGTTAGCGGGCCCGGGGTTTATCTGACATAATGCCGGGCCTTGCGAGCCAACACGGGCCCGAACTGTTTGGATTACAGTTGCCGTGACCAGGAGTGACGTTGACCAAGCAATTCAACGAAAGTCTGCAAAGATACGGATTACCGGGTTTCGACGCAGGCTGGGGTCAAATTCGACGGGGAATCGAAAAAGAAAGTCTTCGGGTCTCACCCCATGGCAGCATTTCCGAGCGCAAGCATCCACAAGCGCTGGGTTCCACGCTCACCAACCCCTATATCACCACCGATTTTGCCGAAGCCCTGCTGGAGTTCATCACCCCGGCTTATACGGATCTGCACGAGTGCCTGGCGATGCTGGAAAACATCCATCGCTTTACCCTGCAGAATCTGGAAGACGAGGAAATGCTCTGGGTATCCAGTATGCCCTGCCCGCTTTCCGCCGATGCCCACATTCGTATTGCCGAGTATGGCAGTTCCAACATCGGGCGCATGAAGAACCTGTACCGTCGTGGCCTGCACAATCGCTACGGCAGTTTGATGCAGGTCATCGCGGGGCTGCACTACAACTTTTCCATGCCCGATGAATTCTGGAAACCCTACCAGGCTATCTGCAAGGACGAGCAGTCCCTGCAGGATTTTCGTACCGACAGGTATCTGCACCTGATTCGAAACTTTCATCGTTACTCGTGGTTGCTGCTGTATTTGTTTGGCGCATCACCGGCGGCCTGTAAATGTTTCGTGCAGGGTCGCGAACATGGCTTGCAGGAATTTGACCATGGCGGTTTGTATTTGCCGGATGCAACCTGCCTGCGCATGGGCAATCTCGGCTACAAGAGCGAGGCACAAAAATCTCTCTTCGTTTGCTACAACGAGTTGGATCTCTATGTGGACTGCCTGTACAAGGCCATACATGAGCCCTACCCCGAGTACGAAAAAATAGGACAACAGCGCGACGGCGAATACCTGCAGATCAACACCAACCTGTTGCAGCTGGAAAACGAATTCTATTCCACCATTCGTCCCAAACGTGTTGCCGAAAGCGGGCAGCGCCCACTGCAGGCCCTGACCGAGGGCGGCATCGAGTATGTTGAAGTTCGGGCCCTGGATTTGAATCCCTACCTGCCCCTGGGAATCGACGAAGAGCAGATACGCTTTCTCGATGCTTTTCTCCTGCACTGCCTATTAGCGGATTCACCTCGCTGTGACCAGCGTGAATTCTTTGAAGTTGCGTCCAATCTGTCTTTAGTAGTTGAGCAAGGCAGAAACCCGGAACTCGTATTGAAGGAAGGCGGACAAACCATCAACATGCGTCAGTGGGCTGGCGATCTGCTTGCCGATATGCGACATAGTGCGGCCCTGCTCGATGAGGTTCACCAGACTTCTGCCCATGCTGAAGCGCTGGCGACCCAGACCAACAAAGTTGACGATTCCAGCCTGACACCTTCGGGACGAATGTTGCAGGAAATGCAAGAGAGCCAGATGTCTTTCTTTGAATTCTCCATGGCGCAGTCGAGAGACGTCAGGGACTATTTACAAAATGGTGGGCTGGAAGACAGGATCATTGGCGAGTTCAAACAGGCCAGTGTGCAGTCTATTGAGAAACAGAAGCAGATTGAGCAGGCCGACCAGATCAGCTTTGATGACTATCTGGTCGAATGGAACAAAACCTGAAAACTTCCCCGGCTTGTTAGCGCTTCGCCCCGCACTTTAGAGTAGAGGGTTTGGAGGCTAGCTGCCTCGCTGCCAACGAAAAAACTTCTCCATCAAGGGAAAATACTTCTCCGGCAGGCGGGCATTGCGCCAGGCATTGGCGGTGAACTTGTTGGCCTCGCCCAGAGTCGGATAGATGTGGGTGACGGCAGCGATGCTTTTAAGGCCCATGCCATGGGTCATGGCAAACACAAACTCACCGATCAGCTCACCGGCATGATAGCCAACGATGGTAACGCCCAGCATCTTGTCCTTGCCCGGTTCCGTTAACACCTTGATGAAGCCATGGGCCTCACCGTCGGCCAGGGCCCGGTCCAGGTGATCCATGTCGTACCGGGTCACCTCGTAATCCTTGCCTTGCTGCTTCGCCTCTTCTTCGCTCATACCCACCCTGGCCACTTCAGGGTCGGTGAATGTGGTCCAGGGCACCACATTGTATTTGGCACGCAGCCGCCACCAGCCGCCCAGCAATGAGTTGATGCTGGCATAGAAAGCCTGGAAGGAAGCCATGTGGGTAAACTGGTAAGGGCCGGCGACGTCACCACAGGCGTAAATATTGGGATAACGGGTCTGCATGGACTGGCTCACGGCAATGGTGCCCTGATCACTGAGAGGCATATCCAGCTCTTCCAGACCAAAGCCCTCCACATTGGCCTTGCGACCCATGGCCAGAATGACCCGGTCAAATTCCACGCGCACGGCCTCACCTTTGTGTTCGGCTTCCATCACAAAACCGTTTTCACTCTTGCTGAATTGCTTGAGCTCATGATCGACCAGCACCCTGATGCCATCCTCGGCAAAGCGCTCGGCAACCACTTCGGAAACCTCGGGATCTTCCCTCGACAGGATGCGCGGCGCTTTGTCCACCTGCGTAACCATGGAGCCCAGGTTATTGAACGCCTGGGCCAATTCACAACCAATGGGGCCGCCCCCTATCACCAGCAAGCGCCTGGGCAACTCGCGAAGCTCCCACACGGTGTCAGAAGTTAAATAGCCCACCTCATCCAATCCTGGAATTGGCGGAACCAATGGACGCCCTCCGGTGGCGATAATAATCGAGCGCGTGGTGATTTCCTTGCCGTTGACTTCCACCGTATAGGGAGAGGTAATTTTGGCCTCACCGGTGTGGCACTCAACGCCCAGCGCGGTGAATCGCTCCACTGAATCATGGGGTTCGATGGTCTTGATAATGTCCTGCATCCGGTCCATAACCGCGCTGAAATTTGCTTCACCGCTGGCATTGTCGATGCCGTATTCCCGGGCCCTGCGGATATAGGACATGATGCGTCCACTGCGGATAATGGATTTGCTGGGTACGCAACCGGTATTGAGGCAATCGCCTCCCATCTTGTCTTTCTCCACCAGCACAGTTTTCGCTTTCGCACCAACCGCAATAATGGCGGCGACCAGCCCGGCAGAGCCGCCACCGATGACGAGTACGTTGGCGTCAAATTTTTTCGGCTTTTTAAATCCCCTCAGTACCTTGTTCTTCTGTATGGCATTGATGATTAGCCGACCGATGAGGGGAAAAATACCCACCAGCACCAGGGAGATGATCACGGAGCCACTCACCAGCCCGGAAAGGGAAGTGATCTGCGAAAGTTCCGACCCCGCGTTCACATACACGGCAGTCACCAGCAACATACCCAATTGGCTGACCCAGTAATAGGACACCACCTTGATCGGTGTCAGCCCCATCAGCAAATTCACCATAAAAAACGGGAACAGGGGCACCATGCGAATACTGAACAGATAGAAGTTGCCGTCCTTCTCCATGCCACGGTTGATAGGTGCCAGGTAGTTGCCAAATTTCGCTTGCACCCAGTCACGCAGCAGGGTTCTGGAAACCAGGAAGGCCAGTGTCGCGCCGATAGAACTGGCGAAGGAAACGATAATCGTGCCCCAGAATGTTCCGAAAATGGCGCCACCGAGCAGGGTGATGATCACGGCACCCGGAATCGACAGTGCTGCAATCAACACATAGAAGGTGAAGTAGATGGCAACGGTGAGGACAAAATTCTCTTCCCGGTAAGCCTGCAGCTGACCAAGCTGTGATTGCGCGAAATCCAGCGTCAAGAATCGGCCCAGGTCGAAGAGGAAATAGCTGGCCAGGGCAGCGAGAATCAGAGCGACTATCAGTATTTTTGTCTTGTTCAAGATTGTTCCTTATGATTTTTCAATGGCCTGAATTCGCAGGTATTTCGCCAGCGGCAGAGGGTTAACGAAGGATGAGAGATTGGGTGGGTCGCAGCGATTCGCCGCCAGCCCGGCCTTGGACTATAATCCTTTTCCCATATCCAGTGTAACAAGCAAAGAGTGTATTGGTGTCCAATTCAGAATCCAGCCGTAACTTCTCCATGACCCGAATGCGGCGCATGCGCCGGGACGAGTTCAGTCGAAGACTCATGCGTGAAACCCGGCTATCTGCCGATGATCTCATATTTCCCGTATTCATCGTCGATGGCAGCGGAGAGAAGCAGGTCATCGATTCCATGCCCGGCATGTTCAGGTTAAGTATCGACAAACTGGTGGAGGAAGCCAGTGAGCTTGTTGACCTGGGCATTCCTGCCATTGCCCTGTTTCCCTCTCCCGATGCCAAAGTTAAGACCGACAATGGCGAAGAAGCTTTCAATTCGGATGGTCTGGTACAAAATGCCGTGCGGGCGCTGAAGGAATCCCATCCGGATTTAGGCGTTATAACTGACGTGGCTCTCGATCCCTATACCAGCCATGGACAGGACGGACTCATTGATGACAGTGGATACGTGCTCAATGATGAAACCGTGGAGGTGCTGGTCAAACAGGCACTGTCCCATGCTGAAGCCGGCGCAGACATCGTGGCACCTTCTGACATGATGGACGGCAGGGTTGGCGCCATGCGAACGGCACTGGAACAGAACGGTCATATCCATACACGAATTCTGGCCTACTCCGCCAAATATGCCTCCAGCTACTATGGGCCCTTTCGCGACGCGGTGGGTTCCAGTGGCAACCTGGGTACTGGCAACAAATACAACTACCAGATGGATGTGGCCAACAGTGATGAAGCCTTGCAGGAAATTGCCCTGGACCTGTCGGAAGGGGCTGACATGGTGATGGTCAAACCCGGTATGCCTTATCTGGATATCGTGCGCAGGGTAAAAGATGAATTCGGTGTGCCGACTTTTGTTTACCAGGTAAGCGGCGAATACGCCATGCACATGGCTGCTGCACAAAATGGCTGGCTGGATGAGGATGCGGTAGCGCTGGAATCATTGCTGTGTATCAAGCGAGCCGGAGCCGACGGCATTCTGACCTATTTTGCCAAGAAGGCTGCCAGGCTGTTGCAGGGCTAATCCGGTTCTGTCAGTTTTTCACCCCCATGCAGGTCTTGATCAGCGACGGTGCCAAACTTGAATCCTGCGTTTTTGCCCTTATTATTAGCTCCATTGCACAGGCAGGTATCGCAAACTCAAGTACCTCCAGCGTTATGGATCTGTGCGCACCATCGCCGCTTCAACTCAATCATTAGACTCAAAGAGAAGGAAAAGACGTATGAGCGACAACATCGTTCACATCTCAGATAGTAGTTTCGATCAGGACGTACTGCAGGCTGAAGGCCCCGTAATTGTTGATTTCTGGGCCGAATGGTGTGGCCCGTGCAAAATGATTGCCCCGGTTCTGGAAGAAATCGCCGGCGAATATGACGGTCGCCTGAAAGTCTGCAAAATGGACGTGGATGCCAATACAGAAACCGCACCAAAATATGGAATTCGCGGCATTCCCACCCTGATTGTGTTCAACAACGGTGAGAAAGTGGGCGAGAAAGTCGGTGCCCTGTCCAAATCTCAACTTTCAGCATTTATTGACAGTGTAATCTAGCAGTTAAAAGCCAGGAGCCCATCGTAAATGGCATTTACCTTAAGCTGCACTGTGTTTGGACTACGGACCGGGCAATGAGCACAAAGCCTGATTTCTATGCTCCGGCATTTATTGACAGCGACTTGTAAATTGCGTTTAATTGCGGTGTCTCGTTACCTGCGAGGCACCCATTGGGCGCAGAACTCGTTGAAATAGTTAAAGTTTTCACCCAATTCTATCCGAATCCGAAAAACCTTATAAAGCCAAATAGATAGCCCTGGCCCTTAGCGGTATTCCAATTTCGACCGCCTGTGGCGCAGATCGTAGAATAAAATTTCGGGATTCAAGACCAGGGTCAGGTAGCAAATAACAAGCAGGCAACTTTGCAGTACCAGATTGCGTGAGGGGTGGAATCAGGCTGAAATCCTGATAAATGTAATTTAAATTTTATCCAGTAGCTTAAACCAGAAAAATAAAAACTATTAAAGCGCCGGACAACTGAATCCGATAGCCACTAAAAGTTTAGACAAGAATTCAATCTTCTGCGGAACCTGGCAGAAACAGAAACCCCCTTTTAACTCCCATTAATTCTCTTTAGAACGCACCTAAACCAACAGACACTTTCTAAAGCATTACCTACTCAATTTATGACTTTCCTATTTGGATTCCTCCGCGACCTGCGTGCATGAATCTCCAATATCCCTACAAAACCTTTTAAAGCAGTCCTACTATGAATTTAACCGAACTCAAGCAAAAACCCATCGCTGAACTTGTTGAAACAGCGCACGAGATGGGGCTGGACAATGTGTCCAGAACACGCAAGCAAGACATCATCTTCGTAATCCTGAAGAAGCACGCCAAGAACGGCGAAGACATCTACGGTGATGGTGTATTGGAAATATTGCAGGATGGTTTTGGTTTCCTTCGTTCGGCAGACTCATCCTATCTCGCAGGACCGGATGACATTTATGTTTCGCCCAGCCAGATACGACGCTTTAATCTCAGAACCGGTGATACGGTCGCAGGAAAGATCAGACCGCCAAAAGATGGCGAAAGATATTTCGCCCTGTTGAAGATCGCTGAAATCAACTTCAGCAAACCCGAAAACTCCAAGAACAAAATCCTTTTCGAAAACCTCACGCCGCTCTTCCCTCAAGACAGACTCCATTTACAGGTTGGCAATGGCAGCACCGAAGACCTCAGTGCGCGAGTCATCGACCTCACCGCACCGATCGGCAAGGGGCAACGGGGGCTGATCGTGTCACCACCGAAAGCCGGTAAGACACTTATCCTGCAGAATATTGCGCAGTCCATTACCCGTAACAATCCCGAATGTCGCCTTATCGTGCTGTTGATTGATGAGCGACCGGAAGAAGTGACGGAGATGCAACGGTCGGTACGCGGCGAAGTGGTTGCCAGTACTTTTGACGAGCCCCCTTCACGCCACGTGCAGGTTGCCGAGATGGTGATCGAGAAAGCCAAGCGACTGGTAGAACACAAGGAAGACGTGGTAATTCTGCTGGATTCCATCACCCGCCTGGCACGCGCCTACAACACCATCGTGCCATCATCAGGCAAGGTACTCACCGGTGGTGTGGATGCCCACGCCCTGGAACGACCCAAGCGATTCTTTGGTGCGGCCCGAAACCTGGAAGAAGGCGGCAGCCTGACCATTATTGCTACAGCCCTGGTGGAAACCGGTTCGAAGATGGACGAAGTGATCTACGAGGAATTCAAGGGTACAGGTAATATGGAACTGCACCTGGATCGCAAGATCGCCGAAAAGCGTGTTTACCCGGCCATCAATGTTCGCCGCTCCGGAACACGACGCGAAGACCTGCTGACCACCGAGGAAGAGTTGCAGCGCATGTGGATTCTGCGCAAGCTTTTAAGCTCCATGGAAGACGTGCAGGCAACAGAATTTATTCTCGACAAGTTGAAAGACACCAAGACCAACGACGAGTTCTTCAATGCCATGAAGCGCAAGTAAGCAGTTTAAATTTCCCAGCTCGTTGGTAAGCCTTCCATGTCATTCAAAGATTTGCGCGATTTTATAGAGCTGCTGGAAAAGGAAGGCGAGCTCAAAAGAATTCAAACCCCCGTCGACCCCAATCTGGAAGTCACCGAAATCTCCGACCGCACCCTGCGCGCCGGGGGTCCTGCCCTGTTGTTCGAGAACCCCAAAGGGTCCTCCATTCCATTGCTGGCCAATCTGTTCGGTAATACCCGACGCATTGCCCTGGCCATGGGACAGCAAGACCTGGATGGTCTGAGAGACGTGGGCAAACTGCTGGCTTTCCTGAAAGAACCCTCACCGCCCAGCGGCTGGAAAGACCTGCTGCAATCCCTGCCCAGTTACAGGAACGTACTCAACATCTCGCCATCGGTGAAAAAGAAAGCAGCCTGTCAGGAAGTGGTGATCGAGGAACCGGATGTGGATTTGTCCATGCTGCCTATTCAAACCTGCTGGCCTGGAGATGCGGCGCCGCTGGTGACCTGGCCACTGGTGATCACCAGAGGCCCCGAGAAGGAACGGCAGAACCTGGGTATTTATCGCATGCAACTGCTGGCGAAGAACAAGCTCATCATGCGCTGGTTGTCCCATCGTGGTGGTGCGCTGGATTTTCGTGAGTGGCAACAGCGACATCCCGGTGAACCTTTCCCAGTTTCCATCGCCATCGGCGCCGACCCGGCTACCATTCTGGCGACGGTCACACCCGTGCCGGACACCCTGTCGGAATATGCTTTTGCCGGACTGTTACGCAACAGCAAAACCGAGGTGGTGAAATCTCTCACTAACGATCTTCAGGTACCTGCCAGTGCCGAGATTGTATTGGAAGGCGTGATCAATCCAGACGAGTTAGCCGATGAAGGTCCCTTCGGCGATCACACTGGCTACTACAATGAAGTCGAAAAGTTTCCGGTGTTTACGGTGACACGTATCACTCATCGCCGGGACCCGATTTACCACAGCACCTATACCGGCAGACCGCCGGATGAACCGGCTATGCTCGGTGTCGCACTGAATGAAGTGTTCGTGCCACTGTTGCAGAAACAGTTTCCGGAGATTGTAGATTTTTATCTGCCACCGGAAGGATGTTCCTACCGTCTTGCTGTGGTCAGCATGAAGAAACAATACGCCGGTCATGCCAAAAGAGTCATGATGGGAATCTGGTCATTCCTGCGCCAGTTTATGTACACCAAGTTTGTCGTCGTGGTAGACGATGATGTGGATATCCGAAAATGGGAAGATGTGATCTGGGCCATTACCACGCGCATGGATCCGGTACGCGATACGGTACTGATCGACAATACACCGATCGATTATCTGGATTTCGCTTCGCCCGTTGCCGGGCTGGGCTCGAAGATGGGACTGGATGCCACCAACAAGTGGCCGGAAGAAACCCAAAGAGACTGGGGATCAACGATTACCATGAGCGATGACGTCAAAAAGCGGGTGGATGATCTCTGGCAAGACCTGGGAATCGACTAGAACAATAGTACGCCAATCACAGAATGCTGATTATTCTTTCCTTGGCGCTCTTGGCGAGCTTGGCGGGAGAAACTTTCAAGCTCCGCTTATTACTCTCGCTAAGGACGCAAAGAACGCAAAGGGAAATATCGCAAGAGGGTGTCAGACACGTGTCTGACACTAACAGTCAATCACTTATCCCTGATTATTCTTTCCTTGGCGCGCTTGGCGAGCTTGGCGAGAGGAGTAAGCAAGGTCAGAAAGTTTCTCTCGCCAAGAACGCCAAGGAGATGGAAATCCACCTAGTGTGTGATCTGCTCTTCCGCTGGCATGGGCAAGTCAGGCAGGTCGGCTCCCAACAACTCGTTGTAGCTTTGCAGGTAAGTTTCCCCTGCTTCCTCCTCGCCCAGATGTTTCAATAATCTCCCCAGCTCACCATAGGCTTCTGCCGAAGGTGCCAGCTTGATGCTGGTTTCATAGTATTCCCGCGCTTTGCCCCAAAGCTGGTTGCGCATGGATAGTCGACCCAGCGTCAACAGCAATACCGAATCTGAGGGATTGGGTTTCAGCCAGCTTTCAGCCACCAGCAACTGGCGATCGCTTGCCCCATAATCTTTCTGCCCATACAAATTGACCAGGGCCGCGTTCCAGTGCTTGCTCAAGGCATCCTCGATTATCTTGCTTGCCAGCGGCCCTTCATTCAGTTTCAGTAACAGGTCCGTGTAGTGGGTAACGATTTTCTCGTCCTTCAGGTAATCAGATGGAGCCTTTTTCCACTTCTTCTGCAATGCCTCCAGGGTGGACCTGGCCGTGGCATCATCAACTGAAGCCATGCCTTCACCGTTGTCAGCAACCCTGCCGGTGCCGTTATGGAATAGGGCGTAAAGCTGTTCCATGAAAATTCTTTTTCTCACCAGTTCCAGATCATCCTTGTCCAGAATCTCGTTCTTCTCCAGATTCGGCAGTAGTGCTTCCAGGTTTTGCCAGTCGTCCAGTTCCACATAGACTTCTTTCAACAGGCCCAACAGGGCGCGATCATTCAGCGCATGCTTTTTGAGCTCTTCCAGCACTGCCAGGCTCTGCTCTAGCTGACCCGACGCAAAATGCAGTCTTGCCTTGAGATAATTGATGGTGGAATGGGTCGCAGGAAATCGTTGCTCTGCTTTCTCCAGCAATTCAACCCAGCTATTGCGATCCCCCAACTGGTAAGCAGCATAGGCGGCGGCAAGATAATTGATTACCGTGGCATCCTTCTCATTCATGCCCTTCTTGAGCAGATTCAGGCTCGACTGCCAGTTCCCCCGGGTCAGGTAGAGCAAGCCTTCGACGGTATTGCTGCGTGAGCTGGATCTACCGAGCCTGCTTAAGCCTTTTCCTGCGGAAACCAGCCGCATGGGATTGATCCAGGACAGGAAAAACAGCAGCACCCTGATCAGCCCATAGATCACCACGAGCGCCACCAGCAGTGCGAACAGACTGGTCTCGAAAGTGTAATTACCGAAGGCGATCAGCAGATAACCCGGATCCGACGGGAACCCCAGGTACAGAGTGACCCACAAGGCCACCACGATTGCCAACAGGCTGAAGATAAAAAGACGGGTCATTGGTTTAGCGCAGGCTCGCGGCGAGCTGCCCGACACTGTTTCGGCTTGCGGCCAGTGTGGGTAACTGTGGGCTGATGTTGATCTGTTGCAGGGCACCCAGCTCGGTGATCAAAGCCTGGCCTGCCGGTGTATCGAGGTCCACAAATCGTTGCAGCGCATCCCGGGCATCTGCCAGCCCCTGTTGGTACAAATCCTCATCGTTTCGCACCAGTGCCGTCTGGGCCATTTCCAGGTTCAGGTTGATTCGCTGCTTAATAAGAGAGTCCTGACCCGGTATTAACATGGCTTCCGGGGTTTCTTCCCAGCGACGCCAGACAAAGATGGTGCCGAGGAATGACGTTGCTCGCTCGAGCATACCGGGGTCGACTACAGACTCGTTCCCCGTGTCACTTATTCGTCGGTTCTCAAAATTGTCGCGCAGTGAATCCATCAGGCTGATTTCAGCAATTCGGGATGTGAGGTTCTGTAGCCTGATGGCCAGACCTTCACGATCAATATCTTCAATTGCACGCAGTGCGCTGATGTCCCCGCTTATGGCTTGCCGCGCGGTAAACACATTGCCGCTGCCGGATTCCTGCAAAGCGGAATCGGCTTGTTCCAGTAACAACAGGGCCGATGCCCTGTCTGCTTCCAACTGCAATTTTTGAATGGCGAGATTGACCAGGTAGTCAGCTTCGAGGATTTTCCAGCGAGCAGGTTGTGGACTCAGTACTTCCTGTTGATTGCTGCGCAGCGCTTCCAGTTCGATACGCAGGCTGGAGACTTCTGTTTCCAGTCTCTGGTTCAGGGTCAACAGCGTATCGAGTGCTTCCGCTGCCGCCTCATCCGGCTCGATCTGCTCGGGTAGTTGATCGAGCTGCGCGGACAGTGTGGCGATCTCGTTCTCATAACTCGCCACGGTGTTGCCCAGTTGTGAATTCTGGTTTTCCAATGCCGCCATTTGTTGCTGCACGTTAAGCTGGAACCAGCCCACATAGGCGAGGCCGCCAATAACCGGGATGAAGAGCAGCAAGAGGATATAAAACCTTCGACGGGCGTTCTGCTGACTTCGGGTACTGCGGCCGCTGGACTTGGACCCGGTGCCTTTCGCAATCTGATCCAGAATCTGGGGTGTTTCCTGCTTGTCTGCCACGAAATCAATACCCTGCTTCGATTGAAGCTGTCATTTACCCATCGTTGTGATGCTGTGGAGCGCATCCATCATGGACTCGTCATCCGCACCTTCCGCGTTGACGATATTCCCGAACCCCGCTGCCTGCGCCTGGCTGGCGACGCGTTGTGAAGGCACCACCAATGGTATCAGAGTGACCCTGTCTATGTTATCGCCGCCCAGCTCGATGAGCCGGCGCAGGGACTCGCCGCTATGCACGGTAATGGCCGTGCAGTGCCGGTCATTCAAGGTAGCCAGCAGGTCCTGGGAGGTGAGGGGCGTAAATTCACGCCGGTAGACCTCGATATAGTCCACTCTGGCACCGCGCTCTTGCAGGGTGCTGGCCAAAAGCTCCCGCCCCCCCTGCCCGCGAACGATGGCGACACGCTTGTCCGCAACTTCCTGCAGCTCAGGTAAGCGCAACACGGCTTCACTGTCACTGCCCTGTTCGGGCCGGACTACCGTAATGCCCAGCTCAGTGCTGGCAGTTTCGGCAGTGGTCGCACCGATGGCGACGACTTCGATGCCCACAGGAAACTGTGGCCAAAAGTCGGCAATCAAATCGGTGGCGAAACGGACCGCATTGGAACTGACAAAAATCAGAATCTGGTAGTGGTCGAGGTTTTCGATGGCTGACCTGGCCGCCTGAACGTCTTGGTCTTCCTGTAAACCAAGAATTTCTATCAGTGGCAGACTGATGGCTTGCCCGCCTGCCTGTTCGATGGCGCTGCGCAATGAATCCTGCTGCGGCGCAGGCCGGGTTAGCAATATATTCTGGCCTTTCATTGGGGTCCGCGAATTCGAAAGGGCTTGCTTGCTGTCCTGACTCATCAGGATTGAGGTGTCTCTTGTTGGCTTTCGTGTTGGCTTTCGTGTTGGCTTTCTTGTTGGCTTTGTTCCTCGACACGTAGCGCCTCGAGTATTTTTTCAGCACCCTGGGCAAGCAAGTCCTCCGCTGCCTGGATGCCTATTTGTTCTGCCTCATGCATATTGCCGTTTCGTTCCGTTCGATAAATGGTTTTGCCATCGAGTGAACCCACCAGGGCGGTGAGCATCAGGGTTTCATCCTGCAATTCCGCGAAGCTGGCGATAGGCACCTGGCAACCACCCTGCAGTCGGGCAACCACTGCCCGCTCCGCAGTAACTCTGGCCGCGGTAGGCGCGTGGTGTAAACAGTCCACCAACTGTAGCGTGTCGATGTCCTGGGTGCGGCACTCTATGCCCACGGCGCCCTGACCGCCAGCCGACAAACAAAGTTCCCGCGGTATTCGCTGGCGAATTCGATCTTCCATGTCCAGTCGGATCAATCCCGCCGCCGCCAATACGATGGCATCGTAGTTACCGGCATCGAGTTTTCCCAATCGCGTGCCGACATTGCCGCGCAGGTCGATAATTTCCAGGTCTTCACGCCAGTTTTTCAATTGGCATTGCCTGCGAAAGCTGGACGTACCCACGCGCGCGCCTTCGGGCAATTGTTCCAGGGTTTCAAATTGGTTGGACACAAAAGCATCGGCCGGGTCTTCCCGCTCGCAGATCACCGCCAGCCCCAGGCCATCGGGAAATTCCATGGGCACATCTTTCATTGAATGAACCGCCAGGTCAGCCTGGTCATCCAACATGGCCCGTTCTAACTCTTTAACGAAGAGGCCTTTGCCACCTACTTTGGCCAGCGGGCTGTCCAGGATCTGGTCACCCCGGGTCGTCATGGGCACCAGCTGTACGTCCAGATCTGGATGATGTTGCAACAGGGAGTCCCTGACGAAATGTGCCTGCCACATTGCCAGTGGGCTTTCCCGTGTTGCGATTCGAATTCTGCCCATAGTTGCCTGAGAGATGGTTGCCAAGTTGATAGTGGATGAGATCCGGTTCTGGTCTCTGCTTTCTCGTTTCTCGTTTCTCGTTTCTCGTTTTGAACGCCTGTCATTCTCTGCACGGGGCAGATATGGCGCCTGAGCAGCCATTCTACGGTAAATAGGCGGCTTTGTGTGTATGCGCGCCTTCTCCCTGCCTGCTTATTTGCCCGCAAGCTTCCTGCTATAATCGCGCCCCTGTTGCAGCAGCCGGCTGCAAAGCTCACACACTGGTCACCTGATAACACATGAGTAACGAAGACAAAGCCGACAAACTCTGGGGCGGCAGATTCAGCGAAGCCACCGATGCGTTCGTGGAACGCTTTACGGCCTCGGTGGCATTCGACCAACGACTCTATCAACAGGATATTGATGGATCGATCGCCCATGCCCAGATGCTGAACAAGGTGGGTGTGTTGACCGATGATGAGTCGGACAAGATCGTTGCCGGACTGGAGACGATCCGGGCTGACATCAAGGCGGGCCAGTTCGAATGGTCGGTGGAACTGGAAGATGTGCACATGAATATCGAAGCGGCACTCACCCAGCGAATCGGTGACGTTGGCAAGAAGCTGCACACGGGCAGGTCGCGCAACGACCAGGTTGCCACAGACATCCGGCTCTATGTGCGTGGCGAAATTGATGCCTTGTGCCAGTTGATTTCACAACTGCAATTGAGTCTGTGTGACCTGGCCGAGCGGGAAGCCGATACCATCATGCCGGGTTTTACCCATTTACAAACTGCACAGCCGGTCAGCTTTGGTCATCATATGATGGCCTGGTCCGAGATGCTGGAGCGTGACTATGGGCGCCTGCAGGACTGTCGTAAAAGAGTAAACCTGTCACCTTTGGGTGCCGCAGCATTGGCAGGCACTACTTTTCCCATCGATCGTGAATACACGGCACAGCTATTGGGCTTCGATGCGCCAACCAATAACTCTCTGGATTCTGTCAGCGATCGAGACTTCGCCATTGAGCTTGCGGCAGCAGCCAGCCTGATCATGACCCATCTGTCCCGTTTTTCCGAAGAGCTGGTGCTGTGGTCGTCGGTGCAATTCGATTTTATCGATTTACCCGACCGTTTCTGTACCGGTTCTTCCATCATGCCGCAGAAGAAAAACCCCGATGTGCCCGAGCTGGTACGAGGCAAGAGCGGACGTGTGTTTGGTCACCTGATGTCACTGCTGACCCTGATGAAGTCGCAGCCGCTGGCCTATAACAAAGACAACCAGGAAGACAAGGAACCCCTGTTCGATTTGCTGGATACGGTCAAAGACAGCCTCTACTCCTACGTGAACATGATGCCCGCGGTGAGCTGTAAAAAAGAAAACATGCTGGCTGCCACCCAACAGGGTTTTGCCACGGCCACGGACCTGGCCGATTACCTGGTCAAGAAAGGCCTGCCCTTTCGGGATGCCCATGAAGCCGTGGGCAAGGCAGTGGCCCTGGCGTCAGGAGACGGCAGCAATCCCAGAGACTTGTCCGACCTGAGCCTGGAAGAGCTGCAACAATTCAGCGAGCTGATTGATGAAGATGTGTTCTCCGTGCTGACGCTGGAAGGATCCCTGGCCGCGCGTAATCATGCCGGAGGCACGGCGCCCGAGCAGGTGCGCGCTGCAGTCAAGACCAGCAGGGAAAAGATCAAGAGCCGTTAGTTGCTGTAGGGATTGGGTGGCGGTTGCAACTCAATCTCATATTCCAGCAGTCGATTGTCCCGAATGGAACGAATGGTGACCACGTCACCAGGTCTTTTGGTTTCAATGATGGAAGCCAGGTCATCTTCATCTCGCACCGGCTCCCCTTCTACTTCCACGATCACATCGCCCAACCGGATACGTCCCCGATCGACACGGGTCAATCCGCGCATGCCGGCTTTTTCTGGCGCGCTGCCTTCCAGAGTATCCAGCACGATGACACCTTCGATGCCCCAGAGCTGCCGGTAATACTCCGGCTGTGGCACCCGGGTAATGCCCAGGATGGGGGTCTGCACACGGCCGTAGCGGATCAGTTCCGGCACGACTCGTTTGACCGTGTTAACGGGAATGGCAAATCCAATACCCGAGCTGCCGCCACTGGGGCTGTAGATTGCCGTGTTCACTCCCACCAGCTGGCCCAGTGAGTTCAGCAGGGGGCCGCCGGAATTTCCAGGATTGATGGCGGCGTCGGTTTGAATGACATCGCTGATGGTGCGGCGATTGACCGAGTCGATCTCGCGGCCCAGTGCACTGACCACGCCGACTGTCATGGTGATATCCAGGCCAAAAGGATTGCCGATGGCGATAACCTTGCGGCCCACTTCCAGTTGCGAGGAATCACCGGGCATGACCGGCACCAGTTCCCGGTCATCGGCATCGATTCGCAACACAGCCAGGTCACGGCTTGGGTCCAGGCCCACAGCCTGGGCGTCATAGGTAGTGCCATCCTGCAGAGTCACCAGGACCCGGTCTGCCTGTTGCACCACGTGGTAGTTGGTGACGATATGGCCCTGTTTGTCCCAGATGAAGCCGGTGCCGTTTCCCTGGGGAACTTCCTGGGGATTCAGGGAATAAAAGGTGCGCACCAGGCGCGCGTTGGTGATGTTGACCACCGACGGGCTGGCTCGTTTGAAGACCTCGATATTGTTGGCTTCATCGTTGGTGCTGAAGGTGGTGTAATCCTGCGCCTGGGCCAGGCCCTGCCATGGCAGTACCAGCGCAACTACAGTCAACAGCAGAGATTGGAAGGGTTTCATCACATCTGACCTTGTTTAGGACCGGTTAAGGTCTTTTACTGCGGCGCTCACAGCAGGGTTCACTGGGCCCGCCTGTTTGAATTACACAGAATTCACTTGCCTGAATCACTATTAATAGGACTAGATGAGCAGGTTTCAAGGCTAGAATTGACCGGGACGCGCCCCCCATTCCCGCCGCATTGTGATTTCCTGGCGTGCCTGGTGAGAGCGCATCTTTCACAGATCCCTGTTTTGTCTCGCAAAGAGCGCAAAGCACGCCAAGGAAATACTGCCAGTATGCTGGTGTCAGACACGTGTCTGACACCATTGATTAATACGGAAGACTCGACATCAGGTGTCTGACACCTCACGATTTCGGGTGTCTGACACCTTCGAGATAGGGAAGACTGGATTAATGGCCGCACGCTACGATCAGATCGGCAAGACCTACACCTCCACCCGGGCGGCGGATCCGCGCATTGTGGCCAGGCTGGTCTCGCTCCTGTCCTTGCCCCAGGGTGCGAATATCATCGATATAGGTGCCGGTACCGGAAACTACAGCCAGGCACTGGCCGCAGAAGGCTTTCATGTTACTGCTGCGGAGCCCTCTCCCATCATGCGCAGCCAGGCCAAAACCCATCCGAGGCTGAAGTGGGCTGCAGCGTGCTCAGAACAGCTACCCTTCGCTGACGGAGAATTTGATGGCGCGGTGATGACGCTTTGTATTCATCATTTCAGCGACTGGCAGAGGGGAATTACGGAAGCACTGCGGGTTTGCAACAACGGCCCGCTGGCAATCTTTGCTTTTGACATCGATCACCAGTCAGACTTTTGGCTGTTTGATTACTTCCCTGCATTCGGCAAGCTCGACAAGACACTGACTCCGCGCATCGATGAATTGAAAAGCTTTATCAGCCAACAGACCGATCTGGATTTTTCTTTGCAAAGCTTTCCCCTGCCCAGGGATCTGATCGACCATTTTGCAGCAGCAGACTGGGCCCATCCCCAGCGCTATCTGCAAAAGGAATTCCGCGATGGCATCTCCACTTTCCACCTGATGGACGAGAAGTCATTACAAAAAGGACTGAATGCGTTGAAATCTGATCTCGACGATGGGAGCTGGCACCGAAAATACGGCGAGCTACTGGAATGGGAATACTTCGACCGGGGCTATGTATTCATTCGGGTTGGCCCGGTGCAATAGCCCGGACACACAGGTTTGGCGGGGCGGCCCGGCTCCCGGGCGATTGATTTCAGGGGGCCGAATTCGTACTATTGCCAGGCAATGCGGTAAATGGCGGCATCAAATTGAAACAAATCCTGATAATTGACGACGACGAAAAACTGGGTGAGTTGCTGACCCAGTATCTCGAACGTTATGACATGAAAGTGCACGTCGCACTGGCGCCGAGCAAGGGATTTGAATTAATCAAAAAGGTCAAACCAGACCTGCTCATACTCGATGTCATGCTGCCCGAGAAAGACGGCTTCGAAATCTGCCGTGAAATTCGCGCCAAGTCTTCCATTTATGGCCAGTTGCCAATTCTCATGTTAACGGCCCATGCCGAAGTAACAGATCGCATCGTTGGTCTGGAACTGGGTGCCGACGACTACCTGCCCAAACCTTTTGAACCACGTGAACTGGTTGCTCGCATCCACAACATCCTCCGCCGCAGCAGCGATGACAATTCGGTGCGGGATATCAAACCCATCAATGGCCTGGAAGTTGATGTGTCACGCCGGGAAGTGAAACTCGATGGTGAGGTTCTCGAACTCACCACCATGGAGTACGAGCTTCTTATTCTGTTTATGCAATTCCCAAACAAGACATTCACCCGGGACGAACTTATGAATCGTTTACGGGGAATCGATGCCGAACTATTTTCCCGAGCTGTAGATACCCTGGTTAGCCGCTTGCGACATAAGTTAAAAGACACATCCAAAACACCGCGCTTTATCAAGACAGTGTGGGGACGTGGCTATACTTTTGTCGGCGAGCAACTATGACCACACTCGTACAGCAAGCCACCAAATCTTTATTCCTGCGCCTGATCCTGATCTTCGGATTCACGGTGGTGAGTTTCTTTATTATCGTCTCGGTTTCCCTGCGTGCGATTAATCAGAACACCAACAGCATTGAAACCATTCCCGACTTCTTCACCCGCAACGTGGAATCCATTCTCGAAGACATCGGCACACCGCCCAACCTGAGCAACGCCATGCGCCTGGCGAATGAGCTGAACTGGACCATCAATATTCGCAATCCCATCATGCGCTGGAGTTCCGACTCGGAGAACAGGCTGGATGTGGATTCTTCCGAGTTTGACCGATCTCTCTCCTCTGATGCCGAAGTTCGCACGGTTAGTAGTGAGGGCATCATTCATGTTGACCGGGGTGGGTACGAGTTTTTCCTGTATCCGCGCTTTCAGGGGGAGAACCAGTTCAACTACCTGGTGCTCTATGCGGGTAGTGCTCTGGCCATTGTCGTGTTGTTTCTCAATTACTTCATGGTCAATCGCTTATTGGCACCGGTGCGACAACTACGGCGAGGGGCCGAACGAATTCAAAAAGGCGATCTGAGCTACCGGGTACAGAGCAGCTCACAGGATGAATTGGGCGAATTGACCGACAGCATCAACCATATGGCAGATTCACTACAGTCTATGCTGGAAGCGAAACGGCAACTGTTGCTGGCAATCAGCCACGAATTGCGCACACCGATCACCAAGGCCAAGCTGCGGCTGGAATTCATGCCGGAAAGTGATGAGAAGGAACAACTCAGGGAAGACATCGATGAGATCGATTTGCTGATCTCGGATTTACTCGAAGCCGAGCGGCTCAATAACGAGCACGCGGTGTTAACCGAAGAACCGGTTTACATGGCAGAGTTTGTTCATGGCGTTGCCGAGCAGTTTGAAAGCTTTGAGGGCGGACTGAAGATTGAGGTGCCCGAAGAGGACCAGCTCTTCAATATCGACCGCCTTCGCGTGCGCCTGCTCATCACCAACCTGCTCAACAACGCGATTCGACATGCCAAAGGCAATCCGATTCAGGTCAAGCTGCAATTCGAGGAGGATCAGGCCGTATTGGAAGTGATCGACGCAGGAGAGGGCATTCCCGCGGAACATCTGCAACAGATTACCGAACCCTTCTACCGGGCTGACAGTTCACGACAACGCCACACCGGCGGCTACGGCCTTGGGCTTTATCTCTGCCGGCTAATCGCCGAGGCCCATGGCGGACATCTGCGCATCGAGAGCGAACTGGGCGTTGGGACCCACATCACTGTGTACATTCCCAATCGCCCTGCGGCTGAGTAACCGCTCCTTTGTTAGGTCGCTCTTCGACGCCGCACCCGGGCGTAATGAGCCAGTAGTGCCAGGATAGTCAGTACAATGGGCACGGCCGCGGTATTGATGGCTTTGAGGTTGCTGCCCAGGCGATCAATGTCTTCCGTTAATTGAAACTGCACGTCCCTCAGTCGTCTTCGGGTATCCACCATCTCCTGGTTAAAGCGGTCAATCTCAGCCTGAATTTCCGGGGTGAGTTGGCCAAGTGGGTTGCCTTCCTCATCCTGGTTCAACTCTGCCAGTGCTTCTTCCGTTTCCGCCAGCCGGTCCAGCAATTCGGCCTCTTCCGTGCGCAGGCGATCGTCGGCCTGGCGCTGCAGGTCGATTACGCGGGTGAACGGTCTGGAATAGGTTCCCCGGCTGCGGATGCTGACCAGGTCTGCACCCCCACTGAGGTTGTCCAGGGTGTTAATAAGCAGGTCGCCATTGTTGGCAAAGGGCTGGGGAATTCTTTGTCCAAGAAACTGTGCCACCTGTACCCAGAGTCGGTCGGTGAGCAAGTCAGTGTCGGCAACCAGCACGATATTGACTTCACCCTGGGACTGAGCCAGGTGTGTCTCTGCCACTTCTTCCTGTTCTGACTCTTCGGCTTCCGTGGAAACTGCTTCCCTGTCTTCATCAGGTTGAGCAGGATTGTCCTCTGCCACTGCGACTTGCTCGGCAGACTCTTCATCCGCGTCATCGCCCGTGGCTTCCTCTGAACTTTCTTCTTCCGCTTCGTCCTCTTCCGGCACTTCGGGACGACCATCGGGAAAAGCAGAATCGATCACGCCGCTAACCCGGGCGGCAATCACATAACTCTGGTTAGCCGATTCAAACTCATCAAACAGAATGGATGGATCGGTTACGTTTTCCAGCAAGGCAGCATCCATCAACATGGCGTTGGTGGATGACTCGATCAGCGGCTCGAACGTGGTGCTGGCACCTTCTATTGGAGACAGGGCACCGGCAGAAGACAGG
The DNA here is from genome assembly GCA_040218615.1 of Gammaproteobacteria bacterium. GTDB lineage: Bacteria > Pseudomonadota > Gammaproteobacteria > Pseudomonadales > Pseudohongiellaceae > UBA9145. The sequence goes on from JAVJRC010000011.1 coordinate 44,499, forward strand.
TTAATGGTCTCGAGCCGACTGGTGATGATGTCATCCTGCGCCAGGTTGCCGCGCTGGGCACCGAGCATTCCCAGGTGTGGCGCCGGGCGTCCGTTCTGGGTCATACGCACGCGCAGGGCGAGATCACTGTCGGTAAGTACCTTGTCACTCTCGTAAGCAACTCCCCAACTCTCCAGCAAACCGGGCAAATCAGAGCGCATACCTGCCGGTATCAGTGCCCCCTGGGGTGAGCGGGTCACCATGGAATCGGCGTTAGGGTCCAGGAACACCAGTGTCTCTCCGCCGCGCATCACGTGCTGGTCAATGGCATAAAGTAGTTGCTCGGAAAGATCCTGTGGATGAACTACCATCAATATATCGATATCTTCATCGATGGTCTCTGCTTCCACATTAATGCGGCGAACCTCATACAACTGACGAATCAGGTCCATCACAAACCAGGGTGGCGTGGCCTGCCCGGCCGCCGGATTGAATCCACCGTCGATGTCCAGTGCAGTAATCAGCCCTACCACGGTGCGATCGGGATTGGCTGCATTGATCACCAGCTTCATGAATTCATATTCAAGAAACTGTTCCTGGTCGGGGCGGATCAGGGGCATGGTCTGGGGAGTGGGCGGATTCAGGGGGTTAACCTCGGCCGGGTCCACCTGTGGCGAAGCCACCAGGCCGAAATAGATTTCCAGGCCACCCTGGGTAACCGGTACCGCCTGGATACCGTATTGTGTGGCCAGGTCTTCATCTTCCGAGAATGGTTCCGGATCGATGACATTGAGTGTCAGGTTGCCTTCACTGGCGATTACGATCTCTTCGAGCAACTCCCTGACCCGGGTTCCATAGGCCCGAATCTGTGGCTGGTCTTCGGTTGCGCTCTCGGAATAAAAGAACATCAATTCAACTGGCTGTTCCAGATTAGAAACAATATTACGCGTGCCATCGGACAGGGTGTAAAGCTGGTCTTCAGTGAGGTCGATTCTGAAACTGGGCAGCATGCTGATCACCGCAACACTGACAACCAGTGCAATGGCGATTCCAACAAGGCCGGCTGAGGAGAAAATTGATTTGGTATTCATAATGGCATCCTCCCCTTAATTCGCTTTCTTCATTTCAATCACCACCGCGCTGGCCAGCAACCAGGCTGCAATGAATGCGCTAAAAAACAGGAAGTCCCTCAGATCCAGCACGCCCTTGGCGATGGAATCGAAATGGGTGAGGAATCCCATGGCCGAGAAGGCATCGACGATTACCTGCGGCACCCAGTCGGGAAAGGCATTAAGCAGGATCGGCGAACCCATAATGACAAACAGGAAACAAATGGACACGGTCAGAATAAAGGCGATCACCGAATTTTTTGTGCACGCGGACATGCAGGAGCCAATGGCGAGAAATCCACCCGCCATAAACCAGCTACCAATATAGGCTGCGAAGATAACCCCGTTGTCAGGGTCACCCAGATAATTCACGGTGATCCAGATGGGGAAAGTCAGTAACAGGGCAATGCCTGTTAACACCCAGGCCGCCAGGAATTTTCCCAGCACCACATCGGACAGACGAACCGGAAGGGTCAGGAGTAACTCAATGGTGCCGGTCTTGCGCTCATCGGCCCAGAGGGTCATGGCAATTGCTGGCACCATGAACAAATACAGCCAGGGGTGGAAACTGAAGAATGGCAACAGATCTGCCTGCCCTCGCAGGTAAAACCCACCCAGGTCGAAAGTAAAGATGCCATTGGTAATCAGGAAGATCACCACGAAGATATAGGCAAGCGGCGTGGCGAAATATCCCATCAGTTCACGTCGAAATATTGTTTGCAGATTTCCCATAGTCACTCTCCCTGTATCAGGCCCCCTGCGTCACATTACGGAACACGTCTTCCAACTGTCCCCGTTGCACATGAAATTCTGAGACTGGCCAGTTCTTCTGCTGGGCAATCTCTGATACCTGGGAAAAAATCGGTTGTCCTTCGTCGGCAAGAATGGTGTAGGTCAGTTCTTCGTCCTCGGCCTTCTCCACAGAAGCGACTCCCGGAGTGGCGCTGAGGTCTGCCGCAAGATCGTAATCCCCTGTCAGCCGAACGCTGACTGCGTGATGATAACGAGAGCGTGCTTCCAGCTCCGCGGGTGTGCCATCGGCCACGATCTTGCCATTGGCGATAATAATGGCGCGAGTGCAGACGGCGGTGACCTCTTCGAGAATATGGGTGGAGATAATGACAATCTTGTCTTTGGCAAGATTGCGAATGAGTTCCCTGACATGGTGTTTCTGGTTGGGGTCGAGGCCATCGGTGGGCTCATCGAGAATCAGCACCTTGGGGTCATGCATGATCGCCTGTGCAAGACCAACCCGGCGCTTGAATCCCTTGGAGAGGGTTTCAATGGTCTGATGGCGAACCGATTCCAGCGCCACTTCCTTTATCGCGTGATCGACACGCTGATCTATCTCTTCTCCATGAAACCCTCTCACCTGGGCAATGAACCGAAGAAACTCCAGCGTGGTCATGTCGCCATAACAGGGTGCGCCCTCGGGCAGGTAACCGATCAGGGACTTGGCTTCGATGGGATTTTCGCTGATATCAAAACCATCGACGGAGGCGCTGCCACTGCTGGGTGCAAGGAAGCCGGTGATGATTTTCATGGTGGTGGATTTGCCCGCACCGTTCGGGCCAAGGAAACCCAGTACTTCGCCTTCCTTAACAGTGAAACTCAGGTTGTCGACGGCAACGAATTGATCAAATTTCTTGCTGAGATTGTCTATTTTTATCATTGCTAGGCTATTCCCTGTTTTCCTTTCTGCTGCTGGTTTTTGTTTTCTTCGCTGACAGCCCGGTCAGGTGACGGGCTTCATTTCCGCCAGCACTGTGCAACTCTTTTCGGCAGACATCCCGGCAGACATCCCGCCAGCGGCCGACCCACAGGGGTCGTAGCCGCCCAAAAGAGTTCGAGAATATAGGGATGCCGCCATCAATTTTCAAGAGCACCTGAGACAGAGCGTTATAACAGCTAAATCAATCACATGGCACTCTGTCGCCGCCATTATCGGAGTGGCCGTGGACGCCTCTGGCCCAAGCACGGTCGAACCCCAAGCCACTGTGTTTATAGTGGTCCGGCGGGTATAATTCACCGCAGTATTTTCCAGGAACCAGGCAAATACCTGGAACCTGTGCCCCTGTATATTAAGACACGAGCCTGTTTTAAAATTGATGAAATCCCCTGTGCGACTGCTTGTTCTGGTGACGCTGTGTTCAGCGCTACTCTGCTGTGGTCAGAAAGGCGGGCTCACCCGGCCGGAACAACCAGCCTCCAGCGCCAGCTTTCAGGCCTAGCCAGGCTCTTTGCAGACTCTCAACTATGGACCACTTTAACTACAAGGGCGATTCGCTCTACGCAGAAGATGTGCCGGTAGCAGCCATCGCCGATACTTATGGCACGCCCTGTTTCGTCTATTCCCGGGCCACACTGGAACGCCACTACCGGGTGTACCAGGAAGCCATGGAGGGTTTGCCTCACCTGATCTGCTATGCGGTCAAGGCGAATTCCAACCTGGCGGTATTGAATGTTCTGGCCCGTCGCGGCGCCGGTTTCGATATTGTCTCGGGTGGTGAACTGGAAAGAGTGCTCGCCGCTGGCGGTGATCCTGGCAAGGTGATCTTTTCCGGATTGGGTAAGACTATCACGGAAATCGAAAGATCACTGGAGCTGGGCATTCGCTGTTTTAACGTGGAGTCCACCGCCGAGCTGGAGCGCATCAACACCATCGCCATCAGCCACGGTGTCACCGCCCCGATCTCATTGCGGGTGAATCCGGATGTGGATGCCGGCACCCACCCGTACATCTCAACTGGCCTGAAAGAAAACAAGTTTGGCATCAGCAGTGATGAAGCCCTGAAAGTTTACCGTGAAGCGGCAGACATGAACGGGATATTGCTGGAAGGTATCGATTGCCATATCGGATCACAGCTCACCAGCACCGCGCCTTTCCTTGACGCGGTGGACCGTCTGTTGGCGATGGTAGATGAACTGGCCAAGGATGATATTTATCTCAACCACTTTGATATGGGTGGCGGCCTGGGCGTGACCTATGGGGAGGAACAGCCGCCGCAACCGGCCGAGTTAATCGCCGCAGTGAAAGACCGCTTCCTGCAGCGGGATATGGCCTTGCTGGTAGAGCCAGGCCGTTCCATCGCCGCCAATGCGGGGATATTCGTGACTCGCGTGGAATACCTGAAAAGAAATGCCCACAAGAATTTTGCCATCGTCGATGGTGCCATGAATGACTTGCTGCGCCCTGCCCTCTACGGTGCCTGGCAGGACATTATTCCGGTGGAAAAATCTGCTGATGATTGGGAAGTGTTCGATGTAGTAGGACCCGTTTGTGAGTCCGCAGACTTTCTGGGGAAAGAACGGGAACTGGCTATTGAAGCCGGCGATTTGCTGGCAGTGAGATCGGCTGGCGCCTATGGCTTCGTGATGAGCTCCAATTACAACACTCGCGCGCGAGCACCGGAGATCATGGTCGATGGATCTTCCCACCATCTGGTTCGACGAAGAGAGGACGTCTCGCAGCTATTCGAATCCGAAAGCTGTCTGCCCGACTAATCATGCGCCTTCCATTTACCAAAATGCACGGGCTTGGCAATGACTTCATCGTCATCGACGGAGTGAGCCAATCCATCCAGCTCGATGGGGCACAGATCAAGCAGTTGGGTGACCGGCGATTCGGCATTGGATTCGATCAGTTGCTACTGGTAGAACCCGCCAGCCAGGAGAATGTGGATTTCAGCTACCGGATCTTTAATGTAGACGGCAGCGAAGTGGAACACTGCGGTAATGGCGCCCGTTGTTTTGCCCGCTTTGTTCATGACAAGGGGCTCAGCGATAAAAACCCGTTGCTTGTAGAGACGGTTAACCGGACTTTACGTCTGGAGACTGATGCCGAAGGCAATGTCACGGTCGACATGGGAGCGCCTGAATTCGCGCCTGAGCAGATTCCGCTGCTCACCCAAGAACAAGACGAGGTCTACCAGCGCACGGTTCAGGTAGCTGGCGCGGAGATGACCATCAGCTTCAGCGCCCTGTCCATGGGCAACCCCCATGCGGTGATTGAGGTTGAAGACCTGGCGGCAACGGCCGTCAAAGATATTGGAAAGGCACTTGGCGCGCACCCGGACTTCCCCGAGGGAGTCAATGTGGGTTTCATGCAGGTGTTAAACTCAGGGGAAATCAAATTACGGGTTTTTGAGCGGGGAACCGGAGAAACGCTTGCCTGTGGAACAGGCGCCTGTGCCGCCGTAGTGGCCGGCCGAACAAGGGGCTTGTTAGATGAGGAAGTTTCGGTAAGACTGGCAGGGGGTTATCTGAGAATCCACTGGCAGGGGCAAGGGTCCAGTGTACTGATGACTGGTCCGGCTACCACGGTCTATGAAGGCAGCGTCGAGATATGAGTGAAGGGCTATGACTAAAGATGCATCCACAGCGGAAAAATTGAACGCAGGGGCTGGTGCAGACGACAGCAACCTCAGCGCCGAGCAGGTAGCGGACTTTCTGCGAGAAAACCCACAGTTCTTTCTTGAGCAGGACGACTTGCTCGCCGAGCTTTCGCTCCCCCATGAAAGCGGCAAGGCCATTTCACTGCTGGAACGCCAGGTCACCATCCTGCGCGAGAGAGGCATCGAGGCCCGGCAAAAACTCAACAACCTGCTGGAAAACGCACGCAACAACGATCAGTTGTTCGATACCACCCGCAACCTGGTGCTTGCCCTGCTGCGCGCCCGTGGAGTCACAGAGATTGCCAACGTGGCGGTGGATCAGTTATCCAATCATGACAGTATCGATGCCTGCGAAATCATCGTGGTTGAGCATCCCGATCTGCAGGTAGATCAGTCTATTCGTACAGCGCCGTTCGCCGAGCTGAAATCTGCCTATGGTGATGTGTTCCGCCTGAAGCGAACCCACTGTGGCGCCATCGACGAGGCGCAGATTGAACAACTATTTCCCAATAACGCCGGTTCCATTCGATCGACTGCCTTGTGCCCGGTCATCAGCAACGGCGAAGTGTTGGCCTTGCTGGCACTGGGTAACCAGACTGAAAACTATTTCAACGTTAATCTCGATACCCTGTTTCTGGATTTCATCGGTCACGTTGTTGGCGCTGTGCTGGATCGGCAACTGGACCTGGACTCTGCCTGACCCGCGGCCCCGCACCTGATTCCATGCCCAATGCTGACGCTGAACAAGACGATGAACTGGTAAGCGTTATCTGTCGCACCATCGGGCGTGCCGAACTGGACAAGGCGATCCAGTCTGTCGCCGAACAAGACTACCCTGCCATCGAACTCATTCTCGTAGACGCGGCCGCCAAAGGCTTGCATCCCGTAAGCGACAACCATCCGCAACTGAATTGCCACCAGGTCAGCAGGGGTTCCGCAATGAGCCGCTCCGAAGCCGCCAACAGTGGCATGGAAGCTGCCGCTGGCAAATGGTTTATGTTCCTGGACGACGACGACTGGATTGCGCCGGACCATGTTTCTTCCCTGGTGAGCGCGCTCGATGGGCAATCCGAAACGAAGGCAGCTTACAGTGATACCGTTAAAACAACCCACGCTGGTGAAGCCACGGGATACCGCTTTGAGCAGGATTTCGATCCTGTACTGTTAATGAGAGACAACTACATCCCCATTCATGCCATGTTGTTTCATCACAGTCTTTATGAGGCCGGTTGTTTGTTCGATGCGCAATTCGACATTTATGAGGACTGGGACTTCTGGCTGCAGCTCGCCCAGCACACCGGCTTTTTGCATGTGGGCAAGGCGACGGCTTTCTACCGGGAAGGGGGAGAATCGGAAACCGCCATTGATGATGTTGCCGAACGCTATAAAGACAACAACGAGCTGGGCATGGCCAGATCCCGACTGCTGGGCAAGTGGATGCAACGATGGACCGGCGCGCAACTCAATGCCCTGCTGGGTTCAATGGACAAGAGCCAGTTGATCGAAGACCTCCAGGGCAAGCTGGAAGCCGAGCACAAAACCAATTTACAAAACCAGAAGCAGATCCGCGAGCAGTTGGCGCAGCTTGAAGCACTGAACAATGAACTGAATGCAGCCGCTGCCAGCATTGAGCACAAGGATGAACAGATTGCCGAGCTACAGCACAGAATCGATGCAATGCTGAACTCCACATCCTGGAAACTCACAGCACCCGTTCGAAGTATCGGAGAATTCGTCAGGAAAACTCCGGAAGAATCGAACGAAACCAATGAAAAACCCAAAGCAAAGCCCCAAGACAAACACTAATGCAATCGCCATCCGAAATACCAGCGAACGGCGCTGCTCCTCTCGCCTGCACTATCATCATTCCCACCAGGGACAAGCTGGAGTTTCTGCGTCCCTGCATCGAAAGCATTTTGCAAACCAGTGGTGAGCATCGCTATGAGATCCTGGTGGTCGACAACCAGAGTAAAGAAACCGAAACCCTGCAGTACCTCAGTGAAATTCAGACAAAAGACAACATCAGTGTCCTGAACTGGGATTCCTCCTTTAATTTTTCTGCGATCAACAATTTCGCGGCCCGGCAAAGTCAGGCTCAAGTCCTCTGCTTTCTGAACAACGATGTGGAAATCAGTGACCCCGAGTGGTTGCACAGGATGTTGCCTTTGGTGCAGCGAGAAGACGTGGGCGCCTGTGGCTGCACGCTGCTATACCCTGACAGGACAATTCAGCATGCCGGGATCGCCCTGGACGAAAAGTCCATCGCCCGGCACATCGCAATTAACGAACCGCAGGACTTCTTGCAGCAAAACGGATTCAACAATCCGTTTGCAGTCGCCGCGGTAACTGCGGCCTGCCTGTTCGTACGCCGGGATCTGTTTTTACTCCACCAGGGATTCAATGAGGACACGCTCGCCGTTGCATTCAATGATGTGGACCTGTGCCTGCGCATTCGCGAAAAAGGCCAGCCGGTGCTGCTCCACCCAGGTGTGCAGCTAATCCATCACGAATCGGTGTCGCGCATGAGCGACCAGCTTGCAGCCAACCGGTCGCGGGCGCTTCGCGAGTTTGACTACATGCAGCAACGCTGGGGCCGGAGTCTTGCTGGCCAGAGATACAAGTCGGGCATTCCCGATTACGTGGCCGAACAACTTGCTGACCAGAATGACCTGGAAGCAGCGATCCGAAATGCGATCGCCAGCTTGTACGAAGAAGCTGCCAGTCAGGGTTCCGGCACACAGTTACAATCCGATGAGCCAGATACCATCGCGTCACAGCGAACCATGAGCTTCAAGGAACTGGAAGAGCGCTATGAAGCCCTACAAAAACATGTACGCAATGTGGAGGACGCCTACCAGCTTATTCAAACTTCACTTTCCTGGCGGGTGACTACTCCACTGAGGTATGTGAAAAATCTGCTTGGCTCCAGTCGCAACAGTGACGACGATGATGGAAACGTCCCTGAGAAAAAACAATCGAAGGAAAACGAGAGCACGCTGAAAGCTGAGTACGACCGTGATGCTCAGCGAAAACTGGATACCTTCCTCACCAGCAATGAACGACTGGTGTTTCCCAAAAGTGACAATCCCCGCCTCTCAATCGTTCTGGTTTTCTACAACCGGGCGCCATTAAGCTATCTCTGCCTGCGTTCCATCCTGGAACAGGTAGATGAAGCGTATGAACTGATCATTGTCGACAACCAGTCGACGGACGAGACCCCAGGCCTGCTCGATCGTCTCGACGGGGTTGTCATCGAACGCAACGCAGAGAACCTTGGTTTTGTGAAAGCTGTCAACCAGGCTGCAAAACTGGTGAAAGGAAAGTACCTGCTGCTATTGAATAATGATGCACTGCTGGAAGAAGGCGCTGTGCAGGCTGCCATCGAGACCATGCAGCAAAGCGACGATGTGGGTGCCGTGGGCGCAAAGATCAAATTACTGGACGGCACGCTGCAGGAAGCCGGCAGTATCATCTGGAATGATGGCGCCTGCAGTGGCTATGGCCGGGGCAGGAATCCCACTGCTGCTGAATTCATGATGCAGCGGGACGTGGATTATTGTTCGGGCGCGTTCCTCATGGTGGAAAGCCAGTTGTTTCAGGAACTGGGCTGTTTTGATGAAGAGTATGCCCCGGCGTATTACGAAGAATCAGACTTCTGCATTCGCCTGCGGCAACTGGGTTACCGGATCGTCTACGACCCCCGCATACAGATTACCCATTACGAGTTCGCCAGCTCCGGTGGCATCAGCGGAGCCGGAAAGCTGCAGCAGGCGCACCGGGAGATACTCTGCAAGAATCATCCGGTCTTCCTGTCCCGGCAGTACGACAACAATCCCGAGAATATGCTGCTTGCCAGGACAGCGAACAATTACCCCAACGTACTGATTATTGATGACCGGGTGCCCTATCCCAGCCTGGGCGCCGGTTATCCCAGGTGTTCCCATATCCTTAATAGCCTGGCCAGACTGCCGGTGAACCTCAGCTTCTATCCTTTGTTGTATCCGGATGACAATTGGGACGATGTGTATTCCCTGCTCGAGCCCAATATCGAAGTGATGCTCGGTCGCGGCATGGAGGGCTTGCTGGATTTCCTGCAGGAAAGAAAAGGTTTTTACCAGACCATCATGGTAAGCCGTGTGCATAACATGGAGTATTTCAATCGCACCCTGAACCCGCATGAAGAATTACTGGACGGTGTGGAGATTATTTACGACGCAGAAGCGGTGTCTGCGCCACGGGAAGTTCTGCAGCGAAAACTGTGGGGCGAAAGTATCAGCGACGCCCAGGCCAGGCAGATGGTGGCCGACGAACTGGCCCAGGCCAGGGATGCAGACAAAGTGGTGGCGGTGTCGGAACAGGAAGCCTCCATCTATCACGAACACCAAATCCGCAACACCATTGTGCTGGGTCACAGGTTGCCTATGGAGCCGACCCCCAAATCATTTGCTGAACGCAGCGGCCTGCTGTTCGTCGGTGCCTTGCGGGATGAAGGTTCGCCCAATGTGGATTCGCTGCTGTGGTTTCTGATGAATTGCCTGCCCGCACTGGAGCAAAAAATCCCGGAATTGAAACTGTATATTGTCGGTGACAACACCGTGCCTTCCCTGAGCACAGTCGCAAAAAACAATGTGGTGTTCACTGGCCGACTGGATTCGATTGAGGAGTACTACAACGACTGCCGGGTATTCATCGCGCCGACGCGATTCGCCGCAGGCATTCCCCACAAGGTGCATGAAGCCGCGAGCAAGGGACTTCCCTGCGTGACCACTTCATTGTTGGCGCGGCAATTACAATGGTCGAATGGGGAGGAGTTGTTGAGTGCCGATGAACCAGAAGACTTTGTGAAGCAGTGCGCCCAACTCTATTCCGACGAAAAACTGTGGCAAAAGATCCGTGAGACTGGTCTGGAAGCTGTGGAGCGGGATTGTTCCGAACAGTCTTTCCAGCAAAACCTGCGACAGCTCTTTGGCATTGAAGCTCTGGATTTTTAGAAAACGGGTACCAAAAAGCAGGGAATCGCTAGTAGCGGCGTGCTCTCCTGAAATGCATTCTCTGCAACAGCCCGACCCGGGTCTTCATTCTTGCCGCCACCAGCAAGCCGCGCATTTCGTGTTCCGCCAGTTCTCCACCATGACGCTCCAGAAAAGCCGCCGCTTGTTCGGCCACTTCAAAAAGATGCTCATTGGGCTCGAGGGACAACAATCTGTTGAGGAAGCTTTTGTCTGACAGGGTCGCCTGCTGATGTTCCTTGGCACCGATGGTGTTGCTGCCGTGCTGGCGATAGTGCACCAGCGGTGCATCGATAAAAACGATCTGGCCGAAGCCCGCGGCGACCAGACCTAACCACCAGTCATGCATGATGGCACCCTCGGGTATGGGCAGGGCCTTGCGAGCGGCGGCTTCATTGATGAGGGCAGTACAACCTGTGACCAGGTTGCTGATGGCCAGGTTACAAAAACTGTTGCGCTCCGTTTCAAGCCCCTGGTAGCGGGTGAAAGAATTCGCGATCAGCTCCCTGTTTTCAGACACCACCGCCAGATCGCTATGCACCAGTACTGGCGCGTCGTGATCCAATTGTGCTTCTGTTTCCAGCATGCACTTCAGCTCCCGCTCAATCTTGTTCTCAAACCAGACATCATCCTGATCGCAAAACAACATATAGGCCGGCTCAAGGCCCAACTCTGTTTTGTGTTGCAACACATAGTCCATCAATAGGCTGAAGCTGCCACAGGCGCCCAAATTGTTGCTGCCGCCATTAGTTGCCGTCGTAGTGCTATTAACCAGATGAAACCTGTCAGGATGCTCGGCAGCGTAAGCTTGCAGAATTTCCAGACTGTCATCCATTGAACCATCATCACGAACCACAACAACAAAATTGGAATAGGTCTGGCCGAGCAAACTGTCGAGCTGTTCTTTGAGGAACTTGCCGCCGTTGTAGGTAGAAAGCAGGACGGCAAGCTTGGGTGTGGTGGCCATGGCGATCCCGTGCTCAGCTAATGGACTTGGCGTCACGAATGCCGGAACGAATATTGTTCCAGTATTGTTTTCGGTCTGCAGAAGACAGGATCAACCAGCTTGCCTTGATCAGAAAGCGAATCCGGTCTCGCAATTTCCAGCCCAGTGGCGAGTAACTCACACTATAAAGGTGAGTCCGGTTTCGACTGGAATAATAGGTACGGGAAGGATTGTGTTGCGCCATGATCCCGGCCCGCACTAACGGGCTGAGACTGCGTTCACCAATGGCGTGATAGAGCACGGCGCCGTCTGTGCCGACCAGGTCGTAGCCCATGGACTTGGCCCTGAAGCACCACTCCAGATCCACGTTATCAATAAAATAGGCTTCCTTCATCTTGCCGATTTCAACCAGGTGTTTGGCGATCAACAGCGTGCCCGAGGTGATGAGGAAATCGGCGTGAAAATGTTCAGTGGTTTCGGCAAAGGAGCGGTCGGATCGCAGCAGCAGCCGGTTAAAGAGTTTGAAAGGCGTTTGGCGCATGGTCTGCGGGTTGATGATTCTTGGCCCCACTGCAGCAATGCCTTTGCTACTGTGTTGGTTGGCATCGAGATAAGCATCCACCATACGGCGAACGAAAAGATCACAGAGACTGCTGTCCTGGTCAAACAGGAAAACATAATCGCAACCGCGCTCAAGGGCCAGGTCAATGCCGATGTTCAAGGCCTTGGCGAGACCGACATTTTCATTCAGCCTCACCAGGTCCTGACAGCGTTCATAAACGGTGATGGACTCGGCGAGTTTTTCGATATCGGGGGAGCCATTGTCGATGACAACGAAATCCGTTTCCCGATTAAGCTGCCCCAGCAGTTTTAACAGCGCGGTAGCGTCGGGATTGTAGGTAACCACGACGGCAAAGGCGTTTATCTCTTCCTGTTCGACAACCGCGGTCATTGCTCAGCCTCGCAGAGGAATCTCTGACGGCACTTCTGACGGAACCAGTGTGTAGTCCGATCTGGTCCGTGCAATGATCATGAAGTAACCAATTGAAAGTACACCTATAGTCAACCCCACGACCACCCCTGCATCCAGGATGCCCCGCCAGGGTTGGGGCAGTTGCCGGGCGATCAGGATAAAACAGAGAATCATGGCGGTGAGCCCATAAGACAACATCTGGCGCCTTTTGGTCGCGTAGAAATAGCCCATACAAAACAGCGGCGCCAACAGGATATGTCCAGGGCGGGGGTTCTGCTGCAGATAGTGAGCCCTGGAAACCACGCGGGGCGCGAATCCCTTGTGGAACCCCTTGTAGCCTTCCGCATAGGCCATGTAGAAGACACTGAACAGCAGCGCAGACCAGTGCAGTGCCGTGAGTGGAATTTCGGTGAGTGCCAGCGCCATAGGGGCCAATCGGTAGATAGCAAACAGCAGCAGCCCAAGAACGCCGCTGATTCCCCAAATATAGCCGATAGCTCGCACGAGAAAGTCTCTGGATCAGTTAACAGGCGCCCATTATAGAGGAAACCCTCCTTGCTCACTAAGCATTGGCTTGGTTGATGTCCATCTTGCCGTTGTAGGCTCAAGGTCCCTGGCGTCGCTTCACAGGGTAAAGTGGGATATGATTTTCAGCTAGCGACCACTAACGGGGCAGCATGGAAAGACTCTTTGCCCCGCCCATTCAAACCAGAGATTCATCATGACTGTAAAGCTCGGAGTGGTAATGGACCCGATAGATTCCATTACCGTAAAAAAGGACACGACTCTTGCCATGTTGCTGGCTGCCCAGCGCCAGGGTTGGGAATTACACTATATGTTGCAGGGTGACCTGTATTCGCAACAGGGAGTGAGCCGCGCCTCAACCCGGCCGCTGGAAGTGCGTGATGACCCGAATGACTGGTTCACACTGGGTGTTACTGCTGACCGGGCATTGAGTGAACTTGATGTCATTCTCATGCGCAAGGACCCGCCCTTCGATCTGGATTACATCTATTCCACCTATTTGCTGGAGCAGGCACAGCAGGCTGGCTGCCTGGTGATCAATGACCCACAGAGTCTTCGTGACTGCAACGAGAAGATGTTTGCCACCCAGTTTCCTGAGTGTTGTCCTGATTTTGTGGTGTCCAGTTCGGCCGCGGTACTAAAGGCTTTCTACCAACAGCACGAAGACGTTATATATAAACCGCTGGATGGCATGGGTGGGTCGTCCATATTCAGGGTTCAGCGGGGCGACTCCAATCTCAGTGTGATCATTGAAACGCTTACCATGCAGGGGCAGCGCCAGATCATGGCGCAGAAATACCTGCCTGAGATTGTTGATGGGGACAAGCGGATTCTGCTGATTGATGGTGAGCCGGTTCCCTTTTGCCTGGCGCGGATTCCTGCTTCGGGTGAGAGTCGCGGCAATCTGGCTGCGGGTGGCAAGGGTGTGACCAGGGAATTGAGTGACAGGGATCGCTGGATTTGTGAACAGGTTTCACCTTCGTTGAAGGAAAGGGGTTTACTCTTTGTGGGGCTTGATGTGATTGGTGACTATCTTACTGAGATTAATGTGACTAGCCCTACTTGTGTGCGTGAAATCGATGCGGAACGCGATCTTGATATTGCTGGGGATTTGATGAACTGCATTGAAAGTAAATTGAAAGCTGGCGGATAGAAATCTGGATAGTGGCTAAGTTTGAAATTGATAGTCGAGGTTGGTCGGATGAGGAGTTGCCTGACCTGTTTCTGGACACGCCGTAAACCCATCCCTGGGGGCTCGGGAGCAGCATCCCTGATGCTCACGGTCCTGAAACTGGTCAGGCAACTCCTCATCCTGTTTGGGCCAGTGATATTTTCACCAAGAGCCACTACCAATAACCGAAACTGAAATTGAAACTGAAACTGAGACTGAAACGACCAGTGGATAACAGGTAAGACGATGGCGGTAGAAGACGAAGAGCTTTCGCGGGAACGGTTTGGGTTTACCGTGTTTCTGTCTGCCTGTGTGCACGCGATTATTGTCTTTGGTATCGGCTTTACCTATCTGGAAGAGCTTAATAGCGAACCGGCTATGGAGATTACGCTTGCCCAGTACCGTAGTGAGGTGGCGCCGGATGATGCTGATTTCCTGGCGCAGGAGAACCAGATTGGTAGTGGGGTGTTGGAAGAAGCGGCGGCACCCAGCACTCCGTTTGAATCGGACTTTAACTCGGATCAGATACAGGAAGTGGTGCCGGTTCCCCAGGCGCCTCGGATTGAGAATGATGTTCAGGTGCAGGACGTGGCGGTGGTTGCCACGCTTGAGAATGAAGAGGAAATTTCGCAGGATCTGGAAGAGCCTGAGCCTGAAGAGGAGCAGCCTCAGGTGGATGAGGTCAGTCCTGATGAGTTGAGCCTGGCTATTGCCAGTTTGCAGGCGCAGTTGGATCGGCAGCGGGAAGCGTATGCTCGCAGGCCGCGAAAGTATACGATCTCTTCTGCTTCAACTCGAAGGAGTCAGGACGCACTTTATCTGGATTCCTGGCGGCGACGTATTGAGGCCATTGGTAATATTAATTATCCTGCCGAGGCGAGACGTAATCAGATTTATGGGAATGTGAGGATTCTGGTGGCGCTGCGGCCGACGGGTGCGGTGGCGGAAATTGAGATTCTGCAATCCTCGGGGGAATCTATTCTGGATCAGGCGGCTGTGGACATTATCAATATGGCCGCGCCCTTCGAACCCTTCCCTGAGGAATTGCGGGCCGAAGCTGATATACTGGAAATCATACGAACGTTTCGCTTCCATGAAGGGAACGAGCTGAGCAGCTATTAGCTAGTTTATATAATTTGTATAGCTAGTACGCTGGTTTTTGGTGCGGTGTTAGAGCGCAGTCAATAAGAATCCGGGTAACGCGCAATCGGGTTTGTCTATCCTGTTTCGGTGAATCAACAATGCCAACTGAGTCTACTGAAGAGTATCGGGGTTATCTTGAGAATCAGTTTCTCATAGCCATGCCGCAACTGGTTGATCCCTACTTCGCCAATACGGTGACTTACCTGTGGCGGCACAATGAAGAGGGGGCGCTTGGTATTGTTATCAATAAGCCTCTGCAGGCCAGTATTGCTGATATTTTTGATGAGCTTGATATTCAGTGTTCGGCGGCGGACAGGGAATTTCAGCAGCAGCATGTGCTGGCGGGTGGGCCGGTTGAGAGAGACAAGGGTTTCATCATTCATGATGCCGGGGTGCAATGGGAGTCTTCCATTGGCGTGACGGAAGACATTGCGGTCTGCACTTCCAGGACTATTCTGCAGGACATTGCCAGGGGTTCGGGTCCGGACAACTATCTTATTGCCCTGGGTTGTGCGGGCTGGGAAGCGGGTCAGCTTGAGCGAG
The DNA here is from genome assembly GCA_040218615.1 of Gammaproteobacteria bacterium. GTDB lineage: Bacteria > Pseudomonadota > Gammaproteobacteria > Pseudomonadales > Pseudohongiellaceae > UBA9145. Next base: position 60,291 of record JAVJRC010000011.1, read on the forward strand.
AGATTACCGAAAACGCCTGGTTAACGGCGCCTGCCGATACCAGCCTGCTGTTTTCCAAAGATTATGCGCAGAAGGCTGACGAGGCCGCGGCCCTGCTGGGTATCGACTTGCAGAAACTGCCTCCGGAAGCGGGCCACTCCTGACTTCCTATCCATGAGCCTCGACAGTTTTCCCAAGGATCCTACTGCTGCTGTGGCAGCGCTGGCTTTTGATTTCGGCACCCAGCGTATTGGCGTGGCCTACGGCCAGAGCATTTCCGGTACTGCACAGGCGGTGTGTGTCTTGCGGGCGCGAGATGGTATTCCGGACTGGAACGAAATTGAAAAGCTCATCGAGGAATGGCGCCCCGATGTGTTTGTTGTGGGTCTACCCTACAACCTGGATGGAACAGACAGTGCCTTGCTTGCCCGGGCAGTCAAGTTCGGCAACCGGCTTAATGGCCGCTTCAATAAACCCAGTTATGGCATGGACGAAAGACTTTCTTCGAAAGAGGCTATCGAACAGGTGGTGGAAGAAAACGGTGGCAGGGGAAAAAAATCTGCCATCGATGACATCTCTGCCCAGATCATCTTGCAGAACTGGTTCAATGAGTTGGCGGGGAAAAACTCTGCGGCTAAAACAGCATCGGATTAATCGGATTGGCTGCGCTGAGCGGCACTGACAAACATCTTCTGTAGTATATCCAGATCCACATCATCGAGTTTATTGATATAGAGACAGCCGCCGCCGCTGACTTTGTGCTTGCCTAACTTTTTGAGCAGTGCGGCTCTGTCATCAAACTTGCCCAGATAGAAAACCAGCGCCTGTGCTCTGGGTGAGAAACCCAGGTGACAGATGGTTTCCTCTTTTCCGCTGGCCAGCTTGTAGCGGCGCACACCGTAACCAACAATACTCGGCCCCCACATCTCAGCTCGTTTACCGGATGCTTCCCGCATCATCTTCATCACGGTGCGCGCGTCTTTGCGTCGGCGCTCGTTCTTCACAGCATCGATGAATGCCTTGACGCTGGCTTTGGTTGGCCTTGTCTTGCGCTCTGCCATGGGTTCGGGTCAGGAAGTGGTAACAGGAGTTTCAGTATATTGTGCCGGGAGAGTTTTGGATATCCCCGGCAGGCAGAACGAAAAAGCCCCGGGAGAATTCCCAGGGCTCAAGTTTTTGAAGATAAAGGAAGTTGGCCTAGAAACTTTCCGGCATCTTGGCCTTGGACTTCGCGTCTTCTCTGGTCACCATGCCCTTGGCGAGCAGGTCCTTCAGGCACTGGTCCAGCGTCTGCATACCTGCAGAGGCGCCGGTCTGAATAGCGGAATACATCTGCGCTACCTTGTCCTCACGTATCAGGTTTCGAATCGCGGGGGTTCCGATCATGATCTCGTGTGCTGCCACACGGCCACCACCGGGTTTCTTCAGCAGGGTTTGCGAGATTACCGCCTGTAATGATTCCGACAACATGGAACGAACCATGTCTTTCTCTGCCGCGGGGAATACATCGATCACACGGTCGATAGTCTTGGCGGCTGAGGTGGTGTGCAGCGTGCCGAAAACAAGGTGACCGGTTTCTGCGGCGGTCAGTGCCAATCGGATGGTTTCGAGGTCACGAAGCTCACCAACCAGAATGATATCAGGGTCTTCACGAAGTGCCGAGCGCAAGGCTTCGTTAAAACCATGGGTGTCTCTATGCACCTCACGCTGGTTGACCAGGCACTTCTTGCTCTGGTGTACAAATTCGATCGGGTCCTCAATGGTGAGGATATGTTCGTACTTGGTGTCGTTGATGTAATCGATCATTGCCGCCAGGGTTGTACTCTTACCGGAACCGGTTGGTCCGGTTACCGCAACCAGTCCGCGCGGCACATCGGAGATGGTACGAAACACTTCGCCCATACCCAATTGTTCCATGGACAATACTTTGGAAGGAATGGTACGAAATACCGCGGCTGCTCCGCGGTTCTGGACAAAGGCGTTAACACGAAAGCGAGCCAGGTTGGGAACTTCAAACGAGAAATCCGTTTCCAGGAATTCCTCATAGTCTTTCCGTTGCTTGTCGTTCATGATTTCGTAGATGAGCGAATGGACTTCCTTATGATCCATTTCGGGAACATTGATACGGCGGATATCACCATCTACGCGAATCAGCGGCGGCATACCGGCCGTGATATGTAAATCCGAAGCTCCCTGCTTAACGCTGAAACCCAAGAGTTCTGTTATGTCCATATGCCCTGCCCTTCTTTGTTGTTCTGTGGTTTGCTGGCTATTGAGGTGTCTGTCGCCTATAGTACCCCTCCTTTTAGGATTATCCCAGACCCGCACCGGGCAAATCCGCGGCTAAAACGTGATCGACCTAACAGAAAGAATCAGCGCCCTGGGCGAGGAAATACGCGGCCTCGAGCAAGAATACGGCCGGGAATCCGGCTCGGTGCAGATACTGGCAGTGAGCAAGCGTCACAGCACCGACAAGATTCGGGCAGTAGCCGCCGCCGGGCTGCATCACTTTGGTGAAAACTATCTGCAGGAAGCCCTGGAGAAGATTTCCGCGCTGCAAGACCTGAGCCTGACCTGGCACTTCATCGGGCCCATACAGTCCAACAAAACCCGGGGCATTGCCGAACACTTCGCCTGGGTACAGAGCGTGGACCGCGAGAAGATCGTGGTACGCCTGAATGACCAACGCCCCTCCCATCTGCCTCCACTCAATGTCTGTGTCCAAATCAACCTGTCCCAGGAACAATCCAAATCCGGTGTGTCTTCCCTTGAAGAAGGCGCTGAGCTTTGCCAGCGCGTCGCCGAATTGCCCAGGCTGACATTGCGGGGCGTCATGGCTATACCGGCGCCTATGGAAGATTTTGAGGAACAGCGCAGCAGCTTTCGCCAACTGGCCCAGTTATATGACAAGCTGGCAGCGCAGTTCGACACGGTGGATACGCTCTCCATGGGCATGAGCGACGACTATTCAGCGGCGATTGCGGAAGGCGCGACCATGATTCGACTGGGCACTGTGATTTTCGGCCCAAGACCCGAGTGAGCAATCAAGCCTTATCTGCCCAATCCCGATTGCGATAGAATAGCGCGGTATTGAGATATCAGCGCCGCTGGCTTTGGCGATCTACTGTACTGGCAGCTTTAACCTGGTCTGGTAACCAGGAAGAAATGGAGAATAAGCATTGAAAAACGTCACCCTCGGTTTTATTGGCGCCGGTAACATGGCCAACAGCCTGATACGGGGATTGCTTGCAGACGGAACTTCCGCCGATTCCATACTGATTGCCGATATCGATTCCGAAAAGCTGGAACATCTGCAAGCCGAGTATGGTGTTCAGGCCAGCAGCAACCAGGGCATTGCGGAACAGGCAGACATCATCGTGCTGGCGGTCAAACCCCAGGTGATGAAATCGGTCTGCACCCAACTAGACCTGGGTGAGCGCAATCCTCTGGTGGTCTCCATAGCGGCCGGCATTCCCCTGGCGAGCCTGCAATCCTGGATCAAGTCAGAGGCGGCGATCATTCGCTGTATGCCCAATACACCGGCACTGGTTGGCAAAGGTGCCAGTGGTCTTTATGCCAATGAGCGTACCAGCGAAGAACAAAAGTCTTTTGCCAGCCAGTTGATGGGCGCCATTGGAATCAGCGTATGGGTGAAGTCCGAGAGCGCCATCGACGCGGTGACCGCCATTTCCGGCAGCGGCCCGGCTTACTTCTTTCTGTTCCTGGAAGCCATGCAGGAAGCAGCGGCGGATATGGGGCTGGAGAAAGACGAGGCAGAACTGCTGTGTGTGCATACCGCATTGGGTGCGGCAGAGCTGGCACTGCAAAGTGAAGAGGACGTGGGTGAGCTGCGACGAAAGGTCACCTCGCCAGGTGGCACTACCGAGCGCGCCCTGAGGGAATTCGAATCCGGTGGGCTCAGGGATCTGGTGCGCAAAGCAGTACTGGCAGCCAGGGACAGATCGGAAGAACTGGCCAGGGATTTTGGAGACGATTAATTACACCAACACAGCGGTGATGAGAGATTGATATGGGAGTTGTAGGAAGTTCAATAGCACTGGTGGCAAATGCGCTTATCGGATTGTATCTGATGGCGGTGCTTTTGCGTTTCCTGCTGCAGGTGGCGCGCGCCGATTTTTATAACCCGATTTCCCAGGCTGTGGTGCGCATCACCGACCCCATGGTGAGAATGTTTCGCAGCTTTATACCGGGCTACAAAGGCATCGATTTTTCCAGCCTGATCCTGGCGCTGGTTGTTGAAGGCGTGGGTATCTGCTTGCTCATCCTGCTGTATGGCGGCTCCCTCCCTCCCATCGGTTTTCTGGTGACCTGGTCATTCGTGGGCGTGCTCTACTTCATCATCAACATTTATTACTATGCCATTATTGCTTCTATTATTATGTCCTTTGTCATGTTGTTTTCCGGCAACATGAACCCGCATCCGATCCTGCAACTGATCTGGCAGGTCACCGAACCGGTCATGGCACCCATACGAAAGATCCTGCCACCCATGGGTGGGCTGGACTTTTCACCTATCTTTATCTTTATTGCAATCCGGCTGATTCAGAACATGCTGATACAATCTTTTGGCATTAATCAGCAGATTGCGACTGTTGTCATCGGTATTTGATTATCGTTTCCGAATTGGATGCAACGCCAACCACACTCGAGAACCCATCAAGCTGTCATACCGCCCCAAAGCTTCAGACTGTTAAGTACACATGAGTGATTCTTTTCCACAAGACTCCGTAGGACTGGTCAAACCCCAGCTCTTCCATTTCGAAGAGGAGTTAACCCTGCGCAGTGGAAAATCATTAAACGGTTTCGACCTGATGGTTGAAACCTATGGCGAGCTCAACGCCGACAAGTCCAACGCCATTCTGATTTGCCATGCCCTCAGTGGCGACCACCACGCCGCCGGCTACCACAGTGCCGAAGACAAGAAACCTGGCTGGTGGGACAACTGTATTGGGCCTGGAAAGGCTATCGATACGGACAAGTTCTTTGTGGTGTCGCTGAACAATCTTGGCGGCTGCGCTGGCAGCAGCGGCCCCAACACCAAAAACCCGGAAACCGGCACCTACTATGGCCCCGATTTCCCGGTGGTCACCGTACGCGACTGGGTGAAGAGCCAGGTCATGCTCATGGACCGGTTGGGTATTCCCAAATGGGCTGCCGTGATCGGGGGCAGTCTCGGCGGCATGCAGGTATTGCGCTGGGCCATCAGTTATCCCGAGCGGCTGCATCATGCCATTTGTATTGCTGCGGCTCCGAAACTGTCGGCACAGAATATTGCCTTCAATGAAGTTGCGCGGCATTCCATTGTCAGCGATCCCAACTTCCATAACGGCCGTTATCTGGAAAAAGGAACTTCACCGAAACAGGGCCTGATGCTGGCGCGCATGGTGGGTCATATCACCTATCTTTCGGACAGCGCCATGCGGGCCAAATTTGGCCAGGCGGTGAGTGCCATTGATTCCACCGCTTCCAATTTCGGGCGCGACCTGCGCTCGGGCAAGCTGAGCTTTGGGTTCAATGTGGACTTTCAGGTGGAAAGCTATCTGCGCTATCAGGGCGAGCGGTTTTCGGAAAACTTTGACGCCAATACCTATCTGCTGATGACCAAGGCACTGGATTACTTCGATCCTTCGGTAGATTTCGATGGAGATCTCAGCGCGGCCTTCGCCAACAGCGACTGCAAATTCCTGCTGGTTTCATTCAGCACCGACTGGCGTTTCCCCCCTGAGCGGTCCCGTGAACTGGTGAATGAGTTGTTAAAGGCAAAACGGGATGTGAGTTATCTCGAAGTGGACGCCGATGAGGGGCATGATGCGTTTCTGTTGCCTGTCCCTCGCTACATCAATGCCTTCCGGACATACCTGAACCGGGTGCATGGGGAGCTGTGTGGCGATGCGACCTGATCTTGAAATCATCCAAAAATGGATAGAGCCCAACAGCCACGTGCTGGACCTGGGCTGTGGTGACGGCAGCTTGCTGCACTATCTGAATGAAACCAAAAACGTAAAATCCATCGGCCTGGAAATTGACGAGGACAATATCGAGCAATGTATTGCCAATGGTGTCAATGTGATCGAACAGAACATCGATGAAGGGCTGGCCAACTTCGAATCCAACAGTTTCGACACCGTGCTACTGGCGCAAACGCTACAGGCCTTGAGCAATCCCCATTTGCTTATCGAAGAGATGCTCAGAATTGGCGAGAAAGGCATCGTCACTTTTCCCAACTTCGGAAACTGGAAGAGTCGCGTCTATCTCGCTTCCCGTGGTCGCATGCCGGTAAGCAAGTTTATGCCGCACCAGTGGTATGACACCCCCAATATCCACTTTTGCACCGTGTATGACTTCGATGCCCTGTGCCGGGAAATGGATATCCGCGTCTTGACCCGCACCGTGGTGGACTCCCAGCATCAGGGTAGCTGGGCCATGCGCGCCCTGCCCAACCTGTTGGGGGAAATCGCCATCTACCATATTGCGAGAAACTGACATGGCTGGGGAAACCGAAAACGGGGATGCTTTGCGTGTGGTGCTGGCCAGCGGCAATGCGGGCAAGCTCAAGGAACTGGGTGAGATTCTCCAACTCAGCAATGTAGAGCTGGTCCCGCAATCTGCGTTCGATGTGAGTGAAGTGGCAGAAACCGGCCTGAGCTTTGTCGAAAATGCCCTGATCAAGGCACGCCACGCCTGCAGGGAAACCGGCCTGCCCGCCATCGCCGATGATTCCGGAATCGAAGTGGATGCCCTCAACGGTGAGCCCGGCATCTACTCGGCCCGCTATGCGGGAGTCAGCGGTGACAGAGCCGATGCAGCCAACAATGAGAAACTGCTTTCCGAACTGGAGCAGGTTGCCGAGGAAGATCGCACGGCCCGCTTTCAATGTGTGATTGTGTATCTCAAACACGAGAAGGACCCCATGCCGCTTATCTGCCAGGGGACCTGGGAAGGCAGAATTCTGTTTGAAGAAGCCGGCGAGAATGGTTTTGGTTATGATCCCCTTTTTTATGTTCCCACCCACGACTGTGCCTCTGCTGAATTGCCAGCGGATGTGAAAAATTCATTGAGCCATCGCGGTCAGGCCCTAAGACAATTTCAGGCATGCTGGAAAGCCCACTCCTAAGCCTCTACGTTCATATCCCCTGGTGTATTCGCAAGTGTCCCTATTGCGATTTCAATTCCCATCAAAGCCGGGACGTGATTCCTGAAGCGGATTACCTGAATGCACTCTGCGAAGATCTCACAGCAGACGTGCAGAACATCAAACAGCAGTTGGAAGAAGATGAGCCTGGGCGAGACAGAAAGCTGCATTCCATTTTTATCGGCGGCGGCACACCGAGTTTATTCAGTGCCAACGCTATCGAAAAGATAATCAGCCTTGCAGAACAACAGTTGGGTTTCGAAACAGACATCGAGATCACTCTGGAAGCCAACCCGGGGACAGCCGAAGCAAAACGATTCAGGGATTACCGATCCGCCGGCGTAAACCGCCTGTCTCTGGGCATCCAGAGTTTTCAGGATGACAAGCTTCAGGCCCTGGGGCGTGTGCACGATGGCAGCGAAGCCAAGGCGGCTATCGAGCTGTGCCAGCAGGCGGGCTTTGACAATTTCAATCTCGATCTGATGCATGGACTGCCAGAGCAGACCATCGACCAGGCGCTGTCCGACTTACAAACTGCCCTGGCATTCAATCCCACTCATCTGTCCTGGTATCAACTCACCATCGAACCCAATACTGAATTTCACAGCCGCCCGCCCACGCTACCCGATGATTCCTTCTTATATGACATGCAGGAAGCCGGCGTGTCCCTGCTCGCTGATGCCGGATTCGAACGCTACGAAGTTTCAGCCTATGCCAAACCAAATAAGCAATCGCGCCACAATCTCAACTACTGGCAGTACGGCGATTACCTGGGTATCGGTGCCGGTGCCCACGGCAAACTGACTGCGGCCAAAGACAATCGAATAGTAAGAGCCCGCAAACAAAAACAACCGGGCACCTACATGGCCGCCCAGCTCAACCGGGTTGTGGAGCTGCAGGATGTGGCTGACGGGGACAGGCCCTTCGAGTTTCTCATGAATGCCCTGCGGCTCAGGGCCGGGTTCACCATTGACGAGTTCGAAAAGCGGACTGGTGTCACTTTTTCAGCCATTGCAAAGCAGGTAGAATACCTGTCCGCGCAGAAACTGCTGGATGTTAACGGCAGCAGCATTACCACTACCGAGCACGGATACCGGGTTCTCAACAGCCTTCTGGAACAGTTTTTATAACGGGATTTTGAACATAGCCCTTAAGCCATGAGTACTGAACACCTATACAAGCGCCGATGTGAGCCCTGTGGTCTGGGTGCTCCCGTGGTGACCGAGGAAGAGGCCAACCAGCTTGCCATGGCGGTTCCCGGGTGGAAACGTGAATTCCACGAAGGGGTGGAGAAGCTTATTCGTGAGTTCCATTTTATCGAGTTCAAGGACGCGTTCAGCTTTACCTACAAGATTGCCAACCTGGCGGAACGGGAAGACCATCATCCCGGCATCCTCACCGAATGGGGCAAAGTGACCGTCTACTGGTGGACGCACCGCATTAATGGATTACATGTGAATGACTTCATCATGGCCGCCAAAACCGATATGATCGCCAAACTTTCGGCACCGTCTGAAAGTTCCAGTACTTAATACCTGAAGCCCTCAAGGCTGAATAAATCATGACAAACACCATTCCCGATCTGCTGAAAAGGCTGGATCAAGTTGTTCGCATCCCCAGCGTAAGTTCAACCAGCGCTGAAACAGATATGAGCAACGAGCCCATTATCAATCACCTGGCTGACTACCTGGAAAGTCTGGGTTTCAGCAATGAGATTGTGCCCTGCAACACGCCCGGGAAATTCAATCTTATCTCGACCCTGGGCAGTGGACCTGGCGGGTTGGTGCTGGCCGGTCATACGGATACGGTCCCTTACGATAACGAGTTGTGGTCCCAGGACCCCTTCGCACTCACCGAAAAAGACGGCAAACTGTTTGGGCTCGGCATCACCGACATGAAGGGCTTCTTTCCCATTGCCATCGAAGCCATCAGGGATCTGGTTAAGGAAGACTTCAAGGAACCCTTGATCGTGCTCGCCACTGCCGACGAAGAAACTTCCATGGAAGGTGCCCGAATTCTAGCCGAGATGGGTAAACCCAGAGCCAGAAGCGCAGTGATAGGCGAACCCACAGGACTGAAACCCGTGCGCACTCACAAGGGCATCCTCATGGATGCCATCCGCTTGCTGGGCCAAAGCGGGCACTCCTCAGACCCGAGCCTGGGCAGGAACGCCCTGGAAGGCATGTACCAGGTGATCGGCGATCTGATGCAGTACCGAAAAGAGATTCAACAAAAGTACCAGAACGATTTATTCGAAATCCCCTACCCGACTCTAAACCTGGGCAGCATCCATGGGGGCGACAACCCCAATCGAATCTGCGGTCATTGCGAGCTGCAGTTCGATGTGCGGCTGACACCCGGCATGCACATCGACACGATTCGCAATGAGATCGAGCAGCGAGTCAAAGCCATTGCCGAACCATTGGGACTGGAATTCGAACTGGTGAAAAAGTTTACCGGCGTGCCTGCTTTTTTCGCCGAAGAAAACAGTCCGCTGTTACAGGCAGCCGAATCACTCACCGGACACTCAGGTATAAGTGTGGCATTTGGCACGGAAGGCCCGTACCTGCAGCAACTTGGTATGGATACCATTATAATGGGCCCCGGCAATATCGATCAGGCCCACCAGCCCGATGAATATATGTCACTGGAGATGATCGAGCCCGCCATCAGGACCATCAGGCAACTGGTGATCAAGAACTGTATTGAATGCTGACACCATGGAAAACGAAAAGAACATAGTCGACTGGTTCAGGGCATCCACCACCTACATCAACGCCCATCGGGGCAAGACCTTCGTGGTCTTCCTCAGTGGCGAAGCCCTGGCCCATGACAACCTGTCCAACCTGGTGGTTGACCTCAGCCTGTTGCACAGCCTGGGCGTCAAGCTGGTGCTGGTGCACGGCGCACGTCCGCAGATCAGTGAAGCTCTGGCCAGCGATGGCAAAGAATCACAGTACAGCCACAACCTGAGAATCACCGAAGCCGATTCCATGGAATCCATCAAGGCCACGGTGGGCAAGCTAGGTATTGAACTGGAAGCCCTGTTCTCCATGGGCCTGAGCAACTCGCCCATGCACGGCTCCAACATCAGAGTGAGCCGCGGCAACTTCGTCACCGGCCGCCCGGTGGGGGTGCTCGATGGCGTGGACTTTCACTACACCGGCAAGGTGCGCAAGATACAGGCCAGCGCCATCCAGCAACAACTGGACATGGGCAACCTGGTCATCATTTCCAACCTGGCTTACTCCGTCACCGGTGAGGTGTTTAATCTTTCCGCCGAAGAAATCGCCACAGAAACGGCCATTGCACTGAATGCAGAGAAACTCATTCTGATGATCCCGTCCGCCGGAGTCACCGATGACCAGGACAATCTGGTCACCGCATTAAACGAGTCCCACGCCAGGGACTATGTAAAAACACTCACCAAACGCAACGACACAGATTCACTTTGTGTTGCCCACGCGCTGGAAGCATCCCTGCGCGCTTACAAAAAAGGTGTGCACCGCTCCCACCTGATCAGCTACAAGGAAAATGGCGCACTGCTGCTGGAACTGTTCACCCGCAGCGGACACGGCAGCCTCATGAGCCGCGACAGCATCGACCAACTGCGTGATGCCAGCATCGACGATGTAGGCGGCATCCTGAACCTGATCAAGCCACTGGAACAGGCAGGCACTCTGGTGCAACGATCAAGAGAGCTGCTGGAGAACGAGATTGGCAACTTCAAGGTGATTGAACTGGAAGACACCATCATCGCCTGCGCTGCCCTCTACCCCATTTCCGCAGACAGCGGCGAGATCGCCTGCATAGCCATCCATCCCCAGTATCAAAACAACGGCCTGGGCAAACGCCTGCTGGTCAGTCTGGAAAAGGCGGCTGGGGAAATGGGATTAAAATCCATCTTCGTGCTCACCACCGAAGCCGCCCATTTCTTTCTAGAACAAGGCTATTCTGAACAGAGCGTGGATTCCCTGCCAGAGACCCGTAAGCAGCTTTACAACCTGCAGCGAAAATCCAAGGTCTTCATCAAGGACTTGAATTAGAAGCGGCTTTAACCGCTTAATCCAGCAGGGTGGACCAAGCTGGGTTCAGTTAGAAGACGGCGATAATTCTTAGCCGCGCTACGTCCTCATTCAAGCCAAATCCTTATTACTCCACTCCTCCCATCCCGCTGCTTAGCCCACTCTGTCTAGTCAGTATGTGCCACTTCTAGCACTGTTAACAGACGTGAAGATGGCAAGTAAATGGCTAAGCAATTAATTTATATAGAAAATTCGGACATTCTAATCGACCTGTTAACAAGTAACGGGAGTCCCGCCAATTTCATTGCACAATCACTAGTAAAAAAGGCAGAATGGAACTATGTGAAATTCGGAGGCATACGTGATCAGTGGCGTGTAAGTTGATGGTTTCTAACCTAGTTCTTCAGATGTCAATAGTCCCAATTAATGTATTAGAAACACAATTGCCCCTTACTAGATTGTAATGTTTCTCGCGACTTTTGGAGTACTGAGATGAAAGTGACCGCATGGAACAACGGTAGTCACCATTCAACCGGTTCTGGATACGGACTTAAAATAAGCATAGAAGACCGAGATAGGAGTTTTGAACGCTCGTGGAAGACCGTGGAGGTCGAACTTCCGAATGGCGAGGTGGTGGAATCCAATATCGACAAAGACTCCTTTTGGAGCCCCAATTGCAGGGAACTTATCAGCAAGCAATTCGGGGCTTGGTTCATAGAAAGCAATCTCGCGCCTTGGGATAAAGGGGGTCCCCCTGAGTTTGAGTTAGAGCATATTTATGGCAATAGGTTTAGGCTGTCTGAAACATAGCAATCAGTCCTTTGAATCAAAAACTGGTACGCTGTTTGCCAGAAACAAGGGCGTTATGAATCAATAAAAAACACCATTCTATACGGGAGGACACAAAGTATGGGATATGTCTCCAACAACTTGCTGCCTGAAGAAGACATAATTCATTTGGGCAAAGTTCATTGGTTTGTGCTCGTTCCAGGATTTATCTTTCTTATCATCGGATTTAACGTAGCCCCCATTGAGGATGAATCTGGCGGAATGTTCTTTATCGGATTTCTTATGGTTCTGTACGGATTCGTTAGAACCATAGATGCAATTATAAAGATTTACACTACGGAGCTTGCCATAACCTCTAAAAGAGTCATTGCGAAAATTGGGCTCATTCGACGTGAAACCATAGAACTTAATCATAATAAGGTGGAAAGTTTCAAAGTAGACCAAAGTATTCTAGGAAGAATATTTGGATTTGGAACATTGACTATAAATGGGACTGGCGGGGTCCAGACTCCTATAAAAACAGTCACGAACCCATTGGATTTTAGAAGAAAGGCAATGGAGATCACAGATCAAAGCTAACGAGAATTGAGAACTCACTTCGTAACCGATAAACCAATCAAGTATACAGGCAGCAAAAGCGGCAACTGTGATAACTGATATATCAGAATTTTCATTCGGATTTGCTCTCACAAATGAGTTAATAGATGTATTCGACCTGGCCGTGCATGGAGCTCCTTCCTTCCCAACTCAAGTACAAGAAGGACAGAAAGGCGGAGGATACGACGTTAAACTCCCTGGGCTGCCACTTTTTATTCAGTTTAAGAGAAGCGTGATCTTGAGAAGATATAGCGCATTAGATGCGAGCTATTTTGGGCTCCCCTATTATCGATTCGGGATTACAGCGAGCTCACATTCGCAGCAACATCAGCTTCTGTTAGATTTGGAAGAAAAAGAAAACGTCGTCTATTATGCAGCTCCCATATTTTGCAAGTCGCACGAATTGGACCGATTTTTCGTAAGCAAATCGGTTCGCCACAATAGTATTTTTCTAAAGCCCAGCACCATAGGAGCTATTGGTGACACAAAGCCACATACAATATCTTTTACTTCCTCAGGTCCAGCTATATATCGATCAGAGCCAGAATTTCTCAACAGAGATGAATTCTTGCTGCCGCAGACACAAAAAATCGAATCCGTTGCAATTGGTGATAGTCCTACTACTAGCCGAATGCTTACTGAACAGTTAGTCGACATATATACTAGTCGGCGAGGTTATATTGACGACAATGTGCGACAAACATTGCGAAACCCAAGAGAACATATAGACCCTATGCAACACCTATCCTATTTGGCAAGAAATCTATTTGGCTGCGAGTTGTTATATGCAAGTAGCTCAGATGCATCCTAAACACTATTTCAATATGAAGATTCAGCCGTTAGCCATTTCATCTAATGAAAGCCGTCGAAATCTCAATTCATAACTTCAGATCCATTTGCGATGCAAATATACGGTTTGAGAACTGCGGGGTACTCGTCGGAACAAATAATGCCGGGAAAACGACGGTTATTGATTCAATTAGGGCGTTTTATGGCAAGGGGGTGAAATTCAACCCCGATAAGGATTTTCCTCACATAGGAATGGAAGACGACGAGTGCTGGGTTGAAATCGAATTTCTACCAACTCAAGAAGAACTGGAAAACCTAAAAGAAGAATATCAATCGGAATCAAGTACTTTTAGAGTTCGGAACTATCTTTATTCTAAAGTTAAAGATAAAGAGGGCAAGGATAGGTCTGGACCTTATGCGTATATAAATGGCGTACTATCGGAAGACCGCTTCTATGGATTCAAAAACGTAGCTCAAAGTAAATTTGGACAGATTATTTATATACCAGCAGTATCGAAAGTAGACGAGCACACTAAACTCACTGGACCTTCTGCATTAAGGGATTTGCTTACAGTTGTCCTGTCCAAGGTGATGGCCGGATCAGAAGCCTACAAAGGTCTGAATGACTCATTCCAGCAGTTCGAAGAAGCTATAAAGAGTGAAGCTACAGAAGATGGCTTCTCTCTGGAAACTATTGAGCAGGACATCAGTTCTGAACTAGAACAATGGGAAGCTGATTTCATATTAAATATAAACCCAATTGGGGTTGATGACCTGTTAAAGGGGCTAGTTAGTCACCAGATTATTGACAAAGCATTAGAGACACCTCAATCCATAAGTTCTTATGGGCAAGGGTTCCAAAGAAGCGTGATTTATACTTTGATTAGAATTGCTGCAAAATATAGCTCGACTAAATCCCCCAAAAAGAAAAAGGAATTCTCTCCGGACTTAACTTGGATACTATTTGAGGAACCGGAAGCTTTTCTACACCCTACTCAAATTAGTATCCTAAATGCAGAGTTAAGAGCATGGTGCCAAACAGAGAGTAGCCAAGTACTGCTTTCGACGCATAATCCATTACTTGCCACTCATAGTATCCAAAACCTTCCCGCCATTTGCAGGCTACAACGGATAAATTCGCAAACTTCAGCATACCAAATCAATCAGACAGACCTTGATCAAATACTTGCAGTAAACCAGTTGGATGCACAAAAATGGGCAGATTCTGGCCTGCAAATTTCAGCGGACGACCTTCTGCTCGATATGGAAGCGGTAAAATATGCTCTTTGGTTGGACTCTAAGAGATGCGCTGCTTTCTTTTCTGAAAAAGTGCTAATGGTTGAAGGCCCTTCTGAAACAGCTTTGCTTTCCTACATGTACGACGAGGGACTGCTACCAGGATGTAAGGGTGTTTTTTTTCTAGATACCATAGGGAAGTACAATATGCATAGGTTTATGCGCTTGTTTGAAGTATATGGTATCAAACACTACGTGCTTTTCGACGAAGATAATGGTCGTAACCAGATTGTAAGCGACACTATTCGTGAATCATCAAATACATTTACTGGCGGAATTGATTCTTTCGAATCAGATATTGAAGGCTTTTTGGGTATTCCAAATGCGGGTCGCCCTCATAGAAAACCGCAACATATCATGTATCGAATTTCTCAAGACAATGTGAAACTTGAGCCGCTCGCCGAGAAAATTGAAGCGCTCGTGGGACGATGAATTTTCGGCCTAAAAGAATCTGACATGGGACTCAGCGAGCACCAATTCCATAAAGCAAGGCGCTGTACCCAAAGACTAGTCGCAGTGTATCTAACTACAAATTGCAATAGAGAACTATAGACATGAATGAGATTATCTGCCCAAATTGCAAAAAGGTTTTTAAGGTCGACCAAGCCGGTTTTGCAGATATCGTGAAACAAGTTCGAGATCATCAGTTTGAAGAAGAACTAGAAAATCGATTAGCACTTGCAGACAAAGAGAAAGATAGTGCAGTAGAACTTGCGAAAGCTCACGTCAAGAACACTTTGCAAGACGAGATTGCTAAAAAAGATAAAGAAATACTAGAGTTAAAGGCTTCAAGTAGTAGAGATCTTGCCGAAAAGTTAGCAGGCAAGGAATTAGAAATCTCGGAAATAAAATCAAAGATCCAGAACTCTGAAACAGAGAAGAAACTACAAATATCCGAAGCAGTTAGGCAAATAGAGAAAGAACGAGACAAACTCGCCGGCGATCTAGAAGCGAAGGAGACCGAGAAAAAGTTGCTTGAAAAATCCATTGAAGAGAAGTTTAACAACCAGCTTGTTGTGAAGGATGAAACTATACGAATGAAAGACGAAGAAATTGGTCGCCTAAAGGACTTTAAGCAAAAACTTTCAACGAAAATGGTTGGTGAAACGTTAGAACAACATTGTGAAGTGGAGTTCAATAAACTTCGAGCTACAGCATTTCGAAATGCTCATTTTGAGAAAGATAATGATTCAAGTGGCGGCACTAAAGGCGACTATATTTACAGAGAAAACGACGACGAAGGAAATGAAATAGTTTCATTAATGTTCGAAATGAAAAACGAAAATGATGAAACTGCTACGAAGAAAAAAAATGAAGACTTCTTCGCAAAACTTGACAAAGATCGCAAAGATAAAAATTGTGAATATGCAATTCTGGTTTCTCTTCTAGAGCCAGAAAATGAACTTTACAATAACGGAATTGTTGATGTCTCCCACAAGTTTGGAAAGATGTATGTAATTCGCCCACAATTCTTCATCCCAATGATTACGTTGCTGCGAAATGCAGCAATGAACTCTTTGAAATACAAACAAGAGCTAAGTTTGATGAAGAGTCAGAATATTGATATTACGAATTTTGAGGACAAGATAACCAAGTTCAGAGAGGGTTTTGCTAAAAATTACGAATCGGCTGCTGTTCATTTTGAGAGAGCTATAGATGAGATTGACAAGTCCATTGCTAGAATGCAAAAAGTAAAACAAGAATTAACAACAAGTCAAAACCAGCTCCGCCTAGCAAATCAAAAAGCTGAAGGCCTAACGATCAAAAGATTGACACATGGAAACCCTACTATGAAGGAGAAATTCAAGGAGGCTAAAACCGTTGATTGATCTAGACATGTCATGACAGCAGACATTGGATTATGCGTATAACATCGGCATGTAGTCGAACAATAAAAGTAGGAGACACTGACAACTTAGCAACTTAAGGTAGATTCTCTATAGTAGTTGGGTTTTCACTGTCCCCAAAAACTTATTACCTGGTGTTTGAGCTGAAGAAAAAGAATTACAGTCTCTGATCCTGAATAGCACACTGCATGTGGAGAAAGCACATGAGGTCGATCTGGATGTTTCAACAGCTACCCCTCAGGGCAAGTCATTGCAATCGGCTGTCGATGTCCAGTTTTCTGTTAGCACTGTTGCTTAACGGCACCACTCACGCTCAAGTTATCGAAGCCAACTACTCCCGCACGGCACAGACCCTTAATGCCAGCGAACAGCTGGTTATCGTTATCAGTCACGAAGGCGAGGAAGTCGGCATCGAACACGACTGGTGGGTGGCTGTCACCACATCCCTGCCCGCTCCCAATAATCTGCTTTTTTACAATGGTGAGACCTGGGTAACCGAAGAGACCGTGGCCTTCCAGCAGTCGCTGTCGGGAGCCGAGCCCATCGAAGTGTTTTCATCCAGTGGCCTGCCACCCGCGTCTTACAGCTTTTATTTTGGCGTCGATCCGGTTGCCGATGGCCAGCTCGATCTGGATTCACTGTCGTTCAGCAATATCGATGTCACGGTGCTGTCAGCGGTCCCCGCGAATGCCCAGAGCTGTGGCACCCAGCAACATTTCTTTTCTGTGGATCCCCTCGAAAGTGATGCCTACGTGCAGATCGATCCGCTGGGCGAGGTGAATCCGGCCGGGCATACCTTTCCCACGGTGCATACCTACATGATCCTGCAGGACAAGACGGTACCCCGATCTGTGTTCAGCCCTGGTGACATCACCATCAACCAGGTCAACGTCGTCGAAAGCCTGACTCTGAACCAGCAGGATTACAGTTTCAATTTCTCACTGTGTCCGGAAGTCACCGGCTATCTGGATCATCTTTCCGGTCTGACCGATTCGATTCTGAATCAACTGGGCAACAATCCGGATTGCCAGCAATACACCGTGGGTATGGAGGAATTCCAGTTTTGTACTCACAATGTCGACATCCCTGTCAGCGCCGGCGCCCTGTTGGGCACCGTGGGCATCGACTCGACCATGCCCTCGGCGGCCCTGGATTTCGGATTGCGGGATACTCGCATCGAGCCACTCTCCTATATCAACCCCTCGCGACTGGTGAATTCGGATCAGCTCTACGTGGCCTGCCCCTATGAATACTATGAGCCGGGCCCCGCCAAGTCTGGCCTGATGGCCAAACTGGCTGTGACCCGCACCGAGCCACCACGCTGCGGCACGGTGGAAACCGACATTGCCAATACCGCACAGGGTCGCTGGTATCTTCAGGGCAGCAGCGATTTCAGCGAGAACGACCATCTGGCCCTGGTGCCCAGTAACAGCCTGCCTTCCTCCATCGGTATCCTGTCGGTGGGTAATAGCAGCGTCGGCACCGATGCCTACTTCTTCGACTTTCAGGACGCAGGGCTCATCAATCGCCGCTTCAGCGACATCCAGCCGGGAAACCAGATCTATTGCTTCGATACCTTGCGCAACCGGGAGGCGACTCTGCAATCCGGCAGCAGCCAAGCCATCAATGGCGTGCTCTATCTGCGTCTGGAATCCAGCGATCTACTGCAGTTACAGCGCAGCACTTCCCTCAATCAATGCCCTACCGATACCTCTGGCCTCATTTTTGATAGTAATGCGGTCAGCTTTGAGCGTTAAGGGAGGTTTTTAAAGGTGCAATACGCCGATCGGAAAAGCAGGGAAATTACGGTAGCCCAAAGATCACCAGAGAACTGAGAGAACAAAGCGTTATTGGTACAGGATAAGCAAGTGCTCTATTTTGCCTATGGCTCAAACATGTCAGAGCGACGGTTGGTTAGAAGAGTTTCTTCTGCCCAGAAGATTGCCACTTGCGAGTTAAGAGGTCACAAATTGGCATTTCACAAGATCAGCAAAATTGACGGCTCAGCGAAATGTGATATTCCGTCATCTGAAAGTGATACTGTTATTGGTGTCCTATTTGATATTGCGGATGAGCAAATTGCCGACCTGGACCGTGCGGAACGTCTGGGTTTTGGCTATGAATCAATACCAGTTGACCTCGTGGATCCTTCCGGGTCTTCAGTCAGGGCAATGACCTATCTAGCTACATCTATCGACGCAAGTTTGAAACCCTACAACTGGTATAAGCACCATGTACTGGTTGGAGCCAGAGAGAACAATCTTCCCGAATCCTACATAGAATTTATTGAATCGATAGAATCTATAGAGGATCCATGTACTTCCCGTGCGGAAAGCCAAATGGCTATATACCGTTAACAACTGAATCCATTAATGACCTTGGGGGACACTATGAGTCTCCCCTGAAATTCTGACGCTCAAGCAAACAAATACTGTAATCATAAGGATTGTTGTCATCACGACTGAATTCAGCCCGCTTCACTTCCCGCCACTGACTCTCATCGAATTCCTCCAGGTAAGTATCCCCCTCTACCTCTGCATGTACACGGGTAAGGTGGAACCTTTGCGCCTTGGGTAAGGCGGCTGCATAAAGACCAGCGCCGCCAATGACAAAGGCTTCATCCCTGCCATCAATCTCCCCCACGCTTTCAGCCAGTTTTATGGCTTCGTCCAGGGATTGCACTACCTTCGCGCCTTCTGCCTGATAGTCAGGATTTCTGCTGACCACAATACTGGTGCGGCCTGGTAGTGGCCGACCGATAGATTCCCAGGTTTTGCGGCCCATGATGATGCAGTGGCCCATGGTGCTGGCTTTGAAATATTTCAGGTCTTCCGACAGGTGCCAGGGCAGGCTGTTGTTGCGGCCGATGACGCGGTTTTCTGCCATGGCGCAGATGAGGGAAAGTTTCATGTGTGGTTTTCCGGTTTAAACGCTGAAGGGATAGGCAATGGGATCGTGGTGCTGGTAGCCCTCGACTGAAAAATCATCCAGGGTTACCCAGGTTTCAAGATCTTCCAGGGATTTGATGTCCGGGTTGATGTGCAGTTGGGGTGGATCGAAGGGATCGCGTTTTAGTTGTACCGAGCGCATCAGTTCCAGTTGGTCTTCATAGATGTGGGCATTGACGATTTTGTGATAGGCCAGGCCTGGAGTCTTGCCAGTAATCTGTGCCATCAGTGCCAGCAGGGTGAAGACTTGTATCTGGTTAAAGTTGAGGCCGAGTGGCACATCACAGGAACGCTGGTAACTGGTGAGGTAGAGGGTGTCGCCCAGTAGTGAGAAATTGTGGGTGTGCATGCAGGGGCGCAGGCAGCCCAGTTCAAACTCTCCGGGATTGTAGAAAGTCATGATCTCGCCGCGGTCATCGATGCCCTGGCTGAGATTGACGACGATCTTGTGTAATTGGTCCAATTCAGTGCCATCGGGCTTCTGCCAGCGCCTGCCCTGCACGCCGTACACCCGGCCCATGTCGTCCTCACCCTTGCGCACCGGGTTGGCCAGCCAGGCATCATTCATATTGGCATTGGCATCCCAGGACTTGGTGCCCAGCTTGCGAAACTCTGCGGCGTTATCGTAGCCGCGCAGGTAACCCAGCAATTCAGCGATTGCTGCTTTCCAGTAACTCTTGCGTGTGGTGATGATGGGAAATTGATTGTTGGCAACGTCGTAAGTCATGTCCGCATTGACTACGGTCAGACATTTTTTACCGGTGCGTTTGTTTTCAACCCAAACGCCTTCATCAATGATGCGCTGACAGAGCGCCAGATACTGATGCATGTTTTTCTAAAACTTCCTGTTTAAATTGATTCGAATCAAGATTGGCTGGCGACAGACTCTCGCCGTTGATAGGCCAACAATATAAACACCACGCCGCCAATAATCAGCGGCAGGGATAACACTTGTCCCATGGTGAGCCAGTTAAACGCCAGGTAGCCGATGTGGTCGTCGGGTTGGCGGAAGAACTCGATGAAGAAGCGAAAGCTGCCATAGCCTACGGCGAACACACCCGAAACCGCTAACCTTGGGCGGGGTTTGGATGAGAACCACCAGACGATGATGCCCAGCACCACGCCTTCCAGTGCAAACTCATAAAGCTGGGAAGGATGTCGTGCCTGTTGATCCACGTGGGGAAATACCATGCCCCAGGGGACATCGGTGGGTCTGCCCCAGAGCTCGCCGCCGATAAAGTTGCCTATGCGCCCGGCACCCAGGCCGAACGGTACCATGGGGGCTACGAAGTCCATGGTGTCCCAGTAGTCTCTGCCGATGTGGCGGGAGTAGAAGAACATGGCAAGCAGCACGCCCAGAAAGCCGCCATGGAATGACATGCCGCCTTCCCAGACTCGCAGCAGCCACAGTGGGTCTTCCAGGAATCTGGGAAAGTTGTAGAACAGCACCGAGCCTACTCGCCCGCCGATCACCGCACCCAGAGCGCCATAAAAAACCAGGTCCGATACCTGCTCCGGCGTCCACGATGGTGACACCCGCGGCGCACGATAGGAGGCCAGCGCCCAGGCACCGCCGAAGGCGATGATGTACATGATGCCGTACCAGTGAATACTGATGGGGCCTATGGCGATGGCGACGGGATCAAATTGGGGGAATGTAAGCATGTGGATTCAGGGTCTATACAACTGGTCAGTTAAAACTGAATGTCGCTGCAGCATGAGACTGCACTCGGCCTTGGCAACAAGTATAGCAAGATTGCTTCTAAGTTCCGCGAAATACCGCTAATATCGGCCCCGCTTATGTGCTTGATTATCTTTGCCCACCAGGCAGTGCCGGGTTATCCCCTGGTTGTGGCAGCAAATCGGGATGAGTTCTTCCCGCGACCCACACAACACGCAGATTTCTGGTCAGACACCGCTTCTGAGGCTCAGTTATTGGCGGGTCGGGACCTGCAGGCCGGTGGCACCTGGCTGGGCATCAGCCGTGGTGGCAAGTTTGCCGCGGTGACCAATATTCGTGACCCCTCCCAACTGGAAGAGAAACCCAGATCCCGGGGAGAGTTGCCGGTGGAATTTCTGCAGGGTGCGCTCACGCCCGAGCAATATTGTGCAACACTGAATGAAACATTCGACCAGTACGCCGGTTACAACTTGCTGGTGGGTGACCAGAGCGAAATGTTTTATGTGAACAATTTGGAAGGTATGGTGCAAAAACTTGCGCCGGGCACTTATGGCGTGTCCAACGGCCTGCTTAACAGTGACTGGCCAAAAGTCACGGCAGGAAGAACTCGAATGCAGGAATTGCTGGTCAGTCCCGACGTGCTAAGAACCGAACAACTCATCGCCATGATGGGCGACCGGCGGCAGGCGAAAGACGCCGAGCTTCCTGAAACGGGCATGTCACTGGAAATGGAGCGGCAACTT
The DNA here is from genome assembly GCA_040218615.1 of Gammaproteobacteria bacterium. GTDB lineage: Bacteria > Pseudomonadota > Gammaproteobacteria > Pseudomonadales > Pseudohongiellaceae > UBA9145. Next base: position 82,138 of record JAVJRC010000011.1, read on the forward strand.
TCCTCGGCCTTTATTCATAACACCGATCGGGAATACGGCACCCGCTGTTCCACGGCAATCATTGCCGAAAGTGATGGTCGCACCCGTTTCAATGAACAGAACTTCAATGCAGATGGCTTGCCTACCAGCAACCATTTTTTCGAATTCGAGCGAGTTAATCAGGACCAGTAATTCAGGATTGCCGCCATGTTTATCCCCAAACATTTTCAGGTTAGCGACAGCGAAGAGATAGATCGATTTATCGCCCGGAACCCATTCGGTATTCTGGTTTCAAGTCATGACCAGCAACTGGTGGCAACCCATTTACCGGTTCATCGCGTGTCAGAGAATCTCCTCCAGGCCCATGTGGCCAGGGCCAATCCCCAGTGGCAGCAGCTCGACGGGCAGGAAGTGCTGTTGATTCTGTCGGGTCCCCATGACTACGTCAGCCCCACCTGGTATGAAGAGCCAGGGGTGCCCACCTGGAATTACCAGGCCGTACATATTTACGCGTCCGTAACCTGCTTTACCGACACGGACCGACTCAAGGAGCTGGTGCTCTCCCTCAGTAACGAGTACGAATCTTCACGCGCCAATCCCTGGCCGGGTGAATTCGATGCAAGAATGCTCAAGGCCATCGTGGGCATTGATCTGACCATCAAGGACATCCAGTGCAAATACAAGCTAAGCCAGAATCGCAGTGAAAACGACCAGCGTAATGTGATTGCGGAGCTGGAGCAGGCTGGCAATGTGCCGCTTGCGCATGCCATGAAAGAGTTGAACAAGTAAACAATCCAGATTCAGCGTAGTAACCAACGAGAATTTAAACTCTCTGCACGGCTGCATTACAATACAGGCAAGACTTGGACCTTCAATCACAACACGCACTGTTCCACTGTAGATTGAAACAACTACCGAACGCTCTTACATCAATATCACATGCATTCATAAAAGGAGTATGACATGGCTAACGAAGGCTACCATGAACCCATAGAAGAACTGTCCGATGAGACGCGGGACATGCACCGGGCCATCACCTCATTGATGGAGGAGCTGGAGGCGGTGGACTGGTATAACCAGCGGGTTGACGCCTGCAAGGATGCTGAGCTCAAGCGCATTCTCGAACACAACCGCGACGAAGAAAAGGAACACGCGGCCATGGTGCTGGAGTGGATCCGCCGCCAGGATTCTTATCTGGACAAGGAACTGAAAGACTATTTGTTTACAGACAAACCCATCGCTCACAAATAAACGGCGAACGATTCACACTTTTTCTGACCAAACCTTGCGTTGACCCGGTTAGTCCCCGCAAGGTTTTCTTGTTGCGCCAATGAGTAAACTCTTTCAGCTACGAACATCGCGCCTGTTGTTGCGGCAATGGCAGCAGGAAGACCTCCCCGCGTTTGCCCAACTGAATGCAGATGCGGAAGTCATGCGCTATTTTCCCGAACCGCTCACTGAAGATGAGAGTAACGCACTGGCCGCCAAACTTACGGCGCAAATCAACGAGCGGGGTTGGGGCTTGTGGGCCGTGGAGATTCTGCAGACAGCGCAGTTCATTGGCTTTGTCGGCCTTGGCAAAAACGCCGACACGCCCCAGGGGGAAGTCATCGAAGTGGGCTGGCGACTGGCCAGGGACTACTGGGGCAAGGGTTATGCCACAGAAGGTGCTCAAGCCGCCCTGGTCTATGCTTTCCAGATGCTCAAGGTTAATGAGGTGTATTCATTGACGTCAGTGATTAACCAGCGATCCCGGGCGGTCATGGGCAGGCTGGGTATGACAGACACCGGAAACAATTTCGAGCATCCCAAAGTGCCACAGGGCAGCCCACTTCGGGAGCATGTACTTTATAAAATTAGCGCAGAAAATTTTGCATTCGATGAGGAAGTCGAAATCGAAATGGGAATGCCGACCCAGCTCGGCTAGTTGGTGCGGGAAGAGCGCAGCAGCCGATCCACACCGGCGTTGTACAGCGCCATGTCCACCGCACTGCGAATGGTTTGGGCGTCGTCCATTTGCATGACCTGATCGAGCAGGTCCTGTGCCGCATCCAGACTAATGCTGCGAATTACCGACTTCACCTTGAGCAGGTTGGTGGCGTTCATGGACAACACGTCAAAGCCCATGGCCATCAGCAACACCGCGGCTCCGGGGTCACCGGCCATTTCGCCACAGATACAGGCTTCCTTGCCCTCATCCTGGGCTTCCCTCACCACATGGCTCAGGGCGTGCAACACGGCGGGGTGAAACGCGGAATACAGATTGGCTACGCGGGGATTGTTACGATCCACGGCCAGCAGGTATTGGGTGAGGTCATTGCTGCCCACGGAAATGAAATCAACCAGCTTGGCCATGGCCCGGGTTTGGTAGACGGCTGCCGGCAGCTCGATCATCACACCCACCGGTGGAAATTTTACCTCCAGACCTTCCTGAATCAGTTCCCGGTGGGCTCGTTTGATTAACTGCAGAGAGGAAGTGACCTCATGCACATTGCTGATCATGGGCAACATGATCTGCAGGTTTTCCAGACCGATGCTGGCACGCATCATCGCGCGAATCTGTGCGGTAAAAATCTCCGGGTGATCCAGGGTGACACGGATGCCACGCCAGCCCAGGAAAGGGTTTTCTTCCTCAATGGGAAAGTAGGAAAGGGCCTTGTCGCCGCCCACGTCCAGGGTTCGCATGGTCACCAGCTTGGGAGAGAAGGCTTCCAGTTGCTGGCGATAAATTTTTGTCTGTTCCTGTTCACTGGGGAAGCGTTCGCTGAGCAGGAAGGGCACTTCGGTTCTGTATAAGCCAACGCCCTCTGCACCCTGGTCCAGTGATTGGGCCACATCGGACATCAACCCCGTATTCACCCACAGATGCACCCGATGGTCGTCCGCTGTGACACAGGGCAGGTCCTTCAGTTCCTGCAATCCGGCAATAAACTGATCCTGCTCTTTGATGGTATTGATGTACCGCGTGAGAACAGTCTCGGAAGGATTACCAATGATTTCGCCTTTGTAACCATCGAGAATGACCTCTCTTCCATCCAGAAGATTGATCGGCAGGTCCACGGCTCCCATCACGGTAGGTATGCCCATGGTTCGGGCGAGAATGGCCACGTGGGAGTTGCTGGAACCTTTGATGGAGATCAGGCCCTTGAGTTTTTCTGCAGGAACCTCTGCCAGCATGGCGGGAGTCAATTCGTCACCAACCAGAATGGTCTCGTCGCTGTATTCCACGACAACCTGTTCGCCTTCCTGCAAGTAGAACAACACACGGCTGCATAGATCCTTGATATCCACGGCGCGTTCGCGCAGATAGGCATCTTCCATGCTTTCGAAAGTCTTTACGTGCTCTTTTGCCACCAGGGCCAGAGCTCCCTGGGCCCAGTTACCGGCCTTGATGCGTTCAACGATCTCATTACCCAGGGCATCATCGTCCAGCATGTGCAGGTAAACATCGAACAGTTGTCTTTCTTCCTCCGGAACCTTGCCAGCCAACTGCTTATGCAGGTTCTTCATATCTTTTCGCACCTGGCTCAGTGCCTGCTGGAAGAACTCCACTTCCGCCTCGATATCCGGTGCCTGGCGGATGGGTACCTGGCTGAGGTCTGCTTTCGGAAAAACGACCACGGCCTTGCCGATGGCAACGCCTGGCGCGCCGGAAACGCCGGAGAAAACAGTGTCAGAGATTTTGTGACCGGAAGGGCTGACCCCTTCAATTGCACCTGTGGCTTCCGCGGAGGCGATGACACCTGCCAACTGAGCTGAAAGAGTGATGAGGAAAGCTTCTTCACCTTCATCGAAGCGACGGCGGTCTTCGTGCTGCACCACGAGCACACCCAGCACCGTGCGATGGTGAATAATGGGGACACCGAGAAAAGCATGGTAAAGCTCTTCCCCGGTTTCCTTCAGATAGTGAAAGCTGGGGTGCAGGGACGCGTCCTGCAGATTGATGGGCTCTGCGTATTTTGCCACCAGGCCAACCAGGCCTTCGCCCACCTCCAGGCTGACATGGCCCACCGCTTCTTTCTTGAGTCCTTCGGATGCCATGAGCACATGGCTGTTCAGGTCGGTATCCAACAGGAAAACGGAACATACCTGCGTGCCGAGTACCTTGCGTACCCGGTGCACGATGATATCCAGGGCTGACTGCAGGTCTTTCGCTGCATTCACTTCCTGAACAATGCCACGCAGTTGTTCCAGCATGATGGTTTAGTGCCCTTGTTGTTGCTGTTCTGTTTTTACTGTTCTGGTTTTACTAATCTTTTTTCCGTGCAGGTGTAAAACGAACTTCCACATGGCGATCTGTAGTCACAATTTACTTTTGAAGCAGGGATACCTGAAATTATTGTTGATCCAGATAGCTTTTAAGTGGATCAGAAAGCTCTTCCAATGCACGACGGTAGACATCACGTTTGAACTCGATGACCTGGTCGACGGGATACCAGTAATGCACCCAACGCCATTCTTCGAATTCGGGTTTGTCGTACTTGCTTAACACTATTTTGCTTTCGTCGGATTCAAGACCCAACAAAAACCATTTCTGTTTTTGTCCGATGCAAAGCGGGTCCTGATGCTGGCGTATAAAGTTAGGAGGCAGGCGATAATGAAGCCACTCAGAAGTTTGATGCAGCACCGTGACATCTTCTTCTGCCAGACCCACTTCCTCATCAAGCTCACGGTACAGTGCCTGCTCCAATGACTCGTGCTCTCTAATGCCCCCCTGGGGAAATTGCCAGCCGCTCTGACCAATACGCTTCGCCCACAACAGCTCGCCCTGCCGGTTGCAGATTACGATGCCTACGTTCTGGCGGTATCCATCAGAGTCGATCATCCTGACCTTTTCCTGTAAGGATTCTCTTTTTATGGGGAAAATCCTTAGACATTGTTGAGTGGCTATTGTTTCACATTCATTCTTGCGCGATCAATGACGGGAACAGCTTTTTTCATTAATATTTCTATTTAATTCAATAACTTATATATTGACATTGCGGTCGGGACGGTTTCACCACCAAGAATGACGTACTGCCCTGCAAGGCCAACGGTTATAATGGCCAATTTGCCCGATTCCCATAATGCCCACCCAACTCGCACTTTTTGATCTGGACAACACCTTGCTGGCGGGCGATAGCGATCACGCGTGGGGAGAATTTCTGATTGACCAGGGCCTGGTGGATGCTGACTCCCATCGTGCAGGCAATGATCGCTTCTACGAAGACTATCTGGCGGGGAAACTGGACATTCATGCCTACGTCAATTTTACCGTGCAGCCTATCTTGCAAATGCGCCCGCAAGAGCGGCAGCAATTGCATCAACAGTTTCTGGATTCTGTCGTCGCCCCTATGATTCTGCAAAGTGGACGCGACCTGGTTGATCAGCATCGGGACCGGGGAGAAACCTGCATCATCGTGACGGCGACGAACTCTTTTATTACCAAACCCATAGCACAACAGTTTGGCGTGGATATTCTCCTGGCCACTGACCTGGAAGAAGTGAACGGATTGTTCACGGGCAATATCGAAGGCATTCCCTGTTATCAGGAAGGCAAGGTGGAAAAGCTGAATGCCTGGATTGAAGCCAACAACGTTGAAGGTGGTTTAAATCAAGCCTGTTTTTATTCAGACTCCATCAATGACCTGCCTCTCCTGGAGCAGGTTGCCACTCCGGTTGCGGTGGATCCGGATGACAGACTGGCCGCCATGGCCAGTGAACGAAACTGGAAAGTAATCAGCCTGCGCTCATGAACACGATTCCAATCAAGCGGCTATTTATCTACCTGTGTTTTGGCTTGTTGCTGGCCTGCGACGCGGACAACCCTGCACCGGATGCTTCCGCGCCACCGGCAAGCGACAGTGCTGAGACCACACTGCGGCTGGATCCGGAACAGGCCGCATTGACCACGGAGATCACCAATGCCTACTTGCGGCAGGTCGATGCGGACTTCAATACGGTAGATGCGGAGCTGGAGTCCCTGGCGGGCGCAGTTTCAGATTTACTGGCTTCTCCCGATGCCGCCAGCCTGCAGGAAGCCAGAAGCGCCTGGATCAGTGCCAACACTGCCTATGAACTCACATCGGTTCACCGCTTCTTTGCCGACACCATCGCATCCGACGCGGACTCACTGGCATTCTTTCAACTTCAGTACCAGATTAATCACTGGCCTATCCTGCCCGGCTATATCGATTACGTGGTGAACTACCCGGACAGCGGCATCGTCAATGACATGACTGTGGCGATTGAACCGGACAGTCTGCGGGCACAACACGGTGCCTTTGACGCAGATGAGGCAGCCATCGGGTTTCAGGTGGTGGAGTTCCTGCTTTGGGGCGAGAATGTTAACGACTCGCCGGCAAGACCAGCCAGTGACTTCCTGCCCCAGACTGAGCTCAGCGCAGAGGAAGAGGCCGACGGCATGAGTGTTTCCGACCTGCCCAACAATCGCCGTCGCGAATTGCTGCGCAATACGGTCGCAATCCTGCGCTCGGACTTTGCTGAACTAAACAGCCTGTGGTTGACCTTGAGAACCGGCTACGCAACCCAGCTCAATGACCGGCCGGCGCGCGACACATTGACCGACCTGCTGGATGCAATAACCCGACTATTGACCGAGCAAATCCTGGCCGGTTCGCTGTATCAGATGTTGAATGGTGAATTCCAGGCGAGTAAACCCTCCATTTACAGTAACTCGTCTGCCACTGCCGCCTCGGCAGCCTTGACCGGACTGGAACGCTTGCTATTGGAGACCTCGGCGCCAGACGCAGCGAACCTGGATAGCTTGCTTAACAGTTTGTCAGACAACTATGAAGAATTTTTCCTGCCCAACTTCGATTCCAGCAAGGAATGTCTGGTGGTGCTGTTCAGCACTGACCCCCAGGAGTTTGCTGCTGCACCGGCGGTTTCAGAATTCAAAGTGGTGGAATGTATTAACTCAATCACCAATATGATTGATTATCTGGAGCGGTTGAAAGCAGGTGATGCCTGAGTGACTACTCGTCGCTGCCTGATTTAATCTCAACCATCAGGTCATCCGCCAGGTTTTCCAGTTCATTCTGCAGGTCGTCCAGGGCCACTCCCTTGGGGACTCGCAACACGGCCCGGGTCTTGAATAACTGCGCGCCCGACATGGGAGCGGGTGAACACTCCGTAGTAAGTTGCTCCACGTTGATGGATAACACCGCGAGCGCGTGAGAGATCTCACGGACAATGCCCGGTCGGTCATTGCCCATCAGGTTGAGCTCTACAGTTAGCGGTTCCTCTTCCGATTCGGCAACGGCAGCCTCTTCGATCACCAGCTTCAGGTCAGACGAGAGCCCCTGCAAAGCCTGCACCAGAGATTCGGCATTGTCCTTGTTTACGCTGACTTTCAGGATGCCAGCGAATTTGCCGGCCAGTTGGGACATGCTGCTCTCCAGCCAGTTGCCCTGATGCTCGGCAATGACACTGGACAACGATTCCACCAGGCCCGGTTTGTCGTCTCCTATTACAGTCAGTACCAGATATGTATTCATAGGTGCACTCTGTGGTTTTCTCAGAAAAGTCCGATTTGCTGATCCAGGATTTTTGCCATGGAAGATTCCTGGAAGACAAGAATTGAATCGGCTATAGGCGCCAATTGTTTATCAATATAGAAGTCGAAGTCTATGGGTGACTGCCGATACTGTTTGGGCTCTGGTCCGCTGGTAGTCATCACGTATTCCACCCAACCGCCGGAATCATACAGGCTGGGAAGGTTCTTCTCCTTCCTGATCTGTTCGGCTTTGCGGGCGGCCTGTACATGGGGTGGGACATTCTTCACGTAGTCGGCCAGCTTTCGCCGTAAGCGTTTGCGCAGCACCAACAGGGATTCCTTGTCAGGGTCCTCGATGGCAGCAACCGTTTGCTTGATATAGGACTCCACCGGCTCTCCGAGAAAGACTTTCTTGTACAAGACCTGCTGGAACTCGCGAGCCAGGGGCGACCAGTCACTGCGTACGGTTTCCAGGCCCTTGAACAGCACTTTCCCATTCGGCAATAACCCCGCGTAGCGTTTCTTGCTGCCCGCTTCCGAACCGCGCACCGTCGGCATTAAAAATTTCACGAAATGGGTCTCGAATTCCATTTCCAGGTAACTGGGTAGCTGGTATTCACTGTCAATCTTGTCGTGCCACCATTTGTTGAGTTCGCTGGCAATCCCATGACCGATGTCGGCGACCTTTGCCGTGTCCATTTCTCCAAGCAGGACGAAAACAGAATCGGTATCACCATAGATCACTTGATAGCCGTTTTCTTCGAGAAAGTCCTTGCTCTGAATAATGATCTCGTGACCGCGCTTGGTAATGGAGCTGACCAGGCGGGAATCGAAGAAGCGGCAGCCCTGGGTGCCAAGAATTCCGTAGAAAGAATTCATGATGATCTTGATTGCCTGTGACAGGACTGCATTGTTCTCAGCCTTGGCTTCGTCTCTGGCTGCCCACAGGTTTTCAATCAGCTCTGGCAGCAAGTAGCTGTGGCGGGAGAAGCGACCTTCATCAAATCCGGGTATGGCGTCGGCTTCATTGAGGCCTTTGACCAGCCCCAGTGGGTCTACGTGAAAAGTACGGATGATGCTGGGATACAGGCTCTTGAAATCCAGCACGATGACATTGTCATGGATGCCAGGAACTGACCTCATCACATAGCCACCCGGGCTGAGCTGACCTGGCTGCAGTTGTTCCAGGGCCGGCGCCACGAACCCATTGCGGTGCAGCCTCGGCAGATAGAGAAAATCGAAAGCGGCGACAGAGCCGCCGTACCGGTCCAGTTCCAGCCCGGTTAACGCGCTGCGGGCAAGGGCAAATCCGAACAGGTCTTCCTTGACGAAGATATCCCAGACCAGGCGACAATCTTCAAGGTTGTATTGGGCCAGTGCCGGCTTGTCGTGGTTGAACTGTTCGGTGATTTCCGCACCGCGCTGGTCCACGTCATCTACCAGTTTTCCCCTGCCCAACAGATTCTGTGCCACATATTCCAGGGAAAAGTTTTCGAACTGGTAAGTGGCCGTTCGCATCAACTCGATACCGTCGAGTATGACCCGGCCGGGAATCAGGGCGAAGTAGCGATCCTGCGAGTCCCGGGCCTGGCGCCAGCGAATAAGTTCTTCGTTCCTGCCCAGGGACAGTTTTACATTGGCCCGATCGGCAAAATCCTGCAGGCATCGGAAATCAAAATTGACCACGTTCCATCCGACAATCACGTCCGGATCGAGCCGGTTCAGGCGAGTGACAAAGGCCTGCAACAGGGATTTCTCATCGGCGTAAAACGTGAGGCTGCCACTCCCTTCCAGCTCCACGGGCTCCCCACCAGTACCGCTACCCTGTTCTCCGATCATCAGAACTTCGGCGAGTTCATCGGAGTACAGGGCTATGGAATACAGCGTCTCGGCACTGTAATCCGTTTCGATATCCATGGAGACCGAATTCAGTTTCGGACGATAGGTTGAGGCTTTAATGACCGGGTTGCGGACTGTTCGGAAAGACCCGGTCTGTTCGATCTCACCCGCGACGGTCATGGCCGCAGTGATGAAGCGTTCCATCAGGAAGCGGTCGGCAGGACGGATATCGGATTCCAGCAGGTGAATGCCCCGGGCCGCGAGTCTGTCTTTGGCGTTGTACAGTTGTCGGTGGCTTTTAAAGTAGAGCGCCGAAACTGGCTGGTGATTAAAGTCGGCCAACTCCGTAGTGGCGCATCGCCAGCCGCCCAGGTCTGCCAGGGAAGATTCCACCAGGGATTGTTTTTCGGTGGGGAAAAAACTCACGGATTCCTGCCCCGTATACACAACACGCAGGGGACCGTCTTCTGTGCGAAGCCAGAAGATGAGTTCGTTTCCATTAGGAGTTTCGAGCGACTGCCGGGTCAGCAGAAACCCTTCGGCAGTATTGCAGTCGCCGGCATTTGCCACAGCGTTGAATGAACCCGACTAGAGGGCCGGTTGGTGGATGAGACCCAGTGCGCTGACCGGCCTGTCAGCGCACTGGTTTTAGATGGAGTGTGCGGCTTGCTTCAGATTCGCACGGTGCGTGTGAACTGGCCGAAATCTTCCCAGTAGCTGACTTTCTCCGGCAATTCATCCGGCGTTGCCTGGACGTTGCCATCGACATCAGTCACCCGTGAAACCAGCCGGTGTTCGCCGGGGCTCGGGTTGTTCCAGTTGTAGGTAAACAGCTTCCAGGAATAGCGGGTATTGCGAGGGTCCATCTCGGCACGCTGCCAGGGACCATCGTCAACTTTCACTTCCACACTCTGGATGGGTGTGCCGTCATTCAAAACAAAACCCATGACCTTGTACTGACCGCCCAACTCGGTGACCCGAATAATGGATGATTTCAGGTTCATGGTGGTCACTGAATTTTCCACCCAACGATCGACGCCACCCACATTCTCTTTCTTCAGGGTAACGTAGTCGCGACCCATGAAACGGCCCATGTAACGGGTATCCTGAACATGAATCTGGGTCAGCCATTTCACATTGGCCACACCGTACCAGCCAGGCACAACCAGTCGGACCGGCTTGCCATGGTAGTGAGGCAGGGGTTCGCCATTCATCTCGAAGGCCAGCATATTGTCCGGGTTCATGGCATCGGGAACAGAGAGGGCTCGGGCAAAGGCTTTTTCCACTTCACGTCCACGGATTTCTTCGGTCGCCGTGTCGGCACCGAAGAACACCACTTCCTTGGCATCATCCTGAATGCCGGCTTGCTGCAGAATTCTTGCCAGCGGCACACCGCGCCAGATGGCATTGCCAATCAGACCATGGAAAAGTCGTTGGCCGTTGCCGCCGCACTCGAATCCGATTTGTTGTTCAACCACATTCTCGTTCATGAGATCGCGAAGTGAGAACTCCAGCTCGTTGTCGACCATGCCGGTTACACGCAGCCGCCAGTTGTCGTTGTTGATCTCCGGCTGACCGTAGTGTTGCACCAGGTAGAAGTCATCGTTGTCGGTGACGAACTCGGTAATCTGTCGAGTGTCCTGGTAGTGAGTGGTGTTGGGTTGCACTTCCCGCACCTGAAAGCTGTCGGGTACGTCAGTGAACGGGATCAGGCGCTCACCCTGGGCCAATGTTGGCATGACCAGGCCAGGCAAAGTGGCTGCTCCTGCTGCCAGTGCACCACCTTTCAATATTGATCGTCGGCTGTTGTCTTCGGGATTCATGTTAATTCTCTCTTCTCTTTATCGTTTCTACAATTTCTACAATTTCTATGTTTTTCGTGTTCTTCAGATTCGTCGCGGTTGTCCTGATGTTCTTGTCTGCACTCACTCAACCATACCATAGTAATGCATTCGGGAGCGCCCTGGCCTGTTCACTGCAGGGAGTCTATTTCTTCCTTCAGGCTGAAGTCTTTTGAGGTCACGATGGACTCCAGCACCTGTACCCGTTTCTCGAGCTGGGCGGTCTTGCTTTGCAGCATTTCATTTTCTTCCTGGAGATTTTTCTCGATTGAATCCATTCCATACTCCAGCTTCTTGCTGCGGTACCGTAACCAGGTACTGAAGCTGACGAAAGCGAACACAATAGCCACGATCAATACTGCAGTTTCGCCATCACCCATCACGCTGTCCCCGTGCTTTTTCCCGCCACTATTGAGTCGTCTATTGTGGCGTTACTCACTGGCAGTTGCCACCTTTTTGATGCCCCTGGCAGGCAAGCGAAGTCCTCATTTGGGCTGTTACTCCCGGGTGTGAACCTGTAAATTCAGGGTTACGTTCAGGTTTACCCTAAGCACAGGAACCCCATACCTTCATGTCCGATGCAAGCCTCACCGAAGAGCTGCCGCAGCTCATCCAGATCGCATCGATTACCCTGGGTCCGCAATCGCAATGCCGGGACAAGGCCTGGGATCTGCTGGTAGATTTTCAAGACTGGCAGGGAGTGATCCCGGGAGCTACTGCGCTGGAGCTGGAGCACGCGAATCCTGCTGGCAGAGGCACCGTGCTGTCACTGCAGTTCGGCAACCGCGACGAACGCTGGAGCATCAGCCACTGGCACCCGGGCCAGCGCCTCGAGCTGATTCGAACAAGTGCCCAATCGGCCACAGGCCTGCGTTTCGACCTGGATGCGGCCCAGGATTCGGAGCATGTGAATATGGGAATCTCGCTACAGGTGGAATCCCATGGAATCTATCGGCTTGCGCAGCCCATCACCCGGGCGCTGACATCGCGCCGCATGCGCAGCCGGTTTACGCCCTTGTTACAGCATCTCCAGGAACGATTGTTAGCTTGATGCCACAATATTTAGGGCTATCCTGCCTTTTACTACACAATCTGTAGTCAATTGGGGTTTTCCCCTAGTTTTGCCTCCCGTAATCCTACAAATAGCTGATTTTTAAGTAAATTCTGTGTAATGTGTCGGGATTCACAATACCGGATTTCAATTCTGGTATTTTGGATTGATTGGGCAGTACTGCGAAACGGTTCAAGTTTGTTAATTTGGATCAAAATAATTAGAAAGAGATGCTTTCTCTGGCATGCAAACGGAACCCGCCAATAGTCTGCTGGAACAAGTTGAAACTGAGCGTCATGTTCAGATTTCAATCGATACCCTGTCCCGTGGCATCGATAACTATCACATCGATATCCGGCTTAGTCGCCGCTTTGCCTCCGATATAAAAAAGCTCTCCGGCTTACTCATTTCCCAACTCGCCGTACCCAATCCCAAGCACTGGGATAATTCCAAGCTGTTCGAAAAGATGCGGGACAAGTACGTCGACCTGATGACGGTTCTGATTCATCGCGTCAAAACAGATTTGAAAGCCGATGAAATCTGCTTCCTTCAATTCGCCGCCATCAAACATATTCTCAAGTACACCCGGTCGATGCTCGACGAAGAAATTCGTCGGGTGACCAGCAAGCTGGCGGAAAACCGAAACAAGGGATCATCGGAAGCGCTTGCCACCCAACAACGACTGTTTTGGCTGAAGAAAAATTACGATGCCATTCTCTATGCGGTAAATCGCCAGATCTTTGCCCAGATTCAGCGGGTAGAAGAAAGAGAGTTGTCACCGATTCGGGAGCAGTTCCTGGGAGAGGATTACCGGTTTGCCGTAGACGTCATTTTGAATCCCCTGCTTTATACCGCCGAGCTCAGTGCTTTGCCCCTGCTGCTCAATGAATACTCCATGTGGAGCTGGAATGGAGACAATTCCGGATTTCTGGCAATCAACCAGAAGACTGAAGAGTTGTTTAACAAAAGGCTCAAGCAACTGCCGTTGGCTCCTTTAAAGGATGAAGATGATGCCAGTGATGAGCAGCCGGAAATTCATGATGAGCTCAATGGCCTGTTCCGAACCCAGCCGTTTCTCGGTAAAGCCATAGACAGCAAAAACACCATTGCAGAATCTTTCGGCTGGTTTGATATCCCGGAAAATATAGAGCTGCTTTTCAATTCCCGGCGCAACGCGGACCGGCTGAAAGAAATCCGCAAGCAGGAAGGTTTAGGCGCCTGGTGGCGTGAACGTGGCGAAGTCAAAAAGCTTAATAAGGCACTGCGTGCTTTTGCAAAGATGCTGCGCAAGCAAAAAGTTTTACCCCAGCTACTGGCGTCTCACTACATGCGCAAGTCCATAAGCCCCACTATCGTTGAGCATGTGGACCTGAAAGTCATCTGCCAGTACCTCAGCGGCGCAACCACCATGGAGAAGCTGGAAGACAGTATTGTGGGTGGTTACAAATTAAACGGGGAACAACGCAAGTCCCTGGAGGCATCGAAAGAGAAAATCAAAGAGCAGATCGCCAAAGCCGATGAGGCAGATTCATTGAAGCTGTTGCTGGACCTGTGCCGGTATCGTCAGCAGCTTAAATATTTTCGTTTTGCCCACCGCATCTTCAATCGCTTTACGGTGCTGAGTAAAGAAGAGGATATCAAGCTTTCCAAATCTGCCGGCACCCTGTACCTGATGCCCACATCGGTTGAGATAGAAGACGACGATGAGCGAATCTGTCATCACGCGATTCTCAAAGCCGATGTCCGTGGCTCAACCACGGTAACCGATGAGTTGCAGGCAAAAGGGCTGAACCCCGCTTCCTATTTCAGCATGCGATTCTTTAACCCGATCAACAAGATCCTCGATACTTATGGCGCCAACAAGGTTTTTATCGAGGGCGATGCCATCATTCTGAGTTTCCTCGAGTATGAGCACACCCCGCAACAGTGGTTCGCCGTAGCGAGGGCTTGTGGTAACGCCAAGGACATGCTGAAGATTACGGGCTCTAACAACCGTTATTCGACCCAGATGGGATTGCCGCTGCTGGAACTGGGTATTGGCGTCTGTTATTCCAATGAGGCTCCCCGCTATCTCTACGATGGCGACCACCCCATCATGATATCCGGCGCGATTGGTCTCGCTGATCGCATGTCCGGTTGTTCCTGGAACCTCAGGGCCGCGATCAAGAAGAGCCTGTTTAATGTTGCGGTCCTGCGTATCGCGGATGGTGAAAGCAGCAAGGGGGAGAAAGGCCAGCATTTTCTCCGCTATAACGTCAATGGTATCAATATCGATGATGCCTCTTTTGCCAAACTAAAGACCGAGATACCACTGAAGACCATCAGGATGAAACTGAACGCAAAGGACTATTTGTTCCATGTGGGGCACTATCCCGATATGAATGGGCGAAAGAAAGACCTGGTGATTCGGGAAGGAAAGATTGGCCTGTGGAAAGACAACGAAATGCTTGATGACCCCGATGCCACCGAAAGCTACTACGAAGTGGTCGTCAACCGGAAAGTATTACCGCTGGTACTGGAAGCTGTTAACAAGAAACAAGCAGCCTCTGTTGAGTAGCGCTAATGGCCGATGACAGCGATCCTCTGCAGAACCTCCCCATACCCCCCGCAAGCCAGAAGAAAACCTACGACAATAAAATCGCTCGCTACCTTTCACTGACTCTCTCAATACCCGAGCGAACCGGTCGTGCCCTGAGCGCAATTATTGGCGGCGGCACCATGCTGCTGACAAAAATGCTGGTGCCTGCAGCAATCAAGAACACCAGTAGCTACCACTTCACCCTGGGGATGTTTCAAACCTTTCTGGTGCAGAATGTTGCGGGCATGACCGAGATGCAAACCAGGACTGAACTCCAGGAAAAGTTTGTGCATCGCAAGTTGTTGGGCTCAAGCCTGGAAGCGGCAGGCTTGTTGACCATGCATTTTTCTCCTGTTTGGGTATTCGCCATTGCTTCCGACACCGCCCGCGGCGGCCAGGTGTTCGTGCAACGACTGGTTCAGCAATTGAAAGAAAATGGTGTCATCGATCCACAGAGCAACCCGCAAACCATTGAGCAGATTCTGCTGTCGATTCAGGACGTATCCCACCGCAGTGCCACGGCCATCGATACCCCGCCGCTCTCCAGACAGGAGATCCAGGATCTGGCCGATGAGCTTCGCAGCTCTGCTGCCAGGTTGACTGCGAACTCGAGCCAACTGCTTCCCAGGTTCGAGAGTCTGTGGAACCAGATTACCCTGGTGGCCAGGAAAGAGAATATGAACCTGGCCCAGATTCTCGGCATGCTTTCAGTGCGGGCGGCGGCGGTATCGAACTCCGGTATTGGCACCGCGGGTGCCCTGGGCAAGACCAGCTACGGAATCCTCGATGAGATGGTGCTGACCGAATACCGTGAAACCCTGAAAGGAATCTCCGACGAGGGAGCCAGCAATTATCTCTATAACCACATGCAACCTTTTATCGAAAATGCCCGTTCTCATTTCGATTTCAAAAATGAAACCAGCACCCAGCGCTGGTTGCTGGGATTCCTGGGAAAGTTCAAAGCAAAGCTGTTCCCGGAAAACTAGGTTTCTAAAATGAAATTTCCATTTACTACTCACTGAATACTACAAACTTCGGGAGTTTTCCCGGTAATTTCAAGAATTTATTGCCATAGAAAATTCCTGTGCTAGCTTCTTTTCATCACTGTGCGAAGACACAGACTGAGGAAATACAACGGGTCGCGGCGCTTGAGAATGCCCGGTTGAGCAATCGGCCTGGTAACGCGGAAGTTACTAACAATAAAGCTGAATTAATGAAGGTTAGGTTTTCTAGCCGGGAAGACGAGGCACTATGAACCATCCACAATTTACCAAGTTCTCTCCGATAACTGTCACTGTTAAGAAGAACGTGCGTCAGCTCCGACTGAACGCGGGCTACTCCATGAATGAGGGTGCAAGGCTGCTGGGTATTTCCCGGAAGCAGCTTGAGGATATCGAGACCGTTCGAAATTACGGATGCCACCTGGATCTGGAATTACTGGCCAAGATGAAGGTTATCTACAAAACCTCAATGGATGAGCTGGTAGGCGAGCTGCCTGAAGACTACTACTCTGATTACTATGTACGACCCAGAAAGCGTCTGGGATCCCGAAAGAAGTAACCAGCCAGGCTAGGGGTTTCTGCACTCCAGGCGTAAATTCTAGTTAGCTGTATACCTGGATTCTGATTTAGCGCTATTTTCGCTTACTGTCCCCGCAAATTAGCGGAGAAATCGCGTTTGGTGTATAATGGTCGGCCGTTTGACGCAATGAGAAAGTGGAGTTATGGCGAGCAAATCAAAGGCAAAGAAAGAAGCAGCAGTAAGCAACCGCGAAGATCTGGAAGAGCATATTGAAGCCTTCCTGAAATCGGGCGGCAAGGTACAACAGATTCCATCTGGTGTGAGTGGTCAGACCTCAACCAGCGGCCCGAGACAGATCGTTCTCAGCCACAAGACCAGCTCCTGATTCACGCTCAATAATTAGCTAGAAAGAATGCATAGAACAGAGGGCATCTGCTCTCTGTTTTTTTGTGCGCGGAAAACACAGGCCAAGACTCATAGCCTGAATAGAAATGTTTGAAATGCCTTCAGTCAGCGCCTGATCGCGCTGCGACGCCGGATCATCTGTTGCGCATAAGGCCACAGTTAAAGCTGTGACACCTCGTAACCAGCCTCTCTTAATAAATCTACCAGACCATCAGGTCCAATCAGGTGCGCAGCGCCAACCAGGACAAATTCCGTGTCGCTGTCATCCATCATGGCTTCGATTTGGGGCATCCAGCGAAAGTTTCTTTGCCTGAGTAAGGAATCGTACAGCTCGGGTGCTCGCTCTCTCATATCATCCACAAACAACTCTTCCAGCGCATCGGAGTCACCACTGCGCCAGGCACTGATCATCTCTTCCATGATTTCATCTGTCTCTTCCAGATCGGTCAGTGACATGAGAATGAACTCACTCTCGTTGCCTTCGCCCATGGCGGCCAGAAAACCGATTTGTTCTTCCAGGGTTTCCAGTGCGCCGATGTCTTTCGCCTCACCCATTGCCCTGGTATTGAAATAGGTATCCACACCCTGCGGAGTGAAACCCATCTTTTGAAATTCGAGCACCTGTAATGTGCTGACTATCATGCCGGGTTTAAAACTCTCCAGCATGGTCAGGGGCAGGCCAACACTGGCCGTGTAGTCTGTGAGCGCCTGGTAGGCCTCTTCATTGAGCACCGTAGCCAGGGTTCGCCCATCGGTGTAAGTGAGTTGTTGCAGCATCTGTGCCTGGACTGTGAGATCGCTCATGGCGGCGATGTCGGTTTCGAAATACAGCTCGTCTGCCTCGCCATAAGCCTCTTCGTATTCTGGTGGCAGCGGATAGTCAGAGGGGCGCAACAGATGTACCGTGCCACCGAGGTAGAGCGTGTTGTCCCCGGAGCTCACTTTCCACACCGAGGAATCGCCATAGCTGAAAGCGCTAAAACTGAGACCCAGAAACAACAGGATAGCTGTTTCGATGAGCTTGATCGTTCGTCTCACTGCGAATTGACTGTGCATGTGCGGCCTCTGTGTCCTTTGGAATCCCATTGGGTGGGATGGAAATGAGTTTGTGGCAAATCCTAAAGTCCGGGTTTGCGTGCAATTCCTCGTTATAATAATGAATCAATCCCGAATTCGATACTACAACACCGAAGCTTAACCATGGCTAAACTACTGTTCAGAATGCGCCACGTCCCGGATGATGAAGCCGAGGAAGTGCGGGCCCTGCTGGAACAGCACGAAATCGAGTACTTCGAGACTTTCGCTGGTAACTGGGGCATCTCCTTACCGGCCCTGTGGCTCAAGCATGAGGAACAATATTCCCGGGCGCGACAGATTCTGGATGAGTATCAGGCTCAGCGGGGCGAAAAGATGAGGGCCGAATATGAGGAGCAGCGAGCGCTCGGGCAGACCAGAACCATGTGGCACAGCTTCATGGACAATCCACTTCGATTCATTGCCTACTTCGCCATGATAGGTATCGTACTCTATTTCTCCTTGAGCTTTTTCCTCGGCTTTATGTGATGAAGCATCTGGAGAAAATGACTTAAGCGCAGTTGATAGTCGACAGGCTTATTCGTTCACCATCTCAACATCATTGAGACTGAGTTCGAAACCGGAATCGATCGGCGGCTGCCAGTAGTCGTCGCATGGCTCACTAAAGCACAAGCCAATATTGCGTTTCTTCACCCTGACGACCTGCACAGGCAAAGCGGGCATGGAATCATCCCAGCCTTCTCCGTGAATACGGATATCCAGTTCCATCATGACAAAGAAATTGATGTCCTCATCGAGAGTGAGTGACAAACCACTCACTGACATATCCTGGACGTCGGCAGTAATGGTTCCCAAGAGTGGGTGATTCAGACTTGCCCAATAATCGACTTCGACACGTCGGTGTACCCTTCTGTCTTTCATAGCTGGTTCCAATGCACTTGTAATGCTCGATGGATTGGGTTTTCGGTGCTTTCTTCGGTGCTTTCAGTGCTATTTATTGCATAGCGGAGGCGCCGTATTCTGTGCCGAACCGCACACTTCCTGAAACCCACGAATTGCCTCGCGGAGCTGTGAATATGGGGAGAAATCGCCAGAATTCAATGGCAGAAGGATTTATCGTTTGCTGAGCACAGTGACTGCTTTACACCACCAGCAAGCTGTTATATAAAAACCGCTGAATGTTGTTAGCGGTTTCAACAGGGGGAGCCTCCTAGCATTTGTTCGTACCCTGGATTCCAAAGGAGGTGATCCCATCAATAGTCAGTCTATTAAGGGAGCCTCCGGTTATTGCAAGTAACTGTTTACGTCTTTGTTTGAGTAACACAGTCTTGTTGATAGCTGGAGGGGAATGATCTTTGATCTTCCTTCCCGTACGTTAAAAGATCCCGTTGTCGCTTTGCGGCAGCGGGATTTTTATATCTGCTGGATATATATAAAGTAAAACAGTTAACGCTAGCGACTGCCCAGATAGCTCTTCAGTCGAGGAGGAAAAACTTTTCTGGCCAGCATCTGCTGTTGTTGCCATTGTTGATCGGCATCGACTTCCCTCAGGAAATGAAACTCTCCCGATTCAAGTACGGCAATGGGAATCCCGCCGCGATAGAGCACCCGGTTGCTGCTTAGCTTTGCCAGTTTTCTGTTTGGCAGTATGAGGTTGATCAGGTTAAGTGGATCGGTTGCCGCCAGGGAATAGTAATCTGCATCTGATGCTGTTTCTCTCTTGCGTTTGAATTTTCGCAGTGCATCCACCGTTTCAGGATAGGCGAACTGTTCACCTCCAACACCGCTTATAAACCGGCCACCGCGCAGGGCGCCACGTAATTCCAGTTTGCGTAATGTGGAAAGCAAGACTCTCCAGGGTGGAGCCAGGGGTTCCTTGTCAACAACCCCCCGAAATAAAATTCCCCAGCGCTGCAGGTAAATGCTGATCAGGCGTTCCAGTTGCTCCTCATCGAGCACGTTCCAGTGGCGCCTGTGCTGTTCCTGTTCAGGTGCTTGTTGTGCTTGTTGTGCTTGTTGAAAGGTGTTCAACAAACTCCAGCGTCCGGCATCTTCCACGCCAAACATGGCTTTGCGACCCCGGCGGCGATAGCCTGAGGGTTTTTTCTTGTTAGGCGTCAGCAGGGCACGCAAGCCGGTAAAGCTGTCTGCGCTGATACGGCCCATACTCACCAGTTCAGCCAGACCTTCCTCCAACTGGGTTTTCAACAATCCTGTGCGTGTCTGGATTTCATCAAAGAAGCTGGCACCGTGTTCTTTCAGATCTGTTTCTATCCGCAGCGCCACACCGCTGGCTGGCGGCAGTTCTGCGTTGTCCAGTTGTGCCTGTGCCAGGGCTTGCCAGATATCCAGGCTGCTGCGGCGCATGATCGATATGGGCGTGGATTTGACCGGGCCCATAGTGCGCCTGGAATTTGTCTTGCGTTGCTGCGTTGCAGGCAATACATAGCGCCCCCAAACCGCACGTCCGCTGACACACAGGGTATCCAGCCAGCCGGGGTCATAGCTTTCAATTCGGGCGGGGAGAATATCTGATTCCCAGCTCACCGCAGCGGCGGAATAGCCATCCAGGAGATTCAGGGAATTTTCTATCTGTGTTTGTCCATCCAGTGCAGGCTCTCTTGATTGTTCGCCTTGCTTGATGGGAACTAATTGATGATGATCAAAAAGGAATTCGGTGTAGGTCTCAAGAGAAACCGGTTTGATGCTCTTGCGATGCAAATCGATGGTGTAGCGGTGAATGCGCTGCAAGAGCCGTCGTTCACACCACTCAACCTCTGGAGCTTGTACCGCTCCTGCTCCATCTTCTGTATCTGCTACAGAAACTACAGAAGGAACTGGCGAGAACTGACCCTGAAAGGCAAAGCCTTCGACCTCTAATGCAATCATCGCCTGATCGATCTTGCTTTGTTCCAGACCGGTTTCTTTGGCCAGTTGTTTAGTGGTGATGGGTCCCAGACATTCCAGCCGGCCACGTACGACTTCCCGCAGTGCATCTTCGAATTCCCATTGTTGCCCTCGGAGGAACTCCGGCAGTTCAATACTGGAAATGGACGCTCCAAATATTGCCTGGAAGCGTGGCAGGTTTTCCGTGGCGCACCACAGGATATTGTCCGGGCACCCAAGTTTTACCATGCGCCCGTCTTGCAACAGGTTTTCCACATAAGGCGCCACATCCTGCCGCTTGAGTTCCTCATCGGTAAAGTAGGCCGCCGTTAACAACGCATCGTGAAGCTCATCGGCGTTGGTGGTAAAGGGCCAGGCTTCTTCACGTACACGCTTGATGGCTTCAGCATCGAGCTGGCTGAAATCCCTGGCTTCGGCAGGGTCGGCCCAGCTTCTGTTGCGGATGGCATTGGTGCGGCGCTCTTCAAAGGGTGCATCATCAAGAAACGCATAAGGACGTGCATTGATGATTTCCTGGGCAAAGGGAGAAGGCTCCCGCAAGTCCTTGGCCACCAGGTTTAGCTGATCCGATTCAATTTCACCAATGAGTGATTCGAGTTCATCGATATCCATGGCCTCGGTCAGGCAATCGTTTACGGTCTGGTTGACCAGAGGATGCGGGGGCACATCCCGCTTACCGGTGATGTTTTCCTGGCAGGCAATCTGGTCTGGAAACACATGGGCGACCAGGTCTTCGGCATCCATGCGCTGGAACTGAGGAGGTACCCGTTTGCCATTTCGGTTTCGTTGGATCGCCAGCGAACGGGTGGCATTCCAGCGCCAGCGCACTTCAAACATCGGGGCGTCCAGCATGGCCTGGATCAGGGTTTCACGTACCGTGCTGGATTGCAGGTAGCGATACACCTCATCCAGGGCAAAGCTGTGCACCGAGCCCAGCGAGATCACGATACTGTCTTCGTTGGCTGCGGCCTGGAGCTCAAAGTTGAATGACTTGCAAAAACGTTTGCGCAGAGCCAGCCCCCAGGCTCTGTTCAGGCGACTGCCGTAAGGAGAATGGATAACAACATGCATATCTCCTACTTCATCGAAAAACCTTTCCATCACAAGCGTGTTACGGGTTGGCATGACACCAAGGGCATTCATGCCCGCATGCAAATACTCGACCGCCTGGACAGCGCCTGCTGGTGGCAGGCCGACTTCATCAATCAGCCATTGCTGGGCGGCCTGTGGGGATTCTTCAATGAGTAACTCTGAAATCTTCTGCCGAAGCTCGGACACTGCGGTGGAAAGCTCCTGGGTTCGCCCCGGCCCCTCTCCAAACCAGAACGGAATGGTGGGTTGCATACCCGCAGCATCCCTTACCCTGACCTTGAGCCCATCCACTCTCAGCAGCTGCCAGGCATGAGTACCGAGGGTGAAGACATCACCGGGCAATGCTTCCAGTGCGAAGTCTTCATTCAGGGTGCCTACCACCACATCATCCGGGTCGAGTACTACCTGATAGTCGAACATGTCGGGGATGGCTCCCCCGTTGGTCAGGGCGATGAGATTGGCACCGCGACGGGCACGCACCCGGTTATTGATTTCATCCAGATGCAGGTGGGTGCCACGTCTCCCTCTTCGGGTGGAGTAGCCTTCAGCCAGCATTTTTACCAGTTCATCAAATTCTTCCCGGGAAAGATCTCTGTAGGGATAAGCATTGCTGAACAGTGCGTAAAGCCGGTCAAGATTCCAGCCATTTTCTCCGCCGTCACTTTCCTCTGCGCTCTCGCCTTCGGCCACAAGCGTATGGGGGGAAGAGATTTCTGCGACGATTTGCTGGGCCAGAATATCTGCCGGCTTCTCCGGCATGATGATGCGGTCCAGCTCACCTTGCCTGATGCTGTTGAGTAATGCTGCGGCTTCAACCAGGTCGTCCCGGGTCAATGGAAACAGAATGCCCTTGGGGGTGCCATCCACCGAGTGACCACTTCTGCCCACACGCTGCAGGAACGTGGCAATACTCTTGGGTGAAGAAAACTGAACCACCAGGTCCACCGAACCCACGTCGATTCCAAGCTCCATGGAGGCGGTGGCCACCAGCACCTTGAGATCGCCAGATTTCAGGCGCTGCTCGGCATTGTGCCGATGATCCTTGCTCATGCTGCCGTGGTGGGAACAGACGGCACCCTCCCCCAGACGATCAGACAAGGCAAGTGCGAGCCTTTCTGAGAGACGGCGAGTATTGACGAAGATCAGCGTCGTGTCGTGGGAATTGATTAACTCAACCAGGCGTTCGTAGAGTTCTTCCCAGACTTCATTGCTCATCAGCGCCGTAAGTGGGGAACCTGGCACCTCAAGATGCAGTTCCAGTTCGCGGCGAAAACCGGAATCGACAATCTCGCAGTCGATTGAGTCATTCTGGCAGTTGCTGTTGCCCACCAGATAGCGTGCAACCATCTCGATGGGTTTTTGGGTGGCAGACAAACCGATGCGCTGCAGATGTTGGCCGCCATTGAGTTTACAAAGATGCTGCAAGCGTTCGACTGAAAGCGACAGATGGGAACCCCGCTTGTCGCCGAGCATGGCGTGAATCTCATCGACGATCAGCGTGGAAACAGTTGCCAGCATGTTGCGACCACTGGCGCTGGTCAGCAGCAGGTACAGCGATTCAGGCGTGGTTACCAGAATATGGGGTGGGTTCTTGGCCATCTTCTGTCGTTCATTAGCCGGGGTGTCTCCCGTGCGAACGGCCATACGGATGTCTACTGGTGCCTGACCCAGCAAATGTAATTGTTCGGCAATGCCGTCCAGGGGCGCTTCCAGGTTGCGATGAATATCGTTACTGAGTGCCTTCAGGGGTGACACATAGAGAATATGCACCCCGTCATTGAGCTTGTTTTCCACACCCTTTTGGACCAGCTCGTTGATGGCCGCATAGAAAGCCGCCAGGGTTTTACCGCTGCCGGTGGGGGCGGAGATCAGGGTATGGCGACCAGCCTGTATCGCTGGCCAGGCTTTCTGCTGGGCAGCCGTGGGCGCCCCAAAACGGGACTCAAACCAGTGACGGCAGGCGGGATGAAACTGCTCCAGGATCATGGCATCTGTTGACTAATACTGTACAAAAATACAGGTTATGAGAGGCTCAGGGGAAAAGCAAGCATGGGCTCAATCTGGGAAAGATTAAACCAGCTTCCGGGCTTTTGGTCACGGCCGCCGGTGCCACCGACGGCTACAGAGCGTGATCTGGCGCAAAGCCCAGTGATCATGCCGATTGACAATGAGGGGAGCTGTGGCTAAGTTTTCATCTATGGATTTCAATCAGGACAGTTTACTGGCTCGTGTGCGAGCCCACCTGCGGGCATTCTGGCGGGAGAACCGCCAGTTCTTCCTGTTGTTGTTCTGCATCGTGTTCTTCAAGAGCGCCATTGCCGATCTGAGTTCCATCTCCGGCGCCTCCATGCAGCCTACCCTGCTGGATGGTGACAAGGTCTGGGTCAACAAGCTGGCCTATGACGTGAAAATCCCTTTCACGGAAATCTCCCTGGCCTCTGTGGCAGATCCCGAGCGGGGTGACATCGTCATTATCGATTCCAAGCGCGCCAACAAGAGGCTGGTGAAACGGATTGTCGGCCTGCCCGGGGACACCATTTACATCCAGAACAATTCCCTGGTGGTCAATGGCGAGCCTGCCAACTATGAAGTGCTGTCCCGGGATTCCAATTCCGTCATCATTCTGGAAGAAATCGAAGACATGGTGCACCAGGCCAGACTCTCCAGTCGCTACATGAATCGTTCCAGCCGCAGCTATGGCCCCACGGTGGTGCCAGACGATCAGTATTTCGTGTTGGGCGACAATCGTGACAACAGTGCCGACAGCCGGGTCTACAGCTTCGTGCCCAGGAGCGAGCTCATTGGCCGTTCCAGTTCGGTGGTGTTCTCTCTGGACAGCCACAATAACTACCTGCCCCGCGGCGAGCGATTTCTGGAAGGCATCGACTAGTCTCGCCTGTTTTGTCGTGGTCCGGCCGGACCTGGAAACGTACTGCCTGCCCCGTTTTTCGCGGGTTCTGTAAGAAAAACCGCCCAATTCCGGTATTATGTAAGGCACATCGGGTAAGGTGACATCAATGTCACTTCATCTGCTGTGCGACCAATCCATCATTAGCTCGGGTTCTGCCCGCTAAGGACTGTCAATGATTCAATCCCTTTTCAAGCGTCAGGCCGCTGTTGGCAAGTCTCTACTTGCCCTGTTCCTGCTTGTTCTTGTTCAGGCTGGCTATGCTCAGGATGACTTTGTGTGGGCCCCGGATTTACCGGTGGGCTCGACACTTCCTGAATTGGCTGCCCAGGACCAGGACGGCAACCTGCGCACTTTCGAAGACCTGGTAGGAGAGAACGGCATGTTGTTTATGCTGAGCCGTTCTTTCGACTGGTGACCCTACTGTAAATCTCAGCTCGTGCAGCTGATAGAGATTGCAGACCAGTTTGAAGACATGGGCATTTCAGTGGTTGCCATGACCTATGATTCCGTGGAAATGCTGAAAACCGTCGAGGAAGATGAGGGTATCGAATTTACCCTGCTCCACGATGAGGACATCACCCATGTTAATGCCTACGGAATACTGAATACGAACTATGAACCGGATTCAAGAGCCTATGGTGTGCCCTATCCCGGCATATTCCTGCTCGATGCCGATGGTGTCATCCAGTTCAAGTTTGCCGAAGCCCGCTATCAGGACCGACCCGATTTTGCCTTTGTGGTTGAAGCGGCGGAAACCATGGTCGAGTAATTCGAGCATTTCGTGACGATGAAAAACGGGAAGCCTGGCTTCCCGTTTTTTTATGCGTGGCTCACAAGCGTGGGCTAAGGGATACAAATTCTGCCCAATAATAACTATTTGCTGTTTTTATCGTCTAACAATCTGAGTAGACTCACAAATCCTGAAAACAAGCAGTCAGCAGTCCGTCCATTTGAAAAGTCTCCCCTGCAGAATTAGCCAATTCATTCTCATCCCTGTTGCCGCATTGATGTTGGGTTTCGCCCTGCCCCACCCTGTGTTGGCTCAGTCCAACTATGACATTCCCAGGGTGACAAGCCGGCCCGATATCGATGGGGCCCTGGCAGAAGGCGAATGGGCCGATGCCATTACCGTGGCCATCACCGTGGAAACCGAGCCAGGTGAAAACATCCCTGCGCCTGTTGATACCGAAGCGTTGCTGATGGAAGACGGCGAAACCCTGTACGTGGCTTTTATTGCCCAGGACCCGGAGCCGGGCCAGATCCGCGCTTTCTACCGGGACCGGGATCGCCTGTGGGATGATGACTGGGTGGGGATCGTGCTGGATACCTTTAATGATGAGCGCCGGGCCTACGAGTTTTACGTGAATCCCCTCGGTGTGCAGGCAGACGACATCTGGGATGACGTGAACTTCCGCGAAGACGAGGCCTGGGATGCCATCTGGGACAGTGCCGGACAGATCACCAACTTCGGCTACACGGTGGAAATGGCAATTCCCCTGCGGCAACTGCGTTTCAGCCCCAGCGATGGACCGCAAACCTGGGGCATCGACCTGGTTCGCCAGTATCCGCGGGATCGGGAAAACCGACTGTCCGTAGTTCCCCGGGACCGGGATATCGTTTGTTATCTGTGCCAGTTGGCCAAGGCTGATGGCTTTGCCGACCTGGAGCCGGGCGTCAATCTGGTGGTGATTCCCACCTTGACCACCATCGCCAATGAGTCTCGCGATCCGGCCAACGGAGACTGGATGGGTGGCGATCCGGAATATGAAGCCAGCCTGGATGTGCGCTGGGGTATCAGCCAGGACACCTACCTCAATGCCACCATCAACCCTGATTTCTCCCAGGTGGAAGCGGACCGAATACAATTAGACATCAATCAGACCTTCAGTCTGTTTTTTCCCGAGCGTCGCACCTTCTTTCTCGACGGTGCAGATTATTTCGATACATTTCAAAACCTGGTGTACACGCGCAACATTGCCCAGCCAGAAATTGGCGCCAAGCTAACGGGCAAAACCGGACCGCATACCTATGGCCTGCTGGCAGCAGACGATGAGTTCACCAGCTTTATCGTGCCGCGCAGTCTCAGCTCCCGGGTTGCTTCCCTGGGTCAGGTGAGTAGTGAGGCCGTAATTGGCAGATATCGCTACGACATATTTGACAACTCAACCATCGGTGGTCTGGTGACACACCGACAGGGTGATGGCTACAGCAACAGCGTGGTCAGCCTGGATACCACACTGCGGCCGAACAATCAGGACGCCATCTACATTCAACATATGTACTCCGAGTCAGAGTATCCGCTGCAGATTCAGAACCAACACGGCCAGGCTGCAGACCTCAGCGATTCCAGTACGGTGGTCGAGTACCAGCACAACGAGAGAAACTGGGACTGGCGCATCGGTCACTACGACTGGGGCAAAGACTTTCGTGCCGACCTGGGATTTATTAACCGGGTAGATTATATCTATCAGGTTGCCACCCTGGGCCGCACCTGGTGGGGCGAGGGTGATGACTTCTTTAATCGGGTTCGGGTAGCACTCGACTACGACCGTACCGAAGACCAGTCGGGCCTGCTGCTGGAAGAAGAGTTTGAAGTTTTCCTCAATATGAACGGACCCTTGCAGTCCTCCCTGTTTGGTTTGTTTGGCGGTTCCAAAACTTACTGGAATGGTCAGTACTTTGACGAGCAGTTCAATACCCTGAACATCAGTTTCCTTCCCACCCAGAACCTGGAGCTGGGATTGAACATGCGCTTCGAGGATGTGGTGGACTTCGCCAACACACGACTCGGCTCATCAACCCGACTGGGTCCCCAGGTGCGTTACCAGTTTGGTCGCCACCTGCAGTTAAACCTGGATCACACCTGGCAGGAATTTGATGTGGACGGTGGTCGTCTGTTCACTGCCAATCTCACCAGTTTTCGCACCACTTACCAGTTCAACAACAACAGTTTTCTGCGTGTGATCCTGCAGTACGATGACAGGGACAGAAACCAGGATCTGTATACCTTCCCGGTTGAAAGCCGGTCGCGGGAACTCACCACCCAACTGCTCTACAGCTATCGGGTCAATGCTGCGACCCGCTTCTTCGTCGGTTACTCCGATGCGGGCTTCCAGGACGACAGCCAGGATTCTATCTACCAGACCAACCGCACTTTCTTCGCCAAGTTCAGCTACGCCTGGCAGCCCTGATCACTTCCTCCAAATCACGCTCCCTGTAATATTCCCTGCAAACCTTCTGTTAATGCCATCGTCTAACTATTATGACCGGGGCAGCTCTCTCACTGCTCATGTCTAAAAAACAAGCAAAATCAAGGATTTAAAGCCGCTGAAATGGGCAAAGCCGCGATCAAACCTTTTCCCGGGAATGGCAACAGCGACCAGCTCGCGTTGAAGGCAGATCAGGCCCTCGCCGCACTGGCTGCCGCCGGCGACCGGGAGGCCTTCCGCAGCATTGTGGACAGTAACAAGCAGCGCATGTTCACCGTGGCGCGCAGTGTGCTCAAGGACGCGGCGTTGGCTGAGGATGCAGTGCAGGAGGCTTTTATCAAAGCCTATCGCGCCCTGGGTGATTTCAAGGGTAAATCCCGGCTGTCCACCTGGCTGCATCGCATTACCTACCTCACTGCAATTGATTTACAACGGCAACGACAGCGCCATCTGCGGCTCGCAGACACCACTTACGATGAAGACATTGGAGTGGATAGCGGAGTCCACGCTCGCAGTGAGTCCACCACAGAACGACAGCAACTCAGTCAGCACATCGATCAGGCACTGGAGTGTTTGAGTAGTTTTGAATTAACCGTTTTCAGTTTACGTCATATGCAAAATTTCAAGTTGAAAGAAATCGCCGAGGTTGTTGATCGCTCTGAGGGCACAGTAAAGAACATTCTGTTTCGAGCCATTCACAAACTCAGGGACAAACTCGCAGCAGAGCAATCCGGATTGCAGGAGTTCGAGCAATGTTAAGTTGTGAATCCACCCAGGAACTGATGGTCGATGCGCTCTATCTGGAAGAACCACACGCAATGTCACCAGAACTACGCGCGCACCTGAATGACTGCGAAAGCTGCCGTGATGAGTTTGAACAATTGCAGCAGGCCTGCGCCGCACTCGATGCCTCTGGTATCAGGCAAGAGTCCTATCAGGATATTCCAGAGCGGGCGTCGCTCTCGGATATGTTTGAAAAGCTTTCTCCTGAGCTGGATCGTATCGACGCAGAGCGCTATCGACAACTGCAGGGTAGATCACACTCACCATGGAGTGTAGCGCTCGGGGCAATCGCTGCTTCACTGATTGTTTTCGTGACAGGTTTTGTCTACCTGTCGTCTAACCCAACACAGCCGGTGAACAATACTCTGAGTTCCCAGGTGAGCCCTGAGTTGATGAGCTATTTGAACAAGGCGCAGGTTATGTTGATGCAAGTTGCCAATACTGAACAAGAAGCGCCAGTTCTCCCAATTCAGCGTGCTTCTGCCAGGGACCTGGCTTCAGAAGCCAACATGCTTACTGCGATTGACAATAGTCCTTTCGCTACTGGTGAACGCAAATTACTGAGAGACATTGAATTCATGCTGCTGCAAATCGCCAATCTCGATGATTCAAACATGGAGGAAGGGGTAGCCCTGCTACAGCGATTCCTCGAAGAGAATGGAGTTCTGTTTCGCATTCGACTACTGGAGATGAGAGATCAGAGTCAAGTGATCTGAATCTTGTCAGGAGACATCCACTATGAATAGAAAAACTTTTTATACCTTGTCACTGGGCGGTGCCCTGCTCCTCAGTGCGCAGGTGTTTTCCCAGGAACAGGACACGCTGGACTATCGGGAAGGCTATGACCTGGTGCTGAATCAGCAATGGTCTGAAGCGAGGGAATTCTTCGAACAATTCCGCAGCTCGTGGCCGCAGAGTAACTGGCTCGATGATGCGTCATTCTGGAGCTGTTATGCCCAGGAACAACAGCAGCCGGAACAGGAAAGCAGTTTTAGCTGTTACCAGAATTTTATTGTCGAGTTTCCCGCCAGTAGCTGGGTAGCCGATGCCCGCAGCAAGCTGGCTGTTCTGGGGTCGGAGCTGGCCGGGCTGGGCCGTCCGGGCTTTTTGAACCGGATTGACGGCGACTGGGATTTTAATTTCGACTATGACTTTGACTACGACTATAACTATGAAGGGGACATCGACGAGGATGAAATCGCCGAGTCTGTAGAGCGGGCCATGGAACGGGCGGAGAGAGAGCTGGAGCGGGTACGGGCAGTTACCGGGAATCTGGACTTTCCTGGCTTCCCTGATTTCCCTGACTTTCCGGATATTCCCAATATGTCTCCGGAGCAATTGGAAGAAATACGTGCCCTCGCTCGTGATGCTGCCCAGAGATCCAGGGTCTTCTCCAGGCGTCGCAGCTCGGCAGATGATGAACTACTCACCATCATTGGAGCACTGAGGGATGACGAACGGGTTTCCGAGATTCTGATTCAGAGGCTGGAGAGCAGTGATAATCCGGACCTGCGTTCTCGCATTGTGATGCTACTGGAAGACCTGCCGGGCGATTCCATCACCACAACTCTTTTGGACGTCGTGGACGAAGACGAATCCGAACAGGTGAGGACCAGCGCCATCATGGTGTTGCTTGACCGGGATGATGAGGCTTCCCGTGATCGCCTGCTGGCTATTGTTTATGACGACAGCTATCCCATCTCTGTTCGCGCCGAAATTGTTGGTGAGCTGGATGACTGGGGCACGAGCGAGGCCATGGACACCCTGGTCGCGATCATCGAAAACGAATCCAATCCGAGACTGGTGGAAGAGGCAGCCGATGCCTTGTCCGACATGGAGACAGAAGAGTCAATGCTGGTGTTATTTAGTGCTTTCGAGTCTATGGAATCCATGGAACTCAAGCGGGAAGTGCTGGATGAGATTGCCGATATGGATTTGCCGGAAGTCTTCACCTTTCTCACCGATGTCGCCCTGTCTGATACAAACGATGAGATGGCAGCTACCGCCATCGAAGGCATTGCCGATCGCGAAAACGGCTTTGCTGTGGCCGCGCTGGAAAATATCTACGCCAGCACCAATAACCTGCAGCGCAAACTGGCAGCGATTGAAGGCATTGGTGATACCGAAAATGATCAGTCAGTTGAGGTGCTCAGACAGATCATTGCAGCAGAGGAAAATGTTGAGCTAATTGCCTCGGCGGTTCGTGCGCTGGGTAGCACTGACAGAGCCAGCGCGGTGGCGCCGATTATGCAAGCCTATCGTGACCACAGCGATGCCAACGTCCGTAGCAGTGCAACGAGGGCCCTGCGCAGACTGGATGAACATCCTGCCGCGATCGAAGGCATGCTGGAGATATTGGAAGACCAGCTCAACCAGCAGAATGGAGGTAATGATTAACGAGTAGGTTTATCTGCCTCGTCGCCGGCTGCATTGTTTTTTCAATGACACGCTCGTTTCTGCCCAATCCCGAATTGCGAAACCAGCCAGTACTGTAATTTTTTGACTACTGGTGCGCTGGGCTGGTCAGGAATAGACTGTCCATCACACAATCCCGAGACTTCGCAGGTGAAATGCCCTTGCCGGACTGTCTATCAATACGGCTAACGGGCGGGTAAAATGCCGGTTCCTTCAGACTTCTGACAGAACCAACCAACGCACTTGGGCCAACAAACTCCCCTCTATCAAAAGCATGTCGACGCCGGTGGCAAAATGGTGGATTTTGCTGGCTGGGATATGCCTATTCATTACGGCTCCCAATTGGAAGAGCACAATCAGGTGCGCACAGCAGCCGGTGTGTTTGATGTTTCCCACATGACCATCACCGATGTCGATGGGGCCCAGGCCAAAGAATATCTGCAATACCTGCTGGCCAACGACGTGGCCCGGCTGGATGAAGATGGCCGGGCCTTGTACAGCGCCATGCTGAAACCCGATGGTGGGGTGATCGACGACCTGATTGTCTATCGTATGGCCTGGGGTTACCGGGTGGTAAGTAATTGCGCCACCCGCGAAAAAGACCTGGCCTGGATGGAGCAGCAGAGCAACAGTTATGAGGTACAGCTCACCGAGCGCCCTGATCTGGCCATACTGGCGGTGCACGGTCCCCAGGCCATCGACAAGGTCTGCGAGCTGATGCCGTCGGAGCAGGCTGAAGCCATCCGGCAATTGGGTAATTTTCGTGGTATCGAGCTGGACAACTGGTTCGTGGCACGCACAGGCTATACCGGTGAAAAAGGCCTGGAACTGATTATTCCCAATGGGGATGCGGCAGCGTTCTGGGACCGCCTGCTGGAAGCGGGCGTCACGCCCATTGGCCTCGGTGCCCGCGATACCCTGCGCCTGGAAGCAGGCATGAATCTGTATGGCCACGACATGGATGAATCCGTTTCTCCCATCGCTGCCAATATGATGCAAACCATCGCCTGGGAGCCGGAAGACCGGCAGTTTATCGGTCGCCAGGCAGTGAGCTCACACCGTGAGGCGCAGGCCATTGGCCAGCTACCCGAGCTGGTGGGGCTGGTGCTGGAAGAGCGCGGAGTGCTGCGGGAAGGGCAGAAAGTTCAGACCGAAAATGGCGAGGGAATCATCACCAGTGGCAGCTTTTCGCCCACATTGAAGCATTCCATCGCATTAGCTAGAATCCCCGTGAATAGTGAATCCTGCCAGGTTGATATGCGCGGAAAACTGGTTCCGGTCAGAAAAGTGCGGCCCAATTTCGTGCGTTTCGGCAAGAAAGTTTTCGAGTAGCCAGGCACCACAGTTGCGCAGGCGATTCAGAGTAATCCCTTTGATTGCTGCTTGAGTTACTGCTTTAGAATTTTGACAAAGAGGGGCTCCCGTTGAGTAAATTCCCGGACGATCTTAAGTACGCCGCCTCCCATGAATGGGTGCGCGTCGATGACAATGGTGTGGCCACGGTTGGTATCAGCGACCATGCGCAAGATGCTCTGGGAGACATTGTCTTTGTAGAATTGCCCGAACCCGGGGCGACAGTGAATGCCAAAGATGAAGTGGCTGTGGTGGAATCCGTCAAGGCAGCTTCAGACGTATACAGTCCACTCTCTGGCGAAGTCACCGAAGTCAATGAAGAGCTGTTGGATGCACCGGAAACCGTGAACAGCAGCCCTTATGACAACGGCTGGTTTTACAAGCTCAAATTAAGTAATGAGGCGGAACTGGACGAACTCATGGACGCCGATGCCTATTCTGATCACTGCGACGACGAATAGCTGAAGTCCATCGTTTCCAGATCCATTGCAGGCTGAATTGTCCTGCCCATTGCTGTTCATTACCTAACAGGCGCTATCGGTTCTCCCGCCAGACTATTAACCCATAACTCTCTTACCAGTAGCTGTTCAATCCTATGCAGACAGACAAGCAATCCTCCACTTCTGATAGTTCAAAGGCCTCTCTTGAGTCACTGAAGTATGGAGACGAGTTTCTGGCCCGTCATATCGGCCCCGATGCTGAGCAGATTCAGGAGATGCTGGACACACTTGGCCTGGAATCTCTTGAACGTCTGGTAGAGAAAACCGTTCCGGCGGCCATTACCTCAAAACAGCAGTTAGGTCTTGCTGAGCCTATGAGTGAAAGTGCCGCGCTGGCCCGACTCAAGGCCATGGCGAAAAAAAACCAGCCTACCCGTTCTTTTATAGGCCTGGGTTACTACGATACGGACACGCCCAATGTAATCCTGCGTAACGTGCTGGAAAACCCGGGCTGGTATACAGCGTATACCCCCTACCAGCCAGAAATTTCGCAGGGCCGTCTGGAATGCCTGCTTAATTTTCAACAGATGGTGCTTGATCTTACTGCCATGGAACTGGCAAACGCATCCTTGCTGGACGAGGCCACTGCCGCCGCGGAAGCCATGGCCATGGCCAGGCGGGTCAGCAAGAATCGCGGTGCCAATAAATTTTATGTAGACCCGAACTGCTTTCCGCAGACCATCGATGTGATCAAGACCCGGGCCGAATGTTTCGGTTTTGAACTGGTGATAGGTGATTTCGAACAACTTGATAAAGCCGAATTGTTTGGCGCCATCTTTCAGTATCCGTCCATGTTGGGTGATGCCAGCGATCTGACCGAGGCTTGCGAGCAACTGCATGAACACAAGGCCATTGCGGTAGTTGCGGCAGACCTGATGAGCCTGGCCTTGCTGAAACCGCCCGGTGAGATGGGAGCCGATGTGGTACTGGGTAGCACCCAGCGCTTCGGAGTGCCCATGGGTTATGGTGGTCCGCACGCGGCTTACCTGGCCACCCGTGATGAATACAAGCGAGCCGTGCCCGGCCGCATTATCGGCGTGTCAGTCGATGCCCGCGGCAAGCAGGCCTTTCGCATGGCTCTGCAAACTCGCGAACAACATATCCGCAGGGAAAAAGCCAACAGCAATATCTGCACGGCCCAGGTGTTGCTGGCCAACATCTCTGCTCTTTATGCCATGTATCACGGCCCCGATGGCATACGGCGCATTGCCACCCGCATTCATCGGCTCACCCAGATACTCGCCAGTGGCCTGCGGGACAGCAAGATAAAAATCATTAACGACAATTTCTTCGACACGCTGACTCTTTCTGTCTCAGAAGACGAAGCCATGGCCATTGCCGAACGTGCCAGTGCGGCCGGGATTAATTTGCGCATGGACCGGGTGGTGACCCATCAGACCATCAGCCTGAGCCTTGATGAGTGCACCAGTGAAGAACACATCAATACCTTGTGGCAGGTGATCACCGGTGATTCCAATAACTCCCTCTATATCGACAAGCTGGATGCAGCAGTTCTTTCCGGTGACATTGGACCGGTGATTCCCGAATCCCTGTCCAGAACGTCCGACTATCTGACTCACCAGATCTTCAATCGCTATCACAGCGAGACCGAGATGATGCGCTACCTGAAGCGCCTGGAAAACAAGGACATCTCCCTCACCCACGCCATGATTCCCCTGGGCAGTTGCACCATGAAGCTGAATGCGGCAGCCGAAATGATTCCGGTTACCTGGCCCGAGTTCTGCAAGCCCCATCCGTTTACACCGGTAGACCAGATGCAGGGCTACCAGCAGATGATTCGCGAGCTGGAGGAAATGCTGCAGGAAATCCTGGGCTTTGACGCCATCAGCATGCAGCCCAATTCCGGCGCACAAGGTGAATACGCGGGCCTGCTTGCCATCAGGAAATACCTGGACAGCAAGGGCGAAGGTTCGCGTAATGTTTGCCTGATCCCCACTTCCGCTCACGGCACCAACCCGGCCAGCGCCCAGATGCTGGGCATGAAAGTGGTGCTGGTTGCCTGCGATGAAGACGGCAATATCGATGTGCAGGATTTACAGGCCAAGGCGGTCGAACACAAGGAAGCACTGGCCGCCCTGATGATCACCTACCCTTCCACCCACGGGGTGTATGAGGAATCGGTGAAACAGGTTTGCCAGATTGTCCATGACAATGGTGGCCAGGTGTATATGGACGGTGCCAACCTGAATGCTCAGGTAGGGGTGACCAGTCCCGCTGAAATCGGTGCCGACGTTTCCCATGTGAACTTGCACAAAACTTTTTGCATACCTCACGGTGGTGGTGGTCCAGGCATGGGCCCAATTGGAGTCAGGAGTCACCTGGCACCTTTTCTGGCCAATCACTCACTGGTGGAACTGGACGGGCCGAATCCTGGCAACAGCGCCGTGTCCGCCGCGCCCTGGGGTAGCTGTGGCATCCTGCCAATTTCCTGGATGTACATTGCCATGATGGGTGGCCGCGGATTGTTAAAAGCCACACAGGTGGCCATGCTCAATGCCAACTACATCGCTGCCAGACTGGCGCCCCACTATCCCGTACTCTATACCGGGCGTGCCGGCATGGTGGCCCACGAATGCATCATCGACATGCGTCCGCTTAAACAGGCTTCCGGCATCACCGAAGAAGACGTGGCCAAGCGACTCATGGATTTCGGTTTTCATGCCCCTACCATGTCATTTCCCGTGGCGGGCACCCTGATGATTGAGCCCACCGAGAGCGAATCCAAGTTCGAATTGGATAAATTCGTGGATGCCATGATTCAGATTCGTCAGGAGATTGCCCAGGTAGAGGCCGGAGAGATGGATGCGGAAAACAATCCATTGCGCCACGCGCCCCATACCATGGCCGATATACTGGATGAAGACTGGCAGCGGCCCTATCCGAAATCCATCGGCGCGTTTCCCATTGCCAACGAACAGGAAGCGAAATACTGGCCGCCGGTTAACCGTATCGACAATGTGTATGGTGACAGGAATTTGTTCTGTGCGTGCCCGGCGATTGAAGTTTACGCCGACTGAGTTCCGGAGGCGTTGCTAACAACAGTGGCTTAGCGCCGCTTGCTATCGATATGTGAATCCCGCATCTCGCGCAGCTTCTTCATCTGCTTTTCGATGTGGTCCATCTTTTTATTGATCTCTTTCTTGCTGGCGATGATCTCATCGTCATCAACGACTTCGAAGTCCTTGTACGAAGAGAACAGCTTCGACTGTTCTTCCTTGAGTTGTCTCTCCCGGTAGTCCTTGAATTGACCCACCTGTCTTCTGACGGCGAGACCGGGAATCAGCACGATGGTGACTGCAAGAACATAAGGCAACGCCAACCATAGCAGGTAGATCACCTGCACATAGTCTTTGTACATGAAGCTCCAGTTCACGTTGATCAGGAAGATGGATACCAACACACCAACAAGCCCGATGAGCAGGGCAAAGAACCAGAGCGAATCACCCAGGGTTCCAATACCTCCCGAGCCATCCGGATCTTCAGGATTGAGCGCGTGCTGCAGGTTGGGAACGAAGCGCAAATACAACACAATGACAGCAGCAATAGACAGCAACCCCATACCGGCGAGGAAGCCGGATAC
The DNA here is from genome assembly GCA_040218615.1 of Gammaproteobacteria bacterium. Lineage (GTDB taxonomy): Bacteria > Pseudomonadota > Gammaproteobacteria > Pseudomonadales > Pseudohongiellaceae > UBA9145. The sequence continues at coordinate 118,656 of JAVJRC010000011.1, forward strand.
AAAGAACCCCACATACATCAACACTAATGCCAGAACCGATTCATGGATTTCCGCTGGCACACCCAGCAGATGACCGATGAGAGTATTGAGTGTGGCAAAGCCCACTCCAGCCATCAGGTATCGATGGTCATTCAGCCAGTTATCCACGATGTCCTGGCAAACTTCACTCTGGCCTTCGATGCGATCGATAGTTGCCAGGCTTTTGCGAAAAGCCATGGTAGCCGCATACATGGCCATGATCGAAGTGGACATGATGGCACCGAGCACCCAAAGGGATTGCTCAAAGAACACCAGCTTGTCGGGCAAAACCAGAAATTGTGCCAGCAGATACAGCAGTCCCACGGAAAGGGAGATGCTCACCTTGGCAACCATGCTGAGCATCTTGCCACCCCGGTAGGGGTCGTAAAATGGATAGAATTCTGTTTGCTGGCGGTTCATTGTTCTATTTGTTTGAACTTCCTGGTTTGAATCGGCTATCTGGGTCATTTTACGTGGAAAAACAGTAAATAGTTTAGTGCTCGGGAAAAACTGTAATTCCTATTAATATCATAGGTTACAGGTGTATTAGTATCAGTGAGCTTGTGGATGCCTGAAACTGTGATCTTATACCGATTTATCGGTTGTCAGCATCAATTTTGAAGCGGCATTTCTGCGGTGTTATCGCTAATACCCAGATCTGCAAGTTGCCTTGTGGTGAATGGAGCGGCAACGAATTCCCGGTAGCTGCTGTAACAATGACCGGCCTGTTCAAGAAAGCATTTGAAATGCCTGTGGCAGGTGAGCTGTGAGACCCCGGCACCGAAAGCGTTGCTGCAGTAGCTGGACCATCGGTGCGTGCCGGGATGTTGGCTCAGGTTCCTGGCCAGTGGCAGTCGCTCCACATACTTCTGTGCATTCAGGGTTTGCTCAAAGCCAGCGATTCGAACACTGGAGAATGATGAACAGATATTACCTGAATCCCGGCGGAAACGATTGCCATAGTATTCCCTGTATTGTGCCGCCACCGAATTCCACATCCGCACGATACCGGTCGGAGTGCCCGGAGTGACAAGCAGGCATAGCTCTGCCGGAGTGATGCAGTAGGCGTGTAGGGCCAGATGTAAGTGGCGCAGGGAATGAAGCAACCTCACCAGATAGTATTGGCAGCAGGCATCATCGTAAAAAGTGTGCGGGTTGGCAGGGTTTTCATAGTAAAGCAGGTAAGTCACTCCCGGACGATGATTTGTCCTGAATGCAGTAAGGTTTTTCAAGTCCATAGTGGTATCCGGTTTCAGCTAAGGGAAAGCACCGAGTCCATGTGTTCGAGCAAGTCTGGATTATGGGTGACCATGAGCAGGGTGATGTTCCTGCTCTTGATGTAGTCCAGAATCGGAATGGCTGCCTGGGTATTGAGGTTGGACAGGGCTTCATCCAGCAACAGGAAATCGGGATTGCGGTACAGGGCTCTGGCCAACAGAATTCTTTGCACCTGGCCTGCGGATAACACACTGCCCAGTTCACCCACTTCGGTCGAGTAGCCAAGAGGCAGTTGTTCCACAAGCTCAGCGAAGCCCAGCTTTTCGCTCAACTCAGTCAGCCGGTTCCAGTCAACCGAACCGACGCCCAGATGAATATTGTAAGCCAGGTCCCCCGACAGCAAGCCATCGCCATGCAGGACCGCGCTAAGCTTTGAGCGCAGTGCCGAAGCCTGAACCAGTCTTGATTCTTTTCCGCCAACTGTAATAGACCCTTGCTGCGCTTGCTCGAGACCGAGTATCAGCTTGAGCAGTGTAGACTTGCCACAACCCGAACTGCCGACAATGGCCGTGCATTGACCATTACGAAACCTGAAGTTGAGTTTGCTGATCAGGGGAGTGCCCGATCCTTCATAGTCGAAGTCAAGATCAATCAGTTCTATGTCACCACCATTGGGCAGTGGCAGCAGCCTGTCTTCATCCTGGTTGTCGATTGCGCCCGGCTGGACAACATCGGAGACTCTTTCAAGTTCCAGGTTTAACATTCGTATATCGCTTAGCTTGGGTAACATCGCGGTAACAGAACCAATGAAATGTTGCTTGAGCAAAATGAAACTCATTAGTTGTCCAATGCTGAAGCTGCCCCCACTAACGGCACTGGCGCCGAGATAAATTGTCACGATGTTCTCAAGGCCAAAGATCAGCGATTGTGCAGTCCCGAGACCCAGTTGTAATGAATCGAGTCGAAAGCCTGAATTCAGTTGCTCGGTAAAAGATTTCTCCCATTCGTTGTGGCGCAAAGATTCCACGGCATTCACTTTGGCAACACTGACGCTGCGAATGTTTTCCATAAACCGGGTTTGCTGTTTGGCGGATGTAACCAGCGCTTCGCGCCGCAGGTCTCTCTCCCGGGAAATCGACAGCAGGCGCAGCACCACGAAGAAAAGCACTGACAGCAACACGATGGCACCCAGTAATGGGCTGTATAAAAACAGCAGCAAAAGGGTGATGAGTGAAAAAAGCCCATCAACCAGTATGGTGACCATCTCCTGGGTAACCAGCCGTCTAATATTTTCCAGCGAACCAAAACGTGACACGATGTCGCCCATCTCACGTCTTTCAAAATAGGAAAGTGGTAAGGAAGAAAGATGGTGCGCCACTCCGCTCACCAGTTGAAACCCGATCTGGTTGCCAAAGTGCAGCAGGTGAATACCCCGCATATGGGATACCAGGGTTCTTACCAATAACAACAGAACAAAGAGCATGGCCAACATCAGAATCAGGTCCCTGTCACCCTTGACCAATCCCTGGTCTATGACCAATTGCAGGTAGAGAGGGTTCAACACTGCCAGCACCTGCAGCAGTAATGTCATCACAAACACCAGGGCGAGGCTGCCCGCGGTCAATGGCACGGTGCTCAACAGATCTGCCAGCTTCAGTGACGCTTCGTTTTTTGCAGGTTTGAAATTCTTCTGGGGATAGAATTCAACCGCGATCCCGGTGAAATGATGCGCCAGCTCCTCACGGGTGTATTTCCTGACACCCACAGCCGGATCATGGATGACGATGGACCGGTCGCTGACCCGTTTGAGCACCACGTAGTGGTCCAGATCCCAGTGCAGGATGGCCGGCAGCGCAAGGTTGGGCAGATCCTCCAGTTCAACTTTGAGCGCCCTTCCCCTTATTTTCAGGCGCCTGGCCAACTCCAGTATTTGCCTGGCTGATGTGCCCAGGGCCGCGGCACCCATTTTGCTGCGCAGGGCATTGAGGTCTGTGACCAGTCCATGAAAGCCAGCCACCATGGCCAGACAGGCGAGACCGCACTCATTGGTTTCAGCCTGAAAAACCATGGGCAGCCTTCTGCCAAATGAAAAAGGCCCAATCAAGAAACTTTCCCTCTCAGACTCAGTACCGGATTGAAGATGTATTGAGTCAAAGGCATTTCGGCAAGCACGAAATCAGCGGTAAGCAGTAAGCCCGGCTGCAGCGGAAAAATATCCTGGCCTTCGACGTAGTGCTGAGACAGTGTCGCGGTCACCCTGAACAGTGGCTGGCCAGACGGGCTCATGGGAAGTAAATGCTCTCTTGGATCCAGCGCCGCCGTTTCGATGGAAAGGATGGTGCCCGGGTATCGACCATAGGACTGATAGTCGAAGGCATCATAGCTGAGCAATACTTCCTGGCCCGGAGCCAGCTTCCCCATTACTTTGGAAGTGACATAAATTTCAGCCAGCATGGACCTGTCGGCGGGCTGCAGGTAAACCAGCGGCTGTCCCGCCTGCACAGCTTCACCCGGGACGATTGGCAGGGAAGAAACCACCCCGCTGCGTTGCGCAAGCACAGACAGGGTTGACTGGTTTGTTGTCTGTTCCAACTGCAATCCCAATGCCTTCACCCGCGCATCGATCCTGCCCAGCTCCAGGTTCTGCTCCGCTGCCAGCAATGCCAGGTCCTGTTCTGCAATTCCGAGCTGCATATGTAGTCTATTCAGCTCGCTTTGCAGACTGCTTTGTTCCCTGAGCAAGGCGAGATGCGCCATGCGTTGTTGCTCCGCCTGGACTTTTGGAATCGATCGATGTTCCAGCAGCTTCTCCACACCGCGAAGCAAAGAAGCGTTGATTCCGATTTGCTCTTCTATCAATACCAGTTGGTTTGAAAACTCCGGAATCATTTCCCGATATTGTTTCAGCTTGCCATGCAGATCTGCCTGTCGAGAGTTGAACGCCTGCATCAGACCTTTTCTTTCATTGTTCGCCGCTGCGTACTCCACTTCCAGCAGCGCCCTGTCACTGTGGCTGCTTGCCAGGCCGTGGCGATCGAAAACGTCTGTGGCTATCAGTGCAATGACCTGTCCTTCCTCAACACTATCCCCGACAGCGGCCAATAGCTCGGAGACGACACCAGGGGTGGGTGCCACCAGTTGTTGTTCTCCACTGGAGGTCACCAACCTGCCGCGTGCTGACTGGGTGTCCTTGTACTCAATCTGATTGATCAGAATCAGCAAAGCCAGGAACACGATGCAAAGCATCCACAACAGTGGTTGCATAAAGGAAGAACGTTGCAGCAAGACCTCCGAACCTGTCTTGTTTAACCGGTGCCTGATCGATTCTTCCCGGAATAATTGTTTTGCCTTCACCATGGCGCTAGCTTGGGTAACCTGTATTGTGCTGTCGGTTCTCAAAGGCTGTCAGTAAATCACCGAGGGTCTTCATGGTGTCGAGATGGTTTGCGTCGACTGTGACTGCAAAATGCTCCTCGAGATCGAAGATGAGTTCCAGCACATCGAGGGAATCCAGCCCCAGCGAATCCAGTAGCCGGGACTCATCGAATGAATCAAGCTGCCTGTCTTCGTGCAGGTACAGATTCAGGTGTTTGAGCAGAATGCCTTTGACTTCCAGTGTCATTGAGTTCTTTCCTGTCGGTATTGGCCGGACTATCGAGTGTTCTGTTCACCGTTGATGCCGGCTGAAAATAGGATGGCAGTGCGGCTAGAAATCGCCACTGCCACGGATTCTGCAAGAGCGCATCTTCCAGAATCGTCACCAGTTGCTGAGTGATGCGGGAGCTGGCCTGCTGCAAGGATTCGCCAGTGCAAAGCTCGGGTGAAATCAGCGGATAGATCCTGACTCTATTGGTCCTGCCCTGGCGCCAGTTCAGAACCGGGATGATTGGCGCCCTGGCCATCAAGGCCAGCAAAGAGGGCCCCCTGGGGAACCAGGCATCCCTGCCAAGAAAGCGCAGTCTGGTCGACTCCCCAAAGCCAGGGGGAAGATCGGCGAAAGTCAGCAGGGTGCAAGGTTCGCCGCGAAGCCTCGCTACCAGGGCCGCTGCGGGGGTTGAGTCCGTGGTGAGTTGTGTTCGCACGGCAAACCGCTCCGCGCCAAAACAGTCGTTCATATTGCCGATAAACGCGTCAGTAGATGGCAACTGGGTAAGAAAATACTGCTGCCGGTCCGGCTCTTCACAACAAGCAAGCACATTGTTTCCGTAGACGAAATCTCCGAAGTGGTAGCTGACCAGAATGCGTGAACCCGGAAACCGGTTTTGAATACAACGAAAGCCAGCTTCCTGACTAAACTGGAAACTGCGAAGGTGGTTGTTAAGACTGTATTTGCGCTGCCGGGTGTTGCGAAAGCGATCAACCTCGCGCAGGTATTTGCGGTTGACCTTTAGCAGGGAGTTGATTGAATGCTGCGGCTCATGCAGGTAGCGAGACAAGGCCGCCAGATACGCATTGCGCTCTTGCCTGATCTTGCGAGATGAACAGAAAACCCGATGCATCGCTGGTTGTTATCCTTAACCCGTCAGCAATGAATAGCCAAAACTGATTGCTTGCGTGGCAGCTCAATCTCAAGCCGCCATCAAAGTGTAGTCAAGCGATCTCCCTTTCGCCAGTTTGCATCGAATGCCGGGAGAATGTTGCAGGCGCCTGACAACATCCTCTTGTGTTGAACTAGATTTTTACCTTTACCGCGGTGCCACTCACACTCACCATCATCATTCCGCCTTGCTTGCCGACGATCTCATAGTCGATGTCGATGCCGATCACGGCATTGGCTCCCATGGCTTTGGCTTCGTACTCAACTTCTCCAAAGGCAATGTCTCTCGCCTTGCCCAGTTCATTCTCATAGGCACCAGCACGACCGCCGACGATGTCTCGCACTGCACCAAACAGGTCCTTGAAAATATTGGCGCCCAATATGGCCTCGCCGACGACGACTCCCAGGTACTCTTCTATTTCCCGCCCTTGCAGTGTGTGGGTTGTTGATCTGATCATTCCGTATTCCTCTTGTATTAATGCTTTTTCATTGCGCCAAATGCTTGTTTCGGTGCAGTGGCTTTCAAATTTAGTGACACGTAGATAAATATATTGCGGATCAAGTTGCTGCAGACACGATGGCGATCCACATGGCCAGTATGCTGAGGTTGCCAATGCCAAAGACCACCAGTCGGTGCAAGACATTGTTGTAACCCAGGTGTATGCAGGTGTGGATAACCCGGGCTGACACGAAGACCCAGGCACAGTAGATCGGAAACTCATCACTCATTCCCAGCGCCACATACAGCACCCCGGCGCTGTAGAACAACACGGGCACCTCAAACAGGTTGCTGAAATGTCTGCTGGTTTTAGCCACCATCTCGGGCACTTCCTCTCCCTGGAACAGGGAGTAGTAGCTGAGCGACACATCGCCCTGGCGGATCGAAGCGATGCGTACCCGCAGAGTAAACAGCAGGATAACGAAGGTCAGAATGACCATGATGAACATGGGATAAAGCATAGGAGCTACCTCTTGTGGTTGAGTGCCCGAAATTCATAGCCGGCGGGCGGGTGGGCTCAGTATAATTCGCGCGCAGAGCTTGCAACAGGCCCAACTTGTGGCAGGCTAAAACGATCATTGGCTTACCAGTCCAGGGAAACATCGTGATTGCTGACCACTATGCCGTGCATATCAGCCGGCTCAACACCCAATACGCCCAATCATTAGAGCTGGCACAACAGGCTGGACTGCCTGCCGATGGGGTATTGCTCCACAGTGGCATCCAGCATTATTACCATGCTGACGATCGCGGCATTGCCTTTCAGGCCTATGGGCATTTTATGCACTGGCTGCACGTGAACCAGCCAGATCAATTCCTGCTGGTCAGACCCGGCGAGAAGCCACACTATTTTCAGGTGGTGCCAGCGGATTTTTGGTACGAACAGGATGTGGAGAATGATCCCCTGTGGCAGGAAAACTTCCACATCACTCGCCTCAGCTCAGTCGACGAGCTTGCTGCTGCCCTGCCCGAAGGCGATTTTCTGTATTGCGGAGAATCCCCTGATCAAGCTGTTGCGCTGGGCATAAAAAAGGCAGCGGTCAACCCACCCACTCTAATCCATGCCCTGGACTATGCCCGTGCAGTGAAATCCGAATACGAACTCATCCAGTTGCGGGAAGCCAATCGTCTGGCACTGATTGGCCATGAAGCGGCCCGGGAATGTTTTCTTGCCGGAGGAAGTGAGTACGACATCCATATGGCCTATCTGGGTGCCTGCAAAATTCTCGAGGACGACACACCCTATACCAACATTGTGGCGCTCAATGAGAAAGCCGCAATTCTGCATTATCAGAACAAACGCCGGGGACACGCCGGGAGTGGCCAGGTTTTACTCATCGATGCGGGTTATCGCGTGAAGGGTTACGGGTCAGACATTACCCGAACCACCACCAGTGAATCTACACAGGCGGTTTTTCAGTCTCTGGTGGCTGGCATGGAGAAACTCGAGTTAGAACTGGTCGACGAAGTGATACCAGGAAAGTCTTATGTGGATATTCATCTGAGTGCACTGGGCAAGATTGCCGATCTGCTGCTGGCCCATAAAATTTGTACCGGCAGTGTTGGGGATCTGCTCGAGAAGGAAATTCCACAATTGTTCATGCCCCATGGCGTAGGTCACTTGTTAGGCATTGCCGTACATGATGCCGGCGGTCACCAGCAAAACGCAAAAGGCGATTTACAGAAACCCCCTGCCCATTCACCCATGTTGCGTAATACAAGGCTAATGGAAGAGAACATGGTGTTCACCATCGAGCCTGGCTGTTACTTTATCCCCCTGTTGCTGGAGCCGGAGCGAGAGACAGTACGTGGCGAATCCATTAACTGGAAACTAATAGATGAGCTTTATTCCTGCGGCGGGATTCGTATCGAAGACAATGTGCGGGTGACTACAGACGGTTCAGAAAACCTGACCCGCGGCTGACTGGTTAAATCGTTTAGCTCGTAGTTTTTCTAGCCAAGCTCATGGATGAGCTCCAGTAATCTGGGCAGGGCTTGCTGGTTCTCTGCCACCAATGCCTGACCAGCCAGGCCCATCTTTTTGCGCTCGTCGGGATCAGCAAGCAGCTTCGAAAGCGTTGTTGCCAGTGCCGAACTGTCTTGTACTGTGACCAGTGCACCAGCGGATTCCAGTTGCTGGCAAATTGCCTCGAAATTGAATTGGGAAGGTCCCACCACCACGGGCACTCCCAATGCGGCTGGCTCCAGAACATTCTGGCAGCCTGTGTCCACCAGCGACCCGCCAACAAAAGCAATATCCGCTAATCCGTAGTAGGCCAGCATCTCTCCCATGGAGTCGCCGATCACGATGTCAGTGTCGGCGGCAATCGAGTCGCTTTCACTGCGGCGCTGCACAGCCCAACCCTGACTGCGACACAGCTCAGCCACCGATGCGAATCGTTCCGGATGCCTGGGGACCAGTATCAGCAATGGCTTGTGGACATCGCCGGTCAGTATGTTCCAGGCGTCCAGCACCCTGGCTTCCTCTCCTTCACGGGTACTGGCAGCGATGACAATCAAGCGGTCAAGGTTTCCGGCGGCAATGAAGAAAGGCTCGCTGGATTTTTTATCAGCGGTGATGTCGATATTGAATTTCAGGCTACCGGTGACGACCGTACTTTTTTCGTCAGCACCCAAGTCGATAAACCGCCGTCGATCCGCTTCTGCCTGTGCGGCAATAATGTCGATGCTTTGCAACAAGGGTCTGGTCATGCTGCTGACCCGCTGGTACCCACGAGCAGACTTTTCTGAGAGCCGGGCATTGGCCAGCAGTATCTTCACTCCCTGCCGGTTCGCGAAATGCACGGTGTTGGGCCACAATTCCGTTTCCATAATAATGAGTAGCTCAGGTTTTACCCTGGCCAGAAACTTCCTGATGACGAAGCCAAGATCATAGGGTGCATAGACGTGGTGTACGGTGTCACCAAATAGCGCGCCGACCCGTTCGGCACCTGTGGGCGTGGTGGTGGTCATCAGGATGTTGAACTCAGCGTTCTTCAGTAGCGCTCTCACCAGTGGTGCTGCAGCCACCACTTCACCGACCGATACCGCATGAATCCACAGGGTCTTTTTGGCAGAACCCCACTGTGTCGGCAATGAAAAGGCAGCAAATCGTTCACCAATACGCCGACGATAAGACGGGGCTGCAACAGACTTGAAATACAATCGTAGTACGATGAGCGGAGTCGCCAGCAGGAGCAGCAAGGAATAAACTTGACGGAGCATAGGAGCTTAACAATTCCGGTAAGGCGCGGCGGTGATGTATTATGGGGAACTACTTCTTAGAGCATGCAGCCGCAACTCTGGCGACTAAAGGTAACCAATGAACTTGAGCTATTCAACTGACATCGCAATCTTTGGCGGTGGCATTGCCGGATTGTGGTTGCTCAAGCAGCTGCGGCAGGAAGGATATCAAGCCATTCTCATTGAAACCGAAGCGCTCGGCGGCGGACAGACCCTTGCCTCACAGGGCATTATCCATGGTGGGCTGAAATACGCCCTGGCAGGTAATCTCAGTGGTGCTGCCAACGTCATCGCGGATATGCCCAGGCGGTGGCGCCAATGTCTCAGCGGTAGTGACACCATGGATCTGCGGGATGTCAAAATACTCAGCGAACACTACTACATGTGGTCCGAGTCCAGCTTTCGCTCCAGACTGAAAACTTTTCTGGGCAGCAAGAGTCTGCAGGGTCGCGTTGAAGCTGTGGACAAGTCAGAGTTTCCTGATTTCTTCGCCAAGGCAACGGTCGCTGGCAGTCTCTACCAGCTTCCTGATTTTGTTATCGATACCGAGAGCCTGTTGCAGAAGCTTGTTGCGGGACAGGAACAGCATTTGTTTCAGGCAGCCGAAGAACAAGTTTCCTTTCAGCGCAACGATGAAGGATCCATAGACGGGTTTACCATTGACACTGGCCAGGAAACCATAAGCTGTCAGTGTGAGCGGGTAATCTTCGCAGCCGGAGAAGGCAACGCGTCCTTAATTACAAGTAGCGGCCTGCAAGGCATCAATACCCAGTCGCGCCCACTGCACATGGTTTATCTCAAGCAGGCCGGGTTGCCCCTGGTTTATGTGCACTGTATCGGTGACGATTTCAGTCTTACGCCGCGCCTGACCGTCACTTCTCACGCAGACAAGGATGGCAGCACCGTCTGGTACCTGGGCGGCGAGCTGGCCGAATCTGGTGTTGGCAAATCCGAGGCCGAACAACTGCACAATGCACAGCAAGTCATCGAAAATTATTTTCCCTGGCTCGATGTCAGTGCGGCACAGTGGCATTCCTTCATGATCAACCGGGCAGAGGCCAGCATTGAGGGCAATCACCGCCCGGATAATGCCAGTATGGTGGAGCAGGACCAGGCCATCGTGGCCTTTCCCACCAAGCTTACACTTACCCCTTCTCTAGCCGATAAAGTGGTCGATCATCTGGCAACTGCTGCTGTTAAAAAGAGCGCTGCCGGCTCTGCTGAAGATTGCTCGGCATCATTATCGACACACTTAAAGCGCGCGGTGATTGGCCGTGCTCGCTGGGAGTAACTACTTAATGTCTGCACTACCAACTCGCTCACTGGGTGATTGTGGCCTGACGGTCTCAAGCCTTGGGCTGGGAACAGTCAAGTTTGGCCGTAACCTGGAAGTAAAGTACCCCAGCTCATTTAGCCTGCCGAGCGATCAGGAAGTGGCTGCCTTGCTGCAGCAGGCCAAAGACTTCGGCATCAACCTGCTGGACACTGCACCAGCCTACGGCAGTAGTGAACAGCGACTGGGGCGAATGTTGCGGGAACGGGACCAGTGGATTATCTGTACCAAGGTAGGTGAGGAATTCCTGGCCGGAAGCTCGGTTTATAACTTCGATGGAAGCTATGTTCAGAAGAGCATTGAAAGAAGTCTTCGGGACCTGAAAACCGACTACCTGGATGTGGTGTTAATCCATTCTGACGGTCGTGACAGGTACATCCTGGAATCCACCGATTGTGTCGAGGCCTTACAAAGACTCAAGGAAAAAGGACTGGTCAGGGCCATTGGTATGTCCACCAAAACTGTAGACGGTGGCATTCAAGCGGTGGAAGCCATGGATGTGGTCATGGTCACTTACCACTCGGCGGCCACCGAAGATGAGGCTGTCATCGACCGGGCAGCAGAATTGCACAAGGGTGTGTTCATCAAGAAAGCGATGAACAGCGGGCATATTGGAGACAGTGAAGATGGCGCTGCCAAGGCGCTGGAGTTTGCCCTGTCAAAGCATGGCGTAAGCAGCGTGATCATGGGAACCATCAACCCGGATCATCTAAGGGCCAATGTGGAAGTCGCAAAGAACCTGGCTGGTTAATATTTCCAGGTACTTCGTTCGTTAACTCCCAACCTCTTTCATTTTTTCGACGATTTCGGAAGTCGAACAATTATCCAGAAATTCCAGGGCCTGCACCTTGCCACCATAGGAGCGCACAAACTCGCCCCCTACTACCTGGTCCAGTGTGTAGTCACCACCTTTCACCAACACTTCCGGACGTAATGCTTTCAGCAATGCCTCGGGCGTATCTTCAGAAAAACTCACTACCCAGTCCACCGCTTCAAGACCAGCCAGAACAGCCATGCGTCTTTCCACAGGATTAATTGGGCGACCTGGCCCTTTAAGGCGGGTAACGGAGGCATCGTCGTTGATGGCTACCACCAACCTGTCCCCGAGCTTCCTCGCTTCAGAAAGATAGCCAACATGGCCAGCATGAATAATATCGAAACATCCATTGGTGAAGACGATCTTCTCACCCTGTGCCCGCGCATCCTGCACCGCAATGGTCAGTTGTTCGGAAGTCATGGCGCCACGGCCGGAATCCTGTTCGCTCAAAATGGCACGCCGCAATTCGGGGCCGCTGATCGCAGCGGTACCCAGTTTTCCGACTACCAGGCCGGCCGCCAGGTTGGCCAACGCAGTGGCATCGGCCATACTCTCGCCGGCCGCCATGGCAGCGGCGAGTACGGAAATCACCGTGTCGCCTGCACCGGTTACATCAAAGACTTCCTGGGCTCTTGCGGGCAGGTGTAATTCGGGTGAGTCTGGTCGAAGCAGGGTCATGCCATGTTCACCGCGAGTGATAAGCATGGCTTGAAGTTGCAGTTCCCCGAGTAGTTTCAGCCCCTTGTTGACCAGCTCTTCTTCGTTGACGCAATGTCCAACCACTGCTTCAAATTCACTCAGGTTTGGTGTAATCAGGGTGGCTCCGGAATATTTCCTGAAGTCAGTTCCCTTGGGGTCAACGATGACTGGTATGTTGCGTTTGCGGCCCAGCTCAATTAATGGCGCAATATCCTGCAACACACCCTTGGCATAGTCAGACAGGATAATTGCCTGGGTGTCTTCCATGAGTTTGGTGGCTCGATCGTAAACCGAGGATATGATGTCGTCGCTGAAAGGCTCTTCGAAGTCCAGCCTGATTAACTGCTGGTGCTGGCTGATGACCCTGAGCTTGGTTATCGTGGGTTTGTCTGCACACTCTACGAAATCACAGTAGACGCCTGCTGCATTCAGGCGGGACTGCAATTCTTCCGCACTGTCGTCGTCACCTACCGCGCCGATCAGGCGAGTCGCACTGCCCAATGCCGCGACATTGAGTGCCACGTTTCCCGCACCACCGGGCCTTGCCTCATTGCTGCCAACTTTAACCACTGGCACCGGTGCTTCAGGTGAGATGCGGTTGGCGCTGCCATGCCAGTACTGATCCAGCATCACATCACCAATGACCAGCAATCTGGCATCCTGGAAAACAGGCATTTCCAGCTTCATCGTCTTTCTCCGCACTCCGCACCGGTTAAGGAATGCGGTGGATAATAACACAGGGCTGAGCCGATCGGACCGCGCCGATTGATCCTGAGCGGATTGCCTGGCTCTGATACAATTACTGAAAAGGCTCGCCAGCAAGCCCTATTCACAACAAGCAGAACAAGAAACCTTATCTCGTGACCGCCAGCTCCCAACCGCCTATCCCCCTGCGCCAATTCCTCGGCCCGCGCTACTGGCTAACCTGGGTTGGTATTGGCGCTATGTGGCTGGTGGCCCACTTTCCGTTCTGGTTGCAAATCAAACTGGGACAACTGTTAGGGTGGTTGTCCTATGGTCTGGCCAGGGGGCGTCGCCACGTTTGTGAAGTCAATATCGCAATGTGCTTCCCGGAGCTCTCTGAATCTGAACAGCGCAAGTTGGTCAGGAAAACTTTTCTTTCCAATGGCATTGGCTTTATCGAAATTTGTATCGCCTGGTGCGGGAACAAGGAGCGCTATCGACATCGCGTCACTATTCATGGTGAAGATGTCCTGAATGCTGCCCTGGCAAAAAATAAAGGTGTGTTTCTGGTGGGGTCACATCTGACAACCTTTGAAATTTCCGGATTTCTGTTCAGCATCTTCGGTGATATCAATGCCACCTACCGTGCGAATGACAAGAACCCCCTGTTCAATGCCTTTATGTACAACGGCCGCCGGCGCCTCTATGAAGGAGTCTACGAGCGTAAAGATATCAGGGGGGCCATGCGCTGCCTGAAGGCGGGCAAGATGCTCTGGTATGCGCCAGACCAGGACTACGGTGCCAAACACTCGGTTTTCGTACCTTTCTTTGGTAACCTCGCAGCGACCATAACCGCTGGCAGCCGCTTCGCAGCATTCAATGATTCTCCTGTCATCTTTTTCAGTCATTACCGAACACCGGACAATCGGGCTTATGAAATTTATTTCAGCCCCGTGCCCGAAGAATACCCGAGTGGTGATGATGAGAAAGATGCGACCATCATCAATAAGTTGGTAGAAGATGCCATCAGGAAGCAACCGGATCAGTATCTTTGGTTGCACAAGCGATTCAAGACGCCACCACCAGGCAAACTGGAAAACCCCTATTAAGCATGCTGACTAGCTGGCAACAAAAAGATATCAGATGGCTTGCTGTTGCGACGAGCCTGTTGCTTTCACTGCTGCTTTATTTTTTCACAGGCATTCCCAACGATGATGCCTACACCTACCTCAGAACAGCCGAGATATTTCAGCAGCAAGGGCTGGCGGCCGCGTCTGCTCACTATAGCTGGACTGGTTATCCGGTTCTGATTGCGTTGGTGAGCTCGCTCGGTATTTCTCTGCTTGCTGCGGCGTATATTATCAATGCCCTGTTCTTCGCCTTGCTGGTGTTCTCGTTTGTCAGCATAGTCCGTGTGATTGAAAGCAACGAAACCGTGGTCGCGTTGGCGGCTCTTACTGTTCTCGTTTTCCCTGAGCTTAACGAATACCGGGAAATGGTCATTCGCGATATTGGTTTCTGGTCACTGAGTGTTTTTGGTCTCTGGCAATTTTTGTTGTTTGACCGGGAAAGGAAAATCAGCAACGCATTGTTTTTTGGTCTGGCTCTGATAGCTGCCGGGTTGTTCCGCGCGGAGGCCCTGCTCTACCTGTTTCTCACTCCGCTTGCACTGTTGTTTAGCCAGTCCCAAAGCCGGGCACAAAACCAGCAGGACCTGCTTCGCGTGTCCGCTCTGGCCGGGGGCATGGCCTTGACCGTGTTGCTGCTGCTCTGGATCTCGGGAGTGAATGCCCTGGCCTCATTGGTCGAGTTTGTTTCTGTCTACCAGCCTTTCCTGACCGACGCCCTGTCTACGACCGAAGCAGAAACTGTGGCCAGCGCGAATGCTATTTTCGGTGAGTATGCATCCAATTTCTCCCGCGATTATGTCAATGGGGTGATTGCCCTTGGGCTCCTGGTGATCCTGGCAGTGGCACTGTTCTACTCGGTGGGCGGCCCCTATTTCTGGTTCCTGGTCTGGGGTGTGGTGAGAAAACATTCCGGATGGCGGCCATCACAGGCGACGCCCGCTGTTGCCTATATGGTCGTCAACCTGCTGATCCTGGTGGTGTTTCTTTACCTGACCCGCTATCTCACCGCGCGCTACGCAATGATTTTTGGCCTGATGGCAGTGACCCAGATCCCTTTTATTGTCAGCAGCATCCTGACCAAAACCCGCTCGGGCCGCCTGGAGAAATCCGGTCGATACTTTCTGGTCTTGTTTTTTGTTTACTGTGCAATCGATGCCTACATCAGCTTCGGCAAACCAAAAGACTGGTTAACTGATGCCGCTGACTATGTCAGCTCGGCCGAAGCCAATAATGTCATTACCAATAATCGCAGCATCGCCTACTTTTCAGGCAGAGTTGAAGCCTACGATGAAATTATCAGAGTCATGCCTGCAGACCTGATCAGGTCTGCACAGCCAGGTGACCTGCTGGCAATTGAATTGTTTTTTGAAATGGAAGAGTTGGTTAACAATTCAGAGATAGAACCGTTGTTGCAACAGGAAGCCTTGTTCGAAAGTGAAGGTGACGCTCGAATCGGAATCTTCCGTCGGGTAAACCCCTAGAACTATTCTGGCGAGAGTCTTGTTTATTCTGTTCTGAAGGACTATTTGTTTCTAACAGTTTATATCTGGGTCTGTTGGAAATTGTTCACCATTCCTCACTACGCGGCCTTTTGGTCACCAGGACATTTTCCATAATCATATAGTTGAGGTCGGTGCCCATAAACATGGCGACGGCATCGTCTGGTGAGCAGATTAATGCCTCACCGGGTCGGCTCAGGGTTGCGTTGATTAACAGGCCATGGCCTGTCTTTTCCTTAAATGTGGTCAGCAGCTTGTGGAATTCCGGATTGGTCTCTTTTCGTACCACTTGTGCCCGGGTAGTTCCGTCGCGATAAATAATTGCCGGGTACTTCTCCTGCCATTTCTGGCTGACCGGTGTACTGAACAGCATGTACTCGTCCTGACTGTCCGGAGGCAACATCTCTGCCGCTACCGAATCCAGTATGCTCGGAGAAAAAGGCCGCCAGTGTTCCCGAAATTTCACCTGCTGATTGATGACGTCGGTGATTCCTGTCTGCACGGGGTTGGCGAGAATGCTGCGATTTCCCAGCGCCCGGGGCCCAAACTCCATTCTCCCCTGAAACCAGGCCAGTAACTGCCCGTTAGCCAGTAGTTCTGCTGCCTTGGCAATGGGATCTTCCAGTATTTCCCATTCTGGTCTTTCCCGATGCATCATGCAGGCGTTCACGCATTGATCACTGCTGAATGATGGGCCCAGTGCCAGGGAAGTTACTGGTTCGAGCTTGATGCCCCGCTCCCTAACCGCGTAGGCCGCGGCGCCGATCGCCGTGCCCGCATCACCGCAGCCCGGGTGCACAACCATTTCCTTCACCAGGGGATGAGACCGCAGCCGCTGGTTCAGCCTGATGTTCATGGCCCCGGTTCCTGCGAATGCCAGGCGGCCGGACTCCTTGAGGGTTTCTCCCAAATAAGTCTCCATGATCTGCACAGCAATATCTTCATACAGCTTTTGAATAGAGGCCGCGTAATGTACATAGGGATCTTCAAACAAGTGCCCGGCCCGGCGGGGCCCTAAACGCTCCACCAGTTTGGGGCTGAAGTAGTAACCCTTCGATTTCGCTTTGTAGCGCCTCAGCCCGACAGTGGTAATCAGTCGTGTGTCGACCTTGAATTCCTTGCCATCAAATTTTGCCAGATAGGACAGATCATATTTATTCGGGTCACCAAAGGCGGCAATCGCCATGACCTTGAATTCGCCATCCAGAATCTCGAAGCCCAGATAGTCGGTCATTGCCGCGTACATTCCACACAGTGAATCAGGATTATAGAAACGCTTTATTTTCTTGATCTTGCCCTGATGTGCCCTGCCCAGATAGATCGCCGCATACTCACCCTTGGAGTCGTTGGTGAAGATGGCTGTGGGTTCATCGGGTTCGTTAATCAGATAGGCGCTGGCGGCATGGGCCAGTTGATGTTTGACCGGCACCAGGGTGGCCTTGTTGGCAGGCATGTGCAGGCGCTCGAGTAATCCCTTGATCTCCTTCACATGGCGCCGATAGCGGCGATTGCCATTGAAGATTCCGTCCAGGCTTCGATCCGGTGCATACCAGTGTCGGTAAGCGTAGTGCCAGCGTGCACGACTGAACAAGGATACCGGCGCATAGGGTATTGCTACGTGTGTGACATCTTCAGGACGCAGCCTCGCCATCTGCAAACACTGCAAGGCAGAACGGTAGGGTAGCTCGTTGACAGCATGCTTGCGGCGGATCAGCCGTTCCTCTTCGACGGCCGCCACCAGCTTGCCATCGACAATCAGGGCCGCGGCTGGATCATGGCCCAGGGCGCCGGCAAGACCGAGAGTCACATTACTCATGGTGAACTGCTCTCGGTCACAAATGTTTCGAGCAAGTCGGTGGCTGTCTCACCCAGGGCATAGAGTTCTGGGTTCTTGCCATAAGCGAGACCATTGTCGGACCAGTCTGCCTGATCGAGCTTGTTTAACATGGATAACAGTCGTTGATTGAGTTCATCCTGGCTAAAGGGTTCAGCACATACTTCTCCTGCCTGTGCCTGTTCGATGTGGAAGGCATAACCGCAACTCGCCGTGGTCAAAACAGGCAGGCCGGCAATTACCGCCTCAAGAAGCGTATAGCCTGCACTTTCCTGATAGGCGGGATGCAACATTAAATCTGCGCCAGCAAAAAATCGAGGTATATCGTCGCGTCCATCAAGCACCTGAACCTGCCGGGCGAGTCCCAGTTTTCGTGCCAGTCTCAGGAAGCGACTTGGCTTGCCCTGACCCACCAGCACATAGCGGCACTGTTTGCGCGTGGACTCCGGCAGGGAGGCAAGAGCATGCAGTGCCCGGTCCACGCCCTTGATCTTGAAACCGGAACCAACCTGCAACAATAATTTTTCATCATCCCCCACAGAGAGTTCGTCTCTAATGGACTTCCTCAGGACTGGGTCGCGCTTTTCTACCTGTCGATCTTCACCAATGCCCGGTGGCACTGGATACAGGCGACTCTCACAGTCGGGATAGTAGTGGATGTAAGCCTGCTGTTGCGGCGGCGAGAGAGTGAATACCCGGGTTTTACTGCCTGATCCGAAGACCGCCTTCTCGAAGTCCATGAAGTGGCGAAAGCGCGGCGTGTATTTGTAGTAAGCGCCCCGTTGATTTTCTGCCTTGTCCGCAAAACAGGAGTCGGCAGCAAAGTACACATCAAGATGGGGCATCTTGTTAAAACCAAGTACCAGATCATAGGATTCGCTTTGCAAACGCTGCCCTATCCAGTCACTGAATAGTTTGTACAGTTTCAGGCGGCTTGCGGACTTCACTGGCACCAGGCTGACATCCAGTTCCGGCGGCATCTCGCCCTGCCAGCGCAGGGTATACACCTTGACCTTATGCCCTCTGGCAACACAGCTTTTGGCGATGCGCAGGAAGTCCCTCTGCTGCCCTCCATAAGGGAAATAGTTGTAAATGAGGAAACAAAAGTTCATCGCTTGCACCTGCCAGCGCAGCCTAGTTCTGGATCAGTTGTTCGAGCTGTTGCCACACGCTCTCAGGTCGGTGTGAGGAAAAACAGGGTGGGGTAACTGCAAACGGCTGATCCTCAAATTCGTCAGTAATACCAGGGCCAGTATAGGTACAGACTTTTTTCACGCAGGGAGCACAGTTGAGATTGGAATTGAGGTGGAGCTGTCTGTTTCCGTAAGTGCCCGACAGCGCCGGATCGGTTGCCCCATACAGTGAAACCGTGGGCTTCGACAAGGCTGCCGCCAGGTGACCCAGCCCGGTATCGACTGCGACAACACCAGTTGACTGATTGATCACCCTGGCCATACCGCTCAACGAAAGCTTGCCAAGTACTTCAGCATTATCACTGCCACGAGCGATAAACTCCGCCCGTTGCTTCTCGCTATCATCGCCCCAGGGCAGATAAACCTTATAACCAGCCTCTCCCGCAAGATGTGCCAGGTGTCTCCAATAATACTCTGGCCAGTGCTTGGTTACCCAGGTAGTTCCATGAAGAAACACCACACTCTTCTCATTCCTGTCAGGTTCTTCATTGTCAGACTGGCCATTGTCAAACTGGCTGGTATCGAGACCGTAGTCCACTTCGTCTTTGTCATAGTGATGCTTCAGTGCCCGTGAAAACAGTTGCCGGACCCGGTCAACTGCATGTTCTGACCAGGGCACAGAATAGACCTTGTTGTAAAACAAGGTTGCCAGTGGCTCACGAATTGTACGATTGCTCAACCCAATGGTGAGTCCCCGGGATAGTCGGCTGATTACGCCGCTCTTGATCAGACCCTGTGCATCGATAACCAGATCGTAGTGCTCAGTTTGCAGGGCGTTCTTGAATGAGCGGAATTCCTTGCGCATATAAGTCTTTACAAGGTTTTTTCGCCAGCGTCGTATGGCGACAGGAATGACCTGGTCCACTGCCGGGTGCCAGGCCGGCACTTCAACAAAATTTTCTTCCACCACCCAGTCGAACACCAGGTCCTTGTGTGCGCGGTGGGCATCGGTTACCGCTGGAAGAGTATGAATAATGTCGCCCAGGGAAGAAACTTTAACTATCAGTACGCGCAACCGTGCAATCCTTTTATGTTACGCCGTGTTCAATTTGTCTGACGGCATTAATGGCCCGGGACGGCTTCAGCTCAGTCAAACATTTCAGGTGTCCGTAAGGGCACTCCCGTTTGAAACAGGGTCGACATTCAATATCAGTGAACAGCAATTCTACCCTTTCAGACAAGGGCGGTGTAAAGTCTGCCGAGGTTGAACCATAGAGGGCTACCACGGGTTTTTGCAGGGCCGCCGCAACGTGCATGAGCCCGGAATCATTGGAGATCACGGTATCCGCACAGCTCATCAGATCGATTGCCTCTGCCAGCGAGGTGGCACCAGTGAGATCTGAACACTGGGCCAGATTCTGAGCGTCGATATCGGCCAGGATGGATTCAGTCGTCAGCTTGTCATTGGCGGAGCCAAAAAACCAGGCCTGCCAGCCCTCCCCGATCAATTCGTTCACCGTGGTCGCATAATGTTCCGCCGGCCACTGCTTGGCAGCACCAAACTCTGCGCCTGCACACACGGCCAGCACCTTGCTGCCGAGCTGCAAATTGTGCCTTGCCATGGCCTTGACCACATTTTCTGAATCCACTGCCAGTTTCGGCGGGGGAACCTGCTGCGGGGGTTCCGGAGCTTCCGGGTAGGCCAGCGCCGCAAATCGCTGCACCATCTTTGGAAAAGCGTCAGCATTGAGCTTGCGGCAGTCATTCAGCAATGGCAAGCGCCACTCACCTCTCCAGCCAGTTCGCATCGGTATCCTGGCGTGAAACGGTATCAGTGCTGACTTGAATGAATTGGGCAGAACAATGGCGTGAGTAAATCCGTGATTTCTCAACTCTCTGCCAATTTTTCTACGAATGCCCAGTTTCAGCTCACCATGGTCCAACTCAGCAGGCAAACTCGCAGCGACCTCTGGCATTCGGTCCAGTAGTGGCCTGGTCCAGTCCGGCGCCATGACCACAATCTCGCACTGGGGCTGCTCCTGCTTCAAACAGCGAAACAGGGACTGGGCCATAACCATATCTCCTACCCAGGAGGGTCCGATGATCAGGTATTTGTGTGATGCTTGCGCCATGAAAATGCTCATGCCTGGATGAGAATGGGCATGATACAAGAACCTGCGGCAATTTATCGCCGCGAGGCTGTAGAATTTCAGTGGAGCGGTGTGAAGTGGAGAACGGTGAAGTGGAGAGCGGTGAAGTGGAGAGCGGTGAAATTGAAATCAGGCACGAGCCTGATCAATTTTGCATGTCGGGCGTGACTCGCAGGACTTCATTAACCGTGGTTAGTCCGGAAGCGACCTTTTGTGCACCACTGAGTCGCAGGCTGAGCATACCCTCCTTGTAGGCTTGTTTACGCAGACCAGGCAAGTCAGATTTGTCATCCGCGAAATTGTACAGGGATTCTGTAAATGGCATGACTTCATAGATGCCCTCTCTGCCCAGGAATCCAGTTTCACGGCACTCGAGACAGCCCGCTGCATCAGCCGCCTTGCGAGGTAATTTCACTTTCCAGGGAGCGGTCAAGGTTTCCCAGGCTTCTTCTGTCACCTCGGTTTGTTGTTTGCAGTGGGGGCAAAGCACCCGCACCAGTCGCTGGGCCATCACGCCGACCACCGTGGCTTTCAGCAGGTAAGGCGGCACGCCAAGCTCCAGTAAGCGGGTAATAGCCGATGGTGCATCGTTGGTATGCAGTGTGGTGAACACCAGGTGACCGGTCAGTGCAGCCTGGATGGCCATCTCCGCAGTGGGCAAGTCCCGAACCTCACCGATCATGATGATATCCGGATCCTGTCTCAGCAGGGCTTTCACGCCGTCTGCGAAACCCAGGTCGATGTTTTCCTGTACCTGCATCTGATTGAAACTGTCTTCCACCATCTCGATGGGATCTTCGATGGTGCACACATTCACTTCTTCGGTGGCCAGGGATTTCAGCGTGGAATACAGGGTGGTGGTTTTACCACTTCCTGTAGGCCCGGTGATGATGACAATGCCATGGTTGTTGCCGGTAATCTTGCCCCAGCGCTCCAGGTCATCGTTTACCAGACCCAGTTCTTCAAATGGCTTGAGCAAAACCTCCGGGTCGAAGATTCGCATCACCAGCTTTTCACCGAACGCCGTCGGCAAAGTAGACAGACGCAGTTCGATTTCGTCCCCATTGGGACTCTTGGTTTTGATACGCCCATCCTGGGGTTTGCGTTTCTCGGCCACATTCATGCGACCAAGAATTTTCAGTCGGCTGGTGACGGCACTGAGTGCCTGCATGGGCAAGGCATAGACGGTATACAACACACCGTCGATGCGAAAACGGATATTGCCCTGCTCTCTTCGCGGCTCAATATGAATGTCGCTGGCGCGCTGTTCGAAGGCATACTGGAGTAGCCAGTCCACCACGTTAACGATGTGCTGGTCATTGGCTTCCGGGTCTTTGAGCTTGCCAAGCTCCAGCATCTGTTCGAGGTTGCCAATGCCCTTTAACTGGGTCTGGCCTTTGGTTGCGCCCCGAATGGAATGGGACACACTGTAAAATTCGGAAGTGAGCCGCTTGATGTCGACCGGGTTGGAGACTACCCGCTTGAGCCTCTTCCCGGACGTGTGCTCAAGAACGGATTCCCAACTATCGACATAGGGTTCCGCACTGGCAACGATGACTTCATCGAAGTTGTCCTCGACCGCAAGAATTCCGTGACGCTGGGAAAACTTGTAGTCCATCACCTTGGTAACCTGGGCGACATTGATCTTAAGCGGATCGATGCGGTAGTAGTCCTGACCACATTGCTCACTCAATGCCTGAGTGAGAGTTTCAATATCAAGATTACGGGAAGGGTTTTTCTGATCGACCAGATTCAGGTCAGCCATGAAATGAAGAATGTGTTTGGCTCGATGCTCAGCAGCGTTGCGGTTTTTAACCGCAAGGTCATAGTCTTCCTGATTGATTCGACCCGAGTCTTTCAGGCCATCGAGGAAGTCTCTGAGATCCAGAGGCGCATTGGGACGCTGGGGCTTCTGCCCAGCCGTATTGCCTTTGTTCTGTTCTTCCACTGCGGCCACTGCGTCGAATCCTTGTTAATGCGCCAATCTGTTGCAACTCGCCATGCTGCAGGAACCACGATATCTGGCGTCTGCAGAGCATAGGATTCGTGCAAGTGTACCCCTGCACCAGTGAAAAACAAACCACCTCTGGGATGGTTTGTGAACCAGATAGGCTTATGTAACAGGGGCTTAGGCGCTGAGCCGGGGTTTGCGCAACAAAATCAAAGCCGGGCTTCTATTCAACCAGCTTCACCCACTCTCCAGCTTCCGGGCTACCCGTAGGGTAATAGCCGTTGAGCAGGCGCAGGGTTTCTTCGGGATAATTGGCGATTTTGCTCGATTGTGCAACGACGGCAAAATCGAAAAATTCAGTGGCCTGAACATAGCGAATCTTCATTTCGCTGCCCAGCAAGGTTTCGCCCCGCTGGATAGCGCGAAAGGTTCGGATGGATTCCATCATCAGCTCATCGACTTCGTCCACATTGCTGGCATTGATTATCTCGCCCCGGATGATGAAGGCACGAGGGCCAAGATACAAAACCGCAATGCGCTCCGTGTTCCCGGTTAAGGGAGACACGTGCATCCCCGTATGACCATTCAGGCGATACTGGGAGAGGGGCTCAGATTTCTGC
This sequence comes from Gammaproteobacteria bacterium, assembly GCA_040218615.1. Lineage (GTDB taxonomy): Bacteria > Pseudomonadota > Gammaproteobacteria > Pseudomonadales > Pseudohongiellaceae > UBA9145. The sequence goes on from JAVJRC010000011.1 coordinate 142,021, forward strand.
AGGTTCGTAATGCCCAGAGTCTCTCTAATAAAGTCACGTGGCGCTATATTTTCTTGCAGGCGACGGGCTTCGATATTGATCTTGCCAAATCCTTCCGAACTCGCTGTGACGGTTGTAAAAGTTTCAGCAATTTCCCATTCGTCGGGGAAGACCAATGTGTAACCCAATGTAGTTTGATAGTAACGATTGCGTTGATCCTGTTGTTGAGCCGCTGCGCTGGCCCCTACCACCAGTCCATCAATTGCCTCACGGAATGCTGTGTTATCGTTTTCGGTGACCTCCCCGGGTTGCAATGCACCAACCGAGGCGATCGCCTGTTGCAGACGCGTATCATTGCGAGGGTGAGTGGCAAACAGACCGTGGTAGCCACCGCCACTGCCTGTCACCAGGCGGTTAAAATCTTCCTGGTTCTTTAATACGGTTACCACGTCGATCACTGCGGAAGGGTCGTATCCTGCATTAAGCAGATACTCGGCGCCAAGACTGTCCGCTTCCAGTTCCATTTCGCGACCGAAACCACTCAGCCCTGTTTGCGCCCAGATGGAAGCTACCTGGCTGATTTGTGAACCGGCATAGCCGCTACCGGTTGCCACCGCGGTGACGAAGCCACCGACTGTGGCAGCGGCATTGGCAAGCGCACCACGGGCCTGTAGCTGTACCGCGTGGCGGGCAGTGATATGGCCAATCTCGTGCGCAATAACCGCAGCCAACTCTGCCTCGGAGTTCATGTAGGTAAGCAGGCCGCGATTCACATACACATAGCCACCGGGCAAGGCCATGGCATTGATGTCGGGACTGTCGATAATGGTAAACGTGTATCCCAGTTCAGGCCGGTGGCTCACCGAAGCCACCTTGTTGCCAACTTCGGTCACATAGGCGAGCAGTTTTTCGTCTTCCAGGATGGGCTGGCTGGCCAGAACCTTTTCATGCTCCTCGGCACCAATTTCCTTTTCCCGGCTTTCGGTCATTAACACCAGGTTGGCACCGCCGGTTGCCGGGTTGACCGCACAGGAACCCAACAGGGCCAGCAAGGCCAGGGCAGTGATTAAACGAGTACACAAACCGAGGGAAGAAAATCCCGTGACATCCACCAGCTTGGGTGCCGGCTTCTCAGGACTGAAACAAAACATAGGGCCACCCGTCAGGTATTAGCTACCTTGTACAAACTCTTTAAGTTGCGTGGCCAAACGACTACAGGCGTTGGCCTCAACTCTGGCTATCAGTGGTATAGGCACCACCAGGGCAGGCAGATAGGACTGGCCTGAGGCATCGGTGTTGATCGTTCCCACATTGGTCAACGATCCGACGTCCCAGACTCGAGCATCAAAATTGGCATCATCTTCCCAGGTGCCGAAGCCAAAGCAACCGCCACCTCCCGGTCCGATAGTGCAGGATATAGAACCTTGTCGGTCTGTGGTTTCGGTAAATCCGTCAACCCAGACTATGTAGCGTATTCCAAACTCACCCATCTTCCTGGCGACCACATCTTCTGCCATGAGCGTTTCCAGGTCTCTGGTACGCAGGGGTGCTGTTCTGGGCTCAAACCAGGGAAACATGGCATCCACGAACTCCTGCTCGGGCACCACATTGATGGCTCCGTCGCCACGAGCCATTCGCTCACCCACACATTCCACAAAGTCGGAATCGGTTTCGTAGTCACTGGCCTGGCGCCGGCCCAGGACCACCACTGATTCATGACTCTCAATGCCGGTTTCACCCTGCCGAAATTCATCCACCGTGGTGCTGGTGCAGGCAGATAGAAATCCGAATGCAATTAGTACAAATACCTTGGCTCTGTTTTGTAGACCGTAGCTGTTCATAGTGAACCTCATGCTGCGCCTTGCTGCTAGATACTGGCAAGCCAGTCGCGCACTTCGGGAACCTGTGTAAATGTAAGAGAGAAGCTTGATGCCAGGTCACGCAAGGCAACGATGGCCGCTTCATTAATTCCTGCTTCCACCGAACGAAAAGTTTCCGTTGGTGTTTTACCGTAAGACGTGAGCACCCAGTCGGCGATGTAATCACCCTCGGGTGTCACCAACCTCATATTGTATTTAATCCAGACTTCATACACATCGAGTTTGGTTTTCGATGGTAAGGCCAGCTGGAACTCTTCAATCAGGGGCATGAATACCGCATCAACATTTTGCGCCTGGGCCTGTTCCATATCTGTAATTTCTACCACGTTTTCGAACATGGCAGGCAACACGGCATCGAACAATTCCACGTGCGATTGCCCGCTTTCGATATTGTATTCTTCGGAACCTGTTTCTGAATATTCCAGGTAGGCAAATTGCTTCAGCGCGTCGTCATAGTAAACCGCAACTGACAGAGGCAGTTTGCTGATATTGGGCGTCGGAAAACTGCCCTCGATGGTCACGTTGTTGACGCCACAGCCAACCAGCAGCAAAGCCAGTGCTGGCAGGAGCACTTGCCGGAAAGTCTTGCTGTTAAAACTGCGCTGTTTAGTCATGTCCCAATACTGCTCGTTGTAACTTTTCCACTTATTCAAATACTAGCAAATCGGGGCCCACGGTTGCTGGCGTTGAGCCCGAAGAGCCTTCCTATTGTACCATTACAAAGGTACCGCCATTGCGCTGTGTCATCTCCCGCATCAGATTGATAAATCGATATGCCGACTGCCTGAAGCGGGGAGGTCCCATAATTACTGTTGGGAATACTATGCCATGAATGCGCACCAGTCGATCACCATTGGCGTCTTCCACATTGATCCGGTCGATCGTATTCAGCACGTTCTGAATAGACCCGCCGGGCTGAAAATCATCACCCAGCACATAGATACTGATCTTCTTGCCCGGCTCATAGTAGGTACTGATGGCCTGTGTCACACCTTCTACAGGGCTACTATTACTGAAAGGCTGCCAGGAGCGCAGAGTCGAAATAATCTGGTTACGCCGTCCCGGCGTGTCGGGAATCCACTGGTTCCTGTAGCTGTTGAACATATAGTCGCCCTGGTCACTCATAACCTGGATGCCTTTTACTTCCGGGTATACGTCCAGGGTGTTGTCGATGGTTTCAAGCAGCTTGTTCCAGTTGCCAGGCGTGTTGTACATGCTGCCGGAAGTATCGATGACGAAAATAATGTATTCACTATCGACCGGCACACCACCGATGGCGTTTTCTTCCGGTGCCTGAACATTGGCCAGTAGTCGCTGCATCTCTTCGGTCAGGGTCTGCCGGGCGATGGCCAGGCGGCCAATCTCATCGGTAGTCTCCTCCGAGAGCTGGTTTGAGGCATTGTATCGACCTTCAATATCGTTGAGGTCACGGCGCAGGCGAGCGATGCGGTCGGTCAGGGCGGAGAGCTGTTCGTGCTTGGCGTTGAGCTCACGATTGACGATGGTGGTTTCACCGCGGATCTCAAACAGTTGTTCGCGCAATTCGGTAACCGAGGCTTCCGGCGTGATGTCCGAAATCTCCAGCACTGCAGGGTCAGAGGGCTTCACGATCATCAGCAGAATAATCATCGCGCCGAAGCCACAGGACGCCACGTCCAGGAAGGACACGGTAAATGAATCGGTTTCTCGTCTGCTCTTTCTCATGGCTAAATCGACTCGGGGCCTTACTCCTGTCTATATATTCGTAGGGAAAGACACACCCAGATCCATGGAGATCTGTTCGCTAGTCTCTACCCTTGCCACTGAAGTGTCATCCCTGGGTTCAGCCTCATCCTGTTCAACCGCAGAGCTGCCTCCTGGCCAGTCTTTGGAGGGTGACAGCAGCGTCCCCTGGGTAATGAGGGCCAGTTCCCAAAAGGCACCGGCGGCACTGGGATCCCCTTCTATTGGCATTAATATGATATTGACCGGAATTCCCTGCAACATGTTCTCCAGAGATTCCTCATACAGTTCCAGCCGGTCCCTGGGTGCGATAAGTGGATCTCTGGCACCCCGGTTGTCCACCGTAGGCAGGCCGTCGGTGATCAGGAAAACATTGTCCGGTGGCGGAGACATGCTGGAGATCTCCTGGAACAGCCGCTCAAAATTGGTGCCTCCCTCCGGGACGATATTCACCACCTGCTCCACCACGTCGTCGAGCTGGTCCCGGTCTGCCACTTCCAGCCAGGTTCCCTCGGTTCCAGGCAGGGCGGCACGTACTTCTTCGTTAAAGGCATAAATCTGGTACTGGCTGATGACCGGAAGCTGGGTGGTGACCCAATCCACTATTTTGACAACACGTTGCCATTTTGGTGCTTCGCGCTTGTAAACATCGTCACGTAAATTGGTTCGGATAATATTCACCAGGGTGGAATCCAGCATACTGGCGGAGCTGTCCATGGCAATCAGGATGCGCTGGCCGCCAAGATAGAGCCCGGACAGATACTGTCGCTGACCATCCCCGATAAACTGCCGCACACTGGTGCCTTCCTGTTCCAGGGCGCTGGCCTGCAGGCGCAGCACTTCTTCCTCAAGCTGTTGCACATCGGCGCGCAGCTGCGCCACATCCTCGACCGTGGCGGTGCTTGAATTCTCCAGCGCCGCCAGTTCCTGCAGGAAGGTATCGATCTGGCTTTGTATCTGCCGCGCCAGACCCTGGGCTTCCACCACTTCCAGGTCCACCTCGGAGAGGGTGTTGCGAATGCGAACCAGGCCTAGCTGACCCTCCCGTATTTCCTCTTCCAGCAGATTAATTTCCGCCAACAGATCCGGGCTGGTTTCCACATCGGATACGGTCGCGTTGTGATCGAGAATCAGGAAGATCAGGATGACCGCACCAAAGCCACAGAACATCACGTCCAGAAAGGACAGGCTGAGCGGGTTTACCCGTCGTCTTGCTGCTTTGTGTTCACTGGACATCGTGCACCTGTATGAGAATCAACTCGTCGTCACTGCCCTGAAAATGTAGCCGGTCACCGACAGACAGCTTCTTCTCCCCGGTTTCAGAACTGGCGTTCAAAAGATACTCCACTTCACCACTGTCAAAATAGACCCCGTCTTTGCGTTTTTCAATGCGGCCCAAAGACGCAGGCAGTCCGGAAATAGATAAGGTCAGTGTGCCAGTAGACACCGCGTGGCCATTTACCGAGTCGCTATTGGCAATCCTGACCCTGTTAACGGGAACGGCCCGGTTTTGAAACAGAACATGTGTGGGCAGGTTTTTGTCGGCTCGGGATTGTCGGCTCTTGCCTGCGGCTTGTTCGGCCAGAGGGAGGGCCTTGACCCATTGGATGCCGTCCGGGTTTTGAGTGATTGCCCCCAGGTGTTCAAAACAGGCATTACCAACTGCACCGGCGTCCTGCACCTGCATGTCGGCAACCTCAGCAAGACTGGCTTCATAGCCTGGCAAGGTTGCCAGCGCCGGGCTAATCAGTACTTGGGTGTCGGCTTCTTTAGCCAACGCCAGGATCTGCTCGTTGATCTTGCCGAAATGTCCTTTCAGGCTGGAAACCAGGTTGTCGTAAGGCATCTTTGCCGTATGCAAGGTAGTGCCCGCCTTCAGCTCCAGAACCAGGTTGCCTTCCTGCGCCTGCACCAGCCAACCGGGTAATTCGTTATAGAGCTGTTGCTCAGACTCAGCATTGTGCTGGGGATTGAACCGACATTGCTGAATGAACATCCTGGTGGCCATCTGCATCATGAGGTCCATGAAATTCTCGCTGCCAACTCCGGGAATTTGAACGGCAGAGCCAGCAGTAAGTTGCTGGCCTTCCGCGCTCAATCGGGTTAGCACTACCTGGTGCAGTTGCAGATCCGCATAAACAATATGGCGCGATTGTGTTGCCGAGGCTTCTGCTATGGATGCAGCCAGAGCTGAATCAACCATGCCCGCCACATTGAATTCGCAGTGCTGGGTAAGCCCCAGCAAAATGGAAAGTTGCTGCCGGGTGAAGCTGCCTGGTATTGCGAGAATGACGTCACCGTCGATGGCCTCTTCATCGGCCAGGTGCTGCAGATGAGCGAATGCAATGTCTGCATAGTGGCGAAAGCTGTTGCCGTGGTCGATTGGATCCAGACTCAGCTCATGCCAGTATTTGTTGTAACTTTGTGTGGGTTTCAGGCGTGCTTGCTTTTCAGCCTTTTCGCCAAGAAAAATCTCTCCACCATCAGCCAGGGCAAAGCCTGGGCTCTGCAGCAGTAAACCACTGCTGTCGCTAACCCTTATCGCTCTGTCATTCAGCTCAATGACTGTATGGCTCATTCGGTTCTGCCCTTAATCGTGTCCATCATGATCTGGAACCTGTAGATGGCGTACCAGGCGTTCATCACAATAATTCTGGGTATCGAGTACCAGGCGATCCTGTAAAAGCTGTAGTTGATGCAGCAAAAACATCAGGAAGATACTGACGACCAGCGCCACGAATGTAGAGTTAAATGCCACGCCCAGACTCACGGTTACGCCGACGATGTCTCCACTGACTGCCTGATAGGCCTGCCCCAGAGCGGTACCAATACCGCGGACAGTGCCTAGAAACCCAATGGAAGGAATTGCCCAGGCAATGTAGCGCACAATAGTCAGTTCCGTTTCCATGCGGTCTGCCTCAGTCTCGCAGACATCCTTGATGGTTGCCGCGACACCCTGGATGCTGCGTGTGCTCTGAAATCTGTGCAGGCCTGCGAGGATTGCCCTGGGCAACAGATAGTCCTGCTCTTTTTCTGGTAGTGCCTGCACGGGCCGCGCATAGTTGCGGGCATCCTCCGGCAGGATACTCATACCCTCGTTTACCTGAATCAAGGTTCTGTCCAGCAACGATCGCTGACGTAAAGTTTGCTGGGTTTTCAGGCCAATAATGAAAACAGCCCAGAGCATGAGGATGATGCAGGTCTCCTGTTCGAAATCGCGCAAGATGACAAACACGGATCGTTCGGGAACAAAGTTTTCATCGGTGGCTTGCTGCTCTGCCTGGAACGCCTGGATGTCATCGGCGATGGGTCTCACCACCGTGACATAAGTGGCATGCACGATGATGACGCAAAATATCAGTGCGACTATCTGGAAAAATGTTTCGTACAAGGAACCTTGCTTCATCTGTTAATCCTTTTAACCTTTCCCTTTCTGCTATTGCGAATAACTATTGCCGGCAATTGCGACGCCAGAACTCAATAGGCCTGGCGACTTATTCCAGATAACGGGCTACGCGAAATCCAACGTCGTCCCGCGGCTCAACTCCGAAATCACGAAATGACAGTCGCATCTCCGTAATCGCACCATGTGCCCAACTGGAGCCACGTATCACATTAAATTCGCCCTGCTGCGGACCCATTGGATCAGTCTCAACACCGATGCTGCCCGCCGAACCATAGTGATCGTGCACCCACTCGGCTACATTGCCTGCCATGTCATAAATGCCGTGATGATTCGGTTCGAATGAAGCGACAGGAGCGGTGGCGAAATATCCATCGTCATAATTGAACATCACCTCGCCAAGAAATGCCTGAACAGTGACGTCAGCGAAGTTACCTGCGTTGTCAGCAGGAGGAAGCTGATCACCCCAGGGATACTTCAGCACATTGCCACTGCCATCGGTGCGGGCAACCCACGCCCATTCGGCTTCTGTGGGCAATCGATAGCCGATCGACTCTTCGTTAAAACCAACCACCTCTTCACCATCAACCTGGTAAAACGGGGGCAGCCCTTCCTGTTCGCTCAACCAGTTGCAATACAGTGCTGCTTGCGTCCAGCTTACCCGCACTGCCGGTTGTGCTTCGTTGTTCAGCGTTAATCCCTGAATCGTGCCCGAGCTGTGGTCGGCATCAAACTGCCTGAACTGGGCATTGGTAACTTCGGTGTAGGCGAAATAAAACGGGCGATTCAATTGAATGTCACGCAAGGTCTCGTTGGAACGACGCCCCGGTTCACGTCTCGAAGCACCCATGGTGAAAGCGCCCGGGTAGAACAGCTTCAGGGATTGTCCCGCTACCGTGGTGATCTCAGGCTTGATCTGTTCCAGCCGCGCCTGCTCCAGTGACTTCAGCGAGACCCGGATCACCTGGTCGAGACCCGGTCGCGAGGTGAATTCTGTGGTGTAGGGAACGTAGCCTTCCTTTCTGACTTCGATTTGCTGGCTGACCGCCATGAGTTCCAGTGTCTGGTTGGCCAGACCCAGAGGCTCACCGTTTACATAAAGCTCGGCATCTGCGGGCTCGGCAACTATCTGTACGGTGGCAAGCACCGGATCCAGCTCAAAGGCTATTGCGCTTTCCTCATTGGGCGCAGTGCGAATGGTTGTACTGCCAGGGTGATAGCCATTTTTGAAAAACGTGGCTTTATGGATCTCGTTGGGGGTCAGGGCTACTTCCAGCGGGGTCAGCCCCTGGAACTCTCCATCAATGGTGACGCTGGCACCGCTTGGATTGCTCTGGATAAATACCAGGCCATCTGCCGGCTCCAGTTCTACCTCAGGCACCACCATGTCTTCACCAGCGATCACGTCGAAGTCATCCTGCCATGCCTTGTGACCGGCCAGTTTCAAAGTGACGTCTCTTTCACCCTGGAGTATTTCCGCATTCAGTGGTGTCACTCCGACGAGCTCGCCGTCAACCAACACATCCGCGCCTGCGGGTGAGGTGGTAAAAGAGAGCGTAGCCCAAGCCGGTTCCAGATCAGCCTCGAAATCCTGTTCTACCGAGCGACCTTCGATGGTGATGGTTTCTCCATAGTCCAGGTAGCGGTCCTTGCTGATGGTTAATTGGTGCTCTCCGGGTTCCACAGCCACATCCACCAGAGGTGTCTCGCCAATATCGATGCCGTCGATCTGAACGCGCGCGCCTTCAACATCCCCCGTATCCACAGAAACAATGCCGGGCAATTTGCGCATGGTAAAAGGATGGGTTTGGGATTGTTCGGAACCCACCAGCAGCTGGGTGACAGTGTCGTGATAGCCCTCATTGGTGAGGGTAACTTCATAGGAGCCAGAGCGAATCAGATACCGCTGACCCAGTTTGAAATTAAGACCACCTTCGATCTGGACATCGGCAGTAATGGGTTCAACTGCGATGGAAACGGACTTGGCCGTGAGCACAAACCATCCGGAAACCGAAGAGACGATCACGAACAGTGCGACTACGGGATGGAACCAATGAAATTTATAACTAAACTTTCGCCCTTCATCCTGCCTGGGCGTGAAGTCTATGGGGGTTATGGGGTCAAGTGCCCCATTATCGGGCTTATGATCTTCGGGCTTTGCCATGGTTCACCGCCCGCTTGTAGGCACAACCCGATTGGTAGTGCGCACGACTACCTGATCGGGTGTTTGCCCAAATCCAACTGTGAATTCGTTGCGCACATCCTGAAATCCAGGGCGTTTGCCAATGGCCACATACCGGCCAGGCTTGAGAGAGAGAGTTTGTTGTTCGAATTTTCCAAGCTCACCAACGCGAAGCACTGCGACTTCTGTCAATAGATCCGAAACCAGGGTCACTTCTTGTGGCACCTGGGAATATTCCAACAGGGCGTACAGTTCATCCAACTGGTCGCTTAATCTAGGCCCGGGATTTTCTATGCTGTCGCGAGCGGCAAAATAATACCCAGCCGCCTCATCATAGACTTCATCTTCAGACAGGCGCTCAGGATTATTGATGGCATTGACCAGAAAAGCATCCAGCGCAGCGCGGGTATCGGCATTGTCACGGCCGCTGATGGCAAAGGTCAGGTTCGGGTCTATTGCCAGCACCTTGTCATAGGCGGCTACTGCATCGGCCCAGCGCTCACTGCTCTCTGCCGCATCAATCTCTGCCCGCAAGGCATTGATCTGCGCATTCGCCACTTCTGTTTCTGTTTGCTCAATTGCTGCCTGAGCTTCTTGCTGGTTGATGCCGAGACCGGCGGCTCGCTGAAAAGTTGCGATGGCCTGCTCCGGGTCTCCCGCAGCCAATGCCGCGTATCCTTCCGACATGATTCTGGAGAATTCCTGCTCTACCAATAGCTGGTCGACCTCGGCAATCTTTTGCGGCGCCAGTTCGTTGTAGCTATCGAGCTCGGTAATGCGGGAATAAATATCTCTCGCAGCATTGAGTTCACCATCCTCCACCAGGTCTTCTGCTTCTGCGAACAGGGCGGCCACCTCGTCCAGTGCTTGAGCACGCTCCAATCCTATCTGGGCAGGTTCGTTGTTGGCATCAAGTACCAGAGCCAGTGAAAACCTGTCCTGCGCAGTAGCAGAGTCAGAGGCGTCAAGCGCATTTTGCCCCTCGATAAGAAGCTGCTGCAAAACATTTGGGGTGGTTTCCAGTAAATCGACAAGCTGATCACGTCCCGACGCATAGTATTGGCTCGCCAACTCGAAATCCTGTGTGCGGTAATACTCGTCCCCTATGGCCGCCTGCTCCAGGGCAGCTTCATAAGACTCCTGACCCCATTCACTAACTTCCAGGGCATCGAGATCCGATTGCCGCTCCAGCAGCTCTGCCAGAATGTCTTGTGCTTCCTTTCGCTGGATCGCGCGCTGGGCTTCTTCAAACGGTGAAATGGTTGATTCAGGTTCGGCCGTGTTTTGTGCCGGGGTATTGTTCGCGACTTCGATGCGGCGCTCCAGCGGTAACTCATACTCCGAGACCACCGAGGGGAGGACAAAAATAACAGCCAGCGCAACAATAAGGAGAGCGCCTAACCCCAGCCACATGGCCGGGGAAGGTTTTTGGGATGGGGGCGGCGCAACCTGTTGTGCAAAAGGGTCTGGGGCCGCAGCGTCTCGTGGAGACTGCTCTGTTTTATCTTCTCGGTTTTCTGACATTTCCAACTCTACCGACAATCATTACTACAGGCCGGTTGTTGAACCTGTGCCTATTTCCTTATAGCTGACCCAAATCTGTGGCATAGAGGTCTGCCAGAATTTCGCGCCACTGGTTGTATTGCTCCTCAACAGAGCCAGACAAAGTGATGGTGCGATCATCGAGATTGATCACCTGGGGTGCCACTGCGTTTTCCAGAGACTCACTAAGCTCTGACATGGCCTCCATGTGCATGCGGGCTTCTGCCTGACGATCGAAACCACTCTTGATGAGGTAGGCACCTGCACCGACTCCAACAGCACCGCTGGCTTGCGTGCCATAGTTGCCACCTTGTGTGGCAGCGGCCAGACCACCAATTACAGCGGCAGTACCGGCGATGAAACGGCGCCGGGCGGAATCACGCAATTCCCGCAGCGCGATGGTTTCGTGATAACTCTGCTCACGCCAGGAGTCGTAGGGTAGACGCATCTGTCGCACATAGGTGGCGTAGTAGTCCTGCACCGTATCGATGAACATGAAATCCCGCTCACGAATATCCTGAATGCGATTTAACAAAGGATCGTTGTCTGCAGGCAGGGCGGTTAGCTGGTAGTAGCCGTTCCTGTCCTTGGTCAGGTATTCCCCAAAGGCTTCTTCGGAGAATCGCTGGGCGAACAACATTTCCGAAACGGTGCGAATTTTCCTGATATCGTCGTTCTCCAGGTTCTCCTTGCGATAGGCAAGCAGATCATTGGCAATCTTGTTATAGACAACCTGGAACGGATCATTCTTCTGCCGTTGCTGCGGGTCATAGCTGAACTGGCTGATGACCTCTTCATATTCTTTGGTGTACCACTCACGGCCCACTGAATCGACTACCTGAACCCGAATCATCATGGATTCACCATTGGATTCCAGGATAGTGCCGTTAACCTGCACATCCATCGGGCTGGCATTGTTGGGCATTACCCGCACGATGCCCCAGTTGGCAGATCGCTGCAGTGTCTCGGCAAGCAGATAGGGTGCGTACCGCGATTCTGCAACCCGAACCTGTCCGTTGGTGATCTCCTCCTGCTCGTCGGTCAACTCGTCCAGACCTGGATCGAAGATGGAGACCCCCACATCCAGCAACAATTCTTCAGGAACATTCTGGCTGTCCTGAACCACTGGCGTGTAAGTCGTGGTTTTAACCGTGTGTGTGGCGCATGCGGTAGTTAACAGCGCCAGGAAAATCATTCCAACTGCCTGTCTGATAGGCAACTTCATTGCTCTTCACCTATACCTGTGTAGTTTCTGTATTCTTCCCACAGTGCTTCTCGCAACTCGGGGTCGGGTTCTCGCATCGCGGCTTCGCGTATTTGTCGGGCAACGACATCATCATCACGACCGCTGGGAATATCTTCGGGCGGCGGAAAAGTTTCCACTTCCGCCTGGCCTTGAGTGGGTTGGCTCACCGCTGCTGCCACCGCGCCTGATGTGGGCATGGTAGAAGAAGCTTCTTCCATGGTTTGTGGCTGGTTTTGTCCGCCACCACCGCCACCGGCTGCTCCGCCAATGGCAACACTGCCAGCAGCATTGCTCTCACTCTGGGCGCGCTCTCGCTCGCTGAGTATGAATCCGTCAAATGTTTCATAGCCCTGGCGCAGCCGCTCATCAAGAATGGCTGCCTGTTCGGCCGAGGTCACTGCTCCGCCGGGGATGCCGGAGGGGTCGCCGCCCTGGGAGCCACTGGCAGTTGTATCCTGTCCGCTTCCGGCTTGACTGGCAGCCGGTTGGCTCTCCTGGCCGCCACCGGGCTGGTTAGTATTCTGCTGGCCCCCACCGGACTGGTTTGAACTCTGCTGGTCTCCCCCACCCTGGGTCCGGCCCGGCAGGTTTTCCAGACTATAATTCCCACTTGGCCTCCTGATTCCACCCCCGGAAGCACCTTGAGCCCCACTTTGCCCATTATTCAGGTCGCCAGTAGAAGTATCTCTCCCACTGGTGCCCGAATCGCCCTGATCTCCAGGTACGCGGGACTGACTGCCAGCATTCTGGCCTGGTTCCTGGCCGCTGGCTGAAGAGGTCTGACCCCCTGACTGCTGGCCGGTGGTGGCGGTTTGGCTGCCACTTTGTTGGCCCTGGTTGGGATTAGGCAGATTGGCAGTGGGGATACCGCCTGTGCTGCCAGCACTGGAGGAATTCGCTGACTGGTTGCCCTGGGAAGAGCTCGGGTTGCTGGAGCTTTGGGCGCTGCTGGAGCTCTGGGATTGAGGCGAAGAAGGCGAACTCTGCGACTGCGAGCTGCTGGAGGCAGAAGACTGGGACTGGGACTGGGACTGCGAGCTGGACTGGCTCGACGAACTGGAGCTGGACGGCATGCTCGGCGAGCTTGATGAGCTGCTCGAGCTGGATGACGAAGGCATACCCGCCGAGCTGCTGGAGCTGCTGCCTGCTGATTGGCAAGCTGCCAGCGCCAGGCTGACTACACCCAGTACGACCAATTTAACAATTTGCATCTGCTGTAATCTCATAGGAGTCAGGATAACTAAATGGGGCTGGATTGCCGAACAATCAACGACGCGGAAGCCCGCTTCAGCGCGTTTGACGACGTTTAGCTTCGATTCGGCGCATTTGGCCGCGTCTACGGCGCTGATCGTGAATTTTCATCGCGGCCAGCTCAGGTTCCGCGCAGCCACCCTTTCTGCCACGATACCCTAGTGGAGCACCCCTTAATCCTTGCTTAACAATAGAGCTCTGATTGCTTCGATGCTACATCTAACCAATTAAAATTAGTACCAAAATCGGAATCGCACGTGGTTATTTTCGGACTCGATTGCGACTCCATCCTGCACCCTGGGGCGAAACCTGAAACGCCGCAATTCACGACTCACCCTGCCATAGTGACCGGAAGTTGCCTCAGTCTCTTCGCTCAAAATTTCCACATCTCTCACCTGACCATTACGTGTGACGTTGAAAGTAAGATCAACTTCGCCCGTCTGTAGCTGAGTCAGCGGCAGGCGCTCTCCCCGGGAAGTGGATACCCAGCGGGGATATTGGTAGAAAACCGGAATGGGAGTAACCCGACCAAACAATCTGGCCTGGGTGGATTCTGCCGCCAGAACTTCAGCAAGCTCTGTGTTAGCTTGTTGCTGCTTGTCTTCCAGCAGGTTCCAGGCAATTGCATACTGCTCTTCTGCTCTGCGCCTTCTCTCCGACAGCAGATACCAGTCACCCAGGTGGGTGTGGGCTTCGGCCAGCTTCAGCTCGTCATTGGCCGTTTCATGCACAGAGATGATTTCCAGCAAGGCACTTTCTCCTGCACTAAACCCAAGCGGTATTATCGATGCAGGTTCGTTGAGCTGGTCGCGGAGCAGATCCTGTTCACTGCGGTGTTGGGGCTTATCTACCTCATTCATCAGTTCCGAATTGGTGGAAATCAGGAACGCCAATTCGACGATGCTGCTTTGATAGGATATGAAGCGGTCATCTGCCTTGCCATAGTGCACACTCAACAGTCTGGCTGCCGCGTTGTACAGGATGTTGGCTGTGCTCAGGCGCTGGCCAAGAGGATCCCCAAAGCCCAACCCAAAGGCTTCGAGATTCCAGCGCGCCAGCCCGGCCAACACTGGAATCATGCGTGGGTCATCAGCCCCGTAGGCCCGCTGTTGAATGTAGTACAAATAATTCTGGTAGAGATCGGTACTGGCCCAATCTTCCAGAGCCAGATAACTCTCAATCAACTCCTGGACTAATTCGACCTGTTCCGTGGCGTGCAGTCCGCTGTTAATGCGATGAATATGCAGCGCCCTGTCCAGGGTTGCCACGGCCGACGCATGGTCTCCCTGGGCCTGCTGTAATTCGCCGAGCGCGATGAGCGTTTCAACCAGGTTGACGTCCCAGGCGCCACCTTCCGCTTCGATGCGTCCGATGGAAAGAGCATATTCCTCGATACTGGCAGCTCGCCCGACGAATGCGGGATCGTCTTCCGAAACATCAGGGTCTGCAGGAATAAGCGGAGGTGGCAACTGCGGGCTGGTTCCTGGCTCGAACACAAAAGGGACATCAACATAAAGAACGGGAGAGTAATCGGGGGTTTCAGGCGTTGTCTCTCCCGACTCGGCGGAAGCGGGTGAGTCCGATTGCGGGAAAGCCAGGTTCGGCAAAGTCACAAGGAGCAGGAAAGCCAGGGTCAGTAGCGGGCGCAATCGCTCGCTGCCAATACTCACCGGTTTTAATTCAGAGTTCTGCAAAAGCCTTTATCCATTACCTTCCATTAAGGGTAGCGGTTGCTGCAAGCTCGACGCACCGCTCAAGCGTCTCCGGTCCTGGTGAGTTCAAGATTGCCCCACTGGTCTTTTTCTACGGACCAGCCTGGCGCCACATAGGTGGTAGCCGAATATTCCGTGATAATAGCAGGGCCGCTATGGATGTCGCCTACCTGCAAGTCTGCGCGACGCAGGTGTTTTGCTGCTGCGGAATGACCGTAGACCCTGATTGTCTCAGGATTATTGCAAACTTCCGGCGGCGCTTCGGTCTGAGGAATTTGCACCGGGCTGCTGGCAGCAATCAGATGGGCTCGCAGGTTGACGAATTCTGTTTCCTCCTGCAGTTGATAGCCATAGCGTGTTTCGTGCAAGGCATGGAACGCTTGTTCTGTCTCTTTCAGCCCTGACCAGGGTATGTTCAAGGTATAGGATTGACCAAGGTAACGAACGTCGATACTGAAATCGCATTGCAGGCTTGAGTCCTTCAAGCCTTCTGCCAATAGCTCTTCGCGCCCTTTCAGCTCAAGCTCCTGCAGAAGCGCATCGATCTTGCCCGCATCCTTTGACGAAGAGAGCAGGCTTACTGTACGGGTGAATTGCCTGCCTCTGGGCGCCACCAACATGCCCAGCGCTGACAACACGCCTCCACGATCGGGTACCAGAGCCCTGCGCATCTCCATGGCTTGTGCCAAAGCACAAACATGCAAGCCCCCAGCCCCACCAAAGCTGGCCAGAATAAACTCTTTGGGGTCATGGCCACGATTCACCGAGATCTCCCGGATCGCCTTGGCCATGAGTTCATTGGCAATGTCGACGATCCCCAGCGCGGTCTCCTCAATGGATAAACCGATCCTGTCCGCAATTTTACCGATGGCATCCCTCGCCAGGGCTGCTTGCAGTTTCAAGCCTCCGGCCAACTCGGTAGTGGACAGCAATCGACCCAGCACAAGATTGGCGTCGGTTACGGTGGCCTCAACACCTCCCTGACCATAACAGGCAGGACCGGGACTGGCACCGGCCGAGCGGGGACCAACCTGCAACAGGCCGCCGCTATCGACAAAGGCGATTGATCCGCCGCCAGCGCCGATGGTGTGCATATCCACCGAGGGAACAGCAACCGGATAGGGCCCGATGCTGCTTTCAGTGGTCATGCCGATCTCCCCGTCAAGCAATGCCACATCGGTCGATGTGCCGCCCATATCAAAACTGATGAGGCGGGGGGAATTGATCTGCTCACCGAGGTACTTGATCGCTGCGAGACCCCCGGCCGGGCCTGACAACAAGAGATTGACCGCCGATTCCGCTGCTTTTTCCGCTGCAATGGTTTCACCACTGGATTGCATAATCTGCAAAGAGCAGCTGCCCAGTTGCTCTCGCAATCTGGAGAGATAGCCCTGCACTACCGGACCCAGTGAAGCATTGAGCCAGGTGGCAATTCCTCTTTCGTATTCCTTGTAAACCGGCAGTACTTTTGAAGATCGACTTACGAATGCGGCTATGCCGGCTGAACCAATGGCTGCTTCAATGGCAGTCTCAAAGCGGTCATCGAGAAACGCAAACAACAGGTTGATGGCAATCGCCTCAGGCTTGAGCTGTTTGAGTTTGTCGATCAAGACCTCGAGCTCGTCTTGATCCAGGTCTTCCAGAACTTCACCACTAGCGGTGAACCTGCCTCCTGTTTCCAGGCACAACTCTGAGGGTACTGGGGGTGGCACTGGCGCAATTTCAAGTGCATAGAGCTCCGGGCGCGTCTGCCTCGCCAGGGTGAGCATGTCGCCAAAACCGTAATTGGTAATCAGTACCGTTCTGGCTGTCTTGCCCTCCAGTGCCGCATTGGTAGCCACCGTGCTGCCATGGATGATGCGCAGGCGGCCTTCCCGCAGCTCCTGCTCGAGTTGCATGTCTGCGATGCCCTGGAGAATGGCTCGCTCGGGCGCCTCGGGTGTTGAAAGCGTTTTATGGATGCTGATTTCCCATTTTTCACGCTGGCGCAGGCACACAAAATCGGTAAACGTTCCGCCTGCATCGATGCCGAGAATTACGGGCTTATCCATAAATGATTGTCGGGCCCGCGGACCCTGGCTTCCCTGATTAGAATGCTACACAGTGTTGCTTGTCAGTACTGGCTTGCATTATAAAGCAGCCAGTCTCCGAAAATTAGCGTGATACCCAACTTGCCAGAATTACCCGAAGTAGAAACGACGCGTCGCGGCATAGCTCCCCATATTGCAGATCAATCGATCAGAAAGGCAGTAATACGACAGCCAAAGCTGCGTTGGCCAATCCCGAAACAACTCATCAAAGCGCTTCCTGGCCTCAAAATAGATAGCGTGTCTCGCCGTGGAAAATATTTGTTGCTGCACACTGCCAAAGCGGTGTTGATTATCCACCTGGGAATGTCAGGAAGCCTGCGTATCGTGAATGCGGGTTCCCAGGCGGGCAAACATGATCATTTCGATTTTGAGCTGGGCAACGGCAAGACTCTGAGGTTTACCGACCCACGCCGTTTCGGTTGTTTGCTTTGGCATCGAGGAGACATTGGAAACCACAAGCTTATCCGTAATCTGGGACCCGAGCCATTAACAGATGTGTTTGATGGAGAGTACCTTTATAAACTGAGCCGGAATAGAAAGGCGCCAGTTAAAACATTTATTATGGACAGCAAAGTAGTCGTGGGCGTGGGTAATATTTATGCGAACGAAGCTCTGCATCTGGCGGGAATTCATCCAAAACGAAAAGCGGGCGCAATCTCATTGCTTCGGTACCAGACACTGGTAACTCACATCAAAGCTGTGCTTGCCAAAGCCATTGAGGTCGGCGGCACAACATTACGGGATTTCACCAACAGTGATGGAGAACCTGGCTACTTCAAGCAATCCCTGTTCGTCTATGGCCGTGAAGGGTTGCCATGCAATGCCTGTGGCAAACCGCTAAAGGAAATCCGAATTGCGCAACGCAGCACTGTCTATTGTGATCACTGCCAGCGCTAACAAGGCAACTCTGCGCGTCGGGCTTCCCTACTCGCTGCGGATAGCCTCGGCGACGGAAGGGTGCACAAATTTCGAGATGTCTCCGCCGTAGGAAGCAATCTCCCTGACCAGCGTCGATGAAATATAGGAAAGGTGTTCTGCCGGAGCCAGGAATACGGTCTCGATTTCAGGTGCCAGGATACGATTCATACCCACAAGCTGAAACTCATATTCAAAGTCTGCCACCGTGCGCAAGCCCCGCAAGATGATATTGGCATCGCAGGACTTCACAAAATCGGTTAACAGGCATTCAAATTTTTGCACTTCAACATTGGAGATGTGTGCCAGCACTTCCTTGGCAAGCGCAACGCGTTTGTCCACATCCATTGTGCCGTGCTTCTGCACATTGGTGCCCACCGCGACAATGACTTTGTCGAATAACTTGGAGGCTCGCTCTACCAGGTCGGTATGACCATTGGTGATCGGATTGAACGTGCCAGGATAGACAGCTATTTTCATGGAAGGCTCCCGTGAGGCAGCAGGCATTCTAGCTAATTGCCCCCGGGGTCTCAATCGGCATTGACTGGCTGCGAGGGATTTACCGGGTCAGGAAGAAATCGGCGATGCGGGGTTCAAGCCAGGTTTTTCTGAGACCTGCAATGAAGCCGACGTGACCACCCTTACGGCTAAGCTCCAGGGTCACGGTGGCTGGTAGCTCATCGGGGTCCGGCAATGCAGACAGAGGGATCATCGGGTCGTTGGCACTTTGAATCAGCAAGGTGTTGGCCCTGATGTCTGACAAATAGTTGATGCTGCTACATTGCTGATAATAATCCTGCGCGTCGGCAAACCCGTGCAGTGGGGCCGTGACACGATCATCAAACTCCCAGATATTGGAAATGGTTTCTATGCCCTCCAGCTGTCGCAGTTTGTCCAGCTCCTCCTGGTTACCATGCTGTTGGAACTGTTGCTTCTTTGTCAGAAACGATTCCAGCAATCGCCTGGTAAAATAACGACCGTAAATTCTTGGGCCACCGGACAGCATTGCCCGCGAACATTCGGCCAGGGTAAATGGAGTTGAAACAGCAACTGCGGATATCTCCCCACTGGAATCATCATGTTTGCCTCCTTCTCCCAGCCACTTGAGCAGGATGTTGGCACCCAGCGAGTAACCGACGACTCCGATGCATTTGTTCGGGTATTTTTCTGTTAGCTTCCCATACACTTCTGCCAGGTCATCTGACACACCGGAATGATAGGTCCGGGCTTTGCGGTTTATTTCACCACTACAACCCCGCAGGTTCATAGCGACACTGGTCATGCCTCGCTTCATCAGCTCCTGTTGCAGCGCCAATACATAGGAAGACCCGGAGCATCCACATAGCCCGTGTACGATCAATACCATTATTTCTTCATTGGTCTGATCCCCAGGCTCTGGTTCTGCCCAATCCAGATCGATGAAATCACCGTCACTGAGATCCAGCCTTTGGCGCCGATGGGCAACGGGCTTTGCCCCGGCGAATTTCCGCCACAAGGTTTGTGAGTGTCCGTCTGGCAACCAGAATGCAGGCTTGAATTCCACAATAGGTTCAAGCGCGGTTGGCGTTTTATAAGGGTCAGATGTCATCTTTAATTATTAGCTTGTTGTTTCGAACAAATAGAAACTCACCTGGCCCGCTTTTTTCTGTCTTAACAATCGCCAGCTTTCGGGAAATGATTCGGGTGAAAGCTCGGCATTGTTTTCCAAATAGACTTTCCCGCCTGACCTGATGCACTGAGCAGTTGTGACCATCTCGCAGATGGTTTCCAGCTTCTGATCGGCATAAGGTGGATCAATAAACACCAGATCAAATAAACTCTGTGCTGCTGAATCTTTTAGCCAGGCTTCTACACTTGAACGGCTCACAACCGCCTTCTCCAGGCCGAGGTCTGCCAGGTTTTCATTGATGGATTTTGCTGCTTCGGCTGCGCTTTCCACGAAATGCACAGATTTCGCCCCCCTTGATAAGGCTTCAATACCAAGAGACCCACTTCCCGCGAACAAGTCCAGGCAGGCCGCATTGCTGACGTCATTTTGAATCCAGTTGAACAGGGTTTCCTTGATTCGGTCACTGGTTGGGCGCAATCCGTCCTGATCAGGAAAGCGGATAATCCGGCTTCGATGGGTACCGCCAATAATCCTGACCTGGTTGTCTTTTCCTCTATGCCTGGGGTTCATGAGCTATTGAAATCAGGAATGGAGACCCTGCCTGCCTATTGCCAGTCGGCATGATAGAGAAAGCAGCAGGGTAGCGCACCCCCCGGTATTGCTATGTGACAAGGGAGTGATAGCATACCCAGCCTTCAATCTGGCCATTCGCCAGCGAGCAGCCCCGGTCCCCAAGATGTTTGGATTCAAGAAAGACAAACAAGACAAACCACATGCCCAATCCGAGAAAGCCAGCACTGAGGCCGAAGAAAAGAGCGCTGGTCTGTTTGATCGGCTCAAAAGCGGATTGAGCAAAACCCGTGGCCGGCTTGGCGATGGTTTGCAGACGCTGTTTTTGGGCGAGAAAACTGTCGACGCATCCCTGCTCGAGGATGTAGAGACCCAGCTGCTTACTGCAGATGTTGGTCTCGAGGCGGCGGACCAGATTATTGCCAACCTCAAGAAGAAACTGGACAGGAAACAGTTGCAGGATCCATCCGCCTTCATGGCAGGTCTCAAGACTGAACTGCAGGCGATTTTGCAGATCAGCAACAAGCCTCTGGAAATTCCAGAGCAGGACGGGCCCTTTGTAATTTTAATTGTAGGCGTCAATGGCGTTGGCAAGACCACAACCATTGGCAAGTTGAGCAAGCGGTTTCAGGCCGAGGGAAAATCTGTGCTGCTTGCCGCGGGCGACACTTTTCGCGCGGCGGCAGTGGAGCAACTGCAGGTCTGGGGTGAGCGCAACAATATTCCGGTGATCGCACAGCAAACCGGGGGCGACAGTGCTTCGGTTATCTTCGACGCCCTGCAGGCTGCTCGAGCTCGCAATGTCGACGTGTTGATTGCCGATACCGCGGGACGATTGCATACCAAAGACAACCTGATGAATGAGTTGGAAAAGATCGTCAGAGTGTTGCGCAAACAGGACCCCAATCTCCCCCATGAGGTCATGCTGGTATTGGATGCCACTACTGGCCAAAATGCCGTGAGTCAGGCTGAAAGTTTTAACAGCGCGTCTCAGTTGACCGGAATTACCCTGACCAAGCTCGATGGCACAGCGAAGGGTGGGATCGTGTTTGCCCTGGCCAAGAAGTTTGGCTTGCCGATCCGTTTCATTGGGGTCGGGGAGCAGGTAGATGATCTGCGTCCTTTCGATGCACAGCAGTTTGTCGACGCGCTGTTCGACTCTTAGTCCAATTCCCATCAATCGATACACTCAAAGAATTGTCGTTGCATGATCAAGTTCGACGATGTCAGCAAGCACTATGAAGTGGGCCGTGATGCGCTGAGTCATGTCAGCTTCGAAGTCGGCAAAGGCGAAATGGCATTTGTTACCGGCCATTCGGGCGCCGGCAAGAGCACCCTGCTCAAACTCATTCTGGTGATGGAACGCTGCAGCAGCGGCCAGATCCTGGTGGGTGATGTAAACCTCAACCGCGTTGCACGCAAACAGATACCTTTTTACCGTCGCAAAATTGGCGCGGTCTTCCAGGACCACCAGCTTCTGTTTGACAGAACTGTGGGTGACAACGTGGCAATGCCCCTTGAGATCGCCGGCTTTCCTCACCGTGAAGCCCGTCGCCGGGTTCGTGCCGCGCTGGACAAGGTTGGCCTGCTGTCGAAAGAGAGCATGCTGCCAGAGAAACTCTCGGGTGGAGAACAACAACGGGTAGGGATTGCCCGGGCGGTGGTCAATCGGCCTGACATCATTCTTGCCGATGAACCGACTGGCAACCTGGACCCGGAACTCTCTGCTGAAGTCATGCAGGTTTTCGAGCAGTTCAAGAGTGTGGGTGTCAGTCTGCTGGTCGCTACTCATGACCAGACCCTCATTGAAAGATTCCCCTACCGAACACTGGTCCTCGAGCAGGGAAAACTGGTCGGTGGCACGTGATGAGCAGCAAGACTTCTCGTAACAAGCAAAGCAAGCCGCCACAGCAGAGCCAGTTCTGGATGACCCATCGCGCAATCGTCGGCAGCACCTTACGAGAGCTTGCCGCGACACCCATCGCCACCGGCGTCACGCTGTTTGTTATCGCTGTCGCGCTGCTATTTCCGGCGCTGTTGTATGTCATCAGCCTGAACCTGATGAGCAGTGTTGGGGAGTCCACCAGCAATGCCAGGTTCAACGCGTATCTGGAGATCGGGTTGTCTGCAGCAGAAACTGCAGAAGTTAGTGATTACTTACTGACGCTAGAAGGCGTTGCTAGTGTAGAAATTATTACGGCGCAGGAAGGGCTGGAAGCATTTAGCGCCAACGGGGATCTGGGTGACGTACTGCTTTCACTGCCGCAAAACCCGCTTCCCCCCAGCCTTGTTGTCACGGTGGAGCAGGGAGCTCTGGAGAATATTGACAACCTGGTCAATCGGCTGGCGGATGTTGAAGGCGTCGATAACATCCAGTTCGACCGTCTCTGGCTGCAGCGGGTTCAGGCGATTGCTGAGCTGCTGCAGTCGCTGGGTAGCCTGCTGGGGGTGCTGGTGCTGTTTGGCCTGGTGGCCATAATCGGCAACACCGTAAAGCTGGCCATGACCAACAAACAGCAGGAAATTCGGGTGATCAAGCTGATTGGCGGCACCAATGCCTATGTGGCTCGACCTTTGCTCTACCGGGGTGCCTTGCTCGGACTGGGCGGAGCCCTCGTTGCCAGTCTTGTTCTGGGCCTGCTGACCCTGGGGCTGGGCGGGCCGGTGGCGCAGCTCAGTGAGCTCTATTCAAGCCAGTTTCAACTGTCTGGCCTGGGCTTCACGGGAAATTTATTGTTGATCGTGGTGGGTGGCGGCACCGGCTGGATTGCGGCACTTCTTACAATATACCGAAATATATCGACCATTGAGCCCTAGATTGCGACTTTTATCGCCATTTTGCGGAATCTGTCCTGATCAGGCATTTTTTGCGTCAGGCCTTGAAATCCGGCCTCTCCACCCATACGTATAAGGTCTTGCGCGTGCGAAATGTTTGCGCTGGCAGGGCCTGCAAGATGATCTGGCAGAAACGGACTCAGCCCAGAGCTGATGTATGCTGTAGCCCTTGACCGTGTAGCGACAGGGAACGAAAACTGCTAAAATCTGGTCTATTAAGTGGCGCGTATTGCGTCTTTAGAGGTTAAACACAAAGACATGAACACAGGAAAGAGTTTACAAGTTATGGATCCGGCCAGCCCGGGTCGTGATTTGACTGCCTATATCGCGTCGGTGAACAGCATCCCTGTTTTGACGCCTGAGCAGGAACTCGAGCTTGCCAAGCAGTACTACTACGAAGACGACGTAGACGCTGCTCGACAGCTTGTTATGGCTCATCTGCGGTTCGTTGTTCACATGGCCAAAACTTATTCGGGTTATGGTCTGAACCTTTCTGATCTGATTCAGGAAGGTAATGTCGGCTTGATGAAAGCGGTGAAGCGATTTAATCCGGAAGTGGGTGTACGCCTGGTTTCCTTCGCGGTGCACTGGATCAAGGCCGAAATGCACGAATACATACTGCGTAACTGGCGTATCGTGAAAGTCGCTACGACCAAGGCGCAACGCAAGCTGTTTTTTAATCTTCGCAGTTCCAAGAAGAAATTGGGCTGGTTAAACAACGAAGAGACTGAAGCAGTTGCACAGGATTTAGGTGTCGATCCGAAAGTAGTACGGCAGATGGAAGGCCGTATGAGCGCGTTCGACACGTCGTTCGACGCCGAGCCTGATAGCGATGATGATAATGCTTATCGGGCCCCGGCTTATTATTTGGAAGACCAGTCTTCCGACCTGGCTGAAAATATTGAAGAAGCCGAGTGGGAAGAAGTTACCAACAGCCATTTGCATGTAGCTCTTAATGAGCTGGATGAGCGCAGTCAGGATATTCTGCGTAGCCGCTGGCTCAGCGACGAAAAAACCACGTTGCATGACCTGGCGGGCAAGTACGGCGTTTCGGCAGAACGAATTCGCCAGCTGGAGAAAAATGCCATGAACAAGATCAAAGCCAGGATGGCAGCCTGATCTGATTCCGGCATTGCTACCATTTCAATGTTGATTTGAAGCCGCGACTCGTCGCGGCTTTTTTCTTTCTGGCTACTACTGTCTGAAATTCATCCTTGCCCTTCATTGAGCCAGGTTGCGCGATTACCTTGCACTTGTTTCTACTCATACCAGAGCTTGTTATTACTCACCGATTACACCGACAATACCCGCATGGCTAAACTATTTCTGCTCGCCAGCAGTATCAGTGGTTTGCTGGCAGTCGCGCTGGGGGCATTCGGTGCCCATGGTCTTGAAGCGATACTGGAACCGGAACTGCTGGACACTTACCAGACTGGTGTGGACTACCATTTCTATCACACACTTGCGTTGCTTGGGGTCAGTATCCTGCTGATGCAAAATCCCGATGTCGGCGCCCTGCGTGTCAGTGGATTCATGTTCATCGCCGGGATCATTGTCTTCTCAGGCAGTCTCTATTTGCTGGCTATCAGTGGCGTGCGCTGGCTAGGTGCTGTCACGCCGATCGGCGGAGTCGCTTTCCTGATTGGCTGGGGAGCCCTGTTGCGGTTTGCATGGACGGTGAGGCCAGCCAGCGAGAGCCCATCTTGAGATGTCAGTAACGGTCACCATCAATGGCGTAGCGAGAGATATTGAACCAGGTCTGAAGCTGCAAGACCTGTTACAACAGCTCGAGCTCGGCTCCGGACCGGTTGCAGTGGAGGTTAACGGGGAAATCGTGCCCCGCAGCGAACACCCCAGGCATCCGTTACAGGCAATGGACAAGATAGAGATTGTGCAGGCAATTGGTGGCGGTTAATTCGGCAATGGCACAAATGAAGCTGGCAAAGCTGCTCGCCAATAAACATTACTATCCAGAGAATAATCCCGAGAACAATCACAGGTAAAAAATAGCGTGGCGACAAAAACAGACAAGGCACTGGAAATTGCCGGCAAGACTTATCAATCACGGCTGATCATTGGTAGTGGCAAGTATCAGGACTTCGAGCAAAACAAAGACGCCCTGGAAGCCAGTGGCGCGGAGATGATCACCGTGGCCATTCGCCGCGTGAACCTGGGCCAGGACAAGGGTGAGCCCAGCTTGCTGGAAGTGATCTCGCCCGAGGACACTACCATCCTCCCCAATACTGCGGGTTGTTATACCGCCGACGACGCCGTGCGAACTTGTCGAATGGCCCGGGAGCTATTGGGTGGCCACTCACTGGTGAAACTGGAAGTACTCGGTGACGAAAAAACCCTGTATCCCAATGTCACGGAAACCCTGTCGGCTGCGGAAACCCTGGTCGAGGATGGGTTCCATGTCATGGTGTATACCAGTGATGACCCCCTGATTGCGAAGCGGCTTGAAGAAATCGGCTGTGTCGCGGTGATGCCACTGGGTGCTCCTATTGGCTCTGGCCTGGGTATACGTAACCCCTACAATATCCGCATGATCCTGGAAAACGCCACGGTACCCATTATCGTTGATGCTGGTGTGGGCACCGCGTCGGATGCCAGTATCGCCATGGAGTTGGGCTGTGACGGCGTATTGATGAACACCGCCATCGCCGAGGCGCAGGATCCGGTGTTAATGGCCTCCGCCATGAAGAAAGCCGTGGAATCGGGTCGTGAAGCTTATCTCGCTGGACGCATGCCACGAAGGCTTTACGCCAGCGCTTCATCCCCAATCGATGGCACCTTTTTTTAAAGCGCAACAGTTTCTGAAGCTCTGCTACCTTCTAAAGCCCCGTTGCACTCCGGCTTCTCTTACGACTCGCTAACCTTGCCTCAACTGTTGCCACTGGACACACCATGACCGCGCCAAAGATATCCAAGCGCCCAGTGCGCAGTTACGTGATTCGCTCTGGACGATTGACAGATTCCCAACGCAAAGCCATAGAGAATCACTGGGACGAACATGTGCTGGAGTTCGATGCCAGCCCCCTCCCCATTGACCAGGTGTTCCCTGGCCAGTCCCCTGTCACTGTTGAAATCGGTTTCGGCATGGGTGACAGCTTGCTGGAGATGGCGAAGAATCAGCCAGAGCAAAACTTCCTGGGCATAGAAGTACACCGGGCAGGTGTTGGCAAACTGCTCCATGGCATTCATCAGAACGAGCTGGGCAATTTAAAGATCGTTTGCCACGATGCCGTGGAGGTCTTGCGCCATAATCTTGAAACGGAATCCATCGACCGGATTCTGATTCTGTTTCCCGACCCCTGGCACAAGAAGAAACACCACAAACGCCGACTCATCCAACCCGACTTCGTCAAATTGCTGCTGAGCAGGCTCAAACCCGATGGCAGACTGCACCTGGCCACTGACTGGGAACCCTACGCAGAACATATGCTGGAAGTCCTGGAAGCAGAGCCTGGGCTGAAAAACGTCAACGGCAAAGGACAATTCTGGCCAGAACCCGACCGCCCCCCCACCAAATTCGAAGCCCGAGGCAAACGCCTCGGCCACGGCGTCTGGGACCTCCTCTACCAAAAACAATAAATCCCAACGGTTTAGCACTTGCCCCAAGATCTACATCAATTGAAGTGGAAAAATGCG
The DNA here is from genome assembly GCA_040218615.1 of Gammaproteobacteria bacterium. GTDB lineage: Bacteria > Pseudomonadota > Gammaproteobacteria > Pseudomonadales > Pseudohongiellaceae > UBA9145. Next base: position 168,608 of record JAVJRC010000011.1, read on the forward strand.
CAGGAATACGAGGGACGAAGGGAGGATAGGGTTGTGGAAGACCGTGCGCGGCAGGGATGCCGCGCCCGAGCCCCCATGGGTGAGACCGAGCGTTTTGCGAGCGAAGCTCGCAGCGACAGGCGAACGACGCCGATCTATGATCGGCGGCTGGGCCGGGTTTACGGCGAGTCTCCACAACCCTATCCTGCCTTCGTCCCAATCGGCACCCAACTATTTCATGGCGTCCATGGAAGTGCCCGTTAGTGACTAAAGTTTTTCCTGGAACAGTTGCCTGTAGAGTTGGGAGTGAATCAGGAGCGACCAAGCAAATGCGCATGGATGCGCTTTTGCGCTATAAATCAAAACCAGAAACGGTGTTCGTGCTCCTTCAGCCATTCGACATAGTGGTCATAGTTGGGACAAATAGACTGCACCAGATTCCAGAATCGTTTCGAATGGTCCATATGCACAAGATGGCAAACTTCATGGGTAATCATGTAGTCGATGATGCTGTAAGGCGCCAACATGATTAACCAGTTGTATTGGAGCACACCCTGGGAGGTGCAATGCCCCCACTTTGACTTGGTCTTGCGCAGCTTGATTTCGGTAATCTTGTTTTCAACACCGAGATGCCTCGCCAGTCCTCGTGCACGAGGAACGATGTACTCACTGGCCTTGTCGATCAGGTAGTCTTCCACCTGTTCCCTGGCTTTCGCCGCATTGAGTTTGTGGCCCTGGATAATGAATCGGCTGCCACTGACAAGAATGCGATGCTTTCTGGACTCCTTGAACTCGATGGTGAGCTCCCGGGCCCGATAGAATATTTTGCCACCCTTCTCGATACGCAGCATCTCTCGCTCGCGCTGAGCCTCTTCCAGCAGCCTTTGTTCTATCCACTCGCCATTACCGGAGATAAATTCCGTGATTTCCCTGCGGGAGGCCTGATGGGGGCAACGGACAATCACCTTGCGATGCTGGATATACAGGGCCAGCGTCTTGCGGCGACTACGTTGAACTTCGCACTCATAGGGCAACAGGTGCTGCTTGCCGATGACGCCTATATTAAGAGGCAGAATTTTTGGCTTTGCCATCGCGATCAATGATCCTCGGGCTTTCTGGCTATCAGGCTGGCCCTGGCCTGACGGGGATTGCTGTTCTTGCCTTCCCGGTAGTGAAGAATTTCCCAGCCCTGGAAATACTCGCGCAATTCACCTGCTGCCAGCAGGAAATCCGGGTTAGATGGTTTGCCAAATTGGGCCTGCTCTGTGGTGAAAGTCTCATACATGATTAGTCCACCGGGTCTTATTGCTTCTCGTATACCCTGCATTAATGGCCTGTGCAGATAGTTGAAAACCAGTATGCTGTCGAAAATCTTTCCCGCTAGCGGCTGGCTTTCGGGAATCTCCAGGTCTACCTGCCAGGTTCTGATCAGGCTGCCTTGCTCAGCGCTACGCTTGTCTTTCTCGCTCTCTATCTCGCGTAGCGCAGACTCATTGTTGTCGGCAAAAATGACAGGAATATGATGCTCAACCAGAAACAAACCGTTTCGCCCATTGCCACTGGCAAGATCCAGCACTCCATTCTCCATTTCGAGCTCTTGCAGCAAGGCAAGGTTGTCCGACACAAGCGAGGCCACGTTGGCGTTTGAATGTGTCATAGAGTGTCGGATAATGGATTTGCGAATCGAATTACGAGCCATGGGTAAAATAAGTGAATCGGCTTTGCAGCACAATATTTTTTGGCGCGCAATTCGCGAGTTTGAAGAAAAAATTTGCCGGTGTCCTGTTGCAGTCAAAGCAATCGGAACAATTGATTCACAAATGGACTAACTGACAAGCGGCTGCGAGTAGAAGTTGAAAGCGGTGGGGAAACCAGAATAGTGGAGAAGAACAAGCAAAGCCGGGACAAGCTGTTCGCAACTCTTGGGACTCCCAGTGATTTTGTCTTCGATGAAAAGGTCGCTTCCGTATTCGAGGACATGATCAATCGCTCTGTTCCCGGCTATGGCACCATCCTGTCGATGATCGGAGTGTTGGCGGCGCGCTACGCACAGGCTGGAACCAATCTCTACGATCTCGGCTGCAGCCTTGGCGGAGCCAGCTATGCCATGGCCAGGGAGGTCAGCGCTGATAGCTGCCGCATCCACGCAATAGACAGCTCACCGGCGATGATTGAGCGACTAGAAGCAAAGTTGGCCAGCCAGTCAGCAGAGGGAATAGAAGGGATAGAAAGCCACTGTGAAGATATCCTGGACAGTGAAATTGCCAATGCCTCAGTCGTGGTTCTCAATTTCACGCTGCAATTTATACCTCAACAGCAAAGACAGGACTTGCTGAAAAAAATCTATGAGGGGCTCAATGAAGGCGGCATACTCATCGTTTCGGAAAAGATCGTGGTGCCCGACCCGACACTCAACGAGCTGTTGATCGAGCTGTATCACAACTTCAAGGAAAACATGGGGTACAGCAAGCTGGAAATAAGTCAGAAGCGCACGGCACTGGAAAATGTGCTGATTCCGGAAACCCTGGAACAACACAAGTCGCGTCTGACAGAGTGCGGATTTCGCGCCTCGGAAGTCTGGTTCCAGTGTTTTAATTTTGCCTCCATGGTCGCTTTCAAGTAAGCAGAGTCCCGACAGCCTTTGTTCTTCTCACCCTTACAGCAAACCATAGCCGGAACCGGCCTCGAACCGCTCACGCCTTTCCTGCAGCCTGATTTTCTGAATCAGATCCGGCATGGGGATCACCGGCGCTGGCAAAAACTGGTTGCCAGCCTGCCGGAGCTGGAAACGCCTGAATTGGACTTTGCCGATACCGTGCAAATCGGCGCTGCAGAACAATGCAACGCTGAGTCGCGAGATCGGCTCGAGTCCATTCTCCGTGAATTTATTCCCTGGCGAAAAGGCCCGTTCGATGTCTATGGAGTCCACATCGACAGTGAATGGCGCTCAAACCTGAAATGGGACCGGCTGGCGTCAAAAATCGCCCCCCTCAGAGGCAAGACCGTGCTCGATGTTGGCAGTGGCAATGGCTATTCCAGTTTGCGGATGTTCGGCGAGGGTGCGGAACTGGTGATCGGCCTGGAACCCCACATACCCTATTACGGACAGTTTTCAGCACTGAAACACTATCTGCAGCAGGTCCCTGTCTACGTGCTGCCACTGGCCCTGGAGAGCTTGCCGGCCCCATTGCCCGAATTCGACACGGTGTTCTCCATGGGCGTTCTCTATCACCGCAAGTCGCCCCTGGATCATTTGTTGCAACTTGCCGATTGTCTGAAGCCTGGCGGTCAGCTTGTTATGGAATCCATCGTGGTAGATGGCGAGGAAGGCTATAGCCTGGTCCCTGAGGATCGCTATTCGCGCATGGGCAATGTCTGGTTTCTACCAACGGTGCCAACATTGCAGCAGTGGCTAAAAAAATGCGGTTTTCAGAATCTGTGTGTGGTGGATGTTTCGAGCACCCTCAGCACAGAACAAAGGCAAACCGACTGGATGCCATTTGACTCTCTGATCCATTCTCTCGACGCCAGCAACCCTTCCCAAACTGTGGAAGGCTATCCTGCACCCAGGCGAGCCATCATTCTTTGTGAAAAACCCTGACTGGCAATCATCTTGCCAATTTTCTAAAAGGGGTCAAACCTCGCTTTAAACGCCCCGCACGTACTATTACTATATTGCAATTGCAGTGACACAAAATTAATTTTTTGGCTCGCGACGTTTGTCATCTTCCAGTATGTGCTCATTTCCCGCAGTATCCCGCTAATTCTGTTGACGCTAGAATGCAATTACGATAGTTATACGAATTAACTGTTATAGGGTCAGCTCTAACTTTATCTGGAAATACCTTTTAACTGACTTATTGTCTGATTGAGCAGCAATCAGCACTAACCATACGTTAACTATAAAAACACCGAGAATTACTATGGCCAGACCTCTGCGAATAGAATATCCGGACGCGACCTATCATGTGTCCAACTTTGCCCTGGACAATCAACGGGCTTTCCCTTCTGCCAAATACTTCGATGCCTTCATTGAGGGCCTGGAAGAAACCTGCGCAAGGCTGAATGTTGAAGTTCATGCATTCTGTTTATTGCGAGACCAGTACCACCTGGTCATCAAAACCCCCGAGGGAAACCTGAGTCGTTTTATGCGGCAAGTTGATGGGCTTTATACCCAGAACTATCAGCGCATGAAAAACTCGGACGGGTCATTGTTCAGGGGGCGCTATAAAGCGGTATTGGTACAGGCAGACAAGTATCTGCTTCCCCTGTCACGCTACATTCATTCTCTGGTTCGCGCGTCAGACCGAAACACCTATAAATACAGCAGTTATACCTACTTTACCCGGAAGGCGAAGCCACCCGAATGGTTTAATCGGGATGACACACTGCGCCAACTGAAGGCGGCAGCAGCGAAGCGTCCACTGGCTTACAAGAAGTATGTAGCCGAGGGCGTCGACGAAGAAATGGCACACTTTTATGGCAAGAAAAACCTCTCTTCCGTCATGGGTGACGAAAAGTTCAAGAAAGCGGCTCAGCGCAAGCGCTCTGCCAGTGCCGCTCGAGGTGTCTCGAAGGGTGCCAACGCCAAATGGAGACCATCCTGCCGACAGATTATCAAAGAGGTGGCGAAGCAGTTTAAGGTCAGCGAATCCAGCATCTACAATGCAGCCCGTGGCCCTGGCTCCAAGAATGTGCCGCGCTGGGTCGCGATGTATCTGTGCCAGGAACTTTCGGCCGTGACACTGCAACAGATTGCAAAGCTCTTCAAATTGAAACGCTATGGCACCGTATCCACTACGGTTGGCAAACTGAAGAAGGAATTCGATGAGGATCCCAAATTGCTGGCTACTACTGAACGCCTGGCGAAGAAGCTGAGTAAGGGCAAGTAACCCACTGCTTCCTGTCCTTTTGTAACAGGCACAAAAAAGCCGGCATCAAGCCGGCTTTTTTATGTTCTGGTGAAATCCATTTACTTGATCTTGGCTTCCTTATAGATCACGTGCTTGCGAACGACGGGATCATATTTCTTGATTTCCATCTTGTCGGGCATGGTGCGCTTGTTCTTGTCAGTGGTGTAGTAGTGCCCTGTATTTGCACTTGAAACCAGCTTGATCTTGTCTCTCATTGCTAAATTCTCCCTTGGCTACCAATATCAGGTCTTAAACCTGAAAGCCCTTACGGCGAACATCCGCCAGTACGCTGTCGATGCCATTCTTGTCGATAATGCGCATACCCTTGGTAGTCACCCGCAGCTTGACGAAGCGGTTTTCAGACTCCACCCAGAATCGATGTGTGTGCAGATTCGGTGAGAATCGACGTCGCGTCTTGTTGTTGGCGTGGGAAACGTTGTTTCCTGTCACCGGTTTCTTACCGGTCACCATGCATACCCTGGACATGTGTTGCCTCGTTTTGCTGCTAGTTGCTGAAATATGGTGTTTTTGCGGTCCGCGGAGCCGGCTGAATCTGAGCCGAAAATTGGCGGGCAAAAAAGAGCTGCGTTTTATACCAGAACACCCTGGTGAAGGCAAGAAATGTGCATAATCGCAACAGTTTTAGTTTGAACTTTTCAGCTTAATCATCGTCTGGAATTTGACCAAACGTAGAAGGCAAGTCTGGGTCCTCTTCCTCTTGAGACGTGAAATCCCACTCCAGTAAGCCAAAGGTATTGGGCTCTGGCCGAGTAAAGATGCGGCCTTGTCTAAAGTTCTGAGATAGCTGCCCAGCAAGAGCTTGTCTATGTTTCTTTGTAACTTCCTTGCCCATTTTTTCTAAAATAACTTCTATTCGTAGAGGACTGCCCTCTTTTCGAAGGGCATCTCTCGCTTTTGCAACATCTGAGCCAGGCCGCACATTTGCATCAGCATTCACCACCTTCTCTTTGGTGGGTATCATTTTCAGGGTCTCTTCCATTCCTTGAATATATGCCTCCCCCTCTCTTATTCGCATCTCTATTTCACGTAATTCTTTCTTATCTTGTTGTATTTCCGATCTTTTTTTCTCAATTTGCCTATTAAGTCGTGCTTGAATATCCATGTCGCCATCTCCACTGTGATAACAGTGGAGGATTATACACATTGATAGAGGTTTGTGTATAATACGTACATCTCATATTGACTGCTCACCTCTCGTTGGAGCCATTACATGAACGCTCAACCCATTGAAAAAGCTGTGAAAGATCAGCTAGATGCCACTAGAAAAACAGCAAATCAGAGCGAGCCATGCTGGCTAGCCAGAGACTTGCAGGAAGTTCTGAATTATCGCCATTGGGATAATTTCAAGCAGGTACTCAAGAAAGCTCAGCAAAGTTGTGTGGAGGCGGGAGGAGAAATATCAGACCATTTCCACCGCACAGCGAAAATGGTCAATCTTGGTAGTGGTTCAAAGAGAGAAGTGGATGATTATATTCTTTCGAGGTTCGCTTGCTATTTGATCGCAATGAACGGGGACCCAGGTATCCCACAAATTGCTAGTGCGCAAAACTATTTTGCTCTGCAAACAATTCGCATGGAACAAGTCGAAAGGTCGTCATCAGCTGCAGATAGGGTAGAAATGCGTGAGAAGGTCACCGAAGCTAACAAGTCTCTCATGGAGGCCGCACAAACCGCTGGTGTGAAACGCTTCGGCATTTTTAACGACTCTGGTTATCGAGGTATGTACAACCTCAGCCTACGGGACCTAAAAGAGAAGAAAGAAATCGGCAAAGATAATCTATTAGACCGCGCTGGTCATAGTGAACTAGCTGCAAATTATTTCAGAATTACTCAGGCAGATGACAAAATCCGAAGAGAGAATGTTCAGGGTGAGCAGAAAGCCAACGATACGCATTTTGCTGTTGGAAAACAGGTTCGAGACACCATTGATTCAATAGGCGGCACGATGCCCGAAGATTTGCCTACCGAAGAGAACATAAAGAATTTGCCCGAATACAAGGCGGCCAAGAAAATTAGTCCACTTAACAATAAAGGCTAATTTTTCAAGCGAGCTGCAGCAGCTTTTCTGGCAATCTCTGCCCGCTTTTCTTTGTTCAGCTTTTGGCCCTCGCAGCGCCTCCCTTTTTGCCAAGAGCTTGTGTTCTTACGATTCTTCGCCTATCTCGTCCTGAATCTCGTCAGTGGCGATCTTGACGGCATTACCAATGACGTCTGTTGGGCGTTTCTGACCTTTGGGACTCTTAGGCGTGAGCAACCCTTAATGTAAAATCAAACCCTTCGCTATCGGGATTCGCAGTGCGATGTTCGCGCACCATTTCGCCGATGGCTGCCTCAAGCTCTCCTTCGACCTGAACCTCCACAACCCTCTCTATATCGCCGCCTTTACTGGTAAGAATGATTTTTATTTTCATGGCGCCCCTGTCTATTAACACCGCTAACCATACCCGACTTAGCGCTGACCTTCACGGATTCGAATTTAAAACTGAGATACTACCGGGTAATTCGTGGTGGCTGAACCAGAAAGAATCACAGGGCGACGAGGCAGGGAGTCAGGTAGTGTAGATTGGGACCGTGAGCAGCAGGGATGCTGCTCCCGAGCCCCCATGGATGGGTTTACGGCGTGTCCCAAACTACACTACCTGGCTGCCTGCCGCTCAGGCACAGTTCTACGATTAAACTTGAGCCACCATTTCTCGGGGGTTAACTCGGATCAAGATTGCTAAAAACCGGTGCCAGTTGGGATTTGGCGAGGAAGTAGGCTTGTGCGTGACACGCCGTGAACCCGGGCCCAGCCGCCGATCACAGATCGGCGTCGTTCGCCTGTCGCTGCGAGCTGCGCTCGCAAAACGCTCGGTCTCACCCCTGAGGGCTCGGGCGCGGCTTCCCTGCCGCGCACGGTCACTCACAAGCCTACTTCCTCCCCAAATCCCTCGAAATCCAGAGTACTTCTTTTCTACTGTGCTCTCCTATAGCTCTACTCCATTCTTGAATCTCTGAAGCTAGAGTGAAATTCATATTGAATGCATCAGAGCAGGTTGCGTTCAGCCATGGAAACTATCTGGTTGGCGCCTATGACCAGATGGTCGAGGACTCGGACTTCGATGGTGCCCAGGGCGTCCTTGAGTCGTTGGGTTATGGCTCTGTCGGCCTGACTGGGCTCTGCGACTCCTGAGGGGTGGTTGTGGGCGAAGATAACGGCTGCGGCGTTGTGGTAGAGGCAGCGTTTGACCACTTCCCTTGGATAGACGGCGGCGCCGTCTATGGTGCCGCGGAACAATTCCTCTATTTTGACAACATGATGCTGATTATTGAGGAATACACAGCTAAAGACCTCGTGCTCGTGGAATCTGAACTTGCTGATCAGGTAGCGCCGGGTGGCTGCGGAGCTGGTGAGGGCATCGGGGTGACGGGCCTGCTCCAGTAATTGGCGTTGCGCCAGTTCCTGGAAGGCGGCCAGGCAGGCCACTCGGGCCGGGCCCAGGCCGGGTTGGGCGCAGAGTTCTGTCTGGTTCAGTCCCAGCAGGCCGCTGATGCCGCCGAACTTGTTGAGCAGATCTCTGGCCAGGTCCAGAGCGCTCTTGCCCTTGATGCCGGTCTGGATGATGATGGCCAGTAGTTCGGCGTCTGACAGGTGAGTGGGTCCTTGCTCCAGCAGCTTTTCCCGGGGTCTTTCCTGTGCTGGCCACTGCAACAATGTCATATTGGTATTCTCGGTTGGGTTGGTGGATACACTGGGCAGTGTTTCCGCGATATCTTGCTGCTCGAGTAAGCATAGTTCAGGGCCTGGAAAACGCGAATCTGGCGCAAATTGCGTCCACATTGGCTACCTGCTAGTCTAGCCATCCTCTATTCCAATGGTGCCGGCGCTAGCCCAATCGCTTATCCTGCAAGGGTTCCCATGTTAAGCCTCACTAACAAACGTATCTTGCTCGGCATAACTGGCGGTATCGCCGCCTACAAGTGTGCCCAGCTGACGCGGCTTCTCACTGGCGCCGGTGCGGATGTTCGCGTGGCGATGACCAAGGCGGCCAGGGAGTTCATTACTCCTTTAACCATGCAGGCGCTTTCGGGCAACAGGGTTCACCTGGATTTGCTGGACACGGAAGCGGAAGCGGCTATGGGACATATCGAACTGGCCAGGTGGGCTGATCTGGTGCTTATCGCGCCTGCCTCGGCTGACTTCATTGCCCGTATGGTGCGTGGCGAAGCCACGGACCTGCTTACCACTTTATTGTTGGCCACCGACTCGCCGGTGGCTATTGCTCCAGCCATGAACCAGGGCATGTGGGCGGATGATGCGACCCAGGCTAATCTCGAGACGCTGAATTCCCGAGGCGTGAAGATTTGGGGGCCGGGAAGCGGCGACCAGGCCTGCGGTGATGTGGGACCAGGCCGAATGCTCGAGCCTGAAGCATTGGCGCAGCATTGTGCCGACTGTTTTGAGGCCGGCTATTTGGCCGGGCGCAAGGTTGTTATCACCGGTGGCCCCACCAGGGAAGCCATCGATCCGGTGCGTTACATCAGCAATCACAGCTCGGGCAAGATGGCCTATGCGCTTGCAGCGGAAGCGGCGGCGGCTGGAGCCAGGGTTGTGTTGGTGAGTGGGCCGGTTGCCTTGGCCACCCCTGATGCGGTGACGCGTGTTGATGTGGTGAGTGCGCAACAAATGCACGCCGCTGTGATGGAACAGATTCAGGGAGCGGATATTTTCATCGGTGTTGCTGCGGTTGCCGACTATCGACCTGACGATGTCAGCAAGGAAAAGATCAAGAAGAACGCCGACGAGATGACTCTCAAGTTAGTAAAGAATCCGGACATCATCAGCGACGTGGCCAGGCTCGAAGCTCGTCCCTTTATAGCAGGGTTTGCCGCTGAAACTGAAAATGTAGTGGCAAATGGCAGGGATAAGCTGGAAAGAAAAGGCCTCGACATTTTGTTTGCCAATCATGCAACCAGTACTTTTAACAGCGATTCGGTGGCCATCACTGCCATTAGCAAAGATGCCGAGACAGAAGTGAAAGAAGGCAGCAAGCAACTGGTCGCCAGAAAACTGTTGTCGATGATTGCAGAATCATTGCCTGACTCCCAGCAGGGTTTCGCGGCATGAGTGAGAATTGCTGATGGCCATGCTGGACAATCATTCGGAGGCATCGGTAAAGGTGCCGGGTCTCCCGGATAAGAAACGCACGGGTATACCCGATTCAGTTTTTCGGGCCTACGATATCCGCGGCATCGCATATGAGCAGCTTGATATCGATGCTGTGTTCACTATCAGTCAGGCCATCGGCAGTGAAGCACTTAGCCAGGGCATATCCGATCTTTATGTTGGCTACGATGGTCGCTTGTCCAGCCCAACCCTTTCGACTGCTTTAATAGAAGGACTAAGACAATCTGGTTGCAATGTGATCTCGCTGGGGCTGATACCAACGCCGCTGCTTTATCTCGCTACTCATGTCACTGCAACGCATTCGGGTGTGATGCTCACTGCCAGTCATAATCCCTCTCACTACAACGGGTTGAAGATTGTCTTTAACAAGACATCGCTGGCTGACAACCAGATACAAAAAATTCGTGAGCGCGTTGCAAGCTCTGAGTTTGCTCATGATCAGGGCGCCTTGAGCGAGCTGGATATTGCAGAAACCTATATCGGTACTATTAGCGAAAGAATTTCATTAGCAAAGCCACTGCGAGTCGTAATCGATTGCGGCAATGCGGTACCAGGGGTAATCGCACCGGCGCTCTTCCGTGCGCTTGGATGTGAGGTGGAAACATTGCACTGCGATCTGGATGGCAGTTTCCCGAACCATCAGCCAGATCCGACGGTTGCGGAAAACCTGCGGGAACTGGGAGACCGGGTTCGGGCTTCAGGCGCTGACCTGGGAATCGCTTTCGATGGTGACGGAGACAGGCTGGGTATTGTCACAGAGACTGGCGACTTTATTGATGCCGACAAGTTGATCATGCTGTTGGCATCAGACATTGCCTCTGATTATGCCAACGAGGCCATCGTGTTCGATGTCAAATGCAGCAAGCGGCTCGCAGAGTTTGTAGAAGAGCTGGGCATGAAACCTGTCATGCACCGAAGCGGTCACTCATTCATGAAACAAAAGATGGAAGAAAGCGGCGCACCTCTGGGTGGGGAATATGCAGCACATATTTTTTTCAAGGACCGCTGGTTCGGGTTTGATGATGGCATGTATGCGGCAGCCAGAGTGGTGGAAATTCTTGCCAGATCGAATAAGGCTGCCAGTGAATTGTTCGCAGAATTTAATATGCCCGCATTCAGAACAGCAGAGATCAGGGTGGATGTTGAAGAATCGAGAAAATTTTCACTGATGCAAGACCTGATTCGGCTTGCGGAATTCCCGGACGGTCAATGCAGCTATCTCGACGGACTCAGGGTTGAGTTCGACGAGGCATGGGGTCTGGTAAGAGCCTCAAATACCAGCCCGGCAATCCTGTTGCGATTCGAAGCAGACACGGAATCGGCAATGGCGGAGATTAAAAACCGCTTTAAAGCTTTGATACACAGCGCAGATAAAAACCTGGAGCTGGAGTTTTAACAGCGTGTGAAATGTAACAATTTCAACAAGAATTATTGTGGGTAGTTGTAAGCAGCTCGAAACACTGGATTAGAAGAATGTCTCTTTCAATTAAAAAAGCCAAGAATATCGCTCAGGTACTCACCGAGTCGCTGCCCTATATTCAGAAGTTCACAGGCAAGACAGTGGTGGTGAAATATGGTGGCAACGCCATGGTTGATGAAAAGCTCAAGCACAGCTTTGCTCGAGATGTGGTGCTGATGAAGCTGGTCGGCATCAATCCCATTGTCGTTCACGGTGGCGGGCCTCAAATTGGCGATCTGTTGTCCAAGCTCAATATAGAATCCAGTTTCGTAGATGGTATGCGGGTTACTGACAGCCAGACCATGGACGTGGTTGAAATGGTATTGGGCGGACTGGTCAACAAGGAAATCGTCAACCTGGTAAACAGCAATGGCGGTAAAGCCGTCGGCGTCACGGGCAAAGACGGCAAGCTGATCCGCGCCAGGAAACTGCAACTAAAGCGAAAGGGCTCGAAAAAGGCCAAGGGCGAGGTTGATATAGGGCAGGTGGGAGAAGTGGTTTCCATCAACACCGAGGTGCTGGAGATGATGAACAACAGTCACTTCATCCCGGTCATTGCACCCATTGGCGCCGACGAGAACGGCGCCAGCTACAACATCAATGCAGATTCGGTGGCCGGTGAAATAGCCCGGGTTTTGCAGGCCGAGAAACTGATCCTGCTGACCAATGTCGCCGGTGTGCAGAACAAGAAAAAAGAAGTTCTAACCGGGCTCAGTGTCAGGCAAGTTGCCCGACTAATTGCCGATAAAACCTTACAAGGCGGCATGTTGCCGAAGGTTGAGTGTGCCCTTGCTGCAGTGAAGGGAGGGGTCAGCAGCGCTCATATTATTGATGGCAGAGTCGAACACGCGGTTCTGCTGGAAATATTCACTGATGAGGGAGTTGGAACACTCATTACAAAGGCAGGCCTGAATAAAAAATAGCTCAGGGCCATAGCCTGGCACCCTGTCTCTGTCATTGCTCCGGAATTCCATATGGAAAACAACAAAGTTTCTCGTAAAGATCAGATCCTGCAGGCACTCGCTCGCATGCTCGAGTCTTCACCCGGGGAGCGCATTACCACTGCAGCACTGGCCAAGGAAGTGGGTGTGTCCGAAGCGGCGCTGTACCGACATTTTCCCTCCAAGGCGCGGATGTTTGAGGGCCTGATCAAATTCATAGAAGACACCCTGTTTATGAGAATCAGCCGCATACTGAAAGAAGAAAGCAGCGCAGAGATTCGCTGCTATAAAATTCTCACGTTGCTGCTGACTTTCTCGGACAAGAACCCTGGCATGACACGCTTGCTGACTGGTGATGCCCTGGCCGGAGAAACGGAGCGGCTGCGCACACGGATCGCCCAGTTCTTTGACCGGCTCGAAGCGCAACTGAAACAGGTATTGCGCGAGGCACAGATCAGGGAAAGCTTGAAACCCAGCATTTCGGCAGCAGCCCTGGCCAATCTGCTATTGGCCTGTTGTGAGGGTCGGCTCATTCAATTCGTTCGCAGCGAATTCAAGGACTCGCCGCTCGAACACTGGGAATTGCAGTGGGAGTTTTTGAACAGGAACCTGCTGGTGACTTTTACCGTACCATCAACTGCAGAAGCCTGAAGCCCAACTGTCGAACCTGATCTGCACTGACTAAACCCCGTATTCTTCCCGATAGGCAGTCACTGCTTCCAGATGGCTGCCCAGTTCCGTAGAATCTGACTGCGCCAGATAGTCGATAATATGCTGAAGCGTGATGATGCTGATCACTTTGATCTGGTGATTCTCTCCGATTTCCTGAATAGCAGAATTACTTCCCGATCCCCGCTCCTGCCTGTCCATGGCTACGGCGATACCGGATAAGCTTGCGCCATTCCCCTGGATGATCTCCACCGCTTCCCGAATCGCGGTGCCGGCCGTGATCACATCATCGATGATCAGTACCTTGCCGGACAGCGCCGCACCGACAATGGAACCCCCCTCTCCGTGATCCTTGGCTTCCTTGCGATTAAAGCAGAAGGGCTTGTCGATGTTGTGCTCTCCCGCCAGTGCCAGCGCGGTGGATGCCGCAAGCGGTATGCCTTTGTAAGCGGGTCCGAACAATACATCGTAATCCAGCTCTGAAGACTCTATGGCTGCCGCGTAGCAGCGTGCAAGGAAGCCCAGCTTTTCACCGGTATTGAACAGGCCCGCATTAAAGAAGTAGGGGCTTACCCGCCCGGATTTCAGGGTGAATTCTCCAAAACGGAGTATCTGGTGTTTGACGACAAAATCGATGAAGGCTTTTTGGTATTCCTGCATGATGAATCCTGTATTGAAACGCTATTTTAGTTGCGGCTCTTTATAGATGGCTGAGGCTCTTTATAGCTGGCTGAGACTCCTTATAACTAGCTGAGGCTCCTTATAACTAGCTGAGGCTCTGTTTCTGCGCCTCGATCAACTGTTTGATGCCTTGTTCTGCGAGGGTCACCATTTGCAGCAGTTGTTGATGGGAGAAATCACCATCTTCGCCCGTGCCCTGAATCTCGATAAAGCCACCCGGCTCTGTCATCACAATATTCATATCTGTTTCGGCTCCGGAATCTTCGATGTAGTCCAGATCGAGAACCGCCTGGCCTGAATAGATGCCCACCGAGATCGATGCCACCATCTGCTTTAAGGGGCTTTTGGACAACAGCTTTTTCTGCTGCATGTGCTGAAGTGCATCAACCAGGGCAACACAACCCCCGGTAATCGATGCCGTCCTGGTGCCGCCATCGGCCTGGATCACGTCGCAATCGATTTTGATGGTGTTTTCGCCAAGACCGTTGAGATCTACAGCAGCACGCAGAGAGCGACCGATCAGGCGCTGAATCTCCTGGGTCCGGCCAGACTGTTTCCCCCTGGCTGCCTCTCGGTCCATACGGCTGCCGGTGGATCGGGGCAACATGCCATATTCCGCCGTTACCCAACCCTGGCCACTGCCTTTGAGAAACCGTGGGACGCTCTCTTCGACACTGGCAGTGCAGAGAACCTTGGTATCACCGAACTCAACCAGGACGGACCCCTCTGCATGTTTCGTGTAATGACGAGTGATGTTGATTTCTCTTAGTTGGTCCGGGTTGCGGCCGCTTGGTCTGCTGCTGGAAGTCATGGAATTAGGATACGCCTCGAGTTTCGTTGAGTGATTGTGTTGATAAAGCTGTGAGATTTTGTGCCTGTGAGTTGTCGTGGCTTAAAACCGCGCCTTGATACAGACGCGAGGATTATCCTTGAAATCACCAGGCAGTGCGAGCCAGCGGCTCTTCAATTCGGCAAGCGCCTGCGATCTGCATCAACAATGAGATAGAATAGGCCCTCAATCGAGACAGGCCAGAATTATGACCTCTAGCATGACTGCCTTCAGCAGGCAGCAAAGCGATCAGGAATGGGGCTCCCTCACCTGGGAAATCAGATCCGTTAACCATCGTTACCTGGAAACCAGTGTCCGCTTGCCGGAAATCTTCCGTGGACTGGAGAATTCAGTTCGCGAGGCCGTGCGCAAACGCATGAGTCGGGGCAAAGTGGAGTGCCAGCTTCGCTTCCAGTCCAATGATGCCCCGCAAGGAGAAATCTCCATCAATCAGGATCTGGTCGACCAGCTGATTAATGCCAACAAGAGCATCCAGCAACAACTCGATGCCGAGAGTGCCTACAGCAGCATGGAAATCCTGCGCTGGCCTGGAGTGATTGCCGAAACCGAGATCGACACCGGCCTGTTGGAGAAAGAAGCCCTGTCCCTGTTTGAAAAGGCACTCACCGACCTCGTCTCTACCAGAGAGCGAGAGGGTGCCGAACTGGAAGGGTTCCTGCAGCAAAGAATCGATGCTGTGCGCGAAATCGTTGCCGAACTCAGGGAAAAAATGCCTGACATTCTCGCCGCACAGCGGCAATCGCTGTTGGACAAGTTGGAAGATCTGAAAGCTGACCTCGAACCGACGCGCCTCGAGCAAGAGGTTTCCATCCTGGCACAAAAAGCCGATGTGGATGAAGAGTTGGACAGGCTGGACTCCCATTTAAAAGAAGTTGAGCGTGTGTTGAAAGCAGGTGGCCAGAAAGGCCGGCGGCTGGATTTCCTGATGCAGGAGCTCAATCGTGAGGCCAATACCCTGTCTTCAAAATCCATTGTCGTTGACTCCACAATGGGCGCAATCGAGCTCAAGGTATTGATCGAACAAATGCGCGAGCAGATTCAGAATATCGAGTAACGCGAACAAGATTATGGCAAAAGGAAAACTGATCATCGTCACTGCCCCGTCGGGCGCCGGGAAAACCACGCTGGTAGGCGCACTGGTGGAGAACGACCCCAGTCTTTGTGTGTCCGTTTCACATACCACCCGCCCCAGGCGTTCCAGCGAAACTGATGGGGTCAATTATCACTTTATTGAGGAAGCGAAGTTTCTGGAGATGTTACAGGACGGCGATTTTCTGGAAAGCGCGGAAGTTTATGGCCATCGCTACGGGACTTCTCAAAAATGGGTCAACCAGCAGCTCCAACAGGGTCTGAATGTGATACTGGAAATCGACTGGCAGGGTGCCGAACAGATCAGAAACCTGTATCCGGATGCCTGTTCCATATTTATCCTTCCACCCTCACTGGAAACCCTTACCAAACGACTCAAAGACAGGGCCCAGGACGATGACAACACCATCGAGGACCGCATGAAGGAAGCTCGAGGCGTAATCGAGCATGTTTGCGAGGCCGACTATGTGGTGGTCAATGACGAATTCGACCGTGCCCTGGATGACATGCGAGCCATCGTGCGCTCCAGCGGCCTCAAAACGGTGGTCCAGCAGGAGAACCTGGCCGAGTTGCTCACAAGCCTGACTCGCGGATAATACCTGCATCTGTTGAAGCGGCCGCGCCCGAGTGACGCTAAAAGTATGCAAATTTCCGTGGAATCCAGTAAAATCCACGTCCTTTTCGGCTCGGGAAGCGCCTGGGGCTCCCCAATGAGAGCCATTGAAAAACGCCCTGAACCCCATATAAATAGGTAATGTAATGGCACGAATTACAGTAGAAGACTGCCTGGACAAGGTAGACAACCGGTTTGAGCTGGTCATGGTATCCAGCAAGCGAGCCCGTCAGCTACAGATCGAAGGCAAAGATCCCATGGTGGATGTGGACAATGACAAACCCACGGTTATTGCCCTGCGGGAAATCGCCGAAGGCCATGTGGACGCCGGGATACTGGTTGCAAAGCCCAGCGTTGAACTGGAAGATATGGAAGAAGAGATGGCTGAGGCCGCCGCCGAGCAGCAGGAAGACAAGCCCACCTCTGACAGCTAATTTCACAAATTTTACTTTCACGGGAGTCGAGTGATGCAAGCAGTAGCAGAAAACATCGACTCCCTCGCGCACAACCTCACCGATTACCTGCAGAACGAGCAGGTTAACAGCGTACGCCGAGCTTATTTCTACGCGGAACAGGCCCATGATGGTCAGTTTCGCCGTAGCGGCGACCCCTATATCTCTCACCCGCTGGCCGTTGCCGGTATCCTCAGCGAAATGCATATGGACCATCAGTCCCTGATGGCTGCCATGCTGCATGATGTAATTGAAGACACGGGGATCACCAAGACTGCCATCAAATCCCAGTTCGGTAACACCGTTGCCGATCTGGTGGACGGGGTCAGCAAGCTTAACAAGATTACTTTCAGTTCCCGCGCTGAAGCCCAGGCAGAAAACTTTCAGAAGATGGCCATGGCCATGGCCAAAGACCTGCGGGTTATTCTGGTCAAGATTGCCGACCGATTGCATAACATGCGTACTCTGGATGTATTGGCGCCAGAGAAACGCCGGCGCATCGCCCGGGAAACGCTGGACATTTATGCCCCCATCGCCAACCGCCTCGGCATGAACAATGTGCGGGTGGAATTTGAGGAGCTGGGTTTCGCTGCTCTGTACCCCATGCGTGCCCGAAGAATCGCTGCGGAAGTAAAACGCATTCGCGGTAACCGCAAGGAGATCGTCTCGCAGATACAGACTTCGCTGGAAGCCTGTCTGGAACGGGAAGGTTTACCTGGGCGAACCATCGGTCGGGAAAAGCACCTGTACAGCATTTATGAAAAGATGCGCAGCAAGCGCAGGTCTTTCTCGGAAATCATGGACGTGTATGCTTTTCGCATCATCGTCGATTCGGTGGACACCTGCTATCGAGTGTTAGGTGCGGTGCACAATTTGTACAAACCCGTGCCGGGCCGATTCAAGGACTACATCGCTATTCCGAAAGCCAACGGTTATCAATCTCTACACACGGTCTTGTTTGGTATGCACGGAGTGCCAATTGAAATACAGATTCGTACCGAAGAGATGGAAGCGATGGCCAACAATGGCATCGCGGCACACTGGCTATACAAATCCAGCGAGGACTTGCCCACCAATGCCCATCTGCGTGCCAGGGAGTGGGTGAGCGGCCTTTTGGAAATGCAAAAGCATGCGGGCAATTCTCTCGAGTTTATTGAACACGTGAAGATTGACCTGTTCCCCGATGAGATTTATGTGTTTACACCCAAAGGCACGATTCTGGAATTACCGACCGGGTCCACTGCCGTGGACTTTGCCTATGCGGTGCACACGGATGTAGGCAACTCCTGCGTGGCCTGTCGCATCAACCGCCGACTCGCTCCCCTGAGTGAACCCCTGCAGAGCGGCCAGACGGTGGAAATCATTACCGCGCCGGGCACCCAGCCTAATCCGGCCTGGTTGAGCTTTGTTTCTACCGGCAAGGCACGCAGCAATATTCGACATTATCTGAAGAACCAGAAACATTCAGAGTCTGTGGCCCTGGGCCGGCGCCTGTTGAACAAGGCATTGGCCAGCTTTGGCACCCAACTGGATGATATTCCCGCCGAACATGTTGACACCGTGCTGACTCAAACCAATCAGGAAACGCTGGATGAGCTGCTGGAAGACATCGGTCTGGGTAACCGCATGTCCTATATGATTGCGCAACGCCTGGCGAACCAGGCCAGCGAAGAAGACTCAGATGAGCGCAAGCCGGAACAAGGTACGCTGGCCATACGCGGCTCCGAAGGCATGGTTATGAACTATGCCAAATGCTGCCACCCCATCCCCGGTGACCCCATCGTCGGCCACATCAGTTCTGGCCGGGGCATGGTGGTGCACACGGACGATTGCAATAATATCGCCGAGATTCGCGACAACCCGGAAAAATGTGTGGCCGTGAGTTGGGACCCGGATGTGGAAGGTGAATTCTCTGTTGAGTTGCGGGTTGAGCTGGAGAACCAGCGCGGCATCATCGCCATGCTCGCCACGACCATCACCGGGACCGATGCCAATATAGAAAAAATCAGTACGGTAGAGAGAGACGCGCGCTTCAGCATCGTGAATCTTTCCATCAACGTAAAGAATCGTGTACACCTCGCTCGGGTGATGAAACGGGTACGCGGCATCAAGGCCGTCTCGAAAGTGACCCGGGTGAAGAGCCGAAAGGTGCGCAAGGCCATTAAACGAACCCTGGGAAGTCCTGGAACATGAGCAAACTTGAAACCATCCACACCGATGCTGCGCCTGCGGCAATCGGGCCTTACTCACAGGCTGTTCGCACTGGTTCACTGGTGTACTGTTCCGGTCAGATTCCACTGGATCCGGAAACCATGGAAATTGTCTCCGGTGGTATCGAGGCGCAAACCCGCCAGGTGTTTGCCAATCTCGCCGCCGTGGCAGAGGCGGCAGGGCCAGGCCTTGGCAATGCCGTGAAGCTGACTATCTTTCTGACGGACCTGAATGACTTCGCAACCGTCAATGAGATCATGGCCGAATCCATGCAAGAGCCCTATCCCGCCCGCGCCACCGTCCAGGTGTCTGCCTTGCCCAAAGGGGCGCTGGTAGAAGTGGAAGCAGTTCTCGCTGACTAGACTCCGGTTTTGCTGTTACGAAATCCAATCGTGGCAAGATTCGCGCAAGCTGAATAATTGTCTATACTTCTGACTACATTCCGTTTTGTCGGAGCTTGTGGTTGTTTGTAGTTGTTTGCAGTTATTTAAAGTTGTTTAGAGTTGTTTAGAGCTGTTAAAAGTCGCCTGCTGTTGCGTCGCTATCACACTGCCACTACGCCACCTTTTTTCGTTTAATCACTTTTTGCTCAATAGCCCGGTATAACATGCCCCAGCAAGGACACTAGCGTGCAACTGGACCAAATGGCGCTGACTCGTCTGAAAGGTGTGGGTCCGGCTCTGGAGAAAAAGTTTAACCAGCTTGGCATTTACAATGTGCAGGACCTGCTCTTCCACCTGCCATTGCGTTATGAAGATCGCACCCGGGTTCACAAGATCAGTTCGGCAAGAATAGGTTCAACGGTGCAACTGGAAGGAGAAATTGCCAGCAACTCAATTCAGTTCGGGCGCAGGCGAAGTCTGCACTGTGTGCTCACCGACGGCAGCGGTCTTATCAGCCTGCGCTTCTTCCATTTCTCCGCTTCCCAGAAAAACTCATTGGCCCCCGGCACTCGCATTCGTTGTTATGGAGAAGTGCGGCGTGGCCGCAGTGGAATGGAAATTTATCATCCGGAATACAAGGTTCTGGATCCAGACCGGGAAGAACCGATTGCCGACACCCTCACACCCATTTATCCCAGCACGGAAGGCTTGCAACAGGGACGATTGCGCAACGTGATCGCCCAGGCAATGGAGCTGCTGGAAAAAGCAAAAGACCTGATTGACTATTTTCCGGCCAAGCTGGTCAACAAGTATGGCCTGATGCCCCTGACCGAATCCATTCGCATCATGCACCAGCCTCCTATGGATGCGCCACTGAGCTGGAGCAACGCCGACACCAGTCCAGGCCAGAAGCGACTGGCCTTTGAAGAACTGCTGGCCCATCGTCTCTGCATGCGGCAATACAAGCGCCTGAGTGACCAGCAATCGGCCCCGGTGCTGGAAGACCAGGGCAGGCTGGGCGAGCAGTTTGTTGCAGCCCTGCCTTTTACACTCACTAATGCACAAAACAAGGCCATCGCAGAAATTGGCAAGGACCTGGCCGGTCACTGTCCCATGCTGCGGCTGCTGCAGGGCGATGTAGGTTCGGGCAAGACCGTGGTCGCGGCTCGAGCCGCGCTGGTTGCCATTAGCTGCGGTTACCAGGTGGCGATCATGGCGCCCACCGAAATTCTCGCAGAACAGCATCTGTTGAATTTTACCCAGTGGTTCGAACCCCTGGACATTCAGGTGGCTTGGTTGAGCGGCAAGAGCAAGGGCAGCAAACGCAGCTCTGTGCTCGCGCAGCTGGTCTCCGGTGAGTGTCAGATCGTGATTGGCACCCATGCCCTGTTCCAGGATGAGGTTCACTATCACAAACTGGGGCTGGTGATTGTGGATGAGCAACATCGTTTTGGTGTTCACCAGCGACTGGCCTTAAGAGACAAAGGCGGTGCCTCAGGACTCAATCCACATCAGCTGGTGATGACAGCCACACCCATACCCCGCACCCTGGCCATGAGCGCCTACGCAGACCTGGACTGCTCTGTTATCGATGAGCTGCCACCAGGCCGCACACCGGTGAATACCGCACTGATCTCCAGCGAACGCCGCGACGAAGTGGTGGCCAGCATTAAGAAAGCCTGCGAACAGGGCAATCAGGCCTACTGGGTCTGCACCCTGATCGAAGAATCCGATGTGCTGCAGGCACAGGCGGCGGAAGCAACGGCTCAGCAACTGGTCAAGTTGTTACCCGGCATCGAAGTCGGACTCGTCCATGGACGAATGAAGCCCAAAGAAAAACAGGACGTCATGGCGGCTTTCAAGGCCAACAAGCTGCAACTGCTGGTGGCCACTACTGTGATCGAGGTGGGTGTGGATGTGCCCAATGCCAGCCTGATGGTGATTGAAAACCCGGAGCGTCTCGGCATGGCGCAATTACATCAGCTGCGCGGCCGGGTCGGTCGTGGCTCAATACAGAGCCACTGCATCATGCTCTATCAGAACCCGTTATCGAAACAGGGAAAGCAGCGCCTGGCAGTAATGCGGGAAAGCACCGATGGGTTTTATATTGCGGAAAAAGATCTGGAGCTTCGCGGGCCAGGCCAGGTGTTGGGCACGCAGCAAACCGGCCTTATGACATTTCGGGTCGCCGACATTGGTCGCGACTCCTCGCTGCTGGATGATGTGAAGGCTGCCTCTGAGGAAATTATGGCCAGCCATCCGCAGGCAGTAGATCCCCTCATTCAGCGCTGGATTGGTGAACGCCTCGAGTTTGTAAACGTTTAGGCGTTGCTCTCACCCTTACCAAAAGCATAGCCAAGCGCTCCGGCAATAATCGTCGCCGCTTCCGGGGTGAGCACACTATTCAGTGCCAGGATGCCGGTCAGTGGCAAGCCGACCCCGATGACTGTGTATCGAATAAATTGCCAGCCAATACCCCTGATATTGCCCTTCTCGTCGGGCCTGTTTCTGTTCCACAAACCGCCAGCCACTACGACTAAAATGGTTAGAGAGAGAATGATAGAGATCCAGTAATTCATCATACCCGGCAAGCATAGCAGATTCGGCGAGCGGGCTTCACAGGAACAACAGTATCGGCCACAGACCAGGCAATACGGCAGGAAGACGCCTTGAACACCAGAATATTTCTCACTCCAATGCTGCAGAAATCCGGCGTTGTGACTTAACTACAAACCTTTTATCCTACGCGCTTCGCTCTTGTGCAGTAGACGATACAATGCCAACACCGGAACCGCTCTGGTCTGAATTGAAACTGAAATTTCGCAACAGGTTTCCGGAATTCACTGCCAAGCTCCCAGCCTATATTGAACTCACCCGCTTCGACCGTCCCATTGGCATACTGCTGTTGCTATGGCCAACCATCAGCGCCTTGTGGATTGCTGCAGGTGGCTTTCCGGATTTCGATCTGTTGATTATATTTATCCTGGGCACTGTGGTGATGCGTGCCGCGGGTTGCAGTGTGAATGATTTCGCCGACCACAATATCGATGCCCACGTGGGCAGAACCGAAAAGCGACCCCTTGCCCGCGGCGCCCTGACGCGCAAGGATGCGCTCTACTGCTTCGCCTTTTTTTCCGCCATCGGCTTTTTTCTGGTATTGCTCACCAACAGGTTCACCGTGCTACTGTCTTTCGGCGCAATAGTAGTCGCTGCCACCTATCCTTTCATGAAACGCTTTACCCACTTGCCACAAGTTGTGCTCGGTGTTGCTTTTTCCTGGGGCATTCTGATGGCATTCACCGCACAAACCGAAGCGATTCCTTCGGCAGTCTTTCTGTTGTTTGTCGCCAACGTGCTTTGGACCGTGGCCTATGACACTGAATACGCCATGGTGGACAGGGAGTTCGACAAGGAAATAGGGGTCAAGTCTACCGCAATACTTTTTGGGGATGCCGACAAGATCATGATCGGCATACTTCAGGGTATGTTTATCATCGCCATGTGGTTGGCCGGGAGGCGATTCGAGATGGATTCGCCCTACTACTTCGGGCTCATGATTGCGATGGCACTACTGGTTTACCAACAATACCTGATCAAGGACCGGTCACCAGGCGCCTGCTTTCGTGCTTTTCTGAACAATAACTGGGTGGGTGCAGTAATCTTCCTGGGAATTTTCCTGAACTACCTGTAGCTAAGAAAACAGCGCGCTCGGGAATTCACAGTCGCACCCATTTAATACTCTCTGCCCATTCCCTGACCCGGCTGTTGCAGCTCAGGCCAGAAACAATCTTAGCCAGTAAAGGCCTGGATCCCGGTTTGGGCCCGGCCCAGAATCAGTGCATGGATGTCCTGGGTTCCTTCGTAGGTATTCACCACTTCCAGATTCTGCGCATGACGCATCACCGGATACTCATCCGAAATACCATTGCCACCCAGCATATCCCGAGCTTCACGAGCCGCATCGAGCGCCTTGAGGCAGGAATTACGCTTCAGCAGTGAGATCAGTGGCGGAGCCAGTTTGCCTTCGTCGCGCAAACGACAAGCCTGAAGGCAGCCCTGCAGACCCAGGGAAATATCGGTCTGCATCTGGGCCAGCTTCTTCTGAATAAGCTGGTTTGCCGCCAGCGGCCGACCAAACTGTTTGCGGTCCAGCGTATATTGCAGCGCCGCATGCCAACAGGTTTCCGCTGCACCCAATGCACCCCAGGCAATTCCAAGCCGAGCAGAATTGAGACAACTGAATGGCCCACCCAGCCCCTCGGCAGAAGGCAGTTCATTTTCCGCCGGCACGAACACCTCATCCATGACGATCTCGCCAGTAATCGAAGCACGCAAGGCCAGCTTGCCTTCAATCTTGGGCGCACTCAGTCCCTCCATCCCCTTGTCGAGAATGAAGCCACGAATCACGCCATCATCATTCTTCGCCCAGACCACAAACACATCCGCAATCGGAGAATTGCTGATCCAGTTCTTGGCACCCGACAACTTATAGCCACCACTCACCGATTTAGCACGGGTATTCATGGAACCAGGATCCGAACCATGATCAGGCTCAGTCAGCCCAAAACAACCAATATATTCCCCACTGGCCAGCTTGGGCAGATACTTCTGTTTCTGCTCTTCACTGCCAAAGGCATTGATCGGATGCATCACCAGGCTGGACTGAACAGACATCATAGACCGATAGCCGGAATCCACAGCCTCAATTTCCTTGGCGATCAGGCCATAGCAGACATAGTTCATGCCAGCACAGTCATAACCCTCGATCATCGGACCCAACAGGCCCAACTCACCCATTTCCCTGAAGATAGCCGGATCGGTTTCTTCATTGCGATACGCTTCCCGAACTCTGGGCAGCAGCTTGTTCTGGGCATACTGACGAGCGGTGTCTCGCACCATACGCTCCTCTTCCGTGAGCTGCTCCTCGAGCAGGAAGGGGTCCTGCCAATTGAATGGCGCATCGTCTGATCGAACCGACATAGATGTCTCCTGGGACTTTTAAAAGGGTTGTGCGGAACACAACGCGGGCCGCGTATTCTAGCACGCAGAGCTACGATTTCTTAACTACACAGCACTGACTGCGTAGTGGCTCAACTAGAAAGAAGCTCCGGACTACGAGGCTGGGAGTCAGGTAGTGCAGTGTGGGACCGTGAGCAGCAGGGATGCTGCTCCCGAGCCCCCATGGATGGGTTAACGGCGTGCCCCACACTGCACTACCTGGCTGCCAGCCGCTCAGGCACAGTTTCACGAATCAACTAAAGCCACTACCAACTGCTCCAATGACGTGTGAGTGAAACTTGGGCGTGTGATACACATTTCACATCCCTTCTCTCAAGCTCATAGCTGGTTTATATCTCGAACCAAGCAGAGTCCTTGCTCTAAAAATTACGCTTTTATTATTCGGTTATGGGTGCCCCCCCGTTCTACGCTAAAATGTAAGGCCATGGATGTATCCCACATACTCGACTCCCTGAACGACCAACAGCGCAACGCAGTAGCCAGCCCAGCCCGCAACCTGCTGGTATTGGCCGGTGCCGGCAGCGGCAAGACCCGCGTGCTGGTGCACCGGGTCGCCTGGCTGATGCAGGCAGAAAATGTGTCCCCCTTTGCCATTCTGGCAGTGACCTTCACCAACAAGGCCGCACGAGAGATGCGTGGCCGCATCGAAGAGTTGGTCGGACAGTCATTTGGCGGCATGTGGGTGGGCACCTTCCACGGCCTGGCCCATCGCCTGCTCAGATCCCATTGGCAGGAAGCGGGCCTGGCCGAAGACTTCCACATTCTCGATTCAGACGACCAGCTCAGACTCATCAAGCGGGTAAACCGATCATTGAAGATTGATGAGGAACGCTGGCCCGCCAAGCAATGCCAATGGTTTATTAATGCGCAGAAAGACGAAGGCCGGCGCGCGGACAATATTGATCATCACGGCGACGATTACACCAAGACCATGTTGGAGGTCTACCAGGCCTACGAGGAGGCCTGCGACCGCGGCGGCATGATCGACTTTGGCGAAATTCTGCTCAGGGCCCATGAGCTGTGGTTAAAGAACCCGCAGATCCTCCAGCACTATCAGAAACGCTTTCAGTTTATTCTGGTGGACGAGTTTCAGGACACCAACACCATCCAGTACGCCTGGCTGCGGGTACTGGCTGGCACAGACAACCAGATGATGGTGGTGGGCGACGATGACCAGTCTATTTATGGCTGGCGCGGCGCCAAAATCGAAAACATCCAGCAGTTTGGCAGCGATTTCCCCGATGCGGATACTATTCGGCTGGAACAGAACTATCGCTCCACCTCGAACATCCTCAATGCGGCGAACAAACTCATCGCTCACAACCAGGGCAGGCTGGGGAAAAATCTCTGGACCGAAGGGGCCGAAGGCGAGCTCATTAGTTTGTACGAAGCATTCAATGAGCAGGACGAAGCCCGATTCATTGTGGATCGCCTGCAGGACTGGAGCAACTCGGGCAACCGGCGCACTGAAGCGGCTGTGCTGTATCGATCCAATGCCCAGTCAAGGGAACTGGAAGATGCCCTGCTGCGGGTGGGAATGCCCTATCGCATCTATGGCGGCCATCGATTCTATGAGCGGCTGGAAATCAAGAACGCCCTGTCCTACCTGCGCCTGTTCGTGAATCGTCACGACGACACCGCGGTGGAGCGCATCATCAATGTGCCCACTCGAGGTATTGGCGGGCGCACCATCGAATTGGTTCGGCAGGTTGCCCGTGATCACAACTGTTCCCTGTGGCAGGCCTGTGTGGAATGTGTCAACCAGAGCCTGCTCACTTCACGGGCCGCCAATGCAGTGCTGGCCTTTCTGAAATTGATTGACGATATGGCACTGGCCTGTGCGGAACTGGAGCTGCATGAGAAGGCAGAGTATGTGATCCAGAATTCTGGTTTGATCCAGCATCATGAAAAAGAAGGTGGAGAAAAAGCCCGGGCCAGATTGGAAAACCTGGACGAGCTGGTGTCGGCTGCCAGCAGTTTTGATACACCCGATATCGAGGAAGAGATTGACCTCAAGTCCAACCTGCTGCTGGCCGCCTTTCTGGACCAGGCCTCACTGGACGCAGGAGATACCCAGGCAGACGAAACTGAGGATGCGGTGCAGTTGATGACTCTGCACTCGGCCAAAGGGCTGGAATTTCAACTGGTGTTCATGGTCGGCATGGAAGAAGGGCTGTTTCCTCACAAGATGTCTATGGACAATCTGGCAGGTCTGGAAGAGGAACGCAGGCTTTGCTATGTGGGCATTACCCGCGCCAAGAGCAAGCTCTATATGAGTTATGCAGAATCCAGGAGAATGCATGGCGATGTTAATCTGTGCCGCCCTTCCCGCTTTATCAAGGAAATTCCCAAAGAGCTGGTAGAAGAGATCCGCCTGAAAACCACGATCAATCGCACTGGCATGGCGGGTCACCGCAATGGTAATTCTTCATCCGGGGGGTTCGGCAAGAATGTAGAAATCCCACAAACCGAGATTTCCCTGGGACAGCGGGTTGCCCATGGCAAATTTGGTGAAGGCGTGGTGTTAAACTATGAGGGACAGGGCAACAATGCCCGGGTACAGGTAAACTTCGATGCTGTAGGTAGCAAGTGGCTGGTTCTCTCCTATGCCAACCTGGAAGTGCTGGGTTAAACAATAACAACTAACGAACGAGCTCAATTCATGCGATCAAGCAAATTACTCTACACATTCTGCCTGGGATTTACCTGCCTGTTACTGGCGGGCTGCGGACAGGAACAAAGCGCCGCCGGGCCCACTGCTGCTGTCAACGCAGAGCCTGAACAGGTCTATGAGTGGAAGATGATCACCTCATGGCCCAAGAACCTGCCGGCCCTGGGCACTTCGCCGGAGTATTTTGCTGACCTGGTTGAAACCATGAGTAACGGCCGCATGCGCATCCGCGTATACGGCGCCAACGAACTGGTGGGTGGGCTCGAAGTGTTTGATGCGGTTTCCCAGGGCGTGGCAGAGATTGGACATACCGGCGCATACTACTGGCAAGGAAAGATACCTGGCACCCCTTTCTTTTCTTCCATTCCCTTTGGCATGACCAGCTATGAACAGGATGCCTGGCTACGGTTTGGCGGCGGCAATGAGTTGTGGCGTGAAATCTATGAGCCATTCAACCTGATTCCTGCTCGCGGCGGAAACTCCGGCACCCAGATGTTTGGCTGGTTCAACAAGGAGATCAATTCCCTGCAGGACCTGCAAGGATTAAAAATGCGTATTCCCAGCCTGGGTGGCGAGGTGTTTCGCCGAGCCGGTGGCGTACCGGTCACCATGCAGGTCAGCGAAGTCTTTACTGCCCTGCAAACCGGCGCCCTGGATGCCACAGAATTTGTCAGCCCCTATAACGATCTGGCCGCGGGCTATCACACCGTGGCCGACTACTATTATTATCCCGGCTGGCACGAACCCGGCTCTACCCTGGAGACCATTTTCAACAAGGAGCGCTTCGAAGCTTTGCCGGAAGACCTGCAGGCAATCCTGATGACTGGTGCAGAGGTCATGAACCAGACGCTGCTCGATGAGCTCACTGCCAAGAACAACGAAGCCCTGCGAACCCTGGTAGAAGACCATGGCGTTGAATTACGGCGCCTGCCTGATGACGTATTGATCGAGCTGCGCCGACTGTCAGATGAAGTGGTCAGGGAGCTGGCAGAGACTGACGACACTACCCGGCGTATTTATGAATCCTGGAGCAGCTTTCGGGAAGGTGTAATGAATTACAACCGCATCGCCGAGGAAGCATTGATCGAAGCGCGCAACTTACCAGCCAATTAGTTCCGCCAGTCCAGCGTAGCGGCGCCGGTTGCGTTCATGGCTCAACAGAACGCGTCCATCTCTGGTATCCCACAACACCGCCTCCCATTGGTCCGCCGGCGCGATCACTTTTTCTACGCGCCGGTCCCAATCAACTCCGCCCTCATGGGTGGGTATCTTCCAGAGGATGCTTAAGCCCGCTGCACGAAAACCGATTAATGTGAGCATGCCGGAAGCAGGATGAATATCTGCCGCTGTAATCAGCGCATCCACGTCCAGTTGCTGACTTGGCATGGGAGCGTACTCACCGGGAGTTTTGGGAAACCGATAAAGATTGGTGCGCCGGTCTCCACGATTCTTGCTGAACAACCATAACTCATTGTCTTTGACAGCAAGTGCTTCTGCATCGAAATTGTGAGACAGGGTATTGCCCGATTCATAATCCCCGTAGCGTAGCCCGATGGTGTCGAACGTGGTCTGGCCAGACTCCAGGTCCGCCCAGGCAAAGCGATAGAGGGTAAAACGATCGCGAGTGTTGCGGTTATTGCCGGTGTCGGCAACAAACAGATGGGTCTCGTCGTGGGCCATGGACTCCCAGTCAATATTGTCGGCACCGGAAATCTCGATGCTCTCCTGCAAGCGCCCGTTCCGGTCCAGTTTGTGCAGAACAGGGCCGCTGCCACTGTCATTGGCAGTCCACAAGAAATCACCATGGCTGGCCAGCGCCGAAGATTCAGCGAGGACTGTCTCAAACCGGGCCAGTTCCCGCACGGTGTCTTCACCAGGTTCCGGCAGTGATGCGGGGCCATGGAGCTGTTGGTAGAGCAGCACGGTGGTGGCAGCGAGCACCAGCACCAGGAAACCTGGCAGCGCCTTGTTAATGGAACTGATCATGGGCACAAGGCTCGGCTGTCAGTTTTTCGGGAGTGGTCTGGGTTTGCCCTGGTCATCAATGGCCACAAACACAAACAGCCCCTCGGCCACTTTCTGTCCATCGCTGTGCGTCAGCTGATGCCAGGTCCAGACATCCACCGCTATGTGCACAGACGTATTGCCCCGTTTGCTTACCCTGCCATAACAGCTCACGGTGTCTCCCACCTGTACCGGTTTGAGGAATTGAACGTTTTCGATTGCAACGGTTACAGAGCGGCCGCCGGTCGCCTGCTTGCTGATAATACCCGCCGCCAGATCCATTTGTGATACCAGCCAGCCGCCAAAGATGTCCCCGTTGGCATTGGTATCCCTGGGCATGGCGAGTGTCTGTAAAGCCAGCTCCCCTTGTATCTCAGGGTTAACCGAATCTTTTGATGTCATGAAAGAAACCTCTGCATCTGTTACGGGTTGAGTATGCCTGGCAACCATGTGGCCAGGGACGGCTGGAACGCCAGCAGGATTAATAGTAGCAACTGCATAATGACAAAAGGGATGACACCACGATAAATGTCGGTTGTCGCAATACTCTCAGGGGCAACACTGCGCAGATAAAACAGGGAAAAGCCAAAGGGCGGCGTCAGAAAAGAAGTTTGCAGATTGATAGCAATCATCACACCCAACCACACCGGATCCAGACCCATGGCCAGCAGGACTGGGCCAACCAGCGGCACAACCATGAAGGTAATCTCGATAAAATCCAGAATAAAACCCAGCAGAAAAATCACCAGCATGACCACGATGGTTGCGGATATCACACCGCCGGGCAAACCAGTAAACAGTGCTTCAATAAGCTCCTCACCGCCAAACCCTCTGAAGATAGAAGAAAAAATCGTCGCGCCAACAAGAATCAAATACACCATAGAAGTAATTCGCAAGGTTTCTATGGATACTTCATGCAGCACATTGATACTGAGTTTGCGCCTGCTTAATGCGAGCAACATGGCACCTATTGCCCCTACTGAGGCGGCTTCGGTAGGGGTGGCCAGGCCAACAAGAATAGAGCCCAGCACTGCCACCATCAGCAATACTGGCGGGAATAGGCCCTTGAATAAAGCCTTCATCAAAGTTGCGCTGTCCACTTTCTGTTGCGGCCCTGCAGAGGGCGCAGCCTCAGGGTTGATCAGTGCGACTGCAAACACATAGCAAGCGTAGGCAGCCACCAGGATCAGCCCGGGAATAATCGCGCCGGCAAACAAATCACCAATGGAAACGAAATCAGGTGCAAACACGCCGGCATTGAGTTGGGACTGCTGATAGGCATTGGAGATCACCTCACCCAGCAGTACCAGACAGATGGAAGGAGGAATGATCTGGCCCAGGGTTCCAGTCGCACAGAGTGTGCCGCAGGCCAGTGACGATCGATATCCGCTCTTTAACATCGATGGCAGCGAGAGAATGCCCATGGTCACAACCGTCGCCCCGACGATACCGGTGCTCGCCGCCAGCAACATGCCCACCAGAATGACCGAGATGCCCAGGCCGCCAGGCAACCTGGCAAAGACGACCTCCATATTTTTAAGCAGGTCTTCTGCGATTCGTGATTTCTCCAGCATGGAGCCCATAAACACAAACAAAGGCACCGCCAGCAAATTCTGGTTGACGAAGATGCCGTAGATCCGGTTGGGGATCAGGGATATAAACGCCGGATCAAAAACCCCAAGCAGCTCTCCCAAACCGGCAAACAGCAATGAAACACCCGCGAGAGTGAGTGCCACGGGATAGCCCGCCATCAGAAACAGGCAAACCACCAGAAACAGAACAAGGGGAAGCAGCTCGATCAAGAATCGTGACCTTTGCCGCCTAACAACGACAGCGCTTTCAAGGCCTGGGAAAGTCCCTGCAACAGCAGCAGAGAGGGCAATACCAGCAGGCAGGTCTTGAGCAGGAAAACCACTGGCAGGCCACTGGATTCTGCAGAACCTTCCCTTATGCGCCAGGACACGCCCACATAGTCCCAGCTGGCCCAGAGAATAAATCCACAGCTCACTGCCAGCAGCAGGACGCTGCCTGCCAGATCGATTATGGCCCGGGTGCGCACACTGCAGCGGTTGTAAAACACATCCACGCGCACATGCCCCTGCTCCTTGAGCGTATAGGCTGCGCCAAGGGTAAACACCAGGGCATTGAGGTACATCACCGATTCCTGCAGGGCAATGGAGCCGATTGCAAACACGTAGCGGAGCACCACGATCAGGCCCATAACCAACACCATCAGCAGCGTGAGCCAGGCAAAACTGCGCCCGAGATGATCGTTGAGGCTATCGATAATGGTGATGAGTTTTTGCATGCTTGCCTTAGCCAGCTCTGACGGCTTGGGGCGCTATGATGCCACAAGAAAGCTGCGTTACTGGCATCTTTTGCCCTGTGGCAAAGCCTAGAACAGAGCGACCCGCAGTAACTGATAAGTGAGCACAAGCAGTGCCGCGGTCAGCATGAGAAACAGCAGTGCCGCCAACCAGGCCACTGCGCGGCGCAGCTTCCTGGACAGGCGAGCACGCCAGCCCATGCCCGGTTCCACCGGGGCGGGTACGGAGAGAAACAGATGGCTCAGGCTGTACAGTGTCAGGAACCACATCAGGGCCACGCTGGCAGGAATGAGCCAGGTATCCTGATCCAACCAGGGGTTTTCCAGCATGCTGAGCACCATCGTACACAGGCTGATTCCCGCCAGCAGCAGCAACAAGCCCCGAATTCTGCTCAAAACGGTAGCAATTCTTTGCAGTCGCTCTATCATTGCCACCCATCATAATCGTAAGCCCCCGGGCGTGCTATCCAGTCGAACCGGTCCGTTTTGATGTCGACCTCTCCTACAATCATGGAACTCCCTTTTCTGGCCGGTGTTGGCCCTGACGGCGACCCGGTATTTGAAAGCCTGCGGGTGGAACTGCTCGAAGGCGACAACCGAATTCGCCTGCTGCGATCACCCCTGTTCGCGCGTAACCTGGCCTCGGGGGATATCCTGCGGGTCATCAATGCCGACACAGCCGAATACGAACTGGAAAAACGCAGTGGCAATCTAAGTATTCGGGTATTTCGTAGGCATGAGATAGAAAAACTTGAAGAGCAGCTCACCTCAAAGCTGGAAAAGCTGGGAGGTGAACTGGATTTCAGCACGGACCGGGCGCTGGTTTACAGTATCCACTATTCAATAGGATTTCAGACCATCGAAGACGTGCTGAACCAGACTTGCCAATCATTTGATGAGTCGGTTTGGTACTATGGCAATGTATACGACCCGGAAGATGGCACGACACCCATGGAGTGGTGGCTAGAGGTTGAAGAATAGAAATAGGAGTAGGAATTGGGAGTAGTATGTTAATTGTTGTATCCCCAGCCAAATCACTGGACTACGAAAGCAAAGTCAGGACACGCAAGTTTACACAGCCACAGTTTCTCGAGGATTCTGAAAAACTGGTCGAGTCACTGCGAAAACTGAAGCCCGAGGATTTGTCGGAGCTGATGAATATCAGTGACAATCTGGCGGAAGAAAATTACCAGCGCTATGCCAATTGGCATACACCCTTCGACCGCAGCAATGCGAGGCAGGCCATCTTCGCTTTCAAAGGCGATGTCTACCTGGGTCTGGAGGCAGAGCAGTTCAGCTCAGCCGACCTGGACTTTGCACAAAAACATTTACGTATCTTGTCCGGCCTCTATGGCATCCTGCGTCCACTGGATCTGATGCAACCCTACCGACTGGAGATGGGCCGCCAATTCGCCGCTGGCAAGGCAAAGAACCTCTATGAATACTGGGGTTCCCGCTTGACCGAATCTCTGAAAACAGAATTAGGCGCTCAACCAAAGAATAGCCAGGTGCTGATCAATCTTGCTTCCAATGAATACTTCAGCGCTTTGCAGGCGAAAGAACTTGGCGTTGACATCGTTACGCCCCAGTTCAAGGATTGGTCCAGCGGGAAATATCGTGTATTGAGCTTTTTTGCCAAAAAGGCCCGCGGCCAGATGGCAGCCTATATCATCAGGAACCGAATCAAGTCGCCCGAAAAGCTCAAAGACTTTTCCTGCGAAGGCTATCGCTACGACGAAGCAGAGTCTTCAGCACAGAAGCTGGTCTTCAAGCGCAAGCAGAAGCCCTGAAGAACTGTCATGTCGGACCTTCCCTTCAGTCAGGCCTGCGAAAACAACAAGCAACCGATTCTCGACGTGTTGCTGCGTCACCTGGCTGACTGTGGTTCTGTGTTGGAGATTGGAGGGGGAACTGGGCAACATGCGGTCTACTTCGCCCAGCACTTTGTCAAGGTGCTCTGGCAATCCACGGACGTGCCCTCTAATGTTGAATCCCTAAACCTGAGAATAGAACAGGCGCAACTTGAAAACTTGCCCAGGGCAATTGCCCTGGATGTTAACCAGAAGCCCTGGCCTTCTGTTTCAGCCGACGCACTGTTCACCGCGAATTCCCTTCACATCATGTCTGCTGGGTCGGTGGAGAATTTTTTTGCTGAAGTAGGTCATCACTGCAAGGACAAGCTATTAGTGTACGGACCGTTCAAATACGGTGGTGATTTTACCACGGAGTCCAATGCTCGCTTCGATCTCTGGCTTAAAGACCGGGACCCGCAAAGCGGCGTTCGTGATTTCGAATGGGTGAACCAGTTGGCCAGTGCCGCCGGCTTCGAGCTCATTGAAGACAATGCCATGCCAGCTAACAACCAGTTGCTGGTCTGGAAGGCTAAAGAATAAGCGAGATGCCTGGCCGTTTTCCTGCTTAAGCAATCTGCAACATCATTCAGAATGGGTTCAGCCAAAACCCGGCATAGTGTGCCTTACTATGATCCGGTTTGTGCCTGGGATGATGTTTAAATTACATAAATTTCAATTAGTTAGAAGTCTTCTCCTGCTATGTGGAGCATTCGGGTTCGGCCCGGGTGTACACGCCCAGGTTGCCGAGCTTCGTGACGGCATACTGGTAGTTGAAGAGGTGGTAACAGCCGGTGGTGCATTTCGTGCGGAGTTTATGGTGCAGGATCGCAGGGACTCGGTGATGCTGGAACTTATCGCCTCGTCCGATATCTCTCCTTCCGGGAATTTCCTCGCCGCCAGCTTCACCGAAGACCAGTTGCGTATTCCAGAAGCCCTGATCGACGGTGGGCGCTATTGGCTGGAACTGGAGAACCAGGGTGATAACCAGTTTGAGCTGATTGACTATGGCAGGCTGACTGAACGCCCACGCTATGATGACTGGCAGTTCTCCCATTTTCCAAACTGGAGACAGGTGCATGGCTATGCTTATGATGTTGCCGTGGCTGCCAATGGTTCAGTCTGGGTCATTGGTACTGACCCGCAACCAGGCGGTTATGGAATCTATCGGCTGGATGGTTTTGGCGGCTTTGTCGCTGAAGGTGGTGCCTTAAGAATCGATGTGGAACCCGACGGCAGGCCCTGGGTTGTCAACTTCGATCATCATATTTACCGCTTGGGAAATGATGGATTCTGGCAACGCATGCCTGGTGAAGCACTGGATATTGGCATAGGCGCAGATGGGTCGGTGTGGGCGGCATCCTTCGAGGGCATCTATCGATGGAACGGTTTTAGCTGGGACAATTTTGGTGGCTCTGGAAGCCGTATCGATGTGGGCCCCGATGGCACGCCCTGGGTAGTAGGATTCAGTGATCGAATCTATACACTGCGGGATGGTGTCTGGTGGCAGCTTCCCGGAGAGGCGGGCGACATTGGTGTCGGTGCCGACGGTTCAGTCTGGGTAATTGGCACACCTGAGGAAGAGTTTTTTAATTTCGACGGACTTGAACTGCAAGGTATTTATCGCTGGAACGGGTTCGACTGGGACCGGGTTGCCGGCGATGGGCTGGACATCAGCGTCGGCCCCAACGGTGAGCCCTGGGTAACCAATGCCTATGGAGAAATATTCAGAGCACTGTAGTTTGTGTATTCCTGATGTAAATCACAGGCACAAAAAAGGCCAGCATCTGCTGGCCTTTTTATTCAGGCAACGACTAGTTAATTGCTTTAATGACTTCTCTCGCCAGTCCCCAGCGATCGAATCCCTGGCGACCGTAGTCCAGGCCACGGCGAACAATAACCAGGTCATGTGAAGGCACAATGATTGTGAATTGCCCGCGATTGCCATTGGTCATATAGGCATCTTTAGGCACATCATTGCGGTCATCGGGAACCAGCCAGAACTGCCCGCCATACATATTGCCAATTTCTGCAGTAGCTGGCGCAGGCGTGCTGACAAATTCAATCCATTCTTCCGAAAGCAGTCTCTCACCGTTCCACACGCCACCTTGTAAATAGAGCAATCCAAAACGTGCCAGGTCTCTTGCATTGGTGTACACCTGGCTGCTGAGAATGAAATCTCCAAACCGGTCGGTGCTTACCAGCGTGTTGCGCATGCCGATCTTGTCCAGCAAGGCTTTTCGCGGAAACTCGGCGTATTCTTTCTCACCGCCCAGAGCGCGCTTCATGGCATAAACCGCCAACAAGGTATCGTAGTTTTCGTAATCCCAACGTGTGCCGGGCTCTCGAATCAGTGCACGGCTGCGAGCTCCATCAACAGAGCTGGCTCCCGCCCAATAGGACAGCCCGGAGCCGGTGGCATATTCCAGGCGGTTATTGTCGATGGACTCCAGGCCGGTAGACATATTGAGCGCGTGTCGGAGAGTGATCTTGTTGCGCGGGTCGGTCTCGGGGGAACTCACATCTGGCAACCATTCAAAACCCAATGGTTCATCCAGTGCCATGCGACCCTCGTCCACCAGCATGCCGATTAGAGTGGAGGCGATACTCTTGGCAGTAGACCAGGTGCGCGTGCGAGTGGTCATGTCGAAGCCGTCAGCATAGCGCTCATGAATGATGTCACCCTGATAGACCACCAGCAGGCTGATGGTCGCCTGCTCCGGTGTGGGACGATCGAATGCCCAGTCAGAAGCAGCCAGCAAAGCCGATTCACTGACGTTGGTGGGCAGTGGTTGGTCTTCCAGCAAATCGCCGTCAGGCCAGGGGATCTGGGCAGGATTGCCGGGAGGATAAGGAAGAGTGAGTTCTGGCAGACGATCAATATCGGCCAGGGTCTGGTCCGGCGGCAAGCTGATACAGCCAATACCCTCCCGGAATGCCGCGCGCATGGTAGGCACGGCACCGGGAGCTCCTATCTCCACCGCCTTGCGCTCCCAATCAACCGTGTAATCGCCGCCTTCGGGAGTGCCTACCGGGTCAGGCAGAAAGGCCAGTTCGGTGGCAAACACCTGCTCAAGGGTCCGGTTTGAGGTGAACAGGCCATTACACATGAAGATTGCCTGCTGGCCCCGGCGTACCATCTCGCGCTGATGCTGCCAATAATCATAGGACTCCTGTTGTTGGGCTACAAGCGAAGTGGGTACTAACAAACTGAGCCCGATTAACCATGCGGTTGGCAGAGGGATGAGTCGAGAGGAAAGGCGGAACATTGTGGCCTCCGGGATCTTGTTCTTATGGGGCCAATAATTCTAAATGGACTGACCTACAAGTCCTACTATTTTCGTAGATTCTCTTTTAGTGTTACTCACCCCCGACTACCGGGCGATCTTAAGGAGAACCTCCATCCATGGAACTGGTCAATGGCTGGCTTGAAAGTTACGGCGACAGTGCCGTTTATTTGCTCTTCATCCTGGCTTTTGCGGAAGCCTGTGTGGTGATTGGACTTTTTGTGTCCGGCGCCTTGCTGCTGTTGCTGTCGTCGGTGCTGTACAGCAACGATGTGGTCGGGCTGGAAACGATCATGTTGCTGGGATTTGCGGGTGCCACCCTGGGCGATCATCTGGGTTTTTATTGTGGCGTGTTTCTGGGGCCGGGATTTCATCAATCCAAATGGGTGGTTAAGAATCGATCCCGGCTGGAGAAATCTGAAGCCATCATCAAGCAATACGGTGGCTTCGCCATCTTTATCGGCCGCTTCGTTCCCGCGGTGCGCAGTGTGGTGCCGGCGCTGATTGGTATCAGTGGTTTCAGCCGCAAGCGCTATACGCTGCTCGATCTCACTGCGTGTGCGGTATGGTCGGGTGCCCTGGCCATCATCGTGCTGGGCATCGACAACACGTTTTAACTGGGCAGGTTTGTTCAGCTCTGCGCTTGCCGAAATGGCAGTAGTGATCGCGCCTCTTGCTGATAGGCCAGGATATGAGGGCGCTCATCCCGTAGAAAATCCGCAATGGCATCCGCAAAGCCCTGGTGCGCAATCCAGTGATTGGAATAGGTGCTGATGGGCTCAAACCCCCGCTGGATCTTGTGTTCGCCCTGCGCGCCGGCGTCAAAGGATTTCAAGCCATGCTCGATAGCGTAATCCAGGCCCTGGTAGTAACAGGTTTCGAAATGCAGAAACTGGTGCTCCTGCCGGCAGCCCCAATAGCGTCCAAACAACTTTTCTTCATTTTTAAAAAACAGCGCCGCCGCGATGTCCTTGCCTTCTTTTTCCACGTTTACCATGAACAGCTGCTCGGGCATGCTCGCTGCCAGTGCCTTGAAGAAACTTCGTTTCAGATAGCCCTGCATACCGCGGGCCAGATACGTGGTCTGATAGTAGAGATAAAAATCAGCCCATTGTTGGTCGCTGATTTCGGCTCCTTCCGTTCTGTTAAATGTAAAATCCTGTTGCTCAATCTGTCGACGTTCCTTGCGGACGGACTTTCGTTTTCGCGAGCTCAGCTCCGCAAGAAAATCATCGAACGACTCATAACCCCGATTGAACCAGTGAAACTGCGTTGC
Source organism: Gammaproteobacteria bacterium (assembly GCA_040218615.1). Lineage (GTDB taxonomy): Bacteria > Pseudomonadota > Gammaproteobacteria > Pseudomonadales > Pseudohongiellaceae > UBA9145. The sequence continues at coordinate 206,469 of JAVJRC010000011.1, forward strand.
GATGCGGGCTTGCATGCCGGCTTGATTCAGCTTTTGGTGTTCTTCCTCGCTGGGAAACAGTACGTGCCAGGACGAGGCGCCAATCAACTGGGCTTTTTCCTCGATTTTGTTTTTGATGAGGGTAATGATTTGCTGTTCATCGGCTGACGTGGAGATAAACAACCGTCGGCCCGTGCTGGGGGTAAAGGGTGCTGCTGTTACGAATTTGGGATAGTACTCAAAGCCATAGCTCTGATAGGCGTTTGCCCACGACCAATCGAACACATACTCACCCCAGCTATTGGTTTTCAGATACAGGGGTAGCAAAGCAACCACTTCGCTGCTCTTCCCCTCTTCCTGCACCAGGACATGGTGGGGTTGCCAGCCGGAATTTTTCGAGGTGCAGCCAGTATGCTCAAGGGCATGCAGAAACTCGTAGCGCATGAATGGGTTACGGGTTCCGGTGAGGCGATTCCAAAGCTCCTGGCCAATCTCTTCGATGGAGTCTACAAATCGTAAGGAATAGGCAGCTTGGACTGAGCTCATGTTAAAACAGTGCGTAGGAGAAAGTAATTGGTTAGCATGGAGGCGCTCAAGAAATGTTAACGGCAATTTTACAGGCGCAGTGTGCAATCACCTAATTTGATCAGGCGTATAGCTGACAACAGGACAACCTTGCGAAAGTCGGAGGGAAAGGTTGCCGATTTCGTGTTAGCCAATCCCAATGATGTCATCAATATGCGCATTGTGGATCTGGCCGCGAATGCCGACGTCAGCGAGCCTACCGTGATTCGGTTTTGCCGTGCCATCGGTTTCGGTGGGTTTCAGGCATTCAAACTACAACTCGCCCAACAGCTGGGCTTTGGCAGTGTCTATACCCAGTTTGCCGTAGACGACAATGATACGGTCGCCGACCTGAGGAACAAGGTATTCGACACCACAATCGGCTCACTCATTACAGTTCGTGAGGAGCTGGACCCTGATGTGCTTGAGCAGGCGATCAATACCATCAGCAATGCCCGCCGTGTAGAGTTCTATGGTTTTGGAGCATCCGGTTCGGTCGCCGCTGATGCACAACACAAATTTTTTCGCCTGCAACTTTCAACAACCGCATATACCGACCCTCACATTCAGCATATGTCTGCCATCGCCCTGGGCAAGGATGATGTGGTGGTTGCCATTTCCCAGTCGGGCCAAACCAGGGCCCTTTTGGAGAGTGTCAGGCTGGCCAGAGAGGCGGGTGCGACCGTAATCGGGCTGGCTCCTGCGGGTACTCCCCTGAGCCAACAGTGCAGCATCCCAATTCCGGTGAACATGGAAGAAGACTTGCAGGCTTCTACGCCGGTCTCCTCCCGCATTGCTCATCTGGTTGTTATTGACGTGCTGGCCACGGGCGTGGCATTGCATCGCAAGCCACTGCTGAAAGAGCACTTGAAGCGGCTGGAGAAAAGCCAGCGCGCCCTGCGCACTCCCGACTCCAGGTAACGCTATTCGACCGTCACAGATTTGGCGAGGTTTCGGGGGTGATCCACATCGGTCCCCTTGGTAATCGCCACATGATAAGAGAGAAGCTGCAGGGGAATGGTGAATATGATCGGGCCGAGCACATCCGGCGAATTGGGCAGGTTAATTACTTTACAGCTCTTGTCGCTTTCGTACTTGATGCTTTCATCGGCAAACACATACAGCTTGCCTCCCCGCGCACTGACTTCAGAGAGATTCGCTCGCAACTTGCCAAGCAGGTCGTTGTTCGGCGCAACCGCGATCACCGGCATCTTGTTGTCTACCAGGGCTAGTGGTCCGTGTTTCAATTCTCCAGCAGGATAGGCTTCGGCATGAATATAGGAGATTTCTTTCAGTTTTAGCGCACCTTCCTTGGCTACTGGATACTGAATTCCCCTGCCGAGAAACAGACAGTGGTTTTTCTTGGAAAACTGCTTCGCCACTTTTTTGATGGCTTTGTTCAGCTCCAGTGTTTTTTCAATTAGCTGCGGAAGCCTGGCCAATTGTTTGACAATGGTCGCTTCCTGCCTTGCTTGCATACCGGTACGCCGTGCCAGTGTGATAGTGAGGATGAGCAACAAGCAGAGCTGGGTCGTAAAGGCTTTGGTTGAAGCGACCCCAATTTCCTGCCCGGCCACAGTGAGCAAACAGAAATCTGATTCCCGGACCAATGAGCTGGTAGCGACATTGCAAATCGCAAGGCTGGCAACGTAATCCTTCTTCTTGGCATAACGCAGAGCTGCCAGAGTGTCTGCGGTTTCACCAGATTGTGAAATGGTTACAAATAAGGTGCCAGGTTGAACTATTATATCCCGATAGCGATAGTCGCTGGCTATATCAACCTGGCAGGGTATACGGGCAATAGACTCCAGCCAGTACTTGGCAATCTGCCCCGCATGAAAACTTGTACCGCAGGCGACTATCTGAACCTGTTTGACTTTGTCAAAGATCGCCTTGGCTTTGATGCCAAATGCTTCTTCAAGCACCTTGCCTTCGCTGATTCGCCCATCCAGGGTATCTTGAATTACCCTGGGCTGTTCATAGATTTCTTTCAGCATGAAGTGCTTGTATGAGCCCTTCTCGGTTTCATCGGCACGATTCTGAACTTTTGTTTCTGCCCGCTTTACCTTGCGCGACCCATGCCAGATAGCAATATTGTCTTTCTCAACCTGGGCAATATCGCCTTCTTCGAGATAGATAAACCGGTCCGTTACCTGACCCAGAGCCAGCGGATCTGAGGCAACAAAGTTTTCACCGATACCAAGGCCAATTACCAGAGGGCTGCCGCTGCGAGCGGCAATGATCCTGTCGGGCTCGGTATTGTCGATAACACACAAGCCATAGGCGCCGTGTAGTTTTTTAACCGTTGCTTTAACAGCGCTAAGCAGGCTGACTTTTCCGCCCTTGCGTGACTGGTGGAGTAAATGCGCGATGACTTCGGTATCGGTTTGTGTTTCGAACTTGTAGCCGGCCTTACTGAGTTCTTTCCTGAGCGCTTCGAAGTTTTCGATGATCCCATTGTGAACCAGATAAACCTGCTTGCTGGATTCGTGGGGGTGAGCGTTGGCTACGGTGGGTTTGCCATGGGTAGCCCAGCGCGTGTGAGCGATACCGACTTTGCCCTTGATCCCTGATTTTTTCGCTGCGGCGATGAGTTTGCTGACTTTACCGACGGTTTTTAAAGTCGCTATTCGTTTGGCAGGCGGGTTGACCAGGGCCATACCGGCGGAATCGTAGCCCCTGTATTCCAGGCGTTTCAAGCCCTCCAGCAGAATGCCTGAAACTTCCCTTTCTGTTACTGCTCCGACAATGCCGCACATAGTCTGGCTAGTCCCGCTGCTTTTTAACCGGGCGCTTCCAGCCGGGTATATTGCGTTGTTTGCTTCGTGCCACCGCCAGGTTGTCCTGGGGCACTGTGGAATTGACCGCGGATCCTGCAGCGACAAAGGCATTGTCTTCCAGGGTGACTGGCGCAACCAGGACGCTGTTTGAGCCCACAAAGACGTTATTTCCGAGTACGGTCCTGTGCTTGTTAACCCCATCGTAATTGCACACGATGGTGCCTGCTCCGATATTGCAGTTCTCACCGAGCTCCACATCGCCCAGATAGGCCAGGTGACTGGCTTTTGATCCATTTCCAATTATTGCGTTCTTGGTTTCCACGAAGTTTCCAATCTTGGTCTCTTGGCCCAGAACGGTTCCAGGCCGCAATCGCGCCATGGGGCCTACGGATGAGCCGTCGCCAACTTCTGCGTTTTCTATATGGGTGCCGGGCAGAATCTTTACATTGGCGCCGATGATCGCGTCCTTAATGACGCAGTTTGCGCCAATGAGGCTGCTGTCTCCAATAGAGACGGTTCCTTCCAGGATAACGTTGCAGTCTATCTCGACGTCTCTGCCACAAGTGACCTCGCCACGAATATCCAGCCTGGCCGGATCACGGACGGTCACCCCATCATTCATCAGATGCTCTGCTTGTGTCATTTGAAAATGTCTTTCGACTATGGCCAGCTGGTTCTTGTTATTGACGCCCATGACTTCAATTTCATCGTTGAGCACAGTGGCAATCACCTGGCACTTTTCCGTGACCGCCAACTCAACGATATCGGTCAAATAGTATTCATTCTGGTCGTTGTTGTTCTCCAGCGCGTCCAGCCAATCAGCCAGGCGCACGGCCGGAATGGCCATAATGCCACTGTTGACCTCATTTATCTTTCTTTGTTCCTCTTTGGCATCCCTCTCCTCGACAATGGCGCACACATTGTTGTTTTCATCGCGAATTATCCGTCCCAGCCCGGCTGGGTTTGCAGCGTGAACCGTAAGCAGGGACATGCTGTCGTCGGCACAGTTGTCGAGGACACTTTCCATGCTGGGGGCTGTGATCAGGGGAACGTCGCCAAACAGTACCAGCACCGGGTTGGCTGGTGCTTGGGTGTCGATTCCAGGCAGTGCCTGGGCAACGGCGTGCCCGGTTCCCAGCTGTTCCTTCTGTTCAACCCAATGAATCTTTGCCCCGGCGGCATGGTCTGTTAATGCAGAGCGGACTTGCTCAGCACCGAATCCAATTACCACATGAATTTTATCTGGATTGAGGCTGCTGGCGGTGTCCAGCACCCGCTCCAACATCGGCTTGCCCCCAACCTGGTGCATGACCTTGGGCGCATCTGAGTGCATTCTGGTGCCCTTGCCGGCAGCCAGTATTACGATTTCCATGGATTGGAGCCTGAACTGAATACAGAGATTTGAGATTACCAAAAAAAAAGGTAGCTCTCGCTACCTTTTCATTTTTCAAACACTTTAATTGGGCGCTGTTTACTGGGCGCGGTTCTTTAGCTGACGCAGAGCCCTGAGTTGTGCTGCTGCCTCGGTTAACCGGGCCGCTGCTGTTCCATAATCAAGCTCCGCGCTGGCATCCTGCATGGCGCGTTCCGCCTCTGCCATGGCTTCTTTGGCCGCAGCTTCATCGACATCGCCAGCACGCAGTGCCGTATCGGCCAGCAAGGTGACTACGTTTCTCTGGACTTCCAGGAAGCCACCAGACACATAGAACACTTCCTCGTCGCCTCCATCCTTAATCAATCTCACCGGCCCAGGAATGAGAGCTGTCAGCAATGGCGCGTGGCCGGGAGCGATACCAAGATCGCCCAGTGACCCAGCAGCGACCAACATCTCCACACGACCAGAGAATATACTCTGCTCTGCGCTTACGATGTCACAATGCATTGTCATTGCCATCTTAGTCTCCTATTTCCCGCCTTTTCCTGACTTAAAGAGTCTTCGCTTTTTCTACCGCTTCTTCTATGGTGCCCACCATGCTGAACGCCTGTTCCGGCAGATCATCATACTCACCATCAAGAATCGCCTTGAAACCTGCAATGGTATCTTTCAGGGAAACATACTTGCCGGGTGCGTTGGTAAATACTTCTGCAACGGTGAATGGCTGTGACAGGAACTGTGAAATTCGGCGAGCACGAGCAACTGTTTGCTTGTCTTCGTCTGACAGTTCATCCATACCCAGGATCGCGATAATGTCTTTCAATTCCTTGTAGCGTTGCAATACGGTTTGTACACCGCTGGCAACATCATAATGCTCCTGTCCCACAACCAGCGGGTCGAGCTGACGTGAAGAAGAATCCAGAGGATCCACCGCAGGGTAAATACCCAGGGAAGCAATATCTCGAGACAGCACAACTTTTGCATCCAGGTGGGCAAAGGTCGTTGCTGGTGAGGGGTCAGTCAGGTCGTCCGCTGGTACGTATACGGCCTGGATGGATGTGATAGACCCGTCCTTGGTTGAGGTAATTCGTTCCTGCAAGGCACCCATTTCTTCTGCCAGTGTTGGCTGGTAGCCCACCGCAGACGGCATACGACCCAGCAGTGCTGATACCTCAGTACCTGCCAGTGTGTATCGATAAATGTTGTCGATAAACAGCAGTACGTCACGGCCTTCATCACGAAACTTTTCTGCCATGGTCAAACCGGACAGGGCTACACGGAGACGGTTACCAGGTGGCTCATTCATCTGGCCATAAACCATGGATACCTTGGATTCGCCTTCCAGGTCGATAACCCCTGATTCCTGCATCTCGTGATAGAAGTCATTACCCTCACGAGTACGCTCTCCCACTCCGGCAAACACTGATAATCCTGAGTGCTCGGTTGCAATGTTGTTGATGAGCTCCATCATGTTTACGGTCTTGCCTACACCGGCACCACCAAACAGTCCGACCTTACCGCCCTTGGCGAAAGGACAAACCAGGTCGATTACCTTGATACCTGTTTCCAGCAATTCATTGGTAGTGGAAAGCTCTTCATAAGTAGGTGCCTTGCGGTGGATAGGCATTCTTTCTTCTTCACCGATGGGGCCTCGCTCGTCGATGGGGCGGCCCAGCACGTCCATGATCCGGCCTAGTGTTTGGGTTCCAACAGGAACAGAAACAGGAGCACCCGTGTCCTGAACAGTCAGGCCCCGGCTCAAACCTTCCGTACTACCCAGGGCAATTGTGCGCACAACGCCATCGCCGAGTTGTTGCTGAACTTCCAGGGTAATCTCTCTGTCATCGACTGTTAACGCATCATAGACCATTGGGATGGATTCCCGGTCAAACTCTACGTCGATCACGGCGCCGATAATTTGTACGATTCGACCGCTGCTCATTTTGCTTCCTCTTAATCCTTAATCTGGGCACTCTAATAAGGGTGCCATGTCAAACTCTTAGTTAATCAAATTACTTTTGCTAATTAAACCGCTGCGGCACCGCCGGCAATTTCCGACAGTTCCTGCGTAATTGCTGCCTGGCGAGCCTTGTTGTAGACCAGCCCTAACTCTTCAATCAGTTCGCCTGCGTTATCCGACGCGCTCTTCATGGCAATCATTCGGGCCGCTTGCTCACAGGCATTGTTTTCTACTACAGCCTGATAAACCTGGGATTCGATGAATCTAAGCAACAGCCCGTCCAGTAATTCCTTGGCGTCCGGTTCGTAGAGATAGTCCCAATGGTGCTGAAGATCTTCCTCGCCAGATGGCAATAGGGGAAGTAGCTGCGTGACCATGGGGTTATGGGTCATGGTGTTAACAAAGTCATTGCTAACAATCATTAGCTGGTCGATCTCTTCGTTGGCGAACTTGTCCAGCATGATGCGAACAGCACCGATCACATCTGCCAGCTCGGCTGTGTCACCAACCCCGCGAATGGAAGCCACTACATTGCCGCCATAGTTGTTGAAGAAGGTTGCCGCTCGGCCGCCAATGGTGCAGATATCAATTTCAATATTTCTATCTGCCCACTGCTTCATGGAGGCAATGGTTGCCTTGAAAGCATTGATGTTAAGACCACCACACAGTCCGCGATCCGTAGACACAACGATATAGCCAACTCTTTTCACTTCCCTGGCATCGAAATAGTGGTGACGATACTCAGGACTTGAGTTGGCGATGTGTCCAATCACGGAACGGATGCGATGAGCATAGGGCTTGCCCAGCTTCATGCGGTCCTGTGCTTTACGCATCTTGCTTGCCGAGACCATTTCCATAGCCTTGGTGATCTTCTGAGTATTTTTAATACTCGAGATCTTAGTGCGTATTTCTTTGCCTCCGGCCATCGTAAATCAATACCTGTTCTTTTCTATTAAAGTTTTAATGCTCGATGTTTAAACGAACTGGACAGCGATAGTTAGCGAAGGGACCTCTGCTAAAAAAAGGCCGCTCTGCTCTACTATCAATTAGTAAGACTGCGTCGAAACAAACTTCTCCATAATCTCTTTGTACTTCCCTTCAATCTCATCATTCCAGTCTCCAGATTCATTAATCTGGCTCAGCAATTCGCCATATTGGGAGTTTGCAAATGAGAGCAAGGAAGATTCGAAGTCGAGCACCTTATTCAAAGGCACTTCTTTCAGGTAGCCTTCGTTGGCCGCATAAATAGACAGGGCCATCTCTGCGATCTGCAGTGGCGAGTACTGCTTCTGCTTCATCAACTCGGTAACCCGTTGACCGTGTTCCAGTTGGGATCGCGTGGCATCGTCCAGGTCGGATGCGAATGCAGCGAATGCAGCCAGTTCACGATACTGGGCCAGGGCGATACGAATACCACCACCCAGCTTCTTGATAATCTTGGTTTGGGCCGCACCACCCACACGAGAAACCGAGATACCCGGGTTCATCGCGGGTCGGATGCCGGAGTTAAACAGGTCGGTTTCCAGAAAGATCTGACCGTCGGTAATAGAAATTACGTTGGTGGGTACGAAGGCCGATACGTCACCTGCCTGGGTCTCAATCACTGGCAGAGCGGTCAGTGAACCGGTCTTGCCCTTGACTTCACCATTGGTGAACTGCTCGACGTAGTTAGCGTTCACTCTCGCCGCACGCTCCAGAAGGCGGGAGTGCAAGTAGAATACATCTCCGGGATAGGCTTCACGGCCCGGGGGTCGGCGCAGCAGCAGGGATATTTGACGATAGGCCCAGGCCTGCTTGGTCAGATCATCATAAATGATCAGCGAGTCCTGCCCGCGATCACGATAATACTCACCCATGGTGCAGCCAGAATAAGGCGCAATAAACTGCATGGCCGCTGGATCAGATGCTGAAGCCGCAACTACCACAGTGTATTCCATGGCGCCGTGTTCTTCCAGTTTTTGTACCACGTTGGCAATCGACGAAGCCTTCTGGCCAACGGCCACATAGACACATTTAACGCCCTTGCCTTTTTGGTTAATGATGGTGTCGATGGCCACCGCCGTCTTGCCCACCTCGCGGTCACCGATGATCAGCTCACGCTGGCCGCGACCAATTGGCGTCATGGCATCGATTGATTTCAATCCGGTTTGCACAGGCTCGGATACTGACTGTCTGGCGATTACCCCTGGCGCAACTTTTTCGATTGCGTCTGTTTCCTTGGCATCGACCGGGCCCTTGCCATCGATGGGACGGCCCAGCGCGTCGACCACGCGGCCTTCCAGCTCGGGACCGATGGGTACTTCCAGGATGCGGCCAGTACACTTACAGCTCTGGCCTTCCTTAAGGCCCAGGTAGTCGCCCAGAACCACGGCGCCAACGGAATCGCGCTCAAGGTTAAGTGCCATTCCATAAAGGCCACCTTCGAACTCGATCATTTCGCCGTACATGACATCTGCCAGTCCATGGATACGGATAATGCCGTCGGAGACACTGACGATGGTGCCTTCGTTCTTGGCCTGTACAGACACATCGAGGTTGTCGATGCGTTTCTTGATAATTTCACTGATTTCAGATGGATTCAGTTGTTGCATCTTTGTTTCCTATTCTCCTGTCAGTTAAGGCTTTGCCGTTGCTGATCAGGAATTCAATGATTCAGCTAGTTTGTTGAGCTTGCCGCGCACGGAGCTGTCGATAACAGTGTCGCCAGCCCTTATTACCGCGCCGCCTATGAGCGAGGCATCTATGCTTGTGGCCAGTTTGATTTCCCTCTGCAGTCGTGTCTTCAAAGATTCCGCCAGCTTGTTGGAGGCATCTGAACTGATTTCGAAAGCTGTGGTGATCTCTACATCTACAGATTTTTCCTGGTTTGCCTTCAGGACCTCAAACAAGGCAGACACTTCTGCCAGCAAACCAAGCCGCTTGTTTTCCGCCAACAGACGGATAAAGTTCTGGCCCTTGCTGTCCAGCTCATCTCCGCACACATCGATAAAAGACTGTGCAATTTGCGAAGAAGATAACGCAGGGTTAATCAGCAAACTGCGTACGGCCTCGTGGCTGGATACAGCGGCTGACAAGTTCAGCATTTTCGACCACGCGCCCAGGGCATCGCCCTGAAGCGCAACTTCAAATGCAGCTTTTGCGTAAGGTCTTGCTAGAGTAGTTAATTCTGCCATGGGTTTCTTTGATGCCTGGCGCTACCGCGCTGCTCTTTAAGCTCTAAAGCTCCGATGCCAATTTGTTCAGCATCTCTTCATTAGCCGCCTTGTCTACCGCGCCTTCGAGAATTTTCTCGGCACCTGCAACGGCAATCTCAGAGATCTTGCTGCGCAGGGCTTCTTTGGCCCGGTTCACTTCCTGTTCGATCTCGGCTTGAGCGCCAGTGATAATTCGCTGCCCCTCTTCCCGCGCCTGTTCCTTGGCGTCTTCCACAATCTGGGAAGCCCGCTTGTTGGCCTGATCGATAATGGCAGCCGCTTCTGACTTGGCTTCTTTTAACTGCTCTGTAGATTTGGCCTGCGCCAGCTCGAGATCTTTCTCTGCTCGTGCTGCAGCCTCAAGCCCATCAGCGATCCGCTTCTTGCGCTCTTCCATAATCGACATAAATGGAGGCCACACGTACTTGCTGCAAAACCACAGAAAGAACGCCATAGCTATCATTTGGCCTAAGAAGGTTGCATTAATATTCACGGCTGATTCTCCAGTCTATTGTGAGTTGGTTTAAAATTACCCGCCCAGTGCAGCAGTGAAAGGATTGGCGAAGGTAAACCACATGCCAATACCGATACCAATCATGGTTACCGCGTCGATTAGACCCGCGACCAGGAACATAGAGCCCTGCAGTTTAGGTGCAAGCTCTGGCTGGCGAGCAGAACCTTCAAGGAACTTGCCTCCCAGGATTCCGAAGCCTATTGCAGTGCCCGCAGCACCCAAGCCCAGTACCAGCAATACGCCCAGTACTGTGTTTGCCAAAATTAATTCCATTGTTTCCTCCAGGTTTTCTTCAGTTCAGATGGTGTTAAAAATCAATGATGTGTCTCATGAGCCGCATTGAGATACACAATGGTCAGCATCATGAAAACGAAAGCTTGCAGGGGAATCACCAACAGGTGGAATGCCGCCCAGACAAAGTGGGCGGGCAACTGCCACAAACCCAGCATCGAAGCGATGAGCAGGAAAAGCAGCTCCCCGGCATAGAGGTTGCCAAAAAGTCGCAAGCCAAGGGAAATTGGCTTCGCGAACAGAGTTGGAACCTCAATAATTAAATTAAACGGCAGCATCCATTTACCAAAGGGATGGAATGCCAGCTCACTCAGAAACCCACCTAAACCTTTGTTCTTGATGCTGTAGTAAATAATCATCAAGAACACCATGGTGGACATACCCATAGTGATATTGGGATCGGTGGTAGGCACCACCTTAAATGGCGCGTTCTCTACGTGGAATACAGTGTGCAGTACCGGCTCAAAGCCAAATGTAGTTAACAAGTCTACCGGCACCAGATCCATTGTGTTCATTAACAGGATCCAGAAAAAGAGCAGCAGGCACAGGGGGCCTATAAATTCGTTTTTATAGTTGAAGGCTTCAGAAACCCTGGCATCAACAAACTCCACCACTGCTTCCACGAAGTTCTGTATGCCGGATGGGTTTTCAATGGAGGCGTTTAGAGCCACGCGCCGGAAAAACCAGAGGAACCCTGCTCCGAGAAACAAGGACCAGCCCATGGTATCCACATTGATGGACCAGAACCCCATGGCTGCTGCTTCTTCAGTAGTATGGGCAAAGCTCCAGCCATGTTCGGGATGGTTACCGAAAGTCAGAAATGACAAATGGTGGGTTATGTATTCCTGAACCGTAAGTTCGGCTCCTGAGTGGGCTGCTTCGGCCATTGAGTCTATTTACACCCTTCTTTCTGCTTGCAGCCAGTGTGGCTGCCTGTTTTATCGACCTGATCTACTTGGCTTGTGGATGACCAGGGCTATAACTAATGAACGCTGACACCATTACACCAGTGAAATGGATTGCGATGAATCCAAGTATCAGCGCCAATTCAACTAAATTTGTAATCAGAGTAAAGCTCAGTGCAAACAGCACCAAGGTAATGCCAATCTTGCCGAGTTCCCCTCTTATGAAACTCTTCACTACCCGGTCTGCGTTGGTGGCTCCCTGATACTTGAAAGCCTGCAAAGCGAAGTAGCTGTTTGGCAGTGCGCTTATCAACCCACCGATCAGAATCGAGTAGGCTGCGACGGTGCCAGACAACAACAGTGAAACAGCGGCTAAAAAAGCGGTCGCCAAGAGCTGAACGACAATCACTTTGTAGACAGGTGGAGTTCTAATATAAGCCACAAAATCGCCCGATAGACTCATGTCCTTTAAATGTTCGACTCTGTGGTCGAAGCCAATAAAGGCAGAAATCTTCTATTTACTGTTCCCTTTCGAATTCCCTTGAAGAACGAGAGTGAGACGATTACGACCAAGGCCCCCAACGCGCCGAAAAAACACCGGTTATTGCAATGGTGATCACCCAAAAAGCAGGCGCATTATAGGGACTTTGAGGGGGTATCGCAACTACGTGCCATTAACAGAATAGGCTGAAATTACAGGGTTTTTGGGGGAACCTGAGTAATTAGATGTCGGACTGACGAACACTTCGCCAATATGTAAAAAAGACTAGTTAATATGGGACAAAATCCCGTCGAGCTCATCCAGGCTGTTGTATTTCACTACCAGTTTGCCCTTGCCTTTTGCGGTGTGCTGGATCAGTACTTTCGCGCCCAGCTTATCGGCCAGGTTTTCTTCCAGATTTTTGATGTCTGGGTCAATAACCTTTTTCGACTTGTTGCCGGACGACCCAGCCTGCAGCCTTCTCACCAGCGCTTCCGTCTGCCGAACCGACAGGCCTCGACCAACCACGGTCCTGGCTGTTTCCGGCTGTTGCTCATCAGACAATGACAACAATGCCCGGGCATGTCCCATTTCCAGGTCACCATGTTCAAGCATCCGTCGCACATCAATATGCAACCCGATCAGGCGGATCAGGTTCGTAACAGTGACACGGGACTTACCGACGGCGTCGGCGACTTCCTGTTGAGTGAGTTCGAATTCGTCCTGCAGCCGCTTAAGCGCCATGGCTTCTTCGATGGGATTGAGGTTTTCCCGCTGGATGTTTTCGATCAGCGACATGGCAATGGCTGCTTCATCGCCAACCGGCTTGATCAGGGCCGGTATGGAATCCAGGCCAGCCATCTGGGTGGCACGCCAGCGTCGCTCGCCGGCGATAATCTCGTATTTGTTTTCTGAAACAGGGCGAACCACGATGGGCTGCATGACACCCTGGTTCTTGATACTCGCGGCAAGTTCTTCCAGCGCTTCCTGGTGCATGTCGGTTCGCGGCTGGTATTTGCCTCTCTGAATGAGATCGACGGGGATATTCTTCAGATCACCATCGGCAGCTTCCGCGGATGATTCTTTTGCCTGGGGTTCCCGGGGTTTCCCGCCGAGCAGGCTGGCCATGGTCTGGGGGCCGCCAGGAGAGAGCAAGGCATCGAGGCCCTTACCCAGTTTTTTCTTATCGTTCATGTTAGTAAGTGCTCATTAACCCATTAAAGCTTGTGGGAGTTATATTTTAGCTCAATGGTGCGGAGGCCTGCTCGTTGCGTCTGAGCAATTCTCCGGCCAGTGCCAGGTAGGCAATTGCACCCCTGGATTGCCTATCATACTTGATAACCGGCTTACCAAAGCTGGGTGCTTCGGCCAGGCGTACATTACGAGGCACTACCGTTCGGTAAACCGCATCCCCGAAATAGTTGAACAACTGACCGTTCACCTCGGTTGTTAGCTTGTTTCGCGGATCATACATGGTGCGTAATATGCCTTCGATCTTCAGATCCGGGTTGATTCTGTCCTGAATCGCCCGAATGGTGTCCATCAGCGCGGACAAACCTTCCAGTGCGTAATATTCACACTGCATCGGTATTACTACTCCGTCGGCAGCAACCAGCGCATTGATGGTGAGCATGTTCAGGGATGGCGGACAATCTATGACCACAAAATCATATTGGTCCCGAATCGAGTCCACGATCTGGCGCAGGCGTAACTCGCGGTTTTCAATGTTCATCAACTCAACTTCAGCTGCAACCAGATCTCCGTTAGCCGGCAGGATGTCATAGTCATTGTCCTCCGGGCTCAGCAAAACCTCATTGACCGATACCTGGTCGGTAAGCAAATCGTAAACCGAAAGCTCCAGCTCCGATTTGTTGATACCAGACCCCATGGTCGCATTGCCCTGGGGGTCCATATCAATAAGCAGGACCTTCTTGCGGGTCACCGTCAAAGATGCCGCCAAATTGACCGACGTGGTTGTCTTGCCGACACCACCTTTCTGGTTAGCGATTGCCAGAACTTTACTCACGGTTGTTCACTGCTCCTGAAACTCTGCTTGGCGAAATCAAATAGAGTTGTATCTAATTTTGCTACTGATTGCTTACTAGCCTGTTCTTCCAATTTCCACCAGGTGTCGTTCCACCGGTAATCCAGGAATATCGAGCGCTGTTGAGTTCGTCACTCGAAACCCATCTGGCAGGGCGTCCACTTCTGATTGCGGGAAGCGTCCCTTCATTGCCAGTAAGCGAGTGCTCTCACCAAGCAATGAATCCCCCAGAACCACCGTATCCTGTAGCGTGGAAAAAGCCCGACAGGTCACAATATCAATTTGCTCGAAACTTTGATAGTGCTCTATTCGACAATTTTCGACAGTCAAATTCTCCAGTCCCAATGCCAATTTTACCTGAAACAGAAACCGGGTTTTTTTGCCATTGCTGTCCAGCAAAATAAATCGGGTGTGTGGGTGAAAAATAGCCAGCGGAACTCCGGGAAACCCTGCCCCCGAACCAATGTCAGCGACGATGGAACCGCTAATGTGTTCGCTGATGGAGAGACTGTCCAGCAAATGACGTGAGATCAATTCATCTTCGCTGCTGTCTGCGACCAGATTGAAACTGTTATTCCATTTCTGCAGAAGACCAATAAATTGCTCGAGTTTCTCCACTTGCTGGCATGTGAATTCTACATTGAGCGCTCGCAGGCCCTGCTCAATCTTGCTTACTGTCGGTTCGGGATTCTGGTCAGGTGGTTGTGCAGACAAATCTTGATGGCCAGTTAACTGGCTTTACGCTGCTGCTGTTGTTGCTTCTTCAGGTAAACCAGCAACAGGGAAATTGCAGCCGGGGTCATCCCTGGAATTCTTGCAGCCCGACCAATATTCTCTGGTCGGGATGCCATGAGTTTCTGTTTCAGTTCTGTAGACAACCCCTGCATCTGTTCGTAATCGAAATCAGCCGGCAGGGAGGTGTTTTCCTGCCGCTTGAGTTTTGAAATCTCATCTTGCTGACGATCAATGTAGCCCTGATATTTGATCTGTATCTCGGCTTGCTGCCACGCCTGGATGGTCAGGTTATCTGCATCACTGGTTTCAGTGGCGCCAATGGCGGTCATTTTAGTCGATGGTTGGTCCAGCGCGGACAGCAGTGGACCGTAGCTGACTCCCGGGCGCGCGAGCAGGTCCGCCAGGCTGTATTCGCGGGTGA
This sequence comes from Gammaproteobacteria bacterium, assembly GCA_040218615.1. Taxonomy (GTDB): domain Bacteria; phylum Pseudomonadota; class Gammaproteobacteria; order Pseudomonadales; family Pseudohongiellaceae; genus UBA9145. The sequence goes on from JAVJRC010000011.1 coordinate 221,712, forward strand.
TAGGTTTCTCCAGCAGCGTATTAATCTGTTGTGATTCATCGCTGCCCGGATGTACCCAACGACTGCGGAGAGACCGTAGAGCAGTTTCGATCTTTTCTTTTTTGGCTTCGAAAAACTGCCAGCGTTGCTCATCTACCAGGCCCAGTTCCCTGCCTTTTTCTGTCAATCGAAGATCCGCATTGTCTTCGCGCAGGGTGAGCCGGTATTCGGCGCGGCTGGTAAACATTCGATAGGGCTCGTTGGTTCCCAAGGTGATCAAATCATCAACCAGCACGCCGATGTAGGCCTCATCCCTGCGAGGGCACCACGGCTCCATACCGCGAACAGCAAGTCCAGCGTTCAATCCTGCCAGCAAACCCTGCGCAGCCGCTTCTTCATAACCGGTTGTTCCATTAATCTGCCCGGCAAAATACAGGCCTTTGATAAATTTAGTTTCCAGGCTGTATTGCAAATCCCTGGGATCAAAATAATCATATTCGATGGCATAACCTGGCCTGGTTATGTGCGCATTTTCGAATCCTTTGATATGGCTAATCATTTCCATCTGCACATCGAAGGGCAGGCTTGTAGAAATACCATTAGGATAGAGCTCGTTGGTATTCAGGCCCTCTGGCTCAACAAAAATCTGGTGAGAGTTTTTGTCAGCAAAGCGCATGACCTTGTCTTCGATGGAAGGACAATAACGCGGGCCGGTTCCTTCGATAATGCCGGTATACATGGGTGAACGATCCAGCCCGCTGCGGATGATTTCGTGGCATTGCTCATTGGTCGAGGTGATGTAGCAATTTACCTGGCGGGGATGTTCGTTAACATGACCCAGGAATGACATAACAGGCAGTGGCTGGTCGCCAGGCTGCGGCTGCATTTTTTCGAAATCCACAGTACGTGCATCGATTCTTGGAGGCGTACCGGTTTTTAACCGATCGACCCGAAATGGCATGTCACGCAGTCGCCTGGCCAGTGCGATGGAAGGTTGATCTCCAGCTCTGCCGCCACTGCTATTGGCCAAACCGATATGAATTTTGCCACCGAGAAAGGTGCCAGTTGTCAGGACAACTTTCTGTGCCCGAATGTCCAGACCCATCTGGGTTCGAACTCCGCAAACCTCATCGTTCTCGATAATGAGATCGTCAACCGATTGCTGAAACAGCGTCAGGTTCTCCTGCGATTCAAGAATCTCTCTGATGGCAGCTTTGTACAACACTCGATCGGCTTGAGCTCGAGTTGATCGCACTGCCGGCCCCTTGCTGGCATTGAGAACACGAAACTGAATTCCGGCCCGGTCGGTAGCATGGGCCATGGCGCCACCCAGCGCATCGATTTCCTTGACCAGGTGACTCTTGCCAATACCACCAATGGCAGGATTGCAGGACATCTGACCCAGGGTCTCAATGCTGTGGGTGACCAACAGAGTCCGCACGCCCTGACGCGCAGCAGCCAGGGCTGCTTCGGTGCCAGCGTGTCCGCCGCCTACAACAATTACTTGATAATGGGTCTTATGCTGCATGGATCTCTTATCCCGGTTCTTATCCCGGTGGGGCCGAGCAGTATATAGATTGATACTGAAATGTGAATGGCTCATTGCAAGTCATTTTCAACTTACAAACGGAACTTATTATTACTAGTTAAATTATAAATAAATAGAATATAGAAGAAGTATTAATGTTGATGTTAATAGCTTCGGCCTTTTCTGTTGAAAGCGTGAAAAACAGTTTATATTTCAATAACTTTCATGAAGCATAAACCTCTTTAAATCCGGTGCAAACCACCCCTCGTTCGGCTGTATGGACTGTGGGTGGAATGAGGGCGACTGGCAATGATGACCGATTAAAGAAAAAGCCCCTCAACTTATGCACTGCACAAGGCAAGTTATTCAAGGATTTGCCAACATAATGTCCAATCTCTATTTACCCACACAGAAATTGGCGAATATTTCACCAAGCAAGTCATCACTGCTGGTCTCTCCGGTTATGCTGCCCAGGTGTTGTTGCCCCAGTCGCAGGTCTTCCGCGACCAGCTCAAGAGGTAAGTGCTCGCTTACTCCAGAAGATGCTTTATTTAGAGCCTCTTGTGTTTTTCCCAGCGCAACAAGATGCCGTTCCCGGGCGATAAAAGCGCTTTCTCCAGTGCTTTGAAAGCCACAGCTGCTCTTTAGATACGCACTCAGTTGTTGCAGACCGGACCCATTTCTGGCGGAAATGTTGAAAACCGGTAGAGCAAGCTCTTGGTAAGCTATGGATGACTGTCCTGGTTTGCAGGCGGGAAGCAGATCGATCTTGTTCTGAATCAGGGATAAGCGGTGCAGAAGCTGTGGGCTGTGATCAGAACCGAACGCGATGGACTCAAGCACCTGATCCAGGTGATCAGTGATGGAGTCTTTCGAATTGTTCAATTCTTCAATATCGATCACCAGAAGTATCAGGTCGGCATCGATGATGGCCTGTTGTGCCCGCCTGACTCCTTCTTGTTCGATCGGGTCGTCGCTTATTCGTAGTCCGGCGGTATCGGTGATATGTAATGGCAGGCCATCGAGGCTGAGCTGCTGCTTGAGCAGATCCCGGGTGGTCCCTGGAATGTCGGTAACGATTGCCAGATCATTGCCGGCCAGGGCGTTCAGCAGGCTCGATTTCCCGGCGTTGGGTTTGCCAGCGATGACAATATTCAATCCTTCCTGTAACAACGCGCCCTGTTGTGCCTGGGTAAAAAGCTGGTCCAGCGTAGACAGTGACTCTTCGATGGCATCACCCACCTTGTGGTCAGCCATGATGTCGATGTCTTCATCGCTGAAATCGATGGCAGCTTCTACATTGACGCGAATACGAGTGAGTTGTTCATTCAAGTGGTGAATTTGTGCCGAGAATACTCCCTGCAGCGTTCTAAGCGCACTTCGGGCAGCCTGCTCAGAGCTGGCATCAATCAGATCTGCCACGGCTTCAGCTTGTAACAGATCCAGCTTTCCGTTGAGGAATGCCCGCTCAGAAAACTCTCCGGGTCGGGCCAGGCGGGCGCCGTAATCTATGGCTTGCTTGAGCACCGTGTGCAGTACTTGCGTCCCACCATGACCCTGTAGTTCCGCAACGGTTTCACCGGTGAATGAGTTCGGTGCCGGAAAGAGCAACAAAATACCTTCATCGAGAATTTCGCCTTTAGGATTTCTAAACTTATGCAGTTCAGCGAACCTGGGGCGGGGCAGGGAGCCGCAAAATTTTTCGACTATGGATTCGGTGTCGGGCCCTGAGATACGGACAATCCCTATGCCCCCGCGGCCTGACGGAGTTGCAATTGCGCAGATGGTGTCATTGTCCAACTGGGCCATGCTTCACTCTTTATGGTTTTTGAACTTTATGGTCTTTGAATTGTGATCAGTGTGGCAGCCGGCGGATCAACAAAATCAATTACTGGCTTTGGCGGCGTAGGAGGCTTCGATCTTGCGGGTGATATACCACTGTTGAAGGATCCCCAGCAAACCGTTGGTTAACCAGTACAGGACGAGACCAGCCGGGAACCAGAGAAAAATGACTCCCATCATGATGGGCATAAATTTCATGACCTTGGCCTGCATCGGGTCTGCGGGTGTCGGGCTGAGACTGGTTTGCAAGTACATGGTTGCGCACATTAGTAGTGGCAATATAAAGAAGGGATCACGCACCGAGAGGTCATCGATCCACAACATAAAGGGAGCGTGTCGCAATTCGACACTTTCCATCAGTACCCAGTACAGTGCAATAAAAACCGGCATTTGTACCAGCATGGGTAAACAACCCCCGAACGGGTTGATCTTTTCTTTCTTGTAGAGCTCCATGGTGGCTTGCTGGAGTTTCATCCGGTCGTCACCATAAGATTCCTTGAGTGCCTGCATCTTCGGCATTAACCGACGCATACCCGCCATGGACTTGTACTGGGTTTCAGATAGCTTGTAGAAAATCGCTTTAACGACAAAGGTAAGCGCGATGATCGAGAGGCCATAGTTTCCAATAAAAGAATCAATCTGTCGCAGCAACCAGTAGATCGGTGCTGCCAGAAACCAGAGAAACCCATAGTCGATGGTGAGATCAAGGTTCGGTGAAATTTCAGCAAGGACGTATTGATCTTTGGGGCCCGCGTAGAACGACATATCCCACTGCCCGGTTTCACCAGGAGGCACAGTAAAGGCTGAACTGGTGAACTCACCAAAATATTGGCCTATATCGTTCTTGCGGGTTGTATAGCGGTGTACGGTGTTCTCAGGTGGCACCCATGCTGTTAGAAAATAGTGCTGACTGAATCCTATCCAGCCACCTGTTTCTTCAAATGACTGACTGCCATCGTCTACATCATCGAAGTCGATTCGAATATAGGGGTCTTCTGCTGAAGTGGTGACGAAACCCAGATAGCTTCTGCCTAACCCACCGACATCGCTGGGATCGTCAAAACCATCGCGCTTGATTTGCCCGTAAGGGTTCGCCTGAAAAGTCTCGGTGCCAACATTATTTACAATAAAGCTTACGTCAATGAGGTAGCTGTTTCGATAAAATGTATAGCGCTTGATCACTTCAGAACCATTCTCCGCAGTGGTTCGAAGGTCTATGCTTAGACTTTCTTCTCCGGGAGGCAACTGGTATTCGGTTGAGCTGCTTGAGTAAACGGCTCGCTCTGGAGTATCCAGCCCATTTCTTCCGATAAGCCCGCTTTGGGCAACATAGGTTCTGCCAGGAGATTGTTCCAGAATCTCAAAGGGGTCATTTGGCACATCTATCTGTTTTAGAAATTGCGGCAGGGCAAGCCCAACCAGGTCACCACCAACCAGACTAATCTCCAACTCCAGCGTATCTGTGCTCACGCTAATAGTATTTCTTGCCGACTGTGAGGTGTTCACGGGTTCATTGGATTGACCGCTGACCGATGGGGTTTCTGCAGGTGTGTCGCTGGCCGTTGGGCTGGCGGGCATGGAAGTTGGCAAGTCACTAATCGGGGCAGGTTCGCTGTTTGGCAGTGAGGCCAGTTCGGATGCGGGCGCACCATTCACCACAGGAGGATAATCTTCCTGCCATGCCAATAGCATCAGGTAGGTTATCGCAGCCAGGGCGGTGTACAGAGAAAAACGAGTTAAATCCATTTGCTAGCCAACAGGTTCTTGAGATTGGGTTTCAGTACCAGGTACTGGATCGTACCCACCTTCGTGCCAGGGATGGCACCGACAGATTCTCTGCGCTCCCAAAATGATCCCCCTGGTTGGACCATGGCACTTAATAGCCTGCCTGGTGTACTCGGAACAACTGGGATAGAAACGGCAAGTCGGACCAAACAAGAGACTGAAACCACGTTGGTATATAGAAAGAAGAAAGAGTAGAAGTTTGCTTGCCATGGGATGAGTCTGCTTCGGAGGGGTTCCTGTATTATCTATTCAAGATGCTTTATTTGCAGCCGAATTGCTTCGGGATGCCAAATCCAGCCACAGTCGCTGCAGATTCCTTCGAATATCATCATTGGCAAGTTTGTCGACGCCCTTCCTTACTAATACCACGATATCCAGCCCTTCTGGTATTTCTGCGCTTAGCCGGAACGATTCCCTTATCAGACGCTTCACCCGGTTTCTTTGCACTGCCTTGGCAATATTTTTCTTGGCGACGACGATTCCTAGCCGTGAGCAATGATCAGATGGCAGAGCTAGAATAAGGAAATAGCGGTTGGAAACCTTGAACCGGTTTCTGCTGAAGACTGCTTCGAATTCACTGGCATTCTGCAGGCGCAGCGCTTTTGTAAAGCCGGAATTTGCCACAGTGCATTCCCAGTTCTCAGACTGCGCACAGAAATCTAATCGATCAGGCAGATAAACGAGCGCGACCTTTGGCGCGACGTCTCTTAAGCACCAGGCGGCCGCCTTTGGTTGCCATCCGCGCTCTGAACCCATGAGTACGGGCTCGTTTGATTACGCTTGGCTGATAGGTTCGCTTCATAGCAAATAGTCCGAATTTACAGTCACTTGGATGGTCACACGGTTCGAAAAATCGTGGCCAGGAAGTGGTTGAGAAAAAGAGGCGGAATTCTAGAGGTTTTACCCCGAACTTGCAATGCGTGGAGCCGGAATTGGGCGATATTCGGTGTGCCGGGGTTGAGGTATGGCTGGGCTAAAACAGGCGCTGAATACCTGGATCCACTACCCAAAACCTGTTCACAACTTATCCACAAGATATTTATCAACAGGCTTTGGGCAGCAAGCGAAAAATACGCTTTTTTCGACCCGGTTTTTTTCAGCAGAGGTTCTTTAACTTATTGAAAAATAACGTTAAAAACAGTGATGAAAAATTCCTTTTTCACCTCTCTTAGCAGTGGATAAGTATTGGTCTGCTGGATAGAATTGCGAGCTCAATCTGGATAAAACAACAACATAAAGGCAATAAACTAAGTGGCAGCAACCTATTGGCAGCAATGTGCTGATTATCTGAAGGACGAAATTCCCGCCCAACAATTTAATACCTGGATCCGCCCGCTCGCAGCCGAGCAAGACGGCAGTTCGTTGGTTCTTTTTGCGCCCAACCGCTTCATACAGGATTGGGTGAAGAGTAAATTCCTGGACCGCATCAGGGAAGTCCTGTCTGAAGTGGGGGGAAATGACCTGCAGCTAAGGCTGGAAGTCAGACAAAGTTCTTTTGTCTTGTCTGATTCCGTGGCAGCCGAAACCCAGGATGGACGGTCGAGCAGGACCGCTGAGGCGCAAGTTGCGGTTGAGAACCCGGCCGTTAAAAAGGCGCCGGTGATGCAAGCATCGATCAGTGCCGGTGGGCGTAACATGGACACGATCGTTGAAGGCAAACTCAGGCACCGGGGTGCCTTGAACCACGACAACAGCTTCGAAAACTTCGTGGTCGGTAAATCCAACCAACTGGCCCGGGCGGCGGCAATGCAGGTGGCTGAAAACCCTGGATACGCTTACAACCCTCTGTTTATCTACGGTGGAACGGGTTTGGGCAAGACCCATTTAATGCATGCGATTGGTAATTACCTGGTTAGCAAGAAGCCGGATGCCAAGGTTGTCTATCTCCATTCGGAGACATTTGTGGCCACCATGGTGACGGCATTGCAACTCAACGCAATTAATGAATTCAAGCGCTATTACCGATCTGTGGATGCGCTGCTCATCGATGATATCCAGTTTTTTGCGGGCAAAGAGCGATCCCAGGAAGAGTTTTTTCACACCTTCAATGCTTTGTTGGAAGGTGGTCAGCAGATCATTCTCACTTGCGACCGGTTTCACAAGGAGATAACCGGGCTGGAAGAACGGCTTAAGTCCCGCTTTGGCTGGGGCCTCACGGTCGCAGTCGAGCCGCCAGAACTGGAGACTCGGGCCGCAATTCTGATGAACAAGGCAGAACAATGTAATGTTGAGGTTCCCTACGAGGCGGCTCTGTTTATTGCACAACGTCTCCGATCGAATGTACGGGAGCTGGAAGGTGCCCTGAAACGGGTTATTGCCCACGCAAATTTTAAAGGCGCCCCAATTGATCTTGATTTAATCAAAGAGGCGTTGCGTGATTTGTTCGCATTGCAGGACAAACTGGTGACAATTGACAACATACAGCGATCTGTCGCGGAGTATTACAAGATAAAAATGGCCGACATGTTGTCAAAAAGACGAAACCGGTCGGTAGCAAGGCCGCGACAGGTGGCCATGACCTTGTCCAAGGAGCTCACCAATCACAGCTTGCCGGAAATTGGCGATGCATTTGGCGGCAGGGACCACACCACGGTCCTACATGCCTGCAAGCAGATTAACAAGCTGCGACACTCCTCAACGGACATCCAGGAAGACTATAATAATCTGCTGCGCTCGCTGTCCAGCTAGCCTAAGCTGTTGATAAATAAGGAAATATAGAGAAATGCAATTTTCAATCAGTCGCGAAGCGCTGCTAAAACCATTGCAACTGGTCAGTGGGGTAGTAGAAAGACGACAGACGCTGCCGGTTCTCTCCAATGTCTTGCTTGATCTGAATAAGGGAGAGCTTTCGCTCACTGGCACTGACCTGGAAGTCGAGTTGGTTGGCAGGGTTCAGGTCGCGGACTCCAGGCAAGATGGGGCAATCACGGTTCCCGCACGAAAGCTCCTGGATATCTGCAAATCGCTGGCTGATGATGCTTCCATTGACTTTGTGCTCAATGAAGCCAAGCTTCAACTCAAATCTGGCCGAAGTCGGTTTACGCTTACTACCCTGCCGGCGTCTGAATTCCCAAGTGTTGAAGATGAGCCCGACACATTTTCTTTGACCATTGACCAACAAAGGCTCAGAGAATTGCTGGAAGCAACAAGCTTTGCCATGGCCCAGCAGGATGTTCGGTACTATCTCAATGGCATGTTATTCGAAGTTGCCCCGGACTCATTCCGTGTTGTTGCCACCGATGGTCACCGGCTGGCCATGGAAACAGTGGATATGGGTAGCGACACCTCGGAAAAACAGCAGCTGATCCTTCCCCGTAAAGGAATTCTGGAGCTGTCTCGCCTGCTCGATGAAGAGGGCGGTGAGATCCGACTGACCTTTGGGCAAAACCACATCAGGGCCAAAGTACCGGAATACACGTTTACCTCGAAGCTCGTTGACGGCAAGTTTCCCGACTATAACCGGGTGCTGCCCAAGGGCGGCGACCGGGTCATGATTGGCGATTGCCAGGAACTACGACAGGCGTTTTCCAGGGCGGCCATTCTTTCCAATGAAAAGTATCGCGGCGTTCGTGTGATGCTGGGGAAAAATGAGTTGAAGATTCTGGCCAATAACCCGGAGCAGGAGGAAGCAGAAGAAGTGGTGGCGGTTGAGTATGACTCCGAGCCCATCGAAATCGGCTTCAATGTCAGTTATTTGATTGATGTACTGTCCACCGTCAGCAGCAAGAATGTCAAGATCACTCTCTCAGATCCCAATAGCAGTGCGCTATTGGAAGCCGAAGAAGGCAGCGATGCACTTTATGTCGTAATGCCCATGCGGCTCTGAGCCCCGCGGGGACAGCACTTACGCAATGAGCGCTTTGTCGCGGCTGCAACTCACCCACTTTCGGAATCTTGCCGCAGTCACGCTGGATCTAGCACCTGGCTTTAATCTCATCCACGGCCAAAATGGCAGCGGCAAGACCAGCCTGCTGGAAGCCATTCATGTTCTGGCCACCGGCAAGTCTTTTCGCAGCAGCCTGGTTGACCCATTGATCATGGATGGTGAGTCAGAGGCTGTGATTCATGCCCGGGCTTTCGATAACACGCAATTTGGGCTGGCCAAACCCCGAAACCAGAAACACAGCCTCAAGCTGAATGGCAACCTGCAAAAGAACTGGGATGAAGTCGCTCGACTACTGCCTACACTGGTTTTGGATTCGGGGTCATTTCAATTTCTGGAGGGGGGGCCGAAAGCCCGGAGGCGATTTCTCGATTGGGGAGTGTTTCACGTGGAACCAGGCTTTGTTGCCCAGTGGCGCAGAAGTCGCCACGCGCTTGCCCACCGAAACCGTTTGCTAAAATCACCCAGACCGGATGAGTCTCAGCTTCTGGCCTGGGACCACGAACTTTGTCTCGCTGCAGAAGCAATAGATAATTTCAGGTCGGCTTACATGAAGGCGATCATGCCAGACTTTCTTGAGGTCTATGGTGGACTGGCCGAAGGAAGAGCCGATGAACTCACCATGGATTACAGGAGGGGTTGGGATGAAGACATGGGGTTGGCTGAGTCGTTACAATTGAACCGGTCCCAGGATATTAAATATGGTGCCAGCCAGCTCGGGCCACACAGGGCTGATCTGGATATTAGAGTGGGGCGCCGGAAGGCATTGGAAGTACTCTCACGAGGTCAACAAAAACTGCTTATTTGTGCGCTAAAAATCGCCCAGGGCAAGCTGCTTTCCAGCAACACTGAGCGAAAGTGCTCCTACCTGGTTGATGACTTGCCTGCCGAGCTGGATAGCAGCAACCGTAAGCGAGTCCTTACACAATTAGCCAGACTCGATTCCCAGGTCTTTGTGAGCTGTGTAGAAAGAGATGCCCTGGCTACAGAGGCGTTCCAGGGCTCAGAAATGGCCACGTTTCACGTGGAACGTGGTACAATAACAGCCTGATTTTCCGCGAAAATACCGCATTTTAGCTGCAAATAACCCCGGATTTTCGATAAATCCGCGTTTGGAGAGATTTAGATGAGTGAGAACTCACAACCTGAGTATAACTCTGACAGTATTAAGGTGCTCAAGGGTCTGGATGCAGTCCGGAAGCGCCCTGGTATGTACATCGGAGACACCGATGATGGCACCGGCCTGCATCACATGGTCTTCGAGCTGGTAGATAACTCAATCGATGAGGCCCTTGCCGGCCATTGCGATGAAGTTAAGGTCACTATCCATGTGGGTGAGACTGTCACCGTTTCCGACAATGGTCGTGGCATCCCTACCGAAATGCATAAAGAAGGTGTCTCTGCTGCGGAAGTTATCATGACGGTGCTTCATGCGGGCGGCAAATTCGATGACAACAGCTATAAGGTTTCTGGTGGCCTCCACGGTGTGGGTGTCTCCGTGGTTAACGCGCTGTCAGAGGAGTTAAAACTCACTATCCGCAGAGACGGCAAAGTACATGAGCAGTTTTACGAACATGGCGTTCCCCAGGCCCCGCTGCAGGTTGTCGGTGAAACCAACAGCACTGGGACCGAGTGCCATTTCAAGCCCTCCAAGGACACATTCTCCAATATTGAGTTCCACTACGAAATCCTGGCTAAAAAGCTACGTGAGTTAGCATTTCTTAACGCCGGTGTGGCCATCAGGCTTGCCGATGAGCGCACAGGCAAAGAAGAATTGTACAAATACGAAGGAGGCCTGAAGGCCTTTGTCGACTACCTCAATACCAACAAAACCACTGTAAACAAGCTGTTTCACTTCGTTTCCGAGCGCAGTGAAGACGGTATTTCCGTGGAAATCGCACTGCAATGGAATGACTCCTACCAGGAAAACATCTTTCCCTATACCAACAACATCCCCCAGCGAGATGGGGGCACGCACCTGGCGGGGTTCCGCAGCGCGCTCACCCGGGTGCTGAAAAGCTACATCGATAAAGAATTGGCGCAAAAGAAGGGTAAGGAAGTGGTCACTAGCGGTGATGATGCCCGAGAAGGGCTGACTGCCATTATTTCCGTCAAAGTGCCGGATCCCAAGTTTTCCTCTCAAACCAAGGACAAATTGGTCTCTTCCGAGGTCAAAACCGTGGTGGAACAGGAAATGGGCGCCCAATTTAACGACTATCTGCTGGAAAACCCCCAGGATGCCAAGCTCATCGTCAACAAGATGATCGATGCGGCCCGCGCGAGGGAAGCAGCACGCAAAGCCCGGGAAATGACACGCAGAAAAGGGGCGCTCGATGTTGCTGGATTGCCGGGCAAGTTGGCGGATTGCCAGGAAAAAGATCCTGCTTTGTCCGAAATCTACATTGTGGAGGGTGATTCTGCGGGTGGATCTGCGAAACAGGGCCGTAATCGTAAGAATCAGGCCGTTTTGCCACTAAAAGGCAAAATTCTGAACGTTGAGAAAGCCCGTTTCGACAAGATGCTGAGCTCGGCGGAGATCGGAACCCTGATCAAGGCCCTGGGTTGTGGTATTGGAAACGAAGAATTCGCCCCGGAAAACCTTCGTTACCACAGCATTATTATCATGACAGACGCGGACGTGGATGGTTCTCATATCCGCACCTTGTTGCTCACCTTCTTCTTTCGTCAGATGCGTGAACTGGTGGACCGGGGTCATATCTATATTGCCCAACCGCCTCTGTACAAAATCCGGAAGGGCAAGCAGGAACAATATCTGAAAGACGATGCCGAACTGGCCAATTACCAGACCCAGATTGCCCTGGAAGACGCCAGCCTGCATGTAAATGCGGATGCCCCGGGAATCGCCGATGATTCTCTTGAGGCATTGGTCAAACAGTACAACGATGCCTACGCCATCATCAATCGACTGGCGAGAATCTATCCGACGGACGTGCTTGAGGCGATGATATTCACGCGCGCACTCAATGAAGACGAACTAAAGTCAGAAGAGAAGACGCAGGCCTGGGTCGATGAGTTAGTCGTTAACCTGCAGGAAAGAAGCCCGGCAGCCAGCGCGAATCTAATCCTGCACGTTGTCGAGGACCCGGAGCGCCACACTTACGTGCCATGTGCCACACAAAATATGCACGGGCTCGAGAAGAAATTTCGATTCAGTGCCGATTTCTTTCACTCCGCAGAGTACAGGTCCCTGGCCGCACTTGGTAAGGTGCTGGATGGCCTGATCGAAGAGGGTGCCTATATCAAACGCGGTGAGCGACAGGCTGAAATCAGTAGTTTTGGGGAGGCTATCAACTGGCTAACCCAGGACGCGATGAAGGGACATTATCTGCAGCGTTACAAAGGGTTGGGAGAGATGAATCCTGACCAGCTCTGGGAAACTACCATGAATCCAGAGACCAGAAGAATGCTGCAAGTTACCATCGATGATGCGATCAGTGCCGATCAGCTATTTAATACCTTGATGGGTGATCAGGTCGACCCACGGCGAGAGTTTATTGAAAGCAACGCGCTGGCAGCGGAAAACCTGGATATTTAGTAGCTCTAACAGGCCGTAGCAAAACCTAAAATGAATGTTATGGCCGGCGCACGATGTGATCGCTTATCCAGTCCCTGGCTTTAGCCGTAAGCTCTTCCACCGAATGCTCTGATGTGGAAATCGGTTCTCCGATTTCCACAGTAATCTTGCCGGGGAATTTTCGAAAGGTCTTTGGAGGCCAGGCATAGCCGGCATTCTGGGCAATCGGAACAATAGGCACGCCGGCTGCCTTGGCCAGAGTAGCACCGCTTCTGGAGAATTTTCTCAACTCTCCAGGTGCCGACCTCGTCCCCTCCGGGAAAACAATCACCGACTGCCCTTTTTTCAACCTTTGTTCTCCCTGGGCGAGCATTGACCGGCCTGCTTCTCGCGGTTTGCTTCTGTCGATGGCGATTGGTCGAAGTAGCCGTAGAGCCCATCCCCAGAAAGGAATTTTCATCAGCTCTTTCTTGAGAATTGGAGACAGTGGAAAGAATAACCGGTAGTAAAGAATGGTCTCCCAACTGCTCTGGTGGTTGGATAGGTAGACAGCGGGTTGCGACGGGATATTGGAAAGACCCAAAATTTCATACTGCACTCCGCAGCTTAGTCTGAGCCAGTTTATGATGAGCATGCACCAGGTGCCGGCGAATACGTGACGCCCTCTATCTGTCAGAAACGGGAAAGCGAGTATAAACAAAGCAGACATGACGATCGTCATCACCACATAGCCGAGATAGAAAATGGTGGACCGAATCAGAATCATGGTCAGCCTACCCGCCCTGTCCCAAAATCTCTTGTACAGCGGCCAGCAAGTTGTCAAACACAGGCACATCCTGCAGGCCAGCCCTGCCCAGTTCGACTTCTGTTCCACTGCCTTTCCCGGTTCGTACCAATACGGGATTCATTTGATAAGCGGTCGCAGCCTGTAAATCCTTCAAACTATCCCCAACGAAATAAGCGCCATGTAGCACACATTGGAATTCCTGTTCAATCTGCTCCAGCAACCCAACCCCAGGCTTTCTACAGGCACAACCCTCATCAGGGCCATGGGGACAAAAGAATACGCCCTCTATGAACCCTCCCTCTGCTTCTACTTGCGCAGCCATGGTTTGGTGTATCTTTGACAAGGTAACGTCATCGAACAGCCCCCTGGCTAGTCCAGATTGGTTGGTAGCAACAGCAACCCTATATCCATTGTTATGGAGCATGGCGATAGCTTCCAGACTGCCCGGAATCGGCTGCCACTCCTGGGGTGACTTGATATACTGATCCGAATCGGCATTGATGACTCCGTCTCTGTCCAAAACGATTGTCTTCATTCCGAGGGCCTTCGTTTATTATATTAGGTGCAGAGCTGGTCTAGGACTGATGCAATTGAGAAATATCAGCGGCATGCAGAAAAAGCTTCTGTAGTCGCTGTAAAAGCGCAAGCCGGTTATTGCGCAAGGCTTCGTCGCCGGCCATCACCAGAACATCATCAAAAAACTTGTCGACAACTTCTTTCAGGATAGCCAAAGACTGCAAACCTTCCTTATAGTTTCCCTTGGCAAACAACGGCTCAACTTCTTGTTCTTTGCTGGTGAGCGCGCTGTACAGGGACTGCTCCGCGGCATCGGACAACAATCCTTCATTCACTTCCAACTCCGCGGTAGCGGATGGTTGTTTGCCGAGAATATTTCGAACTCTCTTGTTGGCAGCCGCCAGTGCTGCGGCTTCGGGCAGGGCATTGAAGTGATGGACTGCCTGTATGCGGTGATGAAAATCCAGCGGCTGCGAAGGCTTTAACGCGTACACAGCCTGGAATTCCTCGCTGCTTATGCCCTCGTCCAGATACCAGCTGCGAAATCTGTCCAGTAAAAATTCAAATACCTTGTCGTTAACTTCACTGTCTAGCTGCAGCCCTTCATAGGTTGCCATAGAGTCATTGATGCATTCGCGCAAATCCAGCGGCAGTTCCTTCTCGATCATGATGCGCAACACACCAATGGCAGCACGACGCAGGGCAAAGGGATCCTTGGAACCAGTAGGTGGCTGCCCAATACCAAACAGACCAATCATGGAATCCAGTTTGTCGGCAATGGCCAGCAAGGCGCCGGTAGCGGATTTTGGTACATCATCCCCGGCATAGCGAGGCTGGTACTGCTCATTAATAGCCATGGCTACTTCTTCTGGCTCACCATCGTTCAAGGCATAGTAGTAGCCCATGAGCCCCTGCAAATCAGCAAACTCACCCACCATCTGGGTTAGCAAATCACATTTGGACAATTGTGCCGCTCGCGCACACCAGGATTCATTGCCACCGGTTCTGTTTGCCAGGGAGGCGGACAGGGTAGCGACCCGGTCGCATTTGTCTTTCACGGTGCCGAGTTTGTCCTGGAAAACCAGACTCCCCAGGGATTCATAGCGGGAAACGAGGGGGTGTTGTTTGTCCGTTTCAAAAAAGAAGCGGGCATCAGCAAGACGGGGCCTGATGACTCGTTCATTGCCCTTGATAACCTGTGCGGGATCGGTGCTTTCGATATTGCTGATGGTGACAAACCGGGGCAGCAGCTTTTGACTATCGTCAACCAGATAGAAACACTTCTGGTGGGACTTCATTGCCAGGATAAGTGCTTCCTGTGGGACTTCCAGAAACTCGGGCTCAAACTTTCCAGTCAGTGCTACCGGGAATTCCACGAGAGAGGTGACTTCGTCCAGCAGTGGTTCATCGATGACCGCAGTGGCGTCGTTGGCCCTGGCTTCATCCAGAACCAGATTGCGAATCATTTCCTTACGTTTGTCAAAACGGGGAATCACCTTGCCAGCAGACTCCAGTACAGACTCATAATCTTTCGGGACCTTAAACTCGATAGCGCTGTTACTATGAAACCGGTGCCCTCTTGAATGGGCAGATGCCGCCACCCCAAGAATCTCGCACTCCACTACCTGCTCACCGAACAACACCACAACCCAATGAACAGGCCGAACGAACTCTGTTCTCGAGCTTCCCCAACGCATGCGCTTGGGTATGGGTAGCCGCGCCAGGGCCTGGTTAATAATTTCCGGAAGCAGTGCCCGGGTCGGTTGGCCTTGTTCCCGAACGGTGTAGCTGAGTTTCTCT
This sequence comes from Gammaproteobacteria bacterium, assembly GCA_040218615.1. Lineage (GTDB taxonomy): Bacteria > Pseudomonadota > Gammaproteobacteria > Pseudomonadales > Pseudohongiellaceae > UBA9145. The sequence continues at coordinate 237,367 of JAVJRC010000011.1, forward strand.
ACTCCGTCCTTTTCCTGACGCTGCAGGGCATCCACCTCGACGCCGCAGGATTTTGCGAAACCCAACGCAGCAGGCGTTGGGGAGCCGGAGGCATCGAACGCTGCTTTGACGGCTGGGCCCAGGCGTGTGTTTTCCCGATCCTGTTGTGCTTCCTGTAATCCGTGAATCAATAAAGCCAGTCTACGAGGTGTCGCGAATCGTTCACTGGATTCAAACTCGAGCTGTTTATCCTTTAGCTGTTGGCAAACCAGTTCTTCGAAGGCGGCCGACAGGCCGGGAAGCGCCTTGGGGGGCAGCTCTTCGGTACCGATTTCAAGCAATAAATCACTTACAGACATCAGGCCTTCTCTTTCAGATACTGTTGGCGCAATTCATCGGTGGCCAGGGGAAAACCCAGTTGCTTGCGAGATTCGTAGTAGGCTTCGGCCACGGCGCGGGCGAGGCTGCGAACCCGGAGAATAAATCGTTGTCGTTCTGTCACTGAGATGGCATTACGGGCATCGAGAAGGTTGAAATAGTGGGAAGCTTTCAGAACCTGCTCGTAGGCCGGCAAGGGCAATAGTTTTTCCAGTAGTTGATTGCACAGGGCTTCGCAATCATCGAAATAGCGAAATAGCTTTTCCGTGTCAGCATGCTCAAAATTGAAAGCTGACATTTCCACTTCATTCTGTTTGAACACATCCCCGTAGGTCACTTTGCCAGCGGGACCGTCTGTCCAGACAATATCGTAGATGCTGTCCACGCCCTGAAGGTACATGGCAATTCTTTCGATTCCGTAGGTGATCTCGCCGCTCACTGGATGGCATTCGAGTCCGCCAACCTGTTGGAAGTAGGTAAACTGGGTTACTTCCATGCCGTTGAGCCAGACTTCCCAGCCCAGTCCCCAGGCGCCGAGTGTGGGGGACTCCCAGTTATCTTCCACAAAGCGCACATCATGAATGGACATATCGATGCCCAGGCTGCTTAGTGATTCCAGGTATAGCTCTTGTATGTCCTTGGGGGAGGGCTTCAGAATGACCTGAAACTGATAATAATGTTGCAGGCGGTTGGGGTTTTCCCCATAACGCCCGTCAGTCGGGCGCCGGCAGGGCTGCACATAGGCGGTATTCCAGCTTTCCGGGCCAATGGCTCGGAGAAATGTAGCGGGATGGAAGGTTCCTGCGCCTACTTCCAGGTCCAGGGGCTGCAATACCACGCAGCCTTTTTCCGCCCAGAACTGTTGTAAAGCCAGAATGAGACCCTGGAAGGTCTTTAGGTCGTTTGCAGCGGTCACAATGTGTCGATTGTCAGATGAGTTACGGAATTCGGGGGGCTGCAATTATCCTTGATTCTCCGTGACTTAGAAACCTTTGATTGGATTGAGCCGTGGAAATTATTGGATAGTCGCTGAAGTTCTATCGTAGAACTGTGCCCGCGCGGCTGGCAGCCAGGTAGCGTAGTTTTGGACACGCCGTAAACCCATCCATGGGGGCTCGAGAGCAGCATCCCTGCTGCTCACGGTCCAAATCTACGCTACCTGACTCCCAGCCTCATAGTCCGGTGCAATTTTCTGAGGGAGCCACTACCTTTGGTTCGTAGAATCGAAGATAGCGAAACGAAAGGTTAGGGAAAAACTGAACATGAGGCTGCAAAGAAGTGGATAGTGTCACAATCAGTGAAATGGGATAATTTGGTGAATAAATAAAAACTCACGCAGGCCTCTTGCTTATCCAAACGCTCAGTTACTACATCCTCCGTGGAATTCTTTTTCTCTGCGCGATATTGCCGCTTTCCGTTCTGCATGGATTTGCGGGGGTTTGGGGGAGAGTTCTCTATTTGCTGCCCAGTAAAGCCAAAGATACGACTACGAAAAATCTTCGTCTGTGTTTTCCGAATATGGGGGAACAGGAGCGGGATCAGCTTATTAAATCCAGTTTGATTAATACGGCCTGTACCGCCCTCGAGATGGGTAAGGCGTGGGTTGTTCCAGTGGAGAAAACGCTGAAGCTGGTTGTGGAGACCGAGGGTTACGAAGCCTATCGTGATGCAGTGGAGAGTGAGGATGGGGTGGTTCTGCTGGCTCCGCACCTGAGCAACTGGGAAGTGCTGGGGTTTTATGCGGGGGATGGGGTACCGGCGAGTTTCATGTACCAGCCTCCTAGAGTTGAGGCATTGGATCGCTTGCTTAAAGAGGCGCGAAGCCGCAGCGGGATCAAGATGGCGCCTACCAATCGTAAAGGGGTGGCTGAAGTTCTCGCTGCATTACGCCGGGGTGAAATGGTTGGTATTTTGCCTGACCAGGTACCCAGTGATGAGAGTGGCATCTTCAGTGATTTCTTTGGTGAACCAGCATTCACCATGACCCTTGTCAGCAAGCTGGTTCAGCGTACCGGTGCAAAGGTTGTCTGCGGGTTTGCCCTGAGGCTTCCTCGCGGCAGGGGGTTCAGGGCCGTATTCTTTCCCGCCGATGAAGGTATTTACAGCAGTGACCTGAATGTTTCGGTGAGAGCCTTAAACAAGACTGTGGAGGATGCAGTACAGCAGGCGCTGGCTCAATATCAGTGGGAGTACAAAAGGTTTCGGCGAAGGCCCGACAACTCAGAGTTTTATCGGGTTAATGAGTAGGGCCAGGTTGAACTTTTTGTTTTAGATTGTTTATCGTTTCCAGAACATGGGTGTAAACAGCACCAGCAGAGTGAATACTTCCAGCCTGCCTAGCAACATGGCAAAGCAAAGTATCCATTTGGCAGTTCCAGGTAGCGCGGCGTAGTTTTGTGCAACACCGGCCAGGCCTGGTCCAAGATTATTGATGCTGGCGCCGACGGCACTGAAGGCGGTGATGATATCCAGGCCGGTCGCCAATAAAGCCAGCAGCATCACCATGAACGCCATGACATAAACAGCGAAGAAACCCCAGACAGATTCGATAACCCGATCAGACATCACTTTCTTGCCCAGCTTGATCGGTATCACTGCTCTGGGATGGATCAGGCGCTGAACCTCGCGAAAACCCTGTTTGAAAATAAGCAGGATGCGGATGACTTTCATGCCGCCGCCGGTTGAACCTGCGCAAGCGCCGATGATTGCTGCGTAAAGTAATACATAGGGTAAAAACAGTGGCCAGCTATTGAAATCGGCTGTGGTAAAACCGGTGGTTGTGGCAAAGGAGACAACCTGGAAAAGCCCTTTTACAAACGCATCTCCTGCATTGGAGTACACGCCAGAGAAATAGAGAATCAGGATGGTGACTATTGAGACAGAGAGCAGGATAAAACCGTAAAACAAAAACTCTGAATCCTGAAAGTAGTGTCGTATGCCTGTGTGCTGCTTCTTATTCCAGGTAATGAAATGCAGGGCAAAATTGATTCCCGCAATGAACATAAATAGCACGGCGACCAGCTCGATCATTGGGTTTTCAAAATACCCAAGGCTGGCATCGTGAGTTGAAAAACCGCCTATGGCGATAGTGCTGAAACTGTGTGAAATGGCGTCGAAGGCATCCATGCCTACAGCCCAATAGGCCAATGCACAGGCGACAGTGAGTGACAGATAGATGTACCAGAGGCTCTTCGCGGTTTCTGCCAGGCGCGGCACCAGTTTATTGTCTTTTATGGGCCCGGGGCTTTCGGCCCGATAAAGCTGCATCCCGCCTATTCCCAGCATGGGCAGCAGTGCCAGAGCCAGGACGATGATGCCCATGCCCCCCATCCACTGCAGTAACTGACGATAAAACAAAATGGATTTGGGTAAATCGTCCAGCCCCGATATGACGGTTGCCCCAGTGGTGGTCAGGGCTGAAATTGATTCGAACACAGCATCTGTCAGAGACAGGTCTATATCGGTAGAAAGAAGAAACGGCAGACATCCTGCGGTGCCGAGCACTGCCCAGAATAAAGTAACAACCAGAAAACCATCACGATTGCTCAGCTCTTTCTTTTGTCTTGCGGTGACAGTCCACAGGAAAAACCCGGTAGTGAAAATAATCACTGAAGAAATGAGAAACGCAGGTGCGACGCCATCGCCGTATAGAAAAGAGACGATGACCGGAGGCAGGTTGCCCAGCAAGCTGAAGATCATCAGCAGTATGCCAATGACTTTAACAACTATCGCGATGTGCATGAAACCAAATTATTTGAATGAAGCAGAATAGACACAGAAGGCCTGGGACTAAAAGAAGGTAGGATCGACTTCGAAAAGTCGTTCCACTGCTGAAATATGTTTTCTGTTAACCAGGAACAGAATTACATGATCGTTGGGTTCGATAACTGTATTATCATGTGCAATAAGCACTTCATCGTCACGAACAATCGCTCCGATAGTTGTGCCTCCTGGCAGATCGATTTCTTCTACTGTCCTCCCTATAACATTCGAGTGCATCTGGTCACCATGAGCAATTGCTTCCATCGCTTCAGCAGCACCTCTGCGTAAGGAGTGCACATTAACTACATCACCTTTTCGTACGTGTGCTAACAGTGTTCCTATGGTTGCAAGCTGTGGTGAAATAGCGATATCAATTTCACCGCCCTGAACCAGGTCCACGTAGGCGGGTTTATTGATCAAAGCCATGACCTTGCGGGCGCCCAGGCGTTTGGCCAATAACGAAGACATGATGTTTGCCTCGTCGTCATTGGTCAGGGCAAGAAAAACATCCGTGTCTTCAATGTTTTCTTCCAGCAGCAATTCTTTCTGAGATGATTCGCCGTTCAACACGATGGCTTTATCCAGGTGTTCGGAAAGATAGGTGCAACGCTTGGCATCTTGCTCAATCAGCTTAACCTGATAACGATCTTCAATATTCTTGGCAAAGCGGTAACCAATCTTGCCACCCCCGGCAATCATGATTCGCCGGTAGGGCTTGTCCAGCCTGCGCAACTCGCCCATGCAGGCGCGGATGTTTTCCTGTGCGGCGACGAAAAACACCTCATCGTCTGCCTCGATTACGGTTGAGCCTTCGGGCATGATCGGTCTGTCTTTGCGAAATATGGCAGCAACCCGGGCATCAACGTTAGGCATGTGTTGCCTGATCAAGCGTATTTCCTGTCCTACCAACGGGCCTCCATAGAAAGCCTTGACTGCTACGAGCTGCACCCGCCCATCCGCGAAATCGAGTACCTGCAGAGAACCCGGAAGGTCTACCAGACGGGTTATATAGTCCGAAACTATTTTCTCCGGGCTGATGAGGACATCGACTGCAATGCCTTCCTTGCCAAATAATTTGTCATTGTCCGCATAGGATGCAGATCGAATTCGGCAGATTTTCTTCGGAATTTGAAACAGGGCATAGGCAACCCTGCAGGCAACCATATTGATTTCGTCTGAGTCAGTTACCGCGATCAACATCTCGGCGTCAATCGCACCAGCCGCTTCGAGCACATCAGGATGGGAGGGTTCGCCTTCGGTAACTTTCAGGTCGAGGCGGTCATTCAGTTCCCGCAGCTTGTCACCATCCTCATCGACGATGGTGATGTCGTTCTTCTCTCTTGAAAGGGTTTCGGCGAGGGCACTGCCGACCGGGTTCGCACCGAGAATAATGATCTTCATGACGCTATTGCTGTTCGGTCCAGTCGGTTTGGGGAAAAAGTATTAACAGGCTCTGAGCAGAGAATAGAAAAACCCATCCGGCCCATCAATTTCCGCTGGCAGGAGCTGTCTTCCATGAGCACATTCTACTCCCCAATCGGCCGTGACGCTTTCATATTTAGCGTTGGGCGTTGTGCGCAAGAATTCGGCAACGAGCGAATCGTTTTCACGAGGCAACACAGAGCAAGTGGTATAGAGAAGCAAACCGCCCGGAGACAAACAGGGCCAGAGAGACTTAAGCAGAGTGATTTGTTGCTCGACAAGTGAGTGGATGTGTTCAGGCCGCCGCAGTAATTTGATATCGGGATGCCGGCGAATCACCCCTGTTGCGGAGCAGGGAGCGTCGAGCAAGATTCGGTCGAAGGGTTTGCCATCCCACCAGGAAGAGGTTTCGGTGGCATCGGCCTGGAGTACCTTCGCGTCGAGCTGGAGCCGCTGCAAATTCTCCTTGATTCTGTGAATGCGAGATTCGCCCTTGTCTAGCGCTACATGAACAGTTAGCGAGTGCTCACTTTCCAGAATATGGCATGTCTTTCCCCCCGGCGCAGCACAGGCGTCCAGCACTCTCTGGCCTGGCTGTAGTTGCATTAACTTGGGGACCAACTGGGATGCCTCGTCCTGGACACTGACGAGTCCGGAGCTGAATCCAGGAAGTTCCTCTACCGGGTGGGGATGTTCCAGATACAAGGCCGAAGCACTAAAGTGGCCAGGACTTGCTGCAATATTGGCCGCGGAAAGCTTTTCCAGGTACTCATCCCGTCCGATTTTGCCAAGATTGACCCTCAGCACCATAGGCGGTCTGTGATTGTTGGCACTCAGAACGGCTGCGGCGTGATCTGGCCAGGATTTTTCTATTTCGGCCACCAGCCAGTCGGGGTGTGATTCCCGCACCGCAGATGTCTGGGACGACAAGGCCAGCTCGAGATCTTCCCGTTGCCTGAGGTAATTTCGCAACACACCATTAATTAATGACCTGGCCCATGGTTTCTTGAATTGCTGCGCTGCGTTTACTGTTTCGTTGATGGCAGCATAGTCAGGGACCCGCATTTCCTTCAGTTGATAGAGGCCCACAATCAACAGCGCTTCGATATCACTGTCTTTCTTTTTGAGCGGTTTGCTCACGAGCCGATTGAGCAGAAACTTGAGCGAAAAATAGAATCGGCAGCAGCCGAAGGTGAGCTCCTGAATGAAGTGAATATCTTCAAGCTGTTTGTAGGAGTCCAGATGCTGGGACAAGGACCCCTGATTCATTATCAGCTTGTTGAGAATGCGGGCGGCAACGACTCGGCTATTGGTCATGGCGAAATCGCTTATGAACCTTCGACATCGCTGAATTTGTGACCAGAGGTGAACAGGGAGTTGTTGGAATTTAGCAGATCTTTAACACTGCAGGGGTTCTTGCCGGGTAGCTGTACGGATTCAATCATCAAGGCATCTTCACCACAGGCAACCAATGCACCATCGTCGTCTACCGACACAATAGTACCAGGTGCCACATCATAAGTGTTGGCAACAACTTTGGCTCTTAGTATTCGGATACGTTGTCCTTCCAGGAAACTGTATGCGGGAAACCGCCCTATGCCGGCCCTGACCACCAAACCAAGCGCTTCTGCTGAACCCTGCCAATCGAGTAGTGCTTCCTGCTTTTCCAGTTTGGCAGCATAGGTGCTTTTTGAATCATCCTGCACCTGGGCATTTTCCTGAAGCGTAGGCAGGTTCTGCAATGTGTACAGCAGGGCCTGCTGTCCGGCGGTAGACAGCTTACTGGTCAGGCTTTCTCTATCATCCTCGGGTGAAATCTCTACGGCTATTGCATGCAGCATCGGCCCGGTGTCCAGCCCCGCATCCATTTGCATAATTGTGACACCTGTCTCCTTATCACCAGACATTAAGGCTCGTTCGATCGGGGCAGCACCTCGCCACCTTGGTAGCAGCGAAGCGTGGACATTGACGCAGCCCAGCTTCGGTATTTCCAGAATTTCCTGTGGCAGAATTAATCCGTAAGCGACGACAATCAATAAGTCAGGTTCGAGGTCTGCCAGTTCCTGTTGTGCTTCTGCTGCCCGCAAACTCTTCGGTTGCTTTACTAACAGGTCGTGCTCAAGGGCCAGTTGCTTGACCGGACTGGCCATTAGTTTTTTGCCGCGACCGGCAGGGCGATCAGGCTGTGTGTACACAGCAACAACTTCATGGTTCGCCTTGAGCAGGCAAGAAAGGTGATCCGCTGCGAAAGCGGGGGTCCCCGCAAAGCAGAGTTTAAGCTCGGGCATGAAAGCTAGGCCGACTTCTTGTGTTCTTTTTCCAGCTTTTGTCGAATACGCTGGCGTTTAAGGGCGCTGATGTAGTCGACAAACAGCTTGCCTTCCAAGTGGTCGATCTCGTGTTGAATGCAAGTGGAGAGCAACCCTTCTGCTTCGAGATTGAACTCCTTTCCCTTTTTATCCTGCGCAGTGACCAGAATGGACTGGGGCCGGGAAACGGTTTCATAAAAGCCGGGTACGGAAAGGCAGCCCTCGTCATATTCCGAGAGTTCCTCGTCAACGACCTCAAATGTTGGATTAATGAACACCTGGGGACTATCTTTAGTTTCGGAGATGTCGATAACAAGAAGTCGCTGATGAACATTGACCTGGGTAGCGGCGAGACCGATGCCCTGAGCCTCGTACATGGTTTCGAACATATCGTCGATCAAGACTTCCAGTTTTTCGTCGAAAACAGTTACGGGGCTGGCTATTTTGCGAAGCCGGGGATCCGGAAATTCAAGAATTTGTAATTGGGCCATTGGTCTTTGTTAATGCGTGCCAGAGGTATTGGATGTAGTGTGATACAGGTTCTAGTGCTAATTATATCGTATTGCTACCATACCGCCGCCACTAAGTGCAGAATTTAATTGATGAAAACACCATTTAAACAGTCGTTGCTACGTTTCATTGCCGGGGGCCTCAGTGCTCTTGTTGCGGTTTCCGTGTTGGCCCAGGGTGGTCTGTTGAAGCTCGATCGGCCGAACACCTATGTGGTCGAAGATAACGACACGTTATGGACCATTGCCAGCCAATTCCTGCAAGATCCTGAAAGATGGCCAGAGGTTTGGCAGCCAGACCCCTATCTGGACAATTCTGACTTCATCTATCCGGGAGACATCCTGCGTCTCAGTTACGTCGATGGCTCGCCCCGCATTCTGGTGCAGCGTGGTGATCGGGAAGTCGAAGAGATCAGCCCGGTCATGCGGGCCGAAGAACTCTCCAGCGCCATCCCGGCGATACCCCTGGAGGCTATAGAGAACAGTTTCACCCGCAACCGCATCGTCAGTAAGGAGATGCTGGAAGCCGCTCCCTATATCGTGCAGAACGTCAGTGACAACCTGGCCATTGCCACCGGTGATGAAGTTTACGTGCGTGGCAGCTGGCCGGCTCGTACAACCTCGTTTGAGGTCTACCGGCCATTTCGGGAACATCTGGACCCTGATGATGACGACATCGTCCTCGGTGTGGAGCTGGAATATCTGGGTTTCGCCAGCATTGCAGCGGTTGAATCCGATGACCTGCGCCGGGTCCTGATCAACAACAGCGCCAAGGAGATACGGGTTGGTGATCGCTTACTAGTCCGGGAAGAGTCGGCAATAGGCGCTACCATTTTCCCAACGGAGCCTGTACAGGACCTGGAAGGCAATATCGTGGCTTTCCTGGGCAATGAAACCATGGCTTCGCAGCTGGATACTGTGGTGATTGATCTGGGTATCCGCGACAATCTGGCAGTCGGCGATGTGCTGGCGATTTCCCGTCCCACCAGCGAAATAGTCGACGAAATCGAAAGAGAGCGCATGAGTTTTCGTGAGCGCATGCGCGCAATTTTTAGTCGCCAACGACTGGAGTTGCCAGGCGATGAAACCGGAACCCTGCTGGTGTATCGAACCTTCGAAAACATGAGCTACGGGGTAATCCTGAGCAGTTTTCAGCCCATAGAACTCAGCGACCGCATAATGACTCCCTAGGTTTCGGCAGTTGAGCCAGGCGCTCAACGAAACCAGTACACATAGCCCAACGACCTGCTCCAGCTTTCAAGGATGAAAAATGGAAGAGCAGATATTACAGGCGTATCTTCGCCTGTCTCTCAATTCTGAATTCGGTGCCTCCAAACTGGGCTCGCTGCTGCAGCGGTTCGGTCATTTGTCAGCAGCCATGGAGGCGCTGGCAGAGCAGCAAGCAACCAAAGCTCCCTCCCTACCGGAATACGAGATCCTGGCCCGGGCTTTCGAGCCTGCAGACAAAGCCACGGAAAAGGCTGTCCATACGGCCATGGAGTGGAGCGAGCAGCCAGGATGCGAGCTGATTACTTATCAGGAAAAATCCTATCCAAAGTTACTGCACGAGATTAATGGTGCTCCACCACTCCTGTTTGCTCAGGGCAAATCAGATCTATTGCATTCAGCCTGTTGTGCCATCGTCGGTAGCCGGGCTGCCAGTCAATATGGAGAAAGACACTCCCGCTGGTTCGCCCATCAGCTGGCGAACTTCGGTTTCACTATCGTCAGCGGTCTGGCAAGAGGCATCGATGCAGCAGCCCATCGCGGGGCCCTGCAGGCAGGGGGCGCGACCATTGCAGTCATGGGAACAGGCATGGACCAGATCTATCCGCGCAACAACCAATCCCTGTTCGACGACATTACAAGGGAGGGGCTTGTGCTAAGCGAATTCCCACTGGGCTTTCCGCCGCGCCCGGAACACTTTCCCCAGCGCAACAGAATCATCGCCGGATTAAGCCTCGGCACCCTGGTGGTAGAGGGCAGTTTGCGGTCAGGTTCACTAATCACAGCGCGACTGGCCATGGAGCAGGGCCGAGATGTCTTCGCCATGCCCGGTCCCATCCACAGCGGAAAATCCAGGGGCTGCCACAAACTGCTGCGCGACGGTGCAGTATTGGTGGAGGATCCTGATGAGATCTGTTCACAACTGTTGGAACATTGGCATCACCCCAAGCTGCCCCAAACAAATAAGGCAAGCACGGCCAAAGCTCCGGTGTCGAATACGGGAGCTCAAATGGGATTGAGTGAAGATCAAAGAATGATTGCTGCAGCACTGACTGAACAGGATATGCTGCTGGATCAACTTATCACTGCAACAGGCTTGTCGGTGGCGACAGTGACTTCCGCAGTGTTGCAGATGGAAGCCCGGGGTCTACTTAAACAAGAGGGTGGGCGGGTATATCGAGTTTGATCGTGGCGGCAACCCTTTGTTAAAGCAATCTCTCTCTTCTGGAGCCCTTTGACCAACGCTGAAGAATCGGCGGTAGTGGCCCAAGTTTAGAAAATTTAACTGCACTACGAGGTTGCGAGTCAGGTAGCTTGGTGTGAGACCGTGAGCAGCAGGGATGCTGCTCCCGAGCCCCCAGGGATGGGTTTACGGCGTGTCGCACACCAAGCTACCTGACTCGCAACCGCATGGGCACTATTTCAGAACAAGACTTGGGCCACTACCGCAACTGGCGCCGTGTTGCATCGTAAAAAGGACTCATGTAGTTTCCCGTTTTCGCCGGAGCCCGAGCAAGTGAGCAACCCTTCTGTAGCACAAGCCTGTCAACACCTGCGAGCAGGTGACGTCATTGCCTACCCCACCGAAGCCGTATGGGGCCTGGGTTGTGACCCGCACAATGAGAAAGCCGTGCACCGCGTGCTCACGCTAAAAAACCGTGAAGTGGAAAAGGGTTTGATACTGGTCGCGGCTGACCAGACCCAGATCTCCGAATTGTTAAAGCCACTGCCGCCAGAACAGCTCAGGCATTTGGATGAGACCTGGCCTGGACCTGTCACCTGGTTAATTCCTGACTCGAGCCAACTGATTCCTGACTGGGTTAGAGGAGAGCATGACACAGTGGCCATTCGCGTCAGTGCCCATCCCCTGGTACAAGCCTTGTGCAAAGAGTTTGGCGGACCAATTGTTTCCACCTCTGCAAACCTGGCCGGACAGCCAGAAATTAGATCCAGATCAACACTGCAGGAAACGTTTTCAACCAGCATCGACTACGTCGTCGATGGTGAACTGGGTGAGTCTGATCGACCTTCCGAGATCAGGGACCTGAGAACTGGAAACGTATTAAGATGAAGCGGCAGAGGCTAAGCGGAGCTGGCAGTGAATAAACAAGATATTGATGCGGTAAAAGAATTCTTGCTGGGTCTGCAGGATTCAATTTGTGCCGGACTGGAAGCAGAAGATGGCAAGGCCAGGTTCAAGACTGACCAATGGGATCGCGAGACCGGTGGCAGCGGGATAACCCGGGTCATCAGTGACGGCGCAGTGTTTGAAAAGGGTGGCGTGAACTTTTCTCATGTATTCGGTGAATCCATGCCCGCCTCGGCCACGGCTGCCAGACCAGAACTGGCAGGAAGAGCCTTTCAGGCCATGGGCGTTTCCCTGGTGATACACCCGGAAAACCCCTTCGTCCCCACATCACATGCGAACTTTCGCCTGTTCATCGCGGAAAAGCAGGGCGAAGAACCAGTGTGGTGGTTCGGTGGTGGTTTCGACCTGACTCCTTATTATGGGTTCGAAGAAGATTGCGTGCGTTGGCACGAGACAGCCAAGGAAGCCTGCGATGAGTTTGACCCGGGCTACTATCCCAGGTTCAAGAAATGGTGCGATGATTATTTCTATCTGAAACATCGCGATGAACCAAGGGGTGTGGGTGGACTGTTCTTCGATGATTTTAATGAAGCGGGGTTTGAACAAAGCTTTGGCTTCGTAAAGAAAGCTGCAAACAGCTACATTGATGCTTACCGGCCAATTGTCGCAAAGCGAAAAAACACGCCCTTCGAGCAGAGGCACCGCCAGTTTCAGGAATATCGGCGCGGACGTTATGTGGAGTTCAATCTGGTGTATGACCGTGGCACAGTGTTTGGTTTGCAATCTGGAGTAGGTAGAATCGAATCGATCCTCATGTCATTGCCACCCGTGGTCCGCTGGACCTACGATTGGCATCCCGAACCAGGCAGTGAAGAAGCGCGCCTGTACACCGATTTTCTCAAGCACCGTGACTGGATAGGCCAGTAACGCCATTTGTTCATCATCGTTATTCACATTGTCGCTAATCACATCAGGGTTACACCATGACTCAATATGCTGTCGTGGGTAATCCGGTTGCCCACAGTAAGTCCCCACAGATCCACCGCCTGTTTGCCGAGCAGACTGGCGAGGATGTGCAGTACGAGAAATACCAGGTCGAGGCTGATGAGTTCGACACCTTCGTCACCGAGTTTTTTGCCGCGGGTGGTGGTGGTCTCAATGTCACCCTGCCACACAAGCAGGCTGCATTCGAACTGGCCAGACAGAAATCCACTCAGACCGATCTGGCGAAAGCGGCAAACACACTCTGGTTAAACAGTGATGGTGAACTGCAGGCCGAAAATACCGACGGCACCGGGCTGGTAAATGATTTGCAAAAAAACAACCAGTTCAGTATTGCCGACAAGCACATACTGATGCTGGGAGCGGGTGGCGCAGCTCGCGGGGCGCTTGCGGCACTGGCTGCAGAAAAACCCGCAAGCATCTTGGTTCTGAATCGAACCCTCGCCAGGGCGGAAGCATTGCAGTCTGATTTTGCCCCCATCTTTGAGCTGCAAACAGGTTCCTACGATGCAACACCTGACCAACAATACGAACTGGTGATCAACGCCACGGCCATGAGCATAGCCGGAGAAGTGCCGGCCATCAGTCCTCACTTTCTGGCACCTGGATGCTGTTGCTATGACATGATGTACGGGGATGAGAAAACCGCATTCATGTTATGGGCAGAGCAACAGGGCGCCCAGATGGTATTGGACGGACTCGGCATGCTGGTGGAACAAGCCGCCGAATCGTTCTATTTATGGCGGGGAGTGAAACCACAGACCGCGGATGTCATTGCAGCCTTGCGCTGAGTGGCTGGCTGCTGTCGCGCCTGGCAGATTATTTCAAGAGACATAAAAAAAGGGCTGCAATTCCTTGCAGCCCTTTTTGATTCTCAAAGCTCAGAGAAGCGAATTAATGTGCTTCTTCTTCTCCGTGTTCGCCTTCTTCACCGTGAATATCGCTTGGCCCCAAAGCCACAGCGTTGCGATCATCGCCACGGTAAACGAAACGGGTTTCTTCGGTGTAGCGCCCTTCTACCGCCATGAAGGCGATAAACAGAAGCAGCACCACCGGAGGCCCGAGAATGGTGAGGCATAGAGCCAGTCGTTCCCAAACCACGTGCATGAAGATGGCAATAATAAAACCAGCCTTCAAGACCATGAAGATGAGTACCAGAGTCCAGCGCATGGCGCCCTGCACATCGAGGTAGTCGACCATGTATGAGAAAAAGCTGAGTACGAATAGCAGTACCCAGATTTTGTAGTAAATTCCCAGTGGGTGTTGTTGTCCTTCAGCCGAAGCCATTACCGTCCCCTCTTACAACAAGTAGAAAAATGCAAAAATGAATACCCACACGAGGTCAACAAAGTGCCAGTACAACCCGGCAATCTCCACGATCTCGAAACCCTTGTTATCGTAGTAACCTCGTTTCACCCGGAGCGCTACCCATAACAGGTAGATTACCCCGGCGGATACGTGCAGTCCGTGGAAACCGGTTACCATAAAAAATATCGACCCGAACTGTGGTGCACCAAATGGGTTACCCCAGGGGCGTACACCTTCTTCAAGAATCAGCTTGGACCACTCAAACGCCTGCATGCCAACGAATGTGGCACCCAGCGCGGCGGTGGCGCAAATCAACCAGAAGGTTCTCACCTTGTCCTTCCGATAACCGTAGTTTACGGCCAATGCCATGGTGCCCGAGCTGGTAATCAGCACAAAGGTCATGATGGCAATCAGGATCAGAGGTATTGGATCGCCTCCGAACGACAATGCGAAGATTTCGCTCTGCGGCGGCCAGGGTTCGGTAGTGGTTACGCGAACATTCAAATAGCCGATCAGAAAACATGAGAATATAAAGGTATCCGATACCAGGAATATCCACATCATCGCCTTGCCCCAAGGCACGTGGTAGGCCTGTTTATCGGCACTCCAGTCGTCGACCAGGCCGTTTACGCCTTCGTGGGGGACAACTTCATTTGCAGTTGCTTCACTCATCCATCTTTCCCGTTAAATATGTATTGCTTGTTATGTGTTTGTATAAATGCGTATGTGTCTAGGTATTAGAGAGCAGCGCGAACAGTACCAACCAGACCAGCAACAGGAAGTGCCAGTAGATGGTACACAGCTCGACACTGAGCTTAATGTCTTTGGCTTCACTACCGGAAACCAGGCGGATACTGCTCTTGCTCCAGACCCACAATCCACCCAACAGATGCACGGCATGGAGGCCGGTCATCACGTAGTAAAAAGCATTGGCAGGATTGGAACTCAGGTACAGTCCTTCCGACTGCAGGCTTTGCCAGGTGAGCAGCTGTCCTACAATAAACAAAATTGCGAACACACCAGCACCGATAAGCGCGGTATGAAGATTTTTCTGTTCTCCGCGAGTCACAATATTGCGAGCCCACTGAAACAGGATACTGCTAACTACCAACAAACCCGTGTTAAACCAAAGTTGTGCCGGCTCCGACAGTGGCTGCCAATCAGGCAACTCCATGCGGATGTAGTAGCTGATAGTAAACAGCGAGAATACAACCGTGGCGATAACCAGAAAGAATGACAATGCCACTCTTTCTGATTCTGTATCGAACGCGCCTTCTGGGCGCATTCCACCAATGACACCTTTTCGTTCCCAGGGCTTGGTGGTGACTGTTTTAAAAATACTCATACGTCAGCCAGTGATTGGTCCTTGTCTGGATCGAAATGTTCATCGCTCACAGTGGGCTCTTCACTCTCCGGAGTATTCTGGGGAATGAAATCCTGATGTGCACCAGGGACGCTGTAGTCATAGGCCCAGCGGTAAACGGTAGGCAGCTCATCACCCCAGTTGCCGTGTGCAGGTGGAGTGTCTGGCGTTTGCCATTCCAGGGAAGCAGCTCCCCAGGGATTCGGGTCAGCTTTCTTGCCCCACTTCAGGCTACCAATGATGTTGATGAAGAACAGGATCTGGGACGCGCCCACGATCAATGCTGCGATGGTAATCGCCGTGTTCAAATCCTGAGCTGAAGCCGGAATGAAATCCGTTGTGCCCAGCGCGTAGTAGCGTCTTGGGACACCCAGGAAGCCCAGATAGTGCATAGGCAGGTAAATAGCGTAGGCACCCAGGAAAGTGAGCCAGAAATGCAGCTTGGCCAAACCTTCGTTGTACATGCGGCCTGTCGCCTTCGGATACCAGTGATAGATGGCAGCGAAGAGAACCAGGATCGGAGACACACCCATTACCATGTGGAAGTGCGCGATCACGAAATAGGTATCCGACAGCGGCAAATCGATCACCACGTTACCCAGGAACAGCCCCGTGAGACCGCCGTGGATGAAAGTGAAGATGAAGCCGATGGCGAAGTACATGGGAACATTCATGCGAATGTCGCCTTCCCAAAGGGTCAGCACCCAGTTGTAAACTTTCAGCGCCGTTGGCACCGCAATTATCAGCGTGGTGGTGGCGAAGAAGAAACCAAAGTAGGGGTTCATGCCACTCACGTACATGTGGTGAGCCCAAACGATAAAGCTCAGTCCGCCGATGGCGATGATTGCCCAGACCATCATGCGATAGCCGAAGATATTCTTGCGAGCGTGTACGCTGAGTACATCGGATACCAGTCCGAATGCAGGCAGTGCCACGATATAAACTTCAGGATGTCCGAAGAACCAGAACAAGTGCTGGAACAGAATCGGGCTACCACCGTTGTGATCCAGTGCAGTACCCGCTTCCATCACTGCCGGCATGAAGAACGAGGTGCCGAGCAGGGTATCGAACAACATCATGATGGCGGCTACGAGCAATGCCGGGAATGCAAACAGACCCAGAACAGTTGCCACGAAGATGCCCCAGATAGACAGGGGCAGACGCATCATGGTCATGCCACGACAGCGGTACTGAAGAATGGTAACCACGTAGTTCAGGCCACCCATGGTGAAGGCGACGATGAACACAGCCAGTGAAACCAGCATCAGGATGATGCCCATGTCATGGCCTGGCGTACCTTCCATTGCGGTCTGTGGTGGATATAGCGTCCAGCCGGCCCCGGTTGGACCGCCACCGACAAAGAAACTGGCCATCAGGATGATTACAGAGACCAGGAATACCCAGACCGAGAGCATGTTGAGGAACGGGAACACCATGTCCCGTGCGCCACACATTAGGGGCACCAGATAATTTCCGAAGCCGCCCAGAAAGAGCGCCGTCAGGAAGTAAACCACCATGATCATGCCGTGCATGGTGATGGCCTGGTAGTAAAAGTTAGGATCAACGAAGTCAGTTGTGTCAGGAAAACCCAACTGCATACGAAACATCAGCGACAACACCAGACCAACGACACCGGTAAAAATCGCGATGCTGCCATATTGAATGGCAATGACTTTATGATCCTGGCTCCAAACGTATTTCCCGACCCAGCTATGCGGATGGTGCATTTCCATCTCAGCATCACGGTCAGCTAATGGTACGTAAGCCATTAATACCTCCTAACTCTCTTCAATAACCAGCCATCAATGGCTGCATAAAACTTCTGTTAAATCGATTTACTAAATCGTGCCTGTAGTAGTGCGGAAATAAACCGCAGTACTAGCGCAGCGAATTGATGTAAGCCGCCACGTCGTGCATTTCTTCCAGATCCGCCATGGCTGTTGCCATGCCAACCATCTGCTCACCGTAATCATCTTCCGGATGCAAACCGCGAATTCCAGCGCGGAAATTGCTGAGCTGTCTGACCAGATACCAGTCACTCATGCCCGCCAGTCTTGGCGAGTCGGAGTACCAGGTGCCAGCACCGTCATCCAGGTGACAGGCCGCGCAGTTACGATCGTAAATGTCGTAACCGTTGTCCACGTCTCCGGTGATGGTGGGTTGAGCGGGAGTGTCGGGCAATGTTGCGATGTACGCAGCAATATTGCGCACAGATTCATCAGTGCTGAGCATATTGGCGAACGCAGTCATTTGCTGACCATAGGTGTCGCCGTCGCCACCACGGACGCCCTGCTTGAAGTAGTCGAGCTGGCGCTCTATGTACCAGCTTTGCTGACCGGCCAGCTTTGGCGCGTTCAAGGCTTCATTGCCTTCGCCATTGGCACCGTGACAGGCTGCGCAGGCAGCATACTGTGCCTGTCCAGCGGCTACACTAGGTGCTGGAGCATTCTGTGTTTCGGCGAAAGTAGGCTGGGCGGCGAGCCAGGCATCGAATTCTTCCTGTGGCTCAACAACAACAGATCCGCGCATGACATAGTGGCCGATACCACAGTGCTCTTCACACATGATGTCGTAAGTGCCTTCCTTGATCGGATCAAACCACAGGTATGAGGTCAGGCCGGGCACCAGGTCCATCTTCACGCGGAATTGGGTCACGGTGTAATTGTGCAGCACGTCGTTGGAGCGAAGCAGAGCCTTTACTGGCTGATTCAGGGGCAGGTGCATAACAGGATCGTTCACAATCTTGTCGTCCTGACCATTGGGGTCAGCTGGATTCACACCGAAAGGATTAGTCTGGCTAACAAATTCTGTGTCGGCAGTACCGAGCACACCATCGGCGCCGGGATAGCGGAATTGCCACTGCCACTGCTGACCGAGCACTTCGTATTCCGCAGCGTTCTCTGGGGGAGTTACGAACTGGGCCCAGACGAACAGCCCTGGCGCCAGCATCAGGATTACTCCGACGGTGGTGAAAATTGAAAGCCCTGCTTCCAATTTCGCATTTTCAGGCTCGTACACTGCCTTGTGGCCTTCATGCTGACGGAATTTCCATACGCAGTAAGCCATGAACAGATTGCAGGCGACAAAGACAAAACCAGTGACCCAGAACGTAATGTTGATAGTCAGGTCAATAGTGCCCCAGTCGGCAGCAATATCGGTAAAGTACCAAGGGCTGGCGAAATGGAACACAATTGATCCAATTACCAGAACTAAGATAACGACCGCTAAAGTCATAAACCAGTAATCCTTCTTGTTAGTAAATCCCAGCCTGCGATTTGCAATACCCGGATGGGGTCCGGATTCAACACGTCAGCGAGGCTTCATCTGTTGCTTACATCAGGGAGACTGGATTTGGTCTTGATTACCAAACCATGAATGAGCTGTTGCGTTGCTCGTAATTCAGGTTCAGTTAAATCGAGTGACTGCCCTAATGTTATTGTTATCTGGGCGGGGTAATTCTGCAGCTGGATTTTTTAGGGATTTTCGCCTGGATTGAGCATCTGGATATTCCACCTAAGCTCAGGGAAAACCTCTGAAAAATTCTAGCAACTAGCACACCTCACGCGGTCACGAATGCTATAGAAAAACGCCTTTTGCCGCAAGTGAATATGCTACCGGAAGCCCGTAAAAATGCGCTATCTCAAGTATTTTTGACAGAAAGCTGTCAGCTTCAATTGAGCAATGAGAATTTCACACACCATGGCGTAAAAATACTGGAACAATGTTACCAAGATTAATGGCCGTGAGCTTGTGATCACAGCGGAAAAATGGTGAAATGCCGCCGCTCCAGAAAGAGCTGATTCCGCGCGTTTTTCCGCGCCGAATCGAGCAAACTCACAACTCTCGTTTGAACTAAACGACTCAGATCGACAAAACAGTGACTGACCTGACATCTCAAAGCGTTGCCAGCTGGCGCGATTACTACGAAATGTGCAAACCGCGCGTGGTGATGCTGATGATTCTCACCGCATTGGTGGGGATGTTTCTGGCCGTGCCCGGCATGGTGCCCCTGGATATCCTGATACTGGGCAATCTGGGCATAGCCCTGGTCGCTGCCTCCGGTGCAGTGGTCAATCACCTCATCGATCGCAAGATCGATGTGCTGATGAAGCGCACCCACAACCGGCCGCTGCCCCAGGGCAGGGTCGATGCCACCCAGGCCGCTGTTTTCGCGGTCGTCATCGGTGTCAGCGGCATGACTATTCTGTTGCTCTGGGTCAATGCGCTGGCGGCCTGGCTCACCCTGGCCTCCTTCGTTGGCTACGCATTCATCTACACCGGGTATTTGAAGCACGCGACACCGCAAAACATCGTGATCGGCGGGCTTTCCGGCGCCATGCCACCGCTGCTGGGCTGGTCCGCAGTGACCGGCACCATCGAAGCGGATGCACTGATTCTGGTATTGATTATTTTTGCCTGGACACCGCCCCATTTCTGGGCTCTGGCGATTCACCGCAAGGATGAATATGCCCGAAGCGGTGTGCCCATGCTGCCGGTTACCCATGGTGAGCGCGTCACCAAGATCCACATCATTGTGTACACTGCAATTCTGGTGGCAGTAAGCGTGCTGCCCTATTTTTCCGGCATGAGCGGGCTTCTGTACCTGGTTGCCGCGGTGGCGCTGGGCATTGGATTCATGGGTTGGTCAACCAAGCTCATGGTCAAGCCTGGCCCGACAACGGCCATGGATACTTTCAGGTACTCCATTGTCTACCTGGCCCTGTTGTTTATCGCGCTGGTTGTCGATCATTACCTATTCTAGCGGGCAGATGACCTTCTGCTTGGTCCAGTGCAACTAACCCGTAACACAAAGATTGCGCTCATCGCCTTCCTGGTATTCGACCTGCTGGTCGCATCCTGGCTAATCTATTTGTATGTGCTTCGCAGCGAGATGAGCGACATCAATGAGCTGCGAGAGCTCGGTGCCACCCGCTATCCGGAACCCAGGCCCATTGCGGACTTCCAGCTTCTCAATGAAACGGGCGGTGCGTTTACCCAGGCAGATCTGAGAGGCCAATGGTCTCTGGTATTTTTCGGTTTTACTTCCTGCCCCGATGTCTGCCCGCTCACCATGACGGAACTGGCCCAATTCTCCCGGCGCCTGGAAGAGTCGGCAGAGTCTGAAAAGCCCCAGGTCATCTTCGTTACTGTCGACCCGGCCCGTGATGGCATCGAGCAGCTAGCCGACTACATGGCACGTTTCGATGACTCATTTGTGGGTCTGACAGGGTCTGATGAGGCGATTGCAGAAATCGCCGAGCAATTTTTCGTTGCCTACAGCTCGGACGAGGCCAGCGAGATGCATGCCAATCACCCTTCTGCCTTGTCAACGGATGGTGACTACAGCATCAGCCACAATGTGCATGTGAGCCTGGTGAATCCCCAGGGGGAATTACATTCGGTGATTCGCCCGCCAATTCTCAGTGAAGAGCTGTTGCAGCTCTACCCACGCCTGATCTCTAATTAGTCGCCACCTGCCGCGGCAGCAGGTACGACAAGGCAAAAAACAAGGTGGTGATGACAACCACCGTGGGCCCGGCCGGTGTATCCAGTGCAAATGCGGCCAACAGTCCCAACACCACGGAAATGACGCCCAGGGCCGCAGCAGTCAGCGCCATCTGCTCCGGTGACGAGGCAATACGCCGGGCAGTTGCAGGCGGAATGATCAGCAGTGATGTAATCAGCAGCACGCCAACGATTTTCATGGAAACCGCGACGGTGAGCGCAATCATTATCACCAGCATCATATTCAGTCGCTTCGCATTCAAACCGTCTATTTCAGCCAGATCCTGGTGCACAGTAACTGACAGGATGTCGTTCCAGTAGCGGCTCAACAGAATCATCAGCAATACAGACACGGCAACTATCCATAACAAGTCATTGCTGGTGATGGTGAGCATGGCACCAAATAAATAGGCTTCAATATCGACCCGGACACTGTCGGTGAGTGCTAGCAAGACCACGCCAAAGGCAAGGGCGCTGTGGGCCAGGATGCCCAATAACGTGTCACTACTGATGTCTGGCCGACGGTCGAGCACAGCAAGCAGTGTTGCAAGAATGACGCTGCTGACAATGAGGCTTAGCTGCAGGTTGCTGCCGGTCATCAGACCAATGGCGATACCCAGCAGAGCACTGTGTGCCAGTGTGTCACCAAAATAAGACATCCGGCGCCATACTATAAAGCAGCCCAGGGGCCCGGCAATCAGCGCCAATGCGACGCCTGCGACCAGGGCGAAAATAAAGAAGTCTGTAGTGAATAATTGCAGCATCAGGTGGATTTAATTCATCAGGACGGCTTAATGTCGCCACTCAGTTCATGTTCGTGATTGTGATTGTGGCTGTAAACAGCGAGCCCTTCGGAAACAGACGCTCCAAATAACTCCAGAAAAGCCGGGTCATTGCTGACTTGCTCAGGTTTGCCGTGACAACAAACATGATGATTCAAACAGACGACTTCATCGGTGGCAGACATCACCAGGTGCAGGTCATGTGAAATCATTAAAACTCCGCAGTTACGTTGCGTGCGGATATCGCCAATGAGCTGATACAGCTCAGCCTGGCCGGCAATATCAACTCCCTGGGCCGGCTCATCGAGAATGAGCAACTGCGGATTACCCAGTAGCGCTCTTGCCAGCAAGACTCTTTGCAGTTCTCCGCCGGAAACAGAGCTGAGCTGTTGACCGGAGAGGTGATCGATTTTCAGCAGATTGAGTAGCTCATCAATCGATTGGGACGTGCAGCGTGGTGACAGAGCGAGGAATCTGTTCACTGAAATTGGCAAGGTATGCTCGAGTTTAATGCGCTGTGGCATGTAGCCCACTTTCAGATCCTTGCTGCGCTGAATGGAGCCCGTGTCTGCTTGCAACAGGCCCAGTAACAGCCGAACCAGGGTGGTCTTGCCGGCGCCGTTGGGGCCAATTAGAGACAGCACCTGCCCCTCACTTACGGTCAAAGAGATATCTTTAAGAATGACGCGGTCAGCAAAACTGATCCCGATTGAATTTGCGGCAATCAGTTGTTGTGAAGACTTTTCCGGGCTGGAAGGGTCGGGTGAACTCATAGGGTTTGGTCAGGTGTTAGACAGGCAGAATGTGGCAACCGGCCAAGCAGAGCGGACAATGGTATATCATAGCAGCGATGTCAATTGACTCCGGCACTTTCCAATCCATTACCCAATTCCATCATCTAATCTATTGCCCAAACGAATGCCCTTATCTCTATACGATCTCCTAAACCAGCTTAGACAAGGTCTTGAGCGCTGTTCGCCCGTGCAATCAATGATCTTGATGTTTTGCCTAAGCGGCGCAGCCAGCCCCGTATATGGGCAACAGCAAGTCTCGGTGGTAACAACTATCAGACCGCTTGAATTTATTAGTGCCGCCATTGTGGGCGAGGGCGGTAGCAGCTCTATTATCGGACTTAACGATTCGCCCCACAGCTTCTCCCTGACGCCGCAAACTCGTCTCGCTCTTGAACAGGCGGACATCCTGCTGTGGATTGCGCCACAGTTCGAGATTTACCTCGAAGAGCTGTTTGCAGATTTCAAAGCAGAAAAAACCGTCATAACCGCCGCCGAATTACCAGGGCTAACCCGCCATGAGTTTGCAGACGGGCAGCTTGATCCCCATTTGTGGCTGGACCCGAACAATGGAATACGCATTGCCACTGCACTGGCCAAGGAACTCAGCTCCTTGTATCCGGATCAGCAACAGCGTTTTGCCAGCAGACTGGCCGACTTTGAGGCAGAAACAAGACGCCGCTGGACCGAACTCCAGCAGGAGTTTACCGGTTACAGTGATACAAGCTATCTGGTTTACCATGAAGCCTATCAATACTTTGAATCATCTGTCGGCATCAGCAACCGGGGTGCTCTGGTCCATAATCCGGAGCTGGAGCCAGGCATGCGCGAGGTACTGGAGCTTCGGAACCTGGTCAACACAAGCAAACCGAGCTGCATAATTCTGGAGCCGGATTCATCTGCGGCACTGGTGGATACATTGGTTCAGGACCCTGGCATACCGCGTGTGACTATTGACCTGCTGGGCTACGACATCGCCAGCAGTGCAACCGCCTATGTGGATTTAATCAATCTGGTGGCAAGTGGATTCAAAGACTGCCTTTCGATGGAAAACTAGCCATGGCTGCAAAGAAAACGAGCAATGAATTGATTCTGGTGGATGGTTCGTCCTATCTGTTTCGGGCCTTTCACGCACTGCCGCCCCTGGTCAACAGCCGTGGGCAACCCACGGGCGCCGTGAAGGGCGTCATCAATATGATCCGCGCATTGATAAAGGCCCACCCCGACAGCAATATCGCGGTGGTATTCGATGCCAAGGGCAAGACTTTTCGCAATGACATCTATCAGGAATACAAAGCCCATCGCCCACCCATGCCAGATGACCTCCGCAGCCAGATTCAGCCCATTCACGAAATTGTAAAAGCCATGGGCTTGCCCTTGCTAATCATCGAGGGCGTAGAAGCAGATGATGTGATCGGCACCCTGTCCAAGCAGGCCACCAGGAAAAAAATGCGAACACTTATCTCCACCGGAGACAAAGACCTCGCTCAGTTGGTCGACGATCAGGTTACCCTGATGAACACCATGACCAACGAGCTGCTTGACGAAGACGGTGTGGTGAAAAAGTTCGGCATTGGTCCTGAGCTTATTGTGGACTACCTGGCACTAATGGGTGATAAGTCCGACAACATCCCGGGCGTACCAGGCGTAGGACCCAAGACTGCCGTGAAATGGTTGCTCGAGTATGGCTCCATGAAAGGGATCATCAAGAATGCCGACAAAATAGGCGGCAAAATTGGAGAGCGCCTCCGCGAAAATCTGGACCTGCTGGAGTTGTCCTACGAATTGGCGACGATTAAAGAAGACGTATCGCTGGACATTGCCATCGGGGACCTGGTGCCCGGCGAAGAGGACTCCGAACAACTTTACGATTTGTTCAGCACGCTGGAATTCAAAACCTGGATCAAAGAGCTGGAGGAAAAAGGGGTCACCGGATCTCCCGAGGCCCAGGCCAACTCACTGGTCGAAGCAGCGGCTGACGGAGAAGCAGTATCAGTCGTTCCGGATAACATCAGTTATGAGTTGATCAACGACAATAAAAAGCTGGAAGCCCTGATCAAGACCCTTGAGCAACAAGAAGTGTTCGGCCTGTCTGTAGAACATAGTGGTGACAGGTTCATGGACGCCGAAATCGTCGGCATCGCCATCAGCCCCGAAATCGGCAAAGCCTCCTATATACCCCTGGGGCACACCACAGAAGAGAGCCAACTGGATCTGAAAGACGTTCTGGATCAGCTCAAGCCGATTCTCGAAAACCCATTAATCAAAAAATGCGGCTACGACCTGAAGTTGCAACGACATGTTCTGCAAAATTATGACATCGACCTGCAACCGTTGAAGTCAGATGTATTGCTTGCCTCCTATGTACTGAATTCTGTTGCAGTCAAGCACCAGCTCGATGCCATCGCCCGTTTCTATCTCGATGTGGGTATCCAGGACCTTGAAAGCCTGATAGGCAAAGGCCGAAACAAGCTGACCCTGCCTGAAGTAAAACTCAAAGAGATGACCGACTACGCCTGCGAACGGGCCGACGTCATTCTGCGCCTGGCCATCTTTCTTGAGCAGGACATGAAAGGAGAAGGCAATCTCGCAGGCCTCTACCGCTACTACGAAACTCCACTCATCGAAGTGCTACAAACGGTGGAGCGCAATGGCATCAAACTGGATGCCAAAGTGCTGGGCAAGCAGAGCAAACAGCTGGAAAAGAAAATTCTCAAGATTCAGGAACAAGCCTTCGAGCAGGCAGGAGAAGAATTCAATCTTTCATCCCCCAAGCAACTGCAAACCATTTTCTACGAAAAGCTGGAACTCCCGGTATTGAAGAAAACCCCCAAGGGCGCTCCCTCAACCGCCGAACCAGTCCTGCAGGAACTGGCAGAACAGTATGAGCTGCCACGCCTGATTCTCGAACATCGTTCCATGGTGAAACTCAAGTCCACGTACACCGACAAACTGCCCCTGGAAATCAACCAAAAAACCGGACGAGTCCATTCCACATTCCAGCAAGCAGTCGCTGCCACAGGCAGGTTGTCCTCAACCGACCCCAATCTACAAAACATTCCCATCCGCACCGCAGAAGGCCGACGCGTGCGCCAGGCGTTTGTCCCGGACAAAGGCAACAAACTGCTCGCGGCAGACTACTCCCAGGTTGAGCTGCGAATCATGGCACACTTGTCCCAGGACGACGGACTGCTCACTGCTTTCACCAGCGACGAAGACGTCCACCGCGCCACCGCCGCAGACGTATTCGGAACAACACTCGAAAAAGTAACCACCGAACAACGCCGCAGCGCCAAGGCCATCAACTTCGGCCTCATCTACGGCATGTCCGCATTCGGCCTCGCCAACCAACTCAAGGTCAGCCGCTCCGAAGCGCAAAAATACGTCGAGCGCTATTTCGACAAGTACCCCGGCGTAAAAGACTACATGGAACAAACCCAGGCCTTCGCCGACGAAAAGGGCTACGTGGAGACGCTCTTCGGCCGCCGCCTCTATCTCCCCGACATCCGCGCCGGCAACGCCATGATCCGCAAGGCAGCCCAACGAACAGCCATCAACGCACCCATGCAAGGCACTGCCGCCGACATCATCAAGCGCGCCATGATCGACATCGCCAACTGGCTGGAACAAAACAGACTCGAAGCAAAGATGGTATTACAGGTCCACGATGAACTCATATTTGAAGTCAAAGAGGGAGACGTGGAACTTCTTGCCGAAGGAGTGAAGTTCCGTATGGCTACGGCTGCGGCACTGGATGTGCCGCTGATTGTTGACGTAGGCGTGGGCGACAACTGGGACGAGGCGCATTGATCTACCTAATGTTAGTGAAAATTCATCCCTGAATTTTCACTAACGTCGTCGACAATCACTGGCGCAGAAGCGTCGTTCTGCTTGTGATTGTCTCCTCGCATTTGCTTCGCAAATGTCGGCATCCCTGCCTCACTTCGAGAACCTTTCTACATCGCGCATGATTTCAGACCATAAGATTCTTAAAGACTTAAAGACTTAAAGACTTAAGTGCCTAAGGGTTTGCAGGATAGGAAGGAAAGCGCGCCGGGCACAGGATTGCTCCCAATCAGATCATGTTTTGGTCGTTCAGCAGAGCCGGAAAAAGCGCGAGCACTGTTTGAGTCCCGGAGCGCGCAGCGCGGAGGTCGAGTTGCGCAGCGCCCGGCGGCGCTGAACGACCAATGATCGGGAGCAATCCTGTGCCCGGCGCGCTTTCCTGAATTAAGACCACCAGACCACCAGACCACTAAAGCATCATTCCAAAGTAAGCCAAGACGTCAACCGGGACCGGGCTTCTTCGATTCCAGTATTTTTCAAAGCAGAAAATAACTGCACTTCGACCTCGGGAAGCTCCTCAACCTGTCGGCGAACTTTCAACAAAGTATTTTGCGCGGCCCCACGCTTCAATTTGTCTGATTTGGTTAACAGGAGCAGCACTGGCAGCTCAGATTGCACCGACCAGCTCAGCATCATCTGGTCAAATTCCTTGAGCGGATGGCGGACGTCAGAGAGCAGAACGATACCCGCCAGGGCTTCGCGTTTGCGCAGATAGTTTTCCAGCTCAGCCTGCCATTTTTCCTTGACAGCCAGCGGAACCTTGGCGAAACCATAGCCAGGCAGGTCCACCAGATATTGTCGCTCGGCCACCTGAAAAAAGTTAATTAACTGGGTCCGGCCAGGGGTTTTCGAGATACGGGCCAGCCGGGATTGGCCCGTGATCGCATTGATTGCCGAGGATTTGCCCGCGTTGGATCGCCCCGCAAAGGCCACCTCCACATCGCTGTCATCCGGGCAGGCGGCCAGATTGGCCGCGCTGGTAACAAATTCCGTGTTGTTAAAATTCATAAACAGAGGTCCAGGAGCCAATTGCCCGCGTAGTGCCAGCTAAGGATTTGGGCTATAATCCGCGTCCGCAATTTTACTGGAACTTCGCCAGGCTTGTGGTCTTAACGGCAGCAAACCAGCGAAGAAGATAGGATAGTCGAAGCTTTTTCGGGAATTTTCATGAAGAAATTAGCCATTGTTCTTGTATCGGCCTTAATGGGCGCCATTACAACACCAGCCATTCTCGCCCAGGGTGACCCTGCTGCAGGGCAGGCAAAATCAGCACTCTGTGCAACCTGCCACGGTGCCGACGGCAACAGCCAGCTGGCGATCAACCCAAAGATTGCTGGCCAGAACGCCAGTTATATCGTCAAGCAATTGATGGATTTCAAATCTGGCGCCCGCACCGGGCCCACAATGGCCGCCATGGTCGCTGCACTGTCAGAAGAAGACATGGAAGATATCGCAGCCTGGTATGCCTCCCAGGAAGTGACCCTGCAAGGTGCCGACCCGGAACTGCTCGAATTGGGCGAAACCCTGTATCGGGCAGGCAATAAAGAACTTTCGGTTGCCGCCTGTTCAGCCTGTCATGCTCCCAATGGCAAGGGCAACGCCCCGGCCGGATTTCCCGCACTGGGCGGTCAGCACCAGGAATACACCCTGCTGCAGCTGCAACAGTTCCGATCCGGAGAGCGTGCCAATGATCTGAACAGCATGATGCGCGCTACCGTTGAGCGGCTGACCGACCGGGAGCTTCAGGCCCTGGCCAGCTACGTGTCGGGATTGCACTAATTTCCGCCGCAAAGCACTCATATAGGTAGCGGCAAAGCGCCGCGAGAACCGGCTTCCAGCGATTGCGCGCGGGCCGGGGTCAATACAGCCCATCCGGATAGCAAGCCAATAAAGGCTATGGTAGGGTTTTCGCAAATTGCTCCTGGGTCTCATTGCTTGATCGAACCAGGAACCCGGAATTTAAGGCCAGATTTTAAGGATAGGAGTAGCAAGGCTATGAAAAAACTCATTCAGCTGGTGGTGCTTTTAACAATGATGCCGCTGGCATTTTCCAGCTACGCCCAGATCGAAAGATATGTGGCTGGCACCCATTACACAGAACTGCCAACCGCGGTAAATACCCGCGATGCATCGAAAGTCGAAGTCATCGAGGCCTTCTGGTATGGCTGTTCCCACTGTTTTCGCTTCGAGCCACTGATCATCGCCTGGGAAGACGGGCTGGCAGAGGATGTGGACTTCAACCGTTTTCCGGCCATGTGGAACCCGCTGATGAAGATACACGGCCAGATTTACTACACGGCCGAAGCGCTGGATGCAGTCGAAGAGATGCACCAGGTTGTTTACGATGCCATCAATATCCAGGGCAACCGTATGCACAATGAGAAAGTGATCGGAGATTTGTTCGTCGAGCACGGCATCAGCCGGGATGACTTTGAGGCGGCTTTCAACTCCTTCTCGGTGCGATCCAGGGTCAATCAGGCCGAAAAGCGCATGCAGGACTACCAGATCCGCAGCACCCCCAATATGGTCGTCAATGGCAAGTACCTGGTCACCACCGGCGAGAGCGTTCCCACCCAGCAGGAAATGCTGAATGTTGTTGATTTCCTTATAGAAAAAGAACGCCAGACTCTGAGCTCAGCTGGCGAGTAAGCATTGTAAGCAGTGGCTGGCGCGCCTGCGCCAGCCACTTTAATCCTCCAAACTTCCCAGCACCCCTTTCGTAGTTCCAGCCCCTGGCGACAACGCCTCGTTGTCTGATTGCGCCATCTTCTGAGAAAGATGGTACCCGGCTCTCACTTTAAGCCCTGCAGAACAAACTATTTTCCGGCGCCATCAGTCCTACTGACTCGGAATTAGCAAAATATTCAATGGCTTAAGAGAAATCTATCCGTATTTCTCACAGGTAACAATCGTGGCGAGTATTACCAACTCTTTTCCTTCTTCGCTGTGGCCAGAAACGGTACAGCGGGCGCAGACCCTATCATCCCGCTTGCGCAGCAAGCTGCTGGGTGATGCACGCAGCGAGTTGGCCGCCAGTATTTCCGATCATTTCATCGTCTTCAAGAACACACTGTTTCACCTGGAATCAGGCAAATCCGCTGCATTGAGCAGCGTAAGCGATGAAGACAAGGTGAGTGCCAGCTTGCTTGCCAGGAATGCAGCGAGATTGTTAAAGCAGGCCAGTGATGCCAATGGCAATAGCCAGGCGAAGAGCAATGGCAAAAGGTCAATAAAGTTATTCCTGCCCCCTTCAGAATTTCTTGGCACTTCTCAGACGATGCCGGGCATCAGTGGCGACAACCTGATCGCCGCATTGTCATTGCAAATCGAATCGGTGCTTCCTGCCAATGAACAGGAACTCGCATTGGCAACCACTACCACTCTTCAGCGGAACACTGACGCGGTGACGGCATTGTGGTTTCCACAACAACGACTTGCGGAGTTGTTCGAGGCATTCAGCCAGAACAAGTTGCTGCTTGCAGTGGTTCAGCCCAGAGTATTTTGTACATCGGTGGGAGCAGGAGCCTTCAGCCTGATTGACGATGATGAAGAAGAACTCACTGCCCTGAGCTGGGAAAACGGAACAGCAGTCAATTGGCTACAGTGCAAAAAGACTGACCTGGAACAGGAAGCATTCAATGCTCAGTGGCAGGAAACTGTCGGGCAATTGACCAATGTTTCCGTAATCGAAGGCGAACAACCGCAACACTATCTCAATGCCAATCTGGCAAGCTCGGTCGACTATTGCTTCTTTCCGCCAGGGGCCATTGCGGAACGAAAGAAGGTGGAGAAGAGTCGGCAGATGGTGATTGCTGCTTCCCTGTTTGCAGCCGTACTCGCCGTTGCCGCGCTCCCCTTCCTGTTGCAGTCGCTGGAGTTCCGCATGGCCCAGTCACAGTTGGAGGCGGCGCGGGAAATGTCTTCCGATGCGCGGGAAGATCAACGCATCGTGGTGGATTTTGAAAATGAGTGGGGCACTCTCAATGATTTTCCCGACCAGCAGGTTCGACAGGCGATGTTCCAGTTGCAGGAAGTGCTTGCCGGTGAGCAACTGTCGTCGCTGGAGTTAAGTGAAGGATTGATTCGAATCCAGGGCACCAGTTCGGATCCACAAGCCATATTGCAGCGCCTGGAACAGGACCCAATGTTTACCGAAGTGGTCTTTTCACGGGCTACCAACAACACCCGTTATTACATCGATTTGCGTCTGGCAGCGGTTAATTTTGAGGCCTACATGCTTCGCTATTTTCCAGAGGACAGCTAGCCCCAATGAGTGATTCGAATGGCAGTTAGCAGAAGAGAAAGAAACATAGTGATGCTCGCGGCATTGGTTGCAGTGGTATTCATTGCCACGCAAATACTGCCTGCGGTGCAGCGAATGTATCAAACCAGGAACGAATCTATTGACGATGTCTACCTGGCGATCACAAGAGAGGAGCGCCTGGTTGAAGATTCCCTTGAGTGGCGCGAGAGACGCATCGACGTGCAGGTTCAGTTGGCCGAAGTGCAATCGCAGATCTTCAGTGGCGATACCGTGCCCTTGATTGAAGCGGCAATTCAGCGAGACCTTTCCCAGCACGCCAGGGAATCCGGGTTGACCGTGGCATCCACCAGATTGGCAGAACGATTTCAGTCCGCAGAGTGGCTGCTGATCAGCCAGGAAATGTCATTTAGAACCAACGATGCGGGCAACACCGTGGTGTTCCTGCAAAGGCTGGAAAACTCCATGCCGCGATTGTATGTGAAAGATTTCAGTTTGAGCCGGAACCGAAACCAATACAGTGGTTCCATCACCGTGGTGGGGTTTGCCCGGGATGCGACGCTGGCAGTTAACCAGGTGGCGCGACGTTAGTGCGAAGGCAACCATGACAGAGACGACATCGACAACGATTGAAACTACTGAGCCTGCCGGGCATGTGATGACATTGCCGCTGTTCAGCCAACTCCTGGAGCCGGAAGGCATTGCCCCCGCCCAGGACTTCGCCGATTCCGGTGAATTGCTTTGTAACCGCATCCCATCCATTCCCCTTCGGGCAAAGATCCGTTTCATCATCGGCAATGACCTGCAGTTCAGGTTAGCCGATGACAATGAAGTGCGGCGTATGCTCAAGCACTGGCGCGCAGAGCTGTCCCCTTCCATCGAAAGCTCCGACGAAGACGTCTTCGTATCCGGGTTCGATGATGACGAAGCCCTGCTCGACATGGCGTCGGACGCACCGATTATTCGCCTGGTGAATCACCTGTTTGCCCGGGCACTGGATTTGAATGCCAGCGATATTCATTTCGAGCCCAATGAAAACACTCTCGATGTGCGTTGCCGGGTCGATGGCATCATGACCCGAATCGAACGACTGCCGGTGAAGATTCACACGGCCGTGGCTTCGCGCCTGAAACTGATGGCGCGGCTGGATATCGGCGAGAAGCGCCTGCCCCAGGATGGCCGTATCGATTATCAACTGGGCAACAATCAGCTGGATATGCGTGTATCGACACTCCCCGGTGTTCATGGGGAATCGGTCGTGTTGCGTATCCTCGATCGCAGCGATACGGCAACTGAGCTTCAGGCCCTTGGCATGCCCCAGCAGGTGTTGGTGAATTACCAGTCGGTAATCAATCAACCTCACGGCATGATTCTGATCACCGGGCCAACCGGTTCCGGAAAGACCACCACGCTGTATGCCACGCTGGAAAAAATCAACGACGAGAGTCGCAAGATCATCACTGTAGAAGACCCGGTGGAGTACCAGCTGGAAGGCATCACCCAGATTCAGGCCAATGCCAGCATCGGTCTCAGTTTCGCTGCCGGCCTGCGCTCGATTGTGCGCCAGGACCCGGATGTACTGATGGTGGGAGAGATTCGAGACCACGAGACCGCTGAGATTGCCATCGAATCTGCGCTCACGGGTCACCTGGTTTTCTCTACTCTGCACACCAATGACGCAGCAGGCGCAGTGACTCGCCTGCAGGACATGGGGGTTGAAGGTTATCTCATCAGTTCCAGTCTGCTCGCCATCCAGGCCCAGCGCCTGGTGCGCCGTGTGTGTACCGATTGTGCTGAGCAGCAGCAGATCAGTGATGACGAGCTGACTGTGCTGGAGATAGAAAGAGCCACTTGTCCCAGAGTTAACAGGGGCACCGGCTGCGAGTCATGCGGACACACCGGTTATCGGGGTCGGGTTGGCCTTTATGAGTTGCTGATGATGAGTGATTCCATTCGCCACCATATCGCTACGGGCGCCGATGCCAACGTGATCAGGGAAGAGGCCATCAAGGAAGGAATGTGTACCTTGCGAGAAGATGCATTGGAAAAACTCAAGTCAGGACTTACGACTCCGGAAGAGGTGGTGAGAGTCACCAGGGCTTTGTAAATTCATGAGCGCACTCTATTTCAAATATCAGGCCTTCGACAACGACGGCAAAATAGAAAACGGACAGCTCAATGCCGAGTCCGAGCGTGAGGCCTTGCGGATTTTGCAGGGTCGCAATCTAACGCCTGTAAAAATCCAGCAAACACAATCTGCCTCCAGTCGCTCACGAGGCAATAAAGTTGCACACCGGGACCTTCTGGACTTCACCAATGGGCTCTGCACCCTGATGGAAGCGAGGGTGCCCATCGACAAGGCTTTACGGCTACTCGATGGCATTACGGAATCCACAGCCATGAAAGAGCTGGTTCTCCAGCTACTGCGGGACGTAAAAGAAGGCAAGAGCCTGGCGGACGCCATGGAGGCGCACCCCCAGGTATTCAACAAGATGTATATCAATATCGTGCGGGCCGGCGAAGAAGGCGGCATCTTGCATGAGCTGCTTCCCGACCTGGCCGAATTCCTGGAAACCAGTGCACAAACCCGCCAGGCAGTGATTTCGGCAATGATTTACCCCACCGTATTGCTGATCACCGGCATTATTTCCGTGTTCCTCCTGCTGGTTTTCGTGGTGCCACAGTTTGCGGCGATGTTCGAAGATGCGGGCACAGACATACCCCCTTCTGCGGCATTTCTGCTTTCGCTGAGCAACTTCCTGCAAAACTACGGCTACCTGTTTATCGTGCTGGCCGTGCTTCTGGTCTGGGGCTGGCGCAGACTCGATCACGATCCCGTCAACAAGCTCAAGAAAGACAGTTTTCTGCTGTCACTGCCCATGATGGGCAATCTCATTCTGTATCGGGAATGTGCTGTATTTGCGCGAACCCTTGGCGCATTGTTAGGGGCAGGTATCCCACTTATCCGGGCGCTACGAGTCGCACGGGAAGTTGTGGGCAACACATTGCTGAACAAGCAGTTGTTGCTGGTAGAAGATGACGTTCGTGGCGGTGCTGGACTCGGCGTATCGCTGGAAAAAACTGACCAGTTCCCTACCCTGCTTCACCAACTGGTGGCCGTGGGAGAAGAGTCAGGACGTACCTCGGACATATTACTAAAGACAGCCGGCACCTTTGATACCTATGTGCGCAATCAAATGGCCTCACTGGTTTCTGCCTTGCAGCCGGCATTGATTATTTTTCTCGCCATCGCAGTTGGTGGCATCACCATAACCATGCTCTCAGCCGTATTCAGTATGAATGCGGTGGAGTTTTAGTTAACCAGATTCAATCGAATGGAATTGCCATGGAAACAATTACAGAAAACAGGCTAAGGAACGGAGCAGGGAAAGCACTGCTACTCGGCATTGCACTATTGAGCCTGGCATCTTGTGCGGCGCTGGACAGCCATCAGCCTGAGTCCCAGGGTGGTGGCCAGGCAGCCGGTGTTCAGCAGCCTGCCAGCTCAAGCAATGCGGTCCCCAACCCGACGGTAATTCCCGTATTGCCTGGTACCAATTCTGCGGAGCAGCAGGCTGCCATCGATGCCATTAACCGGGATGGTCAGGCAGTGAGCTTTGGTGGTTTCCGTGAGGATGTGCCGGCACCGGAAGTGATAGAAGGTGAAGATGTTGTCGAGCTTAATTATGAGCAAGCCGAACTGAGGCTGGTGTTGGAAGAGCTGGCGGATG
Organism: Gammaproteobacteria bacterium; assembly: GCA_040218615.1. Classification (GTDB taxonomy): domain Bacteria; phylum Pseudomonadota; class Gammaproteobacteria; order Pseudomonadales; family Pseudohongiellaceae; genus UBA9145. Next base: position 271,631 of record JAVJRC010000011.1, read on the forward strand.
CTCTTGATATCACGCTGGTTATCGACCCTACCATCGATACCCAGGTTTCCATTCGGACTTCGCCGAACAGACCATTGCAGAGAGACGATGTCTGGCCGCTTATCAGGTTGCTGACACGGGACGCTGGGGTGGTACTGGAACGTTCTGGCAATGTCTACAATGCACGACGAGTCAGTTCAAACCTGACCGCTGACATTGCAACTCCCGAAACACTGGGTGATGTTACGGCCGCCCGGATCATGCAGATTACGCCGCTGGTGTATGTCTCTTCCGAGGCAGTACTGCAGGCAATTCAGCCCATGCTGGAACCCAATGGTGAAGTCAGTCAGTTGGGCAACAGCAACTTGCTGGTGATTACTGGCTCGGAGTTTGAGCTGGAGCGGGTTAATCAACTGCTGATGCTGATTGATGCCGACCCCTTTACCAATCAGGGCATTCACCTCTATCAGCTCAGCAATGCCAATGCGCTGGAAATAGCAGAAGAACTTACCGAGATACTGGAGCTCATAGAAGGTCCCAACCCGGCTTATCAGGTCAAGGGAATCGAGCGTATCAATGCCTTGCTCGTGACAGCACCTGCCACCCGTGGCTTCGAAGAAACTGATCGCTGGGTGCAGATCCTGGATGCCGACAGCCAGGAACAGGTTGAGCAGCTATTCACTTACAAGGTGAAGAATCTGGTGGCCCTGGAACTGGCGGAAACACTGTCAGAAGTTTTTGAAGACGATGACCAGAGACTGCCCCAGAACCAGTCGGGCAACCTGCGAGACCTGAACCAGACAGCCAACAATGACGATCCGGAAGGGGGATTGACCGTTGTCGACATTGCGGACAATGTCTCCGCATTCAGCACTGGTGCGGTGTCAGCCAACCTCTCTGTAAAGATAGTCGCAGACGAAGCCACTAACAGTTTGCTAATCCGGGGCACAGCCAGAGACTATCGCCAGCTGCTTACCACCATCAACCAACTGGATGCAGTGCCCCTGCAGGTGATGGTGAATGCGGTCATCGCTCAGATCACCCTCAATGACGATACCCGTTTTGGCGTGGACTGGAGTCGAATCGCAGCAGATGCGGCCGCTGATCCGATTTCAACCACCACCACTACTGCCTTTACACCAACCCTTGGCGGCCTGATGTTTACCAAAGGCTTTCTCGATGGGGCAGCGAGAGTGGAAGCCACCCTGGAAGCCATCGCTTCGAACAACGAAGTCAGGCTGTTGGCCAGGCCCTCTCTCACGGTTAGCAATAACCAGGAAGGCGAGATTTTAATTGGCGCCGATGTGCCCATTGAGGCAGGACAATCGATCGGCGCCGGCGGTGTCTCGACCACCAACATCCAGTATCGTCCTACTGGCATTGAGCTCTACATCACCCCGCAAATAAATGACGATGGTGTGGTCAACCTCATCATTCGCCAGGTATTGTCTTCAGTGGACAACAGTGTGCCCGGCGTGAACAACAACCCAATTTTCAACAACCAGGAAATCAGTACCACCGTGGTGGTTCGCAACGGTGAGAATGTGGTGTTGGGAGGACTGATACAAAATGACCAGGAATCGCTTAACACCGGCGTGCCAGGGCTGAACCGGATTCCGGTGGTAGGCAATCTGTTTTCCTACCAGCAACGCAATCAGGAGCGGCGTGAGCTATTCATTGTGCTGCGGCCTGAAATCATCAACCTCAATGAACAGGCGAGTGTACAATACTCCGATATCCTGGACCGATTCGAACTGGCGTCCGAGCTGTTCGAAGATCTTGGCGTTCAATAAGGCCAGTCAACAGGTATTTGAATCCGCATCCATTGGCAACAAATCACTACAGGTACCAACCCTATGCAACCCACACGATTCCTTAACAAGCCGCTGACAAGATATCCGGCATTGAACCGCAATGGATTTACCCTGATCGAAATCCTGGTGGTCATGGCCATCATCGGCATGCTGGCGGTCATGGTGGCACCCAATATCTTCAATCAGCAGGCAGGTGCCCAGCGGGACGCCGCGCTCTCACAGATTTCATCACTGGAAGCAGCACTGGATGCTTACAGACTCGATGTGGGCGAGTACCCTGACTCTCTGGATGGCCTGATGGAAAACGATTCCGGCCGTGCTGCCTGGAATGGACCCTACCTGCGCAGAGCAGTCCCGCAGGATCCCTGGAACAATGATTTTGTGTACGAGTCCAACGGACGCAGCTTCACGCTCTACTCCTACGGCCCCGATGGTGAAAGAGGCGGCGAAGGTGACGACGCCGACATCGGACTTTAAAAATAGAGATTTACTAATGCTTATAGCGGAAGTGTAACGTGTCAGGCTGGTTTAAAGTTAGACCCCTTGGCGCTCTTGGCGGGCTTGGCGAGAGAAATCAAACCGGCTTCACTCTGCTGGAAATCCTGCTGGTCCTGACCTTGATCGGCATGGCCAGTGTGTTCATTTTCCCCAATGTAGGTAACCTGGATGGGCGCACATTCAACATCCAGGTCCGCCAGGCCAGCTCACTGCTCAACCATGCCCGCCGCGATGCAGTGGTTCGCGGCCAGCCCAGTACCATTCGCATCTATGCCGATGAAGAATTGCAGCAGGGCGATGAAATCCTCGATCCCAATGTAGTAGGCAGCTGGTTCAGTGAAGGTATTCGCATTGGGTTTCGTGATAGCACCGAACAGGAAGATGAAATCGACGAGAACATCGACATCACCTTTTTCCCGGAAGGTGGCAGCACCGGCGGCACCCTGTTGCTTGCCATGGAAGAGCGCGAAGCCTGCATAGAAATCGACCCGTTTACGGGCCGAATCAAGAACGAGTGTGATGATGAATAGGAAGATGCTGAGACAGCGGCAGAAGGGTTTCACCCTGCTCGAAGTCATCGTCGCGCTGGCTATTACCGGTTTTGTACTGGGCAGCCTGTTCTCCCTGGTAGGCGGCAGCAAACAATTGACCTGGCGCTCCCAGGACAGCCTGATACGGGCCACTGAATTACGTGCGGCCACCAATTTCGCCTTATTGCAGGATGAGTTCCGCAACATCGACCCCATTCTTGAAATTGATCGCTATTCCATAATCAGCGGCGAGGAGCTGGAAGCTCCGGAAAGAAAAACCCAGCCTACTGTTTATGCCCTGCAGAGCTATGAAATTTTTAACCAGGAAACAGAACAATCGGTAGAGGGTACCCGCTGGATCAGACTGGATCTTCCCCGGTAATCACTCCATGAACTCACCAGCAACCCGGCAAGCAGCATTCACCCTGATCGAAGTGATACTTGCACTCGCCCTAACAGCCATGTTGCTGGGCTTGCTAAGTACCGGTGTGTTTATCGTCGCGGAGGACTGGAACCGCAACACCGATGTGTTGGACGAGACTCTGGATGAGGCGCTGGCCATTCTACAAATTGACAGGGCCCTGCACGGGGCATTTCCTCACAGCTTCATTAACCGGGAAAACCTGTCTCGTGAAATCTATTTTGCAGGAGAGGATGACTCTCTAAGATGGGTTAGCACCGTCTCCCCCCAACGCAATGCGGGGCTAACTGCCTGGGAACTCTTTGCCATCAATGGCGAGGGTGTCTATCTGAACCTGGTCCCGGCCTTCAGCGATAACCCTGAAGTGAGACTGGAGCAGGCCGAGCCACAACTGATATTTCCCGGCTATGACATTGAGTTTGCTTATCTGTTTGAAGAAACAGAAGAAAACCAGGAATGGACAGATGAATGGGACGCGGTTGAGAGCTTGAGCCTGCCCCTTGCTGTCTATGTTCGTCTCGAGCCTTTTGATGCCCAGGATAGCAACACACAAACAAGAGAAATACTGGCGCGTGTCCGCAACAACACCCACCGATCTATCAGGCCAAACCTCAATGTCGTCGGTGGGCTCTGAAGTTATGCTATTTCCTCGCACAAGACTGCAGCCAATACACAGACAAAAGGGGTCAGTTCTCATTATTGTATTGTGGACTGCAGTACTGCTGACAGTGCTGGTAACTGCCATGGCCAGCAAAGTTCGCCTGTCCGCTCAAACCGTCGTGCACAATCAGGATGCCAGCGTGGCCTGGGCGGAGCTCATGGGAGCTGTGAGCAAGGCCGAAATGGAGCTGATGCTGGGGCTAATGGCACCGCCCATCGACTTTCAGCCTGAGCTCACGGAAGACGGTGAGGTGCGACGGGATGAGTATCGCTTTAACGGGCAGGCACTGGAACTTCACTACCCAGTGTCTGAGGATATTGTGGTGCGCATTTATAATCACAGCGGCAAGATCAATCTGAATCGAATTCCCCGCCGTAATATGCAGATGTTGATCGAGAAAAGACTCGGCGGGCTTGATGCCGACCCGGAGGAAGTGCAGGACTTGCTTGCCGCCTGGACCGACTGGACGGACCTTAACGACCTGGAAGGGCTGAACGGTGCAGAGGAAGAGTATTACCAGTCACTTACCCCGGGCTACTCGCCGCGCAACAACCCGGAGCTGGACAGTGTCGATGAGCTGCTGCATGTGCGTGGTTTTGCGGAGCTGTTCGAGGGCGTCAACCTGGACGCCGCGTTCACTATTTATGGCAATGAGCGGCAGATAAACCTGAACCTGGCAACTCGTGAAGCCATGAGGTTGCTCCCTGGCCTCAACGAAGAACTGATTGAGAACATCATTGCCTTCCGTGAACGGGAAGACATCAGTAACCGGGTAAAAATTGCCGAAATTATCCCTTTCGAAAACCTGCAGGAACTGTCGCCCTGGATCGGCAATAACACCTCACAGGTTTATTCGGTGTTTGTTTACCCGAAGAACGATCTGGACGAGGGTACTCTGGAGCGCCTGCTGGAAACCCAGGAATTCGTGAATCCGGACCCGGTAAGCCAGGCCTACATGGAGATTGTGGAAGTGCGGAGCTATAACAATCCTCCCAGGGTGTACATGATTGACCCCTACGGGCAATTGCCAGATACCGCTCCGGCCCGGGTTCATCCCGAGGACTATTTGTTCCCGCTTTGAGTTGGCTGCAGGCTAGGAACGGCGGACTGTCCAGCTTGAATCCATGATGATGGGCCCAACACCCTTGGTGGGTTTGATGCTGAGCTGTCGGCTGAACTTGGTCTCGTACCAGAGCAAGCCGCTCTTGTCGGCCAGGCCGCCGAGTACGTAGTACTCACCCACGCGCATGGCGAAGTTGTTGACCGTCAAGGAAACCGTGAATCGATCCCCCTTGCTAAAGGGCCCCTTCTCAACACTGTCGATTTCAGTGGTCAGGAAGGAGGCATGGGGTTCTTCCGAGGACTTCATAAACGCAAAGCCGAAATTTCCTTCGATGCCGTCTTTCAGCACCTCCACTTCCATCTCCATGACCACGGAAGAAAGCGGCTCCAGTTCGTCGATGGTATTGCCATGGATGTCTTTCACCGTCAGCGAGTTAATGCGGCAGTCCTGCACCGTCGGTTCTGCTTCCGCCTCATCAGCCTCAGCCTTCTTGTCCAGCTCCTCAGGCAGGTCTTCGCGGATACTGTTATAAGTCTTCTTGCTGTTACAAAAATCTTCGTAGTGCCCGACGACTTTATCGCTCTCGCCGATTTCCTTGATCCTGCCCTGGTCTATCCAGATGGCGATGTCACATAGTTCCTGAATATGAAACATGGAATGACTGCAGAACACCATGGTTTTTCTCTCGGCCCTGAACTGGTTCATGCGTTCGACACACTTGCGCTGAAAAGCCATATCACCCACAGAAAGCGCCTCGTCGATCACCAGGATGTCCGGACGAACCATGGTGGCGATGGAAAAGGCAAGACGCACGAACATGCCTGATGAGTAGGTCTTAACCGGGCGATCGATAAAATAATCCAGCTCGGAGAACGCGATGATGTCGTTTTCCAGCTCGGCAATATTCTCGTCGGGCACACCCAGCAGGGAGGCATTGAGGTAGATATTTTTTCTGCCGGTAAACTCCGGATGAAAACCCGCCCCCAATTCCAATAAGGCCGCGACCTGTCCTTCGATGCTGATCTCGCCGCTGGTGGGTTGCAGGGTGCCGACCAACAACTTGAGCAGTGTCGACTTGCCTGCGCCGTTTACGCCTATGATTCCCAGGCTCTGGCCGTCGGGCAGCGCAAAAGAAATGTCACTCAACACATGGTAGAGCCGGTGTCGAGGTTTGCGGGTAATGATCTCCCAGAGCCGGTCCTGGGGTCGCTCGTAGATCTTGAAGTCCTTGTGCAGGTTGTTGACAGTGATACGTGGCACTTATTTCCCTCCCCAGACCTACAACACATCGCCAAAGGCGAGCCGGATGCGCATAAACAGCCAGCCGCCAATCACATAGCTCAGCAATGAAACCGGCACAATGATATAGAGATGGATCAGAGAAATTTCTCCCAGCAAGACAATTTCCCGGTACAGATTGACGAAGCTGTGCATGGGGTTGAGCAGAAACAGCTCTCTCACCGCCTCGTCCTGAATCATGGTGATGGGATAAATAATGGGCGTAAGAAAGAACCAGATAGTGACACCCAGGGTTACCAGTTGCTGCAGGTCACGCAAGAAAACACACAATGCTGACAGTATCGCCACCAGCCCCAGAGTGAAAAGAAACTGCAGAAAGAAAATTACCGGCAGCAGCAACCAGCTCACTGACAGATATCCCTGGGTCGCAAGATAGAGCAGCAGAATACCGAATCCAATGCCATGGGTAAGATAGGGAATCACCGAACCTACCACCGGCAGAATTTGCACCGGGAATTTCACCTTGGTGATAAGCGGCGCCTTCTCCAGCAACAAGCCCGTGGACTTGCCCACCGCATCGGCAAAGGCAAACCAGGGCAGATAGCCGATCATCATGAACAATACGAAGCTGGTTTCACCAAAGCCTGCCGGTGCCCGCACCTGGAAGATGTAAGCAAATACAAAAGAGTAAATGATGATGTGTACGATCGGGGTAAGAAACAGCCACAGAAACCCACCCACCGACGCCGTAAACTGGGCAAAGAAATCCTGCCGGGTGAAGTTGTGAAAAAGGCGGTAGTTGTTGACGGGAGTCAGCGCCCATTCACGAATTAAGCTGAGAAACATGGAGTAGCCTGGCTGTTCGGTTGAGCCATCGCTGGCCCGTGAGTTTCACAAGTCTTACAGGGCTGGGGATTTAACCAGAATCGCCTGAAAAAAGCCAAAGTATCAAATGTTTAGAAAGAGGGCTCTTGAGGTATCCCCGAGGCACAGGGCCAGCGAATTTAAGCCTTGTCAGATTCCACTCGGACCCTTGGCGCTCTTCGCGGGCTTGGCGAGAGCCCCTACATTTCAGGAGAAGCTCTCGCTAAGATCGCCAAGCACGCCAAGAGTTCAGAAAACCAACCTGTTCTGGTAGATTTGCCCTGGTCCGCCGATATACTCTGCGCTCTTTCCAAACAGCTCTCAGCAGCCTCACTATGTTAAACCCCGAGCACTTTCTCATCCCCTTCGAAACATCGAAACTACCTCCCGGCCCCTGGCTGGTATTCGCACCTCACGCCGATGACGAAACCTATGGCATGGGAGGAAGCCTGCTGCGAGCCAGTAAGGAAGGCATAGAGACTCATGTGGTGGTTTTCACCGATGGCGCCCTGGGAGGCAGCAGAGAAGACCTGGTGGAAGTGCGGCAGAAGGAAGTGCGTAAGGCTGCGGAATTACTTAGATTGAAAAGCCTGCAATGCTGGACCGAACCGGACCGGGGGCTGGAGCAGAGTGAGGGTGTGGTGGACAGGGTTGTGAATGTTATTGAAGAACTCGCTCCCGCTGCAGTATTTTTTCCAGCCCCCCTGGAGATACACCCGGACCACCGCGCGGCGGCATTTATTGTCTGGGAAGCGCTGCAGTCTCTTAATACCAAAGGTGTCAAACCCCAGTGTATTGCTTACGAAATTGGTGTGCAGAATCCGGTCAATTTCTTCATCGATATTACTTCAGAAAAAAGTGAAAAAGAAAAAGTGATGGCTGTGTACGCGAGCCAGAACAGTGAGAATAATTATCCGGAGTTGGTTTTGTCGCTGGACAAGGGCAGGACGTTTTCTTTGCCAGCAGAAGTGGAGTATGCGGAGGGGTTCTACAGGTTCAGCGACGAAGACTTGCAGCTTACCTTACGCGAAGTAACACACAAAATTATCGATTTATATCAGTAAGTGTAAAGCACTTGTCGCGAATCAATTGATTTGCGGCTCAATCATCCAGCTACCAATTTCCAAAATATCTTCCGCAGACAGCACACCAGCCTCTCGTTTCAATAACAACTGAAACATGATTTGCTCATAACGCGCTTGCTGCAGGTCTCGTTCGGCCTGGAACTGATCCCTGATCGCATTGAGAACGTCGACATTATTGACTGTGCCGAGTTCAAACCCCTGGCGCATGGCTTCTGCAGAGATTCTGGTTGATTCTACGAGTCGCTCCGCTGCCTGAGTTAACAGTGCGCTGGACTGGGCTTGCAGGTAGGCTGACCTTACCTGCTGATTCGCGTCGAGTTCAACCTGGCGCAACTCAAATTCCGCAATGCTTTTTTGTGATCTCGCTTCGCCAATTCTTGCCCGGTTGCTGCCACCGGCGTACAGGGGAATAGAGACATCAACGCCAATAAAAGTGGTATCGCTGTCGCCCAGGAACCGGTTATCAAAACCAATATTTGAATCCAGGCGCTGTGCAATAAAGTTGACTCGTGGATACAGCGCTCCCTTATTTTCTGAAACAAACTCTTCGGCTGCCTGTACCGCGAATCGCTGGGCACGAATTTGCTGATTATTTTCTTCAGCCAGCTGAACCCAGTATTGCACGCTGTTACTAATCTCGGGCAACTGTACAGCATCATCGAGTACGAATAATTCACCAACATCGATGCCTGTTATTGAGCGCAAGGACTCTTCAGCGATTCCCAATTCACTTTGTAATCGCAGCTGCTCAGCCTGCACGGCGACGAAACTCGCTTCCACCTGGCGTAAATCAGTAACCTGTGCCAGTTGCAAATCGTACAGGCTCTGTATCTGATCGCGTTGGTTGGTGATGGCTTCCAGTTCAGAGGCAATCGAGGTCAGCGCATCTTCAGCCCTGAGCACATTGAGATAGCGTTCGGCAACATCCGTGAGCAAAAAGGCAAGCTCATAGTAGTATTCTGCCTCCAGCTGGTTCTCAACGAGCGAGGCGCGCTTTCTTGCGGACCATGCCTGCCAGTTAAAAAGAGCTTGCGAGAGAGTTAGCGACAGGCGTTCTCCATCGAACTCATCCAACAAAGGATTGCCAAATTGATCAAAGCTGTTGCGCCGGTTGTCTGTCAGGCTGGCATTGGCATTGACTTGCGGCAGAAGCTGCCCACGGGCTTGTCGTTCCCGGAAGCCGCCTATATTGAGATTCTCTTCTGCGATTTGCAGTCGTGGGCTGTATTCGATTGCTGCCGTGAAGAAGTCTTCCAGTGTTTCTCCTTCAACCAGGGTGCCAGGTCCTGAAGGCGCATCAGCACCATAGGCGGAAGTAATAGTGGCGCAAAAAAGAAGGAGAAAGGATGATGAAAAGAGACGCATGCTTAACATCTAATCTTCGTTCAGACTGCGGGCTACAGCATTTGACAGCGGCTTGAACAGATACTGCAAGAACGTTCGTGATCCGGTGTTGATAAAGACCTCAGCAGGCATACCAGGCATGAGGGCCAGGTCTCCCAATTCCTCCAGGCTATCAGGATGTACATCCACTCGCGCCAGATAATAAGTTGCACCGGTATTTTGATCAGTAATGGCGTCTGCAGACAGGCTGAGAACATTGCCAAATATCGTTGGTGCCCTGCTTCCGAAGGTTGAAAATCGAATTTGCGCTTCCTGCCCTTCGGATACTCTGTCTATGTCATTAGGGTCTACGCTGGCCTCAACGATGAGCTCATCACTTTCCGGGACAATCTCGGCGATAGGTGTGCCAGATCCAATCACACCCCCTATAGTGTGCACTTGCATTCCGTTAATGACGCCAGTCTCCGGCGCAGTGATCACGGTGCGGCTAACCACATCTTCTAATGCAGTAATACGCTCAGTGACATCTTGCAATCTGGACTGTGTGTCACTCAACTCATTAACAACTTCATTCAGGAACTCGCTTTCCTGTTGCAGAATCTGCAATCGAGTCTCTCCTATCTGAACTTCGGTTGCTGAAATATTCGCTGTTAGTTCGGCTGCCTCTCCAGAGAAAGAAGCATGGTTGCGCTCAATTTCTCTTAATCTAGTTTTTTCCGAGAAACCACGTTCCAACAGGGTTTGTGTATCCCGCATCTCTTCCGCAAACGAAGCTGCCAACTGTTCCTTGGTTTCTCGTTGAGCTTGCATGCCTAACACCTGATTTTCCAGTTGCTGAATGCGCTGCTCAAGAATTTCAATGCGGCCTTCATTGGCAGTTTTTCTGGCAAAGAAGATGGCGTTCTGGGCTTGAATTTCCTGCTGAACACGAGGATCGGCTGGGTCGAGGATGTTGGGATAGTTCACCTGATCCAGGTCATCGCGTTCAGCAATCAAGCGGGCTTCGCGGGTTTTAAGGCTAATGAATTGTGCGTTTGCTATTTCCAGTTCTGCCTTTACTTGAGTGTCATCCAGCTCCAGAATTCGCTGACCCAGCCGCACCAAATCCCCATCTCGAGCAAAAATATCTGCGACAATTCCACCCTCAAGATGCTGGACTACTTTCTTGTATGACCTGACAGTGACTTTCCCGGGCGCATAGGCACTGCCTTCAAGTGGGGCCAAGGCAGCCCAAAGACCAAATACACCAAAAACCAAACCGAAAAGCAGCAAGCCAGCCCGCTTCGGCCCATCCATACTGGTTATGGATTGCAGATCAATCTGTTGAGACGAGTTAGCAAGAATTTTCATGTTGTGCTCTGGAAAACTGTATTGGGTTCGAAGCTGTATGCAATAATTAGTTTGCTGCCGACTTGGGCACTGCCGCAGGTGCTGTCAAGCTTGCAAGGACCTGGTCTTTGGGGCCGAAATTGATAGCGGCTCCATCTTTCATAATCAGAATTTTATCCACACATTGCAGCACCATGGTTCGGTGAGTGATGACAACAATGGTGCAACCTTGAGACTTGATTCGACGCAAGGCTTCAACTAACTCTTTTTCCCCCTGGTCATCTAGGTTTGAATTTGGCTCATCCAGAACCAGCAACTTGGGGTCATCATAGACTGCTCTTGCCAGCCCGATGCGTTGTCGCTGTCCACCCGACAGCATTCCGCCACTACCACCAATCACTGTGTCATAGCCTTGTGGTAAATGCAGAATCATGTCATGAACGCCGGACAGTTTGGCTGCGGCCACAATTTTTTCAGAATCGGCATCCCGGAAGCGGCAAATATTGTCAGCGATCGTGCCGTCGAAGAGTTCTATGTCCTGGGGTAAATAACCAACGTGCGGTCCTAGCTCTGATCTGTCCCAACTGGCGATGTCTGCTCCGTCCAGTCGGACCTTTCCTGAATAGGCGGGCCAAATGCCAAGGATTGCCCTGGCAAGGGTCGATTTGCCTGAAGCACTGGGGCCGACTATGCCAACTGCTTCACCGGCAGCCAGATTGAATGAAACGCCTTTAACAACGATGTTCTGGGATCCGGGGGGAACGACCGCAACTTGTTCTAAAGAAAGTTGGCCTGCAGGCGCTGGCAGACTCATGGTGTCAGCATCGGCCGGTATATTATCCAGCAAGTCCCCAAGTCTGGCATACTGAGCCCGGGCAAGAGAAAATCCTTTCCAGGTGCCCACGAGCATATCGATTGGTGCCAGAGCTCGCCCTAACAACAGTGATCCGGCGATCATCATGCCAGGTGAAATTTCCTGGTTCAGTGCCAAATAGGCACCAAGCCCAAGCGCCAACGATTGCATGACCATGCGAAGAGATTTGGTTGTTGCCGTAAGCATGCCGGCTTTACGACTGGAGCTGGTTTGCAGCTTAAGAACATTGTTTTCTTTAAATTCCTGCCTGCGCCGGATGTCTTCCGCCATTCCCATGGCAGCCACCACTTCAGCATTTCGCAAACTACTTTGAAACTGAGAGGTAGCAGCATTTGCTTCCGCATTTGCCTTTTTCATGGGCTCATTGGTGGCAGCTTCCTGGGCATAAGCAAGCGCCACCATAATAATTCCACCTATGATTCCTACAATGCCAAACCAGGGGTGAAACAGAAACATCACACCTACATAAATTGGAAACCAAGGAGCGTCAAAAAAAGCGAACAATCCATTACCAGTAAGAAACTGACGAAGCTGGGTCAGGTCGGCAACTGGCTGAGCATTCGAAACCATGCCTCCGGTTAGCAATGATTGTTTAAAAGTGGCATCTGACACCCTTTTCCTGAGTAGAGTTTCAAGTCGATTGCTGGCGCTAACAAGAATTAAAGACCTAACCCACTCAAATCCACCAAGGGCAAGTAGCAAACCCACCATCAGCAGTGTCAACATTGCGAGAGTCGGAAGGCTTCCTGATGACACAACGCGATCGTATACGGCCAGCATATAAATAATTGGTGTGAGCATCAGAACATTAACAGCAGCGCTAAACACGCCCGCATAAATAAAGTATTGTTTGCAGGCCGATAGAGCCGACTTCAGTTCCTGATGTTGTAGTTTTTTTGGATTGGCCATTGAATTATCTTGTAGTGCGCCGTCGGAAAAAGGTGATAGCTGGTTTCTGGAATTTCAGTAAATAAAACAGATTCGATCTATTGGAGGGTCTGTTTTCCCGGTTCAGCACCAATGGTTTCGAGTAATTCTATATTGGAGCCAACTGTTTGTCGTTGCTTGTTGATCGATTCCACACATAGTGCGGCTCGAATCTGTATTTTCAAGGTTCTAAAAGAAATTCTTGTTATTTAGATCATTCTCCAGCCTCGGCGGAAAACAGCAATTACTCCTGCTTTTTACTTGAGTTCATCGGAGCCATCAGCGAATTGCTTCAGTGTTCTCAGGTCTTTGACCAGCAATTTTGCAGGCCCATCCCGTTTAACTATCTGCCGTTGCTGCAAAGTCTGAAATACCCTGGTCACGGTTTCCCGGCTAATATTCAGCATGATTGCTATTTCCATGTGAGTCGGTGGATTGCTGATCTCTGATTCTTTGAGATCTTCATTCTTTTCCACCGCTGCCTTCGCCGCCTGGGGTACTAGCAACCAAAGCTGACAACAGACCCGCTGAGCTATATTGGGTAAACCCAACAAGGAGCGCTGGAAGGTCATCTGCCGAATTCTGCCGGCCAGCTTTATGCCAAGTACATTGATCACTCCAGGAGTCTTGAGCATCACCTCCCGTAACGCTGCAGATGGCACAAACACTGCCACTACCGCGGTTAAAGCGATGACATATTCAGGCTGGGGCCCGTCGTCAAAAAGCCCCAACTCACCACAAAAATCGCCGGGTTCCACGAAATAAAGGCCCACTTCCCGGCCATCAATAGTAAAATCAACGCCCTGCAGGCGGCCCTCGAAGAGGAAACAGACAAAATCCTCTCGTTCGCCTGCGGTCATCACTACCCCTCTTCGAGCAAACTTTTTCAGCATGCTCTGCTCAGCCAACTGCTCCAGTACGGGTCTGGGCAGGGGTTTAAGGATCGGGAAGGCGCCAAGCAGCTCTGGGGTTACCACCATGAAATATTGACCTGTAGCGCCCGAAATGGGGGAGGGAATCCGGTGCTATCCGGGGCTCGGCAGGCATTATAAGTGCTTGATGAACCATAGCAAAATCGCCAACTGACCACGCATGTGACTGGAATCACGCGTGTGCCAGCAGACCTCAGTTAAGGTACAGTTCAAATACCATTAGGCAAATTGTGTGCTGACGCTTGTTTTCTGCTACCAACCCCCAATATTCGGGCTTGCAGGATCCGTTAATCGCACAGCTAACTAGTTGATTTTAAAGCATTATTAATTGTTCTGTGAAAAATTCACAGAAACCCGGCAAGCGCAGCCGAGGTAAACACTATGTTTCTATCCCAAATTTTCACCAAACCCACGCGGCTTTTTACTGCTTGCTGCCTGATTCTTGCGTTGTTACCTGCTCCTCTGACCTTGGCTGAGAGCAGCGGGTCTGGGGTGGAAGTGGGTGAAGTCAGTCTCGTACTCGGCAAAGCCTTCAAGCTATCCCCGGGTGGCAATCGCCATCAATTGGAGAGACACAGTGTCATTTCGGTTGCTGATCGAATCATCACCGAATCGAACGGCCACGCCCACATCCGGTTTATTGACAATGCCATGGTGAGTGTAAGGCCCAATAGTGAGCTCCAGGTTGAGCGTTATGACTATGACCCTGAACGTCCAGAGCAGTCGGCCGTCAAATTTAATTTGAAAGAGGGTGTCACCCGCGCTATTTCTGGCGACGCAGCCAAATCGGCAAGAGAACGGTTCCGCCTGAATACGCCGATCGCTGCCATCGGTGTTCGCGGCACAGATTTTGTGGTCAATGCGGATGCAGAAATGACCCGTGCCCGTGTTACTGAAGGCATCATTGTCGTAGCCCCCTATTCCGATGCTTGCAGCATTGACGCTCTGGGCCCATGCCTGGCAAATGCACTGGAAATTGCCGGAAACAATTCTCAATTGGCCGCACTGGATTTGAATGCACCTTTGCCTCGTTTGCTTCCAGCGCAGTCTATTCGCAACCCAAACATGATGCAGGAAGAGGTGCAATCTGCAATCGCTGGCACTCAGCAGACTGGCCCCAATGGTGTCGGCGCAGATGGAGAGGGTGATTCCGAGCAAGAACGGCGAAATACAGTCCTGCTCGAAGCCACAACGCCAACGGTTGCAGCTGATGCGGAAATTGCTGCTGCAGCTGCACTGGCACCCCAGGGTTCGGAAGGCTTTACTCCGGCCACCCCACTGACACCGGCCGATGTTGCCAGCCGTCAGTTGGTCTGGGGCCGATATAGCTTCGCAGACAGTGTGGCAACAGACCGTATAGCGCTCTCATTTGATGAAGCCAGTGTCGGTCGCAATCAAACTGTAGGGAATCTGCAGTACGGCCTGTATCGAACCGAGAACGGCCCCAAGCGCGTTGAATCTGGTCTTGGCCTGGTTGGTTTTCAACTGGACAGCGCCCAGGCGGTTTACAACTCTGATACCGGTGTCGTTGCCATGGAAGTCAGTGGTGGCACTCTGAACATAGATTTTCAGAACAATGCCTTCGGCACGGAACTCAACCTCAATCACGATATCACCGGCCCTGTAGACATTATCGCTAATGGCAGAATCGTTGACGGCGGCTACTTACGAGCTATAGAAGCCACTCAACGTGTGACTGGCGCTGTAAGCCTCGATGGCACAGAGGCTGGATATCTGTTCGAGCGTCAACTCGACAATGGTGAGGTATCAGGTCTCACTCTTTGGAACAGCCAGTAATGCCAGAGCAATCTTCAACAGATCAAGCGACCAGTAGCTCAAGATCGCTAGCCGCATTGCTGCAACTTTCACCTTCTCTTGCCCGGGCTGTGCTGCTGGGCATTGTTGCAATTCTCTGTTTAGCTTTGCTGACTCTTTTCGGAGCTGGCTTCAGGGCGATTGAAGAGCGTGCAGGTGCTATTGGCTGGACGCTTGGCCCGGATTCCACCGTCGAGGAACGAATCACACTGGTGGTCATTGATGAGGCCAGCATTGCAGAGATAGGTCCCTGGCCCTGGGAACGCAGTGACATAGCGCGGCTGGTGACGGCAATCGATAATGCCGGCGCCCAGTTACAGCTCCACGACATCACTTACCCAGAGGCACGGCCCGGCGATGAGGTGCTGCTTGCAGCAATCGCCAGTTCCAACGGCGTCGTATTTGCCCAGACACCCGCTTTGCAGAACCAGAGCTCCCAGATCACCACGGGGGTCATGACTCATTCCATGAATGGGGTGGTTTGTGACTCAGCATCTGGAGGGTTACAAATTCCTACAACGGGCAGCTATGTCGCGAGTGCTGGCAGCTTGAGCGCCGTGCCCAAAGGCCACAATGGGCCAATAATCGATAGCGATGGCGCTGTCCGTCGCAGTCCCGCCCTGGTTTGCAATAATGGTACTGCCTATCCGGCGCTCTCAATTGCCGCGTTCCTGCAGTTGGGCAATGCCGAGCAGTGGGGGGGACAGATTAGTTCAGGAAGCAGCTTTTTTGGCCCACAAGCCACTTTAAGTCTGAATGGCTATCCAGGACTCGATATCCCGCTCGATGAACAAGGCGCGATGCGCGTGTCCTATGCCAAATCTCCAGACAGCTTTCTCGCAGTCCCGGCAATTGACGTCATCAACGGCAATATTGACAGGGATATGTTCGACAATGCCTGGGTTCTGGTCGGTGTCACGGCAGCCGGGACTGGCGATATTGTACCAACGCCATACAGCGGCGCAGCTTTTGGGGTAGAGATCCAGGCGCGATTGCTGGCAAGTTTGCTGGATGTGGATGTGCCTTACACGCCAACTGGCGCGCCTGTAATTCTTGGTCTGCTGGCTGTTGTCATCGGTCTGAGTGCTTTCGGTCTGGCGAGCGTTGGTGACCGCGTCGCGGCCTATGGTCTGCCCGTTGCCGCCTTAATTTACCCATTGGCAGCCCTGGCTGTGCACGCCGTGGTACTTGCCACTTTCAACCTGTGGATAGGCTGGACCTTCCCGGCCCTGTTCGGGTTTCTGGCGGCCAGCGCCTTGCTGCTGCTGGAACTGGCCCGGACTCGTTTCGAACGCACTCGCGTTTTTGGCAATCTAAACAGCTATCTGCCTGCTGACGTAGCCCACCAGATAGCCTTTAGTTTGCCTACCTCCAGCATTAACGCCCATCGCCGGGACGTCACCTTGCTCAATGCCGATTTACGTAACTTCTCCGCTTTTGGAGAAGCCCGGCCTCCGGAAGAAATCGCTGCCGTGCTGCACTACTTCTTTACCCGGGCTGCGGAAATCATCGAACGGGAAGGTGGCCGTGTTCAGGAATACAAAGGGGATAGTTTGCTCGCCATCTGGGACGGTGCAGATCGTGTCTCTGCAAGCAGGGCGTTGCATTCTGCACAAGCCTTGCAGGAAGCGCTGAACGACACCCTGCTTCCGGAACAAGCCATTTCCGGGCTGGAGCCTCTTGCGCTCGGCATTGGTATTGAGCAGGGGCCGGTGCTAATCGGGTCTATCGGACCGGCACATCGCCGGACCCATACACTGCTGGGCGACACGGTGGGCATTACTTTGCGCATTCAGGAAATGACCGCAGAGTTGGCACAGCCCATTCTGGTGGGAGAATGCGCCGCACGCCAACTTACGGATGAATCACTGGAATCCCAGGGTAGCTACTTGCTGAGCGGTCTTCGCATTCCCCATACCTTGTTTGCTCCCAGGGCGAGCGCCAATGCCCGATCGGCTGGCAGTGGTTCGGGTGAGGTTAACAGCCAGCCGAGCCTCACTGTAGTTAGCGGGGGCAAGCGATAGCTGGAAATTATGCTCTTGCTGCGGTAAATCCAGAGCTTGTTTACACCGCCCTCAGGCAGACTTCATTGCAGCACCGAGAGCGATCCCAGATAATCCCTTTCATATTCCGATAACCACGGCTCAAAAACCCAAAACCTACAAGCAATTTGCTGTAGGCCATAACAGGGACACAGCGTTCAGGGACGACGGGCGACTTGCGAGCCCTGGAGTTTGAAGTGTGGTCCCAGCTAACTTCGGGCAGGTATGAAATCCAAGTTTTTACTCTTTCTGTTCTTTTGCCTGCCCGCATATTCCTACGCTGTCTGTCCGGACCTCAGCAGCTACTATTCTGATTCCAAAACAGGTTCCAATTGGGAGTCTACCCGTGCCCGTCTGGCAGCAATATTTGACGACTGCCTGCTGAGCAGCGAGTACTTCGCGCTCTATGGAGCCTCACAGCTCAATACCGGGCGCCTGGATGAGGCCGTAGAATCACTGGAGCGGGCATTGCTGCTGAATCCGGACAATGGTGCCGCCCTGATCGACTATGCCCAGGCGCTGTTACAGGATGGGCAATTGTTCTCGGCAATTGCAGCGAACCAACTGCTTCTGCTGCGAGAAGATATCCCCGAAAACCTGGCAGTTGCGGTCGCGGCACGGCAGGAGCAATGGGTCTCGCTGACTCGCCAGACTACCTGGCAAGTGGATGTGATGGGGGGCTACGACGACAATCTCAATGGCGCCCCGGACTCCGACCTGATTACCCTCACCCTGTCGGGAGAATCCGTGTTACTTGGTCTTAGTCCCGAGTTTCAGGCTATTAGCGGGCCCTTTATGAATGTGCGACTGCAGGGCCGTCACCGGCGTTTGTCACCGGACAACCAGCATAATTTCATTGGCGAGTTCAGAGGCAGGCTGAGTGAGGACTCTGCCTCCGATCTCGCCCAACTCTCCACTCGTTACAGCCTGGTACGTGCAGACCAGCAGAACAGCATGCAATTCAACACCGGTTTGAGCCATCTGTTTTTTGCCGGCAGACCTTTGTTCACCGGCACCGATGCCGGATTTCGCTACCAGTTCGACAGCGATAGCAGCTGCCGGCCCTACTATGGCGGCGCTTTACAACATCAACACTGGCATGAGCAAAGCCGCCTGAATGGTCTGGAGCTGCGGGTTGGTGGGGGCAGTAACTGCGCGGTACCAGGCACACAAAATCAGCGAATCAATGCCGAATTGAACCTGCTGCACAATGCCGAGCTCAAGAGCGACCGGCTTGGCGGCAGCCGGGAAGGCTGGCAATTTGTCCTGGACTGGCAATACGCGGTCGGTAGAGGATTGCTTTCTGCCCAATTCAACCACACGCGCTTGCGCGACCGCCGTGGCTACAGTCCATTGCTGTCAGACAATGCCCGCCGGGACACCGAGCGCAATTCTTTCCTGATTCAATACCGGGAAAGCCTGCCAATGCTGGGCCAATCAGCCCAATTCCTGGTTAATCTCTATCACCAGGATCAGGACAGCACCCTGGAATTGTTCCGTACTGAAGATACGTCGCTGGAACTGGGCTTGAGCTGGCGATTCTGACTATCGGCGGCCTGGATCCGGATACTAGATTTTGCGCTCTCAAGAGACAGGTTTGTCTATATCTGGGGATTGAGATTGCAATGCAAAAAGCTTGCACCAAAATAGTGCGAAAGCTCACTTCCTCAAGACCGTTTACCCTTCATCACCAACCTGAAAATTGCTGAAAATTGAGCCAGTTACCTAATTTAATTGATTTTTTCCTTCTATCAGTTGTTTTAGGGGTAAAGTGCCTGTAACATCCCGCCGATACCTATGCCTGTCAGCGGGGTAGCCCTGCGTGCGGAGTATTATTCACACGCAAAGTTCGCTGCAGCAAGAAACAGCACGGGTAGCGCCAGAAGGCGATATTCAGTGCGGTATAAAGAATTTTCGGGGTATTCCATTTCCCTGTGATTACAATCACACGGAATGTGGGGTGCTTTGATTATGCTAGCAAAACCGATGATGGGAGATGGTGCCAGCTACACGGAGCCTTCTCCAGGAAAGAGAAGCCAGTAAAAGGGCCCTCTCAAAATCGGAAAACAACATTGAAATCGATCTCAAGGAGTTTTGAATGGCTATTACAGCTGAAACCCGTACAGCAATAATTGAGCTGGTGGTAACTGCCTATGATGCAGCCCCAGGCACAACACTATTGAATGAACTGGTCGCGATTGTCGACGGCGGAGGCACTCTTGCCGATGTAGCAGCAAATCTGACCACACGCAGCGAGTGGACCACTCGTTATCCTTCCTTCCTGACCGCAGAAGAATTCGCTAATCAGTGGCTAGGAACTTTAGTTCCCGAAGCCAGTGCTGCGGCTCTTGCCGAAGGTGTTGCAATCGCAGTTGGGCTGGTTAATGGTGGCGCTAGTTTCGCTGACATTATCACCGAGGCTTCCACTTTCCTGAGCTCAGCAAGCGAAACCGATGCTGACTTCGGAACATCTGCCGGACTTTTCAACAATAAAGTAGCGGTTGCGGAATACCATACAGTTACGTTGAAAAATACTAACCAGAGTGCTGAAGCATTCTCAGGCGTAACCAGTGACGACACTACAGTGACTACTGCCAATGCTGCCCTCGACGGCACTGCCAGCAGTGGCCAGACTTTTACACTGACTGCTGGTATCGACAACCTGGTTGGTTCTCCAGGCAACGATATCTTCATCACTGACAACAAGACTGCCAATGCCGGTGACACGCTGGACGGTGGTCCTGGCACAGATACACTGAAGCTGTTCGGTACAGCAACTCTGGGTAACCTGACCAGCATTGAGACTGTTGAAGTTTCAAATAGCCAGCTGGATGTAAACACTTCAGTAAACTCTGGTGTTACCTCTGTCATCCTGAAAGACACAGACATCAACGGCGGTACTAATGTTGTTTATACCCTTGGTTCTGGCCAGACCTTTACCCTGCAGAATATTTCCGACAGCGCAGTTGGCGGCGACTCCATTGATTTGGCTGGTTCATCCACTACCCGCAACCTGATTCTTGATGGCGTGGGTACTGGTTCTACTGCCGACGTGATCATTGATGATGTCGGTGGTTCTGCGGTTGCCAGTTCTACCTGGAACATCCAGGCAGACGGTACTGCAACTAACTATGTGGTTGGAAACAGCACTACTACCGCAACTGTTCGTACCCTGAATCTCAGCGGTACTGGTAACCTGACTCTGGATACTGCCAGTGGCATCAGCGCTGAACTGCGAAGCATCACCAACTCTGGTACCGGTAATTTGACTGCAACTACTACTGCAGCTCCAAGCGCCACTACTGGTATGACTATTACAGGCGGTAGCGGTAAGGACTCCATCACTGTTGACCCTGCCGCAGCTGCTGGTGTGATAAACAAGCTGACTACTGTTGATCTCGGTGGTGGTGATGACACGCTTACTAACACAACTTTGACTGCAGCCACTGATATTGCTTCTGGTGCTTCATTCGCTGGTGGTGACGGTTCCGACACCCTGGTTATCGCTAATGCTGCAGTAATTAATGCGACTACTGGTAAGCAGTTCAACGGTTTCGAAACCTTTGGTACTGCTAACGGTACTGTTGATTTGGATCACCTGATTGGAACTAACTCCATTGGAACTATCGGACTAGGTGCTTTGGCTGGCGGCGTTGTGCTTA
Source organism: Gammaproteobacteria bacterium (assembly GCA_040218615.1). Classification (GTDB taxonomy): domain Bacteria; phylum Pseudomonadota; class Gammaproteobacteria; order Pseudomonadales; family Pseudohongiellaceae; genus UBA9145. The sequence goes on from JAVJRC010000011.1 coordinate 292,710, forward strand.
ACGATGTGCCTGAATCTACTGTTCTGGCATTCACTGCCAGCACAGGTGCGCAGACTGTAGCATTTAATCAAAAGAACGCAGGTGCTGGCTCTCCTGATGATGTGGTCAGCGTTTCTATCGTTGGTTCTACTACCGGCTCTCGCACAGTCAACAGCCTCGATGTTAATGATATAGAGACGGTGAATCTGTCTACTTCTGGTGGTTCTACAACCACTCAGACTTTCACTACTCTGATCGCTGACGAAGCTACTAAAGTGACCGCAGCTGCTGCCGCCAAGTTGACTATTGGTGATCTGCAGGCGGCATCACTGGTTCTGTTTGATGGTGCTTCATCTACATCAGCTTTGAGCGTCACCACGGGTGATGCCTACGGTGCAACTTCCGGTGTTGCCTTCAAAGGTGGTTCCGCAGATGACACTTTCGTCCTGACTGGTTCTACCGCTGGTGGCGCCGGACTTGCTTTCCAAATGACAGGTAACGGTGGTTCAGATACCATCACTCTGCCTGCAGGTGGACGGCAGGATGACGTTGTCTACTTGGCGCAGGGCGATTCGACCAGTCTCAAGTACGACAAGATCGGCACGTTCGTTTCCACTGAAGACAAGATTGTGCTTTCAGCGTTCGGATTTACTGGAGCTGCAGCCGGTGCTTTGAAGTCGGCCAACGCAGCCAACATCAGCATCGACGGCACAACTAACGAAGTTGTAGTTGCTACAGCTGCTCGAGTGAACTTCTTCGACGATTCCGGCGTGGATCGCGGAGTAGCTCTTACCAGCGCGGCTGTTGGCGGTAACGGTTATGTCTTTGTTGACGTCGACAAGAACGGTGACTGGGATCCTGCTGCGGATTTGGTTATCGAGCTTACTGGTACCAACACATTCGTAATTGGTGACGTTACATTCTAAGAATCTCTATAAGGTGGACAGCTCGAGCCTAGCAGTTGCGGCTAACACCGAGAGAATCTAAGAAGTTCTATCGAGAACCCCGTCCTTTTAACGAAGGGCGGGGTTTTTTACTTTTGATTGAAAGAGGTATCAAAAGCCATGCCTGATTGGGTAGCAATATCGAAGTCTCAACATTTTCATTCAAGCTGGAGGCGACGGGATCACTTCAATATGTTTTCCAATGAAGTGGTGGCAGCAGTCCTGCCAGGTGAGCTGGGAAAGCTGATAGCGGAATATGTACTCGGCTTCATTCAAACAGGAGAAACGTTTCGGGCTGTTGCGATACTGGGAATGGAGCAGAACAAGAACCTCTATGTGAGTAAAGAAGGCAAGTGGCTCGCACTCTATGTGCCCGCTGTTTTCAGATCTTTTCCCTTCGCGCTTGCGCAAGGTGAAGATGACAATCGAATCTTATGTGTTGATAAATCACATATTAGTGAGGATGCGGAAGATTCACGATTCTTCGACGAGGAAGGAAATCTTACTGAAGTTACCAGTGAAATACTTACCTTTCTGCAGAAAAGGGAGCAGGAACTGGTCACGGCCGATAAAGCCGCACAATTGATAGCAGAACAAGAGCTACTCAAAGAGTGGCCATTGTCCATAGCCACTGGAGAAGACTTGCTCCCTTTTAGGGTGGAAGGTTTGTTTCGTATTGATGAAGAAAAACTGAATAGGCTGGAGGCTGTGGAATTAGGAGAATTACGTCAATGTGGTGCGCTGCCACTAGCATATGCTCAGTTGCTCTCTATGAGCCAGACAGACCAGCTTAGCAGGCGTCTAGAATATCAACGCGATGAATCTGGTACAAAACAAGATGTCGCAGATCTGGGCGAACTACTCAGTGCCGATGACGCCCTTAACTTTGACTCGCTCTAGCAATCCAGAATTTACCGATAATTCGCATCGAAGTCTGGCGAGTTAAACTGCTTGTAAAGACTTCAGTATTGGATAAAAGTTCTCAAGGAAGTCTCTAGCCACTGATTGCAGTTCGCTCATACTCTCCGCTTCAGATTCGAGCGCCTTATTCTCCTTCATAATTGCTACGCCCTGCGACGAGAGTATTTTCCAGACATACTGGGCCAGCTGTTCCGCTGTTTTCATATTGTTGTCCAGCGCCTGGATAAACAGCTGGTTGCACCGATTAACGGCTATGCAGCTTCCAATCACTGGGCTCGCCAGAAAATTTAGGTCTGCTCTGACCATGGATTTGTCTAGCAAGTATCGGTTAAACCTCGCTGTCTTCTTGCGGCAGCTAGCGACTTCTTTCTCCTCTTGAACTGCGCGAATGTAACCCATGGACGCTAATATCATAATCGCTTGTATCAACTGAGGTGAATTGATTTTTGAAGATGAAACTGAATCCTCGACCTGTTCGATACTCTTGATTTTATGGTCGGCAAAACAGTCCAAGATTGGAATATAGATCTCTTTAGATAATTCCGCTTCCCCCAGCATGCCCTTTACCTTGAGTTTAATATCCTTTCTTGGATAGCTCAAAATAAAGCGTAGCTTAGATAACTCATGCAATTGCTCAGGGGGACTGAGTCTGCGCAGTCCCTTGACCCAATAGTCGCGGCGAAAGCTCTGATTAGTCATGAAATCCCTAACCGATTCTCGAAAGGTGACATTAGGAATGGTTTTTAAAAGTTGTTGCTGCTCCTGAGTCAGGTTTAAGGCATCAATGTGATCGGGATAGTGGGCAGAACACGCGTATTGCAATTTCGCAGGCCCGAGCAAATCTACCATGTTAGAAAAATGCATGGGATGCCAGTCCTTGTTGAAATACTCGTGGGCGAGATACTGCTTATCCTTTTCCTTCATCTCGGCAATGCGCTCTTTTACATGTGGAAATATTTTTCCATACAATGGCTCGACTTTCTCAAGCTGCTCACTGAATGCAATGGCATTGTCAATTCGGCTGACTATCCCTTCGCCTTTTGAACCCATAATTTTGGTATGTTGCGTCATCAAATGTCGCATCTGTGCAAAGGCAGACCAGCCTGGCAGAGTGTTATAACTCACATAAAGGATGCCACCTACTTTCAGCTTGTCGTCGATAAAGTCGACGATAATTTTGCGATTCTCATCGGAAATCCAACTCCAGACTCCGTGCATGGCGATGAAGTCAAATTCCGGTAAATCGGAACGCTGTGCAAACTCCTCGAAAGAGTCATCGAAAACATTGATATTGCCATCGATCGCGCTCGCCATTTCCTGAGCAAAGCCGGCCTGGGCCGGATTGAAGTCGTTGCCATACCACTTGATGTTTGTAGCTGCACCGTGGGTACAGATCGCGAACCCTTGTCCAAATCCCAGCTCGCAAGCAGTGTCGATTCTGGGGCAATGCAGGCCCTGATTGAGAAGTGGGAGGCGAGCACGCAACGGGCTGAGTTCGGGGTAGTAACCGTAAGTATAGTCGATATCGGCTACGTAGCCGGCGCTCCAGTCGCTCATTTGTGCTCCTTAAAACTTTGCCTGGGAAGTGGGTTTGCAGATTTGCTGAATAAGCCATAATTTCAGGCATTGTAAGCCTTTCGGGCCAGTTCTCAAATTCAACCAGCAATAGAAACAGTAATTGGCGCGCTCAAGTACACAAATTGATGCAAATCAAACTAAAATGGCAGAATTGACGACTAAAAAGGAGCAACAACTGACCTCCTAGCCCAGTGTGATCGGTGTTTAAACCCTTTCAGTGGAACGAAAATGTATATTTCAAACGTATTGGACAACGAATTATTAAAGGCCTCACTAGCCAGATGGGCAATCGTTTTTGCGGTTTCAGCCTCTTGTACAACTACTGCGATAGCCCAGGATCCTCAAGTATCTTCTGGAATTGAGGAAAATTTTGCCCTATTTGAGCCGCTGGATGTTGCTAATAATTCTGCCAGTGCCGCCGAAAATGCGCGCAACAATGCTGCCAGTAGGGCTACTCGAAATACCCTGGCAACACCGACCTTTTCACTCGTGGGCACTTCAAGAATCGGCACTAGACACACTGCTTTGCTTAAGCATCTTAGCGGGGAAATAGTGAAGGTGCCCCTAACCGGAAATGGCATTATTCCGATTCCAGGGCACGATATATACACAGTGCTGCGCTACGGTGCTGGAGAACTGGCTATTCGCTACCCTGCCGCGATTCCGTGTGGAGATTTTCCTGAGCAGGGCGTGAGTTGCGACTCCAGGACCAATATTGCCACACTGAGCCTTACAACGGCCGAACCCATCATCGCCCAAGTCGCTCCAGAAGAATCAGCGGTTTCGGAGACTGACATCGAGGCAGTGGATACAGGCCAAGCAGAGGAAACGGTACGCAGGAATCCATTCGCTGTCTTACGTGATCGAAACAATGCTGCTACTGCCAATTCTTCTACCCAGGCCGCGCCTACATCTCGTTTCCAGCCAAGACGTATAGATCCGAATGATGTGCCACCGGGATATCGGGTTGTCTCCACACCTTTCGGAGACAGGTTGGTTGAACAACAATAAATGTCCCTGACAAACAGGAGACAGTCCCAAACTGTTCTGAGAAAATGAATCTGCCTCCGCCTAGCCTGGATTGACGGATCAGAAGCCTCGTGACAGCTAAATCAGACAATTCGCTGACAGTCTCCATAGTTTCCTATCATTCTCCTATAACAGAATTGCTCACTATGCTGAGCTCGTTGGTTCAGGCGCTCACTGTAGTGAGAAGAAGTGATACCGAATCAGAACTCACCATCAGTCTTATCGATAACGCTGAGGACAGCCGGTTAGAGCTCGAGGACTTCAATTCACTGCAAGAGGCGCTAGTATCGATTAGTTGCGAATTCAAACTCTTGCAAGGACATGGAAATATTGGCTATGGAGCAGCTCACAATCTGGTCATCAGCAAGTGTAGAACAAGCTATATCCTTCTAATGAATCCGGATATCGCACTAGAGCAAGTCAGTCTAATTACTGGTTTACGATTTCTTGCCGACAACCTGGAAGTCTCTGCAGTGAGTCCTTTTGCCGCGTTTGCAGATGGCAGCAAACAGTATTTATGTAAACGTTATCCATCTGTATTAAATTTTTTCCTCCGCGGATTTATCCCTCACTTTCTGCGCAAGCCCTTCGGCAAGCGCCTGGCCAGATTTGAAATGCAGGACCTCGCCGAAGATCAACCCACTCTGGGTATTCCAATCATCAGCGGTTGTTTCATGATGTGTCGCACCAGCGCATTGCAGGAAGTGGGCGGATTCAATGAGGCATATTTCCTCTACTTTGAAGACTTCGATCTGTCTATTCGTCTGGGCAAGAATGCATCATTAGCCTATCTGCCGGAAATGAAGATCGTTCACAGTGGTGGACACAGTGCACGTAAAGGTCTTAAACATATCCGGCTGTTCATCACCTCAGGAAAGCGATTCTTTTCCAGCCATGGCTGGCGCTGGGTTTAGTCGTCGTGGAGTCTTCTGCCAATGGAAAAGAAATGACTGTTTTGGTGACTGGGGCCAGTGGATTCATAGGCAGACACTTGTGTTATCGTTTAGTAGACGAAGGCTACCGCGTGCGCGGACTACTCAGGCCACAAAGCGATAGCTCGCATCTATCTAAAGACGTGAACGTCGCTCGAAGCGATCTTGCCGACATGCCCGGTCTTGTAAAGGCCTGCGAGGGTGTGGCGATCATTTTCCATGTGGCCGGTGTTGTCCATGTAGGTACCCGCTCATCCTCCGAGCACTATGAAACCAATGTCGAAGGCACACGAAATGTCCTCGCTGCAGGCCGCGAAGCTGGTGTAACCCGTTTCGTGTTTTTCAGCAGCATACTGGCAACCCAAAAACAATCTGACTATGGCCGCAGCAAGCATCTGGCCGAGCAACTGGTGCTGGAAAATGCAGAGCACTATCGCTCGGTTTCCATCTTGCGACCGGTCAATGTTTATGGTGCCACTATGAAAGGCAATATTGCTGGCCTGATAAAGAGGATCAAGAAAGGCTCCCTGCCACCTCTGCCCCTACTGAGCAATCGCCTGTCCCTGGTGAGCGTTCAGGACCTGTGTGAGGCCGCGATTCTGGCCGCTGAAAGCCCCGATTCAGCCGGACAGACCTATCCTGTGACAGATGGGCAGTCTTACACGCCAAATACGCTGGAGTGCGCTATCTATGCCGCTCTGGGACAGAAAAAGCCAGGATGGCGCTGCCCTCGCGTGATATTCTACGCAGCTTCGCTGGGCGCCCATATTCTTAATAGCCTGGGGGTTTGGAACAACGACCTGGGATTGCGCACTTATCGCAATCTGGTGGAAAGCAGCGAAGTTTCCTGTGAAAAAATCGCAGCAGAGCTGGGTTATCAGCCGAGTCGCACTTTCAAGGATGAGTTGCCGGCAATTATCTCGATGCTGTCAAGCAAGTGACATTCTCCCTATGAAACGATTGGCGTAAATCGGATAATCTAAATTCAACTAGGCTCTACTTGATTGATATAGAATCAATAAATGAGACTAGGCTTTTTCTCCTACACAATATGACTTGATAAATATTCCAGAGGACAGCCAATGACTTTACGCCACAAAATCCCGACCCGGATCGTAACGATCTTTATTAGCGTGATGTTTGCGGCTATTAGCTTCACTGCAAATGCACAGTTTCTGGGGGTCGTTGACAATCAGGTTAGAATCATTGTTCCGAGTTCTAGCTTTAATCAGCTTGCTACTCTTCAGCAGGGAGGCTTAGTCAGTTCTGTTTCAGCTGTCCCTCTCACTGGTACCTTAACGACTCCTACCTTTAGCATTGTACTAGAACAGGATGGAGCAAACAGTAAGTCGGGTACCTATGCCGTAGGGATTGTGTTGTTGGAGCACGTTAGTGCGCGGCGCCTTGAAGTGTTTATCCCGGGAGTAACTATCGCATACGATGCAGGCGGGAATTTAGGTATTACACTGACAAATCCAACGGTTAATGCATATGGTCGAGACGCATCAGGCAGCTCCGAAGCCACCGCGAATGTCACAAGTGCAGGTTCTGTCACAGTTACCGGCAACACATTGAGTTTCAGTACCGCAGATCAGGTTACTGCCATTCAGGGGCTTGGTGGGGCATTTGGAACCATAGTCAATCCGATCACTAATACAGGCCTATCGTACAGCTATAAACTCATACTCAAACATACGGGCGGCGACTTCTTTGATTTTCGCTACGATGGGCTCACAACTTCATTTCCAACCGCAACATCAAACGAATTCGTAATCGCTGGCTCAGCAACTGACGCGGCGACTCTGAGTGGTGGCCAGAAAATCACCGGAACCCTCACGTATGGTACAAGCAGTGGCGGGGGCGGAGGCGGAGGAAGTGGTTTGCCGAGTTGTACAGGTGATCAGATTTTATTGGATGATGCTTGTGTTGCAGGGACTACGACAATTAGCAATATCTTGAGTGGCATAAATGTGCCAACTCAAAACGTAAGTCAACAAGATGTTGCGGAGGTCGAAAACGCTGTATCAGACTTCAATGCCCTAATGGTCTTTAACATCCAAGGAATATCAGAAAGTAAGGTTTCAATCGGAAATACTCTGGCTTTGATTAATGGTGTCAATGATGGACTAGCCTTATTGGGCCAGGCAACACAAGGAGGAGGGAATACCAATGTCGGTGTTGTATCCGGCACGATAACAAATCTTGCGAATGTATTCGCAGCGATTACAAGCACGGAAACATCTCTCTCAACACAAGAGCTATCAGAGGTTTCAGCACAGACAGTCAGAACTCTGTCCGCAGCAACTCAATCAATAAGGGCCTCCACTACACAGGATGAAATCGCACAGTTGTTGAGCGAGAGCGCTACACTGATTGACCAATCCAGACGAATCATCGGATTGATCAATGCAGATGTACAGTCCAACACGCAAAGTTTGATGCAAGCTGCATTGGAAACCACTCTACAGGACATCGCACTCTCTATCGGGGCAAATGTAGCGGGTATTAATCCTACTAACATCGAATCAGTTAAAGCAGCACTCAATGCAGACTCGGCATTAAAGGCAGCTGTAGTGGATTTTCTCGGAATAGACGTTCAAAGCAAAGCTGTTTTGGATACAGTTGCAATCGAAGGGGCCTTATTGGCTTCAGGTATCAGCAGTGATGCTGCGAGTAACTATGCTAGTGATCTTGCGCTATTCAAAAACCCTGCCGGTATTTCGCTGGAGGGTTTCACTAGTGAAGACACTTTACGTCAAGCAATTGACACACTGGGTACATCAACTTCCGTCAGCACTGAGTCTGCAACAAATCTAGTGACACTGGCAATTGATGGTGGGGTATTTCCTGTAAACGTAGCCCAATCCCGTATCGTTCCAGATAGCGTTCCGTCAGGTATAAGCTCATCACCAGATGGTAATGTAGTATCGGTAAGCAACGGTATTGCGACTACCTTGGTTCCGGGTATTGCGAACCCCATCGACTTCGCTGCAGCAATTGGTGAGGCAGGAGCCACTATTAGAATTGAAACAGATGGAACGGTGGAAATTCGAGGAGTCGATTTTAACTTTACCGGCAAGCCCACATTCGAAGACATTGGGCTGGGAGATGGGCAGAATGGCAATATTTCGATCTCCAACCCACAGGGTAACCCAGCTGAGACTTCCTATTACTTCGTTGTGAGTTATCCGAATGGAACTTCGCAAAAGATACTGCCTGCAGTAACTAGCGATTCTTTCTTCCAATTTCTAGCCGCGTTAGGCTCTGGAGACAGTTTAGATTCAAATACCGGCGTGGTTAGTGTACAGGGGAAATTTTATCGACCCAGCTATTTTTCGAGCCCACCTACAGCGGATCAAATTGATTTTTATAATGCGAATCTTAGCGGTACAGGCACGGCGCTTCAGGAAGTTGGAGATTTGAACAGTGATGGTATAAATGACATCGTGGTCATTACTAAGACGGCATCTCAAATCTTATACGGGCTATGATGCGAATAATCATCCAGGCACTAGTCTACCTTTGCAACGTATCACTGTGCGCTGCAGAAATGATGAAACGGCAGAGGGCTCTCATTGAAACGGAGTTGAATATGAACAAAGAGGAAAGCAATCATCAAGCTGTCCGAGAATGATATGGTAAGCACGGGTGTCTGATATGGTATCCTTTGTGCAAGTACGGAGGGGGCTATTTCAACTTCTGTTTTCGAGAAGTATGGGAATGGGGTTGGGTTTGCTCCTAGATTGAAGAATCAACAAGGAGTGAGAGAAGGAGGCAAATATTGAGTTTGTCCCTATAATATAATATGAGTCAAGGCACTAAAGGGATAATTCTCGCCGGCGGCACCGGATCCCGCCTCCACCCCATGACCATCTCCGTGAGCAAGCAGCTCATGCCGGTCTACGACAAGCCCATGATCTATTATCCGCTTGCCACCCTTATGCAGGCCGGCATAAGAGAGATACTGATTATCACCACACCTGAGGACAGCGCCGCTTACCGGAATTTGCTGGGAACTGGAGCGGACTGGGGCTTGCGGATCGACTATGCGGTACAGCCCAGGCCGGAGGGCCTGGCCCAGGCTTTCATCATTGGTGAGGAATTCGTTGGTAACAGCCGTGTCTGTTTGATTCTAGGCGACAATATATTTTACGGGAACGATATTGAAGATACCTTGCAAGCGGCAGTAGAGCAGAAAGAGGGTGCCAGTGTCTTTGCCTATTACGTAACTGATCCTGAGCGTTACGGTGTTGTGACTCTGGATAAAAACAACAACGCCATTGACCTGGAAGAAAAACCAGCAAAACCGAAATCACATTACGCGGTTACCGGCCTCTACATGTACGACAACGACGTCGTGGATATAGCCAAAAACATCAAACCTTCAGCCCGGGGTGAACTGGAAATCACCGACGTCAACAAAGTCTATCTGGAACAAAAGAAGCTGAAGGTTGCCCTGTTCGATCGTGGTACGGCCTGGCTGGATACCGGCACCATACAATCTTTGTTAGACGCTGCCAATTTTATTCGTGTGCTTGAAGAAAGGCAGGGGTTGAAAATTGGCTGCCCGGAAGAAATTGCCTATCGGCAGGGTTTTATCGATGCAACCCAATTAGAAGACCTGGCCAGGAAACTGGACAAGAGCGGATACGGTGAGTATCTGCTGGAACTGCTGCGTCAATCCTGATTCCATGAAAATCACACCCACTGCTATTCCTGATGTCTGGATTTTGGAGCCCCAGGTCCATGGCGACGAACGGGGTTATTTCATGGAGACTTTCCGTCAGTCGCATTTTATTGATGAAGGCATAGATCTAAATTTCGTTCAAGATAATCAAAGTAGATCTGCGCAAGGTACACTTAGAGGGCTCCACTACCAACTTGAACATCCGCAAGGGAAGTTGGCGCGAATTATATCTGGTGAGGTTTTTGATGTTGCAGTGGATCTGCGAAAGAGCTCTCCTACATTTGGGCAATGGGTGGGCGAGATACTGAGTGCAGAGAACAAGAAACAGTTGTGGATTCCGCCTGGCTTTGCTCATGGGTTCTACGTTATGAGCGATAGCGCTGAATTCGAGTATAAGTGTACTGAATACTATCACCCTGAAGATGAATACAGCTTGTTGTGGAACGATGCCCAAATAGGAATAGATTGGCCGCTAAGGAATGAAAAACCACTTCTAGCAATCAGAGATAAAGAGGCACCTCCTCTAACAGACGTTCCCCTCTTCCCATGAGCACAACGCTACTCCTAACCGGCGCCAACGGACAATTGGGGTCCACCTTTACCCAGCACTGGGCTGCTGGAAGCCTGGTCGATCGCTTCGATCTGGTCACTGTCGATGTGGACGAGCTTGACCTGACCAGGCAGCAGGATGTGCACAGTTATCTGGACAGCACCCAGCCAGGAGTCATTGTCAATGCAGCGGCCTACACAGCCGTCGACGGTGCCGAGTCAGAGCGGGACCTGGCCTTTGAGATCAATGCCCAGGCCGTGGCTTACCTGGCCTCCTGGTGCGCTGAGCACGGCAGGATTCTGGTACAGCTCTCAACGGATTTTGTGTTTGATGGCACAGCGACCGAGCCCTATTCGCCGGAGGCGCCCACGGCGCCCCTGAGCGTGTATGGCTCCAGCAAACAGGCCGGGGAGATGCAGGTGCAGTCACTGCTCGGCGATCGCGGCATCATCGTGCGCACATCCTGGTTGTATTCGGAATACGGCAATAATTTCGTCAAGACCATGCTCCGTCTGATGCGTGAAAAAGATGAGCTGGGCATCGTCGGTGATCAGATTGGATCGCCCACTTCCACACATTCCCTGGTTCGCTTTCTCTATGCGCTACTCTCTTCGCAAGTCCAGCCCAATATCTGTCACTGGACAGACGGCGGCAGCGTGAGCTGGTTTGAATTTGCCCAGGCCATTCAGGAAGCCGGTCTTCACTGCGGCTTGTTGCAAGATAAAATACCATTGAATCAATTGACCACTGCCGAATATCCAACGGCAGCGGCGAGGCCGGCTTACAGCGTACTCGACTGTAACAGCTCAATGACTGCTGTGCAGATATCGCCAACAGACTGGCGAGAAGAACTTAACAAGGTAGTGCTTGCCATCAGCAGGGCTCAGCAAGAAGAATAAGCTCTGCAAGTGATCAAACTAAAGTAAAAGACTAAATCTCGGAATAAAAAGTAGATGCATAAACTATTAATCACAGGAGCGGCGGGATTCATCGGCAGTAATTTCGTTTACTACTGGCGTAATCAAAACCCGCAAGACGAGATTGTGGTACTGGATGCTCTGACCTACGCCGGAAACCAACACAATCTCGAGCAACTCGCTCAGGACGCACAGGACGGACAGTACGAATTTGTACAAGGCTCAATCTGTGACTATGACCTGGTGTATTCGCTAATTGTAAAACATAACATTGATACTCTGGTTCATTTTGCCGCCGAGAGCCATGTGGACAGATCCATTACAGGGCCTGATGCATTTATCGATACCAACATAGTGGGGACTCATACCTTATTGAAAGCCACTAAAAAAGCCTGGCTTGAAGACAATGAGTTAGACAAGCATTTGTTTCATCACGTTTCCACAGATGAAGTATATGGAACCTTGGCAGCAGACGATCCTGCGTTCAGTGAGACCACTCCTTATGCACCCAATTCACCCTACGCGGCCAGCAAGGCGGCATCCGATCATCTGGTGCGTGCCTACCACCACACCTATGGTCTCAAAGTAACCACGAGTAACTGTTCCAATAATTATGGCCCCTATCAATTTCCTGAGAAGCTGATTCCGCTTTGTTTATTGAATATCCTCAATGGCAAACCATTGCCCATTTATGGAGACGGCAAGCAGATTCGTGACTGGTTGTTTGTGGATGACCACAATCGAGGTATTGAATTGATTATCAAACAAGGGCGCCACGGAGAAACTTACAATATAGGTGGCAACAACGAATGGACCAATATCGATGTGGTCAATCTGCTTTGCGACATCGTGGACCAACGGTTTCAGACTGACGATTCCCTGGCGGCCCGTTTTGCAGACTCACCCTGTGCACAAGGCAAGCCCGCCAACTCGCTCATTACCTTTGTAGCCGATCGGCCGGGCCACGATATCCGATACGCCATCGATGCCAGCAAGGTCATGGATGAGCTGGGTTATGAGCCCCGGGAAGACTTCGCATCAGGCCTGAATCGCACGGTAGACTGGTACCTGGAAAACGAGCCGTGGTGGCAGGCTATTCTGGATGGCAGCTATCGTGAATAGCCGACCGGGCTGCGGCCAATTCCCGACTCTGCACCAAGATTGAAAGCATGTGAGCCTGCTCACGTTCTCTACTATCATGTCAACCTATGCTGACCTCAATCGTTGCTATTACTGATACAAGATTTTTTGGTAAACGACTTTGAATAAGTCCTTCACTCTCTTTTCTGTTGTTCTTCTGGCGGTGTCTGCCGTATCGCCGGGCCGGCTATTGGCTTTTGAAATAGATGGCACCAAATGGGCGCGCCCAACGGCCACTTATTATGTGAATATGGAAGGGATTTCCGGCACGCTGGTTCCCTGGAATACTGCCTTTATCGACGCCATGAACGAATGGACTGAGAAAACTTTATTCGATTTCGAGCTGGTAGAAGAAAATTTTAATCCCTGCCTCAGCAACAACATCAGTTCAGTCGATTTCAGCGATGAATTTTGTGGCACCGAGTTTGGTAACAACGTGTTGGCAGTCACCTTGAGAAGGTTTGAAAGCCAGATTCTGGGCCCGCCGCGTATTCGCGAGGCCGACATCGTGATTAACAATGAAGTGGAATTTAACGTTTACGACGGGAACATACCCCAGTTCGGCATCGATGGGCTGGATTTTCAAAGAGTCGCGCTACACGAACTGGGCCATGTGATTGGCCTGGATCATGAGTCCCAGGTTCAAGCCATCATGGCGCCGAACATTGGTAATACGTTCGAGCTACAACAGGACGATATCGACGGCGTTGAGGCGCTGTACACCAGCCTGTCGAACTGCGAAGTGGATATGCTTGCTTTCGGTGGGCTGACAGAGGGACTGAATGACAATGACTGTACTGTTCGTGATCTCACTGCGGGTGGCACGGACAACAGCTTCCTCGATCTTTACCGCTTCGACCTGCTTGAGTCCACGGACCTGACCTTTACTACCACCTCATCCGAACTGGACACGGTATTGATTCTGGCGACGACTGAGCTGGACTATCTGGATGTGGACACCGCATCCCCGGCTGACTGTGATTCGGAAATCAATGCCTCACTGGAAGCGGGTAGTTACTTCCTGATCGTGAATACTTTTACCCAGCCGGTGAAAGAGGACTGTGGGGTAACGGGCAACTACAACCTGGTGTCGGAGTTTACCAGTGCTTCCCAGCAGTCCCTGGGTTCCGGCACCAGCCTTAACGGGGTCGCCAATACGGCAAGCTTCAGCGGGGGTGTCAGCCGGGACAAGGGGCTGAGCTTTGGCAACGTATTCGCAGCCAACGATTCACTGGATATCTCTGCTGCCATTGGTGTGGACCCGGTCCATCAGGGGCAGGCTGGCTTTCTGGTGGTAGCAGCCCTGGTTGGCAACCAGATCCTGATGTTGAATGCCCAGAGTGAGTTCGTGGATGTCAGCGCCAAGCCTCTACCTGCCATTGCCCATGCCACCAAGGTTCTCGGCTCGACAGAAGCCATCACCATAGCAAGCGACCTGATTCCCGCAAGCATCAATATCCAGGAGCTGGAGGCCAATATCGTGGTGGGGTACGGCCTGTCCAGCAATCCGGCAGATATCTTCTATCATCAGGTGCCCCTGAACCTCATCATCCGCAACTAGCCAGAAAAATAAATCTGTCCCCATTTCCCGCTCTGGTTCCTCAAAAATCGACAATATGCTGCCAATTCCACAGGTTTCTGAGGGCTGCAATTCCTGTATAATCCGCCTGCACAACAGGCAGTGCTGACTAAGAGGCGGCACTGCCCCAATCCCGATTAATCAATCTATATCCCTGTGCGGCGCCTTGTGTCCATCAGGGGGAAGCTATCTTTATCTAGTTTAACTAGAAGGGAGCCTTAAAAAGTGACTTCAAGTCAAATTCTGCGCGGACTCGCAATCCTGCTCACTGTGTGCACAGGGGCAGTAATGTTCAATACCGTTTCAGCCCAATCTGCAGCAGACAACATCCGGCCGGTTGGTCAGGTTTGTCTCCAGGGCCAGCCCTGTGTCGGTACCACAGGATCAGAAGGCACTTCCGCCAGCGCTCCCGCGGATCCCGCACCAGCAGCTTCCACAGCAGAGACAGTCGCGGAGCCAGCGGCGACTCAGGAGCCGGTAACAGATCAAGCGCCAGCCCCAGCCACAACCGCAACGGCAGCAGCCGATGATTTCGATCCTGCCGCTGCTTACCAGATGAGCTGTTTTGCCTGCCATGGCACCGGCGCCGCTGGCGCTCCACAGCCTGGTGATGCAGAAGTTTGGGAAGAACGCATGGCCAAGGGTATGGATGCAGTGATGGAGAATGTAATTAACGGTGTCAATGCCATGCCTGCAAGAGGCATCTGCATGAGCTGCAGCGACGAACAACTCCGCCAGGTCGTGGACTACATGTTGGCGCAATGACACAAAGGTTCAGGGGACAGACTTGAGTCTCCCCCTCAACGCACAGAATTTACACAAGCAACAATTTTTCAATTTAATTTAGCGATAGTAATTTTAAGTATAGGAGCAAGAGCGTGTTAAACAAGATGATCAAGATGGCTGCAGTGATGACAACTGCCCTGTTTGCAACGATGAGCATGGCCGATGATAACCAGGGTCAGCAGCTGGCCCAGTTAAGCGATGGCTTTGATGCCGAAGCCAAGTACATGGCTTCCTGCTTTGCCTGTCACAGCACTGGCGCAGCAGGCGCACCCAAGGTGGGCCCTGGTAATGCAGGCGAATGGGAACCACGCATGGAAAAAGGCATGGATGCGGTGATGGCAAACGTCATCAATGGCGTTAACACCATGCCACCGAAAGGACTGTGCTTCGACTGCACCGATGCCGACCTCCGAGCTATCGTCGATTTCATGCTCGAATCCAGTCAGTAATCCGGCACAGAGTCAGGAATACGAAAATGGGCTCTTCGGAGCCCATTTTTTTTGCCGCAAATATCTCCATCCATCTGCAAATGGTCTATCTCTATAAGGCTAACAGTGTTGTCACCCCCGCTTGCCCTCAGGAGAAACCATGTCCCTCGCCACCATTTCCTCTCGAGCGATTCTCGGCATTGAGGCCGTTGCGGTTACGGTAGAGACACATTTGTCCAACGGATTGCCTGGTTTTGCCATCGTCGGCATGCCGGAAACCGCAGTCAGGGAAAGCAAGGAGAGAGTCCGCTCTGCCATCATCAATGCGGGCCTGGAGTTTCCCGAACGTCGTATCACAGTTAATCTGGCACCGGCTGATTTGCCGAAAGCAGGCGGGCAATACGACCTGGCTATTGCCATGAGCATTCTGCTTGCCTCAAGCCAGGTGCCCAAGGCCAGCCTGGAAGCAGTAGAGATAATGGGAGAACTGGCACTTGATGGTACTTTGCGCCGAATCGGAGGCGCCGTGCCCGCATTGCTGGCAGCCAGGGAGCAAGGCCGGGCAATCGTATTGCCCAGCGCAAACCAGGCAGAGCTGGATCTGGTTGCTTACTCCAGGGCGTTCGGTGTTACCAATCTATTGCAGTACGTCGATCACCTGAAGACTGGTGCTGAACTGCCACAGCCCGACATGGCAAGGGCGGCTCCGGAGAAACCATGTGCAACACCGTTAAGGTTTCTGGAGATTAAAGGACAGTTGGTGGCCCGAAGAGCGATCCAGATTGCAGCAGCCGGACGCCACAACCTGCTGCTGGTAGGTCCGCCAGGCTGTGGTAAAACCATGCTCGCCCAGAACCTCACCCGGCTGTTGCCGCCCTTGACTGAACACGAGGCGATGGAAGTGGCCGCCATTCGCTCCATCAGCAGGCCCGGTATTGGCGCCAGCCCTATGCAGTGGCGTCCACTACGCACTCCCCACCACTCCGCCACTCACGTGGCCCTGGTAGGCGGTGGCAATCGTGCAAATCCTGGCGAGATCACCCTGGCTCACCGAGGCGTGCTGTTCCTCGATGAGTTTACCGAGTTCAAGCCAGCCGCTCTGGATGCACTGCGGGAATCCCTGGAAACCGGCGAGGTAACCGTAAGCAGGGCCAACTACCGCATCGACTATCCGGCCGACTTCCAGCTGGTGGCTGCCATGAACCCTTGCCCATGCGGCTATGCCACTGATCCTGCGCGTGAGTGTCGCTGTAGCGCTGACAAGGTTTCCCGCTATCTGGGTAAACTCTCTGGTCCTCTACTGGATCGAATCGATCTTTTGCTGGAACTACCCAGTCTCACCCATGCAGAACTGTTGCAGCAGCAACAGCCTGAAAGCAACGACCAAACGGAATGGCATCAGGCCAGCGAGCGTGTCAGACACTGCCACAAACTGCAGAGGAAACGTGCTGGCAAACTGAATTACAGGCTGGATTCAGACGAGCTGGAGCTGTACTGCAAACTCAGCAAACCGCTGCGTAAACTGATGGCGAAGACCATGGAAGATCTGGGCTTGTCAGCGAGGGCGGTTCACCGGGTGCAGAAAGTGGCGCGTACCATTGCTGATTTCGAACAGTCTGAGTCCATCGAAAAGCAACACCTGCTGGAGGCGATCAGTTATCGGCGCAGCAACGTGCTTTCAAGGCTTGTTCAAGCGTGAGCATTCATTTCAGTTGTTGCGAGATGAAAGATTAATCAGAGGGTCCCTAGGGATAGCTCCAACCCATCACCACAATTCCGGCGAGTATGAGCAAGGCGCCAATGGTTCGGCTCAGGGTAACAACCTCGCCAAAAACCAGATAGCCCAGCAACATCACGAATAAAACTGACAGGCCTGTATAGATTGGATAAAGCGTAGAAATCGGACTGCTTCGCAATACGAAGATGTAATAGAAGAAGACCAGTCCATAGAGAGACAGTGCAAGGAAAATATACTTCCATTGCGCGAGCAACAACTCCCAGTAATTGTTATTGGCCTGAACGGAAACCCATTTCAGTACCGAGTGTGAAGAAGACAAAATAGCGGCCAGTAAGAAAGCGTGCATGATAAGTGGCAGAAATTTTGTCATGAGTCTTCTCTGTTGTTATTGGTATTTGTGTAGTTTTCTGACTGATTGTCTGAGTTGGCAGATGCATTCATGTTCGTGGAATCGTCTTCCAGCATAAAGTTCGGTCGACGTTTAACCTCTTCAAATATTTTTCCCAAATAAATTCCTATCAGCCCAAGGCTGAACATGAGCACACTGCCTATGATCAGAATCAGAAGAATCACCGTGGTGAATCCATCGACAGCGGCGCCGGTCATCTTGTCGAGAAGGGCAATGCCTCCAATCACCAGGCTTAATACAAACGTGACGACACCAAGCAGGGTGACCAGTTGCAGCGGGTAGGAAGTGAACGAACTGATGGTGGTAATGGCATAGCGCATAAGTGACAGCCCCTGCCACGATGAGTGCTCACGGCTTGCCGGTGGCACATCGAAAGGGATTTGCGTGGTCGTCACTCCCATCCACTTGATGAGTCCACGGAAGAAACGATTGGTCTCGGGCAGGGCGCAATAGCGTTGCACCACAGTCCGGTCGACCAGTTTGAAATCCGTGTCGACACTGATATCGAGCCCGGTGAGCAAGTGAAACAGGCGGTAATAGAGCCTGGAGAATAGCCGGCGGCTTAGTGCTTCGCTTCCCCGCGACGCTTTTACACCCTCTACCACCAGACTGCCCTGTAGCCAGTGCTTGACCATATCCGGGATCAGCCGGGGAGGATGCTGCAGGTCGCTGTCCATGATAATGGCCGCATCATAGTCTGTGGCGGCGGACAGGCCGGCATGAATTGCTGATTCCTTGCCGTAACGCCTGCTCAAACTTAATATTTCCAGCCGATTGCCCGACACCTCGCCGTTAAATCCAGCAAGAATTTCAAGGGTGTTGTCATCTGAACCATCGTTCACCAACAGCAAGGTGAATTCGGTGTCAGACACCGTGTTTAGATGACTGGCAATCTCCTTGAGGCTGTCCTCAATGATTGCGGCTTCGTTCAACACCGGTATGACTATAGCGATTCGCTGCAAGCTTATTCCCTTTCCCAATAGCTTCTTGGTGCGCCAGGCTCGATACGTTGCGGATCAGAATAGGTCATCCAGCCCTGGGGCGAGGTGTATCGTAATTGAAAAACCGTTCCGCTTGCCACATCCACCCGCAAGCGTCCCCTGGGTGGGGCTGGTAACAAGCCCAGCTGCTCAGAGACTACATGGAACTGTCCGTTTGGGTAAGGGCCGAACTGCCAATCGAAATAGCCGTCCACGTACTCATAATCCAGTGCCAGTGGCGCATCCTGATCCAGTCTGGAAAGAGCATCCTGCCGTAACCGGGCCAGTGTCGCACCACTGCTGCTCATGCATTGGCAGGCTTCATCATAGGTCCAGATGTCCGCGTCTGCAGTGGCAGACAACAGCGGATCCACGATCGGCAGCGGTGAAGTGGCTGTGGCATCGAGGCGCGACTTGAATCGGGTCAGGTCAGTGACATACCAGTAAGAGGCCAGTATCAAATCCGACGGCACAAAAGCCTGCTCACTGTTTTGCTGCCAGATAAACTCGCCATGGGCGTCGAAATTGCGGCCATAATCTGCCACAACCGTGCGTGTCCCCCACGCTGGCACAACACTCCCAAGCAGCCAAAGCGCAGGAACAAGATAAACCAGATTTGCCTGCTGACTGTGTTGTGAACTACTAAACCGGGAAAACAGGTTGTCACTCATGTAGGCCAATGAGAAACACACGGCCATCCAGGGCAGGAACAGGTAGCGATCGGCGATGGTGATGCCGGGAAAGCTGACCAGTGGCACCATGGGCAGCAGAATCAACAGCGCACTGAGCAGAACCAGCGGAAGTGGCGAACGTCGGACATAACTGTAAGCAGCCAGAAGCAACAGGTAGCCAATGGTCATGCCAGGCCACCAGGAACCGAACAGTAATTTCGGGAGGTTAAAAAGAGCAGCCAGTATCTCAGAGGCTGTGGCTTGGGCGAGCAGGCTTTCGGACGCGGTGTAGCCACCTCCGAGACTGCCCAGCATGTAACTGCGCCACAAGGTGTACAGCACAGCAACGGCCACGAGAGGTGCCAACGCCTGGATTCTTGCCTTGAGAGTCGACTCGGGCAGGAACACCAGCAGGACTACCAGTGGCACGTAGACTTCTTTCGCGGTGCATGCCACAGCATAGAACAGTACGCTGGCAATCAAAAAAGTCACTCTGCCCTGACGCAAATAGCGAATGAAGCAAACCAGGGCTCCCAGACAAAACACCATGCCTTCTATGTAGTGGCGAGTCATGAGCTGCTGGACAACTAACAGGCTTGGCGTCCCCGCCAGGAAAAGGATTGCCCCTGCGAACGCAAACCCTGGTCTGGTCCAGAGCGCAAGCGTGCAATAAAGTGCGAACGCCGCCAGCCCCAGCGCCAGTATCTGGTGGGAGTAGAAAAATTCGCTGCGCAAGCCAAACAGGACCAGATCTGTTTCAAACGACAGGCTCAGCCAGGGGGTCAGGTTGGACGGCGAAAATTCCTGCCATACCGCTGGCGAGAGAAAGTCTTGCCAGATTGGGTAACTGTGAACATGAAGCAGGATGGAGGGGTCATCCCAGCGCCAGTACCCGGACAGAACGGGGAAGTTGAGTGCCAGCGCCACAGCGGCGAGTGCGCCAAGCACGAGTAGTTGCATGCCAGGGCTGGATTTGCGAGCTGATTGGGTCACTGGTGGCGCACAGGCTTTGGAATCAGTTCAATGAGTAGACGGAAGCACTGGTCACGCAGCCGTTCCGGGTTGGCTTATCCCAGTTCGACAGGGCCATGTCAGGAAGCGGTTTCAAGCTCATTGAGTCGCTTCTCCAGTTTACTTACCAGGCACTCCAGTTCCGCGATTCTTTGCTCTGCCCGGGCCAGTGATTCGCTTTGTGCTGCGAACTCTTCCTGGGTAAGCACATCCAGCTCACCCAGGCCGCTGCGCAGGGCCTGCTCAATTTTGGTGCGGACCTCAACCCGCATGTTTTCCGCCGCGGGTAACAATCGCGAGATTCGCTCGCTTAATTCCTTGAGAAAGGCATTGTCTAACATGATTGGGCTCACCTGATTGTTCAAACCCAATAGTAACACTCCTGAGCTGCCTCACCTGAATGCTCGGTAATGGGTCCTGCTCTGTTGCTGCACATTTCTGGTGCATTGCCCGATAGCACGCACTTCCACTGCACAGTTTAACGCCGCTTTGGTGCAGCCGGTTGTAACCAGCCCCAGCAAGTGCCTTTCTCACATCGGCTGCAAGGCCCGAACTACGCGAGCTTTTCACAAATGATTACAACTGGCACGGCCCATGCATAGCCCTGCCCGTGTTACAGGCAAGTTGTCGGCAGTTAATGGATAGCTGGCCCAAATTCGAGGAGCGAAACGATGAAGTTAGTCACGGCTATTATCAAGCCATTCAAGTTGGACGATGTACGCGAGGCATTGTCCGAAATCGGGGTGCAGGGAATTACAGTCACGGAAGTGAAAGGGTTCGGTCGTCAGAAAGGCCATACCGAACTCTACAGAGGTGCTGAATACGTAGTTGATTTTCTGCCTAAGGTAAAACTGGAAATTGCAATCGCAGAAAGTTTGCTTGACCAGACTTTGGAAGCGATCACCAAGGCAGCCAATACCGGCAAGATAGGTGATGGCAAGATTTTTGTCGCGGAACTGGCGCAAATAATCCGAATTCGCACAGGCGAGACCGGCGAGGAAGCCATTTAATCTGGCGATCTACAAAGCAAACAAGGAGTGGTCGTTTTATGGACCACGCAGGAGGTTAACGTGCAAGACCAAATTTTTGAATTACAGTACGCAATGGATACGTTCTATTTTCTTATCTGTGGCGCACTGGTTATGTGGATGGCCGCCGGCTTCGCAATGCTTGAGGCAGGCCTGGTCCGAACCAAGAACACAACCGAGATTCTGACCAAGAACGTGGCGCTGTTTGCTATAGCGTGCACCATGTACTTGGTTTGCGGTTATCAAATCATGTACGACTCGGGGGGATTCCTTCTCGGTTCAATGACTACCGTAGCGGCTATGGATGATGCAGCGGTTCAAGCTGTACTTGATGCATCAAACGAAGCCGGGTTTGGAGACATGGCTGAATACTCTGGTGCATCAGACTTCTTCTTCCAGGTGGTCTTCGTTGCCACGGCCATGTCCATCGTTTCTGGTGCAGTTGCCGAGCGTATGAAGCTGTGGGCTTTTCTGGCATTTGCAGTAGTAATGACTGGCTTGATCTACCCAATGGAAGGTGGCTGGACCTGGGGCGGCAAATCTGTGTTCGGATTGTATGAACTCAGCTACGCTGATTATGCGGGATCAGGCATCGTGCATTTGGCTGGCGCCGCAGCAGCACTGGCAGGTGTGTTGATACTCGGCCCACGCAAGGGCAAGTACAACAAGACCACAGGTGCGGTACAACCCATCCCCGGTGCTAACCTGCCGCTGGCGACTCTGGGTACCTTCATTCTGTGGATGGGCTGGTTTGGCTTTAACGGGGGTTCCACGCTGAAGCTTGGTGGCATCGGCGTTGCCAACGAAGTCGCCAATGTGTTTCTTAATACCAATGCAGCCGCTGCAGGTGGCTTGATTGCAGCATTGGTCACAGCCAGACTCCTGTTCGGTAAAGCTGACCTGACCATGGCATTGAATGGTGCATTGGCAGGCCTGGTCGCGATCACTGCCGAGCCAGCCGATCCGACACCACTGCTGTCCACCATCATCGGTGCAATCGGCGGCATTATCGTAGTATTCAGCATCACTACTTTGGACAAGCTGAAAATTGATGACCCGGTTGGTGCCATCTCAGTACACGGCACTGTCGGTATCTTTGGTATCTTTGCTGTGCTGTTATCGGATGCCGATGCCACTATCGGCGGTCAACTAGTCGGCATGCTAACAATCTTTGTATGGGTGTTCGCAACCAGCCTGATAGTCTGGATAGCATTGAAAGCCATCATGGGAATCAGGGTATCCGAAGAAGAAGAAGCCGAAGGAGTGGATTTCTCCGAATGCGGAATGGAAGCCTATCCTGAGTTTGTTTCTCAGTAGCCAACCACACCGGGGACAGACTTAAGTCTGTCCCCTTTGTCCTAAACAATTCGAAGGTGTCAGACACGTGTCTGACACCTTTTTTAATGCCTGTGATTTGGCGATTCCCCATACCTGTGATAACCACGAGAACCGTGGGCTGGCACAGTTTTCAGGAGTGTGAGCTTTCTCACAAGAGCCGGGCTCGATGAGTAGTAATCTTGCTGAATGCAAATTCCCAGTAATGCCATTAATTCGGACAAGAGCGGCTATCTGATTACGGTGGAATGCCGTGATCTGCTCATTGGCATGTTTGTCTCGGAAATCGATTGCCCCTGGTCGGCGACCCCCTTTCCCATGGGCGGCTTTCACATCAAGAAAGTGGAAGATATCCAGATCCTGCAGAAGTTCTGTAAAGTCGTCACCATAGATACCAACAAAGGGGCAGCACCAACCCAGCGCAAGAAAACCGACCTCACTATTTTGAGTAGTGCCAGAAGGGCAGCGCCCTCGGCAGCCGCGGTCAAGGTAAAGCGCGACACCTATCCTACGACCCACAGCGTCAAACAAATCCTGGACAAGACCCTGGGGTACTACGAGCAACTCCAGGATCAGTATGAGGCCCTCAGTGCGCAGATCCGGGAAGGCCAGTGCATGAACCTGCAACTGGTTACCAAGAGCGGTAATGCCCTGATCGACAGCATTCTGGCCAACCCCCAGGTACTGATCTGGATTCTGTTAACCGACAGTGAGCCCAGGCAGCAAAGCAGCTACTGTGTTCGCGCTGCCATCTGGGCCAGCATTCTGGCCAGGCAGATCGGACTGAAACGACATGACATCGAGATTCTGTTCCTCGGTACTTTGCTCAGCGATATCGGCATGAGTCTGTTGCCGGAGCGTTTGGTCAACAAGCGAGGCAACTTCCGCAAGAAGGAATATCTGGCCTACCGAAAACATATCGAGCTGGGTCTTGATCTGCTCAGCCAGTACCCGGATGTGGATGAAGACATTCTACGTATCGTGCGCTGTCACCACGAGCGACATGACGGACGAGGCTTCCCTCGAGCTATTGCCGGTGATCAGATTCCTTCCCTGGCACGCTATGCCACTCTGGCTTTCTGCTTCGAGAGGCTGCTGCGCATGAATGGCAACACCGGTAAAAAATCTCCAGCCAGGGCCATCGCTCGCCTGTACAAGCAGCGCGTGTTGAAGTTTCCTGAGCAACTGGTGGTAGAGTTCATCCATGTGATGGGCATGTACCCGGTAGGTAGTATGGTGGAGCTTTGCAGCGGAGAGCTCGCCCTGGTGCTGGAACAGCATGAGTCACAACGCCTGTTGCCAAGGGTTGCGATACTGACCGACAAGGAAAGAGAGATGCTGAAGACTCCCAAGGTAGTCTCTCTGGATAACGAACCCAGCGCAAAAGACCGGGCTATCAGCGGCAGCGTCAATCCACAGGATTATCCGCTGGATCTGAGGCAGTACACGCAGAAATTTTTTGGCACGAGGCTGGGTCTTGGTGCGCTAAGTATTCGAGTTTAGGTTGTAAAACTCACAACCCTGGGCTTTCCCTAAAAATCCCCATACAACTGTTGAATGACTGAAAGCGCCACCACAGGTGCCGTTTCTGTTCTCAATACCCTTGGCCCGAGCTTGACCAGATGACAGTTGGTCGATTGTCTCGCAGCGTCTAACTCCGTAGTGGAGAACCCGCCCTCCGGTCCAACCACAACAGTCACGCTGGCATTGATCGCAATATCTTGGAGTGATTCATTGGCATCGGGTTCGAACAACACTGTGTTCTCATCAGCATCACGGTTCAGACAATGACCAAATTCTTTCGGTTCACCAATTTTCGGCACATCCAATCGCCCACACTGCTCTGCAGCACTGATGGCAATTCTCTGCCAGTGCTGGAGCTTGCGTTGCAAGCGGTCAGCTTGTTTAAAACGAACCTCACCGAACTCGGAATACATGGGGGTAATGCTGCCAACTCCGAGTTCGACTGATTTCTGGATGGCATAGTCCATCCGGTCGCCGCGAGAAATGCCAAGGATGAGGTGGATTTTCAGGGGAGGGGCCGTGTAATCGGCTATCTTTTGCTCAATCACTATTGAGGCTTTGCTTTTTTTAAGTGCGCTGATAGTGGCGCGATATTCACCGCACTCGGCATTGAATACCTGCAGCGAAGCGCCTTCAGCCATCCGCAGTACATTGCCGAGATAGTGCGATTGCTCCAATTCGAGATCCAGGTCTATCCCTTCGGAAAGTCTGGTTTCGAGATAGAGCCGGGTAACTCGCATAGCAGCGCTGGGCTACCGGTCAGAGAGTGACAGGCTATTCCAGATCTGGGTCACACTGCCGGATAAGTTCATGGAATAAAAGTGCAGGCCAGGCGCGCCGCCATCCAGCAGTCTCTGGCACATCTCGGTGACCACATCCAGGCCGAATGCACGCAACCCGGGCAGGTCATCGCCAAACTCATTCAGTCTCTCGCGCAGCCACAGGGGAATCTCGGCACCGCACTTGGCGCTGAACCGGGACAGATTTTCATAATTGGTGATGGGCATGATGCCTGGCACGATGGGGATGGTGATCCCTTTTGCCGTGCAATAATCCACAAAGCGAAAATAGGCATCGGTATTGTAAAAATACTGGGTGATGGCAGAGTTGGCGCCTGCATCTACTTTCTGTTTAAAGTAGCCCACATCCTGCGAAAAGGTTTTCGCATCGGGATGGGTTTCCGGATAGCAGGCAACCTCAATATGGAAGTAGTCTCCGGTCTCACGCCGGATAAACTCCACCAGCTCACTGGCATAACGATAGTTGGCCCCGCCGCCCGAAGGGATGTCACCCCGCAGCGCCACCAGCCGCTTGATGCCAGCATCCTTGTATGAGGATAACAGCTCAAGCACCTCGGCTTCATCGGTACCACCAAAAGACAAATGGGGTGCCAGGGTGGAGCCCTGGGACTGGTATTTCAGCACCAATTGCCGGGTACCCGATTTGGTCGAGCCTCCGGCACCGTAGGTGACAGAGAAAAAATCCGGTTCCAGCTTGGCCAGCTCCGCGTGCACTTCATCCAGCCGTGCTTCTCCAGCCCCGTTACGGGGAGGATAAAACTCGATACTGAACGAAGTGTTGTTCGCGGTCATGGTTTTGCCTGGTTCTAGTACTTGTACGTGTCAGTTTTGTAAGGACCCTGCACATCCACATTAATGTACTTGGCCTGATCCGGCGTGAGTTTGGTGAGCACGCCGCCAAAACCCTGCACCATCAATGCAGCAACTTCCTCGTCCAGATGCTTGGGTAGCACTTCAACCGTGATGTTGGATTTTTTGAAGTCCTCAGACAGTTCTGCGAACTTGCGTTCATACAGGTACATCTGCGCCAGCACCTGGTTGGCAAATGAACCATCCATGATTCGGGAAGGGTGACCGGTGGCATTGCCCAGATTGATCAGGCGACCCTCGGACAGCAAGATCAGGTAATCATCCGCATTGTCCTTACCGCTGCGATAGATCTTGTGCACCTGGGGTTTAATTTCTTCCCAGTCCCAGTTTTCGCGCATGTAAGCGGTGTCGATCTCGTTGTCGAAATGGCCGATGTTGCAGATGATGGCGCCCGCCTTGGCAGCATCCAGCATGTACTTGTCACACACATTGAAGTTGCCGGTTGCAGTCACAATCAGGTCCAGCTTTTGCAGAAGCTGCTTGTCGATGCCCTCAGCGCTGCCGGTGTTCTTGCCATCGACGTAGGGCGATACCACCTCGTAGCCATCCATACAGGCCTGCATGGCACAGATAGGATCGATCTCGGCGATGCGCACGATCATGCCTTCCTGGCGCAGACTCTGGGCAGAACCTTTGCCCACGTCACCATAACCAATTACCAGCGCGTGCTTGCCTGAAAGCAACATGTCGGTGCCACGCTTGATGCCATCGTTCAGGCTGTGGCGACAACCATACTTGTTGTCGTTCTTGGACTTGGTGACCGAGTCATTGACGTTGATGGCAGGCACTTTCAAAGTTCCTTCTTCCATCATTTCGATCAGACGATGAACACCCGTTGTTGTCTCTTCGGTAATGCCATGGATGTTGTCCAGAAGCTGTGGGTACTTCTCATGCACCATGGCTGTGAGGTCACCCCCGTCATCCAGAATCATGTTGGCGTTCCAGGGTTCACCATTCTTCAGAATGGTTTGCTCAATACACCACTCGCCTTCTTCCTCGGTCTGTCCTTTCCAGGCATACACTGCAATACCCTCGGCGGCGATACAGGCGGCGGCGTGATCCTGGGTAGAAAAAATATTGCACGAAGACCAGCGCACTTCGGCGCCCAGGGCCACCAGTGTTTCAATCAACACCGCTGTTTGCACGGTCATGTGAATACAGCCAAGGATTCTGGCGTCCGCCAAGGGTTTCTCATCGGCGTACTTTTCTCTCAAGGCCATCAACGCGGGCATTTCTGATTCGGCCAGGGTAATTTCCCGTCGGCCAAAATCAGCCAGGCCTATATCGGCAACCTTGTAATCGTGCAAGCTGGTTACATTGTCTTCTGCTGTCGCACTAGTCATTGTTTGCTCCTGTCTTAAATCTGTTTTTAAAACTAATAAGTTTTCTGAATTCGTTTAAAGGCCGGCGTCCGCTTTCAGGACATCCACCTTGTCGGTTTTCTCCCAGGTGAAATTGGGCTCTTCCCTGCCGAAGTGGCCATAGGCCGCTGTCTCGCGGTAGATCGGCCGAAGCAGGTCCAGCATGGTAATCAGACCCTTGGGTCTGAGTTCGAAATGTTCGCGCACCAGTTTTTCAATCTGTGCTTCATCGATTTTTCCGGTACCAAAAGTTTCGATGCTCACCGATGTGGGCTCAGCGACGCCAATGGCGTAGGACAACTGAATCTCGCAGCGGTCGGCAATGCCGGCGGCGACCAGGTTCTTGGCCACGTAGCGGGCAAGGTAAGCCGCGGAACGGTCTACCTTGGAGGGGTCCTTGCCAGAGAAAGCACCGCCACCATGTCGCGCCATGCCGCCGTAGGTATCGACGATGATCTTGCGACCGGTAAGACCGCAGTCGCCGTGTGGTCCGCCGATCACAAATCGACCCGTGGGGTTGATGAAATATTTGGTGTCCTTGTCTATCCACTCGGGTGGCAGTACCGGCTTGATGATTTCTTCCATCACCGCTTCCTGCAGCTCTTCCAGTCCGACTTCTTCCCGGTGTTGTGTGGACAGCACCACTGCATCGATGCCAACCGGCTTGCCGTCTTCATAACGGAAAGTAATCTGGCTCTTGGCATCTGGCTCCAGCCATTTCAAGGTGCCGTTCTTGCGCACTTCACTCTGGCGCTGCACCAGCAAATGGGAATAGAAGATGGGAGCAGGCATTAGCACACCAGTTTCGTTAGTGGCATAGCCAAACATCAGCCCCTGGTCACCGGCACCCTGTTCATGACCCGCAGACTCATCCACGCCCATGGCAATATCAGGTGACTGACTGCCAATGGCATTGAGAACTGCACAGGTATGGGAATCAAATCCGCTTTCTGAATGGTTATAGCCAATTTCATTGACCACATTGCGAACGATGCCTTCAACGTCGACATAGCCCTTGGTAGTGACTTCACCAGCGACAATGACCATGCCAGTCTTGACCATGGTTTCGCAGGCGACGCGGGAGTCCTTGTCCTGGGTCAGCAGGGCATCGAGAATGGCATCAGAGATCTGATCTGCCATTTTGTCGGGGTGTCCTTCTGATACGGATTCAGAAGTAAAAAGATGAGATGCAGCCATTAATGGTTCCTTTCTATTGCTATTGATATGTCAGGGGTCACGTGTCTCATTACTAAACACGCGGATTTGAATTTGAAAACCGTTTCTCAGTGCCAGGTAGGAGCTCTGGCCAATTGTCAGGCCTGCCTTCGCTGCCCAGTCATCCAGATCCGACTCTTCGAATCCCAGCCACAGGTCTCCGCAAGTTTCCCGCACCCAATCCTGGTCGTGGGGAGACAGTTCAATAATCAGCAGGTGTCCGCCGGGCTCAAGCAGTTCAGCACAGTCCTTGAAAGTTTTAGACGGTGAAGAAATGTGGTGCAGCACCATATCGAATACGATGAGGTCGTGGCGGGAATCCTGGTCCAGTATTTTTTTCCGTGCAACCGCCGTATCACCCAGCACGAACTGCACGGACTTTTTGCCCGCTGCCTTGATAGCGGCACGGGATCGGTCCAGCATGTCCGGGGAGTTATCCAACGCGGTGACTGCAGAGAATCGACTGGTCAGTTCAACCAGTAACTGACCTTCACCAGGGCCTACTTCCAGCACCCGCGAATCCCTGGGCAGCCCCAGCCCTTCGATAACTGAAAGCAGCGTGGCGTGGTATTCCTTGTGCTCGACTATCAGTCCCTGCTTCTCGCGAAACTTTTCTGCATTCTTGTTAAAGAAGCGCAGGGAGAGCTGAGCCCGTTCCAGCTGGATCTGTTTGATCTTCTTTTGCTGTGTCTTTGCCAGGCCCACCTTGTCTAGTTCATCAAACACGGCCGCCTTAATGTCCCGGGTCGGATCTTCGTCAGTCAGGAACGCGCGGCGATAGAAAATGGAGTTGCCTTCTCTCCGGGTGGAGACCAGCCGGGCAGTGGCCAGAATCTTCAGGTGATGGCTCAGGGCCGATTGCCGGATATCCAGAATTCGGCACAACTCCAGTACTCCAAAGCTCTCACCTTTGAGCAGACGCAGGATCTGCAGGCGCAGGCTGTCCGCCAGGGCTTTGTGCAGGCTGGTCAGTCCTTCCAGTCCAGAAGGACAATGGGCTTCTGGCACCGATTTCAGGGCGGCATTGGTCATGGAGTGAACGGGGAAAGTGCTTGCTTCAAATGGGGCGCTAAACTAACAGCTTGGGCCGGGAATAGCAATCTATATCAAAATATTTTGATATAGATGTTGGCATCCAACAGGCTCTTCCGGGAAGCTTGCTGGAAGAAACCTGCAGCATCACAAGGTAAGCCCGTTCGCGACTCAGCATAAGCAACAAGAATTGAGCTAACGTGTGGCATCTTGCGTGCAGGTGCGGGAAAATAGCCGCCTTTCTGAGGGCCGACACCGCCCCTTTTTAAAGGACACCCAACAAAAGTCGACCATTGGACCACTTAAAGGACACCCAACAATTCACCTCTGGAATTCCCACCGCCAAACGGCAGGGTTTCAACAAGTCCAGCCGGACCACCCAGTCAGGGCCAACAAGAGCCAAGAGCAGACAGGAGCTAATTAAATGACCGACGCTGTATCGCGCAGAGACTGCGCCAATGCGATTCGCGCGCTAAGTATGGATGCTGTGCAAAAAGCCAATTCCGGGCACCCCGGTGCGCCAATGGGCATGGCAGACATAGCCGAAGTGCTGTGGCGAGATTACTTGAATCATAATCCGGGCAATCCTGGCTGGTTCAATCGCGACCGCTTTGTCCTGTCCAACGGTCACGGTTCCATGCTCATTTATTCCCTGCTGCACCTCAGTGGCTACGATCTGCCCATGTCGGAGCTGGAAAACTTCCGCCAGCTACACTCGGCGACTCCGGGTCACCCTGAGTACGGGGATACCCCTGGCGTGGAAACTACTACCGGCCCCCTGGGCCAGGGCCTGGCCAATGCGGTGGGCATGGCTATTGCCGAGAAGACCCTGGCTGCCCAGTTCAACCGCAAAGGGCATGAAATAGTCGATCACTACACTTATGTATTTGCTGGCGATGGCTGCCTGATGGAAGGTATTTCCCACGAGGTCTGTTCGCTGGCCGGAACCCTGAAGCTGGGCAAGCTGATCGTCTTCTACGACGACAACGGCATCTCCATCGACGGCGAAGTACAGGAGTGGTTCACCGATGACACCAGCAAGCGTTTCGAAGCTTATGGCTGGCAGGTATTGGAAGTAGACGGCCACGATCCGGACGCCATCACCCAGGCTATTGACAGCGCACGCTCCGATGCCGGGCGACCGACCCTGATCAGCTGCAAGACCGTCATCGGTTTTGGTTCGCCGAATAAAGCTGGCACTTCTGCGACCCATGGCGCCCCTCTGGGAGAAGAAGAAGTGGAAGCCGTGCGCAAGGAACTGAACTGGCCCCACGGACCCTTCGTGATACCAGAAGAGATCCAGCAGGCCTGGAACAGCACCGAGAAAGGATTTCACGCGGAAACCGAATGGAAAGAAAAGCTGGTGATCTACGAGGAAGAATATCCCGATCTGGCCATGGAGCTGGTGCGCCGTATCAAAGGCGAGCTGCCCGGGTATTTTGCCGAACAGGCGAACAAATTTATCAGCAAGTGTCAGCAGAGCGCTGACAATATTGCCACTCGCAAGGCCTCCCAACAGTGTATCGAAGCCTACGGTTCAATCCTGCCAGAACTGATCGGGGGCAGTGCTGATCTCACCGGTTCCAACCTGACCACCTGGTCCGGTAGTACGCCGATTACCCAGAAAGAGGATGGCAATTACATCTTCTATGGAGTGCGTGAGTTCGGTATGTCTGCCATCGCCACCGGCATCGCCCTCCATGGCGGCTTCATTCCTTATACGGCGACTTTTCTAATTTTCATGGAGTACGCGCGCAACGCGGTGCGTATGGCCTCGCTGATGAAGCAGCACAGCATCTTCGTCTACACCCACGACTCTATCGGTCAGGGAGAAGACGGGCCCACTCACCAGCCTGTGGAGCAGCTTGCGACCTTGCGCATCACGCCCAATATGTCCGTGTGGCGACCCTGTGACAACGTGGAGACTGCAGTAGCCTGGAAGGCCGCCCTGGAACGAACCGAAGCGCCCACTTCGCTGGTGTTCTCCCGCCAGAGCCTGCCCCATCTGGATCGGGATGACGAACAGGTGTCCAATATCGCTCGGGGCGGCTACATCATGAAGGACTGCCAGGGCGATCCGGAGCTCATTATTATTGCTACCGGCTCAGAGGTGAGTATCTGCCTGGATGCCACGCTGCAGCTTCAGGAGCAGGGTGTTGCTGCCAGGCTCGTGTCCATGCCCAGTGTTGATGTGTTTGAGTCCCAGGATGAGGCTTATCGCGAAGCGGTGCTTCCCGCCGATGTTCGCAAGCGCCTGGCAGTGGAATGTAGTGCCGAGGATTACTGGTACAAACTGGTGGGTCTGGATGGCAAGGTGCTGGGCATGCGTCGCTTTGGTGCTTCGGCTCCTGGTGGGGCGCTGATGGAAGAGTTTGGATTCACTGCCGAGAATGTGGCAAACCTGGCTCAATCTCTTTAGTGAGTTTGAGCTGCCAGACCGCAAAACCCTTTCTGTGCTGAACTGAACTGGACTTGAGCTGACTCGCTAACACCCATGGCCTATCGCATCGCAATCAATGGTTATGGCCGAATAGGCCGAAGTATTCTGCGTGCCTTTTACGAGGCCGATATGGCAGAGTCTGCCGACTACACCGGCCTGCGCATCGTTGCCATCAATGATCTCGCTGATACCCGGACACTGGCCCATCTCACCCGTTATGACAGTACCCACGGACGATTTCTTGGTTCGGTGGATACTCGGGACGACGGACTGCTTATTAACGGAGACAGCATTCCCGTTACCCAGAAAGCCGAGCTGAATCAGCTAAACTGGAAAGCCCATGACGTGGACCTGGTGATGGAATGCAGTGGCACTTTCACCGATCGGGCCAGCGCAGAGATTCATCTGCAACAGGGCGCGAAAAAAGTCCTGTTCTCCCAGCCAGCCGAGAGTGATGTGGATGCCACTATTGTCTATGGCATTAACCACGACGAGCTGAAAAACAGCGACAGCATTGTTTCCAACGCGTCCTGCACCACCAATTGCATCGTGCCGGTATTAAAAGGAATCGATGATGCCTTTGGAATCGCGTCGGGAATCATCACCACCATTCATTCCGCCATGAACGACCAACCGGTCATTGACAGCTATCACAGTGCCGACCTGCGCAAGACGCGCAGCGCCATGCAATCGATCATTCCGGTGGATACAGAACTGGCCAAGGGAATCGAACGCATCCTGCCCAATTTGCAGGGCTTGTTGCAGGCCCATGCCATTCGGGTGCCCACGGTCAATGTCTCGGCCATGGATCTCACGGTTACCGTGGAGCAGGAGTGCACGGTGGATCAGGTCAATGCAGCCTTGAGTGAGTACAGCCAGCAACTACCTCCGCAAGTATTGGGCGTAAGCGCCGAGCCGTTGGCGTCCTGTGATTACAACCACGATCCTCGTTCTGCCATCGTCGATCTCAACCAGACCCGGGTCGCGCCCAACAAGCTGGTGAAGCTGCTGGTGTGGTTCGACAATGAGTGGGCCTATGCCAATCGCATGCTGGATGTGGCCCGGCAGATCAGCCAGTTGGGATGAGGCACAGCCCGGAATCAAAGTCAGAGATGGAGGCAGCAATGAAGTTAGTAGTGGGGCCAGTGATGAGGCCAGTGATGGAGAAGGCGCGTTGAGTAAACCGACTTTTTTGAGAATGAGTGATCTTGACCTCGCCGGCAAGCGGGTACTCATTCGCGAAGACCTTAACGTGGCAATTACCGATAATAAGGTCGCCAACGACACACGTATCCGTGCGGCACTGCCAACCCTGGAAGCAGCGCTGGCGAAAGCAGACAAGGTGATTGTGATGTCCCATCTTGGCCGTCCTGAAGAAGGCAAAGCACTCTCTGCGCAACAGCAATTCTCCCTGCAGCCAGTGGCCGATCATCTTGCAGAACTGCTGGGCCAACCGGTGAGTGTGGTTAGCGATTACCTGGAGCACCCCGAATCGGTGCTTGAATCTGATAACAAGCTCATTCTGCTGGAAAACGTGCGCATCAATGTGGGCGAAAAAAGCAATGATGACTCCCTGGCGAAACGCTATGCGGCTTTGTGCGATGTGTTTGTCATGGATGCATTCGGCACGGCCCATCGGGCACAGGCCAGCACCCATGGAGTGGCCAGGTATGCCCCGCAAGCCTGCGCCGGGCCCCTGTTAGCGGCAGAGCTGGACGCGCTGGAGAAGTCCCTGGCCAACCCGGAGCGCCCCCAACTGGCTATCGTGGGCGGCGCCAAGGTGTCCAGCAAACTGGAAGTGCTGACCAGCCTGTCCAATATCGTCGACCAGCTTATCGTGGGAGGCGGTATCGCCAATACCTTCCTGCTCGCCAGCGGAGTCAATGTGGGCAAGTCATTGTGTGAGCCAGAGCTGGTGGATACCGCGCGCGAGTTGATGGCAAAAACCAATATTCCCCTGCCTACCGATGTGGTGGTGGCAAAGGAATTCGCGGCCGACGCGGAAGCCACTGTCAAAACTGTTGCCGAGATTGGCGAGGATGACCTGATCCTGGACATTGGTCCCGAGACAGCCAGCAGCCTGGCAGGACTGATTGCACAAATGCGCTCGATTATCTGGAATGGCCCGGTTGGCGTCTTTGAGTTCGATGCCTTCTCCCAGGGTACGCGTGTTATCGCCGAAGCTGTGGCAGCCAACTCAGGATTCTCCATCGCCGGTGGCGGAGAAACCATCGCCGCCATCGACAAGTTTGGCGTTACCGATGACATCTCCTACATCTCCACCGGCGGCGGGGCATTTCTGGAGTATGTACAGGGGACTCCACTACCCTCCGTGCAGATATTGTTGGAACGCGCCAATGCTCAATAAGATCAATGGAATCCCATTGCCAAAGCATCCAGCGTTGTAAATAATTACGCATCAACGACAGAACACAGAATCCGGCATCCATAATGATGCCGACAGAATTTCGACGAGAGGAATCACCATGGCACTTATCAGTTTAAGGCAACTACTGGATCACGCAGCGGAAAACGACTATGGCGTTCCAGCCTTTAATGTCAATAATCTTGAACAGGTCCGGGCCATCATGGAAGGTGCCAATGAAGTGAACAGTCCGGTGATTCTCCAGGCTTCTGCAGGCGCGCGAAAATATGCGGGCTCAACATTCCTGCGGCATCTTATTCAGGCCGCCATCGAAGAGTTTCCCCATATACCAATTGTGATGCACCAGGATCATGGAGTATCACCCGCCGTTTGCCAGCGATCTATCCAGCTGGGTTTTTCCTCGGTGATGATGGATGGTTCCCTGGGTGAAGACGGCAAGACCCCGACCGATTTTGATTACAACGTGCGCGTCACCAAACAAACCGTGGATATGGCTCACGCCTGTGGTGTGTCGGTAGAAGGTGAAATTGGCTGCCTCGGTTCCCTGGAGACGGGCATGGCCGGAGAAGAAGATGGCATCGGTGCAGAAGGCAAACTCTCCATGGAACAATTGCTCACCGATCCCCAAGAAGCTTCAGACTTTGTTGACGCCACCGGCGTGGATGCACTGGCTATCGCAGTCGGTACCAGCCATGGTGCCTACAAGTTCAGCCGGCCACCCACTGGCGATATTCTCGCTATCGAGCGCATCAAGGAAATCCACGCGAAGATTCCGAATACTCATCTGGTGATGCATGGATCTTCTTCGGTGCCACAGGAGTGGCTGAAAGTCATCAATGAGTATGGCGGCGAGATTCCCGAAACCTATGGTGTGCCGGTGGAAGAAATCCAGGAAGGCATCCGCCATGGTGTGCGCAAGGTGAACATCGATACCGACCTGCGACTGGCGTCGACCGGTGCGGTAAGGCGGTTTCTGGGAGAGAACAAATCCGAGTTTGACCCGCGAAAATTCCTCATCCCCACTATTGAGGCGATGAAGGACATCGTCAAGGCGCGACTGGAATCGTTTGGTACTGCCGGGCAGATTTCCAAAATCGGTAAAGTCTATACCCTGGAAGAAATGTACCAGCGCTACCAACAGGCTGCCTAGCAAAGGGCTGCAGAAGAAAGGCTTGCCTCATGTTTTCGCGCAGCGATGCTGATGCCCTGCGTGCCCAGCTCCCGGCAATTGATTTCGATTCGTCAATTGCCGATCACCCGCTCGTTCGTCGCTATCGTCAGCACTACGGTCTCGACGCATTCAGTTTAGCCAGTCATCACATGGGAACCTTTACCAGTGATGACTACACGGTGGCCTGTCAGTATTTCTCACAGCCGCAGGGCACTTCGAAAGGATCAGTGCTGCTCCTGCATGGATACTATGATCATGTGGGCTTGTTTACACACCTGATCAGTCATTGTCTTGGGTTGGGCTATTCGGTGGTCATCTTTGACCTGCCAGGCCATGGGCTTTCGACCGGCGACTGGGCCAGCATCAACTCATTCCGGGAGTACAGTGCAGCCATGTTGCGCTGCCTGGAAATCGCCAGCTCAAGCCTTCCGGATTCATGGTCTGTCATTGGCCAAAGTACGGGCAGTGCGGTGATTATGGACACTTTGCTCAATCAGCCGGGGCTAACGGATCAGTTTGAACACTCCATCCTGCTATGCCCCCTGGTGTATCCGGTGAAGTGGAATGTGTCGCGCAGACTGTTTCATCTGCTCAGGCTGTTCCGCAGCTCATCACCACGTCGCTTCGCCGAGAACAGTCACGACAGGGAGTTTCTGAATTTCATCAAGACGCAGGACTCACTGCAATGTCCGCACTTGCCAGCCCGATGGGTTGCCGCAATGATTGATTATCAGAAACGCTTCGAAGAAGCAGATTCCCTGCAGTCGCCTGTGCAAATCGTGCAAGGCACCGAAGACGGCACTGTCGACTGGCAACGCAACCTGAAAGTTATCGAAAAGAAATTCCCCGCTGCCAGCACACACCTCATCGAAGGCGCCAGACACCATCTGGTCAACGAGTCAGAACCCTACCGCCAAAAAGTTTTCGACAAGATCACTGAAATACTGACGCAGTAGACCCAGGTACTGATTAGAAAGTTTCTCGAATTGAGCCAGGGATGGCGACGACGTGCAGGATGTACGAGTGCCGCGATGCACAGGGCGTGCGAGAGCGGCCATTGGCGCCATAAATCAAAACAGTACCCGGCAGCGAATCGTTCCGGATATTTGATTCAGCTTCTGTAAGGCAATATCACTGTACTGCTCATCAATATCCATAACCACGTAACCCACTTTTTCATTGGTCTGCAGGTACTGGGAGCTGATATTGATGCCGGTCTCGGAAAAGATACTGTTGATCTCGGTAAGGACACCTGGCACGTTTTCGTGAATGTGCAGCAAACGGTGATTGCCCGGGTGTGCAGGCAAGGCGACCTCGGGAAAGTTTACTGCTGTCGAACTGGAGCCATTGTCGCTGTACTTCACCAGCTTTTCTGCCACCTCAACACCGATATTTTCCTGTGCTTCCATGGTGCTGCCGCCCACGTGTGGGGTGATGATGCAATTGTCGTAGTCGCGCAGGGGAGACAGGAACTCTTCATCATTGGATTTGGGTTCCTGCGGAAACACGTCGATGGCCGCGCCGGCAATCTTCTTGTTCTTGAGTGCATCCGCCAGTGCATTGATCTCCACTACACTGCCCCGTGATGCGTTGATCAGTATGGCCGATTCCTGCATCCACGAGATTTCCTGGCTACCGATCATTTCCCTGGTCTCAGGAGTTTCCGGTACGTGCAGGCTGATCACATCACATTCAGACATGAGCTCCTGCAATGAATCTACCTGGGTGGCATTGCCCAGTGGCAGCTTGCTGACCACGTCGTAGAGATAAACCTTCATGCCCATGGCTTCGGCGAGCACGCTGAGCTGTGAGCCGATGTTGCCGTAACCGACGATGCCCAGTTTCTTGCCACGTGTTTCGTATGAGCCCCTGGCCGCTTTCTGCCAGATACCCCGGTGCAGCAAGGCGTTTTTTTCCGGGATGCCCCGCAGCAACAGAATAGATTGCCCGATTACCAGCTCCGCGACACTGCGCGTGTTGGAAAAGGGAGCATTGAAGACAGGTATTCCGCGAACCAGTGCAGCGTCCAGGTCCACCTGATTGGTGCCAATACAGAAACATCCCACGGCCTGAAGTTTGCCAGCCGCGGCGAACACTTCTTCCGTGAGTTGGGTCCGGGACCGGATCCCCAGGAAATGCGCATTGGCTACTTTGTCCAACAGCTCCTTGCCCTCGAGCGATGTCTTCACATACTCGATATTCTCGTATCCAGAGCGGGTCAGGCTGTCCAGCGCACTCTGGTGAACGCCTTCCAGCAGCAGGAAGCGAATCTTGTTCTTCTCAAACGATGTGGATTGTGTGGCTTGCATTTGACTCATGGTGATTTGGCTAATCTCGCGGGCGCGCATGTTAACATATAGCAAAAGAGGACTGGGAAAAGGGGACGGATTTATTTTCTGAGCTGTAGTGGCTGGTCTCAATGAATTACCAGCCCTCAGAAAATAAATCCGTCCCCTTTTCTGGTCCTCTTTTCCCACTGAGATATCAAGATTGGCGGAACACAATGAGTGAAAGTAACAAGGAACTGCAGGCGGCACTGGCGGAGATTTTCGGTGAGGAATGGGTAAAGACCGACGCTGCTGATCTGGAGAATTACGGCAAAGACTGGACCCGCCAGTACACGCCAGCCCCGGCGGCAATCGTTCTGCCAAAAACCACCGAGCAAGTGCAGCAGCTTGTCAGGCTTGCCAACGAGCTGTCTTTCGCCATCGTTCCTTCCGGCGGCAGGACGGGGCTCAGCGGTGGCGCTGTGGCCACCAATGGGGAAGTGGTTGTCGCCCTTGACCGCATGAATTCCATCCACTCCTTCAATGCCGCCGACCGCCAGGTGGTGTGTGAGGCAGGAGTGGTGACGGAACAGCTGCAACAATTTGCCGAGGAGCAGGGGCTGTTCTATCCGGTGGATTTCGCCTCGGCAGGCTCCAGCCAGATCGGTGGCAACGCGGCAACAAACGCCGGTGGAATCAAGGTGATCCGTTACGGCATGACCCGCAACTGGATAGCTGGCATGAAAGTCGTCACCGGTAAGGGAGATGTGCTGGACCTCAATCGCGGGCTTGCCAAAAATGCCACCGGCTATGACTTTCGCCACCTGTTTATCGGTTCAGAAGGAACCCTGGGTCTGATCGTGGAACTGACCGTATCCCTGGCATCTCCTCCAAAAGACCCGACCGTCCTGCTACTGGGCGTAGAGGACATGACTGACACCATGCCGATCCTGGAAAGCTTTCAGAACAAGTTGCCAATCACTGCGTTCGAATTCTTTTCCGAACAGGCCCTCGCTCATGTCATCAAGGAAAAACAACTGCAGCGTCCCTTTGAATCCCAATGCCCCTTCTATGCCCTGCTGGAGTTCGAGCAAAACTCTGAACAGGATCTGGATACGGCCATGGAGCTTTTTGAGCACTGCCTGGAGCAGGGTTGGGTGGTGGACGGAACCGTGAGCCAATCTTTGGGCCAGGCGCAAAACCTGTGGCGCTTGCGCGAGGACATCTCGGAAACTATTGCCCAGTTCACCCCTTATAAAAATGACATCTCGGTCAAAGTTTCCGCTGTCCCCGAGTTTCTGAAAGAAGTCGATGAGCTGGTGACCCGGGAATATCCGGATTTCGAAATCATCTGGTTCGGACATATTGGTGATGGCAATGTTCACCTCAACATACTCAAGCCCGAGTCACTCCAGGCAGAAGAATTCTTCGAACAGTGTGGCAAGGTATCTGACTTCGTTTTTGAAGTGGTCAAAAAGCATGGCGGCAGTATCTCTGCAGAACACGGCGTGGGCTTGTTGAAAAAACCGTTCCTGCACTATTCCAGGTCAGAAGCAGAAATTTCCTACATGCAATCCATCAAACAAGTCTTCGACCCGAACAATGTGATGAACCCAGGCAAGCTGTTCAGTACAAAATAGTCGCGAAGATTATTTCGATTTGGACCCGCTACTGTCATACGTAGTCGTGTCTTTTGAAAATAGCTCCGGATTACGAGGATGGGACCCAGATAGAGGAGTTTGAGACCGTGAGCAGCAGGGATGCTGCTCTCGAGCCTCCATGGATGGATTCACGGCGTGTCACAAACTCCTCTATCTGGGTCCCATCCCAACAGGCACAGTTTTACGCAAAGCGGCCACCCAAAAATTGTTTCCATCCAAATTCAATCGGCGTACACTAATCCAGCGAGCAATGTGTTCGCAGGCTTCCATCAGGAAGCCAGTTTCAATCAGCAAAGCACGAGAGCACTATGTCAGATTTAGTAGAGGGTACCGTTAAGTGGTTTAACGATGAGAAAGGATTCGGTTTTATTGAGCAGGAAGGTGGCAAAGATGTATTCGTACATTTCAGCGCTATCAACGGCTCAGGAAGACGATCACTGCATGAAGGCCAAAAGGTAACGATGGAAGTTACCAACGCTGAAAAAGGTCCCCAGGCGGATAACGTCACCCCACTGTAAGTCCAGCTTTTTTCGCAACGCATTTTCCGATACGACACCAACAACATTTTGCTGTTGGTGTCAGTAGAAGGCTGGTTAGAATTCGAATGAATCCAGACTGGTGTTGCGTATCGGCACGAAGTCAGGTCTGTTTCTTGTTTTAAGACAAGCAGGAAGCGGTATCAGGCTTGTTTGTTCCCGATTTTTGTTTCGTCAGGACTGACCTGCTGCGCAACAAGCCATTACTTCGCTTCCAAAGTCTTCACACCCTCTGCTGTTCCCAGCAAAAGCAAGTCCGCAGGTCTCTCCGCAAAAAGCCCGTTGGTAACAACACCAGTGATCTGGTTGATGTCGTGCTCCAGCTTGCGGGGATCCAGAATTTCCATGTTGTAAACATCGATGATGTGATTGCCGTTGTCGGTTACACAGTTCTCGCGGTAGACGGGATCGCCACCCAGTTTGACCAATTGCCGGGCCACATGGCTGCGTGCCATGGGAATAACCTCAACAGGCAACGGGAACTCGCCCAGTATTTTCACCAGCTTGGACTCGTCTGCGATACACACAAATACCCTGGACGCAGCGGCGATAATCTTTTCCCGCGTCAACGCGGCACCTCCACCTTTGATGAGCTGCAAATGATCATTGGACTCGTCCGCGCCATCCACATAGATCTCCAGCATGCCGGCACTATTGAGATCGTAGACCGGGATGTTGTGTGACTTCAGTCTTTTTGCCGTTTCCTCGGAGCTGGCTACAGTCCCACCCAGTCGGTGCCCGACGGCTGCCAACTCCTCGATAAAATAATTGGCAGTGGAGCCAGTGCCCACGCCGATCACCATATCGTCTTCAAGACGGCTCTCTACATAATCGAAGGCGGCCTTTGCCACTGCTTTTTTTAGCGCTTCCTGGTCCATGAATTCGTTTTCCCGATAAAGAGTTTTTTAACTTTAGTTTGCACAACAGTGGTGTGAATTTATAACAGAGTGCCCATGAGTTGGCCCATTCGTGTAATTGAACCGGCGCTCAGGGCTGGTGACAGAGCCACTTTGCCTGGTTCGAACAATACTATCACCGTGGACCCCAACTTGAAGCGACCCATCTCAACGCCGCGGGCCAGCTTTACAGCAGGCGAGGCCTGTTCGTAATTTGTGCGATTGATTACCCGGCTGGGAGCGGGGCACACCTGCCCCGACCAGACTGTTTCGATTCCCGCAACAATCATCGCACCCACCAGAACCAGCGCCATCTTGCCGGCTGGCGTTTCAAACAAACAGACCAGGCGCTCATTCCGGGCAAACAGATTGGGCACTGAATTGGCGGTCACGCGATTGACAGAAAACAGCTTGCCGGGCACATAGGTTGTTTGCAGCAACTTGCCTTCCATGGGCATATGCACGCGGTGGTAATCCCGGGGCGCCAGATACACGGTGGCGAAATTACCATCATGAAAAATTTTGGCAGCGTCTTCATCAGCGAGCAATTGCGCAACAGTATAGTGCCGGCCTTTGGCTTGCAGGATTCGGTTTTCTTCGATGTTACCAATTTCACTGATACTGCCATCGGCTGGGCAAAGCACTGCCCCTTCTTCCTGAGCCAGTGGGCGCGCATTGGCAGCCAGGGTGCGGGTAAAGAAGTGATTAAAGTTGTTGAATTGTTTTGGGTCGGTTATCTCAGCTTCAGACAGGTCTACACCGTAGCGCTTGATAAACAGGGATATCAGAGAATTTTTCAGCATTCGCCCTTCTGCCAGCTTGCCTAACAGGCGAGACAGGGCATGCTGCGGGAGTAAATACTGAAAGAATACGAAAAGCCGTGACATTAAAGACTATTGTCCTTCTGCACTGACCGAATCGATGGGAGTGTCATCCCGGTTACCCCACTCCGACCAGGATCCATCATAGGCGCGAATATTGATACCCAGCGCTTTGCCAACCAGCCAGGTGAGTCCGGACCGGTGGTGGGTCTGGCAATGGGTAATCACCTGTTTGTTGCTGTCGATTCCCAGCGAATGCAGTTGCGCCTGAATCTCTTCGAGTGGTCTCAGGCGCAGATCATTGTCCGGGTCCATCAAGTGCAGCCAGTTCAGATTGACCGCGCCGGGTATATGCCCATTGCGCCGGGCGGTGACTTTTCGTCCTTCATATTCTTCTCTGGCGCGAGCGTCCCACACCACAGTTTCCGGATCACCCAGTTGATCTTTCACCTCATCCAACTGGGCGATCAGGCTCCTGTCAATGCGCGCCTTATAGTCACTGGGCTCTATCTCATGGCTGGCGTCTGTTACCGGTAAGCCTGCTTTCACCCAGGCCACCAGTCCACCATCGAGATAGGAGGCTTTGTTGTGACCCAGGACTTCCAGGGTCCAGATAAGGCGTCCGGCCCAGCCGCCGCCTTCATCGTCATAGGCAATGACGTGCTTGCCCGAATCCAGTCCCACCCGGGAGAAAACCTGGCTAAGCTGCTCTTCAGTTGGGATCTTCCCCGTGGCAGGTTTTTCTCCACTGACCAATTCAGCAGGCTCGATTAATTGCGAGCCCGGCAAATGATGGGTGTTAAACACTTCCTTGCTGCAAACTGCGATCAGTAACAGGCTTTCCGCAGAAGAGGGATCGTCCGCCAATGACTTGCGCAATGATTCCGGGCTGATGATGAGGGGTAACTGGTCAGTGCTCATGTTGAATTCCTGGGCCGGGACAGCAGTGTATCATTGGCTGCTGCCCAGGTTGGCGATGATGCGCCGATAACTTTCCATTCTGTCTGCATTGATTTGGTCAGCCGCCAATGCGGCTTGTACCGCACAGCCGGGTTCCTGTTGGTGTCGACAATCCCTGAACTTGCAGTTCGCGCCATGCTCGACGATTTCCGGGAACACCGAATTTACTTCATCAACGCTCACATGCCCCAGATCAAACTCGCGTATGCCAGGGGAGTCGATGACATCGAACCCAGCAAGATGAAACAGTCTTGCCGTAGTGGTGGTGTGGGTTCCCTTGTACTTTGCCGCGGAAAGCGCTCCGGTTTCGGCGAGTGAATCACCCCCGAGGCAATTAATCAGGGATGATTTGCCGACACCCGACTGGCCCACCAGCACCGTTGTCTCGCCCTGCAGATCGCTTGCCAGTGCGTCGATGCCGGATTTGTCCTGGGCGGAGACTCTTTGCACCGGGTAATTCAGTTGCTCATAAACTGAAAGCAGTGAATCAATCGCCTGACGATTGTCAGCATCAATCAAGTCAGTTTTGTTCATCACTAGCAGGGCATCCAGGTTCAAGGCAGAGATGGCTACCAGATAGCGGTCGATGAGGTTCATGAAGGGTTCGGGTGCGGTGGCGATGACAATTACAACCCGGTCGATATTGGCAGCCACCGGTTTGATCTTGCCGGCAAAGCCTGGGCGCTGAAAAACGCTGTGTCTTTCCGCTGCCGCTACGATGACTCCCGACTCGGAATCCTCTCTTTCCCAGACCACATAATCGCCAGTAACCAGTTCGGGCAGGTTGGCGCGTTGGTGGCAGCGCACAATAACTCCCGTATCTTCCAGCTCCAGGGCATCATCTCCAACGAGGGTTTCTACATCCAGTTGCTTGCCATAATGGCTGACCACTCTGCCATTACAGTTGTTATAGGATTGCTGGTTTCGGTTCGATTCGTCATCTGCGGCCAATACCTGATCCTGATTGGCGGTGATGCGGGTTTGTTGTTGCTTGCTTAACTTGCGTCTGCTCATGGCTGAGCCGATTATATGACATATTCCACCCTACCGAGCTTTGTTACACTATTGTCTCTCACAAAGAATGTGAAAGAGGGTGCCTGGTAGCGGCTCACAT
Organism: Gammaproteobacteria bacterium; assembly: GCA_040218615.1. Taxonomy (GTDB): domain Bacteria; phylum Pseudomonadota; class Gammaproteobacteria; order Pseudomonadales; family Pseudohongiellaceae; genus UBA9145. The sequence continues at coordinate 336,406 of JAVJRC010000011.1, forward strand.
CAAAGGCCAGCAATAAAGGCCCGCAGTAAAGGATAGCGCTGAGATGGACAAAAAGCAGAATCTGATCTGGATCGACCTGGAAATGACCGGGCTAATCCCGGAATCAGACCGAATCATAGAGATTGCCACGCTAATCACTGATTCAAACTTGAACCTGGTGGCCGAAGGGCCGGTTCTGGCAGTTAAACAGCCGGACAGTCTGTTGGACGGCATGGATGAATGGAACCAGCGGCACCACGGAGCATCCGGGCTGATCGATCGGGTCAAGGACAGCGAGGTGGATGAAGCCGAGGCAGAACGGGCTACCCTGGCATTTCTCGCCGAGTATTCTGAGCCCAATGCCTCTCCCATGTGTGGCAACAGCATCTGCCAGGATCGAAGATTCCTGGCCAACTACATGCCTCAACTGGAAGCCTTTTTCCATTATCGTAATCTGGATGTAAGTTCGGTTAAGGAGCTGGCCCGCCGCTGGAAGCCAGCCATTCTGGACGGACTCACCAAACAGGGAGCACACCAGGCCATGGAGGACATCAAAGATTCAGTGGCAGAGCTAAAGCACTACCGGGAACACTTCTTCAAGGAATGAGCCCACAGCCCGGCCCATCAGGCATCCTGGTGCTGCTGTAGTGCCCACTCTATGTGTTCCTGAACCATAGGGCTCACCTGTCCGAGCCTGGCCTGCAAGGCCGCAACCAGTTCTGCACTGGTCTCCGCATTACCCAGCCCCACTGCCAGGTTGCGCTGCCAGCATTCGTAGCCGATTCTGCGAATGGGCGAGCCAGCAGTTCTGTCCAGGAACTGTGCTTCCGTCCAGGAAAACAATTCCATCAACTCACAATCATCCAGTCGATGACGTGGGGAGAAGTCCTGTTCCTGGCTTACCCGGGTGAACTTGTTCCAGGGACAAACCAGCTGACAGTCATCGCAGCCAAACACCCTGTTTCCCATGGGTTTACGAAACTCTTCGGGAATTGCTTCCCGCAGCTCAATGGTCAGGTATGAGATACACCTCCGCGCATCCATTTGCTGGGGCCCGACAAAGGCGTCGGTAGGGCAAATGTCCAGGCAGGCCCTGCAACTCCCGCAGTGATCACTATCGGGTTCGTCCACGGGAAGTGGTAAATCGGTAAACAACTCGCCAAGAAAAAACCAGGAACCTGCCTGCTTGTTGATTAACATGGTGTTCTTGCCAATCCAGCCAAGTCCGGATTTTTCCGCGATCGCTCTTTCCAGTACGGGGGCGCTGTCGACAAAAGCACGGTAACCGAATTCACCGACCACTGATTCGATACGCTCTGCCAGTTGCTGCAGGCGTTTACGCATCAATTTGTGATAGTCACGTCCCCGCGCATAGCGAGCCACATAAGCCTTGTTAGGTTTATGCATCGGGGCCAATGAATTGGAGGTTTCCGGCGCGTAGTCCATGCGTACACTGATAATGCGAATGGTACCGGGATGAAGTTGTTCGGGATGATTGCGCAGGTTCTGGTTTTCAGCCATGTAGTGCATCGCACCATGATAATTATTCTCCAGCCAGGATTGATAGCTGGCATGGTAGTCACTGAGGTCGGCGTCACTGATGGCCATCTGCTGAAAGCCAAGCTCCTTCCCCCATTGTTTAATATCAGCGGCGAGTTCTGTGGCGTTGGCAGCATCCATGGTCAATCTCAGAGTCGGCAGAGAATTTCGGCGGCCTTCACCAGAGTCTCATCGTCCTTGCAAAAACAGAACCGAATGATTCGACTCTCGGGTGGCTGCGCATAGAAAGGTGTCAAAGGAATAGCCGCGACCCCTTTTTCCTGGGTAAGCTCGCGCACAAACTCCATATCGGGTTTGTCACTGATCTCGCTGTAGTCCGCAAGCTGAAAGTAAGTCCCCCTGGAAGGAGAAAGTTTAAACCTGGAAGGCTCGAGCAGCTCACAAAACCTGTCTCGCTTTTGCTGATAAAACCCGGCCAGATCGGTAGCATGTTCAGGGCAGATTGCCATGAAATCTGCTATGGCATATTGCAGAAAGCTGTTGGTGGTAAAGGTGACGAACTGATGGACTTTGCGAAACTCGATAGTTAACGGCTTTGCTGCCACACAATAGGCCATCTTCCAGCCAGTCACATGATAGGTCTTGCCAAACGAGAATACGGCAAAACTTCGGGACCTCAGCTGCGGATGAGTCAGCACACTGCAATGCCGATCACCATCGAACACCATATGCTCATACACCTCATCGCTGAGCACGGTGATATCGCGCTCTGCAATGATTGCGGCAAGGGCATCGAGATCATTATTGTCCAATACTGAACCACAAGGGTTATGGGGTGAGTTAATAATGATAAGCCTGGTCTTGTCGGTCACGGCCTGCTCAACCAGTTTCCAGTCGATACTGTAGTCGGGCAGGCGCAGTGCCAGTCGCACGGATTTTCCCCCAGCCATTGCCACCGCAGGTTCATAGGAATCATAGGCGGGGTCGAACATGATGACTTCATCACCAGCATGAATCACGGCCTGAACCGTATCGAACAGCGCTTCGGTCGCGCCTGATGTCACCGTGATTTCGGATTCCGGATCAGCTTCATATCCATAAAGAGTCGCCACCTTGTGTGCTATTTGCTCTCTGAGCTGGGGTATACCAGCCATGGGCGGGTACTGGTTTTTTCGGTCATTGAGATAATGAACCACCAGCTCTTTCAGTTTTTCCGGACAATCGAAGTCGGGAAACCCCTGTGACAGGTTTATAGCAGCAAAATCCTGTGCCATTTTTGACATGACTGTAAAAATTGTCGTGCCAACTTGTGGTAGTTTACTTTGCAATACTTTTCCCCTGCTATCGGTCTTCAATTACGGCTCAAGTGTAACTGATTATGGCCCGCTTTCTCGAATTGCACTAATCTAACCATGCCATCAATTACGTAATAGCTGTGTTATAGCAAGCCCAATTTAGTAACAAACGAACACAGGACGAGATAATGACCGCGATGGAGGACCTGCACACAATGTCGCAGGACAATGAGAGCCAGGCAAACCACGAGCCAGACATTGACACTGGAGTTGAGGGCATCTCGCTGCCTTTGCTCAACCTGAATGCTGGCCGGACCGCTGTTCTCGCCTATTTTGAAAACACCTGGGCATTGACCGAGACTCTATTCTCCGCGCTCGTCTCCGACGAAGCCTACTATGTCAGGCCTTATCACAAGACACGACATCCACTCATTTTCTACTACGCTCATCCAGTCTGTTTCTACGTGAACAAATTGTTGGTCAGCGGATTGATTCAATCTCCGGTGAACCAGGAATTAGAGTTGTTGTTCGAAACTGGCGTCGATGAAATGAATTGGGACGACCTGCATGAAGGTAGCGACGATATCTGGCCTTCCCTGGACGAAGTGCGTGAATATAGAAAGCAGGTCTATGAGTTGGTACGCGAGATCATCTCCACGCACCCCGCTCTGGATGAGCCGGTCAATCAGTCATCCCCCGCCTGGTCACTGGTCATGGGCTTTGAACACGAACGAATTCACCTGGAGACTTCGTCCGTGCTGATTCGCGAGCTACCGATTGAATATGTGCGCGAACCCGACAATTGGCCACAATGGCAAACGGACCTAGTGGAACAGAAGCATGAGCCCAAAGAGGGTGCCGATTATCCCGTTAACGAACTGATAGAGATAGCCGCTGGTCAGGCAGAACTGGGCAAGCCCTTAGCCTGGCCGAGTTTCGGTTGGGACAACGAATACGGCTCCGACACACGGGACTACCAGGCATTCAGGGCCAGTAAATTTCTCATTAGCAACGGAGAGTTTCATCGCTTCGTAAGTGCCGGGGGATATGAGCAAAAGAAATACTGGTCCGAATCCGCTTGGGGCTGGCGCCAGTTTCGCAATGTGAAATGGCCGACGTTCTGGGTGCAGGACGGACCAGCCGGTTCACATCGTTACAAGCTGAGAACCACATTCGCTGAAATTCCCATGCAATGGCGCTGGCCTGCGGTGGTTAATTATTACGAAGCGAAAGCCTATTGCGCCTGGTTGTCCGAACAGGATCAATCGAAAAGACCCTATCGCTTGCTGCAGGAATGTGAGCATCACGCAATTCGCGACTCATCGATAGAAGCAGTAGCCGGAAATCAGTCCGAATTGGAATCCCTAATGAATGCAGATTCCGTAATGGCTTCCCCACAAACAGCCAGGACTAACCACAACTTGAACTATGGCAGCGAATGTCCCGTGGATGCACTGCCCGAAAATGATCGAGGCTTTCATGACAGCTTTGGCAATGTCTGGCAGTGGTGCGAGGACACTTTTCATCCTTTGCCGGGATTCGAGATTCATCCCTACTACACCGATTTCAGCACACCTTGCTTCGATGGCGAGCACCAGATGATTCTGGGCGGTTCCTTTATCAGCACAGGTGATGAAGCCAGCATCTGGGCCCGGTTTCATTTTCGCCCCCACTTCTTTCAACACGCCGGCTTTAGGGTGGTGCAGGACATTTCCACCGCGGCGAAGAAGGGCGATAAATACGATACCGACAAGACGGTCAATCAGTACCTGTTATTTCACTATGGAAGCGACCGGGAACAGAGAGACGACGAGCTTGCCAGCCGCATCGAGTACCCCAAAGTGTCAGATCTGGTATTAAGAACGGTTGAGCTGGTAAACCAGTTTGCAGGGGAAAAGAAAAAGGTTCTGGATCTCGGCTGTGCGGTCGGCAGAGCCAGTTTCGAACTGGCCAGATCCTTCGAGCAGGTGATCGGGCTGGACTATAGCGATGCCTTTATTCACGTGGCTGAAGCACTGCGCTGCAATCGCAAGCTAGCCTACGCCCGCTGGGATACAGGAAATCACAGCACAGAGCTGGAAGCCTCCATCGATGAGGCGATCGATACTGACCGTGTCGAGTTCGTACAGGGAGATGCATCACGATTGAGTGCTGTTCCCTTATTGAACAGCGAGCATCCCCACGATGCCATCTTGCTGAGCAATTTGTTGTGCCGACTCTCAGGTCCCGATCAATGCCTGGCACAGTTTGTCGATTCCGATCGATATATTGCCAGCGGCGGTGTGCTGGTCATTGCTTCCCCCAACACCTGGATGCCTGAGTTTACTCCACCAGAAAATTTTCTCGATGGTCCCGACAGCGCGGGTACGTTGCAAGCTATCTCACAAAAACTGCCGGGCTTTGAGCTTCTCCATGAAGAGGACTTGCCGTTCATGATTCGCGAGCACCGACGAAAATACGAATACATCGTCAGCCAGGTCTCTGTGTGGCGCAAGCGTTAAGATTTGAATATTTGCTAATTTATCGACACAAACAAAAGGCGGTTCAGGCTCAGATAGAAAAAAACACTGACCCTATCAGGACGAGGATTCGCCTGGCCTGTTTCAGGACCGTGAGCAGCAGGGATGCTGCTCCCGAGCCCCCAGGGATGGGTTTACGGCGTGTCCAGAAACAGGCCAGGCGAATCCTCGTCCGACCAACCTCGGTACTCAAATTGAAACTGAGCCCTTACAAAAAAGGCAGCTAGAAATGAGCGGCCTTCTTAAACAAAACGAACCACTAGTTCGTTTGCTGCAACCACTGATTCAGTTCAATCACATCCTGCGGAGTAAGAATACCGGCAACCTGTTTCAACACCAGGGTATCAAGCACATAGTTGAACCTGGCATCTGCATAATCCCGCAAAGCCCGATACAAGTTCTGGCGAGCCAACAAGACCTCAACAATATTCCGCGTACCTACTTCCGCACCCAATTCTGTCGCATCCAGTGCTGTCTGCGTAGAAGTAATGGACTGCTGTCGTTGGGCAATGACCAGCACGTCCGTGTTCACCCGGCGATAGGCATTGCGAATATTCTGGGTTAACTGGCGCTTGGTCAGTTCCAATGATTCCTTGGCAGCAATCATATTGTATTCGGCCTGTCGGCGTCTGGACCTCAACACCCCACCCTGATACAGCGGAACATTGATACTCAACGCCAGCGAGGTGCGATCGAAGGCACCGCCGCCAATCTGGATACCCTGGCTGATGATTGGTGCGGTCACGTTGTGCCCGTATTGACCGGCAAAATCAATGGTTGGCAAATGATCCGACTTTCTCGCCGCCAGCGTCTTGCGAGACGCCTCCAGGTTAAATTCCGCAGCCGCAATGGCCAGGCTGTTGTCCTCTGCCTGGTCTTCCCACTCATCGAGCGTGCCTTCAACCTGCAGGATAGGAAAGTCTTCCCGCAGTTCTTCAATGTCCCTGTGGGTCTGGCCGGTAATGGCTTCCAGGCCTTCGAGCCGGGCCTGCAGGATGTCCCGCTGCAATATCGTGGTATTACGCGCCAGATCGTAGGCCGCCTGGGCGTCATAGACATCAGTAATCGCGACCAGCCCCACTTCTTCCCGCTGCCGGGTCTGGTCCAGTGACCGAAGTGCGGCTTCTTCTTCCTGCAGGTTGGTTTCCAATAGCTCCTGCGCCCGCAGAACATCAAAATAGGCTGTCGCCACCCGCATGATCAGGTCCTGCTCCTGGGCTGCCAGATTCACAGCGGCAGCGCGGTCACTGGCCTTGGCGCTTTGAAAGGTATACCAGTTGGCCAGGTTGACCACACTCTGGTTGAGGTTCACGCCCCAGCCATGGTTATTCAGTCCATTGGCATAGCTGTGTTCGTCCTGGATCAGGACCGTCCGGGTTTCGCCGGTGACGGGATCCGGGACGTCCCGAAAGATTGGAGACGAGGGTCCACTGGTAATTCTGGCCGTCTGACCGCCAACTCCCAAGTTCGGCAGCAGGGAAGAACGGCTCTGAACCATGGTTTCCCGGTTGGCCCGGTAACTGGCTTCGGCCTGGCGCAGGGTAGGATCGTTGTCCAGCGCCAGCTGTAGAATGGAATAGAGATCCTGAGCTTGACTGAGAGTAGGGCTCAGTGAACAAACCAGAAGAATTCCCAGGTACTTCATTAGTCGTTCCATAGTTTCTGACCTTAATAACTGAATGTCATTGCTGCAGATTAATTCATGAGAAGAATCAGCAGGATGTGGGGTGGTGCGGAGCAAGCGGCATTCTACACAGTGTAACCAAAAGTGACAATTTCCCTGCCCCGGCGAAATGGACCATTCAACCTGTTTCCTGCTCGATTCAAGGGAAAGTATGGTCCTAGTCGTACAGCTTTGCGATTTCTACAGTGATTGAGGACTTAGACGATTCTAATTGCTTCCAGTTACAGTCAATCTGGATGCCGGCAAGATTCGTTAGGAACAAGAAGAAGCTTCGGTCTCGGCGAAGTTCAACAAATCGGTAAACTTTTCGGGCATAATGATTCGATCAAGCAGGTGCTCAGATCAAGAGCCGATCTCACACTGCTGAACCCAATGAAATTCTTCCAATCAGCATGATGCTCCTGTCGCCAGGCTATGGTCAGACGGTTCAGGCCGGTTAGAAAAAGGAAACCTCAATGAATGCCAAAACCGAACAACTCGCGGACAAAATCAGTCAACTGGACACCAGTTCTGCTGAACATTATCCCAATTCACGAAAAGTCTACGTCCAGGGCAGCCGGGAGGACATCCAGGTGCCCATGCGGGAGATCAATCTCACTGCCACGGTGACCGAAAGCGGCGTGGAAGAGAATCCTCCGCTGCGAGTCTACGATTCTTCTGGTCCATACTCCGATGCAGACTGCGAAATCGATTTGGGTCGAGGTCTGCCACCCATCCGCCAGGCCTGGATAGAGGAGCGGGAAGACACTGAAATTCTGGACAAGGCCAGCTCTACGTTTGGGCGGGCCAGACAGGAAGATGCCACTACCGAACACCTGCGTTTCGGTCATATCCGGCCTCCGCGACGGGCAATTGCTGGCAAGAATGTTTCCCAGCTTCACTATGCCCGCCAGGGCATCATCACGCCGGAAATGGAATACATAGCCATTCGGGAAAACATGCAGCGGGCACAACTGAGACAGGAGTCGCAACCAACCGAGCAGCACCCAGGGGAATCATTCGGCGCCACTATTCCGGAAGAAATCACTGCTGAATTCGTCCGCGACGAAGTCGCCAGGGGCCGGGCGATCATTCCTGCCAATATCAATCATCCGGAAATCGAACCCATGATCATCGGCCGAAACTTTCTGGTGAAAGTGAACGCCAACATCGGTAATTCCGCAGTCACGTCCTCCATAGAAGAAGAAGTTGAAAAACTGACCTGGTCCGCACTGTGGGGAGCCGACACGGTAATGGATCTCTCTACCGGCAAGAATATTCACGAAACCCGGGAATGGATTATTCGCAACTCCATGGTGCCCATCGGTACGGTTCCCATTTATCAGGCGCTGGAAAAAGTCGATGGAGTGGCTGAAGACCTGACCTGGGATATCTATCGCGACACCCTGATCGAACAGGCGGAACAGGGTGTGGATTACTTCACCATCCATGCAGGAGTGTTGCTACGCTATGTGCCGCTTACTGCCAAAAGGGTAACCGGTATCGTGTCCCGCGGCGGTTCTATCATGGCCAAATGGTGCCTGGCCCACCACAAAGAGAATTTCCTCTACACCCATTTCGAAGATATTTGCGAAATTATGAAGGCCTACGATGTGTCTTTCTCCCTGGGTGATGGTCTAAGACCCGGGTCGGTGGCAGACGCCAACGATGCTGCCCAGTTTGGCGAATTGGAAACCCTGGGCGAGTTAACCCAAATTGCCTGGAAGCATGACGTCCAGACCATGATCGAAGGCCCTGGCCATGTGCCCATGCATATGATCAAGGAGAACATGGAAAAGCAGCTTGAAGTGTGCGACGAGGCACCTTTTTATACATTGGGACCGCTCACCACCGATATCGCACCTGGCTACGACCATATTACGTCGGGCATTGGGGCAGCCATGATCGGCTGGTTTGGTTGCGCCATGCTGTGCTATGTGACACCCAAGGAACATCTGGGCTTGCCCAACAAGCAGGATGTGAAAGACGGGTTAATGGCTTACAAGATTGCTGCCCACGCAGCCGATCTGGCGAAGGGGCATCCGGGTGCGCAGCTTAGAGACAACGCCTTGTCCAAGGCCCGTTTCGAATTCCGTTGGGAAGACCAGTTTAATCTCGGCCTCGATCCCACTACGGCAAGAGCCTTCCATGATGAAACCCTGCCCAAGCAATCGGGCAAGGTCGCACACTTCTGCTCCATGTGTGGTCCCAAATTTTGTTCCATGAAAATTTCCCAGGAAGTAAGAGACTACGCCGCAGCCAGGACCGCGGGCGATGTGGATGAGGCACTGAAGTCAGGTATGGAAGAGATGGCTAACGAATACAACGACCAGGGGCGCAAGCTTTACCATAAAGTCTAGAACAGGACGCCTTTATCGACTCTATTTTTTGGCGATAGGATCCAGGATTTCCTGCCACTGTGGATTTTTTTCAATATAGGCCACCACGAAGGGGCATTGAGGTATCAGCTTCAAGCCCCTGGACTTGATGTTTTCCAGGGCCAGCTTAACAATCTGGCTTCCATATCCCCTGCCGCCCAAAGATTCCGGAACCTCTGTGTGGGTTAAATAAATCTGGTTCTTAACCAGAATATATTCGACCAGGCCAAGTTGGCCGTCCAGGTCAAACTGGAATCGGCTTTTCTCCGCATTGTCTTCAAGCTCTATCTCATCCTTATTCATAAAACCCTTTTTCAATATAGGCTGCCAAAGCCTGTAGACAGGACTCGCCCAGTTTGCCGGATCGCTCAGGCGACCAGCCGAACTTTTCATCGGGCGTATCGGTGGTGTCCTTGAACGGCATCTCCAGGGTCATGGCCAGACAACCATGCTGTGATGCAATTTGTGCGGTGCTCATGGTGAGGTTGGCTGTGCCGGGTGCTTTGACCGGATAACCTTTTTCGGTTTGAAAGTCGCTGTTAAGTTCTGCCAGGACGTTGCGGTAGAAATCGAGCCCCCGCTGGTCTTTCTCGCACCAGCCCCTCAGTCCTTCGGTGCCAGCAATAAAGCAATAGGGCAGCGATTCATCACCATGCACATCCAGCCAGAAATCTACACCGGTTGATTGGGCGGCGGCTTTGACCAGAAACACCTCCGGCGATTGTTCTAGAGTGGGCTCGGCCCACTCCCGGTTCAGGTTTCTTCCTTTGGCATTGGTACGAAGATGACCACGGCGACTGCCATCCGGGTTCATATTGGGGATCAGGTGAATGTCGCAGTTGGCGAGCAGCTCGCGCGTGAGTTCGCTGGACTCATCAAGCAGTTTATTGATGCAGCCTTCCATCCACCACTCGGCCATGGTTTCGCCCGGGTGCTGGCGGGCGATAATCCAGCACTGCTTCTTGTTGCCATCGCTCCCAGTGCTGAATGTCAATTTGTCCAGGTCCTGCCCGTCCAGTGATTGTCCCAACACTTGTAAGGAACAATGGGCCGCAGTTTGTGCACGAGCAACCAGCTTGTGATGCCGTTCCATGGAGTAGGGAGCAAAATAAGCGAAATAAACGGAATCATGTTCCGCCTCGAATTGAAAACTCAGCACGCCACTGTCCAGCTCGGTGGGATGTCGTAGCCACTGTTCTCGATCATAGGAGTAACAGACCCGGTAGTTTCTGAAGCCATCCGGGTAGGCTGCTCCCTCGGCGTTCAGCAGGCGAAATCGGCAGCTCTGGCCCTTGATGCCAGAGGCTCTGAAGTAAAACCATTGATAGAAATCCGAATCCTGGTCAGGCTGAATTTTGAGCTGGATGTCTGAAGGATCCTGGTCGCTGACAAGCTCTATATTGCCAGCATCGAATTCTGTACTGATGTGCATTGTCTACCTGTCTGGTGGTGGCCTGTGCCACTCTGGTTTAAAAATCCTATTCTGGTATGATTGCCGCCCCGTTTTTGAGGGGAATTAGGCCATCTTCAGGGTCTTTTTCAGGGCTATTCGAGGCTTATAGCGACAAATCGTCACCTGGAGCGAATCGAAAGCGAAGCCGGAAGCATACAGAAACTACAGGAAAGCAGCCATGTCAGCCTTAACTGACAACATTAATATAGCGTCCAATGAAGCGCTAATCACACCGGAATCTCTTAAAGGGGAACTACCCCTTGAGGGCAAGGCGCTGGAGACCGTTCACGCCAGCCGCCAGACCATCTTTGACATACTGGATCGCAAAGATCCTCGCCTGTTCGTGGTGGTGGGCCCCTGCTCGATCCACGATGTTGACGCGGCCATGGATTATGCCTCCCGGCTGAAAGAGTTGGCAGCGAAGGTTGAGGACACCCTTTATATTGTCATGCGGGTGTACTTTGAAAAGCCACGCACCTCCATTGGCTGGAAAGGCCTGATTAACGACCCCCATCTGGATGACTCTTTCAAGATAGAAGAAGGGCTGCGTATTGGTCGCAAACTGTTGCTGGACATCGCTGAGCTTGGCTTGCCTGCTTCCACCGAGGCGCTGGACCCCATCTCTCCCCAATACATGCAGGATTTGATTGCCTGGTCGGCTATCGGGGCACGCACTACGGAATCACAGACCCACCGTGAAATGTCATCGGGTCTCTCTTCCCCGGTGGGATTCAAGAATGGAACAGACGGCGGTTTGATGGTGGCCATCAATGCCATGCAGTCTGTTTCCAGCCCCCATCGTTTTCTGGGTATCAACGGCGAGGGACAGGTCTCGGTTGTTACTACACAAGGCAACCCCTATGCCCATGTGGTGTTACGCGGTGGCAGCAATGGTCCGAATTATGACACGGTACATGTAGCGCAATGCGAAGCTGCATTGGAAAAGGGCGGTGTCAGCCAGAACATCATGATCGATTGCTCTCACGCCAACTCCAACAAAGACCCTGATGTCCAGCCACTGGTTTTGAAAGATGTGACCCATCAAATTCTGGAAGGCAACAAATCGATCATCGGTGTGATGCTGGAAAGCCATATTAATCATGGTAACCAGTCAATCCCCGAGGATCTTTCCCAGTTGAAGTATGGTGTCTCGGTAACTGATGCCTGTATGGATTGGGAAACTACAGAGTCTGCGCTGATCGAAATGGCGGACAAGCTTCGAGACGTTTTACCGTCCCGGAACTAGAAACTCGATCCCGGTTTCGACAGAAATTCCAGCTCCTCGGGTGTGGACTCACGGCCGAGAATTTCGTTGCGGTGGGGATAACGTCCGAAGCGGTCGATGATTTCCTTGTGCCGCACTTCAAAGTTGTAATTCTCTTCCAGCCCTTCCTGGCCAAACAGATAGAGCGCAATCTCGTGAATCTCTGCGGATTCGCTGTGCATGAATGGCATGTAGAGAAAGCTGCGCTGGCCTGGTTCCAGTTCCACATCAAACTTGCGCCGAACGGCTTCCTGCGCAAGCACCAGGGCCAGTGAGTCGTAGGCAAAGGCTTCAGCAGAATCCCGGAACATATTGCGGGAGAACTGATCCAGCACGATGATCTCGGCCAGGGCATCCAGTGGATGTTCGCGCCAGGTGTAAAGAAGCCCCTGGCGCGCCCGTTCGTGAACTTCTCCAAAGCGCTCGCCGATGAGCGTATCCAGCTCCGGATCCTTCTTGAACCTCTGCTTTGGTTCAAGCTCTTCAAACCAGAAATGGATTACATCTGTTGCAGACATGGGTGCCGCTCCTTCAGTCGCTCTTTCAGAAATATCGACTCAATACGGTAAATTTGTAGGGAACGATGTAAGAAGCGTAGGATGATTCAATATCCATGTGCAATGGCGAGAGTAGGCAAAACAAGCCAGCCAGAAATAGAAAAAGCCCGTCAGGGCTTTTTCTATTTAGAACAGATTGCAGAGTGAATGTGCAGATGCTCAGGCAGAACTGGCATAGGCAATAGAGAGCGTCTCTTTCTCCCTGCGTCCGAGTGTGATCCATTTCTGCACGAAAGGGTTGTCTAGCATGGTCTGCATATATGTGTAGGCGTCACTACTTAACTCGGCACCATAGGCATCGAAGCAAACTGCCATGGGCGCGAACATGCAATCGGCAATGGAAAAACGGCCAAAGAGATAGTTGCCTGTTTCTCCGTAGCGACGGCGAGTACAACTCCAGATTGCATCAATGCGCGCGATTTCGTTGATCACCGCATCTGATGGCTGCAGTTTGTAGGAAGCCTTGCAGTTCATAGGCCAGTCTTGCTTCAAGTGCGGAAACTCTGAATGCATCTCTGCACTGATGGAGCGAGCACAGGACTTGCGCTTGGGATTGGCCGGCCAGCCGGAATTTCCCAGCAGCTCATCAGAAATGTATTCGCAAATGGAAAGTGAATCCCATACTGTCACTTCCTTGTGTAACAGTACGGGCACCTTCAAGGAGGGGGAGTAGGGCCCAAGCTTCTCGGCCGTATTGTCCTGATAGAGAGCGATCTGAATTTCTTCGAAATCTATGTCGAACATCTTCAGCAGTAGCCACGGACTCAATGACCAGGATGAGTAGTTCTTGTTGCCTATGACGAGTCTCAAATCTTTCATCGAACTTCTCCGTTCATTACCTGTAATAGAAACAGGGCTTACTGACCACGGCTCAGCATTTGTTGACTGGTGTCAATCAATCGAACAAGCACGCGGCGATCAAAAAAATCGGTTTCATAGCTCTGGCTGGGATGTAGCGGTTGAGATTCGCCGTAAGCAATTGCGCTTATGGCGCTCTCTTCAACACCGAGATTGGCTATGAACTGCTTGACCGAATTGCTGCGCTGCCGGGACAGATCCATATTGTTGGCAGCATCCCCGTTGCGATCCGCGTAACCGGTTATCTCCAATGCACTGTTGGGGAGTTGTTGCGCCAGTCGCACCAGACTCGCCAGTTGGGTTTCATAGTGACTTTCGATTTCACTGGAACCACTGCGAAAGTGAACAGAGATAGTGGTGTTGTCGAACAAGGGGTTTTGCGGAGCTGTGCTCAGATAAGCAGGCAACACCGTTGGGCCGGCATTACGTAATGCTTCCAGTTCATCCAGGGCTGCCTTGTTTTGCTCTTCCAATGCGATAGCTTGTTGCTGAGCTCGTTCCACTTCCAGTTGCATGGCAACCCATTCGGATTGCATATCCTTGTATTCGTTGCGGGTGACCCAGCCATCACCGATAAAGGCGCCAATTGCTGCGCCGACGATGGCACCAGGTGGTCCTCCGGCGGCGGCACCGATAGCGGCACCACTCAGAAAGCCCGCCGCTTCTTCCTTCTCGACGGCGGTATCGTTGTAAGGGGTGGAGTCAGCGAAGGCGATTCCGGAAACCGCGAGGCCAACGGTGAGAACTGCGACAGGGCTGATAAGAGAGTTAAGTTGTTTGGTCATAACCGTAATTCCTTGTGCTACTCGTTTATGTGGGGAAAAACATCGCGGTTGTGCGTCTACTAAAATGGGGCTCCAGTCAGGAACACAAGTCCAGCACACCAGTGCTTTGCCAACCGCCTGATCCTCGCTGAGGGCAGGCAGACCGTACCTCCGCTTGTGGATACTTATTAAACACCGTGTTTATTGCCGCTGCGGGGAGGTATTGGGGCCATGTGGTGATTAAATATGGCAGAATCATGGCAATGGCCAGGGGGAGAAAACCAGGACTCTGTTTCCCGCGTCAAATAGGGTATATTCGCGCTAAATTACTGATTAGCAATGAAAATCCGGATTTGAATACTGGCGACCCAGCCTTGGTAAAATGAGAGTATGAGCAGAAGAATTGCAATAGTGGAAGATGAGGCCGCGATTCGCGAAAACTACGCCGATGTGCTGCGTAAGCAGGGCTATGAAGTGCAGACTTACGCGAACCGAAAAGACGCCATGTCGGCCTTCGATATCCGGCTACCCAACCTGGCCATCATCGATATCGGCCTGGAAAATGAAATCGATGGTGGCTTCACCCTGTGCCAGGCGCTCCGCTCCCTGTCTGACACCTTGCCGATAATTTTTCTTACCGCCCGGGACAATGATTTCGATACGGTGAGCGGTTTGCGTATGGGTGCCGATGACTATCTCACCAAAGACATCAGCCTGCCTCATCTTACTGCTCGAATCGCAGCACTATTCAGGAGGCTGGATGTTATCGATCAGCCGCCCTCGCCGGAAAACTTGCTGCAGCGTGGCAAGCTTTCCCTGGATATTGGTCGACTCACTGTCCAGTGGGATGGTGAACCCATACCACTGACGGTGACAGAATTCTGGATGGTGCACGCATTGGCCAAATATCCAGGTCATGTGAAGAGTCGACAGGTCTTGATGCAGGAATCGAAGATTTTTGTGGATGGCAGCACCATCACTTCTCACATCAAGCGTATCCGGAAAAAATTCATGCAGATTGATGCCGAGTTTGATTGCATCGAAACAGTTTATGGCATGGGCTATCGCTGGAACATTGAGTCAGTACCGACCCATTAGCCCCCGACCAATCCGTAACGAGCGTTAAACGCTCCTGGCTAAACAAGCTACTTGCACATGAGCCTGGCCCTGAAAAGTCCATTCGGTATTCGATCCAAGCTGGTTTTTCTCTCCAGCTTTCTGCTGGTGATTCCCTGGCTGGGCTACCAGTACATTCTGGAAATGGAAGATGTGTTACGTCGCGGCCAGGAACAGACAGTGCTGGGCACTGCCCAGGCCCTGGCAACTGCATTGAACGAACGACCCGAGTTGTTTAACGAGGGCAACTACAGCCCTGCAACTCGCAGCGAAGATCTCTATGTCTATCCGATCTATTCGCCTATCTCCCTGGTGGATGGTTCTCTAAGCGACTGGGGGGAGTATCAGCAATACGAAGTGGGCTACGACTCCCGAGACTATTTGCGCACATCACTCAACCCCATGCGCCCTTACAGCAATGAAGAGTCATTGCAGTTCAGGACCATGCTTGGCGACTACAATGGTTTCCTCTACGCCTACTTCAAGGTAACCGATGATCACGTGGTTTATCGTGACCCGGAAGCACTGACCGTTTACCGAAGCGACTTTCTTCAGGTCACCATGCTGTCCAGAGAGGGCAATGAAGTAAATCGCTATGTGATTGCGCCGTATGAGCCGGAACCGATTTACCCATTTAAGGTTGATGAGAATTACAGTAACCCAACCTACGAAGAACGCATCATCGGTCAGTGGTATGACACTAACAATGGTTATGTGGTTGAACTACGTATCCCAATGGAGATGCTTGGAGAGCGGCTGGGATTTGCCGTGTTTGACGTGGACGACCCGGTCGAGCGCGACGTCAATACCGTCGTCGCCACTTACGGCGTCGATGATAGCGAGCTGTTGGGATCATTGCGCCTGCCTACACCCGAAATTGACCGTATCGTTGCCGGAATGGGCCACAACAATTCCCGTATCCAGGTGGTAGACAGGAGCGGCCGCGTCCTGCTCACCGTGGGTGACATTCAGTCCGCTACCGGATTGCTGCTGACTCCCACTCCCGACCAGGAAAGGACCAACAAGTACTGGCTCTATGTGCAGAACAAAATTCTCAATCCGCTTTATTACCAGATTCTATCCAAGCCGAGTAACGACTTCATTGATGAACTGTATTCCGATGTAACCCGTGCCGGTGCCCATATCGATTCGGCGCTGGAAGGCACGCCCATGACCCAGTTCCGAACCCTGGCCGACACTGAAACCAGGTTACTGGAAGCGGCACATCCGATCATTGCCAACGATGAAGTCATGGGTGCAGTGGTGGTCGATCAAAACATGAATGGCTTGCGAACATTCCGCAACCAGGCCATGGAGCAGCTCTTCAATACAATTCTGGCGGTTATGGCCATCGTCATTTTCGGCCTCTTTTTCTTTGCTTCCAGAATCTCTTCGCGCATCCGGGTCCTGCGTAATCAGGCGGAAGGCATTATCGACGACAGTGGCCGCGTGCAAAATACCATCGTTCCTTCCAGAAACTCCGATGAAATCGGCGACCTGTCCCGCAGTTTCTCCAGCATCGTGGAGCGCCTGACCCAGTACACCAAATACCTGGAAAACATGTCTTCACGATTGTCACACGAATTGCGAACTCCAGTTACTGTGGTGCGCTCTTCCATTGAAAACCTGGGCATGACTGCAAACAGCGAAGAATCTGCTGTCTATATTGAGCGGGCGGAAGACGGCATCAAGCGTTTGAACCTGATTCTGACCAATATGAGCGAGGCCACCCGGCTGGAGCAGATGCTGCAATCTTCGGAAAAAGAGAAGATCAATCTCTGTGAAGTCATCAGCGGCTGTGTCGAAGGCTACAAACTGGCATACCCGGAAGCGCGGTTTGAGCTGGATGTGCCTAACTACCCGATTTATATCAACGGCGTACCCGAGTACATTGCACAGTTACTGGACAAGCTGATTGCCAATGCGGTGGAGTTTTCTTACCCGGATCAACCCATCACACTCTACTGCCGGGCTCTCCGTGATCACGCGGTGATGAAAGTCACCAATGCCGGGCCATACCTGCCTGAGGAAATGAAAGACCGGCTGTTCGATTCGATGATATCCGTGCGCCCCCAGGAAAAGCAGAAGCAGCCCCACCTGGGCATGGGCCTGCACATCGCGCGAATTGTTTCAGACTTTCACGGCGGTCAGATCCGTGCCGAGAACAGACCCGACCGCGAAGGCGTCATAGTCACAGTGGTCATCCCGCTCTACTACAACAAGTAGCTCTAAGCCTGAGATTTCTTCAGATAATATTATATTCAATATCGTGCATACCGGAGATTGGCTAGCTGTATTGTTTTTCCGTTCCGTTGGGCCATCCCTGGCCCTCCCGCGTTCCCGTCCCTGGACGCTAGTCACTCCAAAACAACACAGCTAGCCAATCTCCTCTCGAACTCACTGCCAAATTCCAGAAAAAGCCGGTTAATCATCACCCGTGTAGTAGTCCGGCTGATTTTCCTTCACCACCGGTGAATCGGTAGACCAGGCATGGCAGGTATCCAGCACCACCGGTCTTCGCCTGGTCTTCTGCTCTTCAACAGGCTTGTCGTTCTTCTTGCGCTGACTCATGATCGGCCAGATTGTTTGCATTGCCACAGTGGCCATGGGAAACAGCAATTCCGTAAGGTGCGTGCAACCCTGTACACCCCCCACCTTTGTACGAATCGCCTTACGCCAACCGGGACCCATCCTGATGCCAATCAGGTTTTTGTAGTTTGGAGTGATGTCGGGACACATCTCAAACGGGCTGTGATCAGTAACAGCGACGATATCCCTGATCTCAAAACTGTCATCGATGGTGACACGCAATAACATTTCATGCAGAGGTTCACCTACAGGAACAGTGCCTCTCCATTTGTTCGTGAATTCATAGGTTTTGATATCGGTCATGTGGGCTTCGATATCCCACAAACCATCTTCTCGTTCGTATCCGCGATAATCGATGGCGCGCGTGTGCACATGTCTTCTTGGAGCGGCTTCAGGCAAAGGCATAGCTTATGAATCTACTCAGTAAAATTAATAAAACATTATTTGGAAATGATGGGTGCAGCGCCAGAATGGGGCAATCCATTTACCAACCAGGGAGATGCTGCAGGTTGGGCATTATACGTTTATTAGCGCGCCGCCGCATCCTGTCGACCGCCGGCCTTAGCCGATTCAGACTGTGCTATTTAAAGTGATTGGGGCATAATTAGCGCAAACGCAACAGGGGAATCATATGACTACTGCAACTGCTCGCCATATATTGGTAGACACTGAAGAAGAATGTCAGCAGCTCAAGGATAGAATCGAAGCAGGAGAAGATTTTGGTGATATTGCTCGTGCTCATTCCAATTGTCCTTCCAAGGCTCAAGGTGGAGACCTGGGTCAGTTTGGGCCTGGCATGATGGTTAAGGAATTTGATGAAGTGGTATTCAGTGCCGATGTGAATTCATTGCAGGGCCCGGTAAAAACCCAGTTTGGTTTTCACTTGCTGGAAGTCACCAGCCGCGATTGATTTCGTTGATGGAGTGCAGACAGAATCAATCATGCACATCTTGTTTCTCTGCACTGGAAATTCCTGTCGCTCGCAAATGGCAGAAGGCTGGCCGCGACATCTGGCAGCAGAGCATTGCCCAGAATTGGGAATAAGCACCAGATACGCGAGAAGATGAAAATTATTTTGGAAGTAGTTCGAGCGAATAGCATCTGAATGAAACCCCTGAAACCGCCTTTCAGTAAATCAGACGTTGAAGTAGTCAGGCGGGAAACCCCCTTCGATTCTTTCCTGAAAGTAGACAAACTGCGTCTGCACCATCGGCTGTTTGAAGGTGGCCGAAGTGGGGAAATCGACCGGGAATTGCTGGTTAAAACCCCGGCTGTGGGTGTGCTTTTGTACGACCCAGAGCGGGAAGAAGTGGTGATGGTTCGCCAGTTCCGGGTCGGCATGCTCGATGATGAAGACTCACCCTGGCCGCTTGAGCTGGTGGCTGGGCTGGTGGACACGGATGAGACAGAAGAGCAGGTAGCCATCCGGGAAACCAGCGAGGAAACGGGCCTGAAGGCCAACAAGCTGACCAAAATCTGTGCCTATTTCAACAGCCCGGGTGCCAGTAGCGAAAAAGTTCACTTGTTTTGTGCTCGTGTTGATGCCAGGTCTGCTGGAGGTATCCACGGACTGGATCATGAGCATGAGGACATTCAGGTAGAAGTCCTTTCGGTTGCCGAAGCCTTTGCCGCCGTTGAGTCTGGCGCCATCAACAATGCCATGTCCATAATCGCCTTGCAGTGGCTACAGCTAAACAGGAATTCCCTGCTGACTGGCTGGACCTAGGGAAGCTTTGACAAGTGCAGAATGTCAACTAAAAAATCTTTCTGCCCAAGCTCGCAATACCCGCCCAAATCGTTACAATTACAGGCACTTAGCCGCTAATATACCTAATCGTTTCTGCAAATTTTGACCCGATTAGCAAAAACACAATTTTAGCCGACTATAATAGATAGATTTGACCGATTAGACAGATTTCAGCCAGATCGACGTTAGAATAGACAGCAACCAGGGCAAACCCAAGCTATGCCAAAAAGCGGATACAGTATTGACCTGATCAAGCAAATGGCAGTTTGCGATGCAAACTACATCTTACTGCTAAAACTCTTGCCCCAGTTGCAGGTTTACCTGGACAAGTCATTTGATGAACTTGTGGCAAATTCAGAAACGGACGCAATCGAAAGTTCACTCTTTGCCAGAATTAAAAATGGTGAGCCAGAAAAAATTCTGGAAGGCGCAACACGAAAATTTTGTATTGCTGATATTGAAGATCAGCAACAGAAAGTCACTGTAGAGATAAAAATCGTAGAAGCTTTTAAATACACAACGACTCTGGAGATTGTACAGAGACCGGAATTTAAAACCTGGATGACCAACCCTTCGATGTTGGTCCGGGTTTACCATGATGCTAACACTGCCGAAGTAGTTTCTTATCAAGGCCATCGCAACCTTAAACCCAGATACTCTCAGCCTAATCCGAAGATGTATCACGCTGATGAAAAAATGCAGGTTAATCAGTTTTTGGGAGAATGGTTGTCTCATTGTCTACAGGTAGGAAGAAGCACGAAAGCACCAGAACTACTAGAGTCAATTACCTAACATACCGCGGCAGCAATGACAGCGCTGAAGACTGACAACCCCATTCAGCTGGTTCAGATCACGGATACCCATTTATATGGGAACGCGACTGGCACGCTGTTAAAGATGAATACGCATCATAGCTTTGAGCATGTCTTGCAGATTGTTAAAGACCACGAAAAGTCTATCGATCTTATTCTCGCCACTGGCGACATTGCCCAGGACGCCACCCCGGAAGCCTACGAAATATTTTCCAGTAATATCGCTGATCTCGGTGCACCGTTTCGCTGGATTCCAGGAAATCATGACAGTGCCGCAATCATGTCAGAGGCAGCAAATGGAAACGGAGCGAACGAGAAAACCATTCGCATCAACAACTGGCAGATCCTCATGCTGGATACCAGCGTCGAAGGTCAGGTACATGGACGGCTGGCGAAACAGGAACTGGATTTTCTCGAGGAGTCACTGACCGAAGTCGACAGCGACGACGGCGTGGCCAACGTTATGGTTTGTCTGCACCACAATCCAGTGCAGGGTAATGCGGGCTGGATGAAGGATATTGGTCTGCACAACAAAGATCAGTTCTGGAAGATTCTCAAGCCATCCCAGAAAGTTCGTTGCGTGGTCTATGGCCATGTGCATCAGGAACTCGATTTTATTCATGAGGGTGTGCGCTGTTTGTGTACACCTTCAACCTGTATCCAGTTCAAACCCAACGTGGTGAATTTCGCGCTCGATCGGGTTAACCCCGGATACCGCACTTTCCAGCTTCATGACGATGGCAGCATAGAATCGAAAGTGTATCGGGTAGAAGGTAAAGAATTTGAAGTAGATATGACCAGTGCAGGCTACTGATCTGCACATACTCTACCTGCACGGTTTTCTAAGTTCTCCGCAATCCAAGAAAGCACAACAGACCCTCAGCTATTGCCAGTCTCTGGGCATGGGGGACAATGTTGTCATCCCAACCATGCTCAATGGCCCTGCCGAGACCATCTCCGAACTCAAGCAGCTGGTAGCAGATTTGCCGCAGAAGCAGTTAGGGATCATGGGCAGCTCCCTCGGCGGTTACTATGCAACCTGGCTGGCAGAGCAGTATGATCTGCCAGCCGTGCTGATCAACCCGGCCGTTCGTCCCTTTGAGCTCTGGGAAGACCATCTCGGAGAGCACAGGAACTACTACTGTGACCATATTCATGTAGTCACTCGCGATCATATCCAGGAACTTCGGGAACTGGATTGTTCACCCCTCACTCGACCGGAGAATTTTATGGTTCTCCTGCAGAAAGGGGATGAAGTGCTCGACTACCGGGATGCTGCCGAAAAGTTCCAGCAATCCAACTTGATAGTCCATGAAAATGGCGATCACAGCTACCAGGGCTATGCAGCGGAATTGCCCGCCATTATTGAGTTTCTGCTATCAAGAATTGACCGCTGAGTGCGATAAAATAAGATACCTCTACCGATTTAGAAATCCCGCAGAATTCGACACCTGGCTAATTTCTGAACTGGCAGAGACAGCCCGGCGATCGGCCGATTTTTCAATTCCACCTGAAGTAGAAAGACACCAGCCAAATACATGAGCAATTCATATAACGCCGATGCCATTGAAGTACTGACCGGACTCGATCCGGTGCGTAAGCGTCCCGGCATGTACACCGACACCACGCGTCCCAACCACCTGATACAGGAGGTTATCGACAACAGTGTTGACGAGGCCCTGGCTGGTCATGCGAGTACCCTCACGCTGACTCTCCACAAGGACGGCACCATCGAAGTGGCTGATGACGGCCGCGGAATGCCAGTGGACAAGCACAAGGGTGAAAAAGTCAGTGGCGTGGAGCTGATCCTCACCCGATTGCATGCCGGCGGCAAGTTTTCCAACAAGAATTACGAGTATTCAGGAGGCTTGCACGGCGTGGGAGTCTCGGTGGTCAACGCCCTGTCCAAGACTCTTGAAGTCACCGTTAAGCGCGGCGGCAAAGTCTATTCGATGAAGTTCAAAGGGGGCGAAAAAGCCTCCGAACTGAAAGCGACCGGCACGGTGGGCAAAAGAAACACGGGTACCATCGTCAAGTTCGTACCCGATGAGAAATATTTCGACTCGATCAAGATTTCCATTCCCAAACTGAAACATGTGCTGCGTGCCAAGGCCGTGCTGTGTTCCGGATTGCGGGTCATCTTCATCGACAACACAGTCAGCAAGGCAAAGTCCCAAAGCGAAGAGTGGTGTTTCGAAGATGGCCTGGTGGACTATCTCACCCAGGCAACCGCGGATTGGGAGGTCTTGCCCGAGGAACCATTTGTCGGTTCCGTACAGGGCAATGAAGAAGCAGTGGACTGGGCGCTACAGTGGTTGCCCGAAGGTGGCGAGGGTATTGGCGAAAGTTATGTGAACCTGATCCCGACTCCCCAGGGCGGAACCCATGTGACCGGTTTGCGCACAGGGTTGCTGGATGCGCTGCGGGAGTTCTGTGAATTTCGCAATCTCCTGCCCCGTGGCCTCAAGCTCACTGCCGAAGACGTCTGGGAAAAATGCAGCTACGTGCTGTCGTCGAAACTGGTGGACCCGCAATTCTCCGGTCAAACCAAGGAACGATTGTCCTCGCGGCAATGTGCCGTGTTTGTCGCTGGTGTGGTCAAAGATGCATTCAGCCTGTGGTTGAACCAGCATACCGCCGAAGCCGAAGCCATTGCTGAGCTTTGCATCAGTAATGCCCAGAGCCGTCTTAAAGCCAGCAAGAAAGTCGCCCGCAAAAAAGTCACGGCCGGTCCAGCGTTGCCTGGCAAACTGGCAGACTGCTCCACCGAAGATGTGATGTCAGGTGAGTTGTTTCTGGTGGAAGGGGATTCTGCCGGGGGTTCAGCCAAACAGGCTCGCGACCGCCAGTTTCAGGCCATCATGCCGCTGCGGGGCAAGATCATGAATACCTGGGAAGTGGATTCCTCAGAAATTCTCGGTTCCCAGGCCGTCCATGATATCGCCATCGCGCTGGGAGTGGATCCGGGTTCGACTAATATCGACGGTCTGCGTTACGGCAAGATTTGCATCCTGGCCGATGCGGATTCCGATGGGCTGCATATCGCCACTTTGCTTTGTGCGCTGTTCGTCAAACACTTCCGGGCAGTGGTTGACGCAGGCCATGTGTTTGTAGCCATGCCGCCACTGTTCCGTATCGATGTGGGCAAGGAAGTTTATTACGCGCTGGATGAGGCGGAAAAAGAAGGCATTCTGGATCGCATCGCTGCCGAAAAGAAACCTGGCAAGATCAACGTGCAGCGCTTCAAGGGCCTGGGGGAAATGAATCCCTTGCAGCTTCGGGAAACCACCATGGCCAAGGACACTCGCCGCCTGGTGCAGCTAACCCTGGAAGAAAAGCCGGAGAAGAAAAAGACCGGCACCCTGGCGATCATGGATATGTTGCTGGCCAAGGGCCGCGCCTCCGATCGCAAAGCCTGGCTGGAAGACAAGGGCAATCAGGCAGACTACGCAGAATAAGTATCCGCTTATCAGACTTAACACAGCAGAATACCAATGAATGAAGACATAACAGTAAGTGACGACGGTGTCGAACAGATAGCACTGCGCAATTACACCCAGCAAGCCTATCTGAACTACTCCATGTACGTGATTAATGATCGCGCACTGCCCAATATCGGTGACGGGCTCAAGCCTGTGCAGCGGCGCATCGTCTATGCCATGTCTGAGCTGGGGCTCAAGGCATCGGCCAAGTTTAAAAAATCAGCCCGTACTATCGGTGACGTAATCGGCAAGTTTCATCCCCACGGCGATTCAGCCTGCTATGAAGCCATGGTGCTCATGGCGCAGCCGTTTACCTATCGCTATCCCTTGGTGGATGGACAAGGTAACTGGGGCTCGCAGGATGATCCCAAGTCATTTGCCGCGATGCGTTACACCGAATCACGCCTGCGTGCCTATTCAGATGTGTTACTGGGAGAACTGGGTCAGGGCACGGTGGACTGGAAACCCAATTTCGACGGTACCCTGGAAGAGCCGGAAATCCTGCCTGCGCGATTACCTAATGTGCTGTTGAATGGCGGCAGTGGCATCGCGGTCGGCATGGCAACCGATATTCCTCCGCACAATCTCAATGAAGTGGCCAAAGCCTGCATTCAGTTACTGGACAAACCCAAGGCCACCATCAAAGACATTTGCAAGCACATCAAAGGCCCGGACTTTCCAACGGAAGCGGAGATTATTACTCCGAAAGATGAAATCCTGGAGATGTACAAAACCGGCCGTGGCTCGCTCAAGGCGCGCGCCGTTTACAACAAGGAAAACGGCGAGATTGTCATCACCGCCCTGCCTTTCCAGGTGTCTGGGGCCAAGGTGCTGGAGCAAATCGCCGCGCAGATGCAGAAGAAGAAACTGCCCATGGTGGTGGACTTGCGTGACGAGTCTGATCATGAAAACCCTACACGGATTATCGTGGTGCCAAGATCCAATCGCGTAGATATCGATAGCGTCATGTCGCATCTTTTTTCTACCACCGACCTGGAAAAGAATTACCGGGTCAATTTCAACATGATTGGCATTAACAAGCGGCCCCAGGTTAAAGACATTGTTTCTCTACTCAAGGAGTGGATACAGTTTCGAACTGTCACGGTACGTCGCCGATTACAATACCGGCTCGACAAAATAGTCGATCGTTTACATATTCTTGATGGTTTGCTGATTGCCTTCCTCAATATCGACGAAGTGATCAAGATCATTCGCAAGGAAGACAAACCCAAACCAGCTTTGATGAAAAAGTTCAAACTCTCGGACCGTCAGGCCGAGGCGATTCTGGAACTGCGTTTGCGACAACTGGCCAAGCTTGAGGAAATCAAGATCAAGGCCGAGCAGAAAGAGCTGAGTGCCGAGCGCAAGACCATCGAACAATTGCTGAAGTCAGCCGCGCGACTGAAGACCTTTATCAAGAACGAGATCAAGGCCGATGCGGAAAAATTCGGTGACGATCGTCGCTCACCGCTGGTAGAGAGAGAAGAGGCCAAGGCTTTTAGCGAAACGGAACTGATCTCCACAGACCCGGTCACCATTGTGCTGTCAGAGAGAGGCTGGATGCGAGCGGCCAAGGGCCACGATGTGGATGTCAGGTCTTTGCAGTACAAATCCGGTGACGGGTTCAAGCTTGCGGCCAAAGGCAAGAGCAACCAATTGGCCATCTTTATGGATTCAACGGGACGCACTTATTCCCTGCCAGCCCACAGCCTGCCATCAGCACGAGGCCAGGGCGAACCGGTTTCGGGCCGGGTCAACCCGCCATCGGGCGCCACCTTTGAAGGTCTCGCCATTGGCGACAATGACCAGGATGTGCTGTTGGCCAGTGACGCCGGCTACGGTTTTGTGGGCAAGCTGGGCGACCTGATCAGCAAGAACAAGTCAGGCAAGGCAATACTGCGCATGCCCAAAGGTGGCCAGGTGCTTCCAGCCGTGCCCGTTGAGGATTACGACAACGACCTGATTGTTTCTATCACCAACGAAGGGCGTATGCTGATGTTTCCGGTTAGCGAGCTTCCCCGTCTGGCCAAGGGCAAGGGCAACAAGATTATCGGCATCCCCGGCCCGCGAGTGGCAGAGCGGGTGGAGTTCGTGGTGGCGATGACCATACTGTCGGCAGAAGACTCACTCACGGTCCATGCCGGCCGGCGCCACCACAACCTCAAACCGTCTGACCTGGAACACTATCGCGGCGAACGTGGCCGACGTGGCAACAAGCTGCCACGGGGCTTTCAGAATGTGGACCGGATTGAAGTAGTGAGTAGCGACTAGGGTTTTTCGGGGATTAGCTCAATCTATTGGACTAGTCCGCATAAAGGGTGACCAGCTGAATAGCCTGTCGCTCCAATAGCAGTCGATAGTCAGACAAGGGCTCCCGGCCCAGATAGGTCTTGATCATGCCGTCATCACCCACGTCTGCGAATTCATCCGCATCAACTCGTGAATGTTCTCCGGCATGAACATAACTGGACTCGCTTATCAGTAATGCGTTGTCGGGGCATTCGGCGCAAACCGCCCTGGCCTCGTCCAGTGTGGCGCCCGTGAGATTATTGGTGGTACCAGTAATTGGCGAGTAGAGGCTGCTCACCTGTTGCCCGCTGTGGACAGCCAGTTTGTACTTGGATTTCGCAGCATCTTCAGTCACATCATTGATGTCACCAACGATGTGCAGAAACAATTGTCCTGCACAAATGGCAAAAAAAGCCTGATCTTCTTCCAATGGCGCATCAGCAAAGTTGATGACCACCTCTCCATCGGCACAGTAACTCACCTTGCCATTGTAAAGCTGGCTCACCTTGTCCACGAAAAAATAAAAACGATTGAGTAGCTTGACGAACACTTCCTGCTGCAGCGTGGATGCCAGATACTGGAAGTTGGACATGCTGATGAGCAGCAGGCTGACATCCTGTTGCCCCGGCGTAAAACGCAAGCGCTGCAGGTCGGTCTCGGGCTGGCGGTGACCGAAGTTATCGAGGAAGGCATTCTGCGCAAGAAATTCGGCGGTGGCATTATATTGCCTGATGACCTGGCTCAGCTCGTTATTGTTGTCCGGCTCCGGACAGGTATCGATCTCACCCTTGCGAATATTGCTCAGGGCATGGGCCAGCAAGGTACTGGGAAAACTCACCAGATACTGAAAGTAGGTGTTGATCATCATGACCGCCACCAATATGAGCAGAAGCGTGGCGCCCACGATAAGCAACAGATTGTTTACCGCGCCAACCTCGATGTAATCCAGGTTCAGTTGCAACCTGACAAAGCCGATGACCGAATCGGGAAGCGCGATAGAGGACTGGTATTCCGCCGCAATGGAATCCAGGGGCAGGGGTATTGGCAGCAGCGGCACGGCTGCTTCCACCTGGTTGTTTGCTGCAGCGATCACATTGCCGTCAATATCCAGCACGGCGATTTCTTCAATAGTAGATCCCCGAACCAGGCTGGATAACACCACGTTCATGCTGATCAGGTCATTGGCGAGGACCAGCTCGGTGAGTTGAATGGCGGTTTGTTGCGCCAGGGCCTGGCCGAGTCCATCGGCCTGTTGCCGGAGCAGGTTGCGGGTGTTGTAGCTGCTGATGAGCCAGAACACACACATGGCCAGAATCAGCAGCAGGCTGACTGTCAGCGTGAATTTTCGCGAAAGCTTTTTAGTGCTGGGGGCAGGTTGGGGATCGTCTACCTGCTCTTTGTTATTGGCTGCCAAGGTTGCTGCTCTTGCTGATCGATGCAAGTGGCAAGAATAACAGCTGCAGCCTGCATCCCAAAGGTTTTAACCCAGCCGGGTCTTGTTGGGTTCACCCGGGTCTTCTCTTACCAGTGTGGGAACCAGATAACCGGGCAGCCTGGATTGCATCTGGTGAATCAGTTCCCGGGCTTTCGTTTCGCTTACCCGAAAATGGCCAGTACCGGAGACACGATCAGGAATATGCAGGTAGTAGGGTAGAACGCCGTGCTCGAACAGTGCGCGACTCAGGGATGCGAGCGTCTCTGAATCGTCGTTGACTCCCTTAAGCACCACTGCCTGATTCAGCAAGGTATGGCCTTGTTCCCGCAAGGCAGACAATGCTTGAGCGACCGCTTGATCAATCTCACTGCTGTGATTGCAGTGCAACACTATCACGCAGCGCTTGTTGAGCTTGCCCAGAACTGCCAGCAATCCAGAATCTACCCGCTGCGGAATGACCACAGGCAAGCGGGTATGAATTCTAATGGTTTTGATGTGCGGGATGTTGTCCAGTTCCTGCAGGAGCCAGCTCAGGTAGCTGTCCGATGCAGCCAGGGGGTCGCCGCCGCTGAGAATTGCTTCCTCAATACTGATGTCCGATGCAATGTAATCCAGTGTTTCACGCCAGCGGGCGCGGCCGGGGGTGTTGGCCTGATAGTCGAAGTGTCGACGAAAACAGTAGCGACAATGAATGGCACAGTGAGGGGCGGCTGTTAACAGGACACGACCCCGGTACTTGTGCAGCAGGCCCGGCTGCACATTGAACTGGGCTTCCTGCAATGGGTCCGCATGCAATGATGGGTCCGGTACTTCCTCATCCATCGATGGCCACACCTGTCTGAGCAGGGGATCCTGCCAGTTGCCCACTTCCATTCTCTGCACAAAAGGCCGTGGAACCTTCATGGGAAACGCGTCTGCGGCTGCCAGTCCGGGCGGACATTCGGCGGGATCAAGCTGGAGAATCCCGGCCAATGCCTTTGGTTCTGTTATGAGATCGGCTAATATCTCCTGCCATTTTTCCGGATGATCCGATTGAATGAGCGACAACACCGGTTCGTTCACAATTCTGCTACCATGCAAGTTAAATTGAGGTTTCCCGCGCAGTATAACGCAGTTCATAGAACACCATCGCAGCGAGCAAGCTGCCAGTCTGTCGCCAGGCGGCAGAGAATGAATGAGAGCAAGAGGTAAAGAGAGACATGGCAAGTTATTCGACCAACGAATTTAAATCCGGCCTGAAAGTTTTGGTAGAGGGGGAGCCCTGTTCCATTCTTGAAAACGAAATGGTGAAACCAGGCAAGGGGCAGGCATTTAACCGGGTCAAGTTTCGTAACCTGCTCAATGGCCGCGTCTGGGAGCGAACCTTCAAATCCGGTGAGTCCATCGATGCTGCTGATGTGATGGAAATCGACATGGAGTATCTGTATGCCGACGGCGAGTTCTGGCACTTCATGAAAACCGATGGCAGCTTTGAACAGGTAGCAGCCGATGCCAACGCCATTGAATCAGCCAAAGACTGGCTCAAGGAACAGGATGTCTATCAGGTCATCTTGTGGAACGATGCGCCGATTTCAGTTATGCCGCCCAACTTCGTCGAACTGGAAGTGACCGAGACCGATCCAGGCCTGAAAGGTGACACCGCTCAGGGTGGCACCAAGCCGGCGACCCTGAGCTCCGGCGCGGTGGTCAAGGTTCCCCTGTTCGTCAATATCGGTGACGTGCTGCGAGTCGATACCCGAACCGGTGAATACCAGAACCGGGCCAACAAATAGCAGTCTTTCCCCATGGCTGACTGGCAAGCCACAGCCTCTAAAGAAACTCTCATCCAGCGTGCACAATTGCTTGCAGCGCTCAGAGAGTTCTTTGCCCAGCGGGATGTACTGGAGGTGGAAACACCCCAGCTCAGCAAGCGCACGGTGACCGACCTTCATTTGCAATCTTTCCCGGTGCCAGGTGAGAGGGATCACTACTTTCTTCAAACTTCACCCGAGTATGCCATGAAGCGCCTGCTCGCCTGTGGTAGTGGTTCGATCTACCAGATCTGCAAGGCCTGGCGTGATGAAGCACCCGGCAGACAGCATAATCCCGAATTCACCATGCTGGAATGGTATCGGATTGGCTTCTCCCTTGAACAGCTCATGGACGAGGTCGAAGATCTGACCAGGCAAATTCTCAATTGCGCTGCCATTCCGCGGCTTTCCTATAAGGCGCTATTTCTCGAACATCTTGATATCAATCCGCACCTTGCAGAAATGGAAACCCTGGCCCAGCTTGCCGCCAGACACATCGAACTCAGCGCACAAAACTTAAGCGCCACCGACTACCTGCAGCTTCTCATGCATCACATCATCGAGCCCCGGCTTCCCGAGCAATGCCTGGTGTTTGATTATCCCCAGGATCAGGCCGCACTGGCCTGTATCAGTTCAAACCAGGACGGAGAAATGGTTGCGCAACGATTCGAGCTGTATTGCAACGGGATGGAAATCGCCAATGGCTACCAGGAGTTGATCGATGCCGACGAACAGCAGCGACGGTTTCAACAGGATCAGGCAAAGCGGGAGCAGGCTGGTCTGCCAGCTATAGCCGAGGACGAGCGTCTGCTGGATGCATTACGCAGCGGTATGCCTGAGTGTTCCGGGGTGGCGCTCGGTGTGGACCGGTTACTGATGGTGTTGCTGGGCGCAGATTCTATCGAACAGGTACTCAGCTTTCCGGTGAGCCGCGCCTGACAGAAACGATTGCCCGGCGCTCAGGATTCTCGAGCTTCTTCTAGCACTCTGTCTGTGTATAGCTGCCGCATTCTTTTGGTAACCGGGCCAGGTGTCCCATCACCGATTTGGTTGCCGTCGATTTCTACCACCCCAAGTGCCATGGTTGTGGCGCTGGAAATAAAGGCTTCATCAGCCTCCAGGGCTTCTTCTACGGTAAACAAGCGTTCCACAATTTCGATGTTAGCCTGCTGTGCCAGTTCCAGAAGTGTGCGCCGACGAATTCCCGGAAGGATTGCGTTGGAGAGTGGGCGGGTGATTACCCGGCCGTCTTTAACGATATAGGCGGAAGAAGAAACCCCTTCTGTCACCACGCCGTCTTCGGTCATCCAGCCTTCTTTGGCCCCCTGGCTAACCGCGTCCTGTTTCGCCAGACACTGGCCCAGCAAATTGATTGACTTGATATCCCGTCGCTTCCAGCGAAGATCCTCGGTGGTCACCACCTTGATACCCGTCTCTGCCGCCGGGTTGTCCAACAGGGTCATGGGGGTAGTGAAGGCCATGAAGGTGGGAGTCGTTTGCTCAGGAAAATGAAACTCCCGCTCTGCCACTCCACGGGTGACCTGGGAATACACCACCCCTTCCTCGAGACCATTGCGACTGATGAGTTCTTCCATCACGCCCGCGTATTCTTCCTTGCTGCAGGGCCAGGGAATACCCAGTTCAGCAAGGCTTCTGTCCAGGCGCTCGTAAAAATACTGTTTGTCTACCAGTTTCCCCAGAAACACAGGAACCACTTCGTAGACACCGTCACCAAAAATAAAGCCGCGATCGAATACGGAAATTTTCGCTTCACTGGCTGGCAGGTATTCACCATTGATATAAACGATTCGCTCCATGCTGCTCTCCATGTTACTCACCCGGTCGCCTATCGGAATTCTTCTGCGAAGCTGGACAGGGCTTCTCCGTCGAGACGCTGGACAGTCCATTCATCCATGGGTGCGGCGCCGATAGAGCGGTAGAACTGGATAGAGGGTTCATTCCAGTCCAGCACCGACCACTCAACGCGAGTGCAGTTGCGATCTACTGCCAGTTTGGCCAGATAGGCCAGCAGGCACTTGCCGAATCCCTTGCCCCGCATGGCAGGCTGCACGTACAGGTCCTCCAGATAGATGCCAGGTCGACCAGTAAAGGTGGAAAAGTTATGAAAGAACAGGGCGTAGCCCACCGCCTTTCCCTGATATTCCCCGATGAATACCTCGGCATAGGCTCTTGGCCCAAACAGGGTTTCCTCCAGTGTCTCCACTGTGGCTACCACCTCGTGGGCCAGTTTCTCGTATTCAGCCAGTTCCTGGATAAAGCCCAGAATCAGTGCACAGTCGTCGATTGTGGCCTGACGTAATTGAAAATCAGGCAGGGAAGTCTCAATGATCATAGTTTTGGAATAGTTCGAATGTTGCGGGTTGAAGCCTTTGAGGCCTATTTTTTGGGCATTTGCGGTTATAAAAGCCACTCACGCTGATATAATACGCGCCCTTTTCCTGTCGGGCGGATTGAATTCGCTGAATAGGAGCTGGTCTGGTCAATACAGATCAGCTCGCGAAGAACTCCGCAACAGAAAATCACAGTCGGTAATTTAAAAGCAAAGGAAACATGATGTCAGAGAAAAAATCCACCATTATTTATACGGAAACTGATGAAGCGCCAGCCCTGGCCACGTATTCGTTATTGCCGATCATCGAAGCCTTCTGCAAGGCATCCGATGTGGCTGTGGAGATGCGTGATATTTCTCTCGCGGGTCGTATCATTGCCAACTTCCCTGATTTTCTTACCGATGACCAGAAACAATCCGATGCCCTGGCAGAACTGGGTGAGCTGACCCAGGACCCCATGGCGAACATCATCAAGCTGCCAAATATTTCTGCTTCACTACCGCAGATGAAAGCCGCCATTAAGGAGTTGCAAGAGAAAGGCTACGCACTGCCCGATTACCCGGAAGAGCCCGCCGATGAAAAGGAACAGGACATCAAGGCCCGCTACGATCGAATCAAGGGTAGCGCTGTTAACCCCGTGTTGCGTGAAGGCAACTCGGACCGTCGCGCACCCGCGTCAGTGAAGAACTACGTAAAGAAAAATCCGCACTCCATGGGAGAGTGGTCCAAAGATTCCAGGTCTCATGTTTCCAGCATGAGCAGCGGTGATTTTTTCGGCAGCGAGCAGTCAGTGACAACCGATAATGCCACCAGTGTGAACATTCAGCACACAGACAAGGACGGTAATGTCACGATACTGAAAAAGAATATTGAACTGCAGGCTGGCGAAGTTGTCGATTCTTCCTGCATGAGCAAAAATGCCTTGAGAGAATTTCTTGCCGCGCAGATCGATGAAGCCAAGGCGCAGGACGTGCTGATGTCCCTGCACATGAAAGCGACCATGATGAAAGTGTCCGATCCCATTATTTTTGGACACGCCGTTACGGTTTATTACAAGGAAGTTTTTGACAAGTATGCGGATACACTCGAACAACTCGGTGCCGATCCTAACAATGGTATCGGGGATGTATATTCCAAGATTCAGTCCTTGCCTGACGCGCAGCGCAAAGCCATTGAAGCTGACCTGGATGCGGTTTACAAGATGCGTCCGGCCATGGCCATGGTGGACTCGGACAAAGGCATCACCAACCTGCATGTGCCCAGCGATATTATTATCGACGCCTCCATGCCGGCTGCCTTGCGCTCCTCAGGCAAGATGTGGGGTCCCGATGGCGAATTGCACGACATGAAAGCGATCATTCCCGATCGCAGCTATGCGGGCATCTACCAGGAAGTGATCGACTTCTGCAAAGCCAATGGCGCTTTCGACCCCTCAACCATGGGCAGCGTGCCCAATGTCGGGTTGATGGCGCAAAAAGCTGAAGAGTACGGGTCCCACGACAAGACATTCGAGGTGCCTTCCGCAGGCACTATGTCCGTGGTCGACAGCAGTGGCAAGACGCTGATGGAACACGAAGTCGAGGAAGGCGATATCTGGCGCATGTGCCAGGTTAAAGACGCGCCGATTCAGGACTGGGTCAAACTGGCAGTCAACCGTTCACGCCTCAGTGATACGCCGGTTGTGTTCTGGCTCAACGAAGAGCGTGCCCACGACGCCGAACTGATCAAGAAAGTGAACCAGTATCTGCCCGACCATGATACCGATGGTCTGGAGATTCATATCAAGGCGCCTAACGACGCCTGTCGTTTTTCACTGGAACGAATCGCCGAAGGCAAGGACACCATCTCCGCCACCGGCAACGTGCTACGCGACTACCTGACCGACCTGTTCCCCATTCTGGAACTGGGCACCAGCGCGAAAATGCTGTCTATTGTTCCACTGATGAAAGGCGGTGGCCTGTTTGAAACTGGTGCCGGTGGATCTGCACCCAAGCACGTACAACAGTTCCAGAAGGAAAACCATTTGCGCTGGGATTCCCTGGGCGAATTTCTGGCCATGGCCGCTTCCCTGGAACACCTGTCCAATGTCACTGACAACAAGCGCGCCAAGATTCTGGCTGACTCCCTGGACAAGGCCACGGGCAAGTTCCTGGACGAAAACAAGTCGCCTTCGCGCAAGGTCAACGAGCTGGATAACCGCGGCAGCCATTTCTACCTGTGCCTGTACTGGGCACAAGCCCTGGCGGAGCAATCTGATGACGCAGCTTTGCAGGAACATTTCACCGAAGTGGCCAAGGCACTGGGTGAAAACGAAGCGGCGATTATCGATGAGCTGAACTCGGTGCAGGGTGTTGCAATGGATGTGGGCGGATACTACAAGCCCGATGCAGAGAAAGCTGCGGCTGCCATGCGACCGAGCAAAACCTTTAACGAGATTCTGTCTAAAGTTTAAAACGCAGTTTTAGTCACCGGGTTCGCTGAACAGCACATAGGCGCCCAGCCCGGTTAGAACCATTCCGGAAACCCGATCCTGCCACATTTGCAGGTTCGGGTTTTCTTTTATGAGCGTCGCTGCCTTGTTAGTAAAGAAAGTGACGAACAGGTCACAGGGTATTGCCGACACAGTCACGATCATTCCCAGCAGCAGCAATTGCGGTGCAGTGGGCCCGGCTGCCGGGTTAACGAACTGGGGCAGCAGGGCAATGAAGAACAGGGCCGTTTTCGGATTGGTCGTCTCCACGATTACGCTCTCCATAAAAATCTTGCTTCTGCTTTTACTGGCAGGGCCGTTGACTTGAGTGTCGAGAGATACAGATGCCCGTTTACTGAGCAGAATCGATAGACCGAGATAGAGTAAATACAAGGCACCCGCAGTCTTTAATACTGAGTAAGCGAGCGGCGAATAGGCAATCAGTGCCGACAATCCCAATACCGTCGCGAGCACATGCACCAAACTCCCTGTTGCCAACCCGGCAACGGCCGCAAGACCGCCACCAATTCCTTGTTCCAAAGTTCGAGCCATCACATACAGATTGGATGGACCTGGCGACAGGTTCATGATGAATGCGGCGAGAGTAAATGCTATCAGTGCTTCAATTGAGGGCATGGGCCAGGGAGATTCCTCATCCTGATAAGGCCAGTGAAATTTTCAGATTGAGCTCAAAAAAAAGCCCATCGAAAGATGGGCTTTTTTGTTCCTGGAAGTGAATGTTACTTCACTGGGCGCACATAGCGCTTGATGCCACCAACCGGGCCCACTTCGGCGCCGAAGATGTTGCCGTGCTTGTCAGCCACAACGCCTTCTGCAGTACAGGTGCCGCGACAATCGGGCTGGGGATCGGGAATCAGGAATTCCACATTACCGGTGATCGCGCTGCCGACACGGATGCCGCGAGTCCAGTGCCCATGATCCGGATTCACTGAACCGGATTCAGAGTCCGCGGCATAGAGCACATCGTTGTCGTCGATATAGATTCCGCTGTTGCGGCTGAACTGGTACCAGATATCCAGCAGGTTACCTTCCTGGTCGAAAATCTGAATGCGGTCGTTGCCGCGGTCAGAGACGAAAAGGCGGCCTTTGGAATCCATTGCCAGGGCATGAGGCTGACGGAACTCGCCTGGGCCCATGCCCCATTCACCCCATTTCATCAGTAGATTGCCGTCGGCATCATACTTGTACATGGCATTGGGTGTGCCTTCCGCACTGGAGTGACCCTCGCCGATGAAGATGGATCCATCAGGGGCTACCAGCACATCATTGGGGGTGTAGCAGCACTCGCCATTGGAGCCGCCACCTTTCACGCCGATCGACATCAGGTGTACGCCGGTAGGGCTGAACTTGTGCACCTGGTGGCCATAAGGTTCGCCTTCGTAGGCATTGTACTGGTCAGTACCACGAGCATCGGCTATCCACACATTGCCATCAGGATCCACATCGATGCCATGAGGCCAGGTGATGTAACCAGCACCGAAGCTGCGCACCAGGTTACCGTCCTTGTCGAACAGCATGATCATGTTGACATCGGGGTTCTGGATACAGGCATTGGCATTGGCGCCGCAACGCTCAGCGACCCAGACGCTCTCACCATCGGGATGAATGTCAACCGTGCTGGAGGATCCCCAGGGTCGGTCCGCAGGCAGCTTGAAAAAGCCTGACTGGGTGATATAGGGATTGGGTAAATCGTTGACTGGCTCCATATCGTGGCTGCCGCCAACTTGTGCCAGCGCTAGTGCGGGTAGTACCAGTGCTGCTGCACAGATTGTATGAATCAGGGGTTTCTTGGACATCATGAACTCTCTCGTTGTTATATTGCTCATTATCGAAAAGGGGCCATCAAGAATAAACCACACAGCAGGCCCGTTCAATTCAGTCTGAGCTCTTCAAGCACCGTTGTTACAGATTGTCATAAATGCCCATCTGTCCCTATTTTGCTTTGGCCAGGAGAATTCCTGCCGAAAGGTAAAGAGTGCCGGTTAGCCCATTTTGAATTCTGTGCATGCGATCGCTGGTCAGCAAGTTTCGAACCCTGGCTGCAAGCATCGCGTAACCGCTATCGATAAGCACCGCCAGCATCCAGAAGGTTGCTGACAATATTGAGATCTGCAACAGATAGTTTTGATCACCACTTACAAACTGTGGCAGGAATGCACTGAAGAAGAAAATGGTTTTGGGGTTGGTCAATGAGACCCAGAATCCTCGTCGAAAAGACCCCAACCCGTCAGGGTTCTTAACGTTTCCAATTTTCATCTGCCGGAAAGCACAGAATGCCAGGTACAGCAGATACAACACGCCGGCCCACTTCAACCAGCGCAGGCCATTGTTGAGCAGGACCAGCAAGCCAGTAGTGCCCAGTGCTGCCACCGCCAGTTGCACAATCATCGCCAGTGAAGTACCCAACACTGTCTGCAGTCCGCGTAATGTGCCTGCACCGAGGCTGGTCGAGACGATCACCAGAATATTCGGTCCGGGTATGGCGATTACCAACAGTGACACCAACACAAAGGAAGCATAAAGCTCAGCAGTCATCATCAGTCCCTGCGAGAAACAATCAGGCCAAACTCGTTGATTTCGACCAGTACGTTCTCAAAATCGGTGATGTCTATGGGTGGGCGGGTAGAGCTGTCGTGCTGACCGATGACAAATACTTTCACTGCCTGGTCACGGCGGTCAGGCAGGCTGGCCATCTCTGAACTAAACCCCTGGGGAATAAACACGCTCACCAGATCCATGGCATCTCCGGCCTGGGCAATGATCTCACGCTTGTTCGATGACCATTCACTCTTGGTATTGGGAAATTGATTCAGCAGTGCTTCATCGTAGATAAAGATGATGTCGACTTCACTGATAAGAATCGCATTGAAGTCCAGGCGCGATTCGATATAAACAGAGTTTACCTCCGCCAAACTCAGCGTGGGAATAAACATGACCAATGCGTAAACCAGCATTGTCAGCCACTTTTTACCGCTATCCATGACTGTTTTCACTCACCTGTTTTTAACAATTGCTTACAATAAAAAGGGTCAGCCGCTATGCGAACTGACCCTGATTTAATTTTGCAGCGGGCCAGCGCCCGCGGCGCCTAGTTTATTTCGTTTTCTTCTGTCTGCACCACACCTGTGGTTTCGCTAATAGGCGAACCGTCACCATTGAAGCCCATGACTTCGTAGCGTCTCCAGCCAGCCAGGATTCCCATCAAGCCGTGGTTACCTTCATGGCAGGCATACTCAAATACAGGATCGGAAGACGCCCGCAATGGAAGACGTGCTGACCAGGACTCGTCCCAGGAAAGAGGATCAGTCACTGTGAAGTCGTAATCAAGAGTGTTCTCATCAATGCGGGTAATTCGCTCAACCACATGTGCCTGGTCGGACATACCGCGAAGATTGTAGTCGTGATACCAACCTTTGGTTTCGATTACCAGGGTGTCGCCTTCCCAGCGAGCAATGGAGTTGCCTTCCCACTTGCCCTGCTTGATGTCAAATTCATCAGCGTAGGGAATAATACGTGCCGTGTGTACCATTTCATTGAGGATCATCACGTGATCTTCGGTCTGCACCAGTTGCATATTGTTATTGTAGGAACCCGGAATCATGGGTGGGCCACCGACAAATCCAGTGATGCAACGGTCAACGGTAGTTCGACCTTCCGGGCCAGCGCTTTCAAATACCATTTGTCGGTATTCGGCACGTCGTGCTTCTCCGGCTTCGTTCAATGGTGGAATGCGACCATTGGGCGGATCGTAGATCAATGAAGTTCGGCGGCTCTCAATTGTTTCGCTGCCGCGCTCGTACCAGAACTCGTTATAGGAAATTACTCCGGGGGGATAGCCGGCGCCACCCACCGAATCGATGATCAGGTCACGATTCTGGCGACGGTTCTCGTAGGCTTCCCACTCTTCAGCCTGCTCAGGTGTGAGTACTTCTATATTTTCCAGCTCACGAGGGCGGTTTAACGGAGTAATGGTGCGAAACGTATAAAAACCCTGCAAATCAGGATGGCCATATTCCGTGCGGGGAATATCGCTGTCCTGGGCACTCAGTGCGGGCGTGATCAGCAGGCCGACCAGTGCCAGGGATAGTTTGGTCAGGGCTCGATTGGTCATTGAAACCTCCAAGTCTTGTTTTTCAGTGGGCAGAACTGCCCGTCTCAATCCAGCGAAACTACGCCTGTTCCCGGCATTTTTCAAGGCGAATTCGCGGGACGGCGGGGCCTGTGGGGCAAATTGATCTGCTCAGGTAGCTGGTTTATGCTTCGGAGCCTC
Organism: Gammaproteobacteria bacterium; assembly: GCA_040218615.1. Taxonomy (GTDB): domain Bacteria; phylum Pseudomonadota; class Gammaproteobacteria; order Pseudomonadales; family Pseudohongiellaceae; genus UBA9145. The sequence goes on from JAVJRC010000011.1 coordinate 375,008, forward strand.
CGAATTTGTCGCATTGGCGCCCCGATTCCACGTTTATGGCCAAATCTATCGCTTCAGGCAAACACTCCAAAGCCCCGTCCTCCGGCTCCAGCCCGGCGCAGTTCAGCCTCGGCAATTTTAAATGGCCCCTGGGATTCATGGTGGGATTGTTGCTGGTATCCACTACGCCTCGGGTCCAGAGCAACGAGATTCTCCTTGCGTCCTTTTATATAGCGACTGGCTTCCTGTTTGTCTGGGCGGCGGTTCAGATGTGGCAGATGCAGCGTGAGGGAGTGTCCAGAGGGTTTTTTGTCCTGCTTCGCCCGCAGCATTACGTCCAGGCCATGGTGCAAGCCAGTGTCTATGCTTATTGGGGTTATTACTGGCGCCCGGTTTACGATCACTTCTGGCTGATCATTGCCCAGATCCTGTTTGCCTACAGCTTCGATATGCTGTTGTCCTGGTCGCGCAAACGTGACTACACCCTGGGCTTCGGTCCCGTGCCCATCATTCTCAGTGTGAATCTCTTTATGTGGTTTAGGGATGACTGGTTCTATCTCCAGTTTCTGATGATCGCTATCGGATTCATGGGTAAGGAATTTGTGCGCTGGCAACGGGAAGGCAAGAACGTACATATCTTTAATCCTTCGGCATTTGCCCTGGGCATTATTTCCTTGCTGCTGATCGCCACCAATACCACCAGTCTGACCTGGGGCCAGGAGATTGCATCAACCTTGACTCTGGCTCCAAACATTTACACCTTTCTGTTTTTGGCAGGCCTGGTGGTGATGTACTTCTTTTCCATTACCCTGGTGGCAGGCATGGCGGCCATCACCCTGTTCCTGTTCAGCTCTATCTATTCAACGGCGACGGGTATCCCTTATTTTATCGACTCTGAAATTCCGGCAGCGGTATTTCTCGGTCTGCATTTGTTGATCACCGACCCTTCCACATCGCCGCGAACACCATTCGGCAAATTGTTGTTTGGGGTTCTCTATGGCATTGGTGTGTTTGCCTTGTATACATTGCTGGGTGCAATTGGTGCGCCCACGTTTTATGACAAGCTGCTTTGTGTTCCCCTGCTCAACCTCAGTGTGATTGCAATCGACAGAACGGTACGTTCGGTCAATTCGGAAGCGCTGGTCAATGTCTGGAAGAACAGTTGGTTTGGCGGTCGCTCCAATCTGGCACACATGGCCATCTGGGTGGTGATTTTTGGCAGTATGTCATTGTTGGGCAAGACCGATGGCCAGCACACGGGCGACAGTCTGCCCTTCTGGCAGCAGGCCTGTGCAGAGGGTATGGCGAACAGTTGTGAGCGACTGGTGCAGCTGGAATCTACCTACTGTGGAGACAATGCAGCCTGGGCCTGTAATGAACTCGGTGCCCACTACCGGGAAGGAACCATCGTCGAACAGAATGAGGAACTTGCCCTGGCTTATTTCGCCCGTTCCTGTGAACTCAAGTTCAAAGCCGGCTGTCTCAATCTTCTCGATAACGATTCCATTGCCCGAGCCAATCCCCGCGAACTGGACTTACGCTTGTTGCTGAGGGAAGGAGGTCTCAACCTGATGACTCTGCCCGATGAGCAACTCTATGCCAGGGCCTGCGAACACGACTGGAGTTTTGCCTGCGATATCGCTGGCGTTAACCAGGCTCGAATATGAGCGAGCAATCCAGGTTAAGGCAACCCCAGGCTGATGAACCGAGAGTACCGAGCCGAACCTTTGGTTTCGTGTTCATGACCCTGGCTACGGTATTTGTCGCTTTCCATTTACAGCAACAGTCCAATGCACCAGCAGGCAACATGGAAAGTCCTTCTCCCTTGCCCCAAGAGCAGCTTCCGGGGTTCCTCGACTCGTTTTGGTATTTACCCAATGAGGAGAATCTTGGTTTCGTGGAAATTCCGGCCGGGCCATTCACTATGGGCAGCAACCCAGGCCTGGACAGGATGGCGTACGCCAATGAGCGCTGGTCGGACTTGCGCCGCCAGGGAGAAGTGGACCTGCCGGTGTACTGGATTGCCCGCTATGAAACCACTGTCGCGCAGTTTGCTGCCTATGTGGACGATACCGGAGCTTCCGCTGCTGAAGTGGATCTGGAACAGGATGGCAACCTGCCTGTCTCCAATGTCACCTGGACAGAGGCGCTGGCCTACACACGGTGGCTGGACGCAAAACTGAGAAACAACCCCGACACCCCCGAGCCCATACAAAGTCTGCTGACCGCAGGAGGCAGGGTGACACTGCCAAATGAAGCCGAGTGGGAAAAAGCCGCGAGAGGTACCGATGGCAGGGTGTTTCCGTGGCGAAACGCGCAGGCTGCGTCAGTGGCGAATTTCAATAACGATTCCCTGCGGGCAGTCAACGCAACATCCTGCGATGTCTGCATGTGGGGACTCAACGACATGGCAGGTAATGTGTGGGAAATGACTCGCTCTATCCTGCAAAGCTACCCATTCACGCCAGATATTGATACGGACAACCTCGTGGAAGACCCACTGTTCGTAATGCGTGGAGGCTCTTTTTCTGACGGGCTCGCCAACATCCGTACCGCTGTTCGCGGTGGTGTAGATCCCGGTACTCGCAGCCCGATTATCGGCTTTCGCGTGGTCATCAGCACTCAATAGCGTTCGCTTTCTGCCGTTTATCCGGGCTCACAAGTGAGCACTGGTTCACACTTTTCCGCGTCAACCAATCCCTTCCCATCGCGTTAATTAAACCAGGCAAGGCGAAATGCCAGTGCTATTGTTTTCAAGATATGAAGGAGACTGATGATGGGAAGGTTTAGCGGAAGTTTAGGAAAAGGACTGACAGCATTGGCTGGTATAGGAGTGGTGTTTGGCTTGATGATTGGCAGTGCCAATGCACATCCCCGCCTGTTCGCACATAACCATCAAGTGGTGGTGAAAAAGGAAGTGGTAGTGAGACCTGCTCCGGTTCGAAACCTGGTGGCCTATACCATCGGTGCAACGTTCGACACGCTGCCTCGCAACCATGTGCATGTGGTACACCACGGGCAGAACTACTATGTTCATGACGGTGTGTACTTTCAGCGCAAGGGAGCGCGCTATGTGGTCGTCAAGCCAGTCACTGGCATCCGGGTTGCAACCCTGCCCCGAGGCTACACGACGGTTCGTATCGGTGGCAGAACCCACTACAAGTTCAACAATGTGACTTACCGCAGAGTGAACAACTACTACATCGTGGTGTGAGAATTCCAGGTGTCAGACACGTGTCTGACACCTCGCCATGCTTTGTTTGATGTTTCCCCTTTGCGCTCTTTGCGTTCTTGGCGAGAGGATCCTTCTAGCTTGTTTATAGCTCTCGCAAAGGGCGCAAAGCACGCCAAGAAATACCCTAAATCCCCGGTGTCAGACACGTGTCAGACACCTGACGATACTCACCAATGCCGGGCAGATAAGCTAGTTAATCAACTGATCAAATAATTCTGCCTCAGCCAGCATGCGAATCATGGCGATCGCATCACGGTCCACCTGCACGTAGGCCGACTTGAGGTGCTCAGCGACATCCACTCTTTCGTCCTGTTGTTCAAGGTCACGTCTGTAACTGAAACGCACGAACAGATATCCCGCCTCGGGTTCTTCGATAACCGTAGTACTTTCAGCATCAATCTGCTCGACTTCACTGACGGTGCTGGTGTGAATCTTCTGTTCAGGATAGAGCAGCACTCGTTCACAAAAACTGGTTTCGCCTACATCGATGGTTCTAAGAAATTCATTCTCTCCCAGGTCTTCGGAAGTACACGCCAGGCTGCGATTGAATTTTTCCGGGTTGCGTGCGCGGAGCACCAGGCCCTGCCAGAGTTGGCTGCGAGTGAGGTCGGCGATACTGTCATCGTTCAGGTCGTTGACTTGTACCAGGTGCTCAAACTTTAACAAGGCGTTGTTCCGGTTCCTGCCGTGAATTTGCCTGATTCAGTTTCCCACGCTCACTGGCATTCGACAAGCGCCAGGTCCGACTCTAGAATGCATGCCGAAAATCAATTGCTGACGACAATAGCTACAGGCAACTTGCGTTCAGCCGCACCAATTTCAAAGCTCATGGAGTAGTAATGGACACGGATCCACTGTTTCGCCCGTTCGACCATCCCAAATTGCAGATTCCCAACCGCATAGTCATGGCACCCATGACCCGACAAAAATCACCGGGGGGAGTGCCCGATGCCAATGTGTGCGACTACTACCAAAAACGAGCCCATGGCGAAGTAGGCCTGATCATCACCGAAGGCACCACGGTCCCCCACAAGGCCGCTTCTTCGGCGGTTGAGATCCCGCGCTTCCATGATGAGGCACTGGAAGGTTGGGCTAAAGTAGTAGAGGCCGTGCACGGGGCAGGGGGCAAAATCGCTCCACAGTTGTGGCATGTGGGTGTCATCCGCAAGCCTGGCGAAGGCCCACATCCCGATTACCCCACGGTTTCTCCCTCGGGCTATCTGCGCCCTGGCAAGAAAGTGCTGGAACCATTGAGTAACAAGGAAATCGATGAGCTGATTGCGGCCTATACCAAGGCCGCGCTCAATGCCAGGGAGCTTGGTTTCGACGCCCTGGAGCTACATGGCGCCCATGGCTATCTGATCGATAATTTCTTCTGGGAAGGCACCAATGTGCGGGATGATGAGTTCGGTGGCTCGCTGGTCAGGCGTACACGGTTTGCCTGCTCTATTGTGGAGTCGATTCGGGCAGAGATCGGCGATGACTTCCCGGTCATTCTGCGTTTTTCCCAGTGGAAGCAACAGGACTTCGATGCCAAACTCGCGCAGTCGCCGGATGAGCTGGAACAATTTCTAACGCCATTGTCGAACGCCGGAGTCGATATCTTTCACTGCAGCACACGCCGTTTCTGGGAACCGGAATTTGAAGACTCCGGGTTGAACCTGGCGGGCTGGGTGAAGCAGATCACAGGTAAACCCACCATCAGTGTCGGCAGTGTGGGTCTTACCGAAGAATTTATTGCCACTTATCGCGAGGGCAAGGCGGAAGTGGCAGGAATAGACGAATTGCTCAAGCGTATGCAGGCAGATGAATTCGATCTTATCGCCGTAGGACGTGCGTTAATCGCAAACCCGGACTGGCCGCAGCTGGTTCGTGCCGGCGAGATGGACAAAATCAAAACATTCAGTAAAGATTTGCTGGCCGATCTGGTGTAGAAGGCGGAGTTATGAGCAAATCACTCAAATCCCTTATCATTCTCGCGATTGTTGGCGCATTGGTCGGTGCCTACCTGTTCATGCCGCCGGGTGTGGATTCTTCTGTTGAGCTCCCGGATTCCGAAACTGCAATCGAACGAGGTGAGTATTTGTTCATTGCCGGTGGCTGTATCAGCTGCCATCGCGGGGAAGAGGATGCCGATGTGCCCAGTGGTGGCCTGGCCCTCCCAACTGATTTTGGTACTTTCTACGCGCCCAATATTACGCCGGATCCCGAGACAGGACTCGGCGAATGGACTGCTGAAGATTTCCTGGCCGCCATGAAACATGGCCGCACCCCATCAGGCAGTTTCTACTTTCCTGTCTTTCCCTACCGCAGCTATGCAGGTTTAAGCGATGAAGACGTGCTCGATCTGGCCGCCTACATCATGTCCCTGGGGCCGGTGAGCAATCAGGTGCCAGAGCCAGAAACCGTGGGCTGGCTGCAACGCTGGATGATGGCTGGCTGGAACCGCCTGGCCGATTTCTCCCAGCCTTCGGCCGAGCAGTTCGATGACGAGCAAGTGGCGCGCGGCGCTTATCTGGCTCGTAACCTGGCCCACTGTGGTGAGTGTCACACTCCCAGAAATGGATTGGGCATACCGGACTGGAGCCGCGAATTCGCCGGTGCTGAAATCGGTGATGAAGTGATTGAACCTATCGATGCCGATGCCATGGAAGAGTGGAGCCAAAGTAATTTTGCCTTGTTCCTGGTGCTGGGACTCAAGGCGGACGGAGAATTTGTGGGTGGGGATATGAACGAGGTTATTGAAGAAAACACCTCACGACTCACTGAAGAAGACAGAATTGCTTTGGCTGCGTTTTTCACTCGCCATCACCAGTAAGCAACTCTTCCCCAAGCACACGAATAATAATTTTTCCTTCATGACGTGCTTCGGCAAAACGTTCCAGTGCCAGCGGCACTTCCTGCAATGCAAAGCGTTTGTCAATTGCGGGTAATATTTTTCCGGACTCTATCAGCCCGGTGAGTTCGTCCAGCCCCTTGTTGGGTTTGAGAGGCAAGACCTTCAATGTTTTGCCGTGGCGCCACTTGATCCACTTGCCTGACAAGGCGATTGAAAAGATGAGCCCCGTGTGACCGCCAACGGTGACGTAGGTGCCACCCGGCTTTAAGGCGCGAATATAAGCGGAAGGCCGTCGCGTAGTTTTCACATCCAGTATCAAATCATATTGTTTGCCACGCTGAGTGAAATCTTCCTTCTCATAATCGATGCAATCATCGAAGCCAAGCAGGTGCAGATAGGCCTGCTTGCGCCCGCTATCGACCCCGGCAACCAGACAGCGGGATAATTTGGCATACTGCAGCGCCAGCACGCCCACGCCGCCCCCAGCACCGTTAATGAGAATACTCATGCCCTCCTGCATACCACCCAGGTCACGCAGGGCCTGTAATGCCAACATGCCCGCATGGGGAATCGCTGCCGACTGCTCAAAGGAAAGATTGCTGGGTTTGAACGCCAACACCTGTTCGTCAACACAAACGTAGTCAGCGAAGGCACCGAAACCGGAACTGCTGAGGTCGCAGTAAACCTTATCACCAGGTTTAAAGCGCGTGACTTCCTTGCCTACTGTCTCAACGGTACCGGCCATATCACAGCCAGGAATACGCATTTTCCTCGGCCGGAAAAAGCCGAGAAATATCCGCATAAACAGCGGCTTGCCATACAACAGACCCAGCTCCCAATCGTTGATCGCCGCGGCATGAACGCGTACACGCACTTCATTGGGGCCGGGTTCGGGAGTGGGAATGTCCTGCAGCTTCAGTACGTCGAAGCTACCATACCTGCTTTGGGTAATTGCGCGCATCGCCGCGAGTTTAGAGGCTTCTCAGAGTAATTGCACGGATGGGCAGTGAAAATTCCCGCTCAAATTTGCTAAATGGGAAATGCGAACTACACTCAATTGGTGACCCAATCATTAACGCAAATGGATTGCGAGGAGACAACAGATGAGGGAGCTCAAGGAAGAGGAACTGACGATGGTCCATGGCGGGAGGGCAAACCTCTCTGGATTGTCTCTGGAGTTGCTGGCAGATTTCGGAGTTCATACGCTGGGACCAGACAGCATACTCAAGCAGGAATTCAGGGCCATGGAAAGAAGGAAAGTACATACACTGATGGATCAGATGGATTTGAATTCATGATCCAGTGAATGCTCAGAAACCAAAAGGAGATTGTAATGAGAGAATTGACTGTAGAAGAGACAGGGATGGTGCATGGGGGCGGAGGATTGTTAGGAGCTGCCGCTGGTGGAATTATCGGTGCCGGCACTGCAATATTAGAAGGAGAAAGTGCCGGAGGTGTGATTAAGGATGCTACATTCGGTGCCGCTTCAGGGTTTTTTGGAGGCTTGGCAGGTATGACAACTGGATTTGCCCGCGCCATGAACGTTGGCTATTCCATCGAAATGGGCCTAATGGTTGCCGACCCACGATCATAGAGTTATGAGTATTTCTACTTTTAATGCGATACTTTTACCGTTATTTGCAACTTGGTTTATCCCGGTCGCAATAAGAGATAGGGCTACTGGGAAATACCTTGGGCTATTCAACAAAAATGTATTGCAACTGCTGGCAGTTCTTTTATGTATAGAATCTGTCTTGCTAGTTGACCACTACGGCTTCACCCTGGATGCATTCGGGAGACTTGTGATCTACCTCCTTATGCCTTTAATCGGTGCAATTGTATTTGTGAAGTACACACAAAAGCAGCTATTCGGGAACGACATCAAGTTTACAAAATGGTGGTAAATAAATTTTGCATAAAAAAGGGCAGCCAAGCTGCCCCTTTTTCTTTACCACCTCGGCAAAGATGACTAGTCAGTGTCTACCCGATAGGTATCGTGGCAGTTGCCACAGGAGCCACCGAAAGCTCGGAAGGCGCCCATAGACTGACCGAAGTCTCCGGTTTCAGCGACCACGTCGGCAAAAGCAGTGGCATTGTCGATCAGTGCCTGTGCTTTCTCGGCGATGTCGTCCTGGTTGTCCCAGATACTATCCAGGGCCGTGGTTTCGATGTTGTCGAAATCACTGGTATCCACTGCCAGCATCTCAGGAATCATGGTGGCCATAACTGCAATGCGACGCGCGTTGCGCTCGGCAACCTCTGCATCCCAGGGAGCGCCCTGTGCCATGCCGGCGATAGGCACCAGGTTGTAGCGAATGGTTTTAAACAGTGACTTGCGTTGATCAACTGCGGCAGCAGCTTCTTCTTCCGGTGTACGATCCTGTGCAGAGGCAACAAACGCCAGGCCAGATGCAGCGATACACAACGCAGAAAACGTAACTAATACTTTTTTAATCATTCTTCTTCAACTCCTCCAGGGTAAGCAATCCGAAATCTCGGCCAGTCCAGACGAATGGGTTTCTTGCAGTCAGACCAGACCGAAGCCGACTATATTACAAATATCCGGGAGATGTCACCGGGGATGCCGTGAACGGGCAGCTTGACGGGTTCTCTAGTTGGCGACTTCTTTCCACAGGAATAGCCGCGTTGCTGCTACAAAGCTGATTACAAACCAAACGCCGATACCGATCAAACTGGGCGTGATCTCAATCAGGGATGCGCCGGCATTGGCGATCTCTCTCATCCCCGTGGAAACAAACGACAGGGGAAGAAGCTGTGCAATTGGCTGAATCCACTCCGGCATGGAGTCGATGGGATAGAAGATTCCGGAAAGAAAGATCTGCGGCATGATGACAATATTGCCGAGGGCACCGATTGCCTCCTGGGTCTTGGCCAGGCTGCCGAGGCAAAAACCCTGGCAGAGAAACACGATCGTCCCCAGAATCACCACAAAATAGAAGGCAAAGAAATTCCCGACAATACTGATGTCCAGCAGCATGACGGCAAACAGGATCAGCACAGACAACTGCACCAGCACTATCGCCATCCTGGCAAGCACGATTGCAGTAATAAAGTCTTTGGGCTGAATCGGTGTGACAAACAGCCGCTTCAAAATACCCTTGCGCCGGTACTCCACAATATTGAATCCGCTACCAGCAATAGAAAGCTGCATCAGTGTGAATGCCATCAGTCCGGGCAACAGGAAATCGATATAGCGTTGAGATCGTGCCTGCACATCTTCTATTTCGATGGAAAACATTGGCTCGATACTGCGAAACTCTCGTTCTATGGTCAGCAGAGTCTGCTGTAATACCGGCATGATCAGGTTTAGTTGAGACACTTGTGCGGCATCCACCACCACATTGATCTCGGAAGTGTCCTCGCCCAGGTTGACATCGAAATCTTCCGGAAGGATCAACACCATGGTCTGGTTGCCCGCGATCAACTCTTCCCGCAAGCGTGACTCCTCTCCCACCGTGACATTAAACAGGGGGCTATCGGTCAGCATGCCAGCAAAATCGTCGGCCAGTGCACCGCCGGAGTCATTAACGATGCCAATATCGATAGGTTCCTGATCGCGGGTGTTGGCAAAATTGAACACGGTCATAAAGATGATTGGAAAGAACAGGCTGAAGAATATAGAGCGCCTGTCTCGCCAGAAGATTTTCATGAACACACCAGTCAGGTGTCTTTGCAGGGCAGTTAACATCTTCTCGCTACTCCCTTAGCTCATGGCCGGTGAGCGCCAGGAAAACATCTTCCAGGTCACCATGCAGCGGTGCTTCCGGCGGTTCGGGAGCATGTTCGAGAATGAGTTTCTGCGGCGTGCCTTCCGCGATGATCTTGCCCTGGTCCATGATCGCCAGCCGGTCACACAGCTCTTCTGCTTCTTCCATGTTGTGGGTGGTGAGCACGATAGTCATGCCGGTGCTGTTTAATTCCCGCACCAGCTCCCAAAGGTTTCGTTTCGCTTGCGGATCCAGGCCCGTGGTGGGTTCGTCGAGAAATAAAACTTTGGGATCGTTAACCAGGGCACAGGCAATGGAGAATCTTTGTTTTTGACCGCCGGAAAGATTGGCGGGTTTGGCCTTGGCTTTTTCCTCTAGCTGAACTTTTCTCAGCAGGGAAAGGGGATCGATAGTGCGGTTGTAAAGGGCACCAAACAAAGTCAGCAGCTCTTCCAGGCTGACATTGTCGAAGTATTCATTGGCCTGCAACTGCACACCAATAATTTCTTTTACCTTGTAGGGATTCTTGTCGACATTGATGCCGTCGATAGTCGCTTCGCCACCATCGATATCATTGAGCCCTTCCAGCATTTCCAGCGTGGTGGTCTTGCCGGCACCATTGGGACCAAGAATACCGAAAACCTCACCTGCTTCAATTTGCAGCGAGACTCCATTAACGGCGTAAAACTTTTCAGACTTGCTATCGGGAAGCGGGTATTGCTTCGCCAGGTCGCTGACTTCGATGATGGGCATCATGACTTCCTTGCGCGGGCGCCCGCTATAATAGCAGCAGGAGCCTAAGAAGAAAGCTCCCGCCTCAGACTATTTCATCACTATCGATAGTCGTAGAAGTAGTCGTCATCATGGTATCGACTATAACGGCGTCGTGGCTTGATTGGCGCCAGGAAGAAATAGAACACCCAGGCAAACCAGCTCAGGCAGATCATGGCCAGCAGCCAGGCGATCTTTTCAAAACCGGTGGTTTTGTCCGATGTGGCGATAATCCAGAACGGAACCAGCCAGATGGCGATACACAGCACACCCATCACAATGCCCATACCCATGGCAGCCAGCGGGATCAGTGCCAGCCCTCCGAGTATGACCAGGAAAATGACGATCAGGTTGCCTAATGTTTTCATAATTCACTCCACAAAAGCGGCTAGTCCCTAATAAGGATTCACACCAATTTTTCACCGCTCCAGTAGAGTATTGCGAGAACTATGCCAACTCTATATATACAATAAAAACAATTACTTATATGACTTCAGAAAGGATGAATCCTGTGAAAACTGGCTAAATTTGGTGAAATTCGCCACCCGGGAGAGTGGCTGAAACCGGGCAATTCAGGCCATATGCAAGCTGCCCCTGAGGCGAAATCACAGGTAATCAAATTCGCGCTGCTGGCATTACCCGGGAAAGTAATTATTATCGAAAGAAAGGGGACACCACTCAAAGAATACGCCCACCCCGGGAGGGAGCCACGCAATTGAATTCCACTATCAGAAACACGTTTGCAGTCCTGATCGGCTTCATCGTTGGCAGTCTCGTCAACATGGGTCTGATTATCGTCGGCCCGATTCTGGTTCCGCCACCCGATGGCGTGGATATGACCACCATGGAGTCACTTGCCGAAACCATTCACCTGATGGGCCCGCTTAACTTTCTGGTGCCATTTCTGGCTCATGCGCTAGGCACATTGGTTGGGGTGCTGACCACCAGCCTCATTGCGGCAAGCAAGAGAACAGTTCTCGCCTATGCCATGGGAGCGGCATTTCTGATGGGTGGTATAACCGCTGCGACCATGGTGCCGGCACCCTTGTGGTTTATTGTGGCCGATCTGGTGCTGGCATACCTGCCAATGGCATGGTTGGGTCTCACCCTGGCTAATCGTATCAAGCCGGCAGTTGCACCGGTCGCCGAAGTGAACTGATTCGCGTACAGCGAGGCAGGGTTGCGGAACTAGCTGTTCCGCAACAGGTCATGGATGAATTCGATCTTGTTGAGAATGCTCTGTGTGTAAACCTCCGGTACCAGATCCAACAAACCCACGGCCCGGTTCATTTCGTTTAACAGTAATCCGAGTTGCGTGTACTGCCGGGAAATCTCCGCGAAGCTTGCAGTGACAGGATTGACGGCCATCAAATCCCTGGCATTGAACGCGATGTCTACGACACTGACCATATCCAGATAGGCAGCGAAACTTTCCGCGAAGTCTTCCCAGGGGTGCATGGTGGCGTAACCGCTGATGTAGTGTTTCTGCCAATCAGGTTTGGGACCGTTTTCATAATAGATTTCCAGGGCCGCGCCATAGTCGGGATTGTTGTGATCGCCAAATACTTCGATGCAGTCTAATTCACATTTATCCTTGACCAGCAAATCCCAATAGTAGTGGCCCATCTCATGGCGGAAGTGACCAATGATGGTTCGGTGTGCTTCACCGAATGAGGTCCGGGCTTTCTCTCGCTCCACATCATCTGCTTCACGAATATTTATTGTTACCTTGCCGTCGGCATGGCCTGTGTAAACCTGCTCGCCCTTGTTGACGTTCAACCAGAGCAGTCGTTTCTTACTCACATCACCCTTGAAATCAAAGGACAGTGGCAATTCGAAACTATCCTTCGCGTGTCCGTAGGGCACATTAAGCAGATCCAGGGTATACAGTAAGCGGCGCTTGGCGATTTCAATCTCACGCCATTTTTTGCGATTACCTTCGACGGTCAGGTCTGGGATCGTGTCGTTAAACTGGCAGTAGTCACACAAGGCAACACCTTCCGCAGGTGCGTTTTCTGTCAACAGACAACGGTTGCACACCTGCTCTTCACTGTAGTTGAGGCACTTGGTGAGAGCTGCGCCACAACCCGGATCTGCGCAATGGTATTCGCCAGACTCGTTGCAGTTTATAGAGCGCAGGGTGTCGCAGGCGGGACACCAAGCGATTTCGCTGTTGCAGGCAACGCACTGCACATTTTCGAAAAAGATGGTTGCTCCACAATTACAATTAAAATTCTTCATCTATAGGTGTCCACTAAAATACTGACATGCCTGTGCGTGTCGTAAACAACTCCAGTGCACGAATGCCGACCACGGAATTATGGCGAGTGTTGAGTTCGGGGCTCCAAACGGCAATGGCAAGCTTTCCCGGAATTACCGCAACGATGCCACCACCGACACCGCTCTTGCCGGGCAGTCCTACTTTGTAGGCAAACTCACCGGCTTCATCGTAGAAGCCACAAGTCAGCATGATGGCATTGATGCGCTTGGCCTGGCTGGCAGTAATAAACCGCTGCTCTTTCTCGGGCATGATTCCACCGTTGGCGAGGAACAGAAAAGACCGCGCCAGTTCGATGCAGCTCATTTCAATGGAACACTGGTGATAGTAAACATCGAGAACATCATCCACAGGATGATTGATGTTGCCGTGTGCCTTCATCAGGTTGACCAGGGCCAGATTGGTGAAGCCACAGTCTTTCTCCGATTGCACCGTGGCTTCATTGACCCGCGCGTCGGCGCAGCCCAGCTTGCGCACGAATTCCAGGGTTTCGATGTTGGGCTGGTCGAGATGATCCAGCAGGATGTCGGTAATCACCAGTGCGCCCGCATTGATAAACGGATTGCGGGGAATGCCTTTCTCGTACTCAAGTTGCACGAGAGAATTAAAGGCGCTGCCAGAAGGTTCCCTGCCCACCCGTTCCCAGATTTGCTCATCCAGAATTCGAATCCCCAGGGCCAGGTTAAATACCTTGGAGATGCTTTGAATAGAGAACTTCTCTTCAGCATCACCGACGGCATAGCTATCACCGTCTATAGTGACAATGGCCATACCGATCTTGTTGGGGTCGATTTCAGCCAAAGCAGGAATATAGTCAGCGACTTTGCCCTGACCAAGCAGGGGCTTAACATCGGCATGAATTTCTTCAAGGATGGCGCGAAAATCCAGTTTCTTGTTCACAGCATGATTCTTTTAGCTTGTTACATTGCCACAGAAGGTCGCAATGGGTTCGAGTGCGCGGATTGTGACCCAGTAGTCCCTGCCAACACAATCAGTTTCGTTCCTGTCAGCTGACTTTGCCGCCGGGATCCTCTTGGCGATGAGCGAAGCAGAGTGTAGCAAAATGGCTCAGCATTCCCTGGCCAGGTAGGCCTTTAATGACTTGTCTCTTTCATCGCGGAACATCTCATTGGTCACCACCAGTTTACGAATCCGGTCCAGGCGAAAGTTACGAAAATCCTTACGTTTTTCACACCAGCCCGTGACCAGCCAGACTGGGCCGAAAAACACCAGTGACAGTGGGCGTATAGTTCGGCGGCTCGATTTTTCTTTCAGGTCTTTGTAGTCGAATGAGATCTTTATTTTGTTGCGAATACATTCGCGAATATCAGAGAAGCTGGCCTCCCAGGGAATCTTGCCTTTGCTCTCATAAGAATGGGTGGTGAGTTGTTGCATATCATGCAGCAAAGACTCCGATAACACCGCCTGTATTTTTTCCAATGCACTTTCTGCTTTTTCAGAAAACTTCTCATCAGTCCAGTTGCACACCATGTTGATCCCCAGCGCAATGGCTTCCAGCTCATCGAAATCAAACATGACCGGAGGAAGGTGGTACTTCTTATCGATGATGTAGCCCACGCCGGCCTCGCCATAAATTGGCACGCCGGAATTCATCAGGTCCTGGATATCCCGATAAACCGTGCGCTGACAAATATCGAAGTGGTCCGCGATTTTCTGCGCGGTCACTGCATGCCGCATGCGCCGCAGATAGTGGACAATCTTGATCAGTCGGTCAGCTCTTCTCATTGAGTCTTCTCATGGTGAATCCGGTTCGTTCCGGACAAGTATAGGCTACTGCAAGTCTACTGACACCATGCTGTCAGCAGGGTGTCGGTATAGTGAAAATCACCAAACCCTTAAACCAGAACCAGAGAGGAAAGAAGATGATTGGTTATGTGACGATTGGAACAAACGACCTGCCAAAGGCAGCGGCCTACTACGATGAGCTGTTTGGCTCGCTGGGCATCGGCAGGTTCATGGAGGAAGAAAATTACTTTATCGCCTGGGCCCCCGAGCCCAATGCGCCTTCTGTTGCAGTAGCTGTCCCTTTTAACAAGGAAAAGGCAACTGTGGGCAATGGCACCATGGTTGCGCTGTTTCTGGACTCTCCGGAAAAAGTGGATGCCTTGCACAAGAAAGCACTGGAGCTAGGTGGTACCAACGAAGGAGATCCCGGATTCCGTCCCGCTGAAAATACTTCCGGGTTTTACGCAGGCTACTTTCGTGATCTGGATGGCAACAAGCTGAACGCGTTTTGCATGGTGGAATAATCTGGTAGAGGTGCAGTTTGAAAATATCACTGACCCTATCAGGATGAGGAATCGGCTGGTCTGTTTCAGGACCGTGAGCAGCAGGGGCAGGAAATTGCTCTTGCATTTCCTGCATTCCCGCCATCCATGGCGGTCATGTTCGAGCCCCCAGGGGTGAGATCGAGCGTTTTGCAAGCGTGAGCTTGCAGCGACAATCGAACGCCACAGATCTGTGATCTGTGGCCGGGCCCGGGTTTACGGCGTGTCCAGAAACAGACCAGCCGATTCCTCGTCCGACCAACCTCGGTTATCAATTTCAAACTGCGCCACTACGAGTGATCTCGCTTGGGGGCGAGGCCGATACTATTGCGGTAGAATCGGTCCTTTCCCCACTTTTTATGAAGACTTCAAATTGTCAATCTGGGTAGATGCCGACGCTTGTCCCAAGGTGATTCGCGACATTCTTTGTCGAGCTGCGGAGCGCACCGGTATCGCTATTACATTCATTGCCAACCAGCCCATTAAGTTACCGCCGTTTCCAAACTTGCGCGCGGTGCAAGTACAGTCGGGTTTCGATGTGGCTGATGATGAAATCGCCCGGCGGGTCGAGTCAGGTGATCTGGTGATTACCCAGGATATTCCGCTGGCGGCTGAAGTCATCGAGAAGGGAGCGCTGGCCTTGTCGCCTCGCGGGGAATTAATGACAGGAAGCAATATCAAGGCACGCCTGAATATGCGCGACTTTATGGACACCATGCGCGCCAGTGGCGTACACACGGGTGGCCCGCCGGCACTATCGCAGACCGACCGTAAAGCGTTTGCGGATCAACTGGATCGGTATATGACGAAGGTTCAGGCGGAAGAGAAGGAGTAGGAGAAAGGAAAGGGAAAGAGAAAGTAAAACGAAAAAGGCCTTTCCCTCACTTCAGCAAGGGAAAGGCCTGTTCAGATCGACTGTGAATTAGCGGTGTCGCTTGCCCCAGGAATTACGGCGTGGACCCTTGGATTCCTCTTCGTCTGCTTCTTCGAGCTCGAGGCTCGCTGCATCAACGACAGGAACTTCCTTGAGCACGCGCTTGAATGGCGGCTTGCCCCTGTAATCAATAACCCGCACAACTTCTGTTTCCACCGGCTCAGCTTCAACTTCCAAAGCAGCAGCTTCAGTCAGGGTAATAGTCTTGAGCACGCGCTTGAAAGGTGGTTTGCCTGAAAAATCAGTTTCCCAGACTTTCACCAGCGTTTCCTCGGCCGCTGACTGAGCAGAGGCAACAGAGGCTGGTAATGCAACCATGGCGCCAAGCACCGCTGATGCGATAATTGTCTTCTTCATGTTCAGAACCCTCCGTAATCCTTGGGAAATTAAGCGAACAGATGTAATTCTAACAAAGACAGGTGATAAATATTGATACCAATCTTTGCATCTCGCTATAGATAATATCTATAGCAAAATCCTTGGCTTTTGACGACCCCGCCAGCCCAATCCGCACCCAATAGCGACAGTATACAGTGCCTCGCGCACCAGTACAGGGCGGTGTTGCACCAATATGGGGCGTTTATTTCCAGGTGATTTGAAGAAACCACTTAAAATTCAGGGACTTAGTCATTGGCTCGAATATTGCTGAATGAGTGTCAATCGACAACAAGAGTTCGGCACCATGCCTCAAGCCCGACCACAATTATCAGCGAAGAAAGCCAGTCGGCTACAACCGATCTTTCGCAGTGTTGCTATGGTGTGGGCTTTGATGTGGGCTGTGTCGATCCAGGCTGAAACTCCCTATCAATCCTCACTTCCACTCGACCTGCTGGTTCCCCTGGATCATTCCGGCACCGGTAGCTTCGTGCTGCAGGGAGAGATGGGCGGCGTGAAAGGCGAATTCCTGCTGGACACCGGCGCCAGCATGGTGACTATCAACCAGGAGCTGTTCCGGGAAATCCGCAAGCTGAACGATATTGAAAAAGTTCGCACTGTCGGTGCACGGCTCGCCAGCGGCAAGATCGAGTTGATGGATGTGTACCGATCTGAAAATTTTATCATCGGCAGTGGCTGCGACCTGGGTGCGGTAGAGTTCGCTGTCGGCAAACGAGGCGGCCGCAACCTGTTGGGAATGAACGCCTTGCAGCAGGCAGCACCTTTCACAATCTCCATGACTCCCCCCCAACTCAGCCTGTCCCACTGCGTTCTCCGCTAGGCTAGCAGTTCCAACAAACCCAACTTCCTGCTGCAGAATTGCTTTACTGCTGACAGTCGCCAATATTCTCTCTTTATGGATTGTTTGTTAGAGTGAGAAAGCTCTTCCAGGCCCATCAGATCTCCAACAAGGGAGGTGACCCACTGTGGCATTTACCCGACGTCAGTTTTTACGCCAAACCACGATCGCAGCGACGACTGCCATCGCCCCGCCTGTCCTTGCGCAGCAGCCTCGCCGAATCCTTGTAGTAGGCGCTGGTGCCTCCGGGCTCACCGCCGCCTATGAACTCATGCAAGCAGGGTTTGACGTGCAGCTTTTCGAAGCCTCAGACCGGGCAGGTGGGCGCATGCACACCTTGCGAGCCCCGTTCAGTAATGGGCTTTATGCTGAAGCCGGTGCCCAGTCGCTGGCAGGTAAAGGCCCAGGCATCGCCTACGCACGGGAATTCGGGCTTGAACTGCTGCCATTTTCATTCGACCAGACACTGGGGTCCCTTGCCTACTTTAAAGGCCAGCGCCTGATACATCGCCCCGACAACCCGGCCAGTTTACCCTTCGCTCTTCGCCCGGAAGAGCAGGGTCTGTCGGTAAACGAATTGCACTTTCGTTATCGCCGCGCACCAGTGTTTGCAATGGAAAATCTGCAGGCCCTGGCGCCACCAGGATTGCAAAGTGAAGCCCTTGCGGAACTCGATAACACGAACTTCCAGGATTTTTTGCGTGAGCAAGGAGCCTCTGAAGCGGCCATAGAAGCCATGATGTCTGTCTACCTCAGGGCCTATGCTGACTCGCCAGAGCTCATCAATTCGCTGCAGCTGATCAGGGAAATAGTATCGTTCTTTGGAGCAAGCGGTGCTTTCAGTATTGCCGGTGGTAATGACCAGATCTGTGGAGAGCTTGCGCAAAGATTGGGAGACAGGGTGCATTATCGCAGTCCGGTCCGTGCCATCCAGCAAACCGGCTCTGGCATTACCTTGAGCATTGAAACCAGCGACGGTCTTGAGTCCGTGGCCGGCGACACAGTTGTGGTGACACCGCCACCACCTGTCCTGCTTGAGATTGATTTTCAGCCAGCGCTGCCGGAATCGACAGTGGATGCATTGCACGCCGCTATCGGCATACCGGTGACATTAACTTATGCGCAGACTCGCTCTCGCTTCTGGCAGCAACAGTCACTGGATGGTAGTGCCGTGACTGATTTGCCGGTGGCATACATCCAGGACATGACTTCCATGCAAGACAACGACAAGGGCATTCTTGCTTCCATGACTTACAGTAGCCAGGCGGAAGCCATGGCCGGATTGTCAGCGCTGCAACGTCAGCAGCAGTTGCGCAGCGCGCTTGCGCTGTTGTATCCGGATTCACTCGATCTTGATGAGTCTGGCACTACAGTCGCCTGGGGAGATGACCCCTGGCACCGGTGCGGACACGTGGCGTTCAGGCCAGGCACCTATGTGGATTCGATCGGCGCGCTGCGCCAGTCTCATGGCCGTCTGTTGTTTGCCGGTGACACGGTCTGGGGAGTCTCTGGCTACTCACACTCGGCTTTTGCGTCGGGCATGGAGGCAGCCACAGCTATCATGGCTACCGCTTAATTAATCTGCAACGGCCTGGGCAGTACACTAAAGGAACCACTCAAGAACTTGCAATTGACCTTAAGTTGTCTGGTTCCTGAGCGGTAAATATCGATGAAATTAATAAACTACAAATTTGCCAGACCATACTTGTTGGTTTTATTCATAGCGGGCTGTAGTCCGGCTGTTGAGGAACCTGCGAGTGTGATGCAGGAAGCTGTCTCTCCCAATGCAACCGATTCATTCGTCATGCGTAACCCCGAGATTCGGGAAGATCTGCTGAACCAGTTGGCCGAGCACAACATAGAATTCTGGATAAACGAGGACAGCTCGATAGGGTTTTATGTCAGGGACACAAAAGAAGTCGATCGGCTCGCCAATGAAGCGATCGGAGTGTATATCTCACTACAGTGATAGGGCGCACTGGAAATAAAGGTGCATCAAACAAGGCAAAAGAATCAAAAGAACAAGGCACTGTATTAGCCCGTCTGTTAGTCAATTTCAATCAAGCGGTGTAAGCTCAGGCTGTTTGTTCCCACAAGGTCTGCTACCGAGATACAGGAGTCTCTTTATGTACCCGTTGCGATTGATGGGCTTGTTGCTCACCGCTTTGCTGTTTTCCTGTCAGCCACCTGCCACAGAAAGCACAGATAGCGCTGTCGAAACAGATTCCGAAAATACCCAGGACGATCAGATAGTCATCGGCTCCATCGATACAATCGATTCAGCCATCCTGGGTGAAGAGCGAGACCTTTGGGTTTACCTGCCGCGAAGTACGGAAAACGGAAACAACGACCAGGTTTATCCGGTGGTGTATTTGCTTGATGGCAACGGACATTTCCGTTCGGTGACGGGCATGATCTACCAGCTCAGCACTACCAACGGCAATATGACCGTGCCGGAGATGATCGTGGTAGGCATTCCCAACACGGACCGCATGCGTGATCTGACACCCACCCACACGGAAGGAACTTCCGGTGGCGGCACTGCCTTCCTGGATTTCATTGAAAACGAAGTGATTCCCCACGTGGAGGAAAACTATCCGGCAAGCCAGTACCGAACTTTTATAGGTCATTCCCTGGGTGGACTCATGGCCATAGAAGCACTCATCACCAGGCCGGAAGTGTTCAACAACTACGTGGCCATCGACCCCAGCCTGTGGTGGGACGACCAATCGGTATTGCGCCGGGCAGAAGCTGCATTGAAAGAAAGGAATTTCACTGGCGAGTCGCTGTTCGTCTCTGTGGCCAACACCATGCGTCCGGGCATCACCTATGAAACCGTGCGCGATGACACTAACGAACAGACAACCCATATCCGTTCTATTCTGCAATTCGCCGAAGCGGCAGAGAGCGACCCCAGCAGTGGACTGAATTTCGCCTGGAAATATTATGACGACGACAGCCATGGCAGCGTGCCATTGATTTCCGAATACGACGCCTTCCGATTTCTGTTCCCCTGGCACGACCCCAACAGGCGATTGATGAGTTTCGTCAATCCGGATGTCCCCGATGATGCCGATGCCATCACAGGATTTATTAATGACCATTTCAATACGCTGTCGCAGAATTTCGGTTATTCGGTAGTGCCCCCAATGAATTGGGTTAATCGCATTGCCAGAACCATGCGGTTTAACGATCGACCCAATTCGGCGCTCGCGGTTTCACAGTTAAACTTGTCAAACTATCCTGCGAGCCCGGTTACCCATGAAGCCCTGGGTGATTACTATATTTGGCAAAGCGACGAAGAATCTGCCCGCATCCATTATCAACACGCATTGGACCGAGGCGCTGACTTTGACCTGGAAGAAAAACTCAATCCTCCTGAGGAGGATCAGTAAACCAATTAGTAGATACATGACAAACACAAGAAGAGAAAAGTGATGGCTAAAACGAAAACAATTATTCTGGCTGCATTCCTGCTGACAATTACATCCACTCTGCAAGCACAAGATCGCGGGCCCATGCTCACCAATGAAGATTTTGAGCGAGCCATGGAGGAATTGTCCAACTGGGGCCGGTGGGGAGATGAAGACGAACTGGGTCAGGCCAACCTGATTACACCCGAAAAACGATTGCAAGCCGTGGCGCTGGTCACCGAAGGGATCACTGTCTCCATGTCCGCCGATGTGGTGCAGGAGGACGAGGTGGAATCCCCGGACACGTCTGCAGTGCTGAATCGCGAGGTGTTGCGGGTCAGCCCAACCGGTGCCTCCGATCGCTATCAGTATTCCGGCAGCTATCACGGCACCATTCACTCGCACCTTGACTCGCTGGACTGTCACATCATGTATGAGGGTAGTGGTTACAACGGGGTGACCTGGGAAGAAGTGGAGGCCGCTGATGGCTGTCCGCGCGGAAGTATCTACGCTCATCGCAACGGCATCGTAACCCGCGGTATTTTGTTTGATGCCACCCTGCTACCTGGCAAGGACACAGGCAACGGCTGGGTCGAGCCGGGCACGGCAATTACCTACGAAGATCTGGAGACACTGGAAGAAATCCAGGGAGTCACCGTCGAGCCTGGCGATATTATTTTCCTGCACACGGGGCGCTGGACCCGCCGGGAGGCCCTGGGCCCCTGGCCCACTTCAGAAGGTGTGGCTGGTTACCATGCAGATGTGGCCTACTTCCTCAAAGAACGAGGTGTCGCCATGATCGGGCACGATATGTGGAATGATGCATCCCCAAGCGGTGTTGGTGATATCTTTCTGCCGCTGCACAGCCTGGCGCTGGTTTCATTGGGCGTGTCTATCTTCGACAACCTGGATTTCACCGAACTGGCTGCAACAGCCAAAGAGCTGGGTCGTTACGAGTTTCTGTTCATGGCGTCGCCCCTGCGTATTGTGAAAGGCATGGGCTCTCCACTCAATCCTCTGGCCATGTTCTGAGTTATTGCATGCCGAACAAAACCGTCCTGATTACTGGAAGCAGTCGCGGCATAGGCGCGGCCAGTGCACGCCTGTTCGCGAAACAGGGTTGGGCAGTGTGTATCAACTATATCAACAACAAAGAAGCCGCAGAAAAAATTGCTGGCGAAGTGGCTGCCTGTGATGTGCCGGTGATAACCGTGCAAGCTGATGTGTCGAAAGAAGAAGAGGTAAAGCGTCTGTTTGATGAACTGGATGCAAAATTTGGTCGGCTCGATTCTCTCATCAACAACGCCGGCATCCTGTTACCCCAGAGCCGCCTATCCGGCATGGACGCGGAACGTCTCAACCATTTGTTTGCCACGAATGTCACCAGTTGCTTTCTCTGTAGTCGCGAAGCGGTTAAACGCATGTCCACGGCAGAAGGGGGCAGTGGGGGCAGCATCGTCAATGTGTCCTCCATCGCTGCCACTCTGGGCGCACCCAATGAGTACACCGACTACGCAGCCACCAAGGGCGCCATGGATACCTTTACCAGGGGCCTGGCGCTTGAAGTGGCAGCAGAAGGCATTCGGGTGAATGCTGTACGCCCTGGAATCAT
The DNA here is from genome assembly GCA_040218615.1 of Gammaproteobacteria bacterium. GTDB lineage: Bacteria > Pseudomonadota > Gammaproteobacteria > Pseudomonadales > Pseudohongiellaceae > UBA9145. The sequence goes on from JAVJRC010000011.1 coordinate 397,319, forward strand.
TGAAACCACCATCCATGCCGACGGTGGCGAGCCAGGCAGACCTCAGCGGCTCGCTCCCAAGATTCCCATGCAGCGAAGCGGAACGCCTGAAGAAGTCGCCGAGGCAATCTACTGGCTGGCTTCAGAAAAATCGTCCTATGCTACTGGAACGTTTATCGAAGTGACCGGAGGTCGCTAGCCCGCTCTTCTATGGCACTCGCGCTTTACGCTTTATACTGCAATAACTGAAAAGATCACTGGAGGACCTGTCATGTTGCTACAGGCATCAACGAAAACACTTGTCTGTTCCACGCTATTGGCGCTGGGTCTTGTCGCCTGTAGTCCGCAGCAAGAATCTGCGGGTAGCGTTGCCATAGAACCATCACAGCCTTCATTCACGACCACCAGTTATGCACCCCAGAATCGGCCCGATGTGCGTGGCCGCATTGGCGCGGTATCAGCCGGGCATCCCCTGGCTGCACAAGCAGGTATGCGTGTGTTACAGGATGGTGGCAATGCGACCGACGCCATTATCGCCATGGCCGGAGTATTGGCAGTCGTGCGGCCCCATATGAATGGCATTGGGGGTGATGCCTTCGGGATTTTTTATGATGGTGAAACTGGCGAGGTCACCGCACTCAATGCCAGCGGCCGCTCAGGTGCCCTGGCCACTCCCGAGTTTTTTGCTGCCGCCGGTGTGGACCGGGTTCCTGGTGTGGGTCCGCTTTCGGTGAGTGTGCCTGGTGCGGTAGCGGGCTGGGTAGATGCGCATCAGCGCTATGGCAGTATGGAGTTTGCTGACTTGCTGGCGACGGGAATCGACTACGCCCGTAATGGGTTTGCTGTCTCTACCAGACTGGCGCAGGACTTCGAAGAACAGGGCGCCAATCTCAACGAGGCTGGGCAGAATCTTTACCTGCCCTATGGTGCGCCACCACCGGTGGGCTCATTGTTGCGCAACCCGGCTTTGGCCGAATCCCTGGAAGTTGTGGCCAGCGAAGGAAAACAAGGTTTCTATCAGGGTGCCATTGCACGACAACTCTCTGCCTTTATTACCGAGCTGGGCGGTTACCTCAGGGAAGATGACTTTGCCAACCACAGCTCCACCTGGGTGGAGCCACTGCGTGGTGACTATCTGAACCATGAATTTGTGGTGATGCCACCCAACACCCAGGGCATTACCCAGCTCGCGCTGTTTGAAATGTCGAAGGCATTTGAATTGCAAGCCATGGAACAAAACAGTGCCGACTACCTGCACACACTCATCGAATTGAAAAAACTCGCCTTCGCCGACCGCGATCGCTGGGTGGCAGACCCGGCCCTGGCTGATGTGCCGGTGGACCAATTGCTCGAGGCAGCTTATCTGGCCGAGCGCGCACAGTTGGTCGATGCGCAAACCGCTGCGGCTGAAGTAGAGCCTGGCTTTGGTGATGAAATCTTTGCCGAGCCCAATGGTAACCAGGCTGATGCTGGCGATACCGTGTACATCACTGCGGTGGACCAGTGGGGCAATGCCGTAAGCTGGATTCAAAGTAACTTTGCCGGATTCGGCTCGGGTTTGCTCGACGAAGCCACCGGCATACTGCTGCACAACCGGGGCGCGCTGTTTACCCTTGAAACCGGCCATCCCAATCAGGTGGCACCGGGCAAGCGTCCTTATCACACCCTGTCTCCGGTGATGGCCCTCTACCCTGATGGCGGCTTCGCTTTCACCCTCGGTACCCCGGGTGGTGACAGCCAGACCCAGACTATCCTGCAGATAACCCACAACATGCTGTTGTTCAACATGACTCCCCAGCAGGCCATCGAGTCTCCCCGATTCAGATCGCTCGGTGGATTGGGTGTCGCTATCGAAAACAGAATATCCGGTTCAGCCTTGCAGGGCTTGCAGGAACGTGGCCACCAACTGGATGTGGTAGAGGGTTGGACTGCCACCTTCGGTGGCGCTCAGATGATTCACTATGATCCCGATGCGGGTGTGCTGACCGCTGCCGCCGACCCCAGGCGAGAAGCCTATTCTTTAGCCTATTGATGAATAGAGTTTGAAAGAGAAAGCAAACATGAGTCGATTGATCGCGGTAGTGTTGTTACTGGCAAGCCCGGGTTTTGTGAACAGCGAAGTTCAAACGATTGCAGAAACCGGTTTTATTCTGGAAAACAAAATTCAGGTCGCCGCCGACGCGGCAACAACCTGGCAGGCATTCGTTGAGGAAGTCGATAACTGGTGGCCCAAAGACCACAGTTGGTGGCTGGAAGAAGGGACTTTTTCCATCGAACCCTACGCCGGCGGATGTTTCTGCGAGCGAGCCTCCGATGGACGATCCGCTGAACACATGCACATTGCCTTTGTCGATCCGGGCAAGGCGCTGCGAATGACCGGAGGTCTCGGTCCGCTGCAAGGCATGGGGATGTTCGGTGCGCTGACTTTCACCTTTACCGAAATTGAAAATGGCACACAGGTCACCATGACCTACCAGGTGAATGGCATCAATCCCGATGGCTTCGAACAATTGGCGCCGATTGTAGATACAGTACAGGGGTTACAAATAGGTGGACTGCAGAGGTTTCTGGAAGGTCAGTAATTCCGATTAACGTCAGCCCCACCTCGTTCCAGAAAATGAATGCGTTAAAAAAGCCGCTTAAGTAAGCTCACTGTTTTCGATATGAAAATACTGCATATGCTGGTCGAACTGGCACAGCATATCGCTCATTAGTTGTTCACTTGAATAGCCAGCCACGTCGTAATTCTGGGTTACACCCATCAGGTACACTTCGGCACGCCAGTAAGATTTCTCCGTTCCTTTTCGCGGTATTTCAGGAAACGCAACGGACGGGATGGCATATTCACGCAAGCGGACCTCGTAAACGAAATCGTCTCTACCGACCTCCCGTACACGCAGGCGCATGAGATTCTTTTCACTTTCGATGACTGGACTCAAGACAGTTTTGTCCAACTGACTGGCAACACCTTCCATCGCAGGCTTTACAGTTTCATCAAGATACTGCAAAACATCCTGATGACGATGTTGACCAATAAGTGCACGCAGGCGATTCTGCCAGATCCCTGGTGAGCTATTGGCAGGTATGCTCGAGGACAACGGAGCGACATAGGGCCTGCCGGAATCTTCACTGAGCAACCCTTTGTAGAGACCATAGCAGATAAACAGCATCACAAAAGCGAATGGGAGCGCACTGCTGATAGCTGCTGTTTGCAAGGCGCTGAGTCCGCCAGCCAGCAATAGCACTGATGCGACGACACCTTCAGAGACTGCCCAGAACACCCGCTGCCAAGTGGGCGGATCTTCATCTCCCCCTGAGGTGATGATGTCGATGACCAATGATCCCGAATCGGATGAAGTCACAAAAAAAGTGACCACCAGCAGCGTGGCTAACAGTGAAACCAGTGTTGTCCACGGCAAGCGTTCCAGGAATACGTAGAGTGCGGTAGGCATATCCTGGGTCACTGCTGCAGCGATTTGGCCGCCCTGATTGCCGAGTTCGATGAACAGAGCTGAATTACCAAAAACACTGAGCCATAGAAATGTAAATCCGGCAGGTATCAATAACACACCAAGAATAAACTCACGTATTGTTCTTCCTCGCGAGATTCTGGCGATAAACATACCCACGAATGGCGACCAGGAAATCCACCATGCCCAGTAAAAAAGTGTCCAGTCACCCATCCACTCGTTGGGTTCATAGGCGTAAAGATTGAATGTGAGAAAAACAATATTGCTAAGGTAGTTTCCAACATTCTGAACGAACCCGCCCAGCAAAGACGCAGTCGGTCCTGCGAGTAGCACGAAAGACAACAACAACAAAGCGAGAAACATGTTCAGTTCACTAAGGCGTCGAATCCCTGCATCGAGTCCAGCAACCACAGATACTGTCGCCATGGCAGTGATACAGGCAATTAAAAGCACCTGCATTTCCGGACTGACAGACAAGCCAAACAGATAGTTAAGTCCGGAATTGACCTGGGTGACACCAATGCCAAGGGAGGTCGCAACGCCAAACATGGTGCCCAATACGGCAAACACGTCCACGGTATGGCCGATTGGGCCGTGAATTCTTTCTCCAATAAGAGGATAGAGTGATGAACGAATCGTCAGCGGGAGGTTGTGCCGAAATGCAAAGTACGCAAGTGCCAGTCCTACTACTATATAGGTTGCCCATGCTTGTAGTCCCCAGTGAAAATAGGTGATCAACATGGCATTGCGTGCGGCCTGTACAGTGCTGCCGTCCCCTGTGGGTGGCTGGGCAAAATGAGTAACAGGTTCCGCAACCCCGAAGAACAATAATCCGATGCCCATACCAGCACTGAACAGCATCGCTATCCAACTCATGTAAGAGTAATCTGGTACCGAATCGTCAGGGCCAAGTTTAATGTGGGCGAATCGACTGAAAGCCAGGTAAATGATGAAAACAAAAAAGACGGCCACCACGGCCATATAGAACCAACCAAAGTTGGTTACCAGCCAGTCTTGTGTCGCAGCAAAAGTAACAGCCGCCTGATCACTGAATCCTCCCCCAAAGATGCTGAAGACAATGATGAGTCCTGCTGATGTAAAGAAGACAGGGCGATCAATTGAAGAGCGCGATGAGTTTTGCCTTGTATCTTGTTGTTTGTGGTCCATTGAGTTCTACGCTCTGAGTGAGTGGGAAGTGAGCTCGCTACCGAGTACTTCTTTCAATGGGTCCAGATATTGGTCATAGTGTCTCCATTGTCCCACACCAGCGCGACTAACGGGTTTGCGAACTTGCTCGGCACTGGGTGTTCTTATATTTCTTTCTGTCTGGTGAAAATTCAGACAGGCTTCTTCGAAAGGCAGGCCGCAGAAGTCCAGCATACGCCGCACCTGGGTTTCCAGATCGTCGATTACATCTTCATTATTGACTCGCAAGACAAACCCGGGCAACACCTTGTCCCAATGCTCCATCAAACTTACGTAGTCTCGGTAGTATTGCCCGATATCCTGAAGATCGTAGGTAAACTCCTGGCCCTCGGCAAACAACTGCTTGTATCCACTGAGACAACAATCCAGCGGATTGCGGCGCGCATCAATAACCTTGGCATTGGGCAACATCAGTTTGATCAGCCCGATATGCCTGAAATTGTTGGGCATTTTATCGATGAAAAATGGTGCGCCTGCCCGGTGAATTTGAGTGTCTTTTATGAACTCCTGGCCAAAATCAGCGTACGTTTCCGGCGGGAGCTTCGGTAATATCTGTGGGTAACCCGGTGTTTCCTGTTCAACGCCCATGCGCCTTAGTTTTTGAGACAGGGACAAGATATTCGGCAGTTCCAGCGTGCCATCAACTTGACTATGGCTGGAAAGAATCTGCTCCAGCAATGTGGACCCGGCTCTTGGTAGTCCCAGGATAAAAATGGGGTCGGGGGCAGGATGGCCACTACTACGCATGGATTCAATAAAGTCTTTGGTAAAAATCTCTTTCTGCGCCGCAAATTCTTCTGACATTTGCTCGGCACGATAGCGGCTCTGGGTCTTCTTAAGCTTGTTGCCCTGTTCGTAGTGGTTGAAAGACCTGGCATAGTCTTGCTCGTCTTCGTATGCCTTGCCCAATGCAAAATTGATGTACACACGGTCCATGAACGGGAGATTGTTGTCCGTTGCCAGAGACTCCATATTGCTAATTTCAGTTTCGCTAAAACGGTAGGTTTTGAGATTAGCCAATGAGTAATAGGCTTCACCATGCCCAAAATTGGAGTCTATAGCGAGATGGTAACTTGATACGGCCTCGTCAAAATCACCCCTGGTTTTGAGAGCGTGGCCTTTGGATGTCAGGGTCACGGGGTCGGACGGGAGAGATTCCAGTATTTCATCAAAAGCTTGCAGGGCACCGTCAAAATTTCCGGTCTGCATACACTCAACCGCATAGATGGATTTGAACTGATGGTTATCAGGTTCAGATTGGAGCAGGTTTTGTGCCTGTTGGAATGCCTTTTCATATCGCTGCCGCTTTCTTAAGGCCTGGATGTAGTCGATGCGAGCTCGAGTGTTTTCTGGCTCCAACTCCACGGCAGTTTCCAACAGGTACTCTGCATCGTCCAATACTCCCAGACGAATACCTATATCTGCCAACAGGCGCATGCCTTCCACATGGTGTGGCATCTTAAGCATGAATTTACGGCAAAGCTCCTCTGCTTTCAGTAACTTGCCTTGAGAGATCAGGTCAACCACTGCAAGCAGGGGCTTGGGCAGAGACTCAGTATGCTTTAGTTGAGCGCTGACCCTGGCCAGCTGAGCTGACTTTCCCTGTGCCTTGAGAATTTTTATCTGTGACTTGTAGCTGGAAATCAGCGCAGGATTAAAATAGCAGGCACGCTCGTATGCGCGAAGGGCGCTATCAATATTGCCCATGTCCCGATATGTGTGCCCCTCTTCCTGGTGCGCACGACCGTGGTCCGGGCTTAGTGCCTTGAGATTGTTGAGAGCTTCCAGCGACAGATCGTATTCTTTACGATACCGATGACAAACGGCCTGCATATAGAATGCTTCAGGGTTACTGTCGTCAGAATTAATAATCTCACTGAGGTACTCCAGAGCTTCACTGAACTCTCCTGCCTCAATTTTTTTCTGAACATCTGTGAGTTGCAACGCAGGCTCCTTCACATGTCTTCTGACTGACCAGCCTGGGCTCTGTGCCAGGTTTTACCTGACCTCAACAAACAACAGGCGCTCTTTCCAGGAGCGCCTGTTATCGACTAGAGCACTGGGGCACTAGAAGTCGTAGGTCAATCGAACTCCGGCAGTGAAAGGTTTGGCGTAAGTCACTCGCTGCCTGTCATAGATGAACGATCGGGCCAATTCTGCTCTTTCATCGGTTAGGTTGTCGATGAACATTTCTGCTGACCACTGATCCACAGTAACACCACCGGTAATCCCCCACAAAGTCCAGCTGGACATGCGGTCCCGATTGATTGTGATGATATCGCTGAATGATTCATCGGAATGGGTCACATGCGGCATGATATGGGCTGTGCGACCGTTACCAATATCCCATTCGTAGCGCGCTCGTAAGTTGTATTGAAATTCCGGGGCGAACGCCAGCGGATCACCCAGCCTGACATCATTGGTTGGTGTGATTACACGTGTAATTTCTGTATCCAGAAAGGAAAATGCACCAGAGACTGTCAAGCCACTAACTGATGCTGGAGCCCAGATGAAGTCTCCTTCAAATCCGGTGACTTCCGCGTCTGCCGCGTTGTCAGAAAAGAACAGATTAGTAATGCTTGGGTCAAAGATCGTCGTTTGCAATCTATCAATTTCTGACCTGAAGATCGCTGCATTGAATCGCAGTGTATAGTCGAGCAGATCGGTCTTCCAACCCAATTCATAGTTGGTAAGATCGTCCGTATCGATAGCGAATGGTACGGTGAATGTGCCAGCCGGGTTGGTTGCGCCACCGGGCCGATTTAGCAGTCCTGGCCGAAAACCTTCCGAGTAAGTCAGATAAAAAAGCTGATCGCTGTTAGGCGTCCAATTAAGGCTGAACTTGGTAATTGTGCCATCAGTCGAAGCAGTGTCTGGATTGGGCGGAGAGAACAAGGTGTCCAGATTATTGCCCGCATTATTGTCTTCAGAGGCACCAAAATTTCCGAAGGAGCCAGCTGCGCTGCCCTTTAGATCAACTTCGATGTCATACCATCTTGCCCCCACGAGCACCGATAGCTGTTCACTCACATCGAATGTCACTTCACCGAACAAGCCCTGCTGTTCGTCAGTTCGCAAGACATCATTACGGAATATGACACCATCTGGCCATTGCCCAGGAAATTTGACGTTAGCTCCCTGTGCCGAGAAGTTGGGTCCAAAACCTACTTCGCCATTGAATGCAACCGCTTCCCGTGAACCCAGGTAGGTAAAGCTGTTTACCTCACGCAATTCCAGATCGCTGTAAAAACCGCCGAAAGTCGCACTTACAGGCATATCGGGATCAGTAGAAAAGCGTAGTTCATGGGTGTTGACTTCAGTTTCTGTCAGGCTGTTTACAAACATATTGGGCGGTTGGCAAGTGCCTGCTGGATCAGCCGAAGGGTATGTCACACTTCCATCACAAACATAATAGGGAAGGTACTGTCCCACGAACATATAGTCTGCATAGTCGACTATCTGGTCTGCTTCCCGGTCAGTGAAGGCGCCAGTATAGATAGCTTCTAGATTTCCAATTCTGCCTTCGAGAGTCCAGTTTGTATTGTTGAAAGAATCTTCCAGACGGTCTTCCTGATAGCGCTGGATCTCCAAATCATCTAAAGTCGGGTCTGCGAAGAACACTCCGTCCGTGTCCAGGCTTTGACGCATATGCGCAACTGTCAGACTCCAGTCAGGATTAAACTCCCATAACGCAGTAAGTCTCGCGCCAGAGTAGGTAGCGTCATTGAAATCTTCTTCGGTATGAGTGGAATTGTCTGCATTTAAAAAATTCACTGCGCCAAGGTCAGCGGTAGACTGAAATCCAGCTCGCGATGAGCTGACCGGAAGTCCGTTAGCCCGCATGGTACCTTCTGGTCGGAAGCGGGCGCTCTCGGTGAGATTGAGTTGTCCAGGCACGTTGTCGATGTAGCCACCTTGATTGTCCACGAAGACAACGCCTCTAAGCGTCAGGCTATCCGTCACAGGTAAATTGACCACGGCTTCTACGTTATTACTCATCTCACCATCTTTGGTCCAGGAAGTACCAAATTTAACATTGGCATTCGTGGATGTGGGGTCGGGCTTGTTGGTAATGAGTCTTACGGTACCTGCCTGAGAACTGGCGCCAAACAAGGTGCCCTGGGGGCCTGCAAGCACTTCGACCCGTGACAGGTCAGCTGCATACACGTCAAGATTTCGACCAGGCTGGGCGAGAGGTTGTTCATCCAGATAAAGCGCCACATTGGGAGCCAGGCCCGCAACTCCTGCAGTTGTCAAACCGGGAGTCGTAGAAGCGACACCACGAATGTAGATTGTATTTTGACCTGGCCCACTACCACCTGCTGTCACGTTGGGCAGTTGGATGAGATAGTCTTCAAAATTCGATACGCCCAACTGATCAAGCGTTTCTTCCTGAACCGCAGAAACCGCAACAGGAATATCCTGCATGCTTTCCGGACGCTTGGTGGCAGTAACAATGACTTCTTCTATCTGGCCGTAGGCGGGCGCCGCGGCAATCGTGCCCAGAGTAACGGCAAAAGCCAGTGGTTTCTTCCTAAACATAGTTCTCCCTTGGAGATTTATTGATATTTGTGGGGGTGAGGTCAAAAAACGCCGGTAAGTATATAGAAATGAAAGTATTTTATCACTGGCAATATAGACGGTGAATATTTACGCTATCGGCTCAAGAAAATAAATCATTTAAAAACAGAGAGTTATGGTATGGAAACGGAAAATTCTTTTAAGATCTCATAAATGCCAAAGTGATTTATTGTTAAATATAATTTCAAGTCAAATTAGATAATAATGCCATTATTGACCTGAATCACCGCAATTTCTGCTTTTTCCCTCTCCTGGATTGCAATAAACTCGCACGCTCGCGTTCACCCCAAAGCTCGTGTATTGACTATGAAAGACTACGAAGACTTGCTCATTGCACTGCGGCGCATAACACGGGCAATCGATCTCCATTCCAAGCGATTACAAAAAGAGTCAGGCTTGACCGCCTCCCAATTATTGGTAATTGAAGCGATCGAGAAGCTGAACGATCCAACTCCCTCTTCTATTGCCAGAGAGATATTGCTGTCACAAGGCACAGTCACCAACCTGATTGACAGAATGGAGAGAAACGGTTTGGTCAGGAGAGTGAAATCAGCCAGTGACAAACGCTCAGTGGGCCTGGTCACAACTCCCGAAGGCCTGGAGCGGTATCAAAATGCGCCGGAATTATTGCAAGAAGAATTTCTGACCGAATTCAGAAAGCTTGAATCATGGGAACAGCATCATTTGTTGTCGGCAGTGGAGCGAGTCGCGTCAATGATGGATGCAAGCGGGCTGGACGCTTCGCCAATTCTTGTATCTGGTGAAATAGGTACGATTTCTAGCGGCGAACCGTAGATTGGCAGTGTAATTCTTACTACCTCAGTACGGGTTCATAGGATTCAGCAAGCACTCTGGTAAACGTGTCTATTCCATTGGCGAAGGATAAATGGGTAGTATCCACGAACATCTCTGGACCGATTTCAGGGTGTGTCTGGAAATTCCTCACCGCAACTCCTGTTTCATCAGTAATGCGTTGCATTAAAGCATCCAGCCTGGCCTGAACTTCAGGGGTGTAATCAACCCAATCAGTGTTACGGGGTAACAGTATTACCTCCATGTTATCGGATACCGCATCCAGATCTCGCACCATATTGATAAAGGCTTTAACCAGATGATCGGCGAAATCAAGTTCGAGTATGTCACCCTGAACAACCCGTCTTTGCAGATCGAACTCCATCAAGGTTTCGTTTCGAAAACTGTCGGCCCAGAGCTGCAAGGCATCCAGCGCTTCATCGGGTAAAACTCTTTTGTCTATTCGTCCGCCTCTGAGATCTTCGTGCCAGACTGCACCAAAGAAATTTCTGGCCATTGGTGCTGACTCGAAAAAGGCGGACGCCATTTCGCTGCGGTTCAGGCTGGCTTCTCTATAAGCATCGTTTACTTCTGGCAGGCCCGCATTGAGTAAAAACAGTGCGGAGGTCAGTAATTCGGCGGACAAGCCATTGCGCAAGTAGCGAATATTGAACAGACGGATGCCGCGATCAGGGTCTTCCAGCGTTGTCTCCCAAAGCTCCCGCACGGTCCTGAGTTCCGCTTCGTTTTGGTCCCGCGTGTAGGCACCAATGACCTCCCGGGCTTTCGTAGTCTGAAAAGGGTTGAATTCAAGCAGGACCAAATCCAGTGATGCATCAGCGGCCTGCATCTCTCGCCGAATATGGGCAGTCAGGTACTGTTGAAACTCTGGATTTAAATTGCCAACGCCGTAGTTGTAGCTCACCACATCCATATCACGTTGTTCAAAGTAGGTATCAAATTGGTAAGGCTCGAAACCTGCCTGCACCATGGAAGTGCCAAAGACCATTACTTTTTTGTGTTCAGGATAGGCGCTGGCCACATTGGGTAACTGCTGAATAAGCGCCAGCGCTCTGTCGTTAATTGGCGCGAATCGGGTGAGATAAGAATAAAGTCCCGTAACCACAACAAACATGAGCAATCCCGCAAGAAAAGTCTTGCCACGAACTTTCAACTCACTCCCGCTATCGAGTGTCTGATACTGATTTTCAAACTCAGAATTGGAAATAGATGAAGGCATCACTAGGTGCTCCGAACATGAAACAAACAAATTGAAAAATGAAAATCAGTGGCCAGAACAGCCAGACTCTTTTTTCTATACCACTGCTGAACTTCAGGATGACCCAATCGAAAACATGCATGACAGCAAGGGCCAGCACGGTCAGGCCAAAAGCGAGGCCAGCCTGGGAGGCCCCGGCAAAATCAGTCAAGCCATGCATACTCATGAGCATGGAAGTTGCGTCGCCAAAATCCTGGGCACGGAAAAACACCCAGCCTATCAGCACAAGATAGAAAGTCATTGCCCATTTGAGCAACCGCGCCCCAATAAACTCGCTACGGGAAAATTTAATAATGGGTTTGAGCGCGGCAAGGTAGTGAGTGGCTACGATGATCAGTCCATGGAAAAACCCCCAGACCACAAACGTCCAGGCCGCACCATGCCACAGCCCACCCAACAGCATGGTGATCATGATATTGCGATAGCGATGGTTGTTGCGATTGCCGCCTAAGGAAATGTACAGGTAGTCCCGTAGCCAGCTGGACAGGGAAATATGCCAGCGTCTCCAGAAATCAACCGGAGAGGTAGCAAAATAGGGCAGTCGAAAGTTCAACGGGATCTTGAAGCCGAGAATCATGCCGGTGCCAATAGCCATGTCCGTGTAACCGGAAAAGTCCCCATAAATTTGAGCTGCAAATGCCAGTACCCCGGTCCATGCTTCCAGCATGCTCACTCCTGCACCGTCGTAGGCGTAACTCACATTGGCAGCCAACAGGTCGGCAAGGGTTTTCTTGAACAACCCAATGGTGAAAAGCAGTGCGCCATGTTTGGCGCCAAGCCAGGTGGGTGATGGCATCAGCTCCAGTTGCGGGAGTATGTGTCGAGCACGCAAGATGGGTCCGGCCACCAGTTGCGGGAAAAATGCCAGGGCAGAGATAAAAGTAAGTAATCCTTTGCGTGCCTGCATCTCGCCACGGTAAACGTCAATCGTGTAGCTCATGCTCTGAAAGGTGTAGAAAGAAATGCCTACTGGCAGCACATAATTGAGCACGGTCCAGTTCATCTCATAACCAAACAGGCTTACGAGATCGACAACCGACTGCATGGCGAAGTCGCTGTATTTGAATATGGCCAGAATGCCGAGGTTTGTGGCAATTGAGACGGCCAGGTACAACTTCTTGCGCTTTTGGTTGACCGCATTCTGTATCCCCAGCGCGACGAAGTAGTCTATGACTCCACTGAACACCAGAAGAGGAATGAAGCGGAAGTTCCAACCTGCATAGAAAATCAGGCTACCAACCAGGATCAACAGCAGCCTTGGATAGCGCTTGAGAAAGACAAAGCTATAAAGTGTGAAGAAACAGGTGAAGAACAGAAAAAAGAGAGGCGTATTGAACAGCATAGATCGGCAAGTCTTCTTTTTTGATTTGTATGGACAGAAGACGCAAGAACTCTGAATAAGTTTCAAACGCTCTGCTTCTTCTGAACAAGCAGTGCGAGAACTATGCCAATTAGATTACGTAAGTGTTTTCAGATACTTAGAGTTTGGATTGGCATTTAGTCGACGGGCAGGGTGAAGTTATAGGCCATAGAATGGCGAGAATGGCCAATTCATTGCGAACTGGCCATAGAGGGTTGTTTCAGCTTACGGGTTAGGGACTGTGGAATGGCGCTGCTGCGCCACCTGGCAACCAAATAGTAAGCACGACTGCCGGTTCGTCACCTTCCACCGAATGGATGATGGTATCGCCAGGGCGACAGATGCCAATCTCTCCCACTTCCAGCACGCCCGGCACACCGTTGACGTTGTGCCCAAAACTGCCACTGAGTACATAGAAGATTTCTATCGCATCATGGGTATGTGGCTGTCCCACGTAATCGGTATTGAAAGTCAGCTCGGCGATGCGGGTTTCAACCCCGCCCAGGTTGGCAGCGTCTACCAGCACCTTCCATTCCAGAGGGCCACCCTGTTGGGATTCGCGCAGGGCTTCTTCGGTAAGAGGGCGGTACTCCACGCCACTTTGTGCCTGAGTCAGACAAGGAATCAAAAGCAGTAAAGTCGTTGCAAGTAACTTTTTCATAACAACCTCTATTCGGTCAGTTTCCTGTGTATCCAGGCCCGTGTAATATGCGACCCGGACGGCGACCAGTGTGCTGGCCGTCTTCAACTACGACTTCCCCATTGACCAGCACATAATGCATGCCCACGGCATATTGGTGGGGATCTTCGAAAGTAGCACGGTCGATAATTTCATCTGCATCGAACACAGCGATATCGGCGAAATAACCAGGAGTAATCAAACCACGGTCATGGATATTGAGTCGGCGTGCAGTCTGGCTGCTCATTTTCTTCACGGCTTCTTCCAGGGTGATAATGCCACGCTCCCGCACATAGTGACCAAGCACCCGTGCAAAAGTGCCGTACTGTCGTGGATGCGGCGCGCCTTCGCCGAAGATACCAACAGGACCGTCTGAGCCGATGGCTGTGGCCGGATGCTGCATGATGCGATCCACATCCTCTGGGCCGATGGCGTGATACACGGCTGTGGCACCCCCGCCGCGAATAATATCGAATACGATATCGGCCGCGTTTTCAGGCGTGGGTTCCAGGCCCGCTTCGATGGCCAGGTCGGCAAGGTTTTTACCCGCCATCTCCGGGTCCCAGCTATTGCGGGAGATGAATACGTTGCCGGGATCGCCTCCACCACGGTCATAGAGAATCTTGGCCACCACTTCATTCTTGATGGTTTGCCGGGTCTCCGGACTATTGATTCGGTCCAGCATTGCATCCCGGCCACCTTCCTGTGCCCATTGGGGAATCAGCGCATTGATCCCGGTTTGTGAGGCCGTGTAGGGATACTGATCGATGGTGATGTCGACACCGCGGGCGCGAGCCTCATCAACGAGGCGCAGGCTGTCCACAGATGCTCCCCAGTTTTCCACGCCGATAACTTTGTGGTGGGTCATCTGCACGGGAATGCCAGCTTCTTCACCAATGCGGATGGTTTCGTTGACGGAATCGATTAGCTGCGCGGCCTCTTCCCGCATGTGGGAGATATAGATGCCGCCATATTCAGCCGCCACTTTGGAAAGTTCGATCACTTCTTCGGTGTCGGTGAAACTGCCCGGCACGTAGAACAGGCCGGTAGAGATCCCCAATGCGCCTTGCTCCATGGCTTGGCGCACCATGGTTTTCATCTGTTCCAGTTCGGCCGCTGTGGGATCACGGTCTTCAGTCCCAACCACGTTGGCGCGAATGGTTCCCTGCCCCACAAACACAGCCCAGTTGGGGCTGATCCGCCGGTCCTCTATTGCTCGATAGTGTTCATCGATGGGGAAAGGAGAAGAGCCATCATTGCCTTCGGTCAGGGTGGTGACACCCTGGAGCAGTGCGCTCTCCGCGTTGGGCACATCGAAAATACCGCGCATGGCGTGGGTGTGGGGATCGATAAAGCCAGGGGCCACGATTAAGCCACTGGCATCGATGGTTTGGGCTGCCGTGGCGTCGGAGAGATCTCCGACACGAACGATGCGATCGTCGTTGATGGCCACATCGGCTTCATACCAGGGAGTGCCGGTGCCATCGATCACATGCCCGTTGCGAATGATGATGTCGTAACGGTCCTGTGCGAACAGACCGCCGCTTGTTGCCAGCAGCACCAGAAAGCTGACCAGCTTTGTAAGCTTGAGTTTCATGATTGACCTTCTTCTTTTACAAAACCAAAAAAAGGGATAGCTCGCTAAAGCTACCCCTTTGTGTGGTTTCTATCTAGCAATTTTCTACCAGATTCCTACCAGATTCCTACCAGATCCGAATTCGATCCTCCGGAGGCAGGTATAACTCATCTTCCGGCTGTACATCGAAAGCCTCGTACCATTCATCGAAGTTTCGTACCACGCCATTGACCCTGAATTCAGAAGGCGAGTGCGGGTCAGTGGTCAGCCGTTGTATCAGCGCGTCTTCCCGGTACTTGCGCTGCCAGACTTGTGCCCAGGCCAGGAAGAAACGCTGATCACCGGTGAGTCCGTCAATGACTGGAGCTTCTTCCCCATTAAGGGCCATCTTGTAAGCGCGGTAAGCCAGAGACAAGCCACCCACATCACCGATGTTCTCGCCCAGGGTGAACCGTCCGTCGATGAAATAGCCAGGAACGGGTTCGAACTCACTGTACTGTTCGGCCAGGGCATCCGCCTGGGCCTCAAAGTTGGCGCGATCTTCATCGGTCCACCAGTTGCGCTGAATTCCAGCCCAGTCTGACTTGGAGCCTTGATCGTCGAATCCGTGACCCATTTCGTGACCAATCACTGCACCGATGCCTCCGTAGTTCACGGCCAGGTCTGCAGCAGGATCAAAGAAGGGTGGCTGCAGGATGCCTGCAGGAAACACAATCTCATTGAAGGAAGGATTGTAGTAAGCATTGACCGTTTGCGGCGTCATGCCCCACTCTTCCCGGTCGGTCGGTTCGCCCAGTCGACCAACTTCATCGGCATAATTAAATTCGCGAACTCGCTGTGCGTTGCCAAACAGGTCATCCCGTCGGATTTCCAGGTCGGAGAAATCTTTCCATTCATCCGGATAGGCAATCTTGGGCCGGAAGGCCTGCAGCTTGCGGTAGGCTTCTTCCTTGGTGTCTTCTCCCATCCAGTCGATCTCTTCGATGCTCTGTCGAAGGGCGGCACGCAGGTTTTCCACCAGATCATCCATCTGCTGTTTGGCAGATTCAGGAAAGTGACGTTCAACATAAACCTGTCCCAAGGCTTCACCGAGGCTGGCCAGGGAACCCACCCGCGCAACACCACGCTCCCAGCGCTCTCTTTGCTCAGGTACGCCATTGAGTACGGTGGAATAAAAGTGGAAGGCTTCCTGATCAATGTCTTCCGACAAGACATTCGCCGAGTCGACGATATAGCGATAAGTCATGTAGCTTTGCCAGTCTTCTACCGGCAGCGTATTAACCAGGTCGATAATGGGAGACATGGCGCTGGGATAGGAGACGTTGAGGTCTTCCAGATCTGTAATCCCGGCAGCGGAAAAATAGGCATCCCAGTCCAGGCCGGAATATTCGGCCTTGAACTCTTCATAACTCATAGGGTTATAGGTCAGGTCACGATTACGGCGCTGTGATCTGGGCCAGATGTGTTCGGCTATCCGGGTTTCCAGTGCCAGGATGGCGTCTGCCCTGGCAGCACTGTCATCGATAGCTGCCATGTCAAAAACCCGGGTGATATGGGTGACATATTCATCCCGTACTTCCAGAAATTCTTCCGTGTCCTGCAGATAGTAATCCCGGTCTGGCAGACCCAGGCCGCCAATGGAGAGGTTCAATTGATGTCGGTCCGGATCAGAGCGATCCGCGCCCACGTAGAAGCCAAAAGGGCTGGCGGTATTTTCAACCTGGGCTCGGCCAAAACCGGCAATAAGTTCTTCCCGGGTATCGATCTCGGACAGAGCAGCCAGACCTTGTTGCAATGGGCTCAGGCCCAACTCGTTCAGCGTCTCCACATCCATATAGCTGAGGTAATAATCACTGATCTTTTGCTCCACCGACCCCTGTGCAGGCTCCATGGAAGTCAGGTCATCGATGATGGTGCGAACCCGTTCATCGGAGCGGTCACCCAGCACATTGAATGAACCATAGTTGCTGCGATCCGCAGGCAACTCGAAAGTGTCGAGCCACCTGCCATTGGTGTAACGGAAGAAATCATCACCTGGCCGTACCGATGGGTCCTGATGGCTGAGGTCAATACCAAAGCTACCCAGCTCCGGGGTGGCGGTTTCAGTAGCGGCCAATTCGGCTGATGTTGAATCGGGTGCAGGCGCGCTGCTGGCAGAAGAATTGTCTTCGGAGCTGCAGGCAACCAGCAGTAGACAGGATGTGATTGCCAGAAACTTCAATGACGCTGACATGATGTTCTCCAGTAATGAATTCGGAACGGCAGTATACCCGAATTGTTACTATTGCTAAGGCGCCTGCGCTCCAGAAAATCTCCTGCCTTTAACAATAAGTGCAGCAGAGGTTACACTGCCGACAGTTCCCAGATTCTTCTCAAAACATTTTCAGATCAGGAGGAAGGCATGCCGATCTGCAACCGGATTCGCCAGACGCTCGTTGCTACATCAGTTGTGACAGGTGCAATTACAGTGTTACTTGCTCAGTTCGCTGCTGCACAGGAAACACTGACCCCCAACGGTATCGCTGATAATCGGGACAGCGCTTATGCGCTCACCAACGCCAATATCTATCTTCCTGATGGAGACCTTGTTCAAGGCAGCCTGCTGATTCGTGAAGGCCGTATTGTCGAAATCAGCAATGCCAATGACGTGCCTGAGGGTTTTTTCGACATCGATTCCCAGGGCCATTACATTTACCCGGGTCTGATCGACATCTACACGGATCTGGGCATACCGGAGCTGGAAACGAACGACAGCAACGGAGCCGCTGAAAACCTGTTTCCCTCGGCGCAGGCATTCAATGTCAATGACGCCATTCGCTCAAACTTCAGAGCCAGCACTGCCTACACTCCCGATGAAGAGGCGATTCAGAAATACCGGGAGCTGGGTTTTTCAAGTGTGTTGAGCCTGCGCCCCGATGGTATTGCCCGCGGCACCTCGGCACTGATCACCCTGGGTGATCAGAATGCCAACGAAGCCATTATAGAACCGGATGTGGCGGCACACTTTTCACTGGACAAGGGCAGCTCGACGCAATCCATGCCCACTTCGCTGATGGGCGCATTTGCTCTGTTACGCCAGACTTATCTGGATGCTGACTGGTTTGTAAACCAGAACCCCAGACCTTTTACTGACGACACACTGGAAGCCTGGAATGACACCCGCTCGCTTCCCCAGATCATGGAAGTGGATAACTGGCAGCTGGCCTTGACCGCTGACAAGGTGGGTGACGAATTCAATACCCAGTATGTGTTGAAGACTTCAGGCGACAGCTACAAGCGCGCCGACCTGATTGCACAAACCAATGCTTCGCTCATCGTTTCGCTTTCCTTTCCCGAAGCGCCGGATGTAGCCGACCCCATTGCGGCGGAGGATGTTTCTTTCGAAGACCTCAAGCACTGGGAGATGGCGCCTTATAACCCTCGTATTCTGGCCGAGCAGGGAATCGAGTTTGCCATCACCAGCAGTGATGCCGACGCGGAATTCTGGAAGGAACTGCGGCAGGCCGTGCGCAATGGCTTGCCCGAACAGACCGCGATTGATGCCTTGACCCGGGTGCCTGCCGAGCTGCTGGGTTTGTCGGACCGGGTGGGCAGGCTGCAGCCTGGTGCCGTGGCCAATTTCCTGGTCACCTCTGGCCCCTTGCTGGCTGAAGAGACAGTCATGCTGGATAACTGGATTGCCGGTGAGCGATATCAGCTCAATGCCGATTTCGATAGCCGACAGGGCAGCTATGCACTCGCGGTTGGAAATCAGCAGTTTGACCTGAACCTGACTTTCGACGGTGAAACACCAAAAGCCGAACTGCAGCTTGCTGAAGAAGAAAGCAGACCAGTAAACATGGAACTGACTGAAGACCTCATCACCCTGAACTTCGTTTTCGATGAGGGTGGCAATCGAGTGCGGCTGACTGGTTGGACCACAGACGCTGGCTGGCAGGGCAATGGCTATACGCCGGCGGGAGATCTGGTGAGCTGGCAATTGAGCCGAACGGGCGAGCTTGATGTAGACAATGACGCTGACGGCGAAGAAGGCACGGCGGAGATACCGGGCAATCTGGTATATCCCTTTACCGCCTATGGTCGTGAACAGCTCCCACTACAACAGGACTTTGTAATACGTGGTGCCACGGTCTGGACCAACGAAGATGAGGGCGTCGTGCAAACCGACGTGCTGGTGGAAGATGGGCGCATTGCCGGGGTAGGTGAAAATCTTTCGGCTAATGGTGTCATTGAGATTGACGGCAGTGGCAAACATCTGACCCCGGGCATCATCGATGAACATTCTCACATCGCGCTGTTTAATATTAACGAGGGGCAAACCAATTCTTCCATGGTGCGCATGAAGGACGTGGTGGACTCGGAAAATATCAACATCTATCGCAACCTGGCCGGCGGTGTCGTGGCCGCACAGCTGCTGCACGGCTCGGCAAACCCGATTGGTGGACAGTCTGCCATTATCAAGATGCGCTGGGGCGCGCCTCCCCAGGACCTGCTAATTGAAGATGCGCCTGAGTTCATCAAGTTTGCCCTGGGCGAAAATGTGAAACGCAGTCGCAATCCTGCTTCCGTGCGTTATCCGCAAACCCGCATGGGTGTGGAACAGGTTTTTGTGAATGCATTCAGTCAGGCTCTCGAGTACGGCCAGACCTGGGAAGATTACAACAGTCTCTCCCGCGGGCAGCAGCGCAACACCCCAGCCCCACGACGCGATCTGGTGGACGAGGCCATGCTGGAAATTCTCAACGGAGAACGGTTCGTCACCAGTCACTCCTATGTGCAGTCTGAAATCAATATGCTGATGCAGGTGGCTGACAGCTTCGATTTCAACATCAACACCTTTACCCATATCCTCGAGGGCTACAAGGTTGCAGACAAGATGGCCGCACACGGTGCCGGTGGCTCTACCTTCGCCGACTGGTGGGCCTACAAGTGGGAAGTACGCTATGCCATTCCCTACAACGCTGCGCTCATGCAGCAGGCTGGCGTGACTGTGGCATTGAATTCCGATGATGCGGAAATGTCCCGCCGCTTGAACCAGGAAGCCGCCAAAGCGGTGAAGTATGGTGGCGTCAGCGAGATCGATGCGCTGAAGATGGTTACGCTCAATCCAGCCATACTCCTGCACCTGGATGATCGTATGGGCAGCATCAGGGAAGGCAAAGACGCCGACCTGGTATTGTGGTCCGATCATCCGCTTTCTATCTATGCCCTTGCCGAGACGACCTGGATAGAAGGTGTGCCCTATTATGATAAAGAGAGTGACGCGGCACTTCGCGACAACATAGCCGCAGAACGGGCGCGAATTATCGCAGCCATTACCCGCGAGGAGGCAGAGTAATGATCAGCACTATTTTCCGACGATGTATTCTTGCCTGCACACTGTTTCTGTTCGTGGGAGCCTCTGCCATTGTGCCGACACCGGCGCCGGACCAAAGTGGACCGATCGCATTAACCGGGGCAATCATTCATATTGGAGACGGCACCATAATCGGCGATGGTGTCATCACTTTCGATGAAGGCATCATCACGGCGGTGGGATCCGCCAGTGACAACATTAACCTGCAAAATCATGAAGTGTTCGACCTGCAGGGGCGACATGTTTATCCGGGTTTTGTATTACCCAACAGCACTCTGGGCCTGGTTGAGGTCAACAGTGTGCGCGCCACTGCCGACGTGGTGGAAGAAGGCGATATCAACGCCAGCGTGCGGTCCGCCATTGCCTACAATACCGATTCAGAAATCATTCCCACCAATCGATTCAACGGAATTCTCACTGCGCAGGTTACGCCGCAGGGCGGACTGGTGTCAGGTTCTTCTTCGGTGTTTAAACTGGACGGCTGGAATTGGGAGGATGCCCTGTTGTCGGAAGATGTAGGCTTGCACCTGCATTGGCCTTCCTTCACCCAACGGCGTCGCAATCCGGAAACCGGGCAGATAGAAACCGTCGACAACGAAAACTACCAGGGGCAAACGCAACTGCTGCACAGCCTGTTTCAGGATGCACAGACCTACACGGGTCGTCCGCTTAATTTGAATCTGCTGGCCATGCAGCCCCTGTTCAACGGCATCGCCAAGTTGTTCATCCACGCTGACGATGCCAGGGAAATTATCAGCGCCGTGAGGTTCGCCCGCGGTTACGGTGTGGAAGACATCGTGCTGGTGGGTGCGGCCGATGCCCTGCTGGTTCAGGACTTCCTGCTGGCTGAAAACATCCCGGTCATCTACGAGCGCATCCATGAACTTCCCTTAAGAGAATGGAATGATGTGGATGCGCCATTCAAGACACCGTTCCTGTTACACGAGGCAGGCATCAAGGTGGGCATTGGCGGTGGTGCCACCTCCATCGATCGCCAGCGTAACCTGCCGTTCTTTGCCGGAACTGCCGCAGCCTATGGCCTCGACCGGGAAACGGCCCTGGCCATGATCACCCGCATCAATGCCGAAATACTGGGCGTGGATGATCGTGTTGGCACTCTGGAGACAGGCAAGGACGCAACCTTGTTTATCTCTGAAGGGGATGCACTGGATATGCGCAGCAGCCAGGTGCTGGGCGCGTTTATACAGGGTCGCGATATTGACCTGAACGGCACCCAACAGCAGCTTTACGAACGGTTCCGCGACAAGTACGCCAATCAGCTGGAATAAGCAGCAGGAGAGTTAGCCACTTATGGAAGAGTATCCCACTTTTGTCACTCACCTGGAGTGCAGCTATACCGGCAAGACCTACCCTGCCGATCAGTTGCACGGGCTTTCCGAAGCGGGCAAGCCACTGTTGGTTCGCTACGACCTGGATGCGCTGGGTAAGGCAGTAGACAAGAAAGATCTAAGCTCCCGCTTGCCTGAGTTCTGGCGCTACCGCGAGTTCTTGCCGGTCCGGCAGTCAGCCAATGTGGTGCGTCTGGGTGAGCTCATGACTCCGCTGCTGCCAGCGAACAAAACCCGACAACAACTGGGCTGCGGTGAAATCCTGATCAAGGATGAAGGGCGTCTCCCGACCGGGTCCTTCAAGGCCAGGGGCCTGGCCCTGGCCGTGTCCATGGCAAAGGAGTTGGGCGTGAAGCGCATGGCCATGCCCACCAATGGCAATGCTGGCGCTGCGCTGGCGGCCTATTGTTCCCGCGCGGATATCGAAACGTTTGTGTTCTGCCCTGAAGACACTCCCCGGGTGAACGTGGAAGAGATTGCTTTCCAGGGCGCGAAAACCTTTCTCGCCAATGGTTTTATCAATGACTGTGGTCGAATAGTTGGCGAAGGCAAGGAACAGATGGGCTGGTTCGACACCTCAACCCTGAAGGAGCCTTATCGAATCGAAGGCAAGAAGACCATGGGCCTGGAGCTGGCAGAGCAACTGCAATGGAATGTGCCAGATGTCATTCTTTATCCAACCGGTGGTGGGACAGGGTTAATTGGCATGTGGAAAGCTTTTAATGAGCTGGAAGCCATCGGCTGGATCGGGTCCAAACGCCCGCGCATGGTCGCGGTGCAGGCAGAAGGTTGTGCGCCTATTGTCAAAGCCTATGAGGAGGGCACCCGGCACGCGGAACCCTGGCAGGACGCCCATACTATTGCTGCTGGAATCAGGGTGCCTGCTGCCGTCGGAGATTTTCTGATTCTTGATGCAGTGCGCGAGAGCAACGGCTTTGCCGTGGCAGTGTCCGATGAAGCCATCAATGCGGCTCACCAGGAATGTGCCAGAACCGAGGGCATACTGCTTTGCCCCGAAGGCGCGGCGACCCTGGCGGCATTGAAGCAGGAGTTAAAGACCGGGCGTATCAAGCCGGACGAGCAGGTGGTGTTGTTTAACTGTGCTACGGGATTGAAGTATCCCATGAATTCAGAACATCAGAAGATCGACCTGAACCAGACCATAGACTACGACTGGATCAAGTCGGTCTGAACAGTCGGCAGCACTGCAACCAGACTGGAAATGACCATCCCATAATTATCTAGAGGGTACTGCTGCGAATCCGGCGCAATTCGTGGTGGAAGGCTGCGGTGGTTTCATTCATGTTTCTTTCCAGCCGGCAAACACGGCGGCGAATGTGGCTACCGCTGGGCGCTTCTTTCTTGCAGACAATGCGCTCACCAGGAGCGGCTGAGGCATTGTAGGCTTCTACTTCAGCATCGGTAGGCAGGTTTGAATGAGACTCACCTGGCTCTACAGCACAGGCGCTGATGGTCAGGGAAAGTAGCAGGAATCCAGCATTCGTAATAAGCCGCATGATTAGTTTCCTGAAAGAGTGAGGTTGCTGTACTGCGGAGGGAAAAGATATTCCAGCTCAACATCTTCCAGGGGAACCGGAGCACCATCTTCCAATTTCGGTCGAAACTGCAGGAGTGAGACCTCATATCGGGCTCGCTCGCGAATCTGTTCATTGTCGGGAGTTGTGCTGATGACTTCCATATCCGCCAGATTAAACCCAAGCCTCAAGACCCGGCTGTTGTTCGTCAGGCCGGAAGGCAGCAGTGGATTAACGTCGAAGCGAACCAGTGCCTTGATTTCTGTTTCAGTGTTTTCACTGATAGCAAGACCCTCGGAAGGCAAAGCCGTGGCGGGATAGTTTGGAGTCCAGGCATGGAATTGCAGCGGTCCCGCAGTCGGGGTATCGGCCAGATCACCAAA
This sequence comes from Gammaproteobacteria bacterium, assembly GCA_040218615.1. Lineage (GTDB taxonomy): Bacteria > Pseudomonadota > Gammaproteobacteria > Pseudomonadales > Pseudohongiellaceae > UBA9145. Next base: position 420,864 of record JAVJRC010000011.1, read on the forward strand.
GCTGCTGACAAGGCTGGTGGCTGGCAATACGGTCGGCCTTTCGAACACCTGGTTTGCCTGCGCCTGATCAAGCCCGGACTCCAGTAACTCGCCGTAGGCAAGCTGGTATTTCTCCAGCGCGTCCTCTTCATTGCCAAACAGCAATTCCCAGTCTGCCTGGTAAACCCTGGCCAGCGCTTTACTTTCCGCAGGTAGGTCCGGGGCCTTGCCATAAATGGTTTCGATGCGTTCGAGCAGCTCTTTGCCAATTCGGTAGCTGATACGCAGTGAATCGCCCATGCTTAGTGTCCAGCCGGCGTATTCTCTATCGTCGTCAGTTTGATAGACATAGCTGCTCATACCGCCGCGTTTAATCAGCGAACTCTGGTAGTAGTGTGTAAGCACGATGTTGTAAAGCCAGGGTGCAAGTTCGATATGCGTATCCCCCAGCGTGGCTTCGATGGCGGTAATTGCTCGCCAGTTAAGATTCTTTGCTGCAATTAGAAAACGCACAGCCATGGGGTTGTCCACGTTTGCAGATGCACGCAAGAGCATGGCGCTGAGCTGTTCGGTACCTCGCAGGTAATCATAGAAGTCACGAGTGTAGACCTGGTCATTCAGCCACTCGAAATAGCTCAAATGACTCTCAGCCTGATCCCACTTGCCCTGGGCGAACTGGGCTCCAATTGCATACTCAAGGGCAACTCTTTGTTCGGGGGAGTCGAGACCAAAATTGATTTTGGCGATCTGCATGGCGTCCAGGAAGATGCGTTCGGCCGCATCAAATTCACCTGCTTCCATCTGCAACCGTCCTTGCTGGATCAGTTGCTCACTGCGCGCCTGGTCAAAGGCATTGAGCCAGGATCTGGCCTCGCCGGGAGCAGCGTCCTGCGCTATCACCTGGGCGCAGACGAGCAGCATGGCCACGAGGGCCCAGAATTGTGGAATCGAAAGCTGCGCTGATGTTGAGTGGAATTTCACAATAATCTGCCTGCTGGAACCGCCCTCTATGCCGGAATAGCTGGCCCTGAAGGCCGTGGAGTCAGATATGAGCTTCTCAGAATACTCCCAAAATTCCGGTCCCGCAATTGTCCTGGCCCGCCAGGGCTTGGCCTCGTCGAGGCAGGCGGTATACTGCGGCCCATTGAAGAAAATCCCCGCAGCCAACAGCAAGGACCGAACTCACGATGGATCAGAACGACAATACCGGAATTGACCTCTACACCTGGAATACGCCCAATGGTCGGAAAGTGTCGATCATGCTGGAAGAGTTGGGGATGCCTTATAAAGTCATACCAATTGACATAACCAAGGGAGATCAGCACAAGCCGGACTTTCTCGCCATTAGCCCCAATAACAAAATTCCCACAATAGTTGACCACGATACCGGCACCAGCGTAATGGAGTCAGGTGCCATTCTTATGTACCTGGCCAATAAGTCCGGAAAGTTTATGGCGGAACCCATGAGCCCGAAATTTTGGGAACAGATGGAATGGCTGATGATGCAGATGGGTAGTGTGGGACCAATGCTGGGCCAGACTCACCACTTCCTCAAGTTCAACCCTGGAGTAGCTCCCTATGCAGAAAAGCGTTACAGCGAGGAAAATGCCCGAATCTATGGGGTGTTGGACAGGCGTCTGCAGGACAGGGATTATCTCTGTGATGACTACTCCATCGTTGACATGGCCAACTGGCCCTGGATATCCCGTTTCGAGTGGCAACAGATGAATCTGGACGACTACCCCAACCTCAAGGCCTGGTATGTGCGAATCGCAGAGCGGCCTGCGGTACAAAAAGGCTATGGCGTGCCTGATGAATTGCCGGTGCCAATGCCGGCGTAGTCCAGTGGCAAACAAGTGGTGTACTTGATTTGCTCCATGGCGAAACTGGACGACACATCGGCCAGTTCGGTGGACTGCACGAGCTTCTTGTAAAACTTGTCGAAGGCGGCGATATCGGGAACCACCACACGTAAAAGATAATCTGATTCGCCTGCCATCCGGTAAAATTCCATCACTTCCGGAAAGGCACTCACCGTATCGGCAAAGCTTTGCAACCATTCCCAATTGTGCTGATTGGATTTCACCGCCACGAACACATCCACCCCCAGATTCAGCTTCTGCCGATCCAGCAGCACCACCCGGCTGGCGATGACGCCCGCCTCTTCCAGTTTCTGGATGCGCCGCCAGCAAGGGGTGGTGGAAAGCCCCACGGCATCGGCGATCTCGGAGGTCGACATCTGTGCATTCTGCTGTAAAAGGCTGAGAATTTTCTTGTCTGTCTTATCCATAGAATATAATTCTATTTAAATGCTTTTGAGGGGAACATATTACCTTTTATATGTGAAAAAGTAGATAAATGGCAAAAAATTTTCACAGCTTGTTTGTTAGTCTGGACAGGTGCAGGTAACGGGCGTAAGGCCCACTCGATTATTGCAAAGCCTGCCACCGGGGGAACGAAGACTTGGACAAACTGAGTGCACATCTACAGCAGATCGACGAAAGCTATCTTCAGCACATGAAGCATGCACTGTCTTTTGCTTATGAGCTGGCTGTGGCAAGCCTGGTTTGTCTGGTTCACGCATTTTTGCCTTTCCTGTTTGAGAAGAAGGGCAGCGAACAGGTGCAGCGATTACACGATCGAATGGTGATCAATCGCCAGAATCTGAGTGAACACAAAGTGAGCAAGAGGCGCGACAGGTCAGTAACGCAAGAAGCGATGGAGCAGCAGTAACGGATTAGCAGCCCGATATCTCCGCGGGTCAATCCAGGATTTGCTCAATTATTATGCCGTCGCCACATGGGATATGTGGCGGCGGTTTTTTTTACTTCCCGATCTACCAAGGCAATTTCTCCCGCCAACCCGCCCGCACAGTCGCAACGGCGAGGATTCGAATCGTATTAACAGGCACAGGATTGATTCGGCTGACTAAAGGCATTAAGTTGGAATATGCGAACAACAACGCCTCAGGAGGCATTATGAAACGGGCAAGCGGAATCGCTCTGGCTCTGGTCACAGCGCTGGCAGCCAGCATCGCATCGGCACAGGACACCTATGTGGCGCCTCGTAATATGTGGGGGCAGCCAGACCTGCAGGGCGTGTGGAATTTTTCATCCAATGTCCCCATGCAGCGCCCCGAACGGTTTGGTGACAGAGAATTCATGACCGACGACGAGATTGCCGCCATGCGGGCAAGACTCGCTGAGCGGGACGCGGCATCTGACCAGGCTGTCCCAAGTTCTGACCCCAACAGCCCGGGCGGCTACAACGACTTTTGGGTGGAGAGTGCGGGCATCACCGATCGCATTCGTACCTCCCATATCGTCTATCCACCCAATGGACGCTACCCCCAGAGAGTTGAAGGGTCTGTAGTTCAATTCGGCGGACTGGGTGACGACGTTCCCGGCACCCGGCCAGTGAGATTTACCGTCGGTGGCATCGCCAAGAACGGACCGGAAGATCGCGGCCTGTCCGAACGCTGCATTGTTGGCTTCAACGACGGCCCACCGTTTTCACCGAGCCTGTACAACAACAATGTGCAGATCTTTCAACACAAAGACACCGCAGTGATCCTCACCGAGATGATCCACAACGCCAGAATCGTGCCCCTGGACGACCGTCCACCTTTGCCTGATGAGATTACCCAATGGTCAGGTGACGCGCGGGGATACTATGACGGAGACACCCTGGTGGTGGTTTCTACCAATTTCAACGGCATGGCCGCGGCACTGGAGCCATTCGGTACTTCCCACGACAAGGTTCTGACTGAACGCTTTACGCGAGTTGATGATGTTACCGTGGAGTACGAATGGACACTGGAGTCGCCATCCACTTTTACCGACAAGATCACCGCGATCGTTCCCATGACCAAAGTGGCCGGTCAACTGTATGAGTACGCATGCCACGAAGGTAACTACGGCATGGTGAATATCCTGCGCGGACAGCGCATGGAAGAGAGGCGCGCCAGCGAAGGCAACAACTAGATCTTGTAGTGCAAAATCAAAGCCCGGTCACCAAGGTGTTCGGGCTTTTTTATTGCCTGTCCCATCCTGTCCAGCCAGGACCGCGCACGACCTGCCCCGGCAAGGCACCCGTATGCTCCCCATGGTGCAGAACCAATTCACCATTAACAATAACGTGCTCCACACCCGTAGCGTACTGATGAGGATTTTCAAAAGTTGCATGATCGGTAATAGCAGAGGGGTCAAATATCACAATATCTGCAAAGTAACCAGTCGCCAACTCACCCCGGTCCCGTAGCTTCAGATTGGTGGCAGGCAACTTGCTAAGCTTGCGAATCGCATCAGGCAACGTAAGGACATTCTCCTCCCGAGTATATTTCCCCAACACCCGGGCAAAGTTACCGTAGGCACGAGGATGAGTGCTCTGCTCAAGAAATACCCCTTCTGCCGCCAGTGACTGGGCATCCGAAGCAAAACTCACCCACGGCAAGGCAATCCCCTTGGCCACGTTCTCCTCGGACATCAAAAAGTAAACCACCTGCACCCGGCTACCATCTTCAATAACCAGATCAATGGCAGTATCCTCCGGGGAACTTCCCCTAAGCTCCGCAACCTCAGCCAAAGTCATGCCAATGTAAGGCCGCAACGCCTCATTACGAAACCCAACCAGCAACGTGCCCTCAGCACCAGCAGACAGGTAAAGGTTTTCCCACTCATCAGTAGGCGTAGTCATCTCCACCAGCACCCGCTGTCGGATTTCCGCATCCATCAACCTTTCCCGCCAGGCCTCATAACCCCCTTCCTGCACACTCGGTGGCATAGCCGCATCAAGACCAGTCGATCCTGCAGTATAGGTATAGATATCAGCAGTGATATCCAGACCCTCCCGCTGCGCTGCCTCAACCCTGGCCACCACCTCATCAAACTTGTCCCAGTTCTGCTGCCCAGCCATCTTCAAATGGTAAATCTCACCCGCCGTACCCCCTTCACGGGCAATATGAATCAGCTCATCCACCGCTTCCAGCAAGCGGTTACCTTCGCTACGCAAATGCGAGATATACATCCCATCGTACTCACCCACCACTTTCGCCAGCTCCACCAGCTCTTCCGTACTGGCATAAAAAGCCGGCGCATAAATCAGCGAAGACCCCAATCCCAGCGCCCCATCTTCCATTGCCTCACGAACCAATCCACGCATCCGTTCCAGCTCAGCCGCACTGGGCGCACGATCCTCATAACCCAGTTCATGCTTACGCACAGTAGTCGCCCCAATAAACGAGGCCACATTGGGCGCCACTCCCCGGTCCACCAAGAACTGCAAATACTCATCCAGCGTTGTCCAGGTAATCTCCGCACCCCCAAAACCCCCCGACTCTTCAATCTCCGCCCGCATGGTTTCGTTAATAGGCCCCTCAGAATTACCCTCACCAAAAACCTCAAGCGTAACCCCCTGCCTGATATCACTCTGACTACGCCCATCAATCACCAGCGATTCAGTCGCCCAACTCAACATATTGATAAACCCAGGCGCCACCGCATAATTCTCAGCATCGATAACTCTACGCGCACTGCCTTCAAGTTGTCCTATGGCCACAATACGATCATCAACCACCCCAATGTCCGCGACGAATGGCTCACCCCCATTCCCATCGTAAACCGTGCCGTTCTCAACAAGCAGGTCATAGTCTGTGGTTTGATTAGAAACACATCCGGATAGGGAGAAAAACAGAATTAGAAGCTGCGTTAGCTGTATTCGAATCACTTATAACCAGCCTAAATATTGAGATTAGTAAATAGGGGGTAAAGTTTTCCACGGCAAATTTATTGCATCATTGCAATTCTATGATTTTCAAACAGCAACGACAGGGATTTGATCCCAGATTTTTCCATCGAAAACCCTTCCGTTAAGTTTCTTTGACCTCTTGATACCGTCTTGACCCCAAGTTCCCCACTGCTTGAAAAAGAAATCTACGCCATTTATTTCGCATTGAACCCTAACATTTCGAACCCATTCTTCCTTCATGGGCCTCGCCTTGTGGCCTGATTCCCCACCTACAATAACCCAATGGATGTCAGATATATCTATTCGGCCTAAGTCTTCCAATAAGGGCTCTATGGATAGAAATCTAGTGTTTGCGGCTATTTGTTTTAAGTCATTAATACGTGGAACCCCATATTTCTTATCTTCAACTGATACTCCTAACCAAGCGTTGTTGGGCACAACTCTATTTTTAAAATAGTCTCTCATTCTGCCGCTTCTCTTAGTCAATATTTGAAAAGTGTGCCATGGAGCATCTGAAATCACATCGAATATTTTGTCTACGAACGAGTAAGGAACCCCTTGTTGAAACAAATCACTCATAGAATTCACAAAATACATTGTGGGCTTTTTCCTTCTCAAAGGTTGATCTAGTCGGCTGTGTTGCAACTCTAGCTCAAATCCACTCTTGTATCCGGGTGCGTGCATAGCTTGCAACCGCTTTGACATAGTTTCGGCATAGCAATATTTGCACCCAGGTGAAACTTTGGTGCAACCAGTCACTGGATTCCAGGTTCGTTCTGTCCACTCAATTTTGCTCATTTTTGCTTCGACCCAATTAATGGTTAGGTTTTCTACAGAATATAATTCACTACTCTATTCGCCAAGGCAATGGCTTTGGGACTCCTATTAGATACAGCAAAGTAAAATAAAAACAAAGTTGTATTCCTATTCTTTAGTGGAACTGGTTTTGCTACATACGCGAATAATTCCCCCAATCGATCTGATATCCATTGCTCTAGTTCATCAACATTTATCCTTTCCTTAGTGTTTGTATCGTTGTTGCCGAACAAATCTTCGATTAGCGGCTTTTTCTTTTCTGCATAAAGTGCTTTCTGCCATTCTTGAGTGCCTAGCAGAATGTTCAGTTTCTTACTCCACTCAGGCCTAATTCTATCTTCTGTTGTTGGTGTCATTCGTACAATTACAGATATCGGGAATAGTAGCCACAGGTCTACCTTTTCAGTCTTTGCAACTTCTCTTAGAGTTTCCCAATTTAGCTGGCTACTAAACGGGTCTAGAAATAGCACCGCCCGATCATTCTTTTTTAGTGAACTACAAAATTCCCTCACGAATTCGTTCGCGTCTTGTTGACTCACTTCGATTGATTTCTCTCTATGTTCTAATTTGATCTGCTGTAAGTCAGCAGCGAATTCTTTGTTGAGGTCGTTGAAATGGTATTTATGAAACCCCGGCTCTATGTTTAACGCTGTTTTTACTGAACCCAAAAAATCATCTGGAGCAATAAGATTAAGTTGATCCTCTGGGCTTTTTTGATTGTGTTCACCTGTGCCTGCAAACGCGTCTGCATAGTGTAGTACAAAATTTTGGGATCCAAGTGCCGTGGTATACGCATGCAAGTATTTCTCAAGAATATCTAGCTTTACTCTAGTCCATACTCCACCGAATTCGTTTTTTGCCATTTCTTTTCTCAATTTATTGTATTCGTTCGCCTAAATATACCACGCTATTGACGGGCTTCGAGAGCTTTCCGTTGACATAGAATGTATACATGAATACTGTATATTTATCCAGTATATTGACCTGTCATCATGCCCAAAAACTCCCCCACAAAAACCGGCCCAAAAGAGCCCGGCGCCACCCCCACGCCCGCCTACGCAGAACTCCACTGCATCTCCAATTTCACCTTCCTGCGCGGCGCCTCATTCCCCGAAGAGCTGGTAGAGCGGGCCTGCGAGTTGGGTTACCAGTCCCTGGCCATTACCGATGAGTGCTCCCTGTCTGGAGTAGTCCGCGCCCACATGGCCGCGAAGGATCGCAAAATCCAGCTCATTATCGGCAGCGAGTTTCACCTCGAAGGCGGTTGTCATCTGGTGGTGCTGGCCACCAGCCGCCGGGCCTACGGTTATCTCAGTCATCTCATCAGTTGTGCACGGCGGGAAACGAAGAAGGGTAGCTACAAGATTGACCGCAACATGATCGAGGCAAATACGCCCCAGGATTGCCTGTTGTTGTGGCTGCCAGACCCCAGGCATTCCCCGGAGCAACAGGCTTGCCAGGCAGTGTGGTTACAGCGCCTGTTCAGCGGACGATTGTGGATTGCGGTGGAGTTGCTGTTAAGAGGCGATGACCGGGAACGCCTCAAGCAGCTTTATCAACTGGGCAGGCAGTACGGCATTCCCCTTTGCGCCGCCGGCGGGGCGTATATGCATGAGCCCCAAAGGCGGGTGTTGCAGGACACGGTGACCGCCATAAGACTCGGTCGCACCATCGAGACCGTAGGCCTGGACGGCGAGAGCAACGGTCAACGACATCTGCGAACGCCTGAGCAATTGGCCAAGCTGTATCCCAAACCCCTGTTGGCAGAAACCGTGCGTATCGCCAGCCGCTGTAATTTTTCACTGGACGAGCTGCGCTACGAGTATCCCAGGGAACTGGTGCCGGAAGAATATACGGCCCATGGATGGCTGAGAGAACTCACCGAGAAAGGTATTCGCGAACGCTGGCCCGATGGAGCGACACCCAAGGTGCGCAACATCATCGAGCATGAGCTGATGCTCATCAAGGAGTTACAGTACGAACACTATTTCCTGACCGTGCATGACATGGTGGCCTTCGCTCGTAGCCAGGGCATCCTGTGTCAGGGCCGGGGCTCTGCGGCCAACTCGGCCGTGTGTTATTGCCTGGGCATCACCGAAGTGGACCCGGCGCGCATCGAGGTGTTGTTCGAGCGTTTTATCTCCAGGGAGCGCAACGAACCACCAGACATCGATGTGGATTTCGAAAACGGCCGCCGTGAAGAAGTCATTCAGTACATCTACAACAAGTATGGTCGCGACCGGGCGGCGCTGGCTGCCACGGTAATTACCTATCGATCCCGCAGCGCGGTTCGTGATGTGGGTAAGGTGTTGGGACTAGACAGTGATCTGCTGGACCATCTTTCCAAGTCCATTTACTGGTGGGGCGCGACTCTGGAAGAACAGCTGTCCGATTCCGATGTGGATTACACTGACCCGAAAATCCAGATGCTGGTAATTCTGGCCAAGGCATTGATCGGTTTTCCCCGGCATCTTTCGCAGCACGTTGGCGGCTTTATTATCAGCCAGGGGTCGCTCTCTCACCTGGTGCCCATCGAAAACGCCACCATGGCAGACCGCACGGTGATCCAGTGGGAAAAGGACGACCTGGAATCTCTCGGGCTGTTGAAGATCGACGTGCTGGCCCTGGGCATGTTAACCGCTGTGCAGAAATGCCTGGAGCTGGTGAGCAGCTACAGCAAAGAGCCACTGACCCTGCAGAAGATTCCAGCGGAAGACCCGAAGGTCTACGACATGATGGGCGAGGCAGACACCATCGGCGTGTTCCAGATCGAGTCACGGGCCCAGATGAGCATGCTGCCCAGGCTGCGCCCAAGATGCTATTACGACCTGGTCATTCAGATAGCAATAGTGCGACCTGGCCCCATTCAGGGCGACATGGTGCACCCCTATCTGAACCGCCGCAATGGCAAGGAGCCAGTGAGCTACCCCAGTGAGGAGGTGAAAGAGGCGCTGGACCGAACTCTGGGCGTTCCAATTTTTCAGGAACAGGTAATGCAGCTGGCCATGGTGGCAGCCGGTTTCAGTGGTGGCGAAGCGGATCAGCTACGCCGCGCCATGGCCGCCTGGAAACGCAAGGGCGGGCTGGAGCCTTACCGGGACAAGCTGGTCAGTGGCATGCTGGAACGGGGCTACGAGCAGGACTTTGCCGAGCAATTGTTCCGGCAGATCAAGGGCTTTGGCGACTACGGCTTTCCCGAATCCCATTCTGCCAGCTTTGCCCTCATTGCCTATGTGTCGTCCTGGTTCAAGCTTTATCACCCGGCTGCTTTCTGTTGTGCCCTGCTCAACAGCCAGCCCATGGGGTTCTATGCCCCGGCACAGCTCATCAAAGACGCCAGGCATCATGACGTGACTGTCCTGCCGGTCGATGTGAATGTCAGCCATTATGACTGCACACTGGAATTTGCAGACAGCTACACCAAACCCGATACACCCTGTCACCAGCACAGTGCTGCCCAACTGCGTATTGGCTTGCGCCTGGTGAAGGGCCTGTCTGAAACCGGTGCCGACTCTATCGTGATGGCGAGGCAGCAAGGGGAATTCAGCAGCGTGCAGGAGCTGGTGTTTCGTAGCGGCCTTAACCGCGGTGACCTGGAAGCACTGGCGGCGGCCGATGCCCTGCGTGGCTTGAGTGGCGATCGCCATCGGGCCTTCTGGCAGGCCAGTGGTATTGAGACCGCGGGACAACAAAAGCAACTGGCCGTGGGCGGCAGCCCCAATCTGAGCTTCTTCTCCGACCCCGACTTCGATAACGACTTTGGCACCGATGTATTGTTACCGGTGGCCAGCGAAGGCCAGAACATCGTTGGCGATTACACTACAACCGGTTTCTCCCTGCGCCGACACCCACTCGCCCTGTTCCGCTCCCATCTGGATAACTATGAGGTATTAAAAGCCAGCGAGTTGAGCGAAGTAGAAAATGAAATGAATGCCAAGATCACTGGCATCGTAACCTGCCGCCAGCGACCCATGACCGCAGCAGGTGTCACATTTTTAACCCTGGAAGATGAAAGTGGCTTTGTCAACGTGGTGGTGTGGCCCAGCCTGGGAGAGAAACGCCGGCCGGTAGTACGACAGGCCATGCTGATGGGCGTGACTGGCCATGTGCAGAAAAGCGAAGGGGTGATTCACCTGATTGCGCGAGAGCTGGTGGACCTCAGCCACTGGCTGGGCAGCATGGAAATCTCGTCGCGGGACTTTACCTGAAAAGTCATTGAAAATCGCTTTCCTGAAGAGGGAGGACTACATTGTAAGGAGGCCAGAAAAATCAGAAGGCCTATCCTCAAGGAATTACGTTCTTGCTATTGAACGATTGCGATTCTATGATGTGTATAAATTATCATAATATACACATCGGCGAGCTATGAGAACCAATATCGTGATTGATGACAAACTGATGGCTGACGCTCTGAAAGCGAGTGGATGCAGCACCAAGAGAGAAGCAGTGGAGCGCGGTCTAAAGCTGCTGGTGCAGGTAGGAGAGCAGCAGAAAATCAGGCAGCTTCGCGGGCGAGTGAAGTGGGAAGGAGATCTGCGCGAAATGAGAGGTGATAAAAAGTGAAAGATGGAAAGTGCTGGATGAAAGGTGATAAGCAGCAGTGATTCTGGTTGATACCAGTGTTTGGATAGACTACTTCAATGGCACCGAAAACGCCGCCACCGGGTATCTGGACGAATCACTTACCCAGGGAGTGGTTGCGATAGGTGACCTGATCTATCTGGAAATATTACAAGGAATTCGAAACGACCGTGACTACCGGGCAGTGAAATCCAGTCTTGCATCCCTGCCTGTCTATGAGTTACTGGGACTGGATGCCGTAGACAGGTGCGCAAAGAACTACCGGGCATTGCGCAAGAAAGGCTCTACAGTTCGCACAACCCCGGATGTCATCATTGCGACCTTCTGCATTCACAATGGAATACCATTGCTATTCACAGACAAAGACTTTCTTCCTTTTGTAACTCATCTGAAGCTGACATCAGTTTTATAGCCTATGGGAGCGATAAGCTAACTTGAATCAGTATAGGCCGCTTCCAGTTTCGCATAATCAAACTTGACCATGGTTTGCATCACGGTCAGCACACGTTCCGAAGCTTTCATATCGCCGGCATCAATCCACTGCATAAACTGATCCGGCACGATCTGCCAGGCGACACCATACTTGTCCTTGAGCCAGCCGCAGGCCATCTCGCTCCCGCCGTCCACCAGTTTCTCCCAGTAGTAATCGATCTCTTCCTGATCTTTGCAGTTGATGTACAAAGATATGGCTTCGTTAAAAGTGAACATGGGTCCGCCATTGAGGGCCAGGAATTCCTCTCCTCTCAATTTGAAACTGATTGTCAGCACCGAGCCTTCCGGCTGTGGCATGCCTGGAGGGTTGCGCGTCACTTTCAGAATTTCTGAATCGGGAAAAATATCCACGTAATAATTGACAGCTTCTTCCGCATTATTGTCGAACCACAGGCAGGGCATGATTGTTTTCATGAGCGCTCCTATTGTGTGGAATGAAGGCCGAACATATTACCGTCGGGGTCTTTCGCCAGGGCAACAAAACCGTAGTCGCCGATAGACATTTTCTCACGAAGCAGCTCACCGCCGGCCTCAGCAACCCGTGCTTCGGATACGGCACAGTCTTCGCAGGAAAAGTAAACCAGGGTGCTGTTGCCACCCGATGGCATATCGGGCACGTGAACCAGGGCACCGCCAGCTCCCGGGTTGGCGGGATCGGCAGCAAAGGCCAGCATGGACAGCTGGCCATCAGGACCGCCGGGCAATGGATTCACTTCGGTTTGCAGAACTGTTTCGTAGAATTGCTTGGCACGATCCAGATCCTGCACATAGATCTCGAACCAGTTAACGGGATTATTAGCCATCTTGGTTTTCCTCTTCTTGTTGGATGTTGCGCTTGTTACTCGCTTGCGTTGTCTAATCGGTCAAAGCAACCCGTGATTAAACGGCTGGCATCGAACGGAACTTCCCCTTCGATTTCCAACGCATTGTCTGCATGCATCTTGGCCTCAGAAGCAAAGAAAGTTTCCTTGTCGGGCCATAATTGCAAGGACATGATGATCTTCTCATCTTCTTTGGCATCGACGGCTCTGAATAAGTCCGTGAGCTTGCCGCGGGGCACAAAATCGTCCCAGCCATCGATGACTTCAACACAGCCATATTTTTTAAAGATGGCCGCACTGTTTACTGCCCAGGTCTCGTATGCTTTTCTGTTTCCTTCCGGTACTGGAATGATGAGTAGTGCGAGATACATAGAGACCTCCTGTTAATACTTGGCGCTCTTGGCGGGCTTGGCGAGAGAAATTGCGTGCTCCGTAAGATAACCCTGGCTGAAGTACCATCCAAGCTTAACTGCAAGCCTTGAAGGTAATCATTTCTATCCAGAACTATAGATTCTCTCGCCAAGCCCGCCAAGAGCGCTAAGGAAGTTGGCCAGAATGAACAATTAGAATCTCAATCTCACACCCCTCAGTCAGGCAAAGAAGCCATGAAGATACCAGTTTCTTTCCCCGCTGCGTTCACGGTAGACCCACAGGCGAGAGCCATTGGTTTCCTGGGCCACGTAATAATCCCTGCGAACCTCTGTGCCTGACCACCAGCGGGTTTCGATACGCTCCGGCCCGCTGATCAGGTTAATGGGCTTGCGATGATAGAGCCTGCTGTTACGAAGAGTAAGCAGTATTGGCTCGTCCAGCAACCAAAGCGGCCTGGGGTGATTGGCCACCGCTGTTGCCCGGGCCCCGGGTTTGAGCCGTGCCGATTCCTGGTAATCCAGTTCCCGGCAGGCATATTCGGGACAGTGCTCGGCCACGGTGTTGATACTCTTGAGAGAACAACTACCCAGCCGGGCCTGGAGCTGTTCCATGAACTGATCGAGTCTGTTTTGCCCGCCTGCCTTCCCGCTGACCCGGTCTTCCATCAACAATTGTTCGCTCTCGGTCATGAAGGCATCGAACTGCTTCACCGTCAGTTTCAAAGCAATGACAGGAGCGGGGATGCTGAGTTTGCCGAAGTGGGTTTCCAGCAGTCCAAACAGATGGCCGTGATTGCGGCTGGATTGGCGCAGCGACATATCGACCTCTGTGCACGGACGCTTTTCGTGCAACAGGGCAAACAACAGCCGGGCGACACTGAGGTCACGTCGTGTAAGGAAGTCGCAGAGCTGGGCCAGCATTTCATCGGCTATTGGCAGCAAGCGGTCCAGGTTCTCCAGCTCATAAGGCAGGTCGTAAGCTGCACTATAGGCTGGGGGTGCAACGTAGTTGCGTGTGGGCTCAGGAGCGGCAGCGACCGCCTTGTTGAGCAGATTCACAAACTCACTGCCAAAGCGTTTACGCAGGCCATCGCCCGGTAGGCGCCAGATGTCCCTTATTTTGCGAACACCCATATTGTAAAGGCGCCGATTCTGTTCCTTGTCCAGCTGCAGCACGTCGGTGGATAGCTGCCCCAGTGCCGAACGCAAATTGTCTTTGCGATAGACCAGGGCATTATGTCCGGAACGGGCCAGCAACAGGCTGCCGGTTATGGTGGGGCAGGCCGCATAGAGAAAATGATCGGGTAGCTCATGCTGCTGCAGAGCCGGGGTGAGCAGCGTCTTGAGCTGGTCGTGAATGGCATCGATGCCACCGAAGTATTTAAGGCTGCTGCGTATTTCACAGATCAGCGCCTGGGGATGAAAGCTCACAGTGGAACTGACTGTTTCCACCAGTGGTGCCAGTTGGTTGAGAATCTGCTGTTGCCGGGCTTCACCCAGATCGGCCAGTTGGGGAAAGAACAGGGCATACCAGAGGTTCTGTCGTTTGGGCTTGCTGGCCTCGCCTGTTGGCTGCTGCTCGCGCGGCTCCGGTGATGTGAGGGAGGAAGACACAGGGAGCCGGATTACCCGGGAGTCGGACGCTTCCGGCAGAGGCAACTGGACCGTGGGTTCGGTGTCCTTCATTGACAGTTTCCGCCCTAGTGGGAGTACAGGTTCAGGCGAGTGCTCAGGGGCCGGAAGTTGCCACGGGCCTTGACCAGGGTGACCTCGGTGTCGGAAAAACGCCGGCTGCTGTCGGCCAATCCCTTTATTTTAAGGCGCATTGCCGAGGGTGAGTACTTACTATCATTGTGCTTGAAAAGTACGCCCAGGGTATTGCCCGTGTCCCCCGCCAGCTGCAGGCGACGCAATACCCGGCCCGGCAACCAGTTCTGCCAGGCCAGTACCAGACCACAATTTTGCGACTGCAAGGCCTTCTCCATACTCCACAGGGCGTCGCTGCAAGCGGTGTCTGCTTTCACTACCAGCACCTGGCTGGTGTCGATGCCTGCCTGCACCAGGGCAGGGGCATAAAGTTGGTACGGAGGAGAGACCCAGAGGATCCATTTGCCCTGTGCAATCACCTTGCGCATGAGGGGAATCAGCAGCTGTAATTCGCCCATGCCCCACTGGGGAGTGATAATTTCCAGCAAGCCACTTTGGGGCCAGCCCCGACCCGGAAGAATGTCGTCCAGTTCATCAAAGCCGGTGTTATGACCATGAGCACCCTGCCCGGCCAGGTCGCAACCCCGCCACAATTTGGGATTGCGGTGAAGCAGCCGGTCGATAGGTTCGGAAGAACTTGAAGATTCGTTGTAAGCCACGCCAGACGCGGGCTCTGGCCTTGATGACAGGCCGACAGTTGACGCCATTTTAGTATTCATTTTTTGTTTTAAACCCTATCCACACCTTAGACTACTGTATTTTTATACAGTATATAGGCAGGGCTTTTTGACTGGCAACTGTTTTTTCAAGCTTTACCTATTTTCTAACCAAAACCCGGTAATGCGTTGTTTTTTAGTGAAAATCAGGCCTAAAGCTTTGCAAACTGACGCCGTTAAGCCAGAAGAACGTTGACTCTGTAGCGGAGAACCCATGAACAAGAAGCCAGACATGGTGTTTGTAGTCATCACCTTGTTCGTGATGAGTGTACTGGCGAGCAGCGTGGCACAAAGTGCTTTGCTGTAAGCGCACCACGACACAAGAAGAACAACAACAGCAACGAACTTAAGAAAACGAGAAGGGAAAGGGACGCCAGGGATAGGTAGTGCAGTAGCTCATGGCCGCCCCGAGGGGGCTGCTAATCTTATTTGAATCGTCACTGCCTGAGTCAAATAAGATTAGCAGACCCTAAGCAGTATCGGGGCGGTATATTTTTTCCGGAGTGACCACAGCATCGAGTCGAACGTCCCAGGTTTCGGTCGGGAAAGGATCCGTTAACTGGCATTCATGTGCCAGACCTACCAGCAGCGGTTGACTGCGCCGATTAAAAATCTTGAAACTAAAAGTTCGATCATAAAAACCCTTGCCCATTCCCAGGCGAAAACAATTCACATCGAAACCCACCAGCGGAACAAACACCACATCAAAAGTTGTCGGTGAAATTATTTCATCGGGTAAAGGAGGTTCGGCTATTCCCCACTGGTTTTCAATTAACTCCGTGCTGGCGTCGTAAGGTGCAAACGTCAGAGTCTCGTCATTGTCTTTATTAATAACCGGGAGATAACAGGACTTGCCCTGGGTCATGGCGTAATCGGCAAGGACGCCTGGATCTATTTCACCATCCAGCTTTTGATAAAAAGCAACACGTGTCGAATCCCGAAAAAAAGCTTCGTCTTGCAGAAGCTGCAACAAACCATCGGCAGCATCCGATTGTTCTGTGTCACTAAGGTTTCTACGTGCCTCTCGGAGAGATTCTCTGAGGGCAGCTCTTTCTTCTTGTTTCATAAAAGGAAAAGAAGTGCTGGTGGTGAATAATCAAGCTCCCCGGAACACCGCTACCAAAACTGCCCTGAACCAAAAGGTTCAGGTGGTGGCTCCCGCGATGTATAAGGCTTTCCGTCTAGCGGACATGCACACCAACATCTAACGAGTTGCCTCCGGATATAGAGATATCGGCTCAAGAACATCTTTGATTGGCAAATGTTCTAGGGAACTCTGGAACTAGTATAGCTTGCAGGGGGTAGCAGGGAAAGCTACGTGTTACGTGGATTTACGGAGCTTTTTCGGGTAGCGGCTGACAATGCCAATAGTGATTTCGGTTCCCACGAAATAGCGGATTAGCCAGGGCGAATTTCCTCCCGGATGTGAACGTAGGAATTTTCTTAGTGCCCATCGACAGAACGGCGTGGGCGAGATCAGATTTCCAGCTGGCGCGAAGAAGACAAGGCGAGGTCGATCTTCTCCTCGATACCTTTTAACTGTTGCGTGGTGCCTGCACGGGTTTCATTGATCATCTTGTTCTTGCGCAACATATCATGAGTAATATTGAGCGCCGCCATGACCGCAATTTTTTCCGCGCCATGAATATTGCCACGACCTTTGATCTTGCGCATGTTTTCGTCGAGATATCGGGCAGACTTGATCAGTGCTTCCTGGTCGGAAGGAGGGCAGTTAACCTGATATTCCTTGTCGAGAATTTTAACTTGCACGGCTGTACTTTGTTCGCTCATGTTGATTCGTCCACTTCAATTCTCAAGAATTATCCAGTGCCTTGAGTCGATCCAGAATCGACTGTAGTTTGGTTTTGGCTTCCTGGTTCTTCTCCATCAGTTGCTGACGTTCACTCTGCCAGGAGCTCTGGCTGTCTTTCAGCATCTGGTTTTCGCGTTTCATTTCGGCGCAGAGGTCGATCAGGTCATCCACCTTGGCACTGAGTGTATCGAAGCTGTCGTCGCTCATATCGTAGTGTATTGAAATTATTGAAATTCCAGCAAGTGCAATGCACTACTGAGAATAGTTTAGGCTTTACATTAACAATGCGGTAACTATAGAGCGGCGACCTGTATGGGTCAATAATAGGATTGGAAAAAAGCAGCGGAAAATGGGACTTGGTTCCTTATTGCGACCTCTATATGCTTGTGCGCCTGTAACTCGCTGACCTAAATGGGGAAACTGGAAAATCTATGGCTGCCAAGGCAAAGAAGACAGACCAATACAGTCAAATGAAGAATCGCCGCAAAGAGCTGATGGGACAGATGGAGCCCAATAGCATCGCGCTGATACCGGCTGCCCAGCCCTGCATGCGCAACAACGATGCTGAGTATCTCTATCGCCAGAACAGTGATTTCTACTATCTCACCGGTTTTCCTGAGGAAGAGGCGCTACTGGCACTGATTCCCGGGCGCAAACAGGGCGAGGTGGTGCTGTTCTGTCAGGAAAAGAACAAGGAAAAAGAGTTATGGACAGGCATATTGATGGGTCCGGATGCAGCGCAGAAGGAACTGGGCCTGGACGATGCCTACCCCATCAGTGACATCGATGACATATTGCCTGGCCTGATCGAGGGGCGTGACCGGGTTTACTACGCCATGGGAAAAGACGACCGATTTGATGATCGCGTCATGAACTGGGTCAAGGTCATCCGCACCAAGGCCAAGCTCGGAGGCCATCCGCCCGGTGAGTTTCTGGTTCTCGATCATTTGCTACACGAGCTGCGCCTGATCAAGAGCAAGGCAGAAATCAAATTGATGGAGCAGGCGGCGAAGATTTCAGCCGAAGGTCACCGCCGCGCCATGGCAGTGTGCAAACCCGGCATGCATGAATATGAACTGGAAGCCGAATTGCTCTATGCCTTCATCAAAAACGGCAGCCAGGCACCAGCCTACAACTCGATTGTAGCCTCGGGCAACAACGCCTGCATACTGCACTACAACACCAACAATGCCGAGATTAAAAAGGGCGACCTGGTACTTATCGATGCAGGCTGTGAGTATCAATACTACGCTTCGGATATTACGAGAACATTTCCAGCCAGCGGAAAATTCAGCCCTGAGCAAAAAGCTATCTACGAAATCGTGCTGGCAGCCCAGGAAGCAGCCATTGCAGCGGTGGAGCCGGGAGTGAGCTGGGATGCGCCGCACAACGCCTCGGTCAAGGTCATTACCCAGGGCCTGGTAAAACTTGGCCTGCTGAAAGGCAAGCCGGCGCAACTGATCAAGAGTGAAGCCTACAAAGATTTCTACATGCACCGGGTTGGTCACTGGATCGGCATGGACGTGCATGATGTGGGTGACTACAAGATTGACGACGACTGGCGACTGCTGGAGCCGGGCATGGTGACCACTATCGAGCCTGGAATCTACATTGCCCCGGATAACAGGAAGGTCGACAAGAAATGGCGTGGAATCGGTGTGCGTATTGAAGACGATGTGGCGGTTACCCGCTCGGGCCACCAGATTCTAAGCAAGGGCATCCCCAAGACCGTCGATGAGATCGAATCCTTCATGGCCAACCCTGTCCACTAGCCCATGGGTCCGGCATGTACATAGAGCAGCCCGAATCAATCTATGACCTGGTGATCGTGGGCGGTGGCCTGGTGGGAGCCAGCTTTGCCCTCCAGCTCGATGGCTTACTGGCTGATGTGGATTGCCGTGTATTGGTCGTGGAAGCCGTCGCGCCAGACCATGACAGTCAACCCAGTTTCGATGCCCGCTCAACTGCCCTGTCCTGGGGGTCGAGGTCGGTATTCGAATCCATGGGGCTGTGGTCACAACTCCAGGATGAAGTCGCTACCATCGAGAGGATTCAGGTTTCCGATCAGGGACACCTGGGCTTATCTCAACTGGACTGCGAAGAACAAAACGTTGCGGCGCTTGGTTATGTGGCAGAGAACCGGGTTCTGGGCAGTGTACTGGGCAAAGCCCTGGCAGGATCTTCCCGGCTGCAGGTATTGGCCCCCGCCCGAATAGAATCGATTCAGCCGCGGGCTGACGGGATGGTGTTAACAATCCAGCCGCAGCAAGAAAAAGACAGGCAGCTAGCTGTGAATGCGTCACTGGTGGTGCTGGCCGATGGAGGCCGCTCTCCCATTTGCCAGCAATTGGGCATTCAGCAGACCAGCGAAAGCTATGAGCAGTGTGCGGTGATCACCAATATCGCACTGCAAAATTCACACGCCAACACCGCCTTCGAACGATTCACCGACACGGGCCCGTTAGCGGTGTTGCCGCTAAAGGATTTTGACGGTTCGCCCCGTTGCTCGCTGGTATGGACCGTGAAGTCAGGCGACGAGGATGAACTCATCCATTGTCCGGATGAGGCATTTATTAGAAAGCTTACTGCGCATTTTGGCAGCAGGCTTGGCCGTATTGAAAAAACAGGCCAGCGATTCGCCTATCCTCTTACCCTGTCCACAGCCAAAGAACAAATCAGGCCGGGACTGGTTTTGCTGGGTAATGTGGCGCACACCTTACATCCTGTTGCTGGCCAGGGCTTTAATCTTTCACTGCGGGATGCCGCTGCGCTTGCCAGGCTTGTCTGTGACGGAATGGCCAACGGCAAAAATCCTGGCGATATGAAGCTTTTGCAGTCTTATCTGGATTCCCGGGAGGCGGATCAGCAGCAGGCCATTCTGTTTACCGACCAGATGACGAGGCTGTTCTCTTCCGCGAGGCCGGGGAAGGTGCTGGTCCGCAAAGCAGGTCTACTCAGTCTGGATCTTGTGCCGATGCTGCGCAAGGAATTCGCCCGCCGGGCCATGGGAACGGTGCACAACTAGTTTTTTTGACTGGCACCCCGAAGTCGAGCCAGAGGTGAACTGAATTCAGGGTAGCAATGCCCTTAT
This sequence comes from Gammaproteobacteria bacterium, assembly GCA_040218615.1. GTDB lineage: Bacteria > Pseudomonadota > Gammaproteobacteria > Pseudomonadales > Pseudohongiellaceae > UBA9145. The sequence goes on from JAVJRC010000011.1 coordinate 440,996, forward strand.
GCGCTCGATTCGATCTCGATTGGCACCCAGGTCACTGTAGCCCAGCCTGGAAGCCGAGCGCACATGGGTTAACCCGCTGCCTCTGTCTTGCAGAAACTCCACGTCATCCACAAAACCCATTATCGGAGTGGTGAATTCGGCATACAGGTAATTTGCCTCGGAGCTGACGATGTTTGCCTCATCCAGGCCGATCAGGATCTGTTCGATTTCATCGACGCTGGCATTGAGCGGATCAATGCTGTGGGTTTCATCTGTTTCATAACTGGAAACACAGTTGGGTGAATCAGGGCATGGAATCAGTCGATCATTTTGCACACCAATATTTTGAGGTGGCTCACCTGCACAGGCAGTAAGAAACGGAATAATCGATAGCAGTGGTTTCTTCATAACATTGGTGCTCCGCGGTACAACTACTTTTTATTGTCTCGCCAGGTCATTACGAGGTTCGGGTCGTCCTGGATCACGATACCACTGTCATTCCGAGCCACTCGGCAATCAGGGCCGGCTTTTCTTCACCATCGATTTCGACTGTCACCTCATGTTTCAGCAGGTAGTGTTTGGGCTTCTTTTCTTCGGCATGCACCAGCTTGAATCGACCCCGGATCTTGCTGTTCACTTTAACCGGGTTAATAAAGCGCAGTTTGTCAAAACCATAGTTGATACCCATCACCGTGTTGTTGAGCTTGGTGCTGCCCTCATATCCCATCAGCACCATGAGGGACATGGTCAGAAAACCATGGGCAATGGTGGTACCAAATGGCGTCTCGGCCGCCCGCTCGGGATCCACATGAATGTATTGGTGGTCTCCGGTGGCATCGGCAAACTGGTTGATGCGTTCCTGGTCTATACCCATCCAATCGGAAACGCCGACCTCCTTGCCTATGTAGTCCTGTAACTCACCAGCATCAATTGTAAGTGCCATCCGCTGTCTCCTGTTGGGCTCGATTGGAAAACCAGTAATAACCGCAGTCTAACAACATTCCCGACCACGCGGAACAAGACCTGTGACCTGCTTGACCCTATAATGTTGTGCTATGGCAATAGGACTACAAAACAAAGACAGAGATTTTGACGTCATTATCGTCGGCTGCGGTTTGGTGGGTGCGGTGATGGCCCTGTTGCTCAGGCGCAGCAACTTGCGTATCGCCGTGGCCGACCGGCAGGCCTTTGACAAGAGCAAAACGCCTTTTAACTCCGGTGACAGAAAATTCGACGCCAGGGTAAGCGCCCTGACGGTCAAGTCAGAACAGATTCTTGAGAAGCTGGCAGTCTTTGAGGCAGTTCAGGCGCTGCGATATTGTCCCTATGCCGATATGGAAGTCTGGGACGGCGAGGGCACCGGCTCTGTTCACTTCAACGCCGCGAACCTGGGCCAGAATCACCTGGGCAGTATCGTGGAGAACTCTGTGCTGCTGTCAGCCCTGAATGAGCAGCTGGATAAGGCAGACAATCTGACCAGCCTGATTCCGTTTACCATCGATTCCATCGAACGAACCGATCGGGCGATTATCCTTCGCTCAAATGAGGGCGATGAATATTCGACCGGCCTATTGATAGGTGCCGATGGTGCCAACTCGCGGGTACGTGAGTTGATGAGTTTCCCAACCCGGGAATGGGACTATCACCATACGGCCGTGGTCACTACTGTCGAAACCGAATTACCTCACCAACAGACAGCCTGGCAGAGATTCATGGCCACTGGTCCATTGGCATTCTTGCCTTTGAGGCAAGTCAGCGATGATGATCAGCGTTTTTGCTCAATAGTCTGGTCGCTGGTACCTGAGCAGGCGGAGCGGATCATGAGCCTGGACGATAAGGCGTTCTGTGGTGAACTGGGCCATGCCTTTGAGCGGCGACTGGGCGAGATCCGCTGGGCAGACAAGCGCTTTCAATTGCCGCTGCGGCAACGGCATGCAAGCAGCTACTATCAGGATGGTGTCGCACTGATCGGAGACGCAGCCCACACCATTCATCCGCTCGCCGGACAGGGTGTCAATTTGGGTTTGCTCGATGCGGAAGAACTGGCTGCGCAAATCTCAGCCGGAATTGCCGCGGGCCGGGAGATTGATGATCCGCGCCTGCTCGCACGCTACCAACGCAAGCGCAAGGCGCACAACCTGGGCATGATGTGGATGATGGAAGGCTTCAAACACCTGTTCGCCGAACAGGCGCCACCGGTTCAATGGCTACGCAATGCCGGGCTGGATGTCGTAAACAATTTCGATTTATTGAAGAATGAGTTGGCACGGCGTGCCATGGGGATTGGTTAACAGGCAGCCGGCTTGGGTCAGTGGTGGCTGTCGCTGTGCTGCTTGTTCAGAATTGCGTTGACCGTCATGTTCACGTTTTCGCGAATCAATTTCTCGACTTCATCATCGTTATTCAGGCCACAACTGACAGGCCAATCCTGATAAGCAACCACGGCGGGGATTGAGCCAGAATTTCGTAGCATCACAATTCCATGAAGCTGTGACCAGACAAGAATCGTGGTATTGATCACGTCCTCTTCCTTGCAGGGAATATTGTACTTCTCAAAAACCTTGTAGATCAGTTTGCGGCTGCGCACCAGGCTGTGACAGGCGACTTCGATAAATTCGGGAGTGGAACGCTCCAGAGGCAGAACCGAGCTGAACAGGAACAGGAATCGCGCGGGTTGTTCCTGGGAAAACCGGTAATAGGCATAGCAGACATCCAACAGGCCCTGTTCCGGGTCGGAAGAATCTTCACAGCGGGAATCGAAGAAACGATTGAGTTCTTCATAGAGCCTGATTTTGATGGCAAGCATCAGGCTGTCTTTGTCGGCAAAATGGTTGTAGACGGCGGAAGGGGTCACGCCGACCTCTTTGGCCAGGCGTCGCAGGCTGATGGCATCGGTCTGGTTGGTGTCGATCAGCGCCATGGCAGCGTCAATCAGGGCGCCTTTCACGTTACCGTGGTGGTAAGGCTGATGTTCTTTGAGGTCTTCTGAAAACATGGCAGCTCGTCGATTTCTATAGATCGAAACTGTAACGCAATTGCAGTTGAATTACATCGTTAAATCGAAACGCCTGAAATGGCGACATCTCACCAGTACTATAATCTACCCATAGCAGACCAAAATCCAGCGAATCTGACCAGCTATAGTCAGCCGAGAGTCTCACCACCCGCCCGGTATCATTGGCCAGCTCATTCCAGACCCCCAACACCTGCACCCTCTCGTTCAATGCTGTCCAGTAGACCCTGAGACCGGCACTGATCTGATCCTGCTGCATCAGCATAGAAGAACTGTGAGACTGGGTATGAATGGAGTCCAGCTCGAAAGTGAGCACCAGGTTTCGAAAGCCATTGTATTCTGCCCCGACGGCCGCAAGCACCTGGTGTTTCTGCTCCCACCCGTTGATTTGACGGAAGAAATTTGTGGCATCTGGCCGCACGGCCTTGTCCCTGTGCAGCCCTGCTTCCCCGAAAAACAGCCAGGAGCCCTCGACCCAGTTGGCAGAAAACCCAATGGCGCGCATTCTGTTGGGGCGAAAAACCACCTCTGGATTCGGTGTTTCCAGCGCCGAAATTCGGGCTGCCGTGAGGGCGTTGTCGTTAAATTCGCCAGCAATCAGCTGCAGGTCTCCCTTGGGCAACCGGGTCGATGCCCGCAGAAAGAATTCTGAGCGCTGCTCGGCTTTTTGCTTGAGGATTCGTGCGCCAGCCGCCCTGAACTGGATAAACTGATCAAATTCATCTCCCGCCGGACCAATGTTGTTGCTGCCGGCTTCCTGGGTCACTACTGAGTCAAAAACCCAGTCTCCCAGATTGAAGCTGACCAGCAGTGCAGGCACCTGCAGCCTCAGATTTTCCAGATCCTGTTGGGCCAGATAAAACTGGTCTTCCACATTGATCAGGTCGGTAATTCGCAAATATTCCGACTGTCCCCAAACCAGCAATTGATTACCCAGTTTGACATAGGGCCCGCCCTCGAACTGATGTTCCAGATAGAAATCCCGGATCTCGTAGCGGTTGCGGTGGGTATTAATCTCTTCCTCGGTGTAGGGGTTGTCGTCAAACCAGCGAAAAATTTCGTCATGGTAGTAACGAGCACTGAATCGCAGTGCGGTGCTGTCGTCGATGTCTACATCCAGTTGACCATAGGCAGTGGTTTCAATCCGGTTGATCTCTCTGTCTGAGCGGCTGAACAGCGGCCCGGGAGCCTCCAGCCCGTAGGCGACTTTCTGGATAGCCCAGCCAAAAAAATCGAAGCGGTCATTGTCGTTCTGTTCTTGCTCGATATCGATTTCGATAGAATTGAAAAAATCGTCCTGAGCCGACGACAAGGATGCTATCCCGGCCATGCCGATACTGAGAGTGAGAGATCCGATTAATGAGGAAACTTTGATTGTGGTTGGGGAGTTAAACAAGGTATTGGTAGCTGGGCATCTAGTTTAGCCCACGCTGCATGGTTTCTGTCGTAAACAATTCGTCTTCGATGTTTTCGTTATAGACCACTTCGTTTAACTGCAAAATACTGGCATGTTCCTGCCTGCCGTTGCGCGTGGTAATGGCTTGCAAGCGTCCAACGGTCCAGATGCCATCGATTTGCTCGATCTCACTTGCTGTAAAGAATTTTATCCGGTTGCCTCGCAGTTCCCAGGCCTGGCCCCGAACCTGCACGAAATTGTCCTTGCGTATCCAGCTTTGCAGTTTTGAGTAGCCGGTTGCGTCTTCGGCTTTGTCTTTGAACTCAGGTTTGGGAGTGGCCGCAATGACCCAGGTATCATGGCCATCAACATCTTCTGACTCGTTAACAAAACTAAAGTCATACCAGCTAAGTTCAATGCCATTGATATCTGCATAGGTGAAATCACTACCCAGGAAAGAGTCGGAGGTATCACTGGATGCAATTCGTCTTACCCGCTGCAGGGCAGGCAGGTAAAGCCAGGAATCGTCATCCCGGTCAGGATCCTGCCAGTCATAATTGAGATAGGCAGTGCCGCGAATATCTACCGGAGATTCGAACCGGGACAAGGTGCGGCTGTCTTCTCCGTAGTCTTTTGAGAAGATTCTAAGGTTTCGTGTACGTTGCCGGTCTCTGCGATCAATTAACACCATGGTGTAGTCGGCAATGGCAGTTTCACCATCGTCTCGATTATCGACAGCCTGCATCACTTCGAGCGCTGACAGCTCCGCAGCCTGAGAGGAATCGACAAAGAATAGCCCCTGACTGATAAGCAGAATAAAAATTGTGCTCAACGTTCTGGCAGATAGTAGTCTCATGGGGCGCATACTTTGCTACTCAAATTGCAAACTGACTAAGTATTGGATGTTATCGGCGACGATTGGTTTCCCACATTCTGACCAGACTGGCCATAATCTTCAATGGCCCCTGCTTCTTCATCGTCCCCATCGATAAGGAACAGAATAGCAGGTAGAAAGATCAGGTCTCCCACCAGGGCCAGCATCATGATGATGGATCCAAACAGGCCGACGTTTACCACGGTCGTGAAGGTCCCGAAACATAATACGCCGAAACCAAACACCAACACGACAGAAGTAAACAGTACCGCCCGGCCGGATTCGTTCATGGCATGAGCGATTGCGACCTTGGTAGGCGAGCCGGTTTTTTTATAGGTCAGGTAGCGACTCATGACATGTATCGCATCATCCACGGCCAGTCCCATGGTCATGGCAAACACTATCACCGCGCTTTGGTCCAGATAGACTCCCAGAAACCCCGCCACGCCAGCCGCGAGCACGATGGGTATAACGCTGGGCACAATCGACAACAGACCATAGCGCAGTGAACGAAACAGGATAATGAAAAACAGTGTAATGACTCCCAGCGCAACCAGGAATGAAGTCAACATGCCCTCGGCTGTATAAATCTGCTGCCCGGTCAGCAATGCAATTGTGCCAGTCAAAACTGGCTGTAATTCTTCATAGTTTTCATTCATGTAGTTACGAATCAGGTCCAGCTCCGCCTCCATTTCAGAGGCAGGCATATTGACGACCGGCACAACGAGCCGTACCAGCCTGTTGTCGAAGTCCTTGATGTCGGACAAATCCTCATTCGGGCCTGCGCTGTCATACAGCAGCAGAAGCTGAGCAGCCATCTCTCTGCTGTCAGGCAGCGTGAAGTATTCCGGAGAATCATCATTCAAGGCCATGTTCATTTCTTTGAGATAGTCCGCCAGCGAATTAATCGGGCCAAGTGTCTCTCTTTCTCCCAGCCAGGTCTCTATTGCATCCAGTTTGCGCAGAAACTCTGGCTCATAGATGGCATTCTCAGCACCCGAGTCGAGCACAATGTCCAGGGTCATGACACCTTTGAAGGTTTCATCCAGATAAAGAATGTCCTGTCGGGTCTGGCTGTCTTCCTTGAACAGGGTGATGTAGTTGGTATCGATCTGAGCTTGCGGAAGGCTCCAGGCTGAAAACAGGATAATCAATCCACCCATAGCCAGAATGTAATTCCGGTTTCGCTGTGTGAAGTCGGGAATAGCATCAGTGATGCGGGCGATGAATCCCTTGCCTAGCCTGGCAGCCGTCGCGTCAGGCAATGTTCGCAGGAAGCTTAGTGATGCGGGCAAAACAGTCAGGGCGAAGAGGAACAACAACAGGGGACCGATTGCACCCAGCAGTGCAAACTCTCTCAGTGGTTGCAGCCGTGTGGCGGAAAGAGCAAGGAAACCAGCGGACGTTGTGATTGCTGTGAACAAAGCGGGTAACCAGATGCTTTCGATGGTTTTCCTTGCTGCGCCCTGCCCGTTATTGCCGTCCAGGCAATAGTGAAAAAACTCAAGCAACACATGCACACTGATCCCGATACCGATAATGATCATGGTGGCAGGCAGGGCAGAGCTGTCTACGGTGGTGTGGGGAATACCGGTGTAATACTGAAATTCCAATACCAGCAACAACCCCCCTGCGATTACCAGCCACGGTAACACCATGGCTGCCAGCGAACGAAAACACAGATAGAGAATGGCGATCATAACCACGATCATAATTGGGATAAGCAAATTGGTGTCTGCGGCAGAGAGGGTTTCGAATCGCTCATTGATGAGCGGGTAACCGGAAAGATGCAAGTTGTAGTCAGGCGACTGCAGATTCTCCGCTTCGATAAAGGCGTACAGGTCCTGGGTCAGTTCGACTTTTGTTTCCGATGAGTCTTCCCGATATTCGACACGGGCGACGATTCGCGTGTCCCGAAAATCTTCGGTGATCAATGTGCCGATGGCGAGCTCTTCCCTGGCAAGCACGGATTTGACCCGTGCTATTTCTTCTTCGTTACCGGCCAGTGCCGCGAAATCATCAATCAGATACTCGGTACTTAATGAGCTGTCATCGCCCTGGATATATTGATAGTTACTCAGGGAACGCAGTTGAGTCACATAGGGGTGGAATTCCATAAATTCTGAAATCTTTTCCAATGCATCCAGGGGTTCTGGCGCAAACACATCGGTGCTGTTCCCCGTGGCTTCAATGCCAACAATCAGGTACTCAATGTCGCCGAAGTCGTCATACAGACTCTGATACTCCAGCAGCGCCGGGTCGCCAGGGATGAAGAAGCGTTGGGTGCTGTTGTCAAAAGGAATGCTGCCACCGGTGAACAGGGCAGTGAGAACGATGATGAAGGTGCCGGTAATCAGGGCAATGCGTTGGCGCACGACGAATCGGGCCCAGGCGCTGATAAAAGCTCCCATCCTGAGATTCCTGTAATTCCCTGGAACCTCTCAGTCCCATTGGTCATTGTTAGTTTTTATTGTTGTGGCTGCGGCCAGGAAACCAGTACCGGGAACCGAGAGTGCCGGACTTATTCCAAGCATCCAGGCTCGGAAATGGCGGAGAGCACTTCAGCTGCCGAATACCCTGGGGTTCACCAACTTCGTGAGATAAGTGTAATTGCAGATATCAACCGCGTAAAGTTTGGGGCGGATATCAGTTTCATCCCATTTCAAAAGTGGAAAAACCCTTATAATAGAATTTCTTATGAAGATTTCTTAAAGTCAGTCGATACACTGCTTGTGCGAACATTGACCCCCGGATTGAGGGAATAAGGAGCATCAGGGAGCAGTAGAGAGCCATGGCTAAGGACATCAAGGCAGGGAAATTTCCGTTCAATCTGGATCTCAGTTCCCTGGACACTGGCAGCATAACCAATATTCTCAATGACATCGAACATCATCTTCCGCTGATGGAAGACCAGGGTGACCTCAGTCAGCTTCTGCGTGTTCGCGCCTTCTTCGAAAACGAACTCAAGGTCTCACACCGACTTCACTAATCAACAACGCCGCGTTAATCGCAATTCCTCGTATATCGTGGTGTCTGACACGTGTCAGACACCTCGAATAAACACCCCGCATTCAAATCGCAGCTTCCCTGCGCTTGGTCGAATCCGGTGTACTCCACTGCACGCTTGGTTTATTCTGCACTGCCCTGTATTTGAGGTCTCCCGACTTCAGGTGCAGCAACTGGAATTATTCATTCGTCCCAAGAACAAAATAAGAAGGTGTGCCCATGAAATCTGTTCTCACTCTGTTCGCAGTTTTTTTAATTGGCTCGACTGCCTATGCTGATCTGGATACGGCAGCGCTGGAGAGAGCGATGGCCAATCCTGATCGACCGGCCGCTGACAAAGAGCGCGATGCCAGCCGTCAGGCCCCTGCAGTACTCGATTTCCTCGGCGTCGAAGCTGGCATGACAGTTCTCGATGTCAACGCGTCCGCAGGCTGGTACACAGAAGTCCTGTCCTACGCCGTTGGCCCTAACGGACGAGTGTATATGCAGAATCGTCCTGGTGGTCGTGCTGAAGAAGCGGCCAATGCCCGTGCAGCCCGACTGAGCAATGTTCAACAAATCGCGAACATCACCGATGCCCCAGCGGGATCAGTAGACTTCGCTATCACTGCATTGAACTTCCACGACTTCCACAATTCAAATCCTGATACTGCACAGAATATTCTGCGCGGCATTGTGGCAACGCTGAAGCCGGGCGGTATTCTCGGCATCATCGATCACGAAGGCACCCCGGGTGCAGACAACCAGACGCTGCATCGCATTGCTTTCGACGAAGCAGTTAAAGCCGTATTACAAAATGGTGATCTGGCCCTGGTAGGCGCCAGCGATATTCTGGACAATCCGGCTGACAACCATACTGTGGGTCCTTTCGATCCCAGCCTCGGCCGCAACACTGATCGTATCGTGTTGAAGTTCATGAAAATGTAAATTTCCGGCGTCGCCGGGTTTGTGACTGCTTGATCAAGCATCATGAACCGCAGCGACACTGGTCAATCATCCAGGCCCGCGTACCCCGGTGCGCGGGCTTTTTTGTGCCTGTGATAGAATCCGCAACCCTCTGCGAGGCGTACTGCCCATCTCAGGCGTGATTCGGCTCTTTCTTCATCCCACTGTGTAATCGATGTGAATCCAGACAACTCCCCCAGTTCACTGCAAAAGTTTTTTTCGGTCTTCCAATATAGCCGCCTCGCTATGGAGATAGTCTGGAGCACCAGTGCCGGACTCACCATCCTCATGGCGGTCACCACGCTCATAGCCGGTGTGCTGCCGGCTGCAATCGCTTCGGTTGGGGGCCTGTTCGTGGATGCTGTTGCCAGTGCCATTCAGGGTAGCGGTGACGTAGCTGAACAGGCGCGCAGCGATGTACTGTTTTATGTGCTGGTGGAAGCCGGGCTGGTTGTGCTGATGACCGGTGGGCAGAAGATTAACAGCGTCTGTCAGTCGATTCTCCGGGTGCTCCTGGGTAACAAGATCAATGTCATGATTCTGGAGAAGGCGTTAACGCTTGAGCTTGCCCACTTCGAAGATGCCGAGTACTACGACAAGCTGGTTCGTGCCAGAAGAGAAGCCTCAAGCCGACCCTTGAGCCTGGTGATCAAGACCTTTGATCTGGTTCGGGACATTGTAGCGCTTATAACAATTGGTATCTGGCTGTTCCAGTTTTCACCTTATGCAGTGTTGCTGTTGGGCCTGGCTGGCATACCGGCCTTTGTTGCCGAAGCCAAGTTTTCCGGAGAAGCATTCCGTATTCACCGACGCCGATCGGCCGAGCGACGCATGCAAATTTATCTGGAAATGGTGCTGACCCGGGAAGATGGCGTTAAAGAGGTCAAGCTGCTGCAACTGGGCAAGCTGTTTCTGCAACGCTATGTCGATATCTTCCGCAATATCTACAAGGAAGATCGAAACCTGGTACTGCGCCGGGGCTTCTGGGGTTATGTATTGGGGCTGCTGGCAAGTGCCGCATTCTACTTTGCCTATGGCTGGGTTGGCTTCGCGGCGATTGCCGGTGCCATCACTATTGGTCAGATGACCATGTACATCGCGCAATTTCGCCTCGGGCAGAATGCGGTGACCAACAGCCTCACTTCCATTAACGGCATGTATGAAGACAACCTGTACCTGTCCAACCTCAGTGAGTATCTGCAACACAAGGTCCCCGAACAGACCGGAGACAAGGCAGCAGGCCCCAGGCCGGATGAGGGTATCCGATTTGAGAATGTGACTTTCTATTATCCTGGCAGCAAGTCGCCGGCGCTGAACAAGGTCAATCTGCACATTCGCCCGGGCGAGAGCCTGGCTATCGTGGGCGAGAATGGCAGCGGCAAGACCACCCTCATCAAGCTGCTCACCCGCCTGTATACGCCAACTGAAGGCAAGATATACCTGGAAGGCCTGCCGCTGGAAGAATGGGATATTCATGCCCTGCGCAACAAGATCGGCGTGATCTTCCAGGACTTCGCCCGCTATCAACTGCTGGTTGGTGAGAACATCGGTATTGGCGATGTGGAAGACCTTCACGAGGAAGACCGAATCGAAGAGGCGGCGCGCAAGGGCATGGCCGAAGAATTCGTTAAAGATCTGCCCGATGCCTATCGAACCCAGTTGGGCACCTGGTTCAAGGACGGCAAGGAATTGTCCGGTGGGCAATGGCAGAAAATCGCCCTGTCACGGGCTTTCATGCGCAACAAGGCTGACATCCTGATTCTGGATGAGCCCACGGCGGCAATCGATGCCCGCGCCGAGGCTGAAATCTTTTCCCATTTTCGCGATCTTACTGCTAACAAGATCTCGATCATTATCTCCCACCGTTTTTCGACGGTGCGCATGGCAGATCATATTATCGTGCTGGAGAAAGCCGAGATTCAGGAGCAGGGCAGTCATCAGGAGTTGCTGGAAAGTGATGGTCAGTACGCTACCCTGTTCAAGCTGCAAGCCAGGGGCTATCAGTAAATTCCAATAGCTACCAACAAATAGCTACCAACAGAGGATGCGTTAACAAGTGGATGGACCCTTAATCTATTTTCTGGTGGCGCTGATCTCTGCGCTGCTTGGCACAATTCCCTTCGGGCCGATTAATCTGGCCGTGGTGAAAACCACAGTCGATCTGAACGCCACTCGCGGAACCGAGATGGCAGTGGCCGCTTCCCTGGTTGAGATTGTGGAAGCACTCATCGCCATCAGTTTCGGTATGGTGATCAGCAACTATCTGGAATCCAATGCCATTATCAAGGTCATTATCGCCCTGGCGTTTTTCGGACTTGCCGCCTATATATTGACCCGAAAATCCACATCAGCCATCAACAACAATGAAAGTGATGACAGGCCAATATTCATTAAGGGCCTGCTTATCGCAGCACTGAACCCCCAGGCGATTCCATTCTGGATCTTCGCGCTGGCCGCCATTTCCCAGTACTTTACGTTCGAATATGCGGGCATCAATTTACTGGCGTTTCTCGGTGGTGTAGCTGCTGGCAAACTGATCGCGCTCTATGGCTTTGTGGTCACCAGTAACTATCTCAAAGATCATTTGCAGCAAAGTGGATTGCTGGTGAATCGCTTGCTGGCCGGTGTGTTGGTGTTTATCGGTGTCAGTCAGCTTTGGACCGCCTTGCCGGCATAAGCAGACGGGCCGGGAGGAAGCCGCGAACGCTATTGGACACGAACAGGCCCGAAGCCTGTTGCAGATGTTCCAGAGTCAGTGTCGCCTCCTGCGCCTGCCTCGTATCGAGCATCATGCGCCGGTAGGTGCCCGCTAACAGCCCACTGCTTACAGCAGGAGTCAGTAGCCTGTCGCCCAGTTGCAGGTACAAATTGTAGATGCAGGTTTCTGTAAGCTCACCGCGTTCGTTCCACAGGATCACATCGTTTGCTCTATCCGCTTTCGCCAGGGCTTGTTCGTAAACCTCGCGCCGGGTTGTCTTGTGCTGCAGGAAGGGATCCTTGCTGCTTACCGGATCTTCTGCCAGAGCCAACTGCACTGGCCCGGAATCCAGATGCAGAGCTTCATGTTGCAACTGGAAGCTGCCGTCAGCCTGAACCAGCAGGCGTAATTTTTGCGGTTCCTCCATGGAGAAATTTTCCAGGCAATTCAGCACCGCAGGCAGGTCCAGGGCATAGCCAAAATAGCGGGCTGAATTCGCGAGCCGGTCCAGGTGCTGCTTCAGCAAATAGGTCCCTTCGCCTGGGTACCAGGCCAGGGTTTCCAGAAGTTCGAAATCCTGACTACCGTGGTCACGAACGATTCTGGTCTTGTCCAAAGTCTCTTGCCACTCCTGTTCCGGTTCAGAATCCCACACCACGCCACTGCCAACGCCGTAGCTATACTCGCCATTGCTCCCGTGTTTTACGAGGCTTCTGATGGCCACACTGAACTGCATCTTTCTCTGCGGCCGAACAATGCCAATTGCGCCGGTGTAAACGCCCCTGGGGCCAGACTCCAATTGTCTGATAACCTCCATACTGTGTTTCTTGGGTGCGCCGGTAATGGACGCGCAGGGGAACAGGGCGCTAAAAATTTCAGCAAGGCTGGCCTCGGTTTTTGCGCTGACTTTGGAGACTTGTTGCCACAGACTGGGTAGTGGTGTCAGGTGAAACAATTCATCCACCTGCACCGATCCCGGTCTGGTAATCCTGGCCAGGTCATTGCGTACCATGTCGACTATCATCAGGTTTTCAGCTCTTTCCTTTTCCGATTGCAATAGTTCAGTTTTTAACTCGTGATCCTCCTGCGTGTTTTTACCCCGGGGTCGGGTGCCTTTCATGGGCTCCATGCTGATCTGATCGCCTTGCAGCGAGAAGAACAACTCCGGTGACACACTCATCACGGTGAGGTCAGGACTACTGTAGTACACCGAGCGTGGTGAAGGCTGACGCTGCAGCAGCCGCTTGAACAGGGTGAGAGTAGAGTCTTCTGTGGCAGGCGCGCCACCGCGGAGTTGGTGGGTATAGTTTACCTGGTAGATGTCGCCGTCTCCCAGGAGCTGGCGGATGCGATGTAACTTTTGCAGGTAGTCGGAGCGATTGATGGTGAAATCGAGTGGCAGGTTCAGCGCTGTTGGGTCGGGCTCAAGGTTTGCCTGATCACTACGGTCGAACAGGCTGAATTGAGCCAGTGGAATATTGGACTCGAAAGTACTTAGTGAAGAGTCGAAAGCAGACGCAGCTTCATAAGCCACATAGCCTACTGCAGTAAGTCCTGTTGCGGCTGCCTCTTCTACCGTACCAAGCAGTGGCAGAACCTCATCGATGCTATTGGCGGTCAGTAGTTTGCAGGGTCGTGAAAATTGTTGCCAGCTTTGGCTCTCCCCATCGAAGAGCAGCGCACTACATTCTGACTCCTTGCATTGACCATTGGATTTCGAAATCGAACTCATATACATCCTAATCCAAGTTGGCTACAGTAGATATTCTGCTCTTAGCCGCTGGCCAATATTTTATGGAGAACAACTCGCAATCCGACAATGAATCCTCTTCGGAGCCAGAACCCATTGAATATACTCCCGAACAAAAGCTACAGTCGCGATCTTTGCTGCGTGCACGTACTCGTCTCATCGTCTGTCTGTGGACACTCCCGGTCTATGTGATCGCGGTCTGGGTTTTATTAAGCAATCAGCGGGATATCGAATTCATCATGTACTTCTATATGGCTGTGTGGGCAGCGTTCGCGGTCGATATGGCGCGCCGGTCATGCCCCAAGTGTCACAAGCAATTCTTTGTGGAAGTTATTCTGATGAGCCTGCGAGCCCGCCGTTGTGTGCATTGTGGCTTCGATGCCGTGCAGGCCCAGAAGCAACCCCGGGAAAATGAAGTCACTTTCTAACCTGCCGCAGGCGCTTTAACCAGCCACAGGCACTTTAACCACCCGCAGGCGCTTTAACGCGCAACAGTCGCAGCATCTCCATCAATCTGGGTGGTTGCCCCGAACGCAACACACCATGGCGAAATACCTTGCCCGATAACCACAAGACTGTGGCAATACTGACTACCAGCAACAGGGTCGTTCCCACCAGGTCGATCATGGGCGGGTCAGCCGCCGCGCGATTCATCATCAGGTAGGGAGTAAACAGCGGTATCCAGGACATGACCCGGACCAGCGTATTGTTCGGGTCCATCACTACAAAAGCCATCATGGCAATGGGAATCACCTGGATGATAATCATCGGCGTCATCAAGGCCTGGGCTTCCTTGAGTGTATTGCACAGGCTGCCGATGGCGAGAAAGATGCCCGAGTAAAGTGCATAGCCGGCAAAATAATAAAACACGAACCAGGGAATCAGCTCGGACCCAAGAATAACATCCAGCATCTGGCTGATGAGCTCGGTTTCGTTGGAACTGTACAGGCTGATAAACAAATAGAAAGAAAACAGCCAGGCCGCAATGGTAGTCAATCCGGCCATGCCGATGCCTACCAGCTTGCCCATCATCAATTCGTCCGCAGTTACCGAGGCCAGCAGGACTTCGATAATGCGGTTGGATTTTTCCTCCACGGTGTTGCTGAGCAGGTACTGCACATTCTGCATCAGGGAAATAAACATCAGATAGACAAAACCGATGGGCGCAAACTGGCGAAAGGTATCGGCCATGCTGACCGATTCTTCGCCTTCGGCGGCAGTGGGGTCCAGCTGACTCACCGGAAGGCGGGTTCGTTGTACATCCCTGACCAGGGAGGAGTTGACTCCCAGCTCTATGTATTCTCTTTCCCTTATTTCAGCGTTGATGCTTCGGGTAATGGCATCGGGCAGGCGCGAGTCGGTAAGGTTGCTGGCCCAATACTGAATGCCGCGATTCTGATCCAGCGGCTGTGGCATGGAGCCAGGTCGCATAATATCGTTGTTCACATCCTCGGGTATGAGAATCAGCGCAAACAGGCTGCCGCGTTCATCGCCAGCGCTGATTTCCCGGGAACCATTCAAATAGGGTCGCAGGGCATTCACAATGTCTTCAGCGCTGCCATTGGCATCCACTTCTGTCGGCAGGTCTGCGGCCACAAACTGTGGCTCTGGCGCTTCAAAATCCGGACGATCTGATTCCAGATAGGGGCTGGCCATGGCCAGGGCATAATTCAGCCCGCCGCTTTCCAACCACTGATCCAGTGCGGCAACTTCGTCGGCATCCACATCATCCACGAACTGACTGGCCGCATCGCTGGCATTGGCCGCAGTGGTTTCAAAATCAGACTCCAGCCGATGTTCAAGCAGGTAATCCACAAACTCCTGCAGAATGCGTCGCTGATGTTCCCGCTCGATCGCCACCGCAACGGCCTCTTCGTATTGGCCAGACTGGTCGATGAGCAGGTAGTAGCGGGTTGGCGTGGCATTGGATAACACAATCTGCAGAAAGAACATGCCCACTATCATCACCGGGATGATCAGTATGGTGATCCAGAACCCCTTGGTGCGAACATTTTCCATGTACTCGCGCCAGGCGATTAATCGAATGAGTTTCATCATGCCGCTTCTACCTTGTCTTTGTCTGCAGCCTCATCACCCACCAGATGCACGAAAACGTCGTGCAGGCTTGGCTCAACAAACTCGAAGCGACTCAGGGAAATTTGTGCGTTGAAGCAATGCTTGAGAATCTCTTGCGGATTCAGGCTTTCGGCGATTTCTACTTGCCACTGTGTGCTCTCGGTTTCACCGTCGACAGCGGTAATGGAGGTAACGCCAGACAGGCTACCGACCGAATCAACAGAGTCAGCGGTTTCCAGTAACACTCTTCGTGGAATGCAGGCTCTTGCCTCGGCAAGGGTGCCGTCGAAGATTTTCTGGCCGCGGGTGATGAGCAGGATGTGATCGCAGAGTCTTTCGGCATGCTGCATCACATGGGTTGAGAAAACCACGGTCTGGCCATTGTCGGACAGCTGGTGAATCAGCTCTTCCAGAACCGACTGGTTTACCGGGTCCAGTCCTGAAAACGGTTCATCCAGAATGACCAGCTCCGGATTGTGAGCCACGGCAGAAAGCACCTGGACTTTTTGCCCCATGCCCTTGGAAAGGGATTCGACCTTGGCTTCGGCGAACTCCTTCAATCCGTATTGTTCGAGCAGTTCAAACGCCCGGTCTTTGGCAGCCTGCTTGTCCATGCCCTTCAGCATGGCGAAGTACTGGATGATGGCCCAGACCTTCATCTTCTTGTAAAGCCCCTTCTCTTCCGGCAGGTAGCCGATGCGGTTGCGCACTTTCAGGGCCGAGTCCTCACCCAGGATGGAGACCTCGCCCGAGTCGGGTTTGATGATGTCCAGGATCATGCGGATGGTGGTGGTCTTGCCTGCGCCATTAGGACCCAGGAAACCATAGATGGAGCCTTGCGGGATGGACAGGGAAATATCATCCACAGCGCAAAAGTCACCGAAGCGTTTGCTGACGTGGGAGAGGCTGAGTACGGGGCTTACAGAGGGCTGATCCATCATTCAAGCCTACAGGAGCGCGAGGCGCATTTGAAAGCCATTAGCTTTCGAGAAATTGGTCAATCTCTTCTGCGGCCAATCGGCCTTCGTTGATTGCCCAGACCACCAGTGACTGCCCCCGTCGGCAATCGCCGGCTGCGAAGACTTTTTCATTGGATGTGAGGAACTTGCCGTAGTCGGCTTTGTAGTTAGAGCGTTCGTCCAGTTCCAGGCCCAGGGCATCGCTCACATAGTGCTCGGGGCCGAGGAAACCCATGGAGAGGAGGATGAGGTCGGCTTCCCAGAATTTTGTGGTGCCGGGGATATCCTGAAAGTTTTCGTCGACCTCGGTGGTGTTGATGCCGAGCAACTTGCCGTTGTCATCGCGCACGATGTCTTTGCCGGAGATGGAATACTGACGTGGGTCGGCACCATCACGGGCAGCAGCTTCTTCGTGGCCGTAATCGACACGGAATATCAGCGGCCAGGTTGGCCAGGGATTGTTGTCGGAACGCTCCATTGGCGGTTTGGGCATGATCTCGAAATTGACCAGGCTTTTGCAGCCATGGCGCAGGGACGTTCCGATGCAGTCGGTACCGGTGTCACCACCGCCGATCACAATCACATTCTTGTCTTTGGCACTGATGTAATTGTTGTCCTCGAGATTCGAATCCAGCAGGCTCTTGGTGTTCTTGAGCAGAAACTCCATGGCGAAGTGAATACCATCGCCCTGGCGATTATCAATATTCAGATCCCGTGCCGTGGTTGCGCCGGTAGCCAGCAGCAGGGCATCGTTGTTGGCAAGCAGCTCATCGACACTGACGGCATTGTCGCCACTGCCACCCACATCGGCATTGACTACAAACTCGACACCTTCTTCGGCCAGCAGATTGACCCGCCGGTCCACGATGGCCTTGTCCAGTTTCATATTGGGGATACCGTACATGAGCAGGCCGCCAATGCGGTCATCGCGTTCGTAGACCGTAACCTGGTGACCCATGAGATTGAGTTCGGCCGCTGCAGCCAGACCCGCGGGTCCTGAGCCTACGATGGCAACCTTTTTACCGGTTCGGCTTTTCGGCGGATTGGCGACGACCCAGCCCTCGTCAAACCCCTTGTCGGCGATGGCACATTCGATATTCTTGATGGTGACGGCCGGCTCATTGATGCCCAACACACAGGCACCTTCGCAGGGAGCAGGGCAAACTCGTCCGGTGAACTCGGGAAAGTTATTGGTCTTGTGCAGACGGTCCAGGGCTTCTTTCCAGCGACCTTTGTAAACCAGGTCGTTCCATTCCGGAATCAGATTGTCCACGGGGCAACCTTCGCCCGACTGGCAAAAAGGCACACCGCAATCCATGCAGCGTGCGCCCTGTGTGGTCAGGTGCTCGACCTTGTGTTCTGTGTAAATTTCCTTGAAATCCAGCAACCGTTCTCTGGGATCACGGTACGGCTCAACTTCGCGCTGAAATTCTTTAAATCCGGTTGGCTTACCCATTAATTCTTCAAATCCCTTCAGGCAGCATTAGCAGCGGCACGTTCCTGTAGCACCCGCTTGTAATCTGTTGGCATCACTTTCACGAACTGGCCGAGCATGGTTTCCCAGTCATCCAGTATCGCTTTGGCAACGGTCGAGCCAGTGTAGTTGGCGTGGTTTTCGATGAGCGATTTCAGTTCGAGAATATCTTCAGCAGCGCTGACAGATTCCAGTTCAAACATTTCCATATTGCATTGTTTGGGGAAGCTGCTGTCTGGATCCCAAACATAAGCGATACCGCCGCTCATGCCTGCGCCGAAATTGCGCCCGGTCTTGCCCAGTACCACCACGCGGCCGCCGGTCATGTATTCACAACCGTGATCACCAATGCCTTCAACGACTGCGCTGGCGCCACTGTTGCGCACAGCGAATCGTTCTGCAGCGATACCACGAATATAGGCTTCGCCGGCAGTAGCGCCATAGAGGATGACATTGCCTGCGATGATGTTCTCTTCGGGCTTGAAGGTGCTCTCTTTGGGCGGATACAAAATGATCTTGCCGCCGGAGAGACCTTTGCCCAGGTAGTCGTTGGCATCCCCTTCAACGGTGATGGTAATGCCTTTGGCCAGCCACGCGCCCAGGCTCTGTCCCGCCGAGCCGTTGAGCTTGATATTGATAGTGTCATCGGGAAGCATGTCGGCGCCAAATTTCTTGCACACTTCGTTGGAGAGCATGGTGCCGACAACGCGATTGATGTTGATGACTTCGTGTTCGATCTCTACACGTTTGCCATCTTCCAGTGCTGGCCGGGCCAGTTGAATCAACTCATTGTCCAGCGCCTTGTCCAGGCCGTGGTCCTGCTCTTGGGTGCAATAAAATTCTGTGCCGTCGAAAACCACTTTGGCTGGTTCGAGGATCTTGCTCAGATCCAGTCCCTTGGCTTTCCAGTGATCGATAGCATCGTTGGTATCGAGCAGGTCAACGCGTCCAATCATTTCATTCACGGTGCGCACACCTAGCTCTGCCATGATGCCGCGCAGCTCTTCAGCCACCATGAACATGTAATTCACCACATGCTCAGGCTCGCCCTTGAATTTCTTGCGCAGCTCCGGGTCCTGTGTGGCGATACCCACCGGGCAGGTGTTGAGATGACACTTGCGCATCATGATGCAGCCCAGTGTGATAAGTGGCGCTGTTGAAAAGCCAAACTCTTCTGCACCAAGCAGCGCGGCAATAGCAATGTCACGGCCGGTCTTCAACTGTCCATCGGTTTGCAGCACCACGCGGGAGCGCAAATTGTTCATCACCAGTGTCTGATGCGTTTCGGCAACACCCAGTTCCCAGGGCAGGCCGGCGTGCTTGATGGAGGTCAGTGGTGAGGCACCGGTCCCGCCGTCATGACCGGCAATAACCAGATGGTCTGTCTTGGCCTTGGTGACACCCGCAGCAATTGTGCCCACACCAATCTCAGCCACCAGCTTCACACTGATGCGTGCCGCCCTGTTGGCATTCTTCAAATCATGAATAAGCTGGGCAATATCCTCAATGGAATAGATGTCGTGATGAGGAGGGGGGCTGATCAGTCCTACACCGGGTGTGGAATGGCGAATTCTTGCGATTTGCTCATCGACTTTGCCACCTGGAAGTTCTCCGCCTTCGCCAGGTTTCGCGCCCTGGGCGATCTTGATCTGCAGCTCATCGGCATTGGTCAGATACCAGGCTGTCACGCCAAAACGACCGGAAGCCACCTGCTTGATGGCAGAGCGCTTGGAATCACCATTGGCCATGGGCGTAAACCGGACCGGGTCTTCACCCCCTTCACCAGTATTGGATTTGCCACCCAGCCTGTTCATGGCCACTGCCAGTGCTTCGTGACTTTCCTGGGAGATGGAACCGAAACTCATGGCACCGGTGGCGAAGCGCTTGACTATTTCGCTGGCGGGCTCGACCTCGTCGATTGAGATGGCCTCAGTGGAATCGGTATTGAATTTCAGCAGGCCGCGCAGGGTGCAGCGACGAGTGGAATCTTCGTTGGCGTGCCGGGCAAAAGCCTCATAGGCCTCGGCATTGTTATTGCGGGTGGCCAACTGCAGGTTAAAGATGGTATTGGGATTCCACATATGTGAATCACCACCGGTACGCCAGTGAAAGTCACCGGGATTATTAAGTACAGGAATACGGTCGCTCTCCTTCTCCGGAAAACCGATTCCATGTCGGCGGCGAGATTCTTCAATCAGTACACTAAAGTTGACGCCCTGAACACGGCTGGCAGTGCCAACGAAGCAACGATCAATAATCTCGTCGGCCAGGCCAACCGCTTCAAAGATTTGCGCGCCGCGATAGGATTGCAGCGTCGAGATGCCCATCTTCGCCATGACCTTGAGCATGCCCTTGGCCACGCCTTTCTTGTAGCCAGTGACCAGATCTTTTTCCGTTGGATACTTGTCACCTAACAAGCCTTCCTGGTTTGCCTGCCACAGGGCCTCGAAGGCCAGGTAAGGGTTGATGGCATCGGCACCGTATCCGGTGAGCAGGCAATGATGATGCACTTCCCGTGCTTCTCCAGTTTCCAGCAGAATACCAATCTGCGTGCGCTGTTCGTTCTTGACCAGGTGATGGTGCACTGCACCACAGGCCACCAGCGCACTGAGGGGAATACGGTGCTGGGAAATTTCACGATCGGACAAAATGATAAAAGCAAAACCATCGGCGATAGCCTGTTCCGCTTCCTGGCATATACGGTCGATGGATTCCATGAAGCCATTGTCCGTCTTGGCATCGTAAGTAATATCGATAACGCGGGAACGCAGTCCGTCGTGATCGATATTTTTCAGATCATTGAGTTCCCTGTTGGAAAGAATCGGATGATCGATGCTGACTCGCTTCGCCTGTTCGGAAGTGGTTTCCAGCAGATTGCCTTCCGGGCCAATGAAGCTTCGCAGCGACATGACCACTTCTTCCCGGATCGAGTCGATTGGCGGGTTGGTTACTTGCGCGAACAACTGCTTGAAGTAGTCGTAGATCATGCGCGGCTTGTCCGACAGGCAGGCCAGTGCCGAATCGTTGCCCATGGAGCCCAGTGGGTCCCGGGCCTCAGTGACCAGCGGAATCAACATGAACTGCATGGTTTCGGTGGTGTAGCCAAAAGCCTGCATACGTTGCAGCGTGTCATTGGCTTCCAGGGAGGCGCCCGGCTCTCCACTGGCAATGGATTCCAGAGTCAGTTTTTGCTCGGCCAGCCATTCACCATAGGGGCGCTTGTTGCAGATTTCCTGTTTGACTTCTTCGTCTGGTATCAGGCGTCCCTCTTCAAAATCGATCAGGAACATCTTGCCAGGTTGCAAGCGACCTTTGAGTTTTACGTTCGCAGGGTCGACCTGCACGACACCAACCTCAGATGCCATGATGCACTTGTCATCATGGGTGATGTAGTAGCGACTTGGACGCAGCCCGTTTCTGTCCAACATGGCGCCGATATATTTTCCGTCAGAAAACACGATTGACGCCGGGCCATCCCAGGGCTCCATCAGGGCGGAGTGAAACTCGTAAAAATCCTTCTTTTCCTGGGCCATATTGGTATCGGACTGCCAGGCTTCAGGAATCATCATCATGGTGGCTCTTGCCAGCGAACGGCCGGACAACAGCAGAAATTCCAGCACGGCATCAAAGCTGCCCGAGTCGGAGCAGTCAGAATCAATTACCGGGAAAATGTCTTCCAGCTTGTCACCAAAGGCGTCAGTTGCCACTTTACCCTGACGGGCAAACATGGCGTTCACATTGCCGCGCAAGGTGTTGATCTCGCCATTGTGGCTCATAAAGCGATTGGGCTGCGCGCGATCCCAGGAAGGGAAGGTGTTGGTGCTGAAGCGCGAGTGCACCATGGCCAGGTGAGTTTCAAAGTCCTGACTGGTCAAGTCCTGATAAAAGGGAAACAGTTGGCCGGGTGTCAGCATGCCCTTGTAGACGATCACTTTGGTGGACAGACTGCAGGCGTAAACCTGCTTGGCTTCCTTGAGTGACTTGTCATTGCGCAGTTTGTGGGAAAAGCGTTTACGGATGATGTACAGCTTGCGTTCGAAGGCTTCCTGGTCGAGGCCATCGGCGGCGCTGACAAACAGTTGGGCGATAAAAGGTTGTGCCATCAGGGCGGCAGGGCCCACGTCGGCAACTACCGGGTCTACTGGCACATCGCGCCAGCCCACCAGAACCTGGCCTTCTTCGGCAACGATCTCATTGATGACCTGCTGGCAGTGGTTTCTTTCTTCTTCTATTTGCGGCAAGAAGATATTGCCCACAGCGTACTGGCCCGCTTTGGGCAGTTCGGCATTGAGTTCTTCGGCGGCGACCTTGCGGAAAAAGCTGTGGGGCGTGGCCATGAGTATGCCGGCGCCATCACCGGTATTGGCTTCAAAGCCGCAACCGCCACGGTGATCCATGCGTGAATTAAGATGGTAGGCGTCCAGCATGATCTGGTGGCTGGGCACTCCCTTGATGTTGGCAACAAAGCCTACGCCGCAGGAATCTTTTTCATTCGCGGGGTCATAGAGTCCGTTCCGGGGAGGGAGGCCGAACTTCAGAGGTAACTGCTGGTGGCTCATGCGTATCGAAATCTCACTGATTGGATTCAGTTCTTTTTGTTGTTTTTAAACTCCGTTACTTCCCACCCCGGCGGTGACAGGGTCACTCGGGTCGGAACAGATAACGTGCTGAATTTAGCTCGAAAGGGTGATAAGTAGCGTGCTCTACTTTTCCCAATAGCACCCTCAAAAGCTCCCAAAAAGGGATCCGGTACGGCCGCTCCGGAGGGCCGGTCAACATAACATCAATGCAAAATATGTCAAGGATTGCGGGGCTTGGCGCGATGTTGGCATTTCAATAAGTGCCTGTTTTCTCAATGAATGTGTCTCAATGAGGCGACAATAAATGCCAATATATTGTCATGTTGAAAAACCACAACCAGGTTCGAATCCCAGCAGAACTGAACGACTATTTTTGAGGATGACCAATCAGGTGACTCATCCCTTGATGCATTTTTGCGCTCAGAACCGGGGGTCATTGTGGTCGAAAACTGCACCGCTGGTAGCAAGATTTTTGTCCGGCTCCAGCACCCGATTGAGACGCAATATCGCCCTTGCACCAATCTGTCCGGAATCGCTGAAACGACCATTAATTCTGGGCGTTGGGGCGAGTCACTTGCTTGATAAAAACCAGTGGGTGATTTACTCTAGCCGGCGATGTTGTTCGGCAACACATTGATCTTATTGCAAATAATTCTCATTTAGATTTCTGCGACATCACTCAAGACCAGAGCAAGCGAATAACAACAAGCAGTCACACCCCAAGAATGGATTTGTTTTTCACTTTTACGGAGGCGACCTACCCGTGAATCCCAAATTATCTCGACGACGCTTTATCAAAGGTGTAATTGCCTCTGGTGCAGCGGCGACTACCACCGGCATGTGGTACGCGGCCAATGGCCAGAGCGGACCTGCCGGCGCGGTGGAACGTCTGATCAGAATCAACGTCAACGGCCAAATGCGCAGTGTTGACGTCGCACCCCAGGAAACCCTGGCCTCGACCCTGCGCTACAAGCTGGGTCTCACCGGCACCAAGCTCGGATGCAACCGCGGCGAATGTGGAGCCTGTACAGTGTTGGTGGACGATGTTCCAACCTACGCCTGTTCAGTCCTCACCCATTCCATGAAGAATGGCCGCATCGAAACCGTTGAAGGTCTCGAGGCTGCAGACGGCACTTTGCACCCCGTTCAACAAGGCTTTGTTGAATCGCTGTCACCCCAGTGTGGTTATTGCACACCCGGGCAGGTGATGGCGGCAGTGGGACTGCTGCGTGCCAATCCTAACCCCACGCGAGATGAAGCTCGCCATGCCTTGTCGGGCAATATCTGTCGCTGTGGATCGTATGACTCTTACCTTGATGGCGTAATGCGCGCTGTCGAGCTCGCATAGGAAAATCATCATGGCATATATGCATATTGGAAAAGATTTTGTGCCGCCGGATGTTCCAGGTAAGGTCACCGGCCGCATTAAATACGCCGAAGATTACAGCCGCGAAGGCATGGTCTACGCGCGTTTACTCACCAGCCCCATCCCCCACGCTCGCGTGCTCGATATCGACCCGTCTGAAGCGCTGGCCATGGATGGCGTGTTTGGCATCCTCACCGCGGACGATGTGTACCCCGACGGTGAACCCCAAAGCACCGGGCTGAAAATACTGACTAACGAGCCAACCCTGGTGGGTGAACCTATCCTGGCCGTGGCAGCCGTGGACGAGAAGACGGCAGAGACAGCGATCTCTCGCATCAACGTCACTTTCGAACGTCTGCCTTTCGTGCTGGATCCGCTGGACAGTCTTGCCGAGGGTGGCGCCAATGCCTACCCCGGAAACAACAACACCTTTGTATTCCGTGAGGGATTCGCCACCGAGAAGTGGAGTGCTGATCAGGTCGCCAGCTTCCGCGCCGGTAATGAACCTACTGCGGAACCCCAACAAACCTGGGAACTGGGTGATCTGGACGCGGCTTTTGCCGAGTCTGAATTTGTCTACGAAGGCACTTTCACCACCGCGGGTTATCCACACCATTCCATGGAGCCACGCAGTGCGCTGGCTTACTGGGAAGACGGCAAGCTTTATGTGCACGGGACTTCCCAGAGCCTGACCGCTCTGGCCGACGCCATGGCTGGCATCATCGGTGTGCCCAAAGAAGACTTCGTCTTTATCAATGCGGCAACCGGTGGTGGTTTTGGTCAACGTGCCCGTGCTGGTTCCATTCCCAGTATGGCCATTCCTGCCAAGCTGTCCCAGAAGATTAATCGCCCGGTCATGATGCGTGTCACCCGTGAGGAAGAGTTCACTATCGGTGGTGCCCGTCAGGGATTCCAGGGCTGGATCAAGGTGGGCTTCAAGCCTGATGGCGTGATGGCTGCCTGTGATCTTTACATCATTTCCGATAACGGCGGTAAAGGCGGAGGCGGTGACGCTTCTTCTGCAGCCGACTGTATCGATGTGTTGTATCAACCGGACGCACTGCGTTTCCGCGGCACTTCCATCGGCAGTAATACCGGTCACCGGGGTGCACAGCGCGGACCTGGTCAGAACCAGATTGCGCCGATCATCTCGCCGATTATGGACAAGGCAGCAGATGCCCTGGGTATCAGCCGCTTTGACATTCGCAAGATCAATACGCCCCGTACCGGTGACGTAGCCGGGCCACGACAGACCCCATTCACCTCAGCCTATATGCCAGACACCCTGGACCAGGCTGCGGCTGCTTTCGATTGGGAAGGACGTCAGTCCCGTCGTCGCCAGCGCAACGGCAGCAAAGTGATCGGGCTTGGCATTGGCCAGGGCTATCACAACGCCGGACGCAGCGGCATGGACGGTATCGTGTCCATGGGCACGGATGGGCGCCTGAAGATTCACAACGGCGTCGGTAACCTCGGTACTTATTCCTACGCATCTACCTCAAGGGCAGCCGCCGAAGTCTTGAAGATGCCATGGGAGCGTTGCGATATTCTCAACGAGCGTACCGACAACAACCTGCCCATCACCTCACCCCAGGATGGCAGTAACTCAATCTTCACCAACACCCGTACCTGCTTTGGTGCAGCCACGGACATGTTGAACAAGATGAAAGAGATTGCTGCCACTGATCTGGGTGGAGCGCCGGAAGATTACGACATCGCCGACGAGCGGGTGTTCCAGATCGCCGACAACAGTGTGGGTTACACCTATGCCGAAGTTGCCCAGCGGGCAATGGAGCTGGGTGGCAAGTTCACCGGTGAAGCCGAGCTTCCCGAAGAGCTGGCTGAATGGACCCAGATTTCAGTAGGTCGTCTGGCCGGAACCACTTTCCTTGGTGTCTATCACGATCCACGACATGAAGGGAATCCTCCGGGATTCACCGTGACTTGCTGTGAGATCGAGCTGGACCTGGAGACAGGCAAGTACGAGATTCTCGACATGATCAACTATGCCGATTCCGGCACGATCATGCACCCGCAAGGTATGAAGAATCAGTTGGTAGGTGGTGCAGTCTGGGGTATTGGACTGTCCGGTTACGAACGCCATCTCTACGATCCACAAAATGGTATTCCAGCCTCTACTGGTTACTGGCAGAGCAAGGTACCCACTTACCTGGATACCCCAGAGACAATTCAAACTGGCTGGGTGGATCTTCCCGATCCGGAAAACCCAGTAGGTGCACGTGGAGTCGGTGAGCCCGCCATGGGTTCTGTTTCCGCGGCACTAACCGCTGCAATTTCTGATGCGCTTGATGGTCACATCTTCAACGCCGCACCAGTGACTGCAGACATGATCATTAACCACCTGGCAGGAACATCCGAAGAAGCGGTGCCTCTTGCTCAGAACAATTTCCGAGGTTGATATGGTAGCCACATCACATGACGTAATGCCCGATATCGAGCTTTATCAGCCCACTGATGAAGCGAATGCCCTGGAATTGGCGCAGGAACTAGGTAGCAACGGTTGGTTGCTCGCCGGTGGTCAGGACACATTCGGTTGGCTGAAGGATCGCAACAAGAATCCTTCTGCCATGATTGAGTTAACGCAGATCGATGCCTGGAAAGGCATTCGTGAAACCAGCGACGGGGTGGAAATCGGTGCGGTCACAACCCTTACCGAAATCGCCAACGATCCGCTGATTACTTCCCGCTACGGTTTGCTCGCGAAAGCGGCAGGCGTGGTCGCCAGTCCACAGATTCGCAACGTGGGTACTCTGGGCGGCAACCTGAATCAGGATGCACGCTGCTGGTACTACCGCCGCGGTCTCGATTGCTATCGTGCTGGCGGTAACATCTGCTACGCAGATTCGCCGGAAGGCCTGAACCGTGAGCACGCGCTGTTTGAATCCAGTCGCTGTGTTGCGGTGTCTCCTTCCGATACGGCGCCTGCGTTGGTTGCGCTAAATGCCACCATGGTAATCGCCAGCTCCAGCGGTACTCGTACCGTGGCTGCTGAAGATTATTTCATTGGTCCGGCTCGCGACATCACGCATATGACAGCACTGAACGAAGGTGAAATTCTCACGGCAGTTCGTCTGCCCGCGAGCTGGGCTAACGCCGAGTTCTATTTTGAGAAAGTTGCCGACAGAAATGTTTGGGACTTTGCGCTCGTCAATGTTGCCTCTGCCATGAAGGTGTCAGGTGGCACAATTGAAGATGCAAGAATTGCAGTAGGTGCGGTGCAATGTACGCCCCGACGCTTGCAGGCTGTTGAAAATGCAATTCGCGGACAGCAACGTTCTGAAGAATTGGCATCGAGTGCCGGGCAAATGGCTGTTGAGGGCGCACAGCCCTTGAACTACAACCATTTCAAGGTGCCCTTGATGGCAAACCTGGTTACCAGAGCGGTTCGGGGTTAACCCCGAACCCGCCCTGGCGGGCGCGACAAATAAAAACAGCAGTATTAAAAGAATAAGTTGAGAGGGTAGTAGAGTGGGAGAAATTGTCCGCTATAAACGCGATGTATGGGGCGAGGAAGTTATCCTCGGTGTTTCCTGGGATTTGCTCTGGGTAGTAGCGGTAGCGATACTGGTTCTACTGGCAGCACATGCCATCATCATGGCCGCACTGGCCAAGAAAAATCTGGACCGACCCACGGCTGAAGGTCGCCGCGTGGTTCGCCACGAAGGCATTGACCGTGCCTTTCACTGGCTCATGGCAGTGAGCGTCCTGGTACTGATTTTTACTGGCACTGCCCCAATTCTGGGACTGCGTATCGCCTGGCTCAATATTCACTGGATTTCAGGTTTGATCCTGACCTTCCTGGTGGTCGCGCATATCGTTCGCTCCATGTTCTGGCAGGATTTCAAGTCCATGCTGCTGACCCCGAAAGACTTTTCCGAGCCTTTCGATTCCAGCCGCAAGCCCGGCAAGTACTACTTCGAACAGAAGGGGATGCACTGGGCGGTGACTGTTGTTGTTCTCGCAGTCATCGTGACTGGTGTGCTGATGTTCATGCAGATCGATACGCCATTTTGGGATCGCACCAACAGCATGCCTGAAGACCAGCTTGGTCTGGTATTCCTGCTGCACGGTCTGTCCACCCTGGCTCTGGTTGCCTTGGCCGCAACGCACATCTATTTCGCCCTGCGCCCAGAGAAGATCTTCTACACCCGCGCCATGATCTCCGGCTGGATGTCAGAAGACGAAATGGCCGCCAACCACGATCCATCCAAGTGGACCCCGAAAGAAGCAGACTAGCTCCAATCCTGCGATTCAACCAAAAGGTGTCAGACACGTGTCTGACACCTTTTTTAAGCTCCAAATTCTGTGGACACCCATTTAAATTTTACAGGACACCCATTTAACCCGCGGCACCCCCCATTCAATTTTTGAGGGCATAAGTTGCTGAATAGACTGATTTTTTTGGCAAATAATTAAATGGGTGTCCTTTAAATATTTGCGTTAATGATTTTTTTAAGAGAGAGGCTATGGACTTAGCGAAGAGTATTGAAACCATTGAATCCGGCTATGAATTCCTGCTGGCTTATGCGGCGCAGGGTCGGCCTGCACAGGCTGAGAGTGGTCCGGGTCCCCACGCCCGCCCAACGCTTGAAGGCATGGCTGCGGCCATGGCGGATGTGTCTGCGGCGCTGAAGGGTAGTAACAATGAATTCGAGGCGGTGATTGCTGAGGACTGTCGGAAGGCAGGAGCAGCGATCAAGTTCCTGCTGGCACAGGAAGCGATTGGATCTGAGATCGTCGATAACCTCAATGCCTCCATTCACTTACGCGCGGTACTCACTGATCTGTTTCTTTACAGCGAAGCCATCGAGCCATTGGCGGAGGGCGAGTCTGCCCAGCCCATGGCCTACGATGCCTCAAAATCTGATTAGTTCGCCGAGCCGGGTATTGAGGCACAGCGATTTTCCCGTATGACGTCGCGACCCGTCTCCAGCGGGGGCCACGGCTAGTCCAAATCCAGAGGGGAGTCTATACTCCCCTTCCTTTATTCAATCCTGTACCAGCTCCTATGATCGACTATCCCAGCCGACTTCAACTGGCCCGTCTGCCGACCCCCGTCACCCGACTCGAAAGATTCAGCCACAACTCAGATACGCGCATCTGGGTAAAAAGGGATGAGCTCACCGGCACGGAAGTGTCTGGCAACAAGATTCGCAAACTCGAATTTTCCCTGGCCGAAGCCAGAGACCAGGGCTGCAACGTCATCATCACCTGCGGTGGCGTGCAGTCCAATCACTGTCGTGCCACTGCAGTTTTGGGGGCTCGACTTGGCTTCAAGGTGCACCTGATTCTGCGGGGTGAGAAGCCGGAATCACCAGACGGCAACCTGCTGCTGGACTATCTCGCCGGTGCCACCATCGACTTTCTGCCCCATAGCCAGTGGCCCAGGCACGAGCTGTTCGCCCATGAGCTGCAGCAGCGCTATGCCAGTGAGGGAGACAAGGCGCTGTTTATTCCAATCGGGGCCAGCGACGAGATCGGCCTGTGGGGATACATCGCCGCTTGCGAAGAACTGGCTGCTGACTTCGAGCGAGAACAATTCCAACCCGACTATATTGTCTGCGCCACCGGTTCGGGTGGTACCCAGGGTGGCCTGATTGTAGGTTCCGAACTGTTCAATCTGCCCGGTGAAGTGGCGGCATTTAACGTCAGCGATGATGCCAACTACTTCGATCAGAAAATCAGGCAGGATGTGACTCTCTGGAAACAGCGTTACAAGATCGATTTCGATGGCAGCAACCTTGTCATCAACACCGTGGAGGGCTATCTCGGTCCTGGCTATGGCATCGCAGAGCCCCCGGTATTCCAGTTAATCTCGCAGCTCGCCCGCCAGGAAGGCCTCTTTCTCGACCCGGTTTACACCGGCAAAGCCTTCTACGGCATGGTTCGGGAACTGGAGAAGGGCAACGCAGGTCTGTTGCCCGGCGCGAAAGACGTCCTGTTTGTACACACAGGCGGGCTTTTTGGCGTATTTCCCCAGCAAGCCAACTTCCAATTCCCCTGAACTACGGACTATCCTGCCAGAAGTGATTATCATTAAGCATCACCCGACATCGGTTGATGAATTCATTGGCGGCAGCGCGAACATCAGTCCGTGAACAAGAGGACTATGAACAAAGGACAAAGCATCATGAGCAGAACCAAGCGTATGAATACAACAGGCCACACTGGCAGCTTCGGGCTTATAGCCGCAGCACTGCTCAGCACAGCCGCCTTTGCCCAACAGGATGCCGAGCCCGATGGCTACGCGGGTGCTACCGCGAGTGCTGCTCCAGGCAATAGTTACGCCTCGTTCGACACCAGTTACGAAAGCCGCCTGCTCAGCAACACCCGGCAACTGGTCACCGAAGGTGCCCGATCCGGTGAGGGCTATTTCAGCGCCGATGGCACAGAGTTTATTTTCCAGCGAGAGATGCCAGGTAATCCCTTCTACCAGATCTATCTCATGGATTTGAAAACCGAAGAATCACACCTGGTATCCACCGGCATTGGACTCACCACCTGTGCCTGGATTCACCCAAGTCTGGATCTGGTGATGTTCGCTTCCACTCACGAGGACCCCAACGCCATCGCCAAGCAGCAAGCTGAGATCGCGATTCGCGCCAGTGGTGAAGAACGGGAATATGGCTGGGACTATGACCCTTACTACGACATTTATATTGCCGACAAGCAGGGTGGGAACCTCAAGAATCTCACCAACACCATGGGCTACGACGCCGAAGGTTCCTACTCACCAGACGGCAGCAAGATCCTGTTCGCCTCCAATCGCGAAGCCTACAGCCGTACCCTGAGCCAGGTAGAGCAGGAGCTGCTGGACGACGATGCTTCCTATTTCATGGACCTGTACATCATGGACGCCGATGGCTCCAATGTGCAGCAGCTCACTTTTTCACCAGGTTACGACGGCGGGCCTTTCTTTAACAAGGAAGGCGACAAGATTGTCTGGCGCCGCTTCAATCCTGATGGCAACAGCGCCGAGATCTGGACCATGGATGTGGATGGCAGCAATGCCCGGCAGCTTACTGCCAATGCCATGGTGAACTGGGGGCCCTATTTCCATCCCAGCGGTGATTACATCATCTACTCCACCAATATTCTCGGTCACGCCAACTTTGAGCTGTTCATGATCGACCCAATGGGTGCCAACGCGCCAGTGCGGGTCACCAACACCGCAGGTACCGATATCCTGCCCGTGTTTTCACCCGATGGCAGCCGGCTGGCCTGGAGCACCACGCGCACACCCGGTGGCGCATCCCAGATTCACATCTCCGACTGGAACCACGACCTGGCACTCGAGTTGCTAGGCTTGTAAACAGGCCAGTCCACTGCCATGCAGCTAATCAGGTTCCTGCTATTCCTCATACTGGCCCTGGGCGGGCACGGGTTGATGGCCCAGGCTCCCGCGCTCAGTACACTTGAATCGGATGGGGTCTCCCAAGCAGCCACGCCTCCGACAGTTCTCAACCATCGCCTGAATGTGACGCTTGACCCCTTGAACCAGCACATCGAGGTTTCAGATTTCATCACTATGCCTGAATCCCTGCGTGGTCAGGAAATCATTTTTCACCTAAACGAGAATCTTGAGATCACCGCGAGCTCTCCGCGGGTAGAGGAAATCCAGGCAGGTAACCTGGTCCAGAGCACCTTCATCAATTCAACCGTCGCAGAGGTCGCAGCCACAAAAAGCTACCGGGTCCGCATTCCTTCCCGTCGCAACAGTGAATTCTTCGTCTCCTACCAGGGCCAGATCAACGATCAGGCAGAACAGACCAGTGCCGAGTATGCGCAGAGCTTTGCCGCCACCTCAGGCATTATTTCCGAACAAGGGGTTTTCCTTAGCGCCGCTTCCCGCTGGATACCAACGCTGGACGATGAACTGCTGAGCTTCGAACTCACTGTGGAATTCGCCGACTCGGCCAGTAGCTGGAGCTCGGTTTCCCAGGGCCAATTGGTGACTGCCGAAGATGGCACGAGCGATTCCTGGCGGGAATCCCAGCCCATGGAAGAGATCTATCTTATCGCTGCAGATTTCACCGTGTATGAAGATACCTACACTGACCAGGGTGATGACACGGCAGTGATGGCCTATTTGCGCACACCCGATTCCAACCTCGCCACTCGCTATATGGATGCCACGGTCAGGTATCTGAAACTCTATGAACCCTTACTGGGCGACTATCCCTTCAGCAAGTTCGCGCTCGTTGAGAACTTCTGGGAGACAGGCTACGGCATGCCTTCTTTCACCCTGCTGGGGCCGCAGGTCATCCGCCTGCCTTTCATTCTTGAGTCTTCCTACCCCCACGAGATACTGCACAACTGGTGGGGCAACGGCGTCTACCCGGATTACGAATCCGGCAACTGGAGTGAAGGCCTCACCGCTTACCTGGCCGACCACCTGTTCCGGGAAATGGATGGCCAGGGCCACGAATACCGCAAACAGATGCTGGCCCGGTACAAGAACTACGTGGCCGACGGCACTGACTTCCCCCTGTCCCGGTTCACTTCCCGCAACTCGGCCGCCACCCAGGCCGTGGGCTATGGCAAGACCCTCATGCTCTGGCACATGCTCCGACTGGAAGTGGGTGATGAATTATTTATCGAAGGCTTGCGCCAGTTCTATCAGGATTACAAATTCCGCCGCGCATCATTCGATGACATCCAGCGCCACTTCAGCATGCTAAGCGGGCGCAACCTGGAGCCATTCTTCGCGCAATGGGTGCAGCGCACAGGTGCGCCGGCGTTGTCAGTGGACGTTCAGGAAGTGAATGGCAACCGGGCACGCATCATGTTCGCACAAACTCAATCTGGCGATCCTTACCAATTAAAGGTGCCAATTGCCCTTTATTACCAGGGAGAAGACGAGCCACAACTGTACGATATTGATCTGTCGCAGAAACTTGAGGGATTCTTTGCCCCTGACTATGACCAGCTACAGGCGGTACTGGTCGACCCCTACTTCGACGTATTCCGCACCCTCCACCGGGAAGAAACGCCGCCCAGCGTGGGCGAGCTGTTCGGAGCCAGCGCAGTCAACTTCATCCTGCCCCAGGACAACCGTGAGCACTGGACTCGCCTTGCCGAAAGCTTCGGTGCCGGCCTGGATTACGAATTGTATTTCGCCGACACCCTGGAATCGATTCCTGCCGATCGTCCTGCCTGGGTGCTTGGCCGGGACAATCCTTTCGCAGAAACGGTCGCCAATGCCGCTGGCGCTTATGGGGTGTCCGCCTCAGCCGGTGGATTGCAATTGGCCGGCTCAGAAATCACCTTTGATGACCGCAGCACGCTCATACTGGCGCGTCATCCTGACAACCCCGACATGGCCATCGGCTGGCTGCACGTGGATGACATGGTGGCCATGCCGGGCACCATCGAAAAGCTCCCTCACTATGGCCGCTACTCCTATGTGAGCTTTACCGGAGACGAGCCCACCATCGATATCCGCGGAGAATGGGAAGCGAGCGATTCCCCCCTGCAATGGGTGAAGCCGGAGCTGGATGGCACAGTCGCCTGGGATACTCTGCCCACGCCGCCTTCCATTGCCGAGCTACCCCCCAGGTATCTCCCCGAGCAACTGGCCCGTCACAGCAATGCGCTGACAGCGCCGTCCATGGAAGGAAGAGGCCTGGAGTCAGCAGGCCTGGAAGACGCAGCTCTCTACATTGCCGACCAGTTCCGCAACGCCGGTTTGGAAACACTGAACGGCACCTATATCCAACGCTGGGAGCAGGTCTATGCCGGCCTGGGCCATGTTGAGATGGCCAATGTGGTGGGCATGATTCCCGGGGTCAACCGGGAGCTCAGTGCGAGCCCCGTGATTCTGGGCGCCCATTACGACCATCTTGGAGTCAATCCCCTAAGCGGAGAGATCTATCCGGGAGCGGATGATAATGCCTCGGGCATTGCCATTCTCATCGAAGTCGCAAGCAAGATGGCAAGAGCGCACACTCCCCAACGCCCAATCCTGTTTGTGGCATTCACGGGTGAAGAATCAGGATTGCTCGGCTCCGAACATTTTGTAAATAATCCACCTGGCGCTTTTACCACTGACCAACTTTTCGCCATGATCAACCTGGATGCTGTAGGACGGCTGGAAGGGCGTACGCTGCAGGTGTTTGGCACAGACAGTGCCTACGAGTGGCCGTTTATGGCTCAGGGAATCGGCTTCACCATTGGTGTGCCGTCAGAGTTCCCGGCCCAGACCATTGCCAGCAGTGACCATGTCAGCTTTCTCAATGCTGGCATTCCCGCCATTCACCTGTTCAGTGGCACGCACCTGGATTACCACCAGCCCAGCGATACTCCGGAGAAACTGGATCTGGCTGGCATGTCGGATGTGGCGCTGTGGGTAGAAGAGGCGTTGATATTTCTCAGTGACAGAGTCGACCCGCTCCGGGTCAATCTGGCAAACGCACCTGCATCCATAGAAGTCAGCGGTGCCCGCACAGAACGGGAAGCCAGCCTGGGCACGATTCCCGATTTTGCCTACAGCGGTGAAGGTATCCGTATTTCTGGAGTGACCCCGGGCGGGGCGGCCGAACAGGCAGGCCTGCAGGCGAATGATGTACTACTAAACTTCAATGGCAACGCTATCGAAGATTTGCAGACTTATTCCAATCTGTTGCGTGAATCTGCGGCGGGTGATGTTGTCACTCTGCAGATTCAGCGGGCAGGGCAGCCGTTATCAGTCGAAGTCACGCTACTGGAGCGTTAGAAACCCTTTCCCCGTGCTGGGGCTGGCTTTGCCTGACTCTCAGGTAATCAACTAGCGAAGCATCCCAAACAGCAGCGCTGTAACCAGAATGACCACAGACATCACCAGCATCGGGCGATTATAGAGAGACCTGGGCGATGACCAGTTGTAGACCTCTTCCTCAACGAATAAACAATGTTGTTGCTTGCGGGGCATGGACTGCTTGCTCCTCAATGGTTTCATTAATGCAGGGCCATTAAACCTCCCCCAAATGGCCTCGCCCGGGCTGAAAGAAGGCAAAGTGAGGAAGAAAAGTGACGAATCATGGCAGCCGGGCTTTTGTCGCAGTTCGAGGGGTTTTTGGGCCGATTTTGGGGCCCGGTCATTTGCAATTATTTGTAGCGAACCCGCGAAGACACTGAGGGACTTCGTATATAGTGCAGATAACTTTTAAAGCCAATAACTAGAAAAAGGCGCCACTGACGGGTAAATACCCGTGACCCGGGCGCCGCCTGCTGAGAGAAACTATGGCTGGAATTTTGCCTCGCGGCCTTGTGTTATGCATGCTGTGCGCGTTCGCTTCCGTGGCCGTGGCGCAGGATCGAGTTCCACAGCTCGTCCGGGTTGAGGAAGAAGACGCCAATATCCAGCTGGATGGCTTCCTCGATGAGCCGGTTTGGCAGAGCATTCCCTTTTTCGACGGCATGCGGGTAATCAATCCCGATACCCTGGCCGAAACTCCTTATCAGACCGATATTCGCGTGTTCTACACCGAGCAGGGCATCTATATTGGTGCCAAGAACCACCAGCCCGCGGAAACCCTGGTGGCGCTGATGACCCCCCGGGACACCCAACTCAATCGTGACGGCTTTGTGGTCGGTATCGATGCCTCCGGCACCGGGCTCTATGGTTTTTTCCTGCGCATCAATCTAGGCGATTCCATGACCGATGCCTCCTTGCTGCCAGAACGACAGATGAATATGCAGTGGGATGGCTCCTGGAACGCCCGCACCCAGGCGCTGGATGATGGCTGGAGCGTGGAGTATTACATCCCCTGGTCGATGATGCCCTTGCCGGCAGTTCAGGAAACGCGACAAGTGGGTTTCTATTTTGAGCGGCAGGTTGGCTCTATCGGCGGCGAAGCCTGGTCCAATCCGCCGCTGCCGCGCACTGTGAATGAATATCTTTCAGCCTTTATGAAGTTTGAGCTACGGGATATCGAGCCCAGGCGCCAGCTCACTTTTTATCCTTTCGTTTCTACGGTCTTCGATGTACTCGATAGCGATAATGATCCAAGGGTAGGTACGGATATTTACTGGCGACCCACAACCAACTCCTTATTGTCTGCAACGATCAACCCTGACTTCGGTACTGTCGAAGCCGACGATGTCATCGTCAACCTCACTGCTTTCGAACAGTTTTTTCCAGAACGTCGCGTGTTCTTCCAGGAAGGGCAGGATATTTTCAATAATACTTCACCGCGCACACGTGGCGGTGGTGGTCCGGGTGGGCCTATTCAAATTCTCAACACGCGCCGTATTGGTGGTGCTGCGGAATATGATGTGCCCGACGGCGTCAACGTGGTTGCCACAGATCTCAGTCAGCCCACCGATCTGTTTGGTGCCGCAAAATTTACTGGACAGGCCGGCAGTCTTCGCTATGGAACGTTGCTCGCGTCCGAAGACGATCCGGAAATTATCGGAACTCTCGATGACGGTACCCCGGTAGGTATTCAGGCAACGGGCCGGGATTTCCTGGTGGGCAGGCTGTTGTACGAGAACACCACTGGTGGCGGTCGCCGTCAGGTAGGCTGGATGGGCACCATGCTCGATCACCCCACGGAAGAGTCGGTGGTCAATGCACTGGACCTGCACTACTTTTCCGCTGACAACCGCATGGTAGTGGACACCCAATTTCTGCACAGCGACAACCTGGGTGTCACTGGTAGCGGTTTCACCGGAGATTTCACTTTCCGTCCTCAGCGTGGAACACAGCACACCCTCAGGGCGACTTATATTGACGATACTTTCGACATGAACCAGATGGGATTCCTGACCCGCAACGATCAGGCCAATCTGGACTACACTTTTTTCCTCAATGAATCCGACGTTCCCGGAGTAAGGCTGCGCACAACCAATGTGTTCGTCACCAATCAATGGAACACGGATGGTCAACCAGTGAGGATGGGAATCTTCCTGGGTCGGGGCTATCAGTTTAATAATTTTGATAACGTAGACGTCAGGCTGCAATACTTTCCACGACGCATCGATGACCGCCTGGGCAGGGGCACGGGTGACTGGGTTGTACCGGACAGATTTGGAATTGATCTGGGCTATACATCCAATGTCTCTGAACCCTTTGCCTGGAATCTCTCGCTGAATGTCGGGCAGGATGATCTTGGCCCGATGTCCACCGAAGGCAGGGGAGGCATTACGCTGCGCCCCACTGACCGCTTTTCCGTCGATCTGCAGCTTCGGTACGAAGACCGTGAAGCATTACTGGTGCACCGCGGTGGCGGCAACTACACCAGTTTCGAATCCCATTCCTGGTCACCCCGGCTGGAAGTTAATTACTTTATTACTGCAAGGCAGCGACTCCGGTTTACGACTCAGTGGACTGGCCTGAAAGCCTATGAAGACATGTTCTACCAAGTAAACCCGGCGGCCAGGGAAAGACTCCATGCGGTGCCCAATCCGGATAGCACGCCGGATGATTTCGTCATCAGTCGCATGACTTTTCAGGCACGTTATCGCTGGGAGATTGCACCCCTATCAGACCTTTTCGTGGTCTACACCCGCGGCGCCAACCTGCCTCGCAACAGCTTCTTTACTTTCCAGGACCTGTTCGAACAATCCTGGAATGATCGCATCGTGGAACAGGTAGCCATCAAACTGCGCTATCGATTCGGTAGCTAGTACTGACGCCAACGCCTGCGCGTCTGCATTCCCATCGCTCATTGCCTGGCCACTCGATCTGCCAGCAGACTGCTATTCCCTCTCATAACAGAATCGCTGTAAACTGGCTGTCATACTGGCCAGGCAAGATCAGCATCATGAACCCAGCCACCTCCCACAAGGCTCTGAAATCATGCAACTTTTTCGAAAATTTCAACTTCTCCGACTGTGCGCTTTTTCGCTGCTGACAGTCTTTGCTTCTGAATCCATGGCACAAAAAATCGTCATAGCCCATCGCGGTGCCAGCGGCTACCTGCCCGAGCACACACTGGAAGCCAAAGCCATGGCCTATGCCATGGGTGCCGACTACATTGAGCAAGATGTGGTGATGACTAAAGACGATCAGCTAATTGTTCTTCATGACATTACCCTCGACCGTACCACCAATGTGGACGAAGTCTTTCCCAATCGGGCGAGGGATGACGGTCGCTACTATGCCATCGATTTTACCCTGGCCGAGATTCGCCAATTGCAGGCAACCGAAGGTTTTCGCATTTTGGACAACGGGGAAAAGCAACAGGGTTATGCGGGTCGATTTCCCATGGGCACTTCTTCCTTCTCAGTGCCCACATTGCAGGAAGAGATCGAACTGATTCAAGGCTTGAATAAATCCACCGGAAAAGACATCGGTATCTACCCTGAAATCAAAGGACCTGCCTTTCACCGTGAAGAAGGCAAGGACATCAGCACCGCAGTCGTGCAGGTGCTTAAGGAATACGGATACACCAGCAAGCAGGACAAAGTGTTTCTGCAAACATTCGACTTTGAAGAGCTCCGCATCATCACCGAAGAAATCTTTCCCGCTGAAGGCATCGAAGTGAAGCTGGTCATGTTGCTGGGCGACCCGGATGCCTATCCCTGGATGTTCGAAGCTGATGGCATGGAGAAACTGGCACACTTTGCCGATGGCATTGGCCCTTCTCACCCCCTGGTGATCG
Organism: Gammaproteobacteria bacterium; assembly: GCA_040218615.1. Lineage (GTDB taxonomy): Bacteria > Pseudomonadota > Gammaproteobacteria > Pseudomonadales > Pseudohongiellaceae > UBA9145. The sequence goes on from JAVJRC010000011.1 coordinate 479,718, forward strand.
AGCGCTCATCAAGCAAGGGCAATATCAAGGTCACCGATCTTGTCACGAGAGCCCACGCCGCCGGAATGGAAGTCCATCCCTATACCTATCGCACCGATCCAGGACAGGTACCAGCCTATGCCGATGACTTCGAACACCTGCTGGAGCTGCACTATTTTCACGCCAATGTAGACGGGCTGTTTACCGACTTTCCGGATCGGGCTGTCAACTTTTTGAGATCAAGAAACTAGGCGTCAATCACCAGAGGCCGGGCCATGGGATCTGCAACTACCAGACTTCTGTTATTGCTTGTCTCCACCAGCCTGATTTCCTGTACGGCCAACGTACTGCGTGTTACCTATTCCTCTGAACCGCAAGGCGCAATAATCACTTCGGTTGATGCCATCACGCCAGTTGGACGCGCTCCAGTCACAGAATCCTATAACTTTGCCAACCTGCCAGAACCCGATGCCAACGGTTGCATTATCATTCCGGGGGTTGAAGCAATCTGGGAGAGCGGGGCGACAGCCCGTATCGGCCGGCTGCGAATCTGCAACCTGGAAGACACTAATCGATTCGTGCAATTACCACGCCCAGTGGGTTATCCGGGCCTTGAACAAGATCTTGAAATTGCCGCCGCACAGGGCCGACAGCGGGCGCGAGACAGGGACTTTCAGCGTATAGGTGGTGTAGAGGCCCCACGTTCAAACCCCACCGGCAACTGACCTCGCCGTAACCCTGGCTGGTTCTTCAGTGAGAGCGCTTTCAACTGTTCCGATGTAAGCACTATGGGTTCAACTGCTGGCTTGCCTGCCTCTCTTATGCAGTGGAACCGTGCATATGTGCGATTTTCCATTCCCCATCAATTTTGATTAGCGTCATCGATATATAGGTCTGGTACATCGGAGGGGGGTTCCCTCGACCGGGAATGACTTCGTACATGCGTTTGAAGCTTACCACTGCAGCATCACCTCCAAACACTTTAACTATCGGGGCTTCGATTGTGACGATGACATCCCAATCCGGGTCTGCTCTTAAGGTCGCTGCTCGTTTGGCTAGCTGGACTCTCAAATTCTGGGCCTGGTCAGCCCGGCGCCACATTTCAAAAATCTGGATACGATCGTCAGTTACCAGCTCCGCCTGTGCTTCCAGGTCGACCTCTAACTCAGCCAATCTTTGAACCACGGCGAGAACGTCATCTGCGTCGTCGGCAAACAATGCTGTTGGTGTCAGAAGAAATATGAGTGGGAGCATGACTCCACGGATCGCTTGATTCAACAACATGCAGTTCTCCTTTCTACTAAAAATTATAAAATTGGGGTCAAAATCTTCCAGATTTCACGGTAGTGGATGCCATGAGACACAATACGCCTTCGTTAATAGGCTCGGCTTCGGGCGCGGCCCTGAATGACCAATTGGTTGTGCGCCTTTTTATGCCCCCAGTAACGGCAAATGTTTCAACTTGTGGTATTGAAGCGAGAGAGAAATACAATGCTTCAGCTCTTTAACAGGAACATCCTGTGATATATCCAAAGCAATTGCTCTATTGCCGTCAAAGGTGAAGACATCGCCATAAATTTCCCTGAATGTTTCAACCAGACTTGTCTGGCATTGAAAGAAAACGAAGCATTTCTCCGGGAACCTGGGCTTCCAGTCAATTCTGACAGCACTTCCTCCTTTGACCACATAGCTCGGTTCTCCCCATTTCAGGGATTCTTCTAATGGACCAAGTTCATACTCGGTTGCGGTTTGCTGGATTATATTCCGCAAGCGGAGAAGAGCAGACTTTGCTTCTTTCGGATAGGAATCAATTGCTTTCTTAACCAAGGCGTCCATGGGTCTAGAGGCTTCTCCGGCGTGGTGAAGTGCTCCCAGCGAGCTGAAGATTACGTGCCGGCACTACTTCTTACGGGAGCTGTGCATAAAGATTAGCGATCCAGCTATCCCCAGAATCTGGGTGACAGCGACCCAATAGGCATAGACGATGTAACCACCGTCATAATTTTCTGGAGCCCAATGCAAATTCATATCATGGGCGCCTCTGAAGTAACTATATGATCCAACTGTGCACAAAATTGTGACCGCGAAAAACAAAGACGTAATGAACAGCAATTGAAACCGCGACAGGTCTTTTCCGGCGATGTAAGCAACAACAAGGTATCCACTCGCCACAGTCAGGTAGAGAGCGAAAGCTTCCATCGCCACAGTAACTGACTCCCGGGTTTCGCTTATTAAATCAACCAGTTCCATCTTTATTCAATCTGTCTAATCCAGTGTGGCCGTCCTACTGAATAGTTTGTTATCTGTTGCCCTAAAAAATGAACCCCTCACTCTGTTTTTGAAGCCATTGTTTCGATTACACCACGAGGCATGAGCGCTTTAGTATCAGCGGATTTGGCCTCTTGAACCAGCTCTTGGAGCGCTGGACTATAGAAATATTTGCGCCCCTCCCACCAATGTAGGATTGCGGGGCTTTTCATGAGTTGTTTTAGATGCTCCATGTGACCTTGCCATAGCTCATCATCAAGATACCCTTTCCTGTGATAATACTGCCCTTGCTCCAAAACCCTGAACCACGCAAACACCCATACTAGAAATTGAGCTTTCTCGTCTTCTGGTAATTTATCGTAGTCTGATTGTCCCAGTACTAGCACTCGTGCGGCTTGCGATGATGAAGAGGCTACCTGTAGGGCTTCATTAATAGATGAAAGGATAGATTGTCCGGCACTGATTTTAGTTGCTTCACTATTCAGCCGAATTTGAAGTGCCAAGTAGACTAGCGTAGCTACAGTGGCAATAGCAGCAACTAGTTCACCTAAATTTCCTAGGTCTTCAAGATTCATTATACGTTCCCTTTCTAGAATCTGGCACTAAAACACCTAACGCCCGTAGTAATAGGCACAGTCTGAGGGGCGCGGATTGCGATAAAATGGCGTAGCCATTCGCAAACCGCGCGGTGCAGGCTGTGTCGGGACCTCTATTGAACTAATTGTTATCTGCCGTGTTCTTCAAACCGCCCGAAACGTATTTGTGAAGAATGCTTGATACAAGAGTTTGGTAGGGAATACCTTCTTCTAAAGCTCTTCGCTGAATAGATTCCAGGTCTCGGCTCGAGATTCGAATGTTAATGCGCTTGTCTTTCTTAAAGGTCTCTTCCGCAGCAGATTTTAAGAACTCTTTGCGCTTTTGAGAAAGCTTCGACTTGAATTCTCCAGCTTCAAAACCTTTAAGAAGATCTTTCTCTTCCTTATTTAGTTTGGCTTTGCTCATTTCGTTTCTCCAAGGTATTGCTTTGTAGCCTTCCTACTAGGAATGATAGTTTTGAGAAAGATTTCATTCCTGTCTTCGACGTAGGGAACTAGATAGACGTACTCATCAATTTCTAGAACGAAGATGCGTTGGTTTGAGTATTTTTCTGAATTGGGGTGCTCAAGATCATCCAGAAGAGTCCCTTGTTGTAAATAAAAGACCACGTCTTCGAATGACACACCGCGGGTTTCCATAAGTTCTTGATTTTTCGCTGCATTCCAGTTGATGACTTTCATTCAGAAAATTTTAACATGAATGTGTGCCTAATGGCATCACCGGCGTTTAACAAGAGCAGATAACGCCCTTGTTAAGGTTGCGGTCCCCCGCGCCTTGTTTGTGGATAAGATGGCGTAGCCATCCACAAACAAGGTGTGGTGGGGCGCTAGCATTGAACAGCTTGTTATGTTTCGGAAGCATCATCATAATCCAAAGAGGCCACAAAGCGTGGAGTCGAAAGTATTTGGTATGAGACTGTCGCTCAGTTCGTCATAGTGTTGTCTGATTAGGTCGCCCCAGTCTCCGCCTCCAGCTTCTTCTCCTCTGTTGCTTGTGCTATAGATTTCTCGCCATTTCCGATCGAATCCGGTGAACAGAACTCTATTTCGCGCAACTCGGTTCGCCCAGTTTTCAGGATTGCCAGTTGTAACCCCATCAAGTGTTCGTCTATATCTGTAGAAAAAATGACGATCTACAGCATTCACAAGCCCTCCGAATATCACTTCTTCCTCTCTAGTGAGTTCAGAATTCGAGCAACCTCGCTCCCAAATTGAAGCTCTGGAAATTATTAGCTCCGTTATTTCTGGAGTGACAGATGCTGCGCTACTGAATGAGTCATTAATTGCAACCTGCCGATTCATTCGCAATTCGTAGCCTACAAAAAGTAGGGAAAGTATCACTGATAGGAGCGCGATAATTTCGCCTGCCGTTCTCCAGTTTGTCTTCAAAGTGACTTCCTATATCGGTATGGCTCGAAATCGATCGAGAAACATAACGCTCTTGTTAAGGCTGCGGTCTGCCGCGCCTGGTTTGTGGATAAGATGGCGTAGCCATCCACAAACCAGGTGTGGTGGGGCGCTACCATTGAACAGTTTGTTATGTGTCAAAAAAAGCTCCTAAATCGCATCGATATGCAGCTCGATCATTGTTTTCAGCTCTTCCATTTGAGCGATTGTTTCATCTATCCGTCTAATTAGATTGAGATAGGATTGGTCTAGATCAACTAGGACTCTCTGCAAAGAAGGATGGCTAGGGAATTTTTCTGGTGGAATTATGAGTTCACGAGCGTAGTCTAGATTCGTCTCATATTCCGGATCAATTTTGAAATCGATATCCATCAACAATATTTCGATATATTCGTCTCTACTATCACGATGTTGCTCAATGACAAAATGGAGCCGCCGTTGCTTGACCTGATAGAAGTCTACCAGTTTAAGTCTTAGGTCTCCGTCAGAAACCAGATTCAGTCGGCCAGATTCTATCAGGCTCGTAAAAGCCGAATTCGTGGGTTCAAGAGGGCGTCCTCTATATCTCTCTAATGTGGAAATAATATCGTGTTCGGAAGGGTTATGGTTATCTCTAAGTAGCGTCATCATTCTTAACCAAATCTGGCGATTGAAGTGTAGAGTCTGTGTCAATCCTTCGAGCTCCCGAAGTTCAATCTTTAGATCTTGATTTATTGAGGTTAGACTTTCTCGCTCAGAGATTCGATTGTTGCGATCGGTTTGCCATTCATCTACTTGGAAAGCGATTAGAATGCCAAGGACAATTACCAAGAGTTCAGCTAGAAGCCAACGAACACGTTGAATAGTTGATTCTTTAGCTATGGTCATCATCTAGTATGCTCTCTGGCTTCCGATTGCGCACGATCGGTACACATAACGCCCAAATTAAGGCGCGGTAGTGCGAGTACGCTGGGCGGATAGAATGGCGCGAGCCATTCGCCCAGCGCACGGAGTGCGACCGACCCATTGAATGAATTGTTATGTGTCGCACTGCAGGATTTTTTCATTGATAGTCCCTGCTACCGAATGTACTTAGAGCGATCTATCCTTAATTCGCTGATTGGTGGAACATCAAAGTACTCTCTCATGTCGTCAGGCATAGTACTCAAATGCACCATATATATCTGTGCCTCAAGATCGTCTCGACCTTTCATCTCTTCGATCGCGCGCTCTAGTTCTGACCAGGCCTGGTCAGGAATATGGCCAGCTTGCCAATACCGATAAGCAGAATGGAGAATATTAGGCTGTACTCCAATTGCGTCAAATAGCTGAGATAATTCTGTTTCAGTAAATAGGGGTGATTCCTCACGAGAAGCGCGATTTCGAAGTTCAGTTAGTGCTGGATTCGATGCCATGAATTTGCGGTGTTCATTGTACATCTCGATTATTTCCATGTATGCCGATGCTTGCCGCAGACGTGCTTCTTCTAAAAGCATCTCATCGTTCTGACGGATTTCGATTATCAGAAATACGATCCCGATAACCACACCTAGGTTGGCGAGTAGTGAAGCAGCCTGACTAAGTTCGCTGATATTCTTCATCTTCTCAGTTCTCTCGATCTCCATCGCGCACACATAACGCCCTTGTTAAGGTTGCGGTCCGCCGCGCCTGGTTTGTGGATATGATGGCGTAGCCATCCACAAACCAGGGGTGGTGGGGCGCTACCATTGAACAGTTTGTTATGTGTCGGATATTCACCGATCTTCAAAGA
>JAVJRC010000012.1:0-152096 GCA_040218615.1 Gammaproteobacteria bacterium
GCCGCGCCGCTCCAGAAACCGGGCCACCCGCTCGCTGATCACCTGGAGCAGGTCGTGGAGCTGTGCGACGCTCGGGGGTGGCGTGTGGCGGAAGCCGTAGTGGCCCAAGTCGTCTTGTATATACACGCCATCCAGGAACAGCATGTGAAAATGGATGTTGAGGTTCAGGGCCGACCCGAAACGCTGGATCAGGGTGACTGCTCCGGTAGGCGCCTCCTTACTAGTGAAGCCAGCCTGGTGGGCCAGGTGGGTGGAGAGCGTTCTGGTCACGATGCCCAGCACCCGGCTCATCAGCTCCGGATAGGCGGCGAACAGAAATCGTAGCGGAAACGGGACAGTCAGCACCCACTGGCGGATGGGTCTGGCCGGCAGCACCTCATCCACCAGCAACGCAGCGCTCTCCACCATACGGCGGGCGCCGCAGCTGGGGCAAAAGCCTCTTCGCTTACAGGAGAATGCCACCAGCCGCTCGTGGCGACACCGCTCGCAGTGCACACGCAGGAACCCGTGCTCAAGACGGCCGCACTTTAAGTAGTCGGTGAACTCCCGCTGTACATAATCGGGCAATACTCTGCCCTCTGCATCCAGCTGAGCGAGAAACGCCGGGTAATGCTTCTCCACGATCCGATAGAGCAGTGTCTTCTCGGGCTGGTGGCGCTGGTAGCGAGCTGCTGGTTCGGACGCAGCTTGTCCACCGAGCCCGGGCAATGAGGCTGGCAGCGACACGTCGAAGTCCTTTTCGGGTGACACTGCCAGTGTAGTCCAACATTCGCCGGGCTACGTCATTACGCTTCAAGGCGACCTTTTGGAAGAAGTATATGGGGTACTGCGCGGCCCGAACCCGGGCTCTACCTGCCCGGCCCACCGGCCGAGCCCACCTCCCCCAGCAACAGTGACTTGCCAGGAATGGCATCCAGCAGGGTGCGGGTATATTCCTGCTGCGGGTTGGTGAAGATGTCATGGGCACTGCCCGCCTCCACCAGTTCACCATGCTTCATCACCAGGATGCGATCGGACAGGTAGCGCACCACACCCAGGTCATGGGACACGAACAACATGGTGAGTTCGAAGCGGTCCACCAGCTCCAGCAGCAGGTCAAGAATCTGGGCCTGGATGGTGACATCCAGTGCCGAGACCGAGACCGGCTCATCGCTCTCTTAGCCCAGAAGAACATCGCCTTGCTGGTGAACTCTGGCCCGTTGTCGCAAACAATTGTCTTTGGAAGCCTGCGTGACAATTGATCAAGCTCTCGTCCGACTCTGTTTCCAGAGATAGAAAAATCAGCCAGCTGCAGGACTGATTCTCTTGAGTAATCGTCTACTATGTTCAGCACTCGAAATCGACGTCCAGTTTGGGATTTTTTGATAAGAGCCGAATGCCATCTGGTGACGGCTTCGTCAAATCTGGGAGAAAATTCCTGTGGCTTTTGCTGGTCTGTCTTAGTGCGCCGTTTTTGGACCCACCCGCTGCAACAAGATGGAAATTGAATTGTGTGGGTTTGCAATTACACCTTCAATTAGTGAGGTCTACCCATTACACTCACTATCGCAAATTTGCAGGAGCATAAACCGGGCGGTAGTAGATCAATCGACAGGTCCGGTTGCTTAGAGATAGTTTTTTCAGGGTAAACAATTGACCGAAAGCAGCAGTAAGTGGCGTGTGTCGAAATTGCAGGACAGTGATGTGCCTGCCGTCCGCGAATTGTTCAAACAGGTATTTGCGGTGGAATTATCTCTGCAGCACTGGGATTGGAAGTACGCCAATGGCGGTGGCGTGGGAATGGTGGTGCGTGATGATCAGAATCAGATCGCTGCGTACTATGGTGGGGTGGAAAGGCGAATTCTCGATCGAGGAGAGCCAGCCCTAACCTTGCAATGCTGCGATACCATGGTCGCCACCACGCAGCGGGGTACACTTAGCAAGAAGGGCCCCTATTTTCTGGCGGCAACCACCTTTCTTGACACTTATATTGGCTACAATCGCCCTTATTTATTTGGCTTTGGTTTTCCTAACAAGCGAGTGATGCGTTTGGGAGAACACCTGGGCGTACAGGCAGACATTGGCGGTGTTGTGCAAATAGAGTGGGAACCGGCGAGCCAGGACAAATTGGCAGGGGAAAGCTTTAATGCTGACGATCCCGAGCACAGTCGCTTGTTGGAAGGCTTATGGCAGGCAATGTCAGCGGAGATGGGGCATAAAATCCTCACCGTCCGAGACCAGGCCTATATTCAATACCGTTACCTGGATAATCCAACCCGGGAATATGAGTTAACAATCGTCAGGGACAAGGACAAGGACAAGGACAAGGACAAGCCGATAGGCATGGTGGTCACGCGTCAGGAGAACGGCCGCTTGTTGTTGCTTGAGGTGGTAGGATCTCCAACCCAGTTTCCTTCGCTGGTGTTGTTCTGCCGGGATCTGGCGCGCAGGAAGAACCTGAGCGGAATATATGGCTGGGTGACAGAAGCAGATCTTGATCTCTTCGCAGATGAAGAGATGACTCTTACCGATATCGCAGTGCGTATTCCTACCTCTGTCTGTACCGATGGGCCGCCGGTAGAAGAGTTAAAAGACAAGTGGTACCTCACTGCTGGAGACACAGATTTTCTCTAGCTGGTTTGGTGAAGGAAATTGGGATGAGTGGCCGGCAGATTACTTAGTACAAGCGGGTCAAGTGTAAATGAATAACAAGGATAAATGATGTTAAACGAAGCTGAACTCGTTCCCTATGCCTGCTCACCCCTCCCCAATGGGCCCTGGGTCGTCTTTGCACCTCATCCAGACGATGAGACGTTTGGCATGGGAGGCTCATTGTTGTTGGCCGCCCAGCAGGGCATCGACACGCACGTGGTCTTCATGACCGACGGTGCTGAAGGCGGGGATGGCAACAAACAAGCGCTAATTGAGAAGCGCATGGAAGAAGGGCGCAGGGCGGCCGATGGGCTTGGTGTTACCACAGTTACCTTCCTGGCTGAGCCTGACAGAGGGCTTCAGTTCAATGATCGGGTTCTGCAGCGGGTGATAGCAGAGCTGGACCGGGTTCATCCAGCCAGTGTGTTTTTCCCCTCGGTGCTTGAGTTCCATCCCGACCACCGTGTCACCGCGCAACTGGTATGGAAGGCCCTGCAGCAACGGCCAGCGCTCAATGCACATGCATACTCCTATGAGATCAGTACCCATGCGCCGGCCAATGTGATGATTGATGTCACCGAAGTTGCAGAAGCCAAATACGAGATCATTAAAATCTACGCCAGTCAGCTCACCCAATCGAAATATCTGGCCCTGGTCAAGGCGCTGGATACCGGCCGGACTTTTTCCCTGGCAATGGATCGCACCGCAGCGGAAGCGTTCTTCTATCATGAGGACCATTCGCTCAGTCTGGAATCCCAGTTGGCCAGCAAAATAGAGACTTACTTCATCGGCCTGGGGCAGGGATGAGAAGCGCAGCGCAGTGAAGTGAAGTTAAGTTAAGTGGCCAGGGAACGCTGTCCTGTGCTGAAACTCGTGGTTCAGTTTTTGCCTCTGAGGCAGATTGACTAGAACATCGATCCTTACAGTTGGGGAAAGAGTACATGCAGCGGGTACTTTCATCTGTCGCTACAAGCTTTGTAGTCGTGTCCATTGTTTGGATATTTTTCAGTGCGGCGCTGTTCTACACCGGCACCTGGCCTGAGCTCTTTCAACAACTGCACATTTCCCCCCCGCTAATCATCTTGATAGGTCTGCTCTGGATTGGTTTGGGATCTCAAGAAGTACTCTGGAAGCAGGCAGGCCCAGAAACAGGACAACATCGCTGGTTAGAGCGATCAGTGGACTTGTTTGCTCTTCTGCTTCCATTAGCGCTGTTCTGGGTGCTCTATAGCCATGTTCTTGATCACTGGTGGAGCTACGATGATCTGGATATTCTTCATTACGTTGACGTCATTGGTCCGACGGCAGGGTTTTATGATCCGGCCCTGAAATACAATTTCTATACGCCCTTGCAGCATTTCTCTCTGGGCATTGATTACATGCTGTTCGGACTGGACCCGACAGGTTTCTACTGGCACCATCTCTTGTCCATGACCCTGGTTCTGGTTGCGGCATATTGCTTTCTGCGATTTTTCCTGCCTCCTCTGCAGGTAAGCATGTGCGATGGCTGCATCTTCTTCAGTGGCAGGATCCCCTTGGGCGTCAAACACTGGAGCTCTTGATGCACTGATAGTGATCGTACCCGCCTCAGTATCGACAAGCGCATCCCTCACCTCCCTGATTCCCCAGTGATAGATTTCAAAGTGTCCCCTTTCGTGCACTCGAACCATAGAAGCGAATCTACGCCATTCAGATGCCTCGTCCTCGGGTGCAGCCAGAAGCTGCTCGAGATTCCATCTCGGCAAAATCACAGTGCAATGCCAGTCGATTGCAGCAAGCTGAATTTCAAGCTGACTGGTCTCTTCAAGAAATCGCATTCTAGAACCAAAAGAGAAATCAAACTCTGTTTTACCCGCGAAGCGCCTGTTGCCTTCTTCACTTAGAAATCCTGCTCCATCATCTAAGTCGAAGATATTCGCTGAGACTTCAGAGAGCGTCGCACCAGTTACCTCGTATTCACGATAGCTTATGTTCCATTCGAATCCTTCTGGCATTAGCTAGATACTCACTCTTCAATTTCATTACACGGATAATTTTTGCCTACGAAGGTACGGCGCTCAATCATTACCAGGTAGCCATTCGGCGCACTGTTTGCCTCCTGGCCACTCAGATTATCGCAGTAGTGCACGAAGCTTCGCATGCTTGCACATTGGCTATTGCTCTCAGGGAAATCTTTGTACTCTTCGTCGATTGGTTTAGTCATAGCGCTTTGAAAAGAAAATTTTGATGGCTAGAAATATTGTGCTGAGCTAACAGACAGCTACATGAATCCTGGCTGGGTTTGACTAGAGCGAAAATAGGGACTGTCCCTATTTCTAAGCGGCGCTCTGCCTCGCTTCCCAGAGATCATACTAGCAGACTCAGGTGTTAATTGGGGAATGGCGAAGGGAGTGATCCCTTCGCTTTTTTTTCATTAAGTTCGTTCAAATCTGCGTGATTGATCGGTTTAGATTTTTGCTCAGATAATCAGGCCCAGGGGTCTTCCATGGCATTAAAAAACTCCCGATGTCCGTTGATGATTCGGTCTCGCGTGTTGGTGTCCGGAATTGTGTCATAAATATCTCGGTTAAATGACCCGCCCAGTAATATCCCGTCACTACGTGGGAACATATAATGCCCGTTGTTGCCCAGAATGATGTAGTTCACTTCTGGCTGTGGCAGCAGGAAGCTGAGTTGACCCTTGATCGCCAGCATGTCTTCATCATTGAACAATTCTTTTGCGCCCAGGCCAGTGCAATTGATAATCACCGGTTCATCCAGGTTCATTAATTCCGACTGGCTGTGAAATTCACGCACAGCGATCTTGCCGCCCGCGCCTGAAATTCCTGAATCATGGCCAGAGGCATCCTGGGTGGCTTACACCAGGTTTTAGAATGCCACGACATAAGAACCTGGATTCGATCTCAGGCACCAAGTTCGGTCGTACCCTAATTCGTCTGCGGATGACACCCAGCGGCCGAATTTCCATACCATCCCGAGCATCAGAGAGGGGGACTGAGATGCCTCCAAGCACGTCAAACCACTGCAGCTTGTCGATCAAATGGCGGTATTTGCCTAGTTACTAGTTAAAAATTTGGGCAAAAAGCCTTGATCGAATATCAATAATACATTATTGTTTATCAATAAATTACAAATCTGGAGACTAGTCCATGAACCTGCTGGTAATCCCACTCATCATCTTGGTGTCCCTGATCTATGGCGGCTGGCGCTTTATTCAGGAGATCAAACCCATCAAAGTTATGTCGATTCACGGCGCCCTGTTCGCATTCGTTGTGCTATCTCGCTACCTGGTCTACGCCTGCGGTGTGGTAATCGTCATCTTACTCTACACAGTGATATTTGTTCCTGAATCCAATCGATCACTTTCTTTTGGGCACAAATTTAATCTTGAACTTGATGAGGACAGCTACACCATTGTCCGCACAGACACAAACGAAGCAGACATCACATTGCAATCAGTTACTGGCACTGTTGATATGGCTGATGCTTCTGGTCCGTTTCTGATTATGATCGCGGTGCTTGGCACTTTGTTCCTGGTACTGCTTCATCAGCTGCTTTGCCATGCTGAACCGGTGCTGCTCTCTCTCTATCGAAGAGTTCCATTTACCAGGAATAACGCAGATCACACAAGGAGAGCCTCAATGCTAATTCTTGTTCTCTGGTTCCTTTATTATGCCTATATGGTAGGCATGACACTTTTCTTCATTCCGAGGCTGGAAACTACGGGCCTGGAAATTTCTATGGTGGAATTGCCGTTCTTGTCGGCACTATTTACTGCTGGAATAGTATTTGTGCTCTCCGAAGTATTTCGCGTTGGTTTTGAGCTGAAAGAAGAACAGGAATTTACGGTATAGAACATGAAAATAGTGCTAAATCTCGACCGAATCATGTTTGAAAAGAAGATCAGTTTGACTGATCTTGCCGAAGAGGTTGGAATCACGCTAGCAAACCTCTCCATTCTAAAAAATAACAAAGCCCGGGCGATACGCTTCACTACTTTGGCTGCACTCTGCGAAGCTCTCGATTGCCAACCAGGCGATATTCTGGCTTACGCCCCCGAGGGCACAGTTTCTGAAAAATCAGCAAACGACTAGAGGAGACTGTTTCAGCAGTACTAAAGGACAATTCACGGGGTTTCAACGTTCTCGGTACCTTCGCCTGGTGTTATGAATAGCATCCGGGTTGGCTCGGAGGTCTCGGCGGTATGCCAGGTATTCCGAGGGACCACTACGAATGCTCCTGGCTCGGAGAGTTCTTCCACATCATCCTCTCCTTCCTTTCTGATCGTTAGCGTGGCCGAACCAGAAAGGAGTACAACGAGCTCATCTCCCGCCGGGTGTCGCTCCCAGATATTCCACGCTGAGTCAAAATGGTAAACAGAGACGAGCGTATGGGATTTGAAATTGTCGTAGTTCGCGTCCAGGTCCTGATAGATCGACGGTGACACCTTCTCAAGATCAACAGACTGATCTGGCTTCAGGATCGCAAACACGTCTTGAAGATTCAGTGCCATAAGCCGAGCACTACGCCGAAAAGGACAAATTGACCAATGTGATACCCACCGTCAATGGCAAGCAGTAGAAAGCCACGATTGGCGAATTGATAATTGATTCCAAAGCTTGTGGCGACGAAGCACAGGCCAACAACGAATCCGGATGTAACCGCTCTGGCCAGTTCTGGGGCTGGTCCCAGGTAAACCGCAAATGCGACTGCGGCGATCAGACTGAATAAAAAGCTGAGACCGAATACCATTGCAGGGTGGCCGGGTTGTTCCGGGGCACCGCTTTCACGAACCCAGGCTTTCTCAAAAAGCAGTTTCGAGTACCAGAGGCCGCCAAGCAAAAAGCTCGATGCTGCGGCTACTACTGTTGCGAATAGGTTGATGTCTTGCATTTTTTCCTCCCCTGACGTCCAACGCCAAGTTGATTTAACTCAGGTAATCAGGCCCAGGGGTCTTCCATGGCATCAAAAAATTCCTGATGTCCGTTGATGATTCGGTCTCGCGTGTTGGTGTCTGGAATTGTGTCATAAATACCTCTGTCAAATGACCCGCCCAGTAATATCCCGTCACTACGTGGGAACATATAGTGCCCGTTGTTGCCAACGACTATGTAATTCACTTCTGGCTGTGGCAGCAGGAAGCTGAGTTGTCCCTTGATCGCCAGCATGTCCTCATCATTGAACAATTCTTTTGCGCCCAGGCCGGTGCAATTGATAATCACCGGTTCATCCAGGTTCATTAATTCCGACTGGCTGTGAAATTCACGCACAGTGATCTTGCCACCCGCGGCATGAAAATCCTGAATCAGGGCCAGCAGGAACACGGCCGGTTCGATCAGCATGGTGTCGTAGTGGTACACATGATCGGCATCGAAGGGGTGCTGGTTTCGGTCCATGTTAATGCGCTGTGGATACAGGTAGGGATATTGCTCTGGCAAAGTCTCGCCCTCCATGGGACCCGGGAGGACATGGTAGTTGCTTATCCAGCGTACCCCGTAACGCGGGCCAACCAGGTTCTGAAAATAGCGATAGGAGTGCAGCATGGCACGTTCGTACTGATTCATGAATGCAGGAGTAACGAACGGCTTGTCGAATACCGAGGTGGCTGACCATTGTCCACCGGCGATATTGGAGGTGGTATTGGGTGGCAGGTCCTTGGTGTAGATCGCGACTTCCCAGCCCTGGTCCTGCATCAGTCGCGCTGTGGTCAAGCCCATGACGCCGCTGCCCAATACTGCACATCGCTTGTGCGGGGTCCGGGTGGCCAACTCCATGGCCAGGTGTGACGAGCCCCAACTCAGGGTGATGCCGCCGCCTCCATGACCATAGTTATGCACCAGCACTTTGTCATTGCGCCGTTCGACACTCACATTGAAACCACTGCGGCGAAAGGGGCGCAGACCGGCAATGGTACGGATTATCCTGTCTTCACTGACGTTGACACGTCTAAGCGGAAGGCCCGACGGCGTGTAGTTGCGCTGCGAGTTGCTGCTCACTGCGGTGGTGCAGGCTGCCACACCAGCCATCAATGGCATCAGTGCGGCGGTGTTGAGAAATTGTCGGCGAGAGGTCATGAATGCTTCCAGGCTGCAGTATCTATGGCTTGCAAGCATAACCCGCCACTGCTGGTGATTCCATAAGCAGGCTCGGCTGGTACCTGCAGTCCAATGCACAGAGTGTGCATCTTGCCTATGAGGTATTGAGTCAGGCAATGCAGTACTATTTCCCCCCAGAACCTGAAAAGAGGAATCAGCCATGTACCGCTCTGCCTTCAAAAAAACACTGCGCACAGTCATCCTTGGGTTGTTGGGCGCAATATTGCTTGCTTGCGCACAATCCAGCAGCGGTCCCGATTACCGCGATGAGGAAGGGGCCAATGGCCTGCTTACGCCTCGCGCAATATTTGCTCGCTACGTCGATGCTCTCGGGGGTGAGTCTGTGATCCGGTCTCACAGCTCAAGAACACAATCAGGAACATTCGAGTTAAGCAGTTTTGGCATGTCAGGCGCCATGACCATGAAGACCGCAGCTCCCAATTTGATTCTGCAGGAGATTGAGCTGGGTGGACTGGGCACCATCAACAGCGGCTACAACGGTGAAGTGGCCTGGGCATCTGACCCCCTGCAAGGCATGCAGCGCCTCACCGGTCAGACACTTAGCGATATGGTGCGACAGGCTGAGTACTATATGCCGCTTACCTACGCTTCCGTATTCCCGGAACAGGAGACCGTAGGCCAGACGCAGGTGAATGGAGAGCAAGCCTATGAGCTGATTCTCACCGACACCGATGGGGGTGAAACCCAGGCGTATTTTTCAACAGAGACAGGCTTTATGATTCGCACGATCGCCACCATTTCCTCTCCCGTGGGCGCTGTGCGCACGGTGACTGATCTGCATGAGTATGCAGAATTCGATGGTGAGTATTTGCCGGTGGCGCTGACGGTGGACCAGGGAGGTCAGCAATTTGAAATTCAAATTGAATCAGTCACCTTCAACGATGTCAGCGCATCAGATTTCACTGCGCCTTCGGGGCTGTAGAGCTGATAGTATTTGTAATTGATAGAGAGAAACCAACAAAGGAGTACAGCTATGCGTTTTGTAGTGAACAGATTCTTTGCCGTTCTGTTCGTGGTCGCAAGCTCGGGAGTCTTCGCGCAGGACTCGGAGCGTTTCGAATGGGACCTCACTGAGATCTATCCCAATGTGTCGGCATGGGAATCCGCGCTGGAAGAAGTCAATCAACGCATAGCAGCGCTTGCTCAATACCAGGGCACGCTGGGAGACAGCGCAGCTGCAATGCTCGAAGCCCTGCAGGCTTATTCGGACACCAACAAGGAAGCGGCACGGGTCTACGTGTATACCAGTCTGGATCGGGACGCGGACCAGCGGGAACCGGAAGCGCAGGCCCGTTTTGGTCTTTCCAGGCAGATGTTTACCACATTGGGCGAAGCCAGCTCCTGGATCAGCCCGGAACTGCTGACAGTGGGTGAGGACAAAATTGAGCAGTTTCTTGCGCAAGAGCCTGAGCTGGCGGACTTTGAGTTCCTGCTAACCGATGCCCTGCGCCAGGCGCCGCACACTCTTAGCCAGGAGGTTGAAAACATTCTGGCCCAGGCGGGCATGGCCTTGTCATCCCCGCAACAGATTTATGAAAACTATGCCAACGCTGATATTCCCTGGCCAAGTGTGACTCTCAGTGAGGGCAATGAAGTGACCTTGAGTCAGGCTGGCTACGGGCTGTGGCGGGCAGCACCAAACCGTGAGGATCGAAAACTGGTATTTGATACTTTCTGGGACACATGGAACCAATACGCCGATGGCATGGGGGCAACCCTGGCGGCCGAGGTGCAATCCAATGTATTCAGCGCCCGGGTACGAAATCATGACAGTGTGCTCTCCCATAATCTGTTTGATGACGGCCTGCCACCACAAGCCTATACCCAGCTTGTTACCCAGGTGAATGAAGCCTTACCGGAGTTTCATCGTTATCTCGAGTTGCGCGGGCGAATGCTTGGCATCGACGACCTGCGTTACTACGACATCTACCCTCCGCTGGTTGAGCTGGATACGGGCGTGTTTGATATCGAGCGTTCGAAGCAAATTACCTTCGAAGCATTGGCACCTTTTGGGGAAACCTATCTGAAGCTGCTGGATTACGGGCTGTCCCAAAACTGGATGCACAGCCACCCGCAGCCGGGAAAGCGTTCAGGGGCCTATATGAATGGTTCTGTTTATGACGTGCACCCTTATGTGTTGCTCAATCACAATGATGACTATGAGTCGCTATCCACATTTGCCCACGAGTGGGGTCATGCGGTGCATTCCATGCTGGCGAATGAAAACCAGCCCTATGAAACTGCAGGTTATGGAACCTTCATAGCGGAGATGGCATCCACCATCAATGAAATCCTGTTACAGGAATACATGATTGCCAATGCCCGTACGGACGAAGAGCGACTGTATTATTTAGGCGGTGCGCTGGAGCAGATTCGTGGCACCTTTTTCCGGCAGACCATGTTTGCAGAGTTTGAACTGGCCATACACGAGGCGGCAGAGTCAGGACAGCCACTTACTGGCCCCCGCTTTACAGAAATTTATGGTGACTTGCTCAAGCGCTATCACGGCCATGATGAAGGTGTGCTGACTATCGATGACGCTTACGCTGTTGAATGGGCCTACATTCCCCATTTCTACTATGACTTCTATGTATTCCAGTACGCCACTTCAATCAGTGGTGCTGCCTGGTTCGCCGAGCAGTTTTTGGCCGGTGATGATGAGGTCAGGGATGCCTTCATTCGGGTGCTGAGTGCGGGTGGCTCGGACTATCCTCACGATATCCTGCTCAACGAAGCCGGCCTTGATATGACGCAGGCGGAAGCTTACGAGCCGGTGCGGCGTCGCATGGTGGACCTGATGGATCGGATCGAAGCGTTGCTGTAGTCAAAAAAAACGGGGACAGACTTAAGTCTGTCCCCGCTTGGATCTATTAGTCTGCGAAGCTCGCGCCACGCTTGGGGTGCGCATACAACCACTCCACAACCTGTGCACCATAGGTGTCGGAAAGCACGGGCGAGTGAGCTCCTGCAGAAATAGTCCAAAGTTCTGCAGATCCATCGGCATTACAACCCACATTGTATTTCAACACGCCTGTCTCATATCCAGGCAGGCTGGCATCAAGATCGCGCAATTCGCGTCCACGCCCTCGTGACTCACAACCATTGTACTCTGCCCAACGCCGCACCGAGCCCAATGCGCCGGTGTACCGGTTTTCCTGAATTTCGCCTCCCCGGTACTGAATAGTGGCATCGGCGGTGCCATGAATTTGCAGCACATGAACCGGAGATGCCGGAGGTTGAGCCGCTGCGACATCAATGGCACCGGCGAGGCTGGCAATTGCGGCGATTGTCTCAGGATGCTCGCGAGCCATGCGGTATGACATGAATCCCCCATTGGAATGGCCGATCAGGTAGACGCGCGTGGGATCCACGTTGTATCGGGATTTCATCTCATCAATGACAGATTTGATATAAGCCACGTCGTCGGTTTCAACGCCATAGAAATTGCAGCAAGCAACCGAAGCATTCCAGTAGGGATTGGCATCACCACCCGGCTCTTTTCTACCATTGGGTTTTACCAGCAGAAAATCATAGTCGTCGGCAATTGCGCTCAGTCCCATGTATCGGTCAGTGCCTTCGCCACTTCCGGTGTAGCCGTGTAGTGCCACAATCAAGGGAGTTGGGACGTCCTCGTCGTAGTCATCAGGAACAGTCACCGGCAATTCGCCGCGACCCAGGTCGATGGATTGTCCCATGCTAAAAGGGGAGAGCAGGGTGAGAAGAATGAATAGTGCGATGCTTCTTGATTTCATTATTGTTGTCTCTTCGTGTGGTTGATTTTAGTTTTCGGGTTTTAAAAGCAGTTTGCCGGTAGTTTTTCGGCTTTCCAAATCTGTGTGTGCCTGTTGAACATCAGCCAGGGGATAAAAATGCTCCAGTCGCGTGTTCAGTTTGCCTTCGCTGATCCACCTGAAGACATCGCCGCTGCGCCAGTCCAGGTCTTCTCGAGTAGCCAGGTAATCAAACAGGGTTGGCCTGGTTAGGAACAAAGACCCTTTGGGGCCAAGCGTCGCTGGATTAAATTCGGTGACCGGGCCACTGGCGTTGCCGTAAAGCACCATGTATCCAAATCGTGACAGGCAATCGATACTCTTTTCAAAAGTACTCTTGCCTACAGAATCGTAGGCGACATTGACGCCTTCGCCCTCGGTTAGGCGTTTAACTTCTTCTTCAAAGTCCTGCTCGGTGTAAAGAATGACGGCGTCGGCACCGGCCTGTGTTGCCAGTTCCGCTTTTTCTTTTGTGGATACCGTACCGATTACGGTAGCACCCATCATCTTAACCATCTGAATGAGCAACAAGCCAACGCCGCCGGCCGCTGCATGTATCAGGCAGCGATCACCCTGTTTTACCCGGTAAGTGGATTGGCAAAGATAGTGGGCGGTGCAGCCTTGCAGCATGGCTGCTGCTCCCTGATCAAAGCTCACTCCATCAGGCAGGCTAACCAGCTTGTCCTCGGGCACAGCAGCATATTCCGCATAGGCTCCGGCGACATTGGTGTAGGCGACGCGATCACCCGCCTTGAATTCGGACACGCCAGCACCCACTTCGGCCACGGTGCCGGCAGCTTCCAGGCCAAGGGTGGCGGGCAGGGGAATCTGGTAGAGACCGGTTCGCTGGTAAGTGTCGATATAATTGATGCCGGATGCTTCGATCTTGACCAAAACCTGTTTGTCTTCCAGTTGCGGCGTGTCTATGTCTTCGTAGGACATGACCTCCGGACCGCCGAATTCCTTGACTCTGACTGCTTTCATCTTATTGCTGATCTCATTTGTGGGTGAACTTGTGGACGGAAAAGACGCTATTTATCGCAAAAATACGCCACGCTGACAATGCGCAGGGGCCGAGGGCTCTGGACCTGCGAGGGCACCAGGTTTATGCTCGAATTTCATTCCTCTCGGTATCAAGCTCCAAGAGCAATAATAATCAGTGCAAATCAATGGAGGACGCATGATGGCTAGACTACTCGCGCTAATCGCCTGTCTGTGGGTAATGGCATCGACCGCCACCGCACAGGATGCCCGCATCGAACTGAATCAGCGCATGGTCGCTGCAGCCACCGATTTCCTGGATACCCTCACGCGCTTCCAACACAATCGGGCCGTCTATGCCTTCGATGATGAAGAGCGGTTCAACTGGCATTTCATTCCCCGTGAACGCAATGGTGCTGTGCTGCGCGGCATGACCGAGGAGCAGCTTGAGGCTGCACACCGACTACTCAGAACATTCTTCAGTGCCTCCGGATATGCCCAGGCTGAAGCGGTTCGGAGCCTGGAAAATGTGCTGGCGGAAATCGAAGTGAATGGTCGTTTTGAGCGTGACCCGGATTTGTACTATATCACTGTGTTTGGTGAGCCGGGCATGGATACTAATTGGGCATTACGCTACGAAGGACATCATCTGGCGTTTAACTGGACTTTTGTGCGCGGGCTGGGAATCGCCAGCTCACCCCAGTTCTTCGGCAGCAATCCGGCTGAAGTGCGCACAGGTACCAGTGCGGGCACAAGGGTACTGGCTGCTGAGGAAGATATTGGGCGGCAACTGGTTACCTCACTCAACTCTGAACAGCGAGCCATGGCAGTTCTACCAACAGACGTGCCACGTGACATTATTACGGCGGCCAATGTTGAGGCAGAGCGGCTCGATGCCAGCGGAATTGCCTATCCTGACTTGAGTTCCGCGCAGAAACTCACGCTGATGCGGCTGATCGAAGAGGTGGCTTCTGTACAGCCCGCAGCACTGTATGCAGATCGCATGGCTGACATCCAGGAGCAGGGCCTGGAGAATATTCGCTTTACCTGGATTGGCAGCTTGCAGAAGGGCGATGCCCATTACTATCGCGTGCAGGGGCCGGGATTTCTGATCGAGTACGATCAGGTGCAAAACAATGCCAATCATATTCACCTGGTCTGGCGGGACTTCGATGGGGATTTTGGCAAGGATCTGTTGCGACTGCACTACGAAGGCGTTGCAGTAGCCTCTGGTCCCGACCATGGTCATTGATTCACTAAATCAGGAAGCACCCATGTCAAAAATCAATTGTGAACTGGCGGGTCCCCGATTCTTTCTATTGCTGGCAACAGTGTTGTGGGCACAGGTTTCCAGCCAGCCTGTGCTGGCGCAGGGTCGTTCCAGTCCTGATCCACAGATTCCTCAAAGCACCATCATTCTCAGCACTGCTGACGTTGCCCAATTGCGGGTGGTGCCTGTGGCTCATGGTCTGGCCAACCCATTCGATTTCGCATTTCGCAATAATGGTGACATCCTGGTTACGGAACGCTATACGGGCAATCTTCGCTTGATTCGCAATGGGGAGCTGGTGTCGCAGTCTGTTCCGGGTGTTCCCGTGGTTTACTCGGCTGTTTTCCGCGCAGGATTGATGTCTGTTGTGGTCCACCCGGAAGATGACAGTGTGGTCTATCTGACCTATACCAAAGGCCTGATCGTGGATGACGAACCGGAACAGAAGGTGGCCCTGGTGCGCGGGATTCTGCAGGACAATCGCCTGGTCGATGTGCAGGAGATATTCCTGACTGAAGGTTACGACCGGGGTATTGCTGCCTCCAAGTTACTCTTCACACCCGACAACAAACTGCTGATGAGTGTGGGTGGAGCCTACGTTTACATGGGCTACGGAGACTACGCACAGGACCCGGCCGTGCACTACGGCAAGCTGCTCCGACTTAATGATGATGGTACCCCGGCAGCAGACAATCCATTTATCGAATCAGGAGAATACCTGCCGGAAGTTTACAGTGTAGGCCACCGCAACCAGATTGGGCTGGGTTTTCATCCCCAGACTGGAGAGCTTTGGGCGGCCGAGAACGGGCCCCAGGGTGGGGATGAGGTGAATATCATCAAGGCCGGAGCCAATTATGGTTGGCCGGTAGTTTCCTATAGCAGGCAATATCGGGGTGACTGGGTATCCCAGTTACAGCAGGATGCGAATTTCGTAAGCCCGGAAATCATCTGGTGGCCCTCCATCGCACCTTCCGGCATGACCTTCTATGATGGTGACAAATTTCCCGAGTGGCAGAACAACCTGTTCGTGGGCTCCATGCTGGAAGGACGCATTCCAGGGTCGGGTCACCTGGAACGAATCGAATTCAATAGCCGCGGTGAAGAAGTCCGGCGAGAGAGTTTGCTGCGTGAGCTCAAGGCCAGAATTAGCGCCGTCAAGCAAGGTCCCGATGATTATCTTTATGTACTTGTAGACGAAGATGAAGGCGCTTTGTTGCGGCTAGAACCAGTCAACTAGCTGTCAATACTAATATAGAAATACACATGGCACCTGTATCAGAGAGGATATCCAGTGATCAATCGTACTAATCGAACATTCTTGCTACTACTCGTGACAATAGCCAGTAATAGCTTTGCCGCCAGCGTGGAAGAAGTGGCGACCGAGGCAGGTATCTACCGGGGCTTTGGATCTGACATTGATTCACGGGTAACTGTCTTTGAAGGTATTGCCTATGCCGCACCTCCCACTGGAGATCTGCGCTGGAAGGCGCCGGGAGCACCGCTGCCTTTTGCCGGCGTGCGCAATGCGGACCGGGCAGGTCCAGCTTGCTGGCAGGCCCGCAACGACATCAACAGCCTTTATGCCCGCGGTAACCTGAATCGCTCTGAAGATTGTCTGTATCTGAATGTATTTACCGGCGCACAGGACAGCGATGATTCGTTGCCCGTGATGGTCTGGTTTCATGGGGGCGGCAACACTGCGGGACACGCTGCCGCAAAAATATTCGACGGCTCCAATCTCGCGGCAAGAGGAGCAGTAGTGGTCACCGCCAATTACCGTCTCGGTGCATTCGGATTCCTAGCCCACCCGGCACTGTCAGCAGAATCAGAGCAGCAGGCCTCGGGCAACTACGGATTGATGGACCAGATTGAAGTACTGCAATGGGTTCAGAACAATATTGCTGCCTTTGGGGGTGATCCGGACAGAGTCACTATTTTTGGTCAATCCGCCGGAGGAGAGGATGTTTGTCTGCTGATGGCATCACCCCTGACCGAAGGGCTGGTGCATAGAGTGATCGGGCAGTCACCCTCGGCTGGCTGTATTCGAATGGAGCGGCGACTATCCCAGGGAGAAGATTCCGGACATGCTCGCGGTGAGAGATACATGGAAGCCATGGGCATTACAGGGCGCAATACCTCTAATCTTCAGGCAATGCGCGATTTGAGTCCGCAACGTATTGTCAGCGAGGGTAGCCCCAATGGGCCCATTATCGATGGCTGGGTGCTGCCCGATTCACCTGCCAATCTGTTTGCTGCGGCCACCCATAATCGCATTCCAGTCATGATGGGCGGGCTTGCGGATGAGTATTTTGGCTTGCAGCACAATGCCGAGGAAATCTCTGTAGCGCAGCTGGATCAGTATCTGCAAAGAGGTTTTGGCAACGATGCGGATGACGTCAAGACAGCCTATGCTGACCTGATCAATGAGTCGCCCCTGGCAGCGCAGAAAACCATCGCCGGAGACAACGGCTTCATCCGTACGGCACGGGATTGGGCGCGCGCCATTCACGCTCGCGGCGATCAGGCTTATGTGTATTTCTTCACGCGCAACCCGCCAGCCTTCCGACTGTATGTGCCTGCCCAGCCAGATCTGAACAACGATGGAGGCCAGCGTACATTCGGAGCCTATCACTCAGGCGAGCTGGCCTACGTGTTCGACAACCTGGATGTGGTGGGCATAGGCTGGGATGAACAGGACAAGGCGCTGTCAGAAACCGTTGCCGATTACTGGTTCAACTTCGCCGCAACAGGCAATCCCAATGGACCGGGTCTGCCCCAGTGGAGAGTGTTTAATCCGGCAAACGATATGGTGCAGATTCTGGATACCCCGGTGGTCAATGATATCCATCCGCGTCGTTCATTCATGGACCTGATGGAAGCAGCCAGCGCTCCTTGATACGCCAAACAAGGCTTAAATCGGGCTATTTGAATTGCCAGGTATCTCCTGGTTGCAGGGTAGAAACAGCGCCATCTCCGTCCAGCCATGTGCGTGCGGAGACATTGTCCAGCAGCCAGGCTTCCCAAAAAGCGGTGCTGAGTGCCATGATTTCTCCATGGTGTGCCGGGTTTCTCGGATTCTGACCTGCACTTAATTCTCGATCGGTAAACGCGTGATGCTCTCCTTTAAACAGGACCAGCTCGTATTTTCCGCCAGGCGGCAAAGCAGGATAAACAAGCTGCCGCTGTTCTGCAGTCACATCGTTCACAATGGATTCATCGAGAGTGCCGGTCATTAAAAGCCAGGGCAGCTCGACCATGCCAAAAGCCTCTTCCGGGGTTCCAAGCCCGGGTGGGCTGGGACTCAAGACAACGGCAGCCTGAATGCGAGGATCCAGGGTTTCGCCGGGAATCGTAGGAACCTGTTGGCCACTGGTCGCCATGGTAGTGCGAGCACCAAAAGAATGTCCGGACATACCAATCTTCGACAGGTTCACACTGTTATACAAAGCACTGCCTGGGTCTTCATTCCAAATTTCCAATTGGTCAATCACGGCAAAAACATCTTCCACCCGTGCGATGGAGTTGCTCAGGTTTGCAGCTTCCTGAAATGCTGCAAGGATTTCATTTGCCGGTAAGCCTTCATGGATTGAGGAATCACTTCCCGGATGCTGCAAATTGATGACATTAAACCCTCTTGCCGACCAGTGCTCGGCTAAATAAATGACATTAAAGCGATCTCCGCCCAGGCCATGACTAAATAGTATCGTGGGTGATGGGCCGGATTGCTGGCTGCGATAAATCAGCACCGGGATTTCCCTGTCGCGACCCTCATCAAATACTGATGTGTCAATAATTTCAGCGGCACTGTAAATCGTGCTCAGCGGATCGTAGGGATCTATGGTCACTACCAGCGGAGTAGCGCTGTAGTACAGTTCAGCAGGGCTGGCTTCGGAGCGATAGGCGAAAAAAAACTCAATACTGCTGTTATCTATTCCCAGTGGTCCAGGGGCGATGTTTTCAAATACCGTGAAGCTCTCTGTGGGGCCCGGGATGGTGGCAGCAGTGCGTGGAATCAAACTATCCAGCGCAAGATCCCAGGGAATAAACGCGCCAGAATGGTCTTGCATTAAGTGTTGGCCGTCCAGTCTGGCAACGACGAAAAAGTCTGCTTGAATCGATTGATGTTGTGATTCTACCTGGATCTCAGCGGTTACAGAAAACGGGCTATTGGGATTGATACTCGTCGTGAATGAATTTCCTCCATCAATAGATGCTCCGGCTGCAAATGAGCTTGTTGTGCTTGCCCCAGTCGCAGTATTTACAGATTGCAGCAGGGGTAAGTCTGCACAGGGGCTTGCTGTTGAAAGCATGAGGGTAGTTACGAAGAGAGTCAGTTGCTTAGTCAATTTAAACTTATTCCGGTCAGGGCTGTGGTATGGCTGATTGCATTCAAAGTTAAACGCAAAACTCAAGTATAAGTTTACGAGACCATCACTTTCCGTTGTGCTTGGGCAGAGTGCCGCTCTATTGAGCTGTTGAATGCGGTAAGTTTCCTGACAGTCTGCTTGCCTTTATTGAGCACTCTACTCTGATCATGTCAGTTATTGGGCTGTGGGCACCGCTAGCTGAATTTCGGAAACAGAACTGGTGTGCTTTCAACATATCGCTTGTAGTCTGGATCTGATCCCCATTTATCCTCTGCACGTTTTTCAAGCATGGGGATGCCGCTCACCCTGATCAGCAGAAACGCCACGAACAGCGGAGAAATCAGAGTGACATATTGCCAGCCTTCAAGTACCGGCAGGGCGATGACTGCCACGCCAAACCACAAGGTAATCTCGCCAAAATAATTTGGGTGACGTGATCGCCCCCACAGACCGCTTGTGATGAACTTGTCTTTGTTGTCCGGGTTTTTTCGAAATACCGATTTCTGGTAGTCTGCGACCACTTCGATAGTAAAGCCAACTATCCAGATGATGATACCGATATAGGCCAGGGCACCGAGCTCTCTGGTCTGATCGCTGGTGATGGCGGCAAGTGCTGCAGCCATGGTGATAAATACCCAGGCACCGCCAAGAGTCCAGGTAAAGGCAAAGCGGAAGAATTTCTTCTTGATCTCGTCGAAACGGCCATCCTTGCCAGCTTTTTTAACCCGCACAAACAGGAATGTGCCGAGTCTCGCTGCCCAGACAGCCACCATCAGGCTCAGCAGTTGTGCCCGGGTATCCATATCCGGGATGGCGAGCATGGCCAGTGCCACTGTGGCGATATAGGAAAGGCTGCCGGTCAGGTCAAAATAGTGCTCTGTCTGGAACATGAATGAGGGGATAAACACCGCCCAGTGCAGCAGAAATCCAACGCTTGCGCAGAGGAAGAATACGGGCAGAGTGCCCACCATGACACTGCCCTGGCTTCCGGCCCAGGCAATGGCGAGGCTGACCACAAGAATGACGACTATGCCTGCGATGGGTTTGAGTGCTGCCATGGAGACCTCCAGGTGATTTGAGCTCTTTATCTGTCGGTTTTAGAGTGTGAAGATACCAGTACGATCATTAAAGTCCTGCCGGATCAATGCAAGATAGCTCTTCGTACCAGCCTCAACGGGGACTCTGGCAGTGGTCGGACAATTTGACTATGCTTCTCACCAGCTAACGCATCAACCGATCTTCTCAGGGAAACATATTGTAAGTCTGATGAAAACCGTTCTACCACTGAAGCCTGTTGAAACCCTGCTAAGCCGCAATCGCTATCCTGTGTTAACGGCTGGTCTGGTTCTGTTCGTTCCGCTCATCGTGTTGTTTGTGGGGAGCGGCGCAATTTACCCGGCCGACGTCGATCCCTGGGCTGAAAATCCCATTGAGATAACTGGCTTATTTTTGATGATGGCCGTGCTGCCAACTTATCTGCTGATGTGTTTTATTGCGACCCGACGCAGGTCTCACCAAACCCATGCGTTTATAGCCAGGCACCTGCCTGACAACGCAGACCATGACAGCTTGCGTAACTTATGGATGAACTGGTGGCCCCTGGGCATTGTGTTCGGCGTGGTCATGGGGCTGTCCAATACCAATTGGGTATCCCTTGATTTCAGTCTGGACTCACCCATGGCCGCAGTGAGTTACTGTATTGCTATCGGGCAATTTGTCATGTGGCATATCGTTGGCCTGGTGTTGTTCTTTGCAGTGCAGGAAGCATTGGCCCTGAACAGGTTTGGCAAACTGGTGAACGTGAACCTGTATAACCTGGACAGTCTCAATGGTTTTGGCCGCAATGCGCTGAACAATTTCCTGATGATTGCCGGTGCGCTGGCATTGACCACGCTGCAGGCGCTGGACCAGGAATTTCGCTGGATCAATTATCGAAACGGGTTGATTGTCGGCATCCCCGCCGCATTGATCCTGGTGCCACTGCCCATCTGGAATCTGCATCGCAGAATTGTGGCAGCAAAACAGGAACTGGTCAGTGAGATTAATCGACTAATAGACGTGACTCCCACTGCGCTCAAAGGGGAGGCTGCAGAAGAAATGAACAGCTTGCTGGTGCGCCGGGCGCAAATTCAGAACTTGCGAAACTGGCCCATGAGCCTGCCCATGGCAACCCGATTTGTGGCCTATGCGTTTATTGTGCCCATGGCCTGGGCCGGAGCTGCCCTGGTGGAATTCA
Source organism: Gammaproteobacteria bacterium (assembly GCA_040218615.1). Lineage (GTDB taxonomy): Bacteria > Pseudomonadota > Gammaproteobacteria > Pseudomonadales > Pseudohongiellaceae > UBA9145. The sequence continues at coordinate 21,372 of JAVJRC010000012.1, forward strand.
TGTTGGACAGCGTACTGGTGCAATAAGTCTCAATCATTGATGCTGGACTTCATCTTGCGTTGGGGAGGAGGCAAGTCGGCGAAGTCAGCGTCCCGTTTTTCGGCCGCGGCAGTCATGGCTTCTTCAATCTCGTCCGATTGCAGCATACTGGCATTCCAGATGCCTATGTAATCCAGTGCGTCCTCGGTGGAATGGTCACGAGAATAGTTGATGATATGTTTGCTGCCATGGACAGCAAGTGGCGCTTTTCGGCTGATTTCTTTAGCAATATCCATGACGCCAGCTAACATGCTCTCCTGGTCGGCATAGACTTCATTGATGATGCCGTAGTGTTTGGCTTCCTGTGCTGAGAGTCGCCTGCCAGTATAAGCCATTTCCTTAACGATACCTTCGGGCAGCAGCCTGGTGATCCGCGGAAACGTACCGACATCGGCTGTCATGCCAATATTGATTTCAAAAATGGTCAGGAAAGCCTCTTCGGTGGCATAACGCAGGTCACAGGCGGTGGCCAGATCGACTCCGGCACCAATGGCTCCACCCTGAATCGCCGCGAGTACGGGCACTCTGCATTTTTCCAGGCAACTGAATGTTTCCTGTAATCGTTTCACGTTTTGATAGAAGCGTGCGCCTCTTTGTCTTGCATGTTTGACTGCATCGTCTGGCCTGGCTTCTGATCCTGCGCCAAATACCGAGGTGTCCATACCGGAGCTGAAGTGAGGGCCGGTAGAGGAGATCACCACCACGCGAACGCCGCCATGGTCTTCAATCTCACTTATCACAGCGGGCAACTCGTCCCAAAATGCTGGAATCATGCTGTTGCGCTTCTCCGGGCGATTCAAAACTACATGGGCGATATGGTCTTCGATGGTCAGGTCAAAACACTGGTAATTCATAAAAGCTGTTCCTTTACTCTCTTGCTCTCTTACTCTCTGGGCAGGCCGCAGTGGAATTCCACAGACTCGGCACCACTTCGTACGTTTTCGACGATTGCGCTGGTGAAGGCAGAACCGGCATTGGCCATCCTGCGCCGGCGATCTTGCAGATAGCGATTGAACAAGACTGTGCTTTGTTCATCCAGTATTGCCTGGATGTCTCTGACTACGACCGAGTAATAGCGCTGAACAAAATTGAGGGTGTACTGCTTACGTGCCTGGTAGGCATCCAGTGCTTGCTGAATTCGGTCATCGCCATCCAGCCGTGAGCTGTTCCAGGCATTGCACATGGCCCGGACGCTGGCCATTTCGTTGCTGTTTACGAAGCTTCTGGCATTGGCCAGCGTGACCGATATTTCTTCCAGCTCTTCGCTGCTGGCATCGAGCAGGGCGGCCACCCGTTCTGCATCCACACTGATTTCGTTAAGCAGGCGAGTGAGCACGGCCCGGTCGATTTCCTCCGGTGCCAGCCCCGGGTTTAGCACATGCAACTCCTGCGCCGTGCTGTCAGCTTGCGGCAGGCGTGCGGGTTCGAGCTGAGCCTGTCCAACACTTTCAAAGGCAACCAGGCTCAGCAGGATTGATAGTTGGGAGAAGAAGTATCGCAAGCTGTCTCATCGCCGGGCCTCAACCTTGCAGCCCGGCTGGTCTGTTAACGAACCCGTTGTATATCGGTTTGTTCCAGCTGCGGATATTCGATGCCCAGCTGGTCCAGATAGGAATCAAAACGAGAAGGGTCGTAATACAACTCCTCCAGCCGTGGTCTGAATTCCTCCATGATGTCTGCATTTTTTTCGATGGCAGGAGGATCGTCAGGACCTATAAAAGGAACGTACTGCTCATCGGCTGTTTGCACTTCTTCGAAGTAGGCGCGGGCCTCGTCTACCAGTGCGTCACTCTGCAACATATCAAGCATGGTGGTGGCGATGACCTTGGCCCCGGCCTCAGCACCCTTGTGGGCAATGGGGGTGGCCATGGCCATTGCGCTGGACCAGTGATGGCCTTGCAAGCCGCGCACATTGGAGGGATAACGCAAGGTCACAGTGGGCACATTCCAGCTGACATCGCCAATATCGTCCGAACCGCCGGATACAGGTTCTTCCAGATCAACACCCAACTCTGACAGCTCGGTCGCCAGACCCTGGGGTTCATCTGCACCCATCAATTCCTGCAAGGCACGGGCAAAGCGTTGGTCGTCTTCGGACCAGGTTGGCAGGCCTACCTGTTGAATATTTTCGTACATGGCTTCCGCGATCGGTTTGTTGAAATGTCGGGGATAGGCTGCCCCGACGATGCGTTGGGTCATGGACGTGTCTGTCATCAGTGCCGCACCCTGGGCAATATTCTGCAGGGTCTGATAATTCTCCCGAATGCCATCGGCAGTCACTTCCCGAATGAAGTACCAGACACTGGCATAAGAAGGGACCACGTTTGGCTGGTCACCACCATTGCTGATCACATAATGAGATCGCTGCAGTGGATGCAGATGTTCGCGGCGAAAGTTCCAGGCAATGTTGGTGAGCTCTACCGCATCCAGGGCGCTGCGACCATCCCAGGGATCACCGGCACCATGGGCGGCGATGCCGTCAAACATGAATTCCACTGAAACCAGTCCGGTTCCTCGCGCCCGACCCCAACTAACGCTGAGGTTATTGGATACGTGGGTAAACAATACGGCATCGACCCCATCAAACATGCCATCGCGGGCGTACCAGGCTTTGGTGCCCAATAATTCCTCGGCAATGCCAGGCCAGATAACGAGGGTTCCAGGCAGGTTTTCGCGCTCCATAATGTCCTTGACCGCCAGTGCGGCAACAATGTTGACCGCCTGTCCTGAATTATGGCCTTCGCCGTGACCAGGTGCGCCTTCGATCATGGGCTGACGATAAGCCACTCCGGGCATCTGCGAGGCACGCGGAATGCCATCGACGTCTGAGCCCAGGGCGATTACGGGTTCACCGCTGCCCCAACTCGCCCACCAGGCCGATGGAATACCGGCCACACCCAGTTCCACTTCAAAATCATTGGCACGCAGGATGTCAGTGAGATAACGCTGGGTCTCAAATTCCTGAAAGCCCAATTCGGAAAATGAAAACAGGCTGTCGATGATTTCCTGCACCATTTTGCTGCGAGCTTCGATGCCCTCAATTGCATCAGCCTTCAGACCGGAAAAATCAGACTGGGCGGAAGAATAAGGGGCAAATATCAGGCTGAGAAACAGGCCGAACGAGAGAGCTGCGAAACGTCTCATGATCAGATCCTCTGAGTAGTTCTGAGAAAATTCTGTCGATAGGTTACGCTGTTTTCAGGGCCTCTGCCACAGGGGCATTGACCCGGTTGCGTCAGTGGCGGCATCATGCCCGACATTGCTTGCGAGACTATGAAACAGGAGCACAACAATGGAAACACTGGTAACTGGAGTCAGTTGGTGGGCGGTAGCAGTTAGCACAGTCATCAGTTTCATGCTCGGTGGGCTCTGGTATTCGCCCAGGCTGTTTGGCAAGAAGTGGGCAGAAGGGGTCGGGATCGACATGAGTAGCGGATCGAAGCAGCCTGTGCCTGCTCTGGTCTTGCAACTGCTGGGAACTTTCTTGCTGGCCTGGGTAATCTCCCTGGCCGTCGCGATCGGTGCTCACGCGGCTGGTATGCTCATCGTCGTGACTATCACCGTTTTGCTGATTGCTTCCGGACTGTTCGCTGAGAACTCGCTTTATTCTGCTGTGGTTCAGGGGCTGTTCGTGGTGGCCATGGCTGTCATCATGTTTGTCTGCAACATGATTTTCTGAGTTCGCGCCCTGCCGGTGTCAGACACGTGTCTGACACCGAATTTAGAACCGAAAAAAGAGTCCGGGTCTACATGCCGGGTCCGCCAGGCGGCGGCATCATACCACCCTGGGAGCCACCTCCCTGCCCACCTTGTTCGCCACCGCCGGCTGCCTTGTCAAAGGAGGAGCCAGGTGTGCCTTTATAACAAGCCAATACCCACGGATATTCGTTGATCACGTAGTAGCCATAGGATCCTTTCCACATCATACCGTTGCACTCGTCCAGATCACCGCTGCCTGCTACGTATTCATAATCATCTACATAGGTACCGTCATAGTTGCCGCCAGGATCATCAGCGCTACTAGGGCGATTGCCAGACTTTAACTGATAGCTGCTTTGCACTTCACGAACTGTGCCGTTGTCGTCAATGAAACTGCCAAAGATTGGAAATCCATCGGCAGCAAATCCGATTAGTGGTGATTCGGCATTGGCAACCTGGTCGAACAAGGCTTCGGGATTGCCATGGTAGTGATAGGCACCCGAGGGCTGGGTGTGGGCATTGTGCATATCGGTGCCGAAATTATTGCCCGAGAACATGGGGTCAAATCGCCAGGGCTGATTCATGTCGTTGCAGCCAATTTTCTCATCTCCCACGTTGTAACAGGCCGCAGCCAACAGATCGATTTTTACACCATTCAACAACACCCCGTTGTCTGTGCTCAGCGAAATTGCTGTGGTAGCAGACGCGAATGCGGGTTCGATCGGGATTCGAAGTTCGGTAGTCACTGCGGCCACATCGGTGGCGAAATTGGCGCTGCTGTCGTTGAAATCGTGATTGGGGATATTGTTGGTGGTAATGACGCATTCATTACCTTCTACTGAGATGGAAATATCGCCGTTAAAAAGTATATTGCGCTTGATGTCCCGTACAGCCGAGAAGCTGTCATCGGCGTAATAGGTGCAGAGAGCCCGTCGGTTGGTAAACAGGGTATCGCTGATGTCCGTTTCCTGAAGGGTGATAAAGCTGTTCAATTTACCCACCATCTGGGGTACCTCGCCGAGATCGCCACCCAGGGCCCAGACATTGTCACCCTGAACGCCCAGGTAGATTCCGGTCTGCTCGTAGAAGCGTACGTAGAAGCCCTGAATTTCCTGAGTCTCGGGATTGGCTGGACTCAAGAGCTCTGGGAAATTGGATTCGGCGAATTGGAACAAGGCGATGGCGTTGTCGCGAGTGTCGGATCTGGCATAGTCGGTGAGGAACAACAGCAGCAACACTGGCAGCATCTTGAATAATTTGACTATTTTCATATTTCGTATCTCTACACTTCTACAGTATTTTCCCAGGGCACGGGCCGCAGGTATATTAGCAGCAATACTCAATCTTTTACGGCAGAAGCGGGAAAAACCTTCGCGTCAGCCAATTGTTTCTGTATTTAGTAATCCGGGCGGGGTAACTTACTCGGATGAGTATCAATAGCAACTGTTTACGAAGTGAATTCAGATGAGCAACTCGTCAATTAGCCGCCTATTGTTCGCCCTGGCTCTGGTAGCCGTGACCTGGATACCGGCCAGCGCGCAGGGACAGCTGGATTGCAGTGGCAATAAAGAGTTGGCGCTGCTGGATTTCTGGTTTGGCGACTGGCGGGTAGAGGATGAGGTTGGTAATGCCCTGGGCAGCAACTCCATATTCCGGTTACTGAATGGCTGTGTGATTCAGGAACGCTGGCAGGGAGTCGGTGGCGGAGTAGGGGTGAGCCTGTTTTATGTCAATCCTGAAACCAGCCGGCTTAAACAGGTCTGGGTGACTGGCCAGGCTCTTTCCCCCGGTGGGACCAAAGAGAAAGAAGTGATTGCATCGGAGCTGGGACAATTCGTTCAGTTTCAGGGCAGCTATCCTAATGGCGATGCCAGAGTGCTGGACCGAACAACCCTGACCAGGCAGGAAGATGGCAGCATCTTGCAGCTAATCGAAATATCACAGGATGATGGCGCCAGCTGGCAAAGTGCCTTTCGGGGCATTTACAAGAGACGTTAGGAGGAATCGGTAATGAACAAACTCACTGCCCTTATTCTGGTCCTTTTGTCAGCGTGCTCTCCGGCAACTCCCGCGCAAACGCCGGACGGTTTGTCAGGCACCCTGATTGTGTTAAACAAAAGTGGCCACGATGCTTCTTTTATCGACCTGGCTTCCGGTGAAATCATTGCCACTCTTCCCACAGGCCGTGGACCCCATGAACTTATCGTGACCAGCGATGGTCGCTGGGCTATTGGCACCGACTACAGTGGAGGCAACAGTCTCACGGTGTTCGACGTGACTGAACTGGAGGTGGAACGCACCATAGACCTCAGTGACTACTCTCGCCCCCATGGCATCGTCTTCCTGCCCGGTGAGGAGCAGGTGCTCGTGACCTCTGAGGGCAGTGGCAATCTAGTGGCCGTAAATTTTCACACGGGAGAAATTGAGACGGTTATTTCCACGCGACCTCACTCATCTCATATGGTGGCCATATCAGAAGATGGACGCGTCGCCTACACGGTCAATGGCAGCTCGAATAGCGTCTCGGTGGTCGACATGGCAACAGCCAGTCTCACTCGCGACTATCCGGTGCCAGACCGGCCCGAAGCCATCAACACCAACAAGGCGGGCAGCGAGATATGGGTGGGCAGTAACGACGATGAAGTGGTGACCGTGCTGGACGCCGAAACCGGCAGACAGCTCGCCCAGTGGGATGGATTTTCCTGGCCGTACCGCGTGCTGTTCACGGAAGATGAGCGCTACGTGGTCATGCCGGATCTTGGGAATGAATCGTTGCGTTTCTTTGACGCACAGGGCAAGACTGAATTGGGTCGCATGGAGTTAACCGGCACGAGGCCCCAGGGTGTTGTGCTACATCCGGACGACAGAACCTTGTTTCTGTCTTTGTCAGGTCGTGATCAGGTAGCTGTTATCGATATCGAGAGCAGGGAAATTTTGGGATATTACCCCACTGGCGATTCCCCCGATGGAATTGCTTATTCCTCCCTGGTTTTACGCTAACTAAACTCAGCTTCCAGGGCTTCTTTAAGATTGGGAAAAGCAGGCGTCATTCCGAGCTCCTGCATTCGACTGCTGCGAATATTGGAACTTGCCAGCAAGGCTGCATCTGCCATTTCCCCGAATATCAGGCGCGCGACCGGCACCGGCACTGGAGGGAGCAGCGGTCTGCGTAAAACCTGGCTGAGCGTGCGTACAAACTCCTTGTTGCTCAGGACTTCTGGCGCGACCACATTGAGCGGGCCGCTGAATTCACGGTTTTCCATACAGCGCAGCATGACGCTGACAACATCGCGGATGCTGATCCAGCTCTGCAGATGACTCCCATCCCCAATTCTCCCGGCGACGGCAGCCTTTAACGGCATAATCAGTTTATCCAGCATGCCACCATCGGCACTCATCACTAATCCGAAGCGCAGTATAACCACCCGGATATCCGCGTCAGCGGCTGCTTCAGTAGCCTTTTCCCAATCCACCGACAATCGGGCAAGAAAATCATCACCCGGTTCTGCGTTTTCATCTGCAGGCTCTGTTTGCTGGCTGCCATAGTATCCGATCGCCGAAGCGGAAAGCAGCAACTCGGGTTTCTGTTGTGACTGCGCCAGTGCTTCACAGAGCAGGCGCGTGGTCTGTAGTCGGCTGTCTCGAAGAAGCTGCTTTCTTTTCTCAGTCCAGCGTCCACCGGCGATATTGGCACCGGCCAGATTGATGACTGCGGTGAGCGGAATACCAGCATCCAGTTCAATTCTGTTCTCGCTGATATCAATATTGAATGGCGCATTTTTGTTGGATCGCTCCAGGGCATAGACCGTGTATCCAGCCTCACGCAGCGCGTTGCCGATAGCCGAACCAATTAGCCCCGAGGCGCCGGTGATAAGAACGTTCTGAGAGTCTTGAGATTGATTGGGCATAGGGTTTTGGTCCGATGAGGGTTTTGATCTGGCAACTATGGGCCAGAGATCATTATGTGCAGCTACTTATCATACAGTTTACGCGCAACCACGTTAGCTGGATCAAGTGGCTTGATTTTGCGGGATTTTTTTTACGCCCGAAATAAAATTTCCACAGACAATGATCCAAGATTCTGACCCCGGCGTTGGTAAGGGTGCTGTTGTTAGTTATTTGCTTATTATTTTTAATTTTTTGGAGGTTTCCAATGTCGAGATTTCGACGCATTAGTCTCGCAATATTTGCAATTTTGCCGCTGGCCTTTTCCAGCATCCAGGCACGAGCGCAGGACATCGTTGATACTGCAGTTTCTGCGGGTCAATTCAATACACTGGTTGCTGCGGTGCAAGCTGCGGGACTGGTGGAAACGCTCAAGGGCGAAGGACCTTTTACGGTTTTTGCTCCCACTGACGAAGCTTTCGCTGCATTGCCGGAAGGCACTGTAGAGAATTTGCTCAAGCCAGAGAACAAGGACCAGCTGGTCGCAGTTCTCACCTACCATGTCGTACCGGGCAAAATCATGTCTGCAGACATCGCAGGCAAGAGCTCCCAGGTAGCCAGCGTGCAGGGCTCAAACCTGTCTGTTGATGCGACCATGGGTGGCGTGAAAGTCGACCAGGCCATAGTCGTAACTGCCGATATCGAAACTGATAACGGAGTGATCCACGTGATCGATCAGGTTGTATTACCCCAGTAATTCTCTCCTCTCTGAACGCCCGTTCAGATATCCCTGAGGACTTAGGCTGACTTTATGTCAGCCTTTTTTTTGTATGTAATTTGAGAATTCAAAGGGGATTTGAATTAACGAAACGGATGACAACTTCCGCGAACTGCGCTCCCTTGTCTTCCTGTAAGAAGTGGTAGCCACCTTTGATGGTGACATGATCCTGGCCCTGGGCGCCCGGCACCAGTTTCTGGAAAACACGCTCACCTCCGGCAGTAATCGGATCGCCATCGCTAAATGCGGTAAGCAGGGGCTTTTGCCAGGTCTTGAACACTTCCCAGGCAGCGCGATTGGCTTCGGTGGCAGGATTGTCCGGTGAGATAGGCACCAGCAAAGGCATGGCCAGAGGTCCAGCCATATAGCGGCCATTGGGAAAAGGGGCTTCATAGGCGGCCATCACGTCCTCTCCAAATTTTGGCGCAGCCTTGGGATCGGCCGGGTCTCGCGAGACGATCTTGCCCACAGGCATATAGCCTGCCCCCTGCATTTTTTCCACGGCGGCTTTCCACTTCATGAAGGCATCGGTGCGACCATGATCGCCAGTAGGCAAGCCCCCATTGGCAACCACGATGCGTGCAAATCGGGATTCATTTTCCGCCGCCACGCGCAGGCCAATCAGGCTGCCCCAGTCCTGGCAAACCAGGGTGATGTTTTGTAAATCCAGCGCTTCGATGAAGTGCTTGATGTTGGCGACATGGAAGGCATAGCTATGGGTGGAAATTTCGGCGGGTTTGTCAGACCGGCCAAAGCCGATTAGATCCGGCGCGATGACTCGCAGACCAGCGGCAGCTACAGGTGGGATCATTTTGCGATACAGAAAGGACCAGGTCGGTTCGCCGTGAAGCATCAACACCGGTTCTGCACTGGCCTCGCCCTCGTCCAGGTAGTGCATTCGAAAGCCGTTGCAGTCCGTGTAGTTGGGTTGAAACGGGAAATCGGGAAGACCGTCGAAACAGTGATCCGGTGTGCGGTACACGCCAGGCTTGATTTCATTGACTGCGCTATCAGACTCGCTGCTCATGGTTTGATTTCTCCGTATAAATCGTATTCATCGGAATCATTGATCTGCGCAGTCACCCGGTCTCCTGCACTGACTGCGGGATTGGGACTGAGGTATACAAGACCATCTATTTCGGGCGCATCAGCATAGGAACGAGCTATGAGATGTTCGTCGCTGCATTCATCCACGATAAGCTCCAGAGTTTGCCCAATTTTGCGTTCAAGACGCTCACTGCTGATTCTTTGCTGGGTTGCCATGAAGCGGTCCCAGCGTTCCTGCTTCACTTCGTCGGCGACAGGGTCGGGTAAATCATTGGCACTGGCACCTTCAACAGGCGAATACTGAAAACAGCCAACGCGGTCCAGCTGTGCTTCGTTGAGAAAAGCCAGTAACTCCTCGAAGTCCTGCTCAGTTTCGCCGGGAAACCCGACGATAAAAGTGCTGCGGATTGTCAGATCAGGGCACTGTTCGCGCCAGCTTTGAATACGTTGCAGGGATTTCTCTGTGGCAGCGGGTCGATTCATCGCCTTGAGTACTGGCAGGGCTGCATGCTGAAACGGAATGTCCAGGTAAGGCAGGATTTTGCCTTCAGCCATCAAGGGTATAACACTGTCTACATGGGGGTAAGGATAAACATAATGCAGTCGAACCCAGATTCCCAGCTCACCTAGCGCTTCAGCCAGGCCATACATATTGGCCTTGACCGGGCGGCCTTGCCAAAAGCCAGTCTGGTACTTGATGTCCACACCATAGGCACTGGTGTCCTGTGAAACCACCAGCAGTTCTTTGACTCCAGCGTTGGCGAGACGCTCGGCTTCGTCCAGAACTTCCCCTACCGGCCGACTCACCAGATCACCCCGCATGGAGGGGATGATGCAGAAGCTGCAGCGATGGTTGCAGCCTTCAGAAATTTTCAAATAAGCGTAATGCCGTGGTGTCAGTTTGATGCCCTGGGGCGGCACCAGGTCGGTATACGGATCGTGTTTGCCTGGTGGGGGTACATGCTCATGGACCTGGCCGACGACTTGCTCGTAAGCATGGGGTCCGGTCACACCCAGCACATTGGGGTGGGCGCGGGTGATGCTTTCGGCATTCGCTCCCATGCAGCCGGTCACCAGAACCTTGCCATTTTCCTGCAAGGCTTCGCCGATGGTGTTGAGAGACTCTTCCTTGGCGCTGTCAATAAACCCACAGGTGTTAACCACTACGATGTCAGCGTCTTCGTAGGTAGGCACGATGTCATAGCCCTCGATCCGCAGTTGGGTGAGGATACGTTCAGAATCTACCAGGGCTTTTGGGCATCCAAGAGAAACGAATCCGACTTTGTGGCTGGAAGACATAGACTGGCTCGCAAAATAAAGAGCGGTGAAGACAATGGTGAGGCTAAAAACAGAAAGCCGCGATTATAGCGGCTTCTTGTCTTTATGGGCATGCTGTAAACGTAATGATTACCAGCCGCCCAGGATAGCCCCCATGAGTGTGAGTGCTACCACACAATAGCCGCCATTGATGCAGAACACCTTCAGGGAGCGCTTCTCAAAGAGATAGAGGATGCCAAGAAAGGCCGCTACCCAACCAAGTCCGGCGGCGAAGCCGGCGAAGAGACCGAAGGCCAGGTCCGCGTCAGCCCCGATAAACATTTCCAGGTTGAAGGCGGCTATCAGTGCCAGTAGTAGCGACAGCCCAAATACCTGCGGCATATTGCGTTGCGCCAGATAGTCCTCGGTAAATCCAAAGCCATCCATCCAGGCGCGACCAAACAAAGGGCCGTACCACAGCCCGCCCACCATAAAGCTGGATACAACGGCGACAAAGACGGAAAGCCAGTTAATATTAGAAACAGCGGTTGCAGCGTCCATAATTTTCTCCTCTAGACTGGCCGGGAAAGATAAATGAGTTGGAGACGCGTGAATTGTAAATTTTTAACCGGACTCAGGCTTCACGATCTAGGGACCCTCTGATTGATTCAGACCAGTCTCTGCGCGAGTCTGTAAGCCCCGGTTGCAAGGCGCAGCCCGCAGCCGGGGCTTACAGGCCGCGCCCTACGGGGCCTTCAGACGGCACCCCTGACTGCGTTGTGCTTCCTTGACGGGCGGCCGGCACGTCGGCGGAAGCACGCCTTATCAGTGGCGCCGTCTGAAGGCCAGAGACCGGTCTGAATCAATCAGAGGGTCCCTATAGGGAAGAAATTCGTGTCCTCCTTGTTGTAATCATTGAGGATAAATTGCCGTGGGTTGAAGCCGGAGAAATGTTTGAATTCCTTGATGAAATGGGATTGATCGAAATAACCGCAGTCGTGGGCAATTTCGGTCCACGAAACTTCATCCTTGTTTTGCAGGCGTTTCAACAAGTCATTAAAGCGCAGGATGCGCTGATAATACTTCGGCGTAAGCCCAACATATTTCTTGAATTCTTCGATGAGCTTTTTCTGGCTGGCAGGGTAGGCCTCAATTAGTTCATTTAGACCTTCTACAGGTTCCGCTTGCAATTGACTGACGAACTGCACGATATCCTCGGGAGGTGTTTTCTCTTCGTCGAATCTTTTTTGCAACCAGTTGTCCACCAATTGAAATTTCTCATCAGTGCTGGCGCTGTTAATCATTTCCTGACGCAATTGATAAAGCTCATCTCCCACAATTTCGTGAGCAGGAACAACCAGTTCATTGATCAGGTCAGTTTTTTCATGCAGAAACGGATAGCTGCCAAAGGGTTTGAATTGAACAGCCAGCATTTCCGAATTTTCATGGGCAGAGATGGAGATGTAGTTGCGGTGCATGCCAGAAACAAACGCTTTGGAATAAGAAGCGTTGGGCACGAGCGTGTCGTTGTCAAAGGTATGGCGTTCGATATCGTCCAGTTCAAACAGGATAAACACATGGCCGGTGGGCACCAGGCGCTCGATAGAATGATCTGGTACAAACTGCTCGTAATGGAAGATGGCCTCAATATAGGGAGCTATTGAGGCCTGCGGTGAGTAGGGGGTGTAGATCATTCCCTGAGAATTACTCAGCCCGCACTTTGCAGTCGGGCTCGTTCCTGGTCCACAAGAACCCGGCGGAGGATTTTGCCGGAAGCGGACTTGGGAATCTCGTCGACAATTTCTATTAACCGAATTTTCTTGTGGGGAGAAACTTCACCAGCGACAAAGGCAAGAATGTCTTCAGGGCTGATTTCTTCTTTCAATACCACAAAGGCCTTGGGTACTTCTCCTGCCTCTTCGTCCGGGCTGGGGATCACCGCCGCATCACCAATTGCCGGATGGCTGACCAGAATCGCCTCCAGCTCTGCCGGAGCTACCTGGTAGCCCTTGTATTTAATCAGTTCTTTAACCCGATCGACGATGTAGAAGTAACCATCTTCATCGGCATAACCGATATCACCGGAGTGAAACCAGCCATCTTCATCGATACAGTGCCTGGTGGCCTCCTCATTGTTGAGATAGCCGGGCATGATATGTGGTCCCCTGATACAAACCTCACCTTTCTCATTGGGGCCAAGCTCTTCACCGGTTTCAGTATCGACAACCTTGGATTCCGTGTTGGGCAGTACGGGACCCACAGAGCCACGTTTTTCTGGCGGCACCGGAGCGTGATTGACATGGGAGGCCCCGGACACCTCGGTGAGACCGTAGCCCTGGTAAATATCGCATTTCAGTCGTTCGGCGCAGGCCTCTTCCAGGTCCGGACCCAGCGGCGCTGCACCAGAACCGATAATGCGTACACTGGAAAGATCGTAGTCATCCACGATGGGCTGTTTCGCCAGTGCCAGAATCAGCGGGGGAACCAGGTTGAGACTGGTGATCTTGTACACCTGAACGATTTCCAGAAACTGCTGCAAATCAAATCTGGGCATGGTGACCAGGGTTACGCCACGATAGACCGCCAGGTTCAGGATAAGAACCATGCCGTAAATATGAAAGAAGGGCAGCACGCCTACCATACGGTCATCCTCGCGAAACTCGTTCATCTCACAGGAAAGCACCATGTTGGCAACGAGGTTCTCGTGGGTCAGCATGACGCCTTTGGACAACCCGGTGGTGCCACTGGAGTAGGGCAGGGCGACCAGATCCTTCTTGGGATCTATATCTACCGCTGCTACCTGGCCATCATTATTAAGCAGCTTGGCAAATGGTGTGCAGCCATCTGCTTCGCCGAGAACAAAAATCTCTTCAATGCCTACGGCTTCCGCTGCTGGCTTGGCGCGATCCAGGAACTGGGGAATGGTAATCAGGAAGCGGGCACCGGAATCCTTGAATTGATGCTCCAATTCATTGCTGGAGTAAAGGGAATTAACCGTGGTGTTGATGCCACCGACCTTGGCCACACCAAGGAAGATGACGCCGTACTCGGGGCAATTGGGGCAGAACACGGCCATTACGTCGCCTTTACCGAACCCCCGCTGTTGCAGGCCAGCGGCGAAATGATCGATCTGGGTGCGCAGATCCAGGTAGCTGAGTTCACGGCCGCTGCTGCCATCGATAATTGCGGGTGCATCTCCTTTTTCATCAACTCGATGCAGCACCGCTGTGGTTAAGTCGGTATTCGGTATCTCGATGTCGGGCAGGTCGCTGGTAAAAATCAACTGTGATTCCCCTCTTCCATTTATCGTTTCCATTTATTGTTATTGCGCACTCGGGAGGCCTTGGCTGCGAATGCTGAGAGGAAGATTATGTCAGGTGCCGGGAAAGCTCAACACCAGCGTCCATGCAACTCAGGGTCGGGCAAATCTACAGCTCGGCGAAAGCGGGGTGATAACTGATTTTTCCAGAGTGATGAGCCAGATAATCCGGGATCAGTTCCTGGGCCATGAACACCTCATCCGGCACATCATAGTGGCTGGAGATTCCAAACTGACTGGCGGGCACAAAACCGAAGCTGGGATAGTACTGGGGATGACCCAAAACCACCACGGCACCGATGCCCAGTTCCTGGCAACGTTGCAGGCCTGCAGTGACCAGCAAGGAGCCTATTCCCTGGTTCTGCATTTCAGGCAGTACGGCCATGGGGGCCAGGCCCATGAGATTGAGATCGGTGGCTGAATCCAGGGTGACCGGCGAGAGCATGAGATGGCCGATGAGGTCATCGTGTCTTGCTGCGACCAGGGAAATACAGAGATCTGCTCGCAGGCGAAGTTGGTCCACCAGTTTGGCTTCTGCGTCAGTCGGAAACGCTGCCAGATTGATCCGATAAATCTTTTCGCGATCCGGGGATTCTTCGTTTCGAATCTGAACGTTCATGGTGCGTACCTTCGCCAGATTCCTGTTGCGAATTCGTTAGAGTCTGTTTGTCCGATTAATTGAACGAGTTGTGTGTTTTCAGGTGGACATGCCACGCGCAGCGATGGGCCAGACTGCTTCCACGGTTTCCCCCCGAATGGCATACATCTGGTTGTACAGGTTCACCACTGGATCGCAATGGGAGACGATCAATTCAAACTTGTCTCCAACCCGATAAGTGCGTGAGGCTTCGGGTTCGTAGCGCAGGGTACCAAACTCATCGGAACCGGAAGTGTAATTCATGCCGGTTTCTCCCTTGACCCGGGGCCAGGGGCGATTGATGGTGCAGGCCTTGGCGCCGGCATCGGTGGTGCAGCGCCCGGCATACTGGTCATTGAGTACGGTAGTCAGGATGGTCAGGGAGGGTTCAAAGTCATTGTAGACTTCCTCATCACTCTCGCCTCCGATGTCCAGGTACTGGGCATCCATGAACACATAGCTTCCTACTTGAACATCGGTAAGTCCGCGAGTGTTGTGGTCGATGTTGTAGGTACCGGTACCTCCACCGCTGAAGATCTCAGTGGACAATCCGCTCTGGTTGAACAGGTCGTAGGTTGCAGTGGCTCGAGACAGGCGCTCCAGTGTCTGGTCACGTCGTGCCGCGAAGCCCTGCACATGTTGTGAACCTCCGTCGTAACACAGCAACCCTCTCAGATTAAGACCGGGCAACTGATCCACAAGTTGGGCCAGTTGCAAGGCGGGCTGACCTGGTGTGATGCCGGTGCGATTTCCGCCCGGATCAACATCGACCACCACATTGGCCACGATGCCAAACGATTCGGCGGCATCTGACAATAAGCGTGCATTAGCCATGGAGTCGGTGGCCTGAATAAACTGCGGGTTGGCCCGGCTCAGTTGCATGGCCCGTTTGATTTTCGTGGGCGTGACATTGGTGGTGGTCAGCAATATTGGATCGATGCCGTGATTAAACATCACCTCGGCTTCACTTACCTTGGCGGTACAAATACCCAGTGATCCGGTGTCCAGCTGCCGTTGGGCGATCACCGGTGTCTTGTGTGTTTTGGCATGGGGGCGGCTGGCAATGCCGTTTCTGGCCGTGGTGCTCTGCATGGTCTGGATATTGGCTTCCAGGGCGTCCAGGTCCACGCACAGGGCAGGGGTATCCAGTTCCCATTTGGAGACATTGCGTTGCATCTCCCCATCCACATAGAAGTCCGACACTTCCTGGGCGGTGTAACCGTGCACGGCGCTAGAGAAGCCCAGCGCGGCAGCGCCTGAGCTTTGCAGGAAATGACGGCGTGAGAGGGTGCGGGATGAGCCGGTGGGATTGGATTCTTTTTTCGTGGACATGTTGGCTTGCCTCCAGATTCATTACCCGCAGTCTACACGGCAAACGCAGGCAATCAAGCGTCGCGGTCAGGCCCCCGGTATCAGGCCGCTGTTGGCAATCCCGTCGAATATGAACTGCACCGCCAGGGCGGAAAGCAACACACCCATGATTCGCCCGACTACCTGCATACCGGTGGTGCCCAGTAAGCGGTCAATTTGGGCAGAGAGCAGGCACATCAACAGGGTCATCCCGACGATGGCTAACATACTGGCAATGACGATAGCCTGCAGGGCAATGTCCCCTTCAGTATTGGCGATCAGCAGAATTGCCGCTCCCATGGCGCCGGGCCCGGCGATGAGTGGCGTGGCCAGTGGAAACACGGAAATATCCTGCTTGGATTTGGCTTCTTCGGTTTCTTCGTCGGTGGTGGAGGTACCGCCGGAGTGGCGCGCGAATACCATTTCGATCCCGATGAGCAACAGCAGGATGCCACCGGCTGTGCGCAGGGCCGGCAATGAAATGCCTAGACCAGCCAGCAACACTTCGCCAATCAGGGCGAATATCAACAGGGTAGTGGCGGCAATCAAAGCACCACGCACAGCCATCTGGCGTCGGCGTTTGGTGGGAGTGCCGGCGGTCAAACCGGCAAACACCGCCGCCACATCCAGGGGGCCAATGGTGGCAAAGAAAGTTGCCAGGGCCACGCCGGCAGTTTCCAGCATCATGTTTTCCATGGGTTACTCTTTTATTCTTTTGATTCGTCTATTGGCTGCGCATGGAGCGCATAGTCAACGGCGGCTTCACAATGGATGGCCGTGGTGTCATAAAGGGGCATGCTGGTATGTTGCTGCTTAAGCAACAAGGCGATTTCGGTGCAGCCGAGTATCACTGCCTCAGCTCCCTGCTCTTGCAAGCGGTCAATAATCTGCAAGTAAGCATTTCTTGAATCTTCCACGATTTGTCCGAGGCAGAGCTCGTCATAAATCACTTTATGCACCAATTCTATTCCCTCAGGATCTGGGACGAGTACATTGAGGCCAAAGTTTTCAACCAGTCGTTGTTTGTAGAAGTCCTGTTCCATGGTGAAACGGGTACCCAATAAACCAACAGTGTTGATCCCATTGTCCTGCAGGCGCTGGCCCGTGGCATCGGCCAGATGCAGAAGCGGAATATCCACGGCTGCTGCCACTTCATTGGCAACCTTGTGCATGGTGTTTGTACAGATCAACAGAAAGTCTGCGCCGGCCGCCTGAACCTGCCTTGCTGCATCGGCAAGAATAACTGCAGTTGCATCCCAATCTCCGGATCGTTGCAGGACTTCGATCTCATGGAAATCCACACTGACCATGGCAATCTTTGCTGAATGTAAACCACCCAACCTGGCCTTGATGCCTTCATTCAGGGCACGGTAGTAGCTGCTGGTGGATTCCCAACTCATGCCGCCCAACATGCCAACAGTCTTCATTGTTCTCTTCATGGTGAAAATTCCGAATTGTATTCTTCGGACCTTGTTTCAGACTTGATAGCCGACTTATAAAACAAAAAGCCCACGAACGTGGGCCGTGCCATTCTAGTCATTTTCTGGCTGGCATACCATGTTTTCCTTGGCGGAATGCTCTAAACTCGACAGCATGTGCAGGGTCAGACAATCTTTACTTGAGGGACAAGTGTGAACAGGGCTGTGCCAGCAAAAGCCATGTCATGGTTACTGGCAATCATCTTGTCTGCCTGTGTTGGCAATCCCGATGCTAACGTCAGACCAGAAGACTTTGTTGCTGTATCCCCATCGGATTCAGTGATTACAGAAGTCAGGTATTTCACTGCTGACAATTTTGTTGGTGAGCCCATTCGGGGCTATCAGGCGCCGGTTGTCTGGATGACCCGAGCCAGCTATGAAGCTTTGATGGCCGTCGCCGGGGAACTCAAGTTGTTTGGCATTGGCCTGAAGCTGTTTGATGCTTACCGGCCGCAGCAGGCTGTGGATCATTTCGTCGAGTGGGCTGAAGACCTGTCCGATACGCGGATGAAGGCACGCTATTACCCACGAGTGGACAAGTCTCGATTGTTTGCCGATGGTTACATCGCTGCTCGATCTGGTCACTCCCGTGGATCCACGGTGGATCTAACCCTGGTTTACCTGGATAGCGGTGAAGAGCTGGATATGGGCACCCCCTGGGATTTTTTCGATCTGGCTTCCTGGGGTGAGAGCGATGCCGTGACTGATCAGCAGCGTGCCAACAGGGCCCTGTTGAGAACTGTTATGACCCAACAGGGTTTTGTTCCGCTGCAGGAGGAGTGGTGGCATTTTACGCTTCAAGACGAACCCTACCCTGAAACCTATTTTAATTTTCCGGTGCAATAAATCATGAGCAAGTTACGCAGGCGAGCCATGGACCAGTTTCCTATGGTGTTGCTCACACTGGTCAGTATCATCCAGGCTCTGGCCCTGGAATTGGTCTGGGCCAAGGTTGGCGAAGGGGAGGCTTATCTCTGGGAATGGACTATCGATGCGCTGATTGCCTGGGGCACGATCAGCGTAACCCTGCTCGGCATTCTCCAGATCTGGATTCTTTACGCCACACTGGTAGTAGGATTCTCCTGGCTGCCGACCCTGCGTGATTCCCTGCTGCCCTTTGTTCTCGGTATTCTGGAATTCATGATGATCAGCCTGATTGGGCCAGAGTTCAGCGCGCTCTGGCTCTATGTGCTCGCAGCGATATTTTTGTTCGGCAATTATGTGGCACATACTTCGTTTCGTCGAGCTCGTGTCGAACCAGAGAACGAACCTTTTTTTCGCAACCGTCCGCCAGCCACCTGGCGTGATTTTATCTGGCCGTTCTTCATAATCACTTTGTTGATTTTATTGGGAATAGCTTATACCGCATTTCGTGGCCCTGACATGCTCGCATTGTTTTCAATTGTATTTGCAAATTTTGCATTGACTGTGCAGGTGTTTACTTCGCGCAGGTTGTGGAGAGTTATTGTGGAGACCGAGGACTAGCCAGTTCGCCAACGCCAGCCATGGACAAGCCCAAAGTTCTCCTGTCACTGCCCAATATGGGTTCCAGCCACGTCGCCAACAGCGCGGCTGTTGAAAGCATGATGCTGACCGATGACCGGGTGCGTTTGCACGTGGTTCGCAGCAGCGCAATCCCCGTGGAAAACAACCTCAACCAGGTGATTAAGCAATTTCTCGCTGGCGACTGGGATTACTGGATCAATCTGGATGACGATCAGGCGCCACTGGGAAATCCCATTGACCTGGTGTTTTTGGATAAAGACCTTGTTGGCTTGCCCACACCGGTTTTCAAACATGACCAGGGGGAAGGAGAGAACCCGTTCTATTGGAATGTTTATAGCTGGGATGAACAACAGCAAATTCACAGGCCTCACCAGGCCAAGAAAGAAGACGGTGCATTGCAGGAAGTGGATGCGGTCGGCAGCGGCTGCTGGGTAGTGGCCCGTCGAGTCCTGGAAGCCATTAAACAACCCATGCTTCGCCGCTATGATGATGACGGCATTGTGACCATGGGTGGAGACTTGTCGTTCTGTAGTAAAGCCAGGGCGGCAGGATTCAAGGTCTATGCCCACTACGACTATGCCTGTCGCCATTTCAAGACCGTGGATCTGTATGAATTATTGAGACTGTTGTTACGAGCCAGGGAAGGGAAGCTATAGCCATGGACATGGATAAACCTCGTGTTTTGCTATCCCTGCCCCATATGGGCACTAGTCATGTAGCCAACAGCGCGGCAGTGGAATCTGTGCTGCTGCGAGATGATCGGGTGCAATTGCATGTGGTCCGCTGCAGTGGTGTGCCGTTTTCAAGCAACATGAACCAGGTCATTCGCGAGTTTCTCAAGGGGGACTGGGACTACTGGATCAATCTGGACGAAGACCAGGCGCCAATTAACAACCCCATCGATCTGGTTTTTCTGGACAGGGACGTGATTGGCCTACCGACACCAGCATTCAAGTTAGTACCCGGGGACAAAGGCCTGCCTTTCTATTGGAATGTCTATGCCTGGGACGAGCAGAACCAGACTTATCGTCCCCATCAGGCCAGGAAAGAGGACGGACCTTTACAGGAGGTGGATGCCGTGGGCAGTGGTTGTTGGGTG
This sequence comes from Gammaproteobacteria bacterium, assembly GCA_040218615.1. GTDB lineage: Bacteria > Pseudomonadota > Gammaproteobacteria > Pseudomonadales > Pseudohongiellaceae > UBA9145. Next base: position 41,466 of record JAVJRC010000012.1, read on the forward strand.
GTTTCCCGACGCGTACTGGAAGCAATCAAAGAGCCCATGACTATTCAATGCGATGAGGATGGTGTGGTGAAGATTGGTGGCGATCTGTCCTTCTGCGGAAAAGCCAGGGCTGCCGGATTCAAGGTCTATGCTCACTACGACTATCCCAGTCGGCACTTCAAGACTGTAGACCTGTATGAAGTGATGCGCATGTTATTGCTGGCCAAAGAAGGAAAGTTATAAATCCGGTGCCAGCATTCGCTAAGTGATAAATCCTGAGCTGACATACATCAGCGGTATCCAAAACAGGCATGCCAGGAACAGGGAGCAGGTCACAGAGACAACGATGCTGCTGACAGCCACGTGCGGCACCAGCACCCTTGGCTTGAACATATAAAGCTCGCCTAAAAATACCACCAGGTATCTGAGCTCACGTTTGAACGCGTCCCACTTGACCATTATAGTGTTGTAAAGCGTGCCGAGATAAATCACCAGAAAGGACAGTGCGAAGTCGATGCCGCCAATGTCGATTAGTAACACCATCTCCATGGAGAAAGGGAGAATAGCCAGGAGTACCAGGATCAGACTGATTCTAATAAGTACTTTTTGATCGATCTTGATTTTAAATTTCAATTGTATCTCCTTAGGCGAAGTATTGACTTATTCAGCTGTTTTTGTGGCTCGAAATAATCGCTGTAGAAGTAGCACGCCAACGATGCCAACAAAAACTGAACTCATCAATCCTGGAAAATACTCAGCTTGAGTAATTGAGATGAGCGGGTGAAACAACCCATTCGCCACTGAAGCTATTGCAAGGAACCAGAGAGGGAAAATGGAGATTCTGGGATACAGGCGGATGCCAAGGATCGCCAGTGCCCAAACCATTATCCATAGTATGTTGAACAGCGCGAAGAATTCCTCTGGCCAGGGCTCAAGGCCCAGCATAGCGGGAAACTGTATGAAGAACTGGTAAACGTATTCTTCAGCAAAATGAATTATGTGTAAGCTCAGTAAAATTGCAGAGAGTTTTCTGATTTTCGCGACGGCTTCATTGGCCAGCACAGGTCTCGATAGAGTGAGAAATACAGCTACCAGGCAGAGCAGAAACAGACCGCTGGTGCCAATCACTATATTCATGACAACCTCAGGTTCCAGGGGACATCAATTGAATTGGTCTGAACACACTCAAATACTTCACTTCAATTGGAATTACAGCTGCCAGATATCTGCCTGATCCAATCGCCTATCAGATCAACGCCTTCTTCATGGACCAGGGATCTTCCCAGCTCCGGCATCATTTCATCCGGTTCCTGGGATTGCATGCGATAGAGCAGGATAGACTGGTCGGGTTCACCCGGAACAATGCTGTAAAGCCTGTCACCGGCGCCACCCCCTGCCGCAACGGGCGGTTTGCAAACGCCCATGTTCACCAGTTGTCCATGCTCCCCATTCAGGATCAGGTTGGATGTATCGGCCGCGCCATCGGGATTGTGGCAGTGTCCGCAGTTGATCTTGAGATATTCCAGGGCACGGGTCTGTAAATCGCCGTCATTGAGATAACTGAAAGTTTCCAGCCGCATTGGGGTTGCATCCAGCCAGCCACGGGCTACCAGTTTGTCAATTTCCATTTCCAGATCGCCATCATCCGGCTGGTAGCGTTTGTAGCTAAGCTGGTGGCTGATTGCGCCTAACGGGTGCATATCACCGTCAGGGTGTTCAGTGACATGACAGCCTGCGCACTGATTTTCGTTGGGAACGAAATAGGAAAACTGTAAACTCCCATCGGGTGTTTGCAAATCCAATGCCTGGGAACTGCCGGCGACCCGCAGGAAGGCCTCGGTTTCCTCTTCATTCCAGACATAAGGGAAAGCAGCCCAACCGTTTTGCCTTCGTACCAGCAGCCGGGTTTCCATCAATCGATTATCAGATAGGGAAACCGACTCTGCCACTACTTCGTCAGTTTTCACCGGATTCCCGTTCTCGTCGCTGGGGTAATAGAATGTTTTGCTTAACACAGTACCAACTGGATACTCGATCTCGCCATCGACCAGGCTGGCCTTGCTGCCTTCAGGAATCCAGAGCGTCCTCAGTTTCTGTGCATAGTCAGAAAAAAGAATATTGGCAGGGCGAAATACCAGGGATTCCGGAGCGGGTACGAACTCCGAGTCGGTGAGGGTAAACAATCCCCAGTCCGAGAGTCGTCCAGGGTTTTCACTTTCATGGAATACAGGAGTTGGAGAATCAGAGCAGGCAGCCAGCAAACAACCCAGCACTGCGCTGACGATAAATGAGCGCATTAATTCATTAATCCTCGGCGATCAATCGGCATTGGAGCTGAGTGAAATCACTGACAAGGCCGGCAATGTGCAGTCGTGAGCTGAGCCATCGAATGACGGTGCGGCAAAGCCATTGCCTGCATCTAGGTTTACGAAACTGATATCACCGTTATTGGCCAGGCACAGTACTTGTTCGGGACTTTTGCCCGGGACGACGGTGCCATCCCAGACGATATCCGGAATGGGCTGGCCAGTGGCCGATTGCAAGGCCTGCAGGGGTTCTGAATCCGGCGTAATGCCGCCGCCGCTAAAGGTGTTGTCGTGAATGTAAATGGTTTCCGGAAAGGGATCGTAGTTGGGGTCTTCGAAAGGTCGTTCGGTGATGTAATAACTGACGATCATCACGTTAGCGGTGTTGTTGTCGATGAAATCGTTGTTGAAGACTTCGATGCTGTCGTTGGCTAACACCATCAGGCCGGTGCCGGCGGGTACTTCGCCGACTATGTTACCGGCAGGGGCAAAATTGCCGGTGTTGTTGCCGGTGATTTCGTTATTGAACACACGAGTGTTGCGCCCACCCTGCACCGGCAGGTTGGGCAGGTCGAATACCAGGATGCCACCGGTATTGTTGGTGGCGATATTGTTGTGTACATCGGCGAAGGTGGAGTTTTCAATCTCTATGCCAGCCACATTGTATTCGGCGCGGGAGTTGCGCACGATGATCTGGGTGGACTGACCGACATAGATGCCCGCATCGGAAGCGCCGATGGCCACGGCGCCGTCGATGAGTATGTTGCTGGACTGCACCGGGTAAATACCGTAGGCGCCATTGGTGGTCAATGGCCCGCCGGTCCACTCAGTGCGTACGTTGCGGATGGTGACATTATTGCTTTCGTTAATCTTCAGGGCATCGCCAACCGTGTCTTCAATGGCCAGGTCTTCGATGACAAAGTCATCCGCGCTGACCAGCAAACCTTCTGCGCCCTGCGCCTGGTTAGCGAATGAGAGGATGGAAGCATCCATCCCCTCGCCGCGAATGGTTACGCCATCCACATTGAGGGAAAGGCCTCGAGTGATGTTGTGGGTGCCTGCCGGAATGGCAATGACGTCCCCCGGCTGGGCCTGAATCAATTGCTGCTGCAGCGATTCTTCAAAACTCAATTCGGGCTCGACGGGGGCCTGCTCACTGCAGGCACCAAGCAGCCCGAGACTGCCGAGAAAAAGAATGGCGATGGATGTTTGCTGGCTGCGATGCATGAGTATCCCCCTGTGATCATGCTGTCCTGTGCAAGGCAGTATAGGATGCGATCAGGTGGTGAGCAAATTGAAACGCTGCGCTGGTTCACTATGGCTTGCACTGACGTTTTGCAGGAGTATGCTTGTGTCAGGCTCACCTGATATCGAAGCTGACCCTATGAAGAATAATAAAAACCCCAATCCCTATCTGCATCCGTTGAAACGCAGGCAGTTCCTGAAAAGGTCTGCCGGTGCCATGGGGGGTGCCTGGCTGTCTGCCTGGCCCTGGCAGCAATTGATGGCACAACAGTCGCTTGCCAATGCCAGTGACGGTTGGGATGCCGGGCTGGTTCGGCATCTGCTGCCGGCGGTCAATGACTCCCATTTTCTGATCAAGGCCTCATTTACACGGGCATTGAATGATGCGCCGCGATTGCGGGTACAGAATGGAGCCGATGAGCGGTACGTAGAGGGCTATCGCAATGACAGCCTGGGTCAGTTCTGGCAATTCTATGCCAGTGAACTCCGACCAGAGACTGAATACACGCTTTCCCTGCATGACCGGGGAGGGGACGCATTGTGCGACTCCTGGCCCCTTTCCACGTTCCCCGACCCACAACAGAGTCCAGAACGCTTAAGGGTGTTGTTTTATACCTGTGCTGGAGGACCGGAAGGGCAGTATTTTGGTATTGGTGACCGGCGGGGCAATCTACCGATTGCGATTCGTCGCCGTTTGTTGCGCAGGGGGCTTGCCTTCGCTCCCCAAGCCGCAGTCGCCAATGGCGACCACATCTACTGGGACCTGCATACCTGGCAGGGTGAGAACGCCGGAGAGTTGAGTCCGGCCGGGCAACAAAGTGATTTTGATTTTGCTGCCCGGGTGATGGGTGGCAGCAATGAACAAGCCATGAAGCTGGCGGCTGGGCCACAGATTGTGCCGTTGTACGGCACCGACTTCCGGTCAACCCCCATGTACTTTCTGCAGGACGACCACGATCACTGGGAAAATGATTCGCCACTGACCTACCCCGTGCCCTGGTTTCAGTTACAGCTGGCCCGCACCACACAACAACTTTACTACCCCGAGTTTCTTGCCGATCCGACCCGTTCCCCAGGACTGCCTTATTCTCACCTCAGCGCACGCGGCGATCTGTCGGAAAGTTTTGGTACCCTGCGTTACGGCGATCTGCTTGAAGTTCTGCTCTACGATGTGCGCAGAACTCTCAGTGTGGGTGAGCTCAATGCCAGTTTTCTCGATCGCAATGTAGAGAATTGGCTTGCCCAGCGTACTGCTTCCAGTGACACCCGACACCTGGTGCATGTGCCCTCAAACCCACCGGGCTGGACTGCCGGCAAGTGGGGGGAATGGTATCCCGATGTGCTGCATCCGGAGACAGGCCAACTTACCACCCAGATTCCGAAACCCCACTGGCAACGGGGATGGCTGTCACAACATGATCGCATCATGCAGGAAGTGGCCAATATGCGGCATCGCAATCCGCTGTTTATTGCCGGAGACTTGCATGCCACGGGTGTGGGTACCATGTACGGATCGGGCAACCTGGATTTCAGTGACAATCCCATCACCAATATTCTCTGCGGTCCGGTGAGCACTTCTATCAGAGGCTTTCCCTCGGTGGTGCGTGGCGTACCATCGGCCCCTTCGCAATACCTGGACTTCGAAGAACAGGTGCCCGCCATCGAAGAGCACGGTTTCACCCTTGTGGACTTTGAGCGTGATCGAATCGTCGCGCAATTGTTCAAGTGGGATGTGAACAGTCAGCCAGTGGAGGCCATCGACACTTTGCAGCCCTATTACCGGGTAGAACTCGATCGTCCATGAGTAGTTCTCTACCTGCGGTTTTCGCCAGCATCATCGCTACCCTTCTAACTACTGTTGATCTATACATGGATTAGCCAATCCATAGCTGAGCCCTTCTGCAGTCGTTACTCTTCCGATCAACCGGGTAACGATAAGAGCTTACTGCAAAGCAGCCACGCTATCCCAATACACCAGAGCGTTGCACCAATAAAAAATCCAAAGGAGTGCGCTATGAAAGTCCTTTCCCGTCCCATCGCAATGGTAACCGTATCGATTCTGTTGCTGGCCTACGTGCAGGGCTTGTTTGCCATCCCTTCCGTTTTCCCAACCGGTACCACCATCTTCAATCCGGAAAAAACCTGGAGTGGCTACACCATCATCGACACCGCTGACCGTGCCGGCGCGGTTCTGCTGGACATGAACGGCAAGGTGGTGCGCCGCTGGCCGCAACTGGCGGGTATGGGGCCATTCCGCATGATGCCGGGAGGTTTTGTGTTCGGAGCCGATACCTTTCGCCGACCCAATCAGGAATCAGTGACCCTGATGCAACTGGACTGGGACAATGAAAAAGTGTGGGAATTTAACCGTCTGGAGCAGGTGCAGACCGAAGTGGTGGAAAACGATGACGGCACCAAAAGCGGAGGCGAAACCATCTGGGCCTCTCGCCATCATCACGACTGGCAGCGGGAAGGAAATCCCGTTGGGTATTACGCGCCGAATGCGGAGCCAAGAACAGATGGTGGCAAGACACTAATCCTGGCCCACAAGAATCTCACGGTTCCCGAAATTTCCGACAAGCGACTTGAAGACGACTACATTGTTGAAATCAACTGGCAAGGGGAGGTGGTGTGGGAGTGGTTGGCCAGCGATCATGTGGACGAGCTTGGCTTTACCGAGGAAGCACGCAATGCCATCTACCGATCTGTCAGCTACAACGAAGACAGACAAAGTGCAGACTGGTTACATATCAATTCGGCCACCTATCTGGGGCCGAACCCCTGGTATGACGAAGGAGACGAGCGCTTTCATCCGCAGCACATCATGATCAGTTCCCGGGAAGCAAACATCATTGCCATTATCGCCCGGGATGGCAGCATTGCCTGGCGCCTGGGTCCCGATTTCACGGTGACCCCGGAGGGCGCCGAACTGGGCCAGGTCATCGGACAGCACAATCCCCATATTATTCCCCGTGGATTACCCGGAGCCGGCAACCTGCTGGTATTCGATAACGGTGGCTCCGGTGGCTATGGATTTGCCAATCCGGCCAACCCGGATGGCATCACAAGCATGACCCGCGACAGCTCCCGCGTGCTGGAAGTGAATCCGGTGACTCTGGAAGTCATTTGGGAATACACTTTCTCAGGAACCGAGCGATTCAGTTTTTACAGTTCCTACGTCAGCAATGCCCAGCGACTGCCCAATGGCAACACCCTGGTCAATGAGGGTATGCACGGTCGCGTGTTTGAACTGACCCCGGAAGAGGAAATCGTTTGGGAATATGTCAGTCCCTACTACAGTGACGATGAGGTGCCTTCGCACCGGATCTATCGCGCCCATCGGGTTCCCTATGAGTGGATACCGCAGTTGGACCCACCGGAGGAAGTGGCCGTGGTGCCACCGCACAACAGTGACTTCAGGGTCAGCAGCCAGTAGTGGCTAATTGTGGTGAGGGAAAATGAGGTTCATTGGCAGGCACTAAATCCCTGCCAATAAAAAAGGCGGCTTATAAGCCGCCTTTTTTGTGTTCCGTCAAAACCTAGTTGGAAGAGCGGGACATGGGTCGCATACGTGGCCCCATATACTGGGCATCGGTGGTGGGTTCAAGCCACTCTACTGTGCCTTCATAAATGGTGAGCTGCAGCGCATCCACGTCAGGATGGGCGCCATGCCAGTGCTCGATGCCGGCTGGAGTCCAGAAAGGCTCGCCTGGGTGGAACTCCTCGATGGTACGGCCGCGAATCTGGTGCAGGCCGATGCCTTCTTCAATCATCAGCAACTGGCCCCAGGTATGGCTATGCCAGGAAGAGCGCACACCCGCTGGAAACAGAATTCGAATGTAGCGGGCATCGTCAGGGGCTTCACTGACCTGCGGAGCACCGCCCTGGAAATTGCTGGATTGTGCCGAAATCACATCGGTCTGGGTGACCAGCACGACCATGCCCAGCGCAGCGGCGGCACAGACAGAGGTGATGATTTCTTTGAATTGCTTCGGATTCGAACTCATGCGGGCGCTCCGATATTGTTCCAGGATTAATGGGGGGAGTAAAAACCAAGCCCGGTGGGAAGTCAACTGTGTCCTGCTCGGCCATTAACAGCAATTCACAGCCCCAGTGCATTATTTGATATGCTCTGGACTCCATTACCGACGTAAAACGAGAGCAACAGTGCGTCTTCTTTCTTCTTATATAGCCATTGTTTTTTTTACCCTCAGTGCTACTGCACAGGCGCAGAGTGCGAATCCACTGGAAGGCAACGCTCGCGCCATTTACGCGGGTGGCGTCTTGTTTCGTGCCCAATGTGCTACCTGCCATGGGGCGGACGCCAAAGGCATCAGCACTATCGACGCGCCAGACCTCACCTTGATGTGGTCCCAACGACAGCTTTCTGTGCAGGACGTATTCAATACCATTCGCGAAGGTATTCCCGGCAGTATCATGCCGCCCCATGACTTTACCGACACGGAAACCTGGATGCTGGTAGGTTATCTGCAAAGCGTGGCGGTAGCAGGCGTATCCGAATTGCCTGAGGGAGATGCTGCCAATGGCAGGCGTTTGTTCGCCCGTCACTGCGCTGAATGCCATCGCGTAGCAGGAGAGGGTGGCAGTCTGGGTCCCAATCTGACCGGCGTAACCAGTCGTCGTTCACTGGAATCCCTGCGCACTTCAGTGCGACAGCCCAGCGCCTTGATCCAACGTGGTTATAAACCCATAACGGTTGTTACGTCGGATAATGAGACTGTGCAGGGTGTGCTGAAGAGTGAGGACGCATTTTCCCTGCAACTGATGGATCAGAATCAGCGACTGCGTGCCTTTATGAAATCGAATTTACGCAGAATGGAACGTAGCGAAAGATCACTCATGCCCGCATTCCCGCCCAGCCTGATCAGCGAGCAGGAACTGCTGGACATACTTAACTATCTGGACGGACAGTAATGATGGACAAGCAGCAACACTCCCTGACTCGTCGAGCGGTTACTCCGCTTGTGGCGTCTTTCCTGGCTCTACTTCTCGGTAGCAGCCAGTTGACAGCCCAGCCTGATGCGGGCCCGACCTACGATGACATTCTGGCCGGCTTTGAAGATCCGGAACGCTGGTTAACTTACTCCGGTGACTATTCGGGACAACGGCACAGTCCACTGACACAGATCACACCGGAAAACGTGGATCAATTACGTCCGATCTGGACTTTTCAGACTGGTACTACCACTCGTGGTCGTGGCTTCGAAACCACGCCCCTGGTGGATGACGGTGTGCTTTATGTGACTGGCTCCAATAACTACGCCTGGGCTATCGATGCCCGCACTGGCCGTGCGTTCTGGTCTTACCGCCGCAACCTGCCCGATGATCTGACCTATGGTGCCAGCGCGCCGGTCAATCGGGGATTTGGCATGTTGGGTAATCGCCTGTTCATGGTCACCCTGGATGCCCATCTGATGGCTTTCGATCGCCGCAACGGTGACGTGCTGTGGGAACGTGAGTTGGCAGATTACCAGGTGGGCTATGCAGCGACCCTTGCGCCCCTGGTGCTGGATAACAAAATCATCGTGGGCATTTCTGGTGGTGAGTATCGCACTCGCGGGTTTATCGACGCTTTCGACCCTCAATCCGGGGAACGCATCTGGCGATTCAATACCATCCCGGGTCCAGGCGAGCCTGGCAGTGAAACCTGGCCCGATGACCCTGAAGTGCTGGCGGCTGGTGGCGGTGGCACCTGGATGAATGGCAGCTATGATCCTGATCTGAACCTGATCTACTGGGGCGTGGGTAATCCCAATCCGGACTATTACGGCGAGGCTCGCCCCGGCGACAATCTCTATTCCAATTCGCTGCTGGCCCTTGACGCCGATACCGGCGAGCGGGTCTGGCACTACCAGTTCACACCCCATGATCTGAATGATTGGGATTCCAATCACATGCCGGTGTTGGCGGAAATCGAATGGGAAGGGGAGCCACGACGTGTAGTGATGGTTGGCAACCGAAACGGTTTCTTTTATGTGCTGGACAGGGTGACCGGAGAACTTTTGTTAGGGAAACCCTTTACCGCAACGACCTGGGCTCGGGAAATTGGTGACGATGGTCGACCGATCGTGTTGAATGACGGCAGCCAGGGCTGCTTGCCTGACCCCTGGGGTTCGACCAATTTCATGCCACCCACTTTCTACCCCGGCCTGGATCTGTTTATTCTCACCGCCAGGGAAACCTGCGCAACCTATGTGCCGGAAGAGCCCGCCAATACACCAGGGCAATCCAATTTTGGTGGCGCGGTGCATATCGATGCAGAGCAGGGCAGCGGTGCCTTGCGCGCACTGGATGTGCACACCGGTGAGCTGGAATGGGAATTTACTTACCCCTCGCCTACTTTTGGCGGTGTCATGAGTACCGCTTCCGGGCTGGTATTTGCAGGCGATCATGAAGGCAACTTCATGGCCTTCGATGCCCGTAATGGTGAAAACTTGTGGCATTACCAGACTGGCTCCCGCATCTGGGGCGCTGCGGCCATGACTTTTATGCTGGATGGTCGCCAGTTGGTGCTGATTCCTTCCGGCACGACGCTGACGGCCTTCGCGCTACCGGAATAGCAAAAGTTACTTAATATTAGGGACTTAGAGAGCTTTACGGGCCGTGGTAATTGCAATAGATTGTTACCCATTACTCTTCGTTGAGGAAATTCATTTACACTAGGCACCAATAAACCCATTTCAAATCAAGTTTTCCGGTCTGAAGTTCTTCCGGACTCAAGCCTGACCCAGGCAAAAGAGAAAACACGAGGTAAGCGCAATGATTGCCCGACTAATACGATCAACTTTCCCCCTGGCCCCATTGGCACTGATTCTGGCTCCTGCCCTGGGCTTCGCCCAGACTCACGACGCCAGCATCGCCAACCATGAGCTTCACTATTACGATATTGAAGATTTCGGTATGCAGGCTGAGGATGTCAATTACGCCGAGCATATTGCTCCCATCATGCAGGAGAGCTGTGTGCAGTGTCACCGACCTGGTGGTGCCGGGCCCATGTCCTTCATGAGCTATGAAGAAATTCGGCCCTGGGCGCCGGTGATTATGTATCGCACGGCGATACGCGATCGCATGGGTGCCATGCCACCCTGGTATGTGGAAAAAGATATCGGTATCACCGACGGCTTTGAGAGTGATTACTCATTATCCGATCAGGATCTGGCCATGATTCAGGCCTGGGCCAATAACGGAGCGCCTCGTGGTAATCCAGACGATGAGCCACCACCCATGGAATTTTCCGAGGGCAATGAATGGACTCTGGGTGAACCCGAGTTGGTGTTGCGCGGGCCGGATATGACTCGACCTGCTGTGGGTCCAGACTGGTGGGGCGATATTGGACTGGTACCTACCGGCCTCACTGAAGACCGCTATGTGAAATCCATTGAAGTGCGGGAAGTGAATGACATTCCCCAGGATACCGGTTCCAGCACTGTGGGTGGTCGCTATATCTTCCACCACATGACCTATCAGAGTGGCATCCTCAATGAGGATGGCAGCTATATCCTCCCGGAAAGTTCCGTGAGCTGGCCCATTCATGAAGTGGGCCGTAACGCAGACGTCTTTCCGGACAGCGCCGGTCGCCTGTTGCAGGCCAATTCGGCATTGCACCTGCGTGCTGCCCATATGCACTCCAACGGTCGTGAGACCACTGGTCACCTGGAGTTTGGCATTACCTTCTTCCCCCGTGGCTATGAACCCAAGTATTCCAACCGTGGGCCTCGCACCGGGAACGGTATCGACCTGGACGTGGTGCCAAACAGGGCCAATCAGGAGTTGTCCAATTATGTGGTCCTGCAGGAACACACCAAGATCATGGCATTCGAACCCCATCTGCACGCTCCCGGTGTGCGCATGTGCCTGGAAGCGATCTGGGGTCACAACATCTTTACGCTTAACTGCGTAGGCTATGACCACAACTGGGTGAAGCAGTACATCTACAAGGAAGACAAGGCGCCACTGTTGCCGAAAGGCACGGTGCTGCGCACCATCGCCTTCATGGATACCACCGATGCCAACCCCAACCTGGCGGACCCCCGTAACTGGGCTGGTGGTGGCCGCCGCTCTGTTTCCAATATGTTCATCGACCTGGGTTACTCGGTGACCATGACGGAAGAGCAGTTCCAGGAAGAGATGGCCATGCGCCGCGCGCAAATGCGGGACCGCAACGAATACGATGTGGGCTGTCCGCTGTGTTGGGCGCCAGTGCCTGACTATGGCACCGCGAGCGACGACGACTGAGGCCAGACATGATGAAACGCAGTATCTCTTATAGCCTCATTTCATTGCTGCTGTTGTCCGTAGCATCTACTGTTGCCGCCCAGGAGCGGCGCATGTTGCTGAGCGGCGAGATCGTGTCACCTGCCTATGAAGGCTGGTGGCCCAACGACGATGGCAGTTATAAATTGTTCTTTGGCTACATGAACACAAACTGGCAACAACACTTCGACATCCCTGTTGGGCCGGACAACTATTTCAGCGTAGTAGGCGAAGCCGAACTGGATGATCTGTCCATCAATGCCTACGATCCGGAAAGCGCTGATATGGGACAACCGACCCATTTTTACCCGCGGCGTAATCCGTTCCTGTTTACTATCGATGTCCCTGCCGATTTCGGTGAGCAGGAAGTGGTGTGGACACTGAAGAGTCAGGGCAAGACTACCCGCGCTTACGGCAGTCTGTATCCTGACTATAGAATCGATCCCCAGGTGATCTCCACCGAAGTGGGTGGCGCATTCGGCAGTCTCGATGATCGCCTGCGCAGCAATATCCCACCCGAGTTGGAAGTGCGTGGGGATACCTATCGCACGGTGAGTGTGGGGGAGCCTCTGTCATTGTCAGTCTACGCCAACGACCCGGATGACTTTCCCGCCCGGTCCAACCGACCGCCACCGCGCACGCCGGATCAGATCTACCGGCCACCCAATTCCATCGTGGCTATGTCAGGCCCGGGCCTGAGATTTTCCTGGTCGGTGTACCGTGGCCCGGAAAAGGCGACAACATTTGAGCCAACCCAGATGAAGACCTACACCGATACCCGTGTGTATGCCAATTCCCCGTGGTCGCCTCCGTTTATTATTCCGGAACCACCCGAGGACAATATCTGGAACACCACGGTGACCTTTGACCAGCCTGGAGAGTACGTGCTGCGAGGAATCGCCAGCGATGGCAGCATGTTTACCTACCAGAATGTCAACGTCACCGTCACACCGTGACCTGAAGCAGAAATCATTGCAAACGCCCGGCACTGCCGGGCGTTTTTGTTTCTGCCAGGTTAAATTAAGTGTCGGGAACAGGGTCGCTGATTCGTCTTTAGATTGAATGGCAGTGCATTTTAGCGTTCAAACATTCATCTTGAGCTAATTAAAAGGAATAGAACTATGCAATACCTGTGTTTGATCTATGAAGTGGAGTCTGAAATGTTGTCTCGCTCAGAAGAGGAACAGAATCAGATCATGGCCGACTACTGGGCCTTTACCAATGACGTCAAGGACAAAGGGCAGCTTGTTGCCGGTGAAGCGCTTTTACCCACCGAAACGGCCACCACCGTGCGAGTCAGGGATGGCAAGCGGGTAACGACCGATGGCCCCTTTGCGGAGACCAAAGAGCAGCTTGGTGGATTTTATTTGCTGGAATGCAAGGATCTGGACGAGGCCATTGACCAGGCAGCCCGGATTCCTTCAGCAAAATATGGCTCCATCGAAGTGCGGCCTGTCATGGTGTTCGAACAATAAAGCCGGATCATTAGCCATGGTCGAAATCAGTGAAAAACTGATACATCAACGTATTCAGGCACGATACAGCGTAGCCCAGGCTGCGCTGGTTCGTCGCCTGGGTAATCTGGATCAGGCTGAAGATGCCATGCAGGAAGCAGTGGTCAAGGCATTGGAGAGTTGGCCCAGGCTGGGAATTCCGGACAATATTGTTGCCTGGTTGGTCACTGCAGGAATGAACGCATTCCGGGACGGCTATCGACGAGAGTCACGGGGACGGGAACTGATTCTGGAGATGGCTGTAACGGAACGTGACCACAAAGAAGTGGCGGACGATCTGGAAGATGATGTGCTGCGGCTAATTTTCATGTGCTGTCATCCTGCCATTGCCGTTGAAAACCAACTGGCACTGACTCTCAAAATGGTCATGGGATTTTCGCAAACTGAAATTGCCAGTGCACTGCTGGTTCAGGAGCGGACTCTGGAGCAGAGAATTACCCGCAGCAAGCGCAAGATTGCTGCGACTGGAATCGATTTCCAGTTGCCAGATTCGTCGCGTCTGGATGTTCGCTTGCAGCCGGTGCAGCAGGTGTTATACCTGATCTTCAACGAAGGCTATTACGGTTCTTCCGGCACATTGCTGGATCAGGCCTTGTGCCGCAATGCGATATTTCTTTGTCGATCTCTATGTCGCTTGTATCCGCAACCAGAAAACCTGGGACTCCTGGCATTGATGTTGTTTCAGGATGCCCGGGCACCGGCGCGTCTTGATGAGGCGGGAAAACTGGTCACACTCGACCAGCAGGACCGGAGTTTGTGGCGGCAGGTGCAAATACGGGAAGCCGATGTGCTGTTGCAAAAGGCGTTGCGGCACGGACAGGCTGACAGGTATCAATTGCAGGCAGCTATAGCGGGTCTGCATTCTCTGGCCAGGCGCAGCGAGGATACGGATTGGACAGAAATTGTAGGCCTGTACAAACTGTTACTGCAGAAGCAACCTGACCCCATCGTTTATCTTAACTATTCGGTTGCGCTGATGTTTGACGGGCAGGTAAAAGTCTCGGCACCACTGCTACACGAACTGGAGCCGGAACTGGGGCAATACAGCCCTTACTGGGCAGCTCGCGCCAAACTTGCCGAGCTGCAGGGGGACCAGGAAAACAGGGCCGCGGCATTGCAAACCGCATTGAAGCTGAGTGGGTCCGAAGAAGAGATGCGTCACTATGAGTTGCAGCTGGGTGCCATTAACAAACCTCGGGGAATTCCCGGCCACAGGATACACTGAATCCTGGTGCAGCCAGGGCGATTGAACACTAACTCCGGCATGTAGTAATGCCTATCGGCGTGGGTTATCCTCTGGCTGAACTGCACTAGCGAAAACAAGGCATTGCCCCATGAAGTACCTTGCTGTACTCCTCGCAATTCTTACCACAAACCTTATTTCGACGCCGCTAATTGCTGCCGAAGGCATCAGCTTTCCCAAGACCATCGCCTGGTCAGCCTATCCCACTGGCACTGGTGGTTACAGTCAGGCCGTCGCCATCGGCAATATTCTGCAGCGCCAATACAGTACCAATCTCAGGGTAATACCGGGGCGCAACGATGTGTCCCGGCTGGCGACATTACGCGCAGGTCGCGTGCATTTTTCGGCGGGTGGTTCGGAGTCGGTGTATGCCCAGGAAGGAATTCTGAATTTCGCCTCACGAATCTGGGGACCGCAGCCTGTACGCGCCTTGCTATCCAATTACTCGGATGCCTGTTCCTTTACTTTCGCCACCGCAGCCGATGCCAATATTAATAGTGTTGCAGACATGGCGGGCAAGCGCATGACTTTTGTGCAGGGCGCGCCTTCTCTGAATAACGCCACTGCGGCGCTGTTGTCCTATGCCAATCTGACCTGGGACGATGTAATTCCGGTCGAGGTGGGTGGTTACAATGCCTCTATCGATGCTGTACTCAATAACCGGGCCGATGCTGCCGGGGGCGCCTGTAATTCACCTCCATTTTTACGTATCGAAGCCTCGCCCAGGGGGCTGTACTGGCCACCTTTCCCCCACGAAGACGAAGCAGCCATCGCCAGGGTGCGAGCGCGCCTGCCCTGGTATGTGCCCCATGTGGCGGTCGAAGGACCACAGATACCTAAAGAGGGCATAGAAGTGTTTTCATCAGCCTATCCGTTCCTGGTGGGGCTGGCTGAATCCGATGAAACACTGGTGTACAGCATGGTCAGGGTGATGCTGCAGCACTACGATCAATATAAAGGAAATGCACCTGGCGCTAATGGCTGGGCCATCGACCGGCAAAAGTTTGAACAGGCATTCGTGCCCTATCATCCGGGCGCTATTCGTTACTTTAAGGAAATAGGAATCTGGACCGCAGAGGCAGAGAGGGTAAACCAGGCTAACCTGGAGCGGCAGATAGTGCTGCAGTCCGCCTGGGAGAGATTTTTGCCTGGCGCCCCTGAGGACTACGACGAATTTGAGCAAGCCTGGCTTCAAGCTCGAGCAGACGCTCTGGCAGATGCTGGCATGATCACCCTGGGCGAAGGTCTGTAAAGCCTGACCATGGCCGATGATCGAACTATCCAGGCTGCCCTCACGCCGAAAAACACAGGCAATGTGCAGGCGGTAAGATACCGGGTACTATCCCAGCGCTGGCAAATGGTCATGGCCGTCATGACCGCGATCTCCATCATGCTGGCGGTCAACCAGATCTTTAATCTGGGTTTCTTTGTCGGTTACGTCATGCTCGACAGCCGCTACATGTATCTCATCACCGGGGTGATGCTGTGCATGGTATTCATCACTTTTCCCGCCAGTAAGCACAGCCCGACACACGTGCCCTGGTATGACATCGCCATCATGGTGGTGATCCTGCTGATTTTTTCCTACTACGCCTATTTTGCCGAACGGATAGTGCTGGAAGCCTGGGAGTACGCTGCGCCACCTGTCGGCGTGGTGCTGGCCATGGTGACCTGGGTGATTGTGATGGAGGCAGGACGCCGTGCTGGCGGGTGGCCTGTATTCATCATTGTTGCTCTATTCTCTCTCTATCCGACTTTTGCTGATTCCCTGCCAACGGTAATCGCAGCGTTAAGCATACCGATCCACGATGTAGCCATTTTCCACGTGTTGGGAGAGGAAAGCCTGTTTGGTATTCCCATGCGGGTCTTTGCCCAGCTTGTGTTTGGGTTTTTGTTGTTTGGCATATCCTTGCAACACACCGGTGGAGGGCCATTCTTTATCAATCTCGCCTTCGCCTTGCTGGGTCACCAGCGTGGTGGTCCGGGCAAGGTATCTATTTTTTCCAGTGGCTTGATGGGTTCCATGAGCGGCGGCCCGATTTCCAACGTACTGACCACTGGGCCATTGTCTATTCCTGCCATGCAGCGCATCGGCTTTAGCAAGGAATACGCTGCTGGAGTGGAAGCCTGTGCCTCCACCGGCGGAGTGTTTATGCCACCGATCATGGGTGCGACAGCTTTCGTTATGGCCAGCTTTCTTAACGTCAGTTACGTCACTGTAGCCATTGCAGCCATCGTGCCGTCAGTGCTGTACTTCTTTGGCCTCTACATGCAGATCGATGCCTATGCCGCACGCAAGAAGCTCGCCGGTCTGCCCAGGGAGGAACTGCCCAGGCTGTCCACAGTATTCAGGGATGGCTGGTATTTCATTGCGGTGTTTGTCGCCCTGATCTGGATGCTGGTTTACCTGCAGCGGGAAGCCATTGCGCCTTTTTACGCCACCGCCATGCTGTTGGTGATAAACCAGTTCACCAAACACAAGCTCGATCTGGCCAGATTCATGCAGCTGGTGGCCACCATGGGCAAGCTGCTGGCAGAACTGGCCGGTATCCTGGCAGCTATCGGCCTGATTATTGGCGGCCTGGCAGTGACTGGTATAGCCGGAACCATTGCCAATGACCTGGTTTATCTGGCCGGAGAAAATGTGGTCATTCTGCTTCTTATGGGAGCCCTGACCAGTTTTATTCTCGGCATCGGTATGACGGTGACAGCAGCCTATATCTTTCTCGCCATCGTGCTGGTACCGGCTCTGACCAACTCGGGCCTGGACCCGCTGGCGAGCCATATGTTCGTGATGTACTGGGGCATGTTGAGCTTCATTACACCGCCGGTGGCACTGGCGGCATTTGCTGCGGCATCTGTGGCGCAGGTTTCGCCCATGAGGGCGGGTATAGAAGCCATGCGGCTGGGTGCAATTATCTACGTGGTGCCTTTCTTCTTCGTGTTCAATCCGGCTCTTTTGTTGCAAGGCTCGACCATGGAAAATATGCAGGCGATTTCGACAGCACTGGCTGGTGTGGCGCTGGTGTCTGCCGCCATTCAGGGCTACCTGATTGGTCTTGGTGATCTGGGAACCGGGTCGGGTGGCATTTTTATAAGGATTTTGGTGGCGCTTTCTGGTCTCACTCTTGCATTACCGGCAGGGGGGCTCTTCGGGTTCAGCCAGATCATACTGTTGTCAGTAGCTGCTGTGTTCCTGATAGCTGGAGTAATGCTGAGAATCGTATTGAAACCTGCAGCGCTGGGCGTGACACCAGAATCCTGAGCTCGATTGCAAGCTCAGGACGCTCTCGGTACACTTTTCCTACTATTCACTGATTCAGTTCAGCCTCCATGGCGCTCGTGGGTCTGTTGTTGCTGAATGAATCGAGAGGTGTTGCCATGAACTCCCGTCTGACTCGTCCCCTGATCCTGCTCTTCCTGTTATTGGCTGGTACTGTGCAGGCACAGCTTGAACCCATCAATAATCGGCCAAATCCATTTACCTCCATCGATAACTGGGTGGATCTGCCAGAGGGGAGAAGTTGGGGCTCAACTGCCGGGGTCGACATCGATCCTGATGGTCGCCATCTGTGGGCCATTGACCGTTGTGGAACAAACAGCTGTGCCGGTTCCGATCTGGACCCCATTCTCAAGATAGATTCAGAAGGCAACGTAGTGGCCTCTATCGGTGGCGGCTTGATGTTGTTTCCCCATGGCTTGCATGTGGATCGTGACGGCAACATCTGGGTTACTGATGCACAGGGACCCGATCCCGATAACCCGGAAACTGCTGGCAAAGGTCACGTGGTGTACAAGCTAAGTCCGGAAGGAGAATTACTGCTCACTCTCGGTCAGCCCGGTGTGGCTGGAGATGGTACCGATGCCCTGTTGGAAACTCCCTGCGATGTGGTGACCGATGCCGATGGCAATATCTATGTTGGGGATGGGCACAGCGGACAGCAGACAGACGCCACTCCAGACACCGTTGCGCGCATCGTGAAGTTCGATCGCAATGGCAATTTACTGAAGTACTGGGGTGGCTGGGGCAGTGGTGCTGGCCAGTTGAAAACACCCCATGCAGTGGATATCGATTCACGTAACCGCTTGATTGTCGGGGACCGGGGTAACAACCGTCTGCAGATCTTTGATCTGGACGGCAACTACATGGGCGAATTCAAAACCTTTAGCCGTCCCAGCGGCATCTACATCACCGATGACGACATGATTTATGTGGCTGATTCCGAGTCGGAATTCGATGATGTTCGAAACCCGGGCTGGGAAGCGGGAATCCGGGTGGGCTCTTTGCTCGATGGTATCGTCGACTACTTTATCGACGGGACAGTTGCAGCCTACCCGGACGGGTCCAACCCGGAAGGAGTGGCAGTCGATGCCGCTGGCAACGTTTACGGAGCAGTGGTATCCGGCGGCGGTGCCATGATCAAATCATCAAGGCGCTAATCAGGACTGAAGATACTTTCGGTTCAGTCGTATTGAGAAATAACCAATGCCGATGACGGTGAAACCCAGCAGGATCAGGGCGATGGGCCAGCCAATGGAGTCGGCAAAGTACTCTGCGGTAAAGTAAATGACATAGGCGATCACCGCCAGGGTACTCACCGTCAGGGTAATACGGCTGCTGAGTACGCTGACCGACAATACCATGCCACCAAAGGCCAGGAACGGATAGAGCATCTCGAATATCAGGCTATCCCAGACCTGGATAAATGCAGCGCCGTAGAGCCCAATTGCACCAAAGAACAACAAAAGCGGCACCAGTCTTTCATTCCAGCTGTCACGAAAAAGCTGTGCGAATAGAATGTAGCTGATTCCCAGGCACATGGTGAGATAGTCAAAAACATTCTCGTAGATCACGGGCAACAGGGAATCCATCAGCAAATAGATGAACGCGGTGCCATTGGCGAAAGCGAAAAAGCTCAGAATGACCCGGCGGTGATACCAGGCCAGTAGTGCATAGAAACCAAACACCATGCCGATGGTGAGGGTCACCGGCCAGCTGCTGTCAAAATTGGCACCCATCTCATCGAGTGTCACCAGTGCCCCGCCGGGTATGATAAATCCGCCTATGCCGTGAAAAGCGCTCCCCAGTTCTCTGTCCTGGTCCAGGTGCATGATCCATGAGCCACAGGCGGCGAACGTCATGCCCACTCCCAGGGTGACGGCAATGCGGGCGAGGCTGCCCAGGTCATCCCAGAGCTGTGCAATCAGATAGAGAATGCCCAGAGCGATGAAGATCGCGCCGATCACGAATAGCAATCGGGTGACGATGGACGCTGGCAGCAAAGAGGAATGATGCAGTGCATTGCCTGCTGGCTGAGCTTCAGAACTGGCCTCTGTTGTCAGAACTTCCTGAATATCGGCTTCGGTGATTGCCCCGTCTTTAAGCTGGCGAGACAGCTCTGCAAGCAGTTCCTGTTTGTTCATTGCGGGATCACCCATCCCAGAAACATGAAGTCATTCTGGTAGTAACTTCTTTGTGATTCGTTTATCAGATCGATTTCTTTCCTGGCATTTCCCTGGGTCAAAAAATAACCATAGTTACTTGAGTAGCGAACGAAGGGAAAGAAATTGCCACCGCTGGTGTATTGCCATTCGACTGCGACGCCATCGGGAGAGGTCAGTCGGTCATCCAGGGTCAGCCGCTGAGCTTCAGTGAGGCTGATTTCTTCGCTGGAGTTCGAGGTATTGTTATGCAGGAACAAGCGCGTTCGATAGTTTTCATTTCGATCACTTACGCCATCGTTGTCAGAGTCCAGGTCCGCTGGAATTTCATTTTCGGTCAAGCGTCCATTCTCGATCGTGTAGAGGTTGCGCAAGTGGTTGCTGCAGTAGTAACTGTACGGAGCTCGACCCTCCGAACAAATAGCGTAGACAAAATTGTAATCAGTGCTTAATGTTCTTGATGGAATATAGGTGGAAACGAATACCACCATGACAAAGACCAGTGGTAGAAGGAATGCCACTGCAAGTAACAGTCCGCGCTTTTGTTTCTCGTCCATGGTCGCGTGAGCCGAATCTTCAGATTCGGCTTTTAAGCTCTGAATAGCGGGTAAGCGTGTCGGGATCGTTGTGGATGTGACGTTCGATCAGTTTTACCAGGTCCCGTTTTGATACCAGGCCAAAATTGGCGATAAAGTCGGAATTCAAAACCAGTGAAACAAACAACACGATAAAGAGTAGTGGGTAGAGAAACGAAACTTCCAGCCCGACCAATCTCAAGACTGCTACAAAGCAGATGCCAACAAAGAAGAAGGAGCGCATGGCGGCCTCTCGGTCGATCTGGCGCTTGGCTCGCAATATCAGCTGAAAATCTCTCTCGTTCATCGCTCTGCTCCTGCCATTGAACTGCCTGCTAGGCTAGCAGAATCGACCTGTTTGTTCATCTGCTACGGGCGAGGCTGTGAGCCAGAGCGCATTTCCGGCCGGTGGGAGGTCCAGATTCTGTCCGGGACCCCTCGAACCACTGACTCTTGCCTGCGCCAGGATTAGAATTGAAGCTAATACAACACCAGCTTCGGGGATCGCCATGCATTCAGCACACAAACTCACACAGCAGGCAGCGACTGCTCTGGTCCTTGCCTGTTTTCTGATATCACTGCCGGTAATGGCACGAGAGGGCGAACTGGAATATGACCCCAATGACAGCTATCCCTTTGGCAGACCGAATCCTGAGGCAGCGCCGGAGCTGTCCCAGTTTGCCTTTATGATTGGCAAAAATGATTGCAGCCAGGAGCGGCTGAATAATGCCACCGGGGAATGGGAGTCCAGCACCCGGACCTGGGATGCCTACTATTTTCTCAATGGGCATGCTATCCGTGATGCCGGTACTTCTGGTGGCGCCACCAACGGCAACATCAGGATTTACGACCGCGCAGCGGGACAATGGCACGTTACCTATTTTTCCACGCCCAATTACGGTACGGGGGTCTGGAGTGGTGGCATGGTTGATGGGCGACTTGAACTGGAGCAGCCGCAGAAAGCGCCCGGTACCGATATAGATGGCATCAACCGACTCACTTTTTTCGATATCTCGGATTCCGGTTTTCAGTGGAAGGGGGAGTGGGTGAGTCTGGACGGCTCTGCGGTGTTTCCTTACTGGCGAATTAGCTGCAGCAAGCTTGACTGATTTGCCATCGCCTGGCTTCTTGTTTAAGTTGCTTGCAAGATATAGCAACAGATGCGAGAGCAGGGTCGATGATTGAGATTAGTCGAGGCGTCAAATCACTGGTTGAGGAGGCGGAGTCCACCGTCACTACGCTGTCCCCCGAGCAGGTCAATGAAAAAAGTCAGGAGCAGGGAGTATTGCTGGTAGATTTGCGGGACATCCGTGAATTGCAGCGTGATGGCACAATCCCCGGCGCCATGCATGTGCCGCGGGGCATGCTGGAGTTCTGGATCGATCCGGAAAGCCCCTACTATCGAAAGGAATTTGCAGCGGCGGACTCGCTGATCCTGTACTGCAACAAAGGATGGCGTTCAGCGCTGGCCGCTCAGTCCCTGCAATCCATGGGCGTGCAACAGGTGGCACACATGGCTGGTGGATTTGACCAATGGCAGCAGGATATCGGCCGCGTGGAACCCTTGCCAGCGAGGCGCAAGTAAGCCCGCACCCCCGGCTCACTGGACGATAAGGCCAAGGACTGGCTATGATGCTCTCCCGTGCCACCGGAGCACAGCAGGGGAGTTCTCGGCCAATGAAAACAATAATCAGACCTGATCCATCCTTACCAAAAAGCGTCTTCAGCAGGAGCAGAAGGCAGTTGCTGCAGTCCTTACCCTTGCTCGCACTGGCACCATCGGCGCTAGCGCAGGGTAGTTCACCGGTCGCGGTCCAAAAGATCCACTCTTTTGATATCAAAGTGAGTGACGTGGATCGCTCCGTAAACTTCTACCAGGCCATGTTTGGTTCGCCTGTCCAGTCTCGCCAGGGTGAAACGGTTTGTTTGCAGGTCGGAGAAGGTCCCCACTTTTTTTCAATTTCACCAACAGGCCCTGGTGAGTCCGTTGGGTTTAGCTATATTGGCCTCAGCGTGGCGAACTTCGACCCGCAAACCGTGCAACAGCAACTGGTGGGCTGTGGTATTGAGCCCGGTCCGGCGCCTGGTCCTGGCGAGCAGGGTCTGGCATTGGCCTCACGCTCCTGGATTATCGATCGCGATGGCACTCGCGAATTGTTTTTCGCCGATGTGGAAGGGCTGGTCTATCACCTGACCAGCGAAAATTACTGTGGCGGCAGTGGTCCGCTCGGTGAGACCTGTACAAGCCCTGAGCCTTCCAGCCTGCCCGGCATGTTTGAGCTGGTGGGCTACAGTCATTTTACTAATTTCATGGCTAATCGGAGCCGCGCCAACGAATTCTATACCCGCTGCTTCGGTAAAACCTTTCAGGCCTATCAGGGACCGGGTTCTCCGGTTATCGGAGTCGGAGATGGATTGCAGTTTCTGATGTACGTGGGCGGGGACGAGCAGGGTGTGCCGCAGTCGCCTGCACGGATCGATCATGTGTGTTTCAGCATGCTCGATTTCAATGTCGATGATGTGCTTGCACAACTGACCAGGTATGGTTTGCGGGCCAGGCAGGACCCTGCCGACACTCAGCCATTGATGCACTGGATCAGCATGCGTATGCCCAATCGCGGCGGTGCCGAAGGAGGCACTCCTGAGTTGTATTTCACCGACCCCGACGGTATTCGAATTCAACTGCAAGACCCGGGCTACTGTGGAGGCACCGGATACCTGGGTGACAGTTGTCCCCCATTGGATTGAGCGGGAAGAATCTAGAGTCTGTAGAAAAATTTAAACCTATATTGAATCAACAATGGAGCAGTAGGGAATTTTATGGAGCATCGCTACATAGGAAAGAGTGGATTAAGGGTGTCACCTATTTGTATGGGTACCATGAGTTTTGGCACCTGGAGTGACAAGAGTGAGTCTTTCAAGATCCTGGACAAGGCTTATGAAAGGGGAATCAACTTCTATGATACTGCAGAGGTCTATCCGGTGCCGCCAACCGCGGAGCTGGCAGGGCTTACGGAAGAAATATTCGGGCAGTGGATCAAGACCAAGCCGAGAGACGGCTTGATCATCGCCACCAAAGTTGCCGGTGCGGCCTCGGGCTGGTTTGTACCCCCGATCCGGGAAGGGCTTACTGCCATCGATCGCCACCACGTTGAGCGAGCGGTTGAAGGCAGCTTGCGCAGGCTGGGCATTGACTATATCGATCTGTATCAGGTGCATTGGCCAGACACGGTGGTGCCAATCGAAGCCTCCATGGAAGCACTCACCCGCCTGGTGGATGCCGGCAAAGTGCGCTACCTGGGTACCAGCAATGAAAATTCCTACGGTCTCACCAAGAGCAATACCGTGGCCCACTACGAGGGCCTGGCACGTTTTGAATCCATCCAGAATAATTTTTCCCTGCTCAACCGTCGCTTCATGGATGAATTGGCCGAGGTCTGCCGTCGTGAGCAGGTTTCCTTGCTGCCTTATTCGCCAATCGGTGGGGGAGTTCTCAGCGGAAAGTACAATGGTGGCAATGTGCCGGACAATTCACGCTTCGCAGATTACCTCAAGGCTGGTGAAGCGCGTCAGCGAGCCATGGCGGACCGGTTTGTGAATGAAGGCACCTTGGCCAGTACCGAGCGCTATGTTGAAATCGCCGAGAAGGCTGGCATGTCGCCCGTAACCCTGGCTACTGCGTGGAGCATGCAGCATGATTTCGTGGCATCAACAATGATTGGTGCGCGCACGGCCGATCAACTGGATGAATCCCTGGCTGCACTGGATATCAAACTGGATGATTCAGTAATGAGTGAATGCGATGAGGTGCATGCTGCGATCCCTTATCCTATGGGCTAGTTTCGCGTTCACGTCAATGCTGTCTGCACAGTCCGTGCATATCAGTCATTGTCTGGTGGAATGCCCGCAGGTTTCCAGCCCAGGCACTGAAGTAGTCATTCGGCACCTGTATGCTGCTGCAATCGATGCTGACACTGCCCTCGCTGAGTGGGTTGCCTATCGCGTGCTGCCTGACACGGTGGGGGTGGCTTCCCTCTTGCCCCGGTTTTGGCAGCAGGACGACCTGGTGAGCAGCGCTGCGCTGGAAGTTGGAGATCTCGAGTCGCCTGCCGTCGTGCAACCGGATCTCAGTAATGCACAGGATCGTGAGTATCGAATCAATGAAATCCGCTTCGATACCGGGGATCGTGGTCGATTGACACCGATGACCAGTTTTGCCGGAACGCCCTATTGGGACGAGTTGAATTATCTCAGCAATATGTCGCCCCTGCCTCAATCACTTCGCCTGGGTAGCTGGTCTCGACTCGACCAGGCTGTCAATGAACTGGCTGCTGGCTCTGCTGAGCTTTTTGTGGTGAGCGGACCGCTCTACAGTTTCTCTGGAAGTATTGGTGAGTCCTTGTTGCCCGACAGTTATTTCAAGGTGGTGAGTGATGGACAATCAGTCGCCGCATTCGTGTTCCCTGCTGACCTTCCTGTCCATGCAAGTTTCTGTGATCAGCTCGTTTCGATGGATCAGGTGGAAAACCGGCTGGATCGACAATTGCTGCCAGGCGTAACCGCCTGGCAACCGGAAAAGTTGGAGCGGGACCTGGGGTGTCGTCAATAAGGATTCAGCTATGAGTAATTCGTCAACAAGCAATTCCCAAACAAACTATGTAATTGAAGCAGAGACCATTCCGTCTATTCCGGTGCTGGATTCGAAGGACAGGTTTCCAGTACGGCGTATTTATTGCGTAGGCCAGAATTATGGCGATCATGTGCGTGAAATGGGTGGCGACCCCAGAATGAATCCACCTGTGTTTTTCAGCAAGCCCCCCAATGCCATTGTCACCGAAAACAATGCAGTCCAGTATCCGCCAGCAACTGACAACTTGCACTACGAAGTGGAACTGGTTGTTGCCTTGAAGAGTGGCGGCAGCAAGCTGAGTACTGAAGCTGCACTGCAACATGTGTATGGGTATGCCGTCGGCATTGACTTTACCCGGCGCGATTTGCAGGCTGCGGCGAAAAAAGGGGGCAAGCCCTGGGATGCAGCCAAGGGTTTTGACCAATCTGCACCGGTATCTTCTATTGTACCGGTGGCAGGAGCTCTTCCCGACGCCGGTCGCATCTGGTTGCAGGTCAATGGTGAAACCAGACAGGATGCCAATCTGGATGACATGATCTGGTCGGTTGCTGAAATCATCTCTGAACTCTCGAAACTTTATACCTTGAAGGGTGGGGATATTATTTTCACTGGTACGCCTGCCGGGGTTTCCGCGGTGGTCGCCGGTGACCGGATCAAGGCCGGGATCGATGGCGTGGGCGAGATCGAATTCGACCTGACCGGGACGGTCGCCCCTTGACCCAGGACCAGGTTCTCCTTCTTCTTATCTTGTTAGCACTGCTGGTGCTTCTGGTCTGGGGGCGCTGGCGCTATGATATTGTCGCACTGGGTGCATTATTCGCGGCCAGTATTTTGGGCCTGGTTCCGCAGGATGCAATCTTCAGTGGATTCGGCAGTCCGGCAACCATCACAGTGGTGTTGGTGCTAATTGTCAGTTATGGTCTGACCCGATCGGGCGGCATCGAATACGTAAACCGCCTGGTCGAGCCATTTTCAAATCATCCATTCCTGCACATTACTGTACTCACCTTCGTGGCGGCAATTCTTTCCATGTTCATGAACAACGTGGGTGCCCTGGCACTGTTGATGCCGGTCGCCATTCAGTCGGCAAACAAAGCCGGCCGTTCCCCGGCGACCGTCCTGATGCCTCTATCCTTCGGCTCCATTCTTGGTGGACTGGTGACCCTGATCGGCACGCCTCCCAATATACTCATTGCCAGCTATCGCCAGGAAGTTACTGGTGAAGCATTTTCCATGTTCGACTTTGCACCAGTAGGAGGTGGCATTGCCCTGTGTGGCATTCTGTTTATGTTGCTGTTTGGCTGGCGACTGGTGAAGGTAAGAAAACAAAGCAGTGGTCTGGACCTGTTCAATATCGATCAATACCTGTTTGAGACCCGTGTTTCGGAAGACTCCCCAGTCAATGGAATGCGCACCGGAGCATTCATTGAGCTATTGAGAAAGAGCAAGATGGATCTGGTTGCCAGGATCAGCGGCGATGTTGAGCACGCGCCCCCGGATGGACGCTACAAGATCAACAAGGGTGACTATTTGATGATTCAGGGCACTCACGATGACGTGCAGGAACTGGCGACGGCCCAGGGCCTTACCATGCACACGGCGATGAACCAGAAAGACGCGTTTTCCCACTCCGAAGACAGTGAAGTCATGGAGGTCGTGGTTACTGCCAATTCTCCGGTAGTTGGCAACACACCGGCAGAAATCCATTTCAATCGTCGTTACCGGGTCACTCTGCTGGCGGTTTCCCGTTCTGGCACGCCACACCAGAGTCGCTTACGTCATTTTAAGCTGGAAAGCGGTGATGTGCTGTTGCTTCATGGTGAGCAGGACAACATTGAAAATGCCATCTCCCGGTTAGGCTGCTACCCCCTCGCGCCACGGGCGCTTGATACCCGGGTGGCGACCAAGGCGAAGCCGGCACTCATCACTTTTGTGCTGGCCATACTGGCCACGGCATTGGGCCTGATTCCCATTCAGCTTGCACTGGGTATCGCCACCGTGGTGATGGCGGTTACCAAAGTGGTGCCGATCCGGGAGTTCTATGATGGTGTGGACTGGCCAGTAGTGGTTTTGTTAGGAGCGATGATTCCCCTGGGCGGCGCTCTGCAGGGCACGGGCACCACCGATCTTCTGGTGAATGGCATCTTGTCCGTCGCCGGAGGGTTGTCTCCGGTGGTGATACTGGCCTTGTTGCTGATTGTGACCATGACCGTATCGGATGTGCTGAACAATGCGGCAACTGCAATTCTGATGGCACCCATAGCCTACAATATCGCTTTCGCTCTGGGGCACAACCCTGATACATTCCTTATGGCAATAGCGGTTGGTGCCTCCTGTGCATTCCTGACCCCGATAGGGCACCAAAACAATGCATTGGTGATGGGTCCCGGTGGTTATCGGTTTGGCGACTACTGGCGCATGGGTTTGCCATTGGAGATTGTTATAGTCGCTGTGGCTATTCCGCTGCTGCTGGTTTTTTGGCCGCTATAAGCCAGGCATTTGGCTTAATGTGTCATATGGCACCTTGATATAGTGGCCCGGATACGCTACTTTGGAGAAGATTCAATTCTGAAAATCTCTTATGAGAGTTAACTGGAAATCCTACAATCCTGGCAAGTTCTTCGATGAACTGATCAGCAGCCCAGGTTACGCGCGCAAGCCCGCGAGAAAGTTGGCAAGCTACCTGCGTTCTCTCAATCACGAAGACCTGTTGCAGAAAAAGACCGCTTCTGAGCTCGCCATCAAGACCATGGGCATTTCCTTCACGGTCTACAGCGATGCGGGAAATATTGACCGCGAATGGCCAATGGACATCATTCCGCGCCTGATTGCGGCTTCGGAGTGGGACCAGACCAGCAAAGGGCTCGAACAAAGATTAAAGGCACTGAATTGCTTTATCCACGATATTTACAACGACCAGAAGATTCTCAAAGACAAGGTCGTGCCAAAAGAACTGATTCTTGACTCCGGGAATTTTCGCAAACAGTGTCAAGGCATCAAGCCAAAATATAATGTCTGGGCCAATATTTGTGGCACTGATCTGATCAAGGACGGTGATGGCCAGTTTTTTGTGTTGGAAGACAATCTGCGAGTTCCTTCTGGCGTTTCCTACATGTTGGAAAATCGCCGGGTAACCAAGCGAGTCTTCCCGGAATTATTTGAGAGCAACTACAACATCAGGCCGGTCACTGATTATCCTGCCGAGTTGTTCGATATGCTCGCCTCACTGTCCCCAAGGCAGGTGAAATATCCTTCCATCGCAGTATTGACTCCTGGGGTTTTTAATTCAGCTTATTTTGAGCATTCCTATCTTGCCCAGCGCATGGGTGCCGATCTGGTTGAGGGTGGTGACCTTGTTGTGGAAAACGACAAGGTATTTATGCGCACCATCGATGGTCTGGCCCCGGTTGATGTAATCTACCGGCGCATCGATGATCTCTTTATTGACCCCTCTGTGTTTAACAAGGATTCCGTATTGGGGGTTCCTGGTTTATTCAATGCCTGGGTCAAAGGCAACGTCGCACTGGCCAATGCGCCCGGTGCTGGTGTCGCCGACGACAAAATTATCTATACCTACGTACCCAAGATCATCAAGTATTACCTGGATGAAGACCCAATCCTGCCCAATGTCCCCAGCTATATGTGCGTGGACAAGAAACAGCGTGACCATGTGCTGAAGAATCTCGACAAACTGGTAGTCAAGCCCGCCAACGAATCCGGCGGCTACGGCATGTTGATCGGCCCCCAGGCCAGCAAGAAAGAGTTGAGTGAATTCGCACGCCGCATCAAGTCAAATCCACGTAATTACATGGCGCAACCCCTGATCTCTCTTTCAACCGTGCCTATTCT
This sequence comes from Gammaproteobacteria bacterium, assembly GCA_040218615.1. Classification (GTDB taxonomy): domain Bacteria; phylum Pseudomonadota; class Gammaproteobacteria; order Pseudomonadales; family Pseudohongiellaceae; genus UBA9145. The sequence continues at coordinate 70,523 of JAVJRC010000012.1, forward strand.
TGGTGATCGGGCAGTAGAGCCCCGTCACGTGGACCTGCGCCCATTTATCCTGCAGGGCAACAAGTCTTACGTCACCCCGGGAGGGCTGAGCCGGGTAGCCATGGTGAAAGGATCCTATGTGGTGAATTCATCACAAGGTGGTGGTAGTAAAGACACCTGGATTGTTGAGGACTTCTAATGCTTTTGTCCCGGGTCGCAGAAAGAGTTTATTGGCAAGCGCGCTATATCGAGCGGGCTGAGAACACTGCGCGCTTGCTCAGTGTGTACTCCGCCTTGTTGATGGATTTGCCCGCAGGCACCAAGCTTGGCTGGCATACACTGATTCAGATTACCGGTCACGAGAAGGTCTTTGCCCAGCGCTACAAGCAAGCCAACGAGCGCAATGTGATCAAGTTTCTGCTGGCTGACTGTAACAATTTATCAATTGTGGATATGCTGGCTGCCGCTCGTGAAAATGCCAGGACCACCCGGGAAATTATGCCCACCGAGGCTTTCGAGCTGATTAACAATCTGTACTATACCGCTCGCGACAACGCGGAGTCTGGTGTGGCAAGGGGGCCGAGGCACGAACTGCTGGAGGGCTTTGTTGCAGATTGCCAGAAAATCTGGGGCTTGCTCGCGGGTACCATGAGTCGCGACGATGCTTACAGTTTTATTCGGCTTGGTCGCAGTCTGGAACGTGCCGACATGACCACGCGAATAGTGGATGTGGGGTCCAGCAATCTCATTCCTGAACTCGAAGGCGAGAAGCGCGAATCCGAAGTGCGGGAACCCTATGAAAATATTCTCTGGATGAATGTGCTGAAGTCGCAGAGTGCTTTCCAGATGTATCGCCAGCATGTACAACACCGTGTTAAAGGGGTGGAAGTCGTTCGTTACTTATTGAAGGACGAGCAATTTCCCCGATCTACTGCACACAATCTGACCACTCTCACCAAAGTACTGCAAAAGTTGCCGAATAATTCAAAAGTTAAGTGGCAAGTGGATCAGGCCCGGCGTTTAATCCGGGAATCCGATATAGACAAGCTCCTGCGCAGGGGGCTGTTAAAATATCTCGATAATGTGCAGAAAGAGATCGCCAATGTACATTTTCGCATCGCCGAAACCTGGTTCCTCTCACACAAGTAGACTATTCGTTCCTCGCTGCAACCGCCGGCCATGTTTTTCTGCAGCCGGCAGAACTAGAGCCAATTAAATGAAAAACTTTGAATGTAGTTGCGGTCAGACTTTGTTCTTTGAGAATACCTTGTGTCTCAGATGCAACGAGCGCGTGGGATTCGATCCCGTTAGTCAAACCATGGGTCCCATTGCCGGGCGCACCTTGTGCCAGAACGGAGTGGAGTACGATGTTTGCAACTGGATTGTCACCAACCCCGATCATAAGTACTGCATCTCCTGTGATTTGAACCACACCATTCCCAATCTGCTGGTTCCCGATCGGCGACGCTGGTGGAAGAGCCTGGAACATGCCAAGCGCAGACTGATCTATTCCCTGTTGTCTTTGCATCTGCCAGTGGTGAGCAAAAAAGACAGTGATAATGGTCTGGCGTTTGAATTTATCGAGGACCAACGTACCAATCCCAGTGTTTATGAGGAGCACGTAAGCACCGGGCACAACAATGGTCTGATTACCATAAATATTGCCGAAGCGGACGAGGTCAGCAGGGAAATAACCCGCCAGTACACAGGTGAGCTGTACAGAACCTTGCTGGGGCATTTTCGCCACGAAAGTGGCCATTACTATTTTCTGTTATTGGTAGAGCAGCGGGGCAATATTGAACAGTTTCGGGAGCTGTTTGGTGACGATCGCCAGGATTACGCATCTGCCTTGCAGTATTACTATGACAATAAACACAAGATGCCCAGGGATCCGGAGATGATCAGCCACTACGCCCAGTCCCATCCTTTGGAGGACTGGGCAGAAGTGTGGGCCCATTACCTGCACATGGTAGACACCCTGGAGACTGCCAGCGTTTACAATATGCAGCAGGGTTCGAGGCACTTCGATGATATCGATGAGCTCACTTCAAAATGGGCAGAATTATCGATGATGCTGAATGCATTGAATCGAAGTATGGGGCTGGAAGATGCTTATCCGTTTACTATGACTGAAGGAGCGCTCAGGAAGCTCCGCTTTGTCCACGGCTTGATTTATCCCAATTAGCAGCCCAGGCCAGGGGTGGCATTTGTCGAAATGCTTCCTTCAGCCTTTCATCCCAGTTGCGTTTCAGGTCGCGAAGAAAGTCGCTGTCGCCTTCGAAACGCAGGGGCTCTTGCATGGTCAGATCGTCATTTCTCATGATCAGTAATTCTATTGGCGGACCGACACTGAGATTACTGCGCATGGTTGAATCCATGGAAACCAGCGCGCAGAGGGCAGAAGTGTCCAGGTTTAGTTCTGGCGTCAGGATACGATCGAGTATCGGTTTACCATACTTGCTTTCACCAATTTGCAAATAGGGTGTGTCTGCGGAAGTGGTGATGTGATTCCCTTCGGGATACACCATGATAAGTTCCTGCGGACTATCCTGAACCTGTCCCCCGATGATAAAGCTGGCTTCGAAATTCTTGCCTTCGGTTGCGCGCTTCTCCTGCTGCTCGCGACTGATATCACCAAGATAGTCTGCTGCGTCCTCGATACTCTTCATCGAGAGCAGGTTGGCTTTGGCGTCGCGCTTGATGTCACTCTTGATTTTGGCAATGGTTGCCTGAGTGGTGGCGAGATTTCCGGCAGTGAGAATGACGAACTGCTTTTCGCCCTCAATTCCGAAACGGAACATTTTGCTGTAAGTGGAAATTTGGTCGATGCCGGCGTTGGTGAGTGAATCAGAACAAAACACCAGGCCAGCGTTGACAGATACTGCTACACAATACGTCATGTATTACTCGATTTAGACTAACGCCACGCATCATACTAAGGATGTGGTCGAGAGCATAGATCAAATTGTAAATTCTTTTGAGGCCAGTGCTGGCGCGGTATACAGGGTATCAGGGCAGGCCGGATGCTGCCCCGGGTGAGATGTTACAAGGCTCAGTAAAAAGCTACTGGAAGCTTTCCGAAAGGTCGTCGAAATCGTCCCAATCGTATTCGTGGTCGATACGCTTGGAATCCAGTCGCTCCTCAATTCGGCGACGAAGCTCGGTTAAATGAGACTTGGATCTGGGCTCTGGATTGTCGCTCTCATCACCGTCTGCCGACAGGGGTGAAATGTCGGTGGAGAGGTCAATCAATTCCGGGGAGATTTCCAATCCTTCTTCCCACGCCTGTTCTTTCGTATGTTCTTTCATAGCGCACCTCAACTTAAAGAGATTTTCAGCAAACCAAACTGCACTAACTCGTATATCGACATTTAAGTTGGGTTTCTTCAGTAAAAATTCAATTCCAGAGCAGGAAAAAAATTGGCTGATTTTGGGCCAGGAACAGGCCCGGAGGAGGCTTCAGGATTGCGGGGTCAGGAGGCCTGCAGTGATTCGATAGCCTGCTGCCGAAGCTCCTTCTTGGCGATCTTGCCCGAGGCAATTCGTGGGAGCTGATCCTCGCTGAAGAAGACGTATTGCGGGACCTTGAATGCCGCTATCTTGCCTTGCAGGAATTGCTGCAGTTCAGCCTGGTTCACGGAAAGCCCGGGCTTGAGCATGACTGTGGCACAGGGAACCTCGCCCAGTCGTTCATCGGGAACGCCATAGACAGATACTTCACTGACCGCCTCGTGTTCACAAATGGCATATTCCACTTCAGCACAGGCGATATTCTCACCCCCTCGGATCACGATATCTTTTGCACGATCCATGATGATGAGAAAGCCCAGCGTATCCAGCATGCCGATGTCGCCGGTATGAAACCACCCGTCCCTGAGTACCTCGGCTGTTGCCTCGGGCTTGTTCCAGTAGCCCTTCATGACGGTAGGGCCCTTGATGCAAATCTCGCCAACCTGACCATTGTCCAGGGTGTTGCCGGCTTCATCGACAATTTTGACTTCCGTAACCGGGGGTGTTGGGCGTCCGGTGCTATTGGGGCGGGCGATATAGAACTTGCCGGTAATAATGGCGCCAATGGCATTGGTTTCTGTCAGGCCGTAACCGAGGCCAGGCAGGGCTTTTTCCGGAAAGCGCTCCAACATCATACTCAGGTGCTCCGGGGGTCGCGGGGCGCCGCCGCTTTGTACTGCCCTGAGGCTGGACAGATCGGTGCTGGCAAACCTCTCCGAGTGCATGACCTCCCAGGTCATGGTTGGTACACCATGGAGAATGGAAATTCGTTCGCTTTCAATCAACTCCAGGGCCTTGTCCGCATCCCACTTGTACATCATCACCAGTTTTCGGTGATACAGAAAACAGTTGAGAAACTGGGCATGGCTTCCAGTGACATGAAACAGCGGCACATTGGCAAGCATGGCTGGCTGAAATTCAGGATTGGGCTCAAGTAATTCGGGGCGCAGAATCTCATTGATCTCTTTAACAAACTTCCAGGTATAGAGCGCATTGATGATAGCGCGATGGGAGGAAAGCACACCCTTGGGTTCTCCGGTGGAGCCGGAGGTGTACATAATGGAGGCGTCCTGGTCAGGCGCCACGTCAAGGCTGGCTATTTCTTCATCGGAAAGCGGGGTTACGTCTGCCAGCTGGTTGAAAAATTCTGCAGCGTCTTCGCCACTTTCGGGGTTCATCAATACTGCTGTCACACCCAGTGGTTCAAGATAAGGCTGCAATAACTTGTGGCGCGGGGAATCGGCAAACACCAGGCGGCTGCCGCTGTCTTCCAGTCCGTATTTGAGTTCCGGCCCGGTCCACCAGGAGTTCATAGGCACAGCGATTGCACCGATCAGGGTAATACCCATAAACGCCAGGCACCACTGTGGCGAGTTGCGCCCGCAGATCGCTACACGGTCACCAGCCTTGATCTGGTATTCATCCAGTAGCAGTCGACCCAGTTGTTTGGCCAGGGTGTAGGTTTCCGCGAAACTGAAGCGTTCATCCTGGTAGACCAGAAATGGCAGCTCTGGATTCTCCAGTGCCAGCGCGTAAAGTGCTGCAAGATTTTCGGGGACGTTGGTAAACACCGTCGTGTCAACGCCATCGATGGTTTCGGTGTGGGTTGCAAAAGGAGTACCTGGCGCTTTGTGTGCCGCGACTATGTCTTTCAGTTTTTGCAAATCTTCGCGGATCTGCTCATCGCTCAGCACTGGGACTGCCATGAACTGGTTACTCTGACTTGAATTCGACAGTGACTTTGCCCATGGCTCGGCGCTGAGTGAATACGTTGAAAGCTTCTACAAAATCCGAACTGGGAAATGTCTGGGTGACAGCAGGTTTGAGCTTGCCCTGCTCATACATGGCCAGCAGTTCCTCAAAATTCTTCTCGTATTCCTGGGGTTCTTCCTTGCGGAACCGGCCGAGAAATACACCGACCATGGACGAGCCTTTGAGCAGGGCCAGGTTGGCCTTGTACTCGGGAATTCGTCCACTGGTGAAGCCGACCACCAGTAGTCGACCGTTCCAGTTGATGCAACGGCAACACTGGTCAAACAGGTCGCCACCCACAGGGTCGTAAATCACATCGGCTCCGCGGTCATTGGTTAGTGCCTTGACCTTTTCCTTCAGCTCGCCATCACCATAGTTGATAGTTTCATCAGGGTTGAACTGGCGAACAAATTCCAGTTTCTCATCGGTGCTGGCTGCGGCGATGACCCTGGCTCCCATGTTTTTACCCAGTTCCACAGCAGTGGCTCCGACCCCACCACTGGCACCCAACACCAACAGGGTTTCACCAGCTTGTAGCTGTGCCCTTTGTTTCAGGGCATGGTAGGAGGTGGTGTAAACCATGGCAAAACCGGAAGCGGTGGCGAAATCCATATTGTCTGGAATCCGGTGGATGCTGTTGGCCTTGGCCACCACCATTTCAGCCAGTCCGCCGATACCGGGAATGGCCATGACGCGATCGCCCGCTTTGAGGGATTTCACTTCTGCGCCAACAGCCTTGATGATGCCGCCAACTTCCGAGCCGGGTGTGAATGGCATGGGGGGTTGAAACTGATACTTGCCCTGTATTTGCAGGCCGTCCGGAAAATTCAGCGAAGCAGAAAAAACTTCGATAACGGCCTCATCTGCCGCGGGTTCAGGATCGGGAATTTCCGCCATCACCAGGTTTTCTGGCGGGCCATATTCTTTGCACAGTACTGCTTTCATGATTATCCAGTTGGCTCGCAAGCTTGCCGCATGCAAGCTGATTGGTGTCAGGTATCAGGTGCTTCGGGAGCAGTTGCATGATGTGGCACGGCGTAGCGAAGCAGCGCCGATTCAATCATGAATGCGACATCACTTCAAACCACTGGCAGCGGTGTGCTATTTTCCCATCGGGAAACGTTTTACCACACCCAGAGTCCAATTCATGAAAGAGCAGCAGTCATGAACCAGCAAGAGCCATGAACGAACAAGAGCGTCGCGAGTACCTCAGCAGTATGGGATACGAGGTTTACTACCCACGTTTCAAGTTGCCTGGTGCGAAACCCTCCCCCCATTATGATTTGCCGGAGCCTGAGACCATGGTTCCCGAGGCCGGTGCCAAACCAGACCTGGTAAGCGCCAGAGAAACAATGGCGACGGCTGCTACTGCTCTTAAGCGCCAAAACAGAGAAGCGGCAAAGACTCGACCCCATTCACCGGATCTGGCAGAAATTCGTGACAGGGCTGAGAGCACTACCGACCAAAACGCACGCCAGGAAACCAAAAACACTTCAGAAAAGAGTCGGGTATTCGAATCTGCGAAGTCAACAGATGCAGGGTCAGCCAATACTGCCAGTGGCGAAGAGTTGCGCTTCAGTCTGCAATTTTTTGCCATCAATAGCTCGCTGGCGGTTGTGAACGAGATACCCCATCAATTGCCAGGCAAGGAAAGTCGCGAAGGCCAACTGCTGCTGCAGGCCATCCTGGCTGCGCTGCTTCCCGGGGACGATCAGCCAGTGTTGTCTCCTCAGCTGTTTGAGTGGCCGATAGCGGAAGGCTTGAGCGCTCCCGACCCCCGGCGTGCAGCGGGCCTGGCGCTGCAGGGTTTCATCAATCAGCGCCAGGAACAGGACGGGTTTGGCAATCTTCTGGTGTTCTCTGCGCAAGTGCATGAGTTACTGGTCCCTGACTTGAAATCCAGATCGGCTGATGAAGCGTATGGTGACCAACGGTCAGAGACTATGAACAGTCTGCTCACCTTTACTCACAGCCTGCAATCGATGCTGGTTCACCCTCTGTTGAAGCGAGATGCCTGGGCGCATATGCAGGCGCTGCGACAGCGTCTGAAAAAGTAGTTAGAGATTGCCCAGTCCATGGAACGTACCTTGTCAGTCGCTACCCAGTTTTTTGCGCGCACCATGCGCTCCAGCGATATCGATCTGGTTGTGCAAAATGAAGCGGCCGCTTATGACCACCCCTGGACCAAGCGCATCTTTATCGACTGCTTGCGGGCAGGCTATCAATGCTGGGTTCTGGCCAACAAGCAAAGAATTGTGGCCCATGGAGTGATGTCGGTGGCCATCGGGGAGTGCCACTTGCTCACTCTCTGTGTCCATCCCGATTACCAGCGGCTTGGTTATGGCAGAAAACTGTTTGGTTTGCTGCTGGATCGTGCCTACAAGCAGGAAGCAGAACAGTGTTTTCTTGAGGTGCGCGCTTCCAATGATGCAGCTATCGACCTGTATCGCTCCATGGGGTTTGAGCAAATCGGGGAAAGGAAGAACTACTATCCGGGGAAAAACAGCAGGGAAGATGCCTTGATAATGTCCCGGGCATTACCTCTGAACTAACAGCCTCAACCAATCAGTCACTGCTGCTTTCATGGCTGTCTGCAGAAGACAATTTGCGCAAGCCTCTACCCAGCAGTTTGAAGCAGGCGATCATGGCGAATGCGGCGAGCATGATCGCCAGCAGCATCAGGACTGTCCCCAGCAAATAATTGAGTAATTCTTCCCGGCTGATATTCTGCCAGGACGCTATGGCCCAGAGACACAGGGCACCGATGACGATCCCGGCGATAACGGCTGCGGTCTTCTTGCGTACATTGAGTAATGAGAAAATCACGGGGGTTCTACTAGCTCACTATAGGAGTTGGTACAGTCAGGATAGCCCTTACAGCCCCAAAATTCACCGTTCTTTCCCTGTCGCTTGATCAGTACGTTGCCGCATTCGGGGCAGCGAAAGGCTGTTTCGGGCCGGCCGTTGTCATCACCGAGGGTGACTTTGCAGCCTTTGCTGTAGCCGCTGCAGAACCAGTAATCTCCTTTCTCGGGTGCGGCTTTGACCATGCGGCGGGTGCACAGGGGGCAGTGGTAGTCTTCGTTGATTTTGTCGGTGGGTTTGCCGTCTACGTCGTTCAGGGTGGCCTTGCATTTGGGGAATCCGGTGCATCCCCAGAACGGGCCCATTTTGCCTTCCAGTCTTCGCAGGGGCTGCCTGCATTCGGGGCAGGGCCAGGTTTTTTCTGGGGCTTTGTCTTTGCTGGGGTCAGCCATGTTTTTACCGGGGAAATCGAAAAGCAGAATGGCAGTTCTAAACCCGGGTGGCAGGGCTGTCAACTGTTCATGGTTCGAGACAGTGGCTCAAATATTTTTTTGAGACCGTGCCTGAGCGGATGGGAGTCAGGTAGTGTAGTTTGGGACACGCCGTAAACCCGGCCCAGCCGCCGATCGCAGATCGGCGTCGTTCGCCTGTCGCTGCGAGCTTCGCTCGCAAAACGCTCGATCTCACCCATGGAGGCTCGAGAGCAGCATCCCTGCTGCTCACGGTCCCAATCTACACTACCTGACTCCCATCCTCGTAGTCCGGCGTATTTTTCTAGTTTGAGCCACTGCTTGATGTGACAGATTCTTGGAGCGCATTCAGCAATGCTTGGTTTTCTTCTTTTGTGCCGATTGAGATGCGCAATTTGTCGCGCAGGCGATCCTGATCGAAATAGCGGACCAGGATCTTGCGTTCCTTAAGTGCCAGGTAAATTTGTTTTGCGTCTTGGTCAGTTGGTACCTGGCAGAGCAGAAAGTTGGTTTGGCTGGGGGTGATTGTGAATCCCAGGTTGCTCAGCTCTGTGCTGAGCTGTTCTCTTTGCTCGCGCACTTTTTCCCAGGTTTGTTGTGCATCGGTTGCGGACTGTATTGCCGCGGTGGCCAGGCGTTGGGCCAGCAGGTCAGTGTTGTAGCTGTCGCGGGTTTTGTATTGCATGGGGTTGATCAGGTCCGCATGGCCAATGCCGTAACCGAAGCGAAGGCCGGCCAGGGAGTAGCCTTTGGACAGGGTTCTTAGCAGCAGGACGTTGGGCTGTCCGGTTGCCAGGGGGATGGCGTTGTATTCCAGTGTGGGATCGACGAAGTCTACGTAGGCTTCATCTATCAGCAGGATGCCATTGAAGTTGTCGGCCACTTCTTTCAGGTAGCTGACTGGTAGCAGGGTGCCTGTGGGTGCGTGGGGATTGACCAGGATGCAGAGTTTGGCTGCGGATTGATTCAGTTTGGCGATGAAATCCTCTGGCATGCTCCAGTCATCTTGCAGCGGCAGTTCCTGCAGTTTGCAATCCTGGATGTCTGCCAGTACCGGATAGAGGGAATAACCGGGTTTTGTGGTGACGATGGTTTCACCGGCGTCGACGAAGGTGGTCAGAACCAGGCGCAGGAGTTCATCGCCGCCATTGGTGGCGATCAGGTTTTCGGCGTTGACTCCGTGCAGGGTAGCGGCAGCGGCTCGAAACGCTTGTGCCGAAGCGGGTGGATATCTGCGTAGTGCTGCTACGGAAGTTTCCTGCAGGGCTTTCGCTACGGCTGCACTGGCTGCGTAAGGGTTTTCGTTGGTGTTGAGTTTGATGATGTCATCGCCGTCCAGTTGTTCACCGGGCGTGTAGCCCTGCATGCGGGCGATGTTGGGGCGCTCGTAACTCATGGGTGTCTCGTTGCGGAACTGTTGTGCCAGTGAAAAGAGGGCAGAAGAGTAAAGGGATTAGGCCTAGTGGGCAAGCGTGGGAGGCGACTCGGGACTGGCGTAGCTTTGTACCCGGTTGGTCCAGCCTGGCAGCCAGCGCTGTTCGTTTCTGGCTGGCGGTGCATTGTCCACTCTTCGCTGTAAAACCGTGATGGCTGCTTCGACAAATGCATCGAGACTTGTTGCCGTGCTTCCAGTTTCGCTCTGCTGTGACTGGTTCATTTCAATGAGCACTTGCTGCAGACCCCAGCCCTGTCCCCGATAGCGTTCTTCAGGATTCAGGCCACTGCCCTTGAAATGCAGGTAGTCGATCAGGCCATAAAGCCCCAACGGAGGACTGGTATTGGCCACTTCATATAAAGATTCTTCGACCGTGGCGCGCTGGTCTGCTGTGGTGCTGTTGATGATTTGCTGGGCCGTCTCTTCGAATCGCTCCACGATAAAAGCGGCCTGAAGATTCCTGGTACGGAACAGTAACTCGCGCAATTCCTCCATGGGCTTGTGGTCGTAATCCGCATAGAACACTTCCCGGCTGGGCCAGGGATTTTCTGCAGCCAGGGGGTCATCTATCCATTCAGGCAAAGTCACGCCATGTGTGGACAGATAGGCCAGGAGCTGCGGAAAGGTTTCTTCGAATCCGGCGTTTTGGCCTCCTCGATACCAGATAAAGTGGCCAATTCCCATGGATGGGAAGTCTTCACCCCGGTTCCAGTGGGTGAGGCAACTGAGCTCGCTGTTGCACTCCTTGTCGAAGATTTGGCCTCCCAGCCACGAATAGTAGTCGGGTGACAAGGATGGAATGTCAGCGGCGGCACTGGCAAAAATGCCGTAACTAGCTGTCAGAACTAGGAAAAATCTGTTGAATCTGGTGGAAATCGATGGCATTTTTGGCAATTCTGTTCAGCTTGTAACAATAATCAGGCAGCTAAATCCGGATCCTATCAATGTACGCCAGATGCCGGTTTGTAGTATTTAGGGCACAATTCCATGGCGGGAAGCTGATACTCTCTCAATTAGTGCTCACTCTGGTATAGAATTAATCGGCCGGAACAGGGTAAATCGCACATGCGAACCATCAAGGCAAAGACGACTTTGTAGTTATGGCAGAAACAGCAACCACAGAAGAAGTAGAAGTCGAAAATCCCGAAGAGGCTGAGCAGTCTCAGCAGAAGGATGAATTTGTCGGCCGCCTGTCGAAAATCTACCAGAAGCTGAAGTACAGCAAAAAGCTGAACGTGGCGATGAAAGAAGTCGAGGCCGAATTACTCGACTTGCTTGGTGTGCGTCTGTTTACTATCTGGCAATCAGTCGACAACGGAAAAGAAATTCTTGCCACTTTTAAAGGTGGCGACCCGGATGATGACAATTCAATTGAAATCCGGGTTCCGTTCAGCACAACCTCACTGGCTGGTTATGTAGCGCTGAGTCAACGATCTCTGGTCATCAAGAATGTAAAGGACAGTGAAGAGCTGACCGATATTCATCCACGCCTGCAGTTCGACAGCAGCTTCAGTGATGCGAAGGGCTGGAATGTTAAATCCCAGATTGTCGTTCCAATCAAAGATGAAATTCTGCTGGGTGTCATGCAGCTCATCAATTTTGAGGGCGACCGGGAATTCAGCAAACAGGATCTGAAACACGCCATGATGGTCAGCCAGATGCTGGCCAAGCAATTCCGTTCATCCCTGCAATCAACCCAGGGCCCTTACGACTACCTGGTGCAGAAGGGCAAGATCTCCAGCGTGGAACTGGAAGATGTTTCCAGCAAGGCTTCGCTTTACGGTGGCTCGGTATCCCGGGTGTTGATGGAAGACTACAACATCGAAGCCGACATGATCGGCAAGTCGCTGGAGTATTACTACCGCGTTCCCTACATGCAGTACGACCCCGAACATGAACTTCCGGTGGAGCTGCTGGAAAACATCGGTGTTAGTTATCTGCGCAGTAATCTCTGGTTGCCGGTGGCTGGTGACAAGGAGGAAGCCGTCATCCTTATCGATGACCCTTCCGACTACCAGCGCATCATGGAGATACAAGGGGTTGTTAACGCCCGCAACTACGCATTCCGGGTAGGCCTTCCCGAGCACATTATCCAGTTTCTGCGTGGTGACGGCGACGGAGATTACGAAGAAGGTTTCGACGACATCTTCTCCAATATGGATGAAGACAGCGGCATCGAGCTGGAGGAAGGAGATGACGAGGATGAAGATGAAGGTCTGGCTGCCACCTCGGCGATCATCCAGCTGGTAAATCGAATTATTACCGAGTCAGATCGACTGGGTGCTTCCGATATTCATATTGAGCCCGGGAAAGACAGCGCGCCGGGCGGTGTGAGAATTCGAGTGGATGGTCTCTGTCGCGAGATCATCAAGGTTCCCAAGGAACACTGTGCCGCATTGATCGCCCGTATCAAGGTGATGTCGCGCCTGAACATTGCTGAAAAACGTTTGCCCCAGGATGGTAAGTGTAAGCTCAAGGTGCGCGGCAAGAAGCTGGAGCTTCGTGTCGCTACAGTCCCAACAGTGCAGGGCGAGAGTGCCGTCCTGCGTATTTTGGCAGCGGGCTCAGCCATGCCGCTGGAAAAACTGAACATGACGCCGACCAATCACCAGTCGGTAATCGAACTGTCTGCCAATCCTCTGGGCCTGTTCCTGGTGGTGGGACCCACAGGTTCTGGTAAGACCACAACCCTGCACGCGGTTCTCGGCCACATCAACAAGCCGGAGCGCAAGATCTGGACTGCAGAGGACCCGGTGGAGATTACCCAGCCCGGTTTGCAGCAGGTACAGATGATTCCCAAGATTGATTTCACCTTTGCCACGGCCATGCGCGCCTTCTTGCGTGCTGACCCGGATGTGATTCTGATTGGTGAGATGCGTGACCATGAGACAGCCAGTATTGGTGTGGAAGCGTCGCTCACGGGTCACCTTGTATTGTCCACCCTGCATACCAACTCGGCACCGGAAACCATTACCCGTTTGCTCGATCTGGGTCTGGATCCGGTCAACTTTTCTGATGCCCTGCTGGGAGTACTGGCACAGCGTTTGATGCGAACACTGTGTCCGAAGTGTAAAGAGCCTTACAAGCCAGACCAGAAAGAGCTAGACCACCTGATTGAAAACTATGGCGGCTTCGACCTGATCAAAGGGGATATGCCAGACGTGGATTTCGACAATGTGGAATTGATGGGCCCCAATCCTGAAGGTTGTTCCGATTGTGGCGGCACTGGCTACAAAGGCCGTACCGGCATCCATGAATTGCTCAAGGGAACGCCCAAGCTTCAGGGCATGATCTATAACAAGGCTTCTCTGGATGATATTCGCGAGCAGGCCATGGCGGATGGCATGCGCACCATGAAGCAGGATGGCATCTACAAAATCTTCACTGGCTATACCGACTACGCTCAGCTCTTGCGTGTGGTTTCTGAGTAAGCAAGCAATCCCTGCCAGCCACATCGGCTGAGCTGTCCAGTCCAGGCATTCGTTCCCGCCATTCGGCCGATACCGGACCGGCTTGAATGGCAAAATGCCATGGACTGCACAAATTCCGTATGAACCAGTTCAAAATTCCTACAAGTGGCCTCGAATTAGACTGCGCCACTACACTATAGTCTCCTTACCGGATTCCCTTTTGGGGACGGTGAGGAGGGGTTATGCAACACACGCGAAGTGAAGGCAGGGACTTGCGACTTATCAAGCCGCTGCTGCTTGGATTATTCGTATTTCTTACCCTGGGCGTGACTATCGCCACCGAAACGCTGACGCGATTCGGGTTGGAAGACAACTATGCCATTGTGTTTTCGGTGGCTTTTGTGTTCGCGGTTCTGATTCTGAGCCGAAACCTGATCATGATAGGAATCGTTCTGCTGGGGGTGGTTGTTATTAACCTGCCCGAGGCCACTCTGGCCAGGTACCACCTTGATCAGGATTTGCTGCTGGCATTGGTTTGCGCCATCATTCTGGTGCCCACCGTGTACAGAATGGTGTTCAAATAGGCTGAATCGGTTATTCCATCAGCGCGGGTGCATTCAGGACCAGGTTGGTGATCAGCCATTGACCGTTTTCGTGGCGTAAATCCACCTGGGTATCAAACGCTACGTCACCCATGACCACGTTCACGGTATAGCTGGCATCCACGGTTGCACCAGGATCGGGCAGCATCCCGGCAGTGGATTCACCGGTTATGCTGGTCATGGCCTGCAGCGGGCCCAGCCTGTCGAAGGCAAAGTTCAGATAACTGCGGATAGATTCGGCTGGCATGGATTGCAGCCACTGCGCGTGGGCCTGGTTGACCAGCCCATCTGCACTGCTGCTACTCAGGGCTTGCTCCAGTAGCTGGACCGTGGTTTCCCGGCTGCTTTCATCGAGCTGGTATTTCCTCAGAGCGCCCCAGGAAAACACGGCCAGGACCAAAAACAGCAGCCCAACGATTACTGGTAGTTTTCTGACACGCATTTGAGCATAAATCCCTTTAAATCGGCTTCGAGAACGAACGGTATTATAGATGGAAAAACTTCAATAAAAACAGCAACAAAAGAGAGGGTTAGTCACACGGAAGCCGTTTATCCCGTTATTTTATGCACAAAAATGTCAGACCTGTCAGAAAACCCTGAAAATTAGCGTGTTTTATTTTAGTTCGATAATTCTAAAACTCTTAAGTATTTGATATTTATGAACAATTCCCATTGTTTAAAATTTAGTCAAAACAAGCCCGTCGCCGAGATTTTCGAGGCTGGAGGCTTATTCTCAGTATTTATTCACTGAGTTATCCACAGATTCTGTGGAAAAGAATTCTCCGATAGCCGGTGTAGGAAAATTCAGTATCCTCAAGGGCTTATTGGGGTATGCTCAAACAAGCATTTAGCAATGTGCCGTAACTGGGGCAAATTGTCCGAGAAAAAAGTTGCTGTCATGGCTAATATTGTCAATCATTTGGCCGACCCGAATTAATAGACAGGATTGTCTTATCAAGCAGCAGTTTGATCCAGGCAGCCCGGTCCTAACGCAGTTACTCAGACTGCTGGTGTAGTACAAGTAGATGATCGAATTTACTAGCGAAGTTCCATTCCTGTGGCGACTCAGTGCCGAGAGTAGCGAAGGCTATTGCTCCGTGTCGATGGTGGTTCCCTGTCCCCCCGAGACCCAGATTCAGGATTTTACCATTGAGACCAATATCCAGAGTCTCTCTTCCGACAGCACCCGCTCGGAAACCGAAGAGACGCTTGAATGGAACCAGGAAGACATCGACCTCTTCCTCAAGCTGATCAACCAGAGGCGTTTGCAGGTCAACCAGGCACCTGAAGAGACCGTGCGTGTCGACCTGTCAGATCCAGACATTATTGAAATCATCAATGTAGTCGCTGCTGCCGGTTTCGGTGTGGCCTTTACCTCCTATGGCCTGCTGCACCAGGCGGATGGCAGCTTTCCGGTCTACAGCTTCGATGTGGGTTCGCTCGCTTCACTGAACACAGTGACCGGATTCAAGTCCTGCATCGTGGTGGATATGGAAGACGACGATGTGGTGTGTGTGCTGCTGGATGAGGTTGAAGTCAATTCAAGAGAACTGGATCTGGACCAACTCAGCCGGCACGACCTGTTGCTGGTCAAGCGGATCGATATTCTGCATCCGGAATTTGCCGAGTCACGGGAACGGCCAGGTCACACCACTCTGCACTAACTGTCAGCGGGCCTCAAGCCTGGCCTGGCAGGCGTTTCAGTGCCTCCAATATCTGGTCAGCCGCCTCCTCGACGGTCATCTCCACAGTATCCAGAATCAGCTCCGGATTTTCCGGCGGCTCATAAGGACTGTCGATTCCGGTGAAGTTTCGCAGCTCGCCGGACCGGGCCTTGCTGTATAAGCCTTTGGGGTCACGTTGCTCACAGACCTCCAGTGGCGTGTCCACGAACACCTCCATAAATTCGCCTTCCTTAAACAGCGACCTGGCCAGCTCCCGTTCGGCCCTGAAGGGAGAAATGAAACTGGTGATGACGATAAGGCCGGCATCCAGCATCAATTTCGAGACTTCAGCCACGCGACGAATATTCTCAACCCGGTCAGCCGCGGTGAACCCCAGGTCCTTGTTCAGTCCGTGACGCACATTGTCGCCGTCCAGCAAATAGGAATGGTGTGACTCACTCAACAATTTCTTTTCCAGCAGATTGGCGATAGTGGATTTGCCCGAGCCCGAAAGGCCGGTCAACCAGATGATCCTGGGTACCTGGTTCTTGATATTGGCACGGCTCTCCTTGTCCACATCCAGTGCCTGCCAGTGAATATTGCTGGCACGCCGCAAGGCATGCCGGATCTCGCCCTCTGCCAGTACTTTGCTGGAGGCCTTGTCCAGTAACTGAAAGCGGCCCAGCTTGGCGCAGGTCAGTATGGGGTCAAAAATGGCAGGAGAGGTGAGCGAAACATTCACGACACCTTGTTCATTCTTTTCCAGGGTATTGGCGGCAATCTGCTGCTCGCTGTCCTTGCCGAGGCGATATTTCAATCGACTGATAGACGCCTCAGTATTGCCGGTGATGGTTTGCAACAGGTAGGTACGGCCTGGCAACAACTCCTTGTCATCCAGCCAGGTGATGCTGGCTTCGAATTGGTCTGCATACTCTGGAGGGTTGTCTGCACAGGCAAGCACGTCACCTTCCCGCACTTTCACCGAATAGGCCAGGTCGATTAAAAGGTTGGCATCAGCGGACGCAGAATTTGTTTTGCTGTCATTCTGCTGCAGCGACATGATGGTACTTTGCTGGCCTGAGGGAACTGTGACTACACAGTCTCCCCGAGTTAACTCCCCATTCACTAACAGGCCTTCTACGCTGCTGGATGAATGAACGGTGCGAATCAGCACGCGCATGGGATTCTTGGCTTTGCTCTCCTGCATTCGAAGTCCTATTTTGCCCGTTGGTTGAATCGCCTGCCTACTAAAGCTGCCGCGATATTAACCTTCTGTATATCAATGGCGCCACCGGCAATTCCCCAGCCCCAGGCATCACGGAGCTTCTGTTCTATAGGAAACTCTCTGGAATAACCATAACCTCCCATGAGTTGCATGGCTTTTCCGGTAACTTCGCGAACCATCTCATTGGTAAAGCACTTGGCAATGGAGCTCTCACCGACACTGGGCAATCCTTGCTCTGCATTGACCACCGCGCGATAGAGCAACAGGCGGGCCGCTTCCAGCTTCATCTTCATTTCCGCCAGATGAATCTGCACGGCCTGGAAGTCCACTAGCTCCTTACCAAACTGTTTACGCTCCTGGCTGTAATCCAGCACAAAATCGAATGCCGACTGGGCCACGGCCAGTGACATGGTGGTATTGCCGCAGCGCTCCAGATCGAAGGCATCCATCAGCTTGCTGAAGCCGCCGGCTGGAACCAGTAAATTTTCAGCAGGGACCTCAACGTCTTCAAGAAACATATCCGCACTGCAAACTCCGCGAAACCCCATGTGATGATCACGCTTGCCAAAACTCAACCCGTCAGCATCTTTCGGAACCACCACAGCGCCAATGCCTTTGGCGCCGGGTTCATTCGACATCCGGCAATACACAACATAGGCTTCGGAATGACCGGCTCCGGAACACCAGCGCTTGCTGCCATTGAGAATAATCTTGTCTCCGTCCACTTTTGCCGAGGTGCTGAGATCGGTGAGTGCGGAACCGGCTTCGGGTTCAGACATGGAAACGGCCACGATCATGTCTCCCGAGCACACTTTGGGCAGCACTTTTTCTTTCAGTGCCTCGTTACCAAAATGGGAAATTGCCAGGCAGGGGCCAAAACAGGATTCGAACACGGGAAAAGCCACGGCAATCGAAACCTTGGCGATTTCTTCGAGCACGATCACTGCATCCAGATGACTCAGTCCACCGCCACCGTATTGCTCGGGCAAGTTAACTCCCAGATACCCCAGTTCTCCATAACGCTTTCTTAACTGCAGGCTCACGGGCTCGTCTGTTTCTTCTATCTCCCGGGCAATGTCTGGTAATTCCTGTTGCGCGAACTTGCGCACGGATTCCTGCAGGGCCAGTTGCTCTGGGGACAGGGTGAAGTCCATGGGTTGTTCCTTTGCTTTGTGTGTATTGGGTTTGGTGGGTCATTGTAGAGCAAGTGGTACCTATTGCTAAATTTAGGGTGGTTGGTGTTCTTTTTTGGGTCGGCACGAGCGCTGGGGGTGCCTGTGGCGTCCGGCCATTGCGAACTGGCTTCCGTCGGGCGCTGCGCAACTCGACCTCCGCGCTGCGCGCTCCGGGACTCAGACAGTGCTCGCGCTGTTTCCGACTCCAGCCAGTTCGCAAAGCATGGCCTTTATTGGACGCCACAGGCACCCCCAGCCCTCGCGCCTCAGTGCAACTTTTCTCCTTTTATGTCTTTTATTGAATTCTGAATGGATGAAAAACCGATCTGACAAACCGGCGCACGAGGTTGTGGCAGCAGTCTCGTTATAGCTGCGAGATTTCTGGATAAAGCTACTTTTTAATGCTTTGAGGTGTCTGACACTCAAGACTAAAAAATTCTACGTCGGCATTGATGCTGGTTAGGCATTTGCCAGTTCTTTTTAAGGCTGCTGTAAGCAATGTTCAGCGGGTATCTCGGAAATAAGATTCTGATTCTAGGAAAGATGCGCTGAATGTGGACTTAGGGAACGGTGGGAGGGAGTGCGGGTTTCGACCCAATCAGGCCACGCCTAGCGAGTTAGCCAGTGACGGATTAAGTGCGAGCACTGTCTGAGTCCCGGAGCGCGCAGCGCGGAGGTCGAGTTGCGCAGCACCCGGCACTGGCTAACTCGCTGTGGCCGGGTCGAAACCCGCACTCCCTCCCACCGTTCCCTATCAATACTGAATATTGCTCTGGTTCCCTATCAATACTGCATATTGCCCTGTTCAATCCCTTAAGAAAGAGAAGGAGAGTGTCTGGTAAGGTCTCGCGCTGTTATAATCGCCGCTTTTTTCCGTGCCCAGGGGCACAATTGATGGCTTCGAGCAAATTACAGAAGGAAATCGACCGCCGCAGGGTGTTGGCGATCATTTCGCACCCGGACGCGGGTAAGACCACCATTACCGAGAAGCTGCTGCTGTTCGGAAATCTGATTCAGGTGGCCGGAACCGTGAAGGGCAAGAAATCTGATCGGCATGCCACGTCTGACTGGATGACCATGGAGCAGGAGCGCGGAATTTCCGTGACTTCCTCGGTGATGCAGTTTCCTTATCAGGATCGCATGGTGAATCTGTTGGATACACCCGGTCACGAAGATTTCTCGGAAGACACCTATCGCGTGCTCACCGCCGTGGATTCCGCCTTGATGGTGGTAGACGGGGCCAAGGGTGTGGAGGAACGCACTATCAAGCTGATGGATGTTTGCCGCTTGCGTGATACGCCTATCTTTACCTTCGTGAACAAGCTCGATCGTGATATTCGGGACCCTATTGAGATCCTCGATGAAATCGAAGAAGTGTTGAAGATCCAGTGTGCTCCCATTAACTGGCCGCTTGGTATGGGTAAAGAGTTCAAGGGAGTGTATGAACTGGCTACCGACAAGATTCATGTGTACAAGCATGGACAGGGCCATCAGGTACCTGAGGATGTGGTGATTGATGGCCTGGATTCCGATGAGGCGCGTGCGCTGCTTGGTGAATACCATGAGGATTTCAAAGGTGAGATCGAACTGGTCAAGGGTGCCAGTCATGAGTTTGACCGGGAAGCCTATTTAAAGGGAGAACTGACCCCTGTGTATTTCGGCACCGCCCTGGGTAATTTCGGCGTGCGGGAGATGCTCAATGATTTTGTTGAGTGGGCGCCACCGCCGCAGAGTCGCAGCACCGAGTCGCGGGTGGTTGATTCCCATGAGGAAAAATTTTCCGGCTTTGTGTTCAAGATTCAGGCGAATATGGACCCCAATCACCGGGATCGGGTGGCGTTTATGCGTATCTGCTCCGGGCAATACAATAAAGGAATGAAGATGCGGCACTGCCGTCTCGGTAAGGATGTCAAGGTGGCTGATGCTGTAACGTTTCTCGCCGGGGACCGGGAGCGTGCGGAAGTGGCGGTGTCGGGAGATATTATCGGGCTGCATAATCATGGCACGATTCAGATTGGTGATACTTTTACCAACGGGGAAGAGCTGAAGTTCAAGGGGATTCCCCATTTTGCCCCGGAGTTGTTCAAGCGAATCCGCTTGAAGGATCCACTCAAGTTGAAGCAATTGCAGAAAGGTTTAACCCAGTTGGCGGAAGAAGGATCCACCCAGGTATTTATGCCGCTTAGAAACAATGACCTGATTGTTGGGGCAGTGGGTGTGCTGCAATTTGAAGTAGTGGCCTATCGGCTCAAGGATGAATACAAGGTGGATTGTATTTATGAGCCCATTACTGTTCATGTGGCGCGCTGGGTGGATTCGAAAGACAGCAAGAAGCTGGAAGAATTCAAGCGCAAGGCGCACGACAATCTTTCTATCGATGGGGGTGGCTACCTGACTTATCTTGCGCCTACGCGCGTTAATTTAAGCCTGATGGAAGAGCGCTACCCCGACATCGAATTCCTATCCACCAGGGAGCACTAGGCCCAGGGTTCACTATGGAATTTCAGGTCACAGCACAGGATGGAGCTGCTCGTCGGGGTAGCCTGCATTTTGCCCGGGGTGAAGTGCAGACTCCGGTGTTCATGCCCTGTGGCACCTACGGCACCGTCAAGGCCATGAATCCTCGCCAGCTTCTGGAGTCGGGTGCCGAGATTATTCTGGGTAATACCTTTCACCTGATGTTGCGGCCCGGTGTGGACATTATTTCCCGCCATGGGGACCTGCATGATTTTATGGGTTGGGACAAGCCCATCCTCACCGACTCGGGCGGCTTCCAGGTTTTCAGCCTGGGTGAGATGCGCAAGATTTCGGAAGAGGGCGTCAAGTTCCGCTCACCGGTTGACGGTGCAGAAGTGTTTCTGGGTCCGGAGTCTGCTATCGAAGTTCAGCATCGCCTCGGGTCTGACATTGTCATGGTGTTCGATGAATGTACGCCCTATCCAGCTACTGAGAAGCAGGCTAAAGACTCCATGGAACTGTCATTGCGCTGGGCGAAACGCTGCCAACAGGCCCATGGCGATAATCCAGGAGCCTTGTTCGGAATTGTGCAGGGAGGGATGTACAGCCAGCTCAGGGAGCATTCACTGGCAGAGCTGGTGAACCAGGGCTATCCCGGTTATGCCATCGGTGGCCTGTCAGTGGGTGAGCCGAAAGAAGAAATGCAGCGGGTGATTGCGGACATTGCTCCACAGATGCCTGCTGACCGGCCGCGTTACCTGATGGGTGTGGGTACGCCCATGGATATCGTCAAGGCCGTGGAGCAGGGCATCGACATGTTTGACTGTGTTATGCCCACCCGCAATGCCCGAAACGGTTACCTGTTTACTTCCCAGGGCCTACTCAAATTACGGAATTCGCGCTATCGAGACGATACCGACCCCATCGACAGCCAATGTAGCTGCTACACTTGTCAGAACTTCAGCCGCGCCTATTTGCACCACCTGGACAAGTGCAAGGAAATACTGGGGTCCCAGCTCAACACGATCCACAATTTGCACTATTACCAGAGCCTGATGAGCGCGTTGCGTGAGGCAATAGAAAAAGGTAGATTGAGCGCCTTTGTCGCCCGGTTTGCCGCTGATCAGCAGATATTGGCTGACGAACAAGCCACAGATGCCAATCAGCCGGGCTCAAAATAAGTCGCAGGAACCCCTTGAAATCACTGCTTTTAACCCAAGATTCATAAGAATCTGCTTAAGAGCAGAATCTGTGGCCCGATACCAATAACTCAGAAACTATCCCCGAGAGAAACCCGAGAGAAACATGGACCTTTTAAACCTGATAATTCCGACGGCGTACGCCCAGGAAGCCGGGCAGGCCGCTCAACCTTCCCTGACCTATAACCTCATCCTGTTTGGCGGGATGTTCCTGCTGTTCTACCTTATTCTGTGGCGACCCCAATCAAAGCGCGCCAAGGAACACCGCGAGTTGGTTGAAGCAATCTCCAAGGGTGATGAGGTGATGACTTCCGGTGGTTTAATGGGCAAGGTCACACGAGTCACCGACGACTACATTGCCATGGAAGTGGCCAAAGATGTGGAGCTGAAAATGCAAAAATCAGCAGTTGCCGCGGCGCTGCCGAAAGGAACGATCAGCCAGATCTGATCCCCATGAGTCCAAGCGGCGAATACACATGCTGAACAAATATCCCCTCTGGAAAAACCTGCTCATTCTCGCCGTCGCCATATTCGGTTTCGTTTACTCGATTCCGAATCTTTATGAAGACGATGAAGCCATCCTGTTGAGTAATGAAAGCTTCGAGGTTACCGAGTCCGATCTGAATATTGCCACCACAGCACTGGAAGCTGCCCAGGTGGAATTTTTTGACATGGAGCTCACAGACGACAACCTGATCTTTCGGGTCGACTCGGTGGATGACCAGTTGCGGGCGAAGACAGCATTGGAAGAAGCCTTCACCAGCGATTACATCGTGGCCCTGAACCTGGCGCCCACCACACCGGAGTGGATGCAGTCCCTGGGCGCCAAGAAAATGAACCGGGGACTGGACCTGCAAGGGGGTGTCCACTTTCTGATGGAAGTGGATATGGACGCTGCACTGGAGCGGCGCATGCAGGACAACCTCAGCACCGTGCGTTCGACCCTGCGTGAACTGCGGATTCGTACCAGAGGCCTGCGTATTGCAGATACCAACCGTCTGGAAATTGTCTTTACCAGCTCCAGTGATCGTTCGGCGGCACGTTCTGAATTACTGGACTCATTCCCGGAGATTCAATTTCAGAACCGGGAAGTGGATGGCAACTTCATTCTCGACATGACGCTCACCGCCGACACCATTCTGCAAATTCAGCGCGACACTCTCCAGGCCAATCGCACGACAATCATGAACAGGGTAGACGAACTGGGCGTTGCCGAGCCAACAGTGCAGCAACAGGGCGCCAATCGTATTGTTGTTGAGCTTCCCGGTGTACAGGATCCGGCCCAGGCCATTCGCATCCTGCAAAGAATTGCCACCTTGCAGTTCCATTTAAGCGCCAAGCCGGGCGAGCCCCGATCCAGTTATGAAACTTACGAGTATGTGACCCCGCAAGGAAGCCAGCTTGTTGATGTCAGCAATGATGTGATCCTGCAGGGAGATCGAATCAGTAACGCCGTGTCGTCCCTGGATGAATACGGACAGCCCCAGGTATCCATCACTCTCGATGCCCAGGGTGGTAATCAACTGAACCGGGTCACCCGGGACAATATTGGCTGGTTTATGGATATCCTGCTGATTGAGACCAAGTCGCGTACGACTCTTGAGCTGGACGAAAATGGCCAGGAAGTTGAAGAAACCGAATTTTACGAAGAAAAGCGCCTCATCAGTCACGCCACCATTCAATCCGCGCTGGGCAGGCAGTTCAGGATTACCGGGCTGACACCCAGGGAAGCCAATGATACTGCCCTGTTGATTCGCGCCGGATCTCTGTCGGCTCCCATGACCATCGTCGAGCAATCCGTAATCGGACCCAGTCTCGGCGCGGAAAATCTGCAAGCCGGGTTCATGTCTGTTCAGGTAGCTGCCGTGCTGGTATTGCTGTTCATGATTGCCTACTACCGGGTCTTCGGTCTTGCTGCCAACGCGGCACTGATCCTCAATATTCTGATGATCTTTACCGTCATGTCAGCAATCGGAGCAACACTGACTCTGCCGGGTATTGTTGGTATTGTGCTGACCGTGGGTATGGCAGTGGATGCCAACGTGTTGATCTTCACCCGGATACGGGAGGAGCTCTCCAATGGTTCTTCGCCCCAGCAAGCCATCGATTCCGGCTACAAGAGTGCCTTCTCTACCATTTTCGATGCCAACCTGACCACATTCCTGGTAGCCCTGGTGTTGTTCACCATTGGCACCGGTCCGGTGCGCGGTTTTTCAGTTACCCTGATGATCGGGATTATGACTTCCATGTTCACGGCGATCGTCGGAACCCGTGCCATCATCAATCTGATTTATGGCGGCAAGAAAGTCAAAAGACTCTCTATTGGCAAGTATCCCGAGCCTGAGTCTGTGACACCTGCTACCTCTTGAATTGGTGACCCAATGTCTATGATGTTCCGCAAAGAAATTGATTTCATGGGAGTGCGCAGGATTGCCGGTTCCATCTCGGCAGTGCTGGTAGTGATTTCCATTATTTCCCTGGCCATCAACTCCCTGAATTTCGGGCTGGACTTTACCAGCGGTACATCCGTACGGCTGAACTTTTCCGACAGTGTGGATATACAGCAGGTCAATTCAGTGCTTGCCCAGAATGCCTACGAGGACGCTGTGGTGGTGCAGTTTGGGTCCGACCGTGACATTCGGGTCTTGCTACCCGTGGACGAGGAAACTGCAGAAGCCAACCAGGCTGAAGAGGCGCTGGCGGTAGGTGAGTCACTCGCCCAACTGCTCAGGGAGAACACCGGTGGTGAAATTACGCTGGTTGGCTCCGATTTCGTCAGTGCGAAAGTTGGCGAAGAGCTGGCCGAGCAGGGTGGGCTGGGTATGCTGGTCGCGCTTGGCATCATCATGGTGTACATCTCTGTACGCTTCCAGTTCAAGTTTTCCGTAGGTGCCGTGGTCGCGCTCGCTCACGACGTCATCATCACACTGGGTATCTTTTCGATTTTTAATATTGAATTTAATCTCAATACCCTGGCCGCGATGCTGGCGATTATCGGTTACTCACTCAATGACACCATTGTGGTGGCCGACCGTATCCGGGAAAATTTCCGGCGCATGCGCAAAGGTACGCCCATTGAGATGGTGAATACCTCCCTCAACCAGACCCTGAGTCGAACCCTGATCACTTCCTTCACCACACTGCTGGTGTTGTTCTCGGTCCTGATCATCGGTGGTGAGGCCACCCAGGGTTTTGCCGTGGCCCTTATTATTGGTGTGGTCATTGGTACCTACTCCTCCATCTATATTGCTTCCAACGTCATTCTTTATATGAATGTAACGCGGGAAGACCTGATGGTGCCGGTCAAGGAAGGCGCTGAACTGGACGGCTTACCCTGAGTCTCCTTCTCGGCCCAGACGAACCCATTCAATTTCGCACAGGTCCCGGTCAAGAAGCCTTGCGCTGCGGCGATACAATAATCAGACGGTCCTAATCCAGAACCCCTTTGAAGGCTTGGCGATTCGCTGCTTTGCTGTTATCGTTTAGCCCGTTCCGAGAGAACAGGTTAAGAGGCTGAATTCCTTTGAATTTTCAGGACAAATGTAGACGGATGCTACGTGCTGTTGCTGGTCGCGGCCTGGTATTTACGGCAATGCTGTTGCTCGCGTCGCAACTCGCCGCCCAGTCTTCGGAATTGTTTCCACGCCCCCCGGAGCTGGAGCCAGCAGTTCGATTCTGGACCCGGGTCTATACGGAAGTGGATACCCGCAGTGGTTTCCTTCATGACTCGCAAAACCTCGGGGTCGTGTACGCTCGACTACCCCTGGACCGCCAGCAAATTGAAAATCGCCGCAACCGGATTCGGGCAGACCTGCGAGTGCTGGCCTCTGGCAAACGCAGTGACCTGACCAGTGCCCAGCAGGAAATTCTCGCTCTGTGGCCGCCAGGGGTGAGTAATGAAACCCTGCGCAATGCCGCTTCCAATGTGCGCTGGCAGCTTGGCCAATCCGATCGTTTTCTCGGCGGCCTGCAACGATCTGGAGCCTACCGGGCCCACATCAACCAGGTTATCCGGGAGAAAAACCTGCCAATCGAACTGGCCGTGCTCCCCCACGTTGAATCCTCTTTTAATCCCAATGCCTATTCCAGCGCCGCCGCTGCCGGTATGTGGCAGTTTGGCAGGGCAACCGGAAGACGCTTTATGCGCATCGACCACATCGTCGATGAGCGCATGGATCCCTACATCGCCACGAACGCGGCGATGAGTTTGCTGGAATACAACTACTCGGTGCTGGGTACCTGGCCACTGGCGCTCACTGCCTATAATCATGGCGCCGGAGGCATAGCCCGGGCCGTGCGACAAACCGGCACCACCGATATCGAAAAGATCGTGGCCAATTATCGTGGTCGTGCCTTCGGTTTCGCTTCGCGAAATTTTTATGCCCAGTTTCTCGCCGTAATCGATGTGGAAAACAACGCCCAACAGTACTTTGGTGATGTGCGATTGAATGAGGCACCCAATTTCAGGGTGGTAGAGACTGATGCCTATATCGACGCCGAAGTTTTCGCCCAGTCACTGGGCATAGGACTCGATCAGTTGCGTGCTGACAACCCGGCTTTGAGACCGGCAGTCTGGGAGGGCAATAAACGCATACCCCAGGGCTTTCCCATCAAGGTGCGCGAAGAGATGGTGACCAGCGGCGATTTGTTGGCAGCCATTCCCAATGACTACAAGTTTGCCGTGCAAACGCCTGATATCGCCTATGTGGTAGAACGCGGCGACAGCCTCTCGGTCATCGCCAGAAGATTCAATACCACTGTGTCCCAACTGGTGGCACTTAACCAGTTGCGTAGCCAGCATCGCATCCAGATCGGTCAGCGCCTGCTGTTACCCCAGGATCCTGGTTCTGGCAGTCAGTTGATTGCCGATACTGCTCCCGATGACGGCTTATATACAGTACGCCGGGGAGACACGGTCTCCCTCATTGCTGCGCGATATGGTGTCACCGAAAGTGATTTGCTGGGCGCCAATGGTATCCCCGATCGGAACCGCATTTATCCTGGACAACAGATTCGCTTACCCGGATTTGATAACGATGAAACCCAGGTGGCCGTAATCGATGGCAATATGCGTCCGACTCCCCCGACCCAGGTGCAATTTGCGGACGGTGTCGTGGTGGGTGGTGAAGCCATTGAAGAGCCTGAGCCCGACAAGCCGGCACCACCACCGATCAACGAAGAAGCCACGGTAGAGCTGGCCCTGACTGAAGATTTGTTGCCCCCCGCGGCTGTGTTGCCGGATGACCAGGAACTGGAGTCAGTGGTGACCCAGGAAGAGCAGGATGCCGAGGCCATAGACCCGGAAATTGATGTGGCGGAGAGTAATGAGCAACTGGTGGATGATCTTTCTGCTGACCCATCCGACTACACCGTGGCCAGCAACAACACCATCGAAATCCAGGCATCGGAAACCCTGGGGCATTATGCCGAGTGGCTGGGCATTCGGGCCTGGGACATTCGCCGCCTCAACGGCATGGCCTATCGCGACCCGGTCATTATCGGTGAGCGACTGCGTCTCGATTTTTCACAGGTCAATATCGCCGAGTTTGAGCGGGCCAGAAGAGAATTTCATTCCACCCTGCAAGGTGAGTTCTTTGCCAACTATCGTATCCAGGACGTGGAAACCTACAACGTGAGTCGTGGTGACAATATTGGCAGAATCGCCCGGGAACGTTATTCGACCCCAATCTGGTTGTTGCGACAGTACAATCCGGAGTTGGACTTCAATCGCATTCAGATCGGTCAGGAAATCGTCTTTCCCTTGCTGGAACAAGTCGAATAACTCACCTTTCCGGTTGCACCTTCTTCCCTAGCTGCCCCCGAGCAATTCCTCTATCAACCGGCGATATTCCCGGGCAACGGATTCCAGCGCAAAACTGTCCAGATTGGCTGTTGGCAAAGTCGATCCACTAATCTTAAGTTCCACCAGTTGCCTGAGTCTTGAGGCGACAAGATGCCCAGTATCAGCATCGCTGGCTGCGTGCTCGTAAAGACAGGATTTGGGTAAATACTCCGGGTAAGCCAGCTCATCAGGTGCCAACGGAGAGCATCCAGACAGGCAAGCTTCCTGTATTGCCAGTCCCTGGAAGTCGTGCAGGGCGGTGGACAGAACCACATCTCCTTGCGCCAGTAATTCCCGGTATTCATTCTCGGGTAAGAAGCCAAAGGCGCCACGTTTCATGCCAGCGGTTGCGCTGAATTCCCCCAGTAGCCGGTCGATCTCTGCAAACTCTTTGGGCTGTTCCCGAAATTGCTGTCCAACAATATGAAAGCGAAGGGGCAGACCCTGCTCACAGCATTGCCGGACGATCTGTAACAACAGCTCTGGCCCCTTGTCATATTCCCAGCGGTGATTCCAGATCACGTTCAGGCATTGTGTATCGGTCTCGGCCGGTTTGCTGGCAACAGGTGCTGGCAAGGGAACCGGAATGACCCTGGCCTGTTCCAGTTGCTGCAATGCCTGCTGCGGAAACGGTTCGGGCAGGGCGGTGGACAGAGCAGTTACGCCTTGCAGGAAGCTTCGCCGGTTGTATTCTGTATTGAACAGGATTCGATCGGCACACAGCGCGCTGTAAACGGGCACCAGCAAGGGTTCGATGTTGCCCTTGCGCTGCCGGCCGGCCGGGTAGGCAAACTGGTTTTCATGGAAATAAAGCACTGTCGGTATTTGGCCCAGCTTGGGGCACAGGCCCCGTAGTGTGGCCAGGTCGACCATGGACGTGGCTATGATCAGGTCGAAATGCTGCTCCAGAGTCTGTTTCTGCTGATAAGCCCAGTGCAGGCCGTTGCTGCGAATACGCCAGGCAAAGTGGCGAGCGGGCAGGCTCAAGGTGGTCCACCGGAAATCGCCCAGTGCACCGCAGAGCCTTTGCCGCCAGAGCTGGTGGCTCACTGCATCGTAGGCTGAGAGTAGCAGTACAGATGACGTCAATTCAGGGTTCCGGAGAAAGTCGCAAGGGTTTTGCCTAAGTGTGGCTATCGGGTTAGTTTACACTTCACCAGATTAAACCAGAGACGGCGGATCGGTAATGATTAAATTGTATGGCATGCCCCTGAGCAACTACTACAACATGATCAAGTGTGTATTGATTGAGAAGGGGATGGAGTTTGAAGAGGTGCTGGTCAAGCCTAACCAGGAAATCGAATACCTCAGCAAGAGCCCAATGGGGAAAGTGCCCTGTATCGAAACTTCCCAGGGATTTTTATCGGAAACGGCTGTCATCCTGAATTATCTGGACGCTCTGGGAGAAGGGCCCAGTCTTTATCCTGCTGATGCTTTCGAGCGGGCCAAGGTAGAAGAGCTGATTCATGGCATGGAGTTGTATATCGAACTCCAGGCCCGGCGGCTCTATGGTGAAGTATTTTTTGGCAGGCCCGCCAGTGATGAACTCAAGGCCGAGGTTAAAAAGCAGCTCGAAAAAGGTTTTGCCTGGCTGGACCGTCTGGGCAAATTCGACCCCTATGTGGCTGGGCCAGAGCTCAGTTACGCCGACTTCTTCTTCCGCTTCGCCGTGGGCCTGGCCACTGTGGTAACCAGAAAGGGATGCGACTGGGACCTGTACGGCGAGCATGAAAACGTCCGCAATTTGCTGCAGCTAATGGACGCGCGAGACTCGGTCAAGCGAGCCCTTGCCGATCAGGGCTAATCAGCTGGATTGAAGCCTCTAGCGATGGTGCTCGCGCTCCAGGATACCCTTGTTTTCACTCATATCCAGAATTGTGTCGATATTGGCGGCAATGTCCTCTGCCGACGCCGAAGTGCCCAGGTCGACCCCCACGTTCTCGCGCACATCGGCTGAATAATAGCGCCCGCCGATAGCCTGGATAATGCGCCCATTGGGTGCCTCTTCGGAGCAGAGGTATACCACTGCGGGTGTCACCAGTTCGGGAGCGAGTTTTTCAGCGCTGTCTTCAAATCCTGGCAGATCTTCGGTCATGCGAGTGGCAGCGATGGGCGCGATGCAGTTGGTATAAATATTATACTTGGCGCCTTCCAATCGTAAGGTATTCATGAAGCCCACCAGTCCGAGCTTGGCTGCACCGTAGTTGCTCTGGCCAAAATTTCCGAATAATCCGGATGTGGAAGTGGTCATAACCACGCGACCATAATTTTGTTCGGTCATGATCGGCCAAACAGTCTTGGTAACATTGAGACTGCCAGTAAGATGAACGTCGATCACTGCATGCCAGTTGGACAGCTCCAGCTTGGCAAAGGTCTTGTCGCGCAGGATGCCGGCGTTGTTGACTACGATATCGACCCTGCCCCAGGCATCCATGGTGTCTGCCACCATTTTCTCAACCGCTTCCAGGTCGGTCACCGAGGCGTCGTTGGCCATGGCGGTGCCACCCGCTGCCTTGATCTCTTCAACCACTTGCTCCGCCGCAGTGGCGGAACCACCGGTGCCATCGACAGAACCACCGAGGTCGTTGACCACGACTCTGGCTCCCCGGCGCCCCAGTTCCAGTGCATGTTGTTTTCCCAATCCGCCACCTGCTCCGGTAACAATTGCGACTCGGTCTTTAAAGTTGAGGCTCATAGCGACTCCTGAAACTTGATTTCTCAAATGTGATTCCCGCATTAACAACTGCTTTAGGCAGGAATGAATTAAAAGTTGAACGGCTTAAAGACCGCGCATTCTATGCTGCTGGCAGCGGGGCTGCAATGAAGTGTCCGCTATTTTGGCTGCCGGTGTTCTACTTCAAGGTGGTGTGAGTTTGGAGCGAATTCGTTATCATCATTTCGCAGTATTGATGCACCAAAACCATGCACAGGAGCCCGTCGCAGTGACAGACCAGCAACCCGTACCCGCGGCAACAGTGGTGTTGGCTCGCGACAATCCTGCTGGCCCGGATATTGAAGTGCTGCTGCTAAGGCGCAATGCCAAACTGGTTTTTCATGGTGGGCACTGGGTGTTTCCCGGTGGTCGTATTGATGCCGAAGATTTTGCCGTAGCCGGCAGTGAGCTGGAGTTTCCGGCGGCCCGCCAGGCTGCGGTGCGGGAAACCCGAGAAGAGTCGGGCATCGAAATCAGCCCCGATGAGCTCATCCACATTGCTCACTGGACCACTCCGCCCAGGCTGGCGCGGCGTTTTTCTACCTGGTTTTTTGTGTGCCTGTTGAGGGAGCAAGTGGAAGTCGTTGTGGACAACCAAGAAATCCTCGATTTTCGATGGATGTCTCCCTCAGCAGCGCTGCGCGCAGCGGAGCAAAAGCAATTGGTGTTGCCGGGCCCAACTCACGCCACGCTTACAGACATTGCCAACATGAACTCGCTGCAATCACTGGAGGTCGCCCTGAGCAAGGGGGAGATTCGGGTCTTCCCCGAGGACTCTGCCTATTACAAGCCGGAAGAGATGGGCTATAGCTGATTCCGCCTCTTACCAGGCCCGGTTCTGCACAAAAATATGTGCGGAAAATGTGACCCTGAGAGGCGGATTGCGGGGCAAACCGAGACAATTTGCCGATCAATGGCAGGGGCCGTGGTTTTGAGGGCTGCGCCCGGTGCAAAACCTTGCTTTTCGGGCCCGTATAGTGGGATAGTTAAGGTCATTATTTTGCAACTTTCGACGGCTCCATCGGGTCAGTTTAAGCGCGGCAAAGCCGCAGGATTACTCACTCAGGGGAGCAGGAATTCCGGTCTCGGCAACATCCCGGCCCGGATACAGAGAGGAGTCAGGAACTTGCGCAAGATTTAGTTGTTTTTTTCCAGCTTTTAGTCGATCGGTAGACAGGTCGGTTAACGTATAGACCCCTGACGTACCAGAACTCATTCCCTGTCAGAAGAGACCTCATGCCAACACCCACATTTGAAAATCTTCGAGAAACTCTGCAGCAACTGCGGCGCAAGCGCAGCCAGTTATTTCTTCTGAAGCAGGGCAGCATTCACTTTATTACCCTGGCGATCATAGTGCTCGCCATGAGCCTGCTGGCAGTGTGGCTGGAACCTGGCAAAGCTGGATTGCTGGCACTGTTTGCCCTGAGCGTTGTTCTCGGCGGGGGAGTGGTTTACCGGTTTTTCTACCTGCTCAGTCGACGCCATACCGATGATCGCGCCCTGGCTCATTATGTAGAAGATCGAATTCCCGACTTCGAACAACGTCTGCTTACTTCCCTGGAATTCACCGAAGACGATTTGCAAAAAGGTCGTGCCGGAGTCTCCACCCAGTTTATTCAGCAACTCTGGGAAGACGCACAGAGCCATGTGCGCAGACAACAGCGCCAGGTTGATGAAGTCACGCCGGTTCGTGATTCCTGGATTTCCTTCGCCTCAGCTCTGGCAGTGCTGGGTATTGTGACGGTGGCCTTCCTCAGCTCCGATGCCCTGCTGCAGGCTGGATCAAGACTGGCCTGGCCCTTTGCCATCGAAGAGCCCATCACTGTGGTCGAGATTCTTCCCGATATTGAAATCAGTGTGGAGCCTGGCGACGTGGAAATGCAGCGGGGAGACAGCATCACCATCATTGCCAACGTCAACAATGCAACACCCGATATGGTCAATCTGCGTATGCAGAATGACAATGTAAACTGGCGTGATGTGCCCATGAACAAAGATGGCACAGGTAGCGACAGTGCTTCCTACAGTTATTTCATTCCCGCATTACAGGAAGACACCACCTACTACATCAGTTTCAACGAGCGTGGCGAACAGAGTTCGCAGCAGTATCGAATCAGTCTGTTCGATCTGCCGCAAATAGAACAGATCGATCTGGCTTTCGATTATCCCGACTACACCGGTATCGAGGATATGCTGGAAGAAGACAGCGGCGATATGGTTGTCCCCGAAGGCACTGTGGTCAATCTGAATGTCACCTTTAATAAGGCCATCGATCAGGCACTGGTGGAATTCGAAGAAAATATTCCGCTGGATGAGGATGAAGCCGCTGCACTTCCCGATCCCTACCAGGATATTCAGCTGGATATTGATGGCAATGTGGGTACTGCCAGCTTCACCGTCAACCAGGATGGTGTGTACCGAATTTCAGCCACCGACCTAACCGGCCTGCAGAGCCAGAATCCCCTGGACTATTTCATCCGTTCCATAGAAGACACGCCACCGGAACTGGCGCTCAAGCGCCCGGGTCGGGATCAGGACGTGATGCCACTGGAGGAAGTGGTGCTGGAGATGGATGCCAGCGATGACTACGGCATCAGTGAATTCAAGCTCAACTACAGCGTGGTGGGTGCGGACGACGTGCAGGTAGACTTCCTGCCTGAACCGAATGTACGCAATGTTTCCGGCAGCGAATTGCTCTATCTGGAAGACCTGGATGTGGAACCAGGTGACTTTGTCAGTTACTTCCTCACCCTGGCAGACAACAACACACTGGATGGGCCCAACGAGGTCATCTCCGATATCTATTTCCTGCAGGTTATTCCCACCGATCAGGAATTTCGTCGTAACCCCGGTGGGGGTGGCGGCGGCGGTGGTGGCGGAGGCCAGGGTGGCGACAGCAGTGCGCTGGTTTCCATCCAGAAAGACATTATTGCCGCGACCTGGAAGTTACGTAATCGCCAGGACGATGCCTCGCCGGAAGAATTCAGTTCCGATGCCGAAATAATTGCGGAATCCCAGCGTGAAGCAACCGGGCGGGCGCGCATGTCGATCGACCGCTTGGCAGAACGGCTGAATTTTTCAGACGACACTTATGATGCTGCCGTGGAAAACCTGTCACTGGCAATCGATCAGATGAACCAGGCCGCCAATGAGCTGGAACTGGAGCAAATCACCAGTGCCTTGCAACCTGAACAACTGGCTTTGCAATATATTCTCAAGGCTGAAGCCAGCATCAACCGCACCAACATCAGCATGCAACAAGGCGGCGGTGGCGGTGGCGGCGGCGGTGCCCAGCAGGAGCGGGAAGACCTGCGCGAATTGTTTGAAATGGAAATGGGCCAGCTCGAGAATCGTTATGAGAACCCCAACAGCGCCGGTGGTGGTTCCAGGGAAAACCAGGAAGAAGTCAACAAGCTGGAAGAGCTTGCTCGTCGCCAGGAAGCCCTGACCCGGGCGCAACGGAACCTGGCTCGCCGTGAAGAACAGCTCACCGAAGAACAGAAGCGTCGGGAACTGGAGCGATTGATGCGACAACAGGAACAGTTGAGCAGGGAAGTGGCGCAACTGGCGCAACAAATGTCCCGTAGTCAGCAGAGTTCACAATCGGCATCACAAAGCGGAGCTCAGTCCCAGTCTCAATCCCAGGCCTCGTCTTCTTCGTCCAGTCAGCAGTCTGGTGGTCAGCAGCAACAGCAAACTGCGCTGCAGAGAGCCGCCCAGCAAATGCAGGAAGCGGCCGAAAGTGATTCCCCTTCCATTGCTGCGGCGCGCAGCCAGAAAGCACTGGAAAACCTGCGCCAGCAACAACGTGAATTGAGTGAGCAGGGTGAACGTTCCGTAAACCAGCTGGCACAGAATCTTTCCCGCCGTGGTCAGCAATTACTCGACCAGCAGCGACAGCTGCAGGAACAGATTGCGGAGACTTCACGTCAGCAAGGATTGGGTCAGACACGCCAGTCCGTGCGTAACGATGAAAGCCTGCAGGAGTTAATAGAAGCACAGCAACAGCAGCAACGTGACCTGGAAGAGATCGACGATATGCTGCGAGCCATTATCGCCCGGGGCAGTAATGAAGATCAGCGCCTGATGTCACAGGCCCAGGCTGCCTCAAGAGAATTGCGGCCAATCCAGGAAGAGATGCAAACCAGTAATAGGGTTTTGCGCAACGGCATGGTCAACCTCGCTGTGGACATCGAGGAAGAAATCGAAAATCAGATGGAGGAACTGGCACAGTCCCTGGCGGCTCTGGATCCTTCCAATGTGGGTTCGCCTTCGGACCAGATTCAGCAGGCGGCCAGCAATGCAGAAGACCTGCGTGAACAGATTGAAGAGTTGCAGCAGCAGGCCCTGGCATTCAATGAAGCTGGCCAGCAGCCCGGTAACGGTGTGCCAAGCCTGCGGGAAATGCGTGAGCAACTGGCTCGGTCCCAGCAACTGGCGCAACAACTGCAGCAGCAGATGCAGCAGCAACAGGGACAGCAAGGTCAGGCCGGACAGCGCGGCCAACCAGGACAACCGGGTCAGCAAGGACAGCCAGGTCAGCAGGGTCAGCAAGGCCAGCAGGCTGGTGGTGGTCAACAATCACCTGGCCAGGCCGGGCAGGCCAACGCCGGTGGCCGACAACAGATCGGCGGTGCTCGTGGAGGCAATCCCCAGGATCAGCCCGGAACCGGGGGCAGGGCCACTACTGATGGCAGCAGCTTGCCTTGGGGCAACGCCCGTTCTATCCGTCAACAACTGACGCAACAGGATATTGAAGACTTTCTGAATCAGCCCGAGCTGTTTCAGCAGTTATTGCAACCGATTCTGGAGCTGGAAGGTGCCTTGCGCGCCCAGGCCGAGCTTGATGAAATCAATAACAAGCTTTACGCCGCAGCCGACGAGGAAATTCCCGAAGAATACCGGGAACTGGTAGAGCAATACTATCGTGTGTTGTCAGAAAGTCAGGGGTCCTCCAACTAGACCCGGTAGCTGATGCAATACACGGAACCCAACCTATTTACCGCACTGTCAGAGGGCAATCTCAGCTTCGCCTACGGGATAAGCCCGCTCTGGTTTTTGCTTATTGTCGTGCTTATCGTTGCGGCGGTATGGCTCAGCTATCTTAAAACCACTCGCCCACTCTCCACCGGCTGGAAAACTTTCTTTATCGCCACGCGTTCATCGGTGCTGGTGCTGTTGTTGTTTTGTTTGCTTCGTCCAGTGATCACCACACTGCAGGTTTCACCCCAGGAAACCTATCTCGGTGTGATCTTTGACGATTCCCAGAGCATGGCGATCGCGGACATGGGTGGTTCCACAACCCGTCGTGATGTGGTGAATGATGTGCTGGTTGAAGGGGGAGTGCTGGAGGATCTGTCAGAATCTTTTCAGTTGCGTAATTTCCGCTTCGATAAACAGGCGGAACGCATCGCCGGCCCTGAAGGGCTCAGCGAGGCAGGCACTGCCTCTTCCATAGGCGAAGCACTGGAATATGTGGATGCACAGCTTAACGGCCTGCCCCTGGGTGGCATCGTATTGATTACCGATGGTGCGGACAACAGTGAGGTGGACCCGGGTATCAAGGCGGCAGAGTTTGGTGCCAGACAGGTTCCAGTGTTCACGGTAGGAGTGGGGCAGGAAGCCATTCCCCAGGACATCGGTATCGTCGATGTGAGTGCCGCCAAGACTGTACTGGAGGGCTCGGTATTCAATCTCTCCGTGGGATTGAACCATCAGGGTTATGAAGGTCAGGAAATCGAATTGTCAGTAAAGGACGGCGACACCACGGTGGAATCGCGCATTATCATCCTGGGTGATGAAGGTATTACCCGCCGCTATGAACTGGAACTCACTCCTGAACGCCCCGAAGCCATCGTTTATGATCTTGAGGTCGAACTGCAGAGCGGCGAGATCATCGAGCAAAACAATGTTTACAGCTTTCTCGTGGACAATACCGAAAAAGCGCCACTTGACATTCTTTACATCGAGGGTCACCCCCGCAACGAATACAAATTTATCAGGAGAGCAGTAGAGGGCGATACCTCATTGCGACTTGCCACCTACCTGCAAACCGGTCCTGAAAAATATTATCGCCAGGGTATCGAATCTCCCACGGAACTGAGTGAAGGCTTTCCTCGCGACAGGGAAACCCTGTATCAATATGAAGCAATTATTCTCGGTGACATCGAAGAAAACTTTTTCAATGCCGACCAGCAACAGATGATCGAGGACTTTGTTGCCGAACGGGGTGGCGGTTTTCTCATGAGTGGCATGGTTGATGAAGAATTCTTCAACACTCCCATTGCCGATATTCTTCCGGTTACCCTGGTAGAAGAAAACTTCCTGCCGAGTCACCTGCGTGGAGGTATACGCCGTGGCAGCCACGCTACCGGAGAATTGTATTTCCCGCGCCTGACCAATAATGGCCAGTTTTCGCCATTGCTCAGGCTGGCCAGCGATGACGCTGAAAACGATGCCCTGTGGCGGCAATTGCCGGAACTGCAGGGAGTCTACGTCACTGGCCGCATCAAGCCTGGTGCCACGGTGCTGATGGCCCATCCTGCCCTGCAGTATCAGAATCAGGCGCTACCCATTCTGGCCACCCAGCGATACGGCAGTGGACGCAGCGCCATCCTGACCACTGCCAGCACCTGGCGTTGGCAGATGATGATGCCTTATGCGGATCAGTCACACGAAACCCTGTGGCGACAGATGTTGCGCTGGTTGGCGGTGTCCGCGCCGGAACGCATCACCATCGATTTCGACCGCGAATTTTATAACGTGGGCGACGAAGTCAATATCACGGCAACGGTGCTGGACGACAGCTACGAGCCAGACAACAACGCTTCCTTGTATCTGCAGACCGTTGATCCGCTGGATCAGGTAACAGATACCCCAATGGAATGGGATATCGAAGAAGATGGCGTGTATCGCACCAGCTTCATCGTGGAAGAAGAAGGTGTCTATGATTTGCTGGTGGATGTGGCAACAGTGGCCGGCGAAGGCTCAGCCGGAGGCTCGGAGAAGAGCGCTGCTTTTGTGGTCACGCCGTCATTGCGCGAATACACGAATGCTGAAATGGACAGTGGCTTGCTGGCCCGAATAGCAGACGCCAGTGGAGGCACCTACTTCGATATTGCCGATGCCGCTCAGTTGGCGGATACCATCGAATTTACTCCCAACGCTTACTCCCGTGAAGTGCAAATTGATCTGTGGGATCAACCCTGGTTACTGGCATTGCTTATTGCACTGCTGTGCATGGACTGGATCGCCCGGCGCTTGCGAGGATTGTCATGATGAGGTTCTTCGCTGCCATGATTAAAGCAGTTTCCCTGGCAATAGTTCTCTGCTCAGTTGCTACCCTTGCCAACGCGCAGGGCGCTGCCGAGGATTATTTTCTCGACAGCCCGGATAGCAGCAAGTATGCCGTAATTATGGTTGGCCCTGCGGTGGGCGAGACCAACCAGCAGAGATTTCGTCAGTGGGGATTGTCCCTGCACGATATTCTGGCCCGTGATTATGGCTACAGCTCTGACACCATCACCTTGCTTTATGACGACGGTGAAGCCGACTTCGTAGGCAGTGACCGGGTTGACGGAGCCACCAGTCGCGAGGGCATCGAACAGGCATTGTCTGATTTGTTAGCTCGTGTTGAAACCGGGGACCAGATTACCCTCTACCTGATCGGCCATGGTTCCGGCGCAGAGGAAGAAGCGAAGTTCAATATCGTCGGACCAGATATGACTGGTTATGAATTTGCCGAGTTGCTGGATCAGTTCGACCGGCAGGATATGGTGATCATTAATACCACCAGTGCCAGCTTCGGTTTTTCCGCCGCGCTGTCCAGTGAGGGCCGGGTGGTGATTTCTTCTACCCGCTCGGCTTCTGAACGGTATGACCCTATCTTCTCCGGTTATTTCATTGAGGCGCTGGAACAGCGTAATGGTGACAGGGACAAGAACAACCGGGTTTCCATGCTGGAAGCTTTCGAATATGCCAAGGCCAACGTGGAAGCATGGTATGCCGAGCAGGGCCGACTGGCCGCCGAGCATGCCGGCCTTGATGACAATGGCGACGCTTTGTTTTCGCTGGATCCAAGTGTTGATCAGGCTGATGGCAGACTGGCCGAGATCGCCTATATCGACACGCTGGTAGATGACACCAGTGGTCTTTCCAGTGAAGCCCTGGCACTGAAGGCTCGCGTACAGGAGCTGGAGCGGGATGTGTTTATCCTGCGTGGGCGCAAGGCAGAATATCTGGAAGCGGACTACTGGCAACGCATGGAAGCCTTACTGATAGACCTGGCTCGCACGACGGCGAGATTTAATGAGCGACTTGAACTCGATGGGCAAAGCAATGATTGATTCGATTCGAATGACTAGCAGAGGGTTGGCACTTGTTGTCGGCCTCGGCGCAGCAAGTCTGGCGACGTCACAAGATGACCTGACCCAGGCCGGTGACTCGGCGCTGTACCGGGCGGAGCAACTGATGCAGAACGGCTCCTATGCTGCCGCCAGTGAAATGTTCCAGATGACAGATGGCCTGGACCGGGTAGATGGACTCATTGGCGCCAGCAGGGCCTATTACATGATGGGTAATCTGCGCGACGCAGAACGGGTTGTAGCTGACGCCATCGAAGATGAAGCTTACGCAGACTCGCCATTGTTGAGTACACAACTGGCGGAAATCAAGCGGGCACAGGGGCTGTCAGCCGAGGCGCTGGCTATCCTGGAACAGGTTGTAGCTGGCATAGCGGAGCCACCAGTGCGCACGCTCACCCAGTATGGCAGCCTACTCAAGTTTCGCGGCGAGAAGGAAGCCGCCTTTCAGGTGCTGAACCGAACCGTGCAGCGCTACAACAATGGCCTGGTGTTCGCTTCTGAGGATGTGGCCATGGTGGCGCTGGCAAGCTGGTTGCTGGGAAATTTTCACGACGCCAACAGCCTGTTCGATGAAGCCACCCGCGCCAATCCCAATAACGTTGAAGCCCACACTCTGTGGGGAGATCTGTTTCTGGAAAAATATAACGCCGCCGACGCGGAACGCAGCTATCAGGACGCACTGGAGGTCAATAACCGCTACGTCCCCGCGCTGGTGGGCATTGCCCGTGTGGTCGGTGATGAACGTTCCCTGCAGCGGGCACTGGCAATCAATCCCAACTACGTGCCCGCACTGGAAACCTATGGCCAGCTATTAATGATGAACAGCCGCGAAGACGAGGCCCAGGCCTACTTCGACCAGGTGCTGGCCCTGAATCCCGAATCCCTGACCACCCTGGGTGTTTTGGCCGCGCGTGCAGCCCTGGAAGAACGCACCGAAGATTTCGAGCGCTACCGTGCGCAAGTGGATTCTTTCAGTCCCAATAATCCGCAGTTCCTTGGGGACATCGCTGACAGTTTCGGCAAAAACTATCGCTTCACTGAAGCGGTGGAGTTCGCGCGAGCGTCAATAGAAGCAGACCCGGAGTACTGGCAGGGCTATACCCTGCTGGGTAATAACCTGGTGCGTCTGGGTGAAGAAGAGGAAGGCAAGGTTAATCTGGAGATCGGTTACGAAAACGATCCGTTCAATGTCATGACTTCCAATATCCTCAAAGTCTTCGACACGCTGGAAACCTACGCCACTTTGGAGAGTGAACACTTCAAGGTACACATGAGTGATCGTGATGCGCAAATCCTCTGGCCTTATCTGGAGCCGCTGCTTGAAGAGTCCTGGGATACGTTGACAGCCAAATATGGTTTTGAGCCTGAGAGTCCCATTCTGATCGAGGTGTTTGAAAATTCAGAAGACTTCGCCGTGCGTTCAGTTGGCCTGCCTGATATTGGACCGCTGGTGGGCATCTGTTTTGGCAAGGTGATTACGCTGATTTCTCCGGACACGCTCACGGCCAACTGGCAGGAAATAGTCTGGCACGAATTTATGCACGTGATTACCTTGCAAATGACAGACAATCGAATGCCTCGCTGGCTGTCGGAAGGCATCTCGGTTTGGGAAGAAAGGGAAGGCCGGCCATACTGGGGCAGAGACCAGGGTCTGGATCTGGTTCGTGCCGCTACCCAGGACAAGTTGCTGCCTATCGCCAGTCTCAACTCCGGATTCTCCGGTGCCCGCAACAATGCCGATTTGAGCTTCGCCTATTTTCAGTCCTACCTGGTGGTGGACTACATCACCGATGCCTACGGATTCGAGAAGCTGGTTGACCTGATCGATCAATACGCGTTCATTAAAGAAGACGGAGACCGCTTCGCCGAAGTTTTCGGCATGAGCGTCAATGAATTCGATGCCGGGTTCCGTAGCTGGATCGATCAACGGGTGCAGGAAATCAATGTCTATGCCCATACCGAAGACGTACCCGACGAGGGCGAAGGTCACGGTCATGGCATTCGTGAAAACAGCAGCGCCATTTTAGCGGAGCTTTATAACAATGCCTCCCTGAAACAACACATGCGCTCGCGCATCGAGGAAAACCCGAGAGACTTTCAGGCCTATCTGCAGCTGGGAATTGTCCTGTTCAAGGAAGAAGGGTTCGAAGAAGCGAAATCCTATCTGGAAACGGCCTATGAAATGTTGCCGTCCTATACCGGCTACCCAAGTCCGCCGCTGGTATTGGCACAAATCTACGAGCGGGAAGGCAATCGCGAGATGCAGCTCCAGTGGCTGGAGACATTGCTAGAGAGCCTGCAGCACGACTACGGCTCTGCCATCATTCTTGCCGAAGCGGCTATGGAACAGGGCGATTATGATAAGGCTGCTTACTATATAGATCGCGCCATCCAGGTCGACCCCTATCGCCAGGACGTACACCAGCTCAAGGCTGACTACGCCATGGCTGTTAATGATCCGCAATTGGCGGTGACTGAATTCGAAGTGCTGATGAATCTGGAAATCAGCGACCCGGTCGAGGCGCGTACCAATCTTGCCGAGGCCTATCTGCGCAATGGCCAGATTAGCGAAGCGAAACAAAATGTGCTCTACGCACTGGAGCAGGCCCCGAGCTTTGAGCGGGCACAGCGCCTGCTGCTGGAGTCCGTGGACAAGGAACCCATGCAGTGAGAATGTCTTTCTTCAAGGTCTCGGTTGCCGGTGCTGCGTTAGTGGCATTGCTGGCTTCGGGTCAGTTTGCTGTGGCACAGGTGCAGCGACTGGTGGACAGAGACAATGAAGACCTCTCCCTTTATGGTGCAGAGATCACTGAATTCATCTGGCTGCGTGGTCAGTACACCAACCACGGCGGCGCCAATGGCGGCTTCGGTTATCGTCGACGAGGTGGCTGGTGGGATACGGACTACCCGGATTCCGATGAAAACTTTTTACGGGGTGTGCAGCGCTACACCAACGTGGATACCAATCCGCGTAACCACACGTATATGCAGCTTACCGATCCAAGGCTGTTCGAACATATCTTTCTTTATATGAACTGGAAACGGGTGCCTATTGGTTCATCCTACTCCGGTCCCAATTTCAGCCCTGAAGAAATAGAAGTGTTGCGCGAGTTCATGCTGCGCGGCGGATTTGTGATGGTTGATGATTTCTGGGGGCAACCGCACCTGGATGACATGTTCATGGAAATGGGCAAGATCTGGCCGGACCGGGAAATCGTCAAGCTGGACACTACCCATGAGATTTTCCATATCTTTTTCGATATCGATCAGCTTGCCCAGGTACCGGGAAGAATGGTGACCTGGGATTTCGGAGGATTCATGAATTTGGATGATCCGAGCTATCCACCGGAAGTTTATGCGGTGCTGGATGATGATGGCCGGGTCATGATGGTTGCCAACTATAACACCGACCTCGGTGATGGCTGGGAGCACACTTTCTACGAAGCCTACCCCACCAAATACACCAACGAAGCCTACAAGATAGGCATTAATTTTCTAATTTACGCTTTTAGCCACTGATAGACGGGAACGACAAATGGCAGAGACAGAAGAAGTACTGGAGATCGAGAATCAGGATGATATTGCCCTGGTCAAGCGCATGCAGGAGGGCCGCGACCAGATCGTTGCCGAAATCAAAAAGGTCATCGTGGGTCAGGAAGACATTATCGATGAGCTGCTGATCGCCTTGTTTGGTGGTGGTCACGTGTTGGTAACCGGTGTTCCCGGCCTGGCCAAGACCCTGTTGATCAAGACTGTGGCCGACATCCTGCAGGTGGACTTCAGCCGTATTCAGTTTACGCCAGACTTGATGCCGGCGGACGTAGTCGGTGCGGAAGTGGTTGAAGAAAAAGATGGCAATCGGGAATTGAAATTCGTTCGCGGCCCAATCTTCACCAACATCCTGTTGGCGGACGAGATTAACCGCACGCCACCCAAGACCCAGTCGGCATTGCTGGAGGCCATGGAAGAAAGGCAGGTCACGGCAGCGGGTGTCACCCATCCCATGTCCCAGCCTTTCTTTGTGCTTGCCACCCAGAACCCGATCGAACTGGAAGGTACCTATCCACTGCCGGAAGCGCAGTTAGACCGTTTCATGTTCAAGATTGAACTGGGTTATCTGTCCGAGTCCGACGAGGTCAAGGTAGTCAGCCAGACCACGCAGACCCACGACAACCCGCTTTCTCACCCTCTGGGCGGAGAAGATATTCTGGAATTCCAGCGAATCGCCAGACAGGTACCTGCGGCAGAAGCGGTTATCCGTTATGCGGTGCGACTGGTTCATGCTTCCCGCCCCCAGAGCGAATCAGCGCCCGAGTTTATCAAGGACTGGGTGAGCTGGGGCTGCGGCATTCGTGCTTCACAGAACCTGATTCTGGCGGGCAAGGTCCGGGCCTTACTGCTGGGCCGGTACAACGTCTCTTATGGAGATGTGCGCGCACTGGTGCCTTCTGTGTTTCGGCACAGGCTCCTGTTGAACTTCCATGCGGAGGCTGAACGGATCACCACTGAAGATGTAATCCAGAAATTGCTGGAAGCGGTGCCGGAACCGGCGGCGGAAATCTAGGGTTCAGGCCCACTGAGTAGCAGGTCCTATGTCAGACTCCATTAATTTTCTCGACCCGACTGTGCTCGCCGGCCTCA
This sequence comes from Gammaproteobacteria bacterium, assembly GCA_040218615.1. Taxonomy (GTDB): domain Bacteria; phylum Pseudomonadota; class Gammaproteobacteria; order Pseudomonadales; family Pseudohongiellaceae; genus UBA9145. The sequence continues at coordinate 113,765 of JAVJRC010000012.1, forward strand.
GCAACCTTGAGTTGCGGGCCAGGGTAGTGGTGGAAGGATTTCTTTCCGGCTTGCACAAGAGCCCCAATCGGGGATTCAGTGTGGAGTTCAATGACTATCGCCACTATCAGCGTGGGGATGATATGCGGCATGTGGACTGGAAGCTGTACGCACGCAGCGACAAGTTTTATATCAAACAATACGAAGACGAGACCAACGTACGCTGCATGATCGTGCTGGATACCAGTGCCTCCATGGATTACACCTCCGGTGGCGTCAGCAAACTCAACTATGGCGTGACCCTGGCTTCGGCACTGGCTTACTTTATCATGCGCCAACGTGATGCAGTGGGCCTGATTACTTTTGATGAAGATATTCGAGAGTACCTGCCTGCAAGATGTCGCCAACCGCATTTGATGCACATCCTGCGCACCCTGTCGCGGGTAGAGTCAGGTCAGAAAACCAATGCCGTTAAACCGCTCAGCGATCTCGCGGCAACGTTGACCAAGAAAAGCATGGTCATTCTGATAACCGATATGCTGGATGATGAAGAACGAGTCATCAACACCCTGCAGAACCTGCGCGGCATGGGCAATGATGTGATCACTTTTCAGATCATGGACGATGCGGAGCTTAATTTCCCGTTTAGCGAGGCGTCGGAGTTTATTGACATGGAAAACAATGAAACCTACATCACCTCGCCTGTTGCCATTCGCAAAGCCTATCTCGAAAACCTCAATGAGTTTCTCGGATTTTGCCGCAAGAAATGCCAGAGCAGTGGTGTTGACTATACTTTGCTGAATACGGCGAAACCTCTGGATGAGGCGCTGTCTTCCTACATGTCCAAACGGGCCAAGAGTTTCTAATGCGAGTCTGCCGGTTTAAACACAGAATATGGTATTCCTGACCCCAATTTTTCTGCTTGGATTACTTGCCGCCCTGATTCCGGTGGCGATTCATCTTATTCGGCGTGAAAAACCGCCGAAGCTGATGTTCAGCACCATTCGCTTTTTGAAGAAGACTTCCAAGAAGCTGGTATTGTTCCAGCAGCTGCAGCAAATCGCCCTGTTGTTATTGCGTGCCGCGGTTATCGCCTTGCTGGTGATCGCCTTTGCGCGTCCACTGTTTGACCAGTCGGTCGCCCGCCTGGTGGATTCTGATCCGGAATCTGCGGTCATCTTGCTGGATGTGTCCATGAGCATGCGTTATGGCGACAATTTTGAATCCGCCAGGGACGAGGCTATCAGCATTATCAACGGACTCTCCAGTGGCGATGAAGTCGCCCTGGTGGCCTTTTCAGACTCGGCCGAGTTGGTGCGGGAGCTTGATACGGATCTCGATGCCATGCGAAATCTTGTGGAAAGTATCGATGAAGCTGGTTACGGAACCACTCGCTACTACCCGAATTTACGCCTGGCCGATCAGTTGCTGGAAACCTCCACCTTCGACAACCGGGCTGTGTATCTGATTTCCGATTTCCAGGACGCAGGCATGCAGGCCGCAGATGAAGGCTGGAAGCTGGCCCCCGGCGTTGCCTTGAACAATATTGATGTAGGCGATCCGGAGAGCAGTAACCTGGTGCTGACCGATGTCCGCTCTCCGGTCCAGCTATTGGAGGAGTCGGCGGAACAACAAATTCTGGCTCGCGTGCGCACCACCGGCACTCAGTATTTGGAAGAGGCTGAAGTGTCTCTCAGCATCAATGGGCAGATGGTAGACCGCGCGCCGGTAAATCTGGCGGATCGCTCGGAAGAAGTGGTTACATTCGAAACCCTGTTCGACAGTGAAGGCACTTATGTCGGTGAAGTCAGGGTCAGCGGAGATGAGTTTACTGACGACAATTCCTATTTCTTTACGGTGGATGTGCTACCCAAGATTCGCGTGCTTGTTGTCAACGGCGAAGCCTCGGAAAACTGGTTTGACGATGAAGGTCACTGGTTTGGCCTGGCGGTGAGTGGTCCGGCTACCTCGCCTTTCGAACTGTCTGCGATCGAGCCCACACAGTTGAGTGAAGCCTCGCTCCGGCAGAATGACGTGGCGGTGCTGTTGAATGTGGGTGATCTGAACAATTCGCAGGCCCAGGCACTGGCCGACTACGTTGAGAGTGGTGGCAGTCTGCTGATTGCGCCCGGAGATCGGGTGCAGCCGGAAGTATTCAATCGGCAGTTCGCCGAGATCGCGCCTGCCCAGTTGCAAGCGCCAGGAACCCTGGGTCGTGACGATTACCTGGTCATTGCTGACTACGACCGCCGCCATCCCATTATGCGCCCCTTGCAGGGGGACTGGTCTGCACGCTTCCAGAATCACTGGTCTCTCACTGCGGTTCCGGAAGCGGATGTGTTGATGCAGTTTGATAATACTGAACCTGCCCTGGTGGAACGGGCAATCGGTGAGGGCAGGGTATTGCTGTTCGCCTCTACCCTGGATCTGGAGTGGAATAACCTTGCCTTGCAGGGACTGTACCTGCCTTTTGTCCATGAAACACTGCGTCATCTGGTGCAAACCGAGACACGGCAACGGGACTACCAGGTCGGCGACAGCATCGATCTGGATCCCGGACAAAATGCCAGCTCTGTCAGTGCCAACGATCCATCAGGTGAGGAGTTGCCGCTCAACAATGGCTCGGTGGTCAACCCGGGCATGCCCGGCATCATGAATGCCAATATTGATGGGGTAGCCACGCGCTTCGCTATTAACTTTCAGCCGGAAGAATCGGATTTCACCCGTGTGGCACCGGCAACGCTGTATGATGCGGTCATCAACCCGGATACCAGTCCAATCCAGTCGCGGGAAGTGCGCACTGCACAGATGGTCGAGGAGCTGGAAAGACCTCAGCGCATGTGGTGGTACATACTCATCCTGGTCATGCTTCTGTTGCTGGCCGAAGCACTGGTTGCCAACCGAACTTACCGATAAGCCCAATCCTGGTACAAGCTGCCAGATAGTCTCCAGGCGGTTCCTTGCTGTCTGGTGAATCTTCCTTTCTTCCGAATCGCCGACCAGCTTCCAACCTGCTGTCACAATTCCACACCGAGTATGACGGGAATGGCCGGAAATCGTCGGAATTTCAGTAACTTGAATATGACATTTTCATGACCGGACAATAGGGTGGATGATTTTACAAGTCATTGATTTTTATAAAGTTTCTATTTCCGATTGTAACAATATTGAAATATTACTGTAATTTTTGAATAAAAACTCCTTGATTATTAAGCACTTACAATTCATTCTAGGCTGGTAAAAGAGGTACGCCTATGATCTATCCAGCCAAGCTCTACGCATCTGTTCGGCATGCTCGAAAGGACAAGGCTCAACTAACACTGTGCCTGCTGGTATGGGTTCTGCAATTGTCTGTCCACGCCCAACCTGTCCAAGCTCAGGCCCAAATTGAGAGCCATTCCTCGCTGCCAGGGAGCAGCGCCGAGTCTCAAATCACCACAGCAATCCTTGAGCCGGCCTCAGGGATGCCTGCCAATTACAACCCCTACGACCACAGCCAGCTGGAATCGCTGGTGCAGGAGGCCATACGAATTCAGGAGGCGGGTAATCATGAACATGCTGTGCTCGTTTTCGAGAAGGCTTGGCAAACAAGCCGCGTTGCATACGGGCTCTACCACCAGGCACAGATTCCCCTGCTGGAGAGCATGATTGCCAGTCAGATAGAGTTGGAACAATGGCAGTCCATAGACAATCATTATGCTTATCTGGAATTGTTGTATTCGCGCCTCTACGACACGGAAGACGTGATGCTGGAGGCCGGGCTGCAGAAAATTTCTTCCTGGCACATCAATGCTTTCAATCTCAATCTGGATGGCAAGCGCGAACAGCACCTGCGCAAAGCCCGTTCACTGCTCAAACTGAGATTGGAAGTCGCTGCCAATACTCTGCCTGCGGGTGATCCGAAGTTTGAGTTTCTCACTGAGAGCATTCGCCTGAGTGAGCAGTATCTGTACCTGATGTCTGCACGACACAAGCAGCAATTGCGTCAGCAGGAAAGAGTCGAGAGAGACAGATTACTGGCCACCCTGGACTAGTCGTTCAGGGGTATGCAGATTTCAGAGGTTGATGTTTAGGAGTTGGTCTTGCGCCAGTTTGGCGCTAAAGCGGAGACTTGAAAGCTACTCGATGCTTTAGAAAAGGGGGGAACAAAGAAGAACTCCCAAGCTCCGGACTTTAGCTCTCGTTTACTTCACTCCGTTGTCCATTACGGGATCGGTAAAGAGTTTCGCGATAGTAGCACAGGTTCCTGAAGTCGACAGGCCGGTAACAATTTATCACAAAGCCGTGTCACTCAGGCTTAAAATATCGAACGAACGTTTGCTCTATCCATTCCGTGAACACTTAAAGCCAGTCTCAGGCTTCCCTTATCTACCATGGGGGTCTGGTGACACTCTTACTCTTTTACACTCGGCTCAGGCTCGCTTTTACTGTCGGCCTGCTTCGCTAGCTGTCCTGAGTCCTGGATGATGCCCAGACGTTGTGCGCGGGTTTCCCAATTTTTACGGGCCAGTGCCTGCATATCTTCTTCGCTGTCGGATTCATCGACGATTTCCAGACCCAACAATGTCTCGATAATATCTTCCATGGTGACGATGCCATCCATGCTGCCAAATTCATCGACTACCAGCGCCATGTGTTCTTTGCGCTCAATAAACGTGTCCAGCAGTTCCGGTATGGGTAGTGTTTTGTGCACCACGATGATGTCCCGGCGAATCTCATTCAGCGTCCTGTCGTGTCCATCCTCGACCAGGTTTAGCAGCAGTTCGTCCTTCAATACATAACCTATGACATTGTCATTCTGGTCGTGGTAGATGGGAATGCGGGAAAAGGGCAGGTCTCCGTGCTGTTGGTGAAACTCACCGATGGTCATCTCATCGCTGGCGGCGATGACCACGATGCGAGGTGTCATCACATCTTTTACCCTGACCCGCGAGAAGCGCAGCAGGTTTTGAATGATGGCTTTTTCGCTTTCCTCCAATACGCCACTTTCATGGCTTAGCCGCGTCATGGCCAGAAAATCTGTGCGGCTTAACACCGGCTTGTCTTTGTCTTTTTTCAGGTGCCGGGTGATGTACTGACTTAACCAGACCAGCGGGGCCAGCAAAAACAGCATCACCTTGAGCACGCTAATGGCGGCGGGAGTCAGGGCTTCCCAGTTATTGGCTCCGATCGTCTTCGGAATCACTTCCGACAGAATGAGGATAGCCAGAGTCATCAGTCCGGCGATAAGCGCTTCCCAGCTTATGATGGGATTGCCGAGAATCTCGATATATCTTTCACCATATAACTCGGCGGCCTGGGAACCCACACCAATTGCGCCAGCTGTGTGAGCGATAGTGTTGAGGGTGAGGATGGCTGCCAACGGCTCATCGATATCTGCCTTGAATCGCACCAGGTCTGCCGCAATACGTGTTTTTTTCTGCTCCTGGATGCCCACGTAGGCAGGTGTGATGCTCAGCAACACGGCTTCCAGAATAGAGCAGAGAAAGGAAAAACAAATACTGACTAGAAAAAATGTGACTAAAAGTCCCATCAGGTACCGCGGTTCAGCCAAGAGGGAAGAAATTGTGACATGAATGCCGAATCAGTACCAGAAGGCGGGGCCTTCTGGTACTGCAGTCGATCAGGAAGCCAGACCAGCCGTTTCGTTCCGTGGCCGAAACGGTGGGATTTTCTGCAGAGTGTTGCGGATAGAAGACGGCAGGGCCAACATCGCCGGTGTCACGATCAAGGTGAGGATCGTGGCAAAAGACAGGCCGAATACGATAGTAGAAGCCAGTCCTGCCCATTGCGATGCGATAGGACCACCAATTTCTATTTCCGCGCCCAACAAATCGAATGAGATACCCATGGCCAGCGGCAACAGTCCGAAACCGGTGGTAAATGTGGTCAGGAATACCGGGCGCAGTCTCTGCACACCAGTGTGTACGATGACTTCTCGCAGACTCCATTCCGGATGTTGATCGCGCAGCACATTAAAGGTGTCGATCAATACAATATTGTTATTCACAATAATACCGGCCAGGGCCACGATACCGATTCCGGTCAGCATGACACTGAAAGGTTGCCCGGTGGTAAGAAGTCCGAGCAATACGCCAACGGTGGACATAATGACCGAGGACAGAATTAACAGCGCCTGATAGTAACTGTTGAACTGGGTGACCAGCAGGATTGCCATCAATGCCATGGACAGGCTGAAGGCCTGCACCAGAAATGCTGCGGATTCTTCCTGTTCTTCATTGGCACCGCGGAATTGATAGAAGACTCCATTGGAAGGTGGGTTGGCTTCCATATAAGCCTCGATTTCACGCAGTTTGTTGTCTGCCAGTACTCCCGGAGCGGGGTTGGCTCTTACATACACGACACGGTTGCCATCAACTCGCTGAATTTCACTTACCGCACGTTGCGGTGAGCGGGTCACGAAGCTGCTCAAGGGCACAGGTCCATTGGTGGTGCTGATTCTGATATTGTCCAACTGGTGCAGGCCGCGATATTCCTGGGGATAACGAACCCGGATATCTACTTCCTCTTCGCTGTCATTGGGCCGGTAATCACCCATGAAGGCACCATTGGTCATGAGCTGAATGGCGCTGCCAATTTCCGACATATTGGCACCGAGCATGGAGGCTCGAGCACGGTCTACTTTGATCTCCCACTCGATGCCGGGAATAGGGGTGGTGTCATCGATATCGATGAGACCAGTCATTTCGTTTTCCATGAAATTTCGCAGGCGGCTCGCTTCTGTAAACAGCTGATCCAGGTCATCACCAGAAAACTCCACCTGTATTTCCTTGCCCACAGGTGGGCCCTGTTCAATCGAGACGATCTCGGCACGAACCCCCGGGATCTCTTGTACCGCTTCCCGGTACATATTCTCGATCTCAAAGCCATTGAGTTCGCGGGTGCGGCGGTCGGTGAGTTCAATAAAAATAGTGCCAATTAGATCAGGAGCCGCAGCCTGGCCACCCCCCATTTGCTGACCGGCGCCGGATTGGGTGACGATGCCATCGTAATGGCCAATGGCTTCGATGCGGTCTTCAGCATCCAGCATGATGTCTCTTAATTCCGAGGCGGAGAAGTTACCGCGGGCGAATATCTGCACCTGGGTTTGCATGGGTTCTGAAGAGACAAAAAACTCAAAGCCAGAACCCCAGCGCAGGTAGGAAGAGACCACAACGGCCATAGTCAAAATCGTAGCAATCAAAACGGTGCCGGGGATCCGCACTGCAAAATCCAGTACTTTCGCGTAGATACCTGTGATACCTGACACTTTCTCCGGATCGCCTTCCTCCAGGGTCTTCAGGTATGTGCTGTCGGCATCACTGGATGTGCCGATCAGTGCGCCAATCGCTGGAGCGAACAGCAGGGCGTAAAACAACGAACCCACCAGCACGGCAAATACGGTGATAGGCAGGTAGCTCATGAACTGTCCGGATACGCCAGGCCAGAACATGATAGGCAGGAAGGCTGCCAAAGTGGTTGCTGTGGAGGCGGTGATCGGCCAGAACATTCGCTTGACCGCAGCCTTGTATGCCTCGGCGCTGTCCAGTCCTTCTGCCATCTTGCGGTCGGCGAATTCCACCATGACAATGGCGCCATCGATGAGCATACCCAGCCCCAACAGGAGCCCGAAAATCACCATAAAGTTATAGGTGAAATCCAGCATATTGATAATGATAAAGGCGAAGAAGAACGAGAAGGGCACAGCCATGGTGACCAGCAGGCCAGAGCGCACGCCGACAGCAGCAATCACCACGATCAGTACCAGCGCCATGGCGGTTGCCATATTGCCGGTCAGGCCAGCGTTCTGTTCCAGGGTAATAGGCACGGTGTTGTTGATATAGGAAAGCTCGACCGCGGGTGGCAGGTTCGGGCGCACTTCCTCCACCAGCGCATCAATATCTTCCATGGCCTGAATCAGGTTCGCGCCCTTGCGCTTCATCACATTCAGCGAAATAGTCTGGGTGCCGTTGGCATAGGAGTAACGAGTTGCATCTTTAAAGGTTCTGCGTACATCGGCCAGGTCGGATACAGTGACCACGCCAAGGTCGGTTGAAGCCAGCGGCAGGTTAAACAAGTCGTCAGCATTCTCGATCAGCCCCGGGACTTTGACAGAGAATGCACCCTGACCAGTGTCGACCTGGCCGGCAGCAATGAGACGATTGTTGCTGGTAACGGTCTGCACAATGGCGCTGTTGGGGATCCCGTAAGTTTCCAGCTTGGAAGGATCTACCACCGCTTCCAGCAGCTCCTCACGATTTCCAACCATGGGTGCTTCCAGTACATCGGGCAGCAATTCGATTTCACGCTGTATGTCTTCTGCTACACGCAGCAGGGTGCGTTCGGGCACTCCTTCTCCGCCGATTGCGATCTGCACGATCGGCATCTGTACTGCGGAGACTTCCTGGATAATGGGCTCCTCCGTGGACTGGGGGAATCTGGCCTTGGCACGATTGATGGCCTCCCTGACCTCGGCCAGCGCATTGGCGGATTCAAAACTGATGTCGAATTCCGTCATGATGGTTGCCGCACCTTCACTGGAGAAAGAGCTGACTTCGGTAATGCCATCGATGGTCTTCAGTTCCAGTTCGGCAGGCTTGGTCAGCAGGCGTTCGGCATCTTCCGGTGAAATCCCTTCATGGATTACGGTAGTGACAACCACAGGCACCTGAACATCCGGAAACATCTCGATGGGAATAGCCAGATAGGAAACGAAACCCGCCATCAGGGTGACGGCGAAAATACTCAGGGTCGTGCGCGACCGGTTGATCGCTGCATCTATATAGTTACGCATTGGAAACTGTAATCCTGTGGCTAGTTATCCCAGTCAAAATTGGCCTGTACTGTCTGACCAGGAAATACGATTTCCTGACCAACCGTTACCAGTACGACGGTGCCGTCGAGCCCGGTAACCCAGATACCCGGGTTCATCTGGTTGGTGTCATCACCGACGATGGTGACGTTGCTGAAGTACACCTCGTTATTACGACCGATCAGCTTCACACCGACCACACCATTGTCATCAAGGGTGAGCGCGGAAGAGGGAATGCGATGGGCCATGACTTCGGAGGCATCCACCAGAATTTCAGTGGTAATGCCTTCCCGGATAGATTCCTGGCCCGGGTCAACTTCAACTTCGATTCTGTAGCTGCGCGAGATCGGGTCTGCCGCATTGGCCAGGTAGCTGACCGTGCCGGTGACGGTCTTGCCGGTCAGCAAATGGCCTGTCACGCGGGCGCCAGTTTCGATGCGGCCAACTTCCTGCTCTGGCACCAGGCCAACCAGCAGCATAGGACTGTCATCGAGGACTGAGGCACAGACATCACCGATATTCAGCAGATCGCCCATTTCTACCGTGCGATTTTCAACTACGCCGGCGAAGGGTGCCACGATGCGGGTATTTCTCAGTGCCAATTCGGCACGGGTTACCGCCGCCTGGGCTGATTCCAGTGCAGATTTCAGTTGCGCGACTATCACGTCTGATTGCAGGTCACGGCTCTGCAAGTCCAGGGCGCCCTGATATTCGAACTGTGCCTGCTCCATGCGGGCACGGGCTTCCTGTAAATTCGCTTCCCGGTCGTCAACCGCGATTTCACACAACAGGTCGCCTTGTTCTACCCTGGCACCTCGTGGCACCGGGTTGTTAACGATCCGCCCCGCCTGTTCGGCTCGGACCTGTACATGGCGAAAGGCCTGGGTTCGGCCCCTGACCATGAGCTGTTCCACATAGGCTTCCGGGCTGATGCGTTCGGCACGAACCGATATCACATTCGGGTCTTCGCTAACCGATTGTGAGTTGGATACTGCCTGAATAACGGTTTCCGGCTCTTCCGGCACTTCCGCGGTGCTGGTACTGGAGCGAGGAATCACCATCCAGACTACCACTGCCCCTAGTACCAAGAGCGCTACGATTTGCTGCTTTTTCACACTGGCCTCCAGCCTGTCCTGAGCGTGGCTGTTCGCTCAACCCGCATTAAGAGATAACACGCAGGCTCAGCGATAATACGCTGTCTGCGTCCGCCTGGTTTTTTGCGCGTTTGATTTCTCGTCCGTGTTATTTGGATGTGGCCTCAATCCTGAGACCTGTTTTTAGATTGTATCGGTGTTGCAGTCATCAGGCTGAGGAGTATACCAGCTCGAAGTGTTACGTATTGTAACGAAGTTATTTCAGCATGCAAGCACAAATTCCCTCTGTACAGGCTGAATTCTCTGCTTTTCAACGATTCGGGCCAAATTCCCAAGCAGCAGGAATCCTGACTGAATTGTGCTAATTTTGCTGTCCGTTACCCGCTTCAAAAAGGACAAGAATAGTGAAAGACCTAAGCAATCGAGTTGCCATCGTTACCGGTTCCAGCAGTGGGGTAGGGGCAGCAACTGCAAAGCTGTTGGCCAGCCAGGGCTGTAACGTGGTGATTAACTACAATTCCAACCGCTCAGGTGCCGATGCGGTCGCTGCCGAATGCGAGGCCGCCGGTGCGGAGACTCAAGTGGTCCAGGCCAATGTGGTCGAGGATGCTGACTGTCTCAAGCTGGCGGGGGCAGCCATCGAAAAATGGGGCAGGATCGATGTGCTGGTCAACAATGCCGGTACCACCAAATTCGTCGACCATCATGATCTGCACGGCCTGGACAAGGCGGACTTTGAACGCATCTATGGTGTCAATGTGATTGGCGCTTACCAGATGGTGCGGGCTGTGGCCGAACAAATGCAGAAGCAGGAAGAGGGGGGTGTGGTCGTCAACGTGGCCTCCACGGCCGGGGTTACCGGAATAGGCAGTTGTATTGCCTACGCTGCGTCCAAGGGCGCCATGGTCACCCTGACCCTGTCGCTGGCAAGAGCTTTGGGTCCGGAGTTGAGGGTCAATGCGGTATGTCCGGGTTTTATTGAGGGTGACTGGTTAAAAGACGGTTATGGCGAGGAGCGTTACGAAAAGCTCATGGCTTTTAACCGGGACAACGCGCCCCTGAAAAAGACGGCGACTGCAGAAACCGTGGCGGATGCGATCCTGCATTTTATTAGTGGACCGCAAGTGGTTACCGGAGAAACACTGATCGTGGATGGTGGTCGCCATCTCTCCACTGCGCCCCTCACACGCAGGTAAATGACTTAACGCGCCACCGGACGTTTCTGCAGTTTGCGCTGCAGTGTTCGGCGGTGCATCTTGAGCTGGCGGGCGGTGGCTGAAATATTGCCATCGTTTTCTTTCAGCACTTTCTGAATATGCTCCCATTCCAGTCGGCGTACCGACATGGGTTCCAGTGTGCTGGTATCCTGATTGCGTGAAGGGACGTCTTGACTGTCTTCCATCAACGCGCTGAGGATTTCCTCCGTGTCCGCAGGCTTGGCCAGGTAGTTGTCGGCTCCCAGCTTGATGGCATCAACTGCCGTGGCGATACTGGCGTAGCCCGTCAGCACCAGAATGCGCATTTGTGGATTGCTGCTCTTGAGCGGCTGGATCAAGGCAAGTGATGTCTCGGTACCCAGATTCAGATCCAGGATTGCATAATCGAATGTGGTGGATTCCATCAGGGTATAAGTGCTCTCCATGTCCTGGGCATGACTGACTTCAAAATCGCGCTGGGCGAGTGCGCGACCGATAACCCTGGCAAAGACGTCATCGTCTTCCACCAGTAGCAGCTTTCCGGGCTCTTGCTTCAATTTGCACCCCGAAGTTTGGGTAGCGGCAGCCTGATCAGGGTGAGGGCGCCACCGATTTTCAGGTTAAACATCTCGATCGTGCCTCCCAGGCGCTGTACCGCAGCATTGGCGAGAAATATTCCCAGACCCATGCTGTCTTTCCTGGTTGAGATAAAAGGCTCTCCCATATGCTCCATAACCTTGCCGGGAATGCCTGGCCCGTCGTCATTGATGGAGATTTCCATCTGTGCCGGAGTGCTCTCATCCACTTTGAAATTCACCACGACCTTTTCCCTTGCGGCCTTGATGCCATTCTCGATGATGTTGATGACGGCGTGTTTGAGGCTGAGGTCGGCTGCGATCATTGGGTCGTTTTCTGTTTCCAGGGAGAACTCCACTTTGGACATGGGATGAATATTGGTGATGTAGTCCTTGATGTCGGAGACAAATTCGGACAGGTTCATGTTCTCGACTTCAGCCGGTTTGTCCTTGTGATAATAGCGAATAAGCTGGCTCAGCGAATCCTTGCAGCGGGTAACTTGCTGTTTCAGTACCGAAATGTCTTCTTTAACACTGTCATTGTTTAGCTGTTCCTTCTCCAGTTTGTCCAGGTCTGTTAACAGCACTGCCATGGTAGAGAGAGGGGTGCCCAATGCATGGGCCGTTCCTGCGGCAAGGGTGCCAATTGCCACTAATTGTTCATTGCGCATCTCGTTCTCCCTGGCCTTGGCAAGAATGAGCTCGCGCTCACGGATCGCAGTGGCCATACGGGTCAGGAAGACACTGATCAGAATGGCGCTGACCAGGAAGATGATCCACATTCCCACCAGGTGCAGCTCGAACACCGTATCCTGGTCCATGGCGGCACCTTCCATGCTGTGATCGGCACCCAGTTCCAGCAACAAGAAGAAGGTGTAAACGAAGATGCCCCCGGTGGCAAAAGTGTAAACATAGCTGGCTGGCAACAGGGTCGCAGTCACCGCGAGCAGCACCAGCAGATAAGAGATCAGCGGATTACTGGCCCCGCCTGTGTTGAGTAACAATATGAACAGGATTACGGCATCAACCAGGAGATGACAGAACAACTCCTTTTGGCTGATCACGGAGGCGACCTTTAAGCGCCAGAAGCCTACGATGATGGACGCCACCACGGCGAGGATGAGTCCAATAATGAGGCTTTGTGGAATGGCGATGCTGGACACATTTTGAAACACGATCAAACCAATGGCACTGAGCAAGGTCACCAGGCCGCGCAACAGCAGGAGTCGCTGCAGGCCCTGCCGTGCCAGTGTGGCCTGGTCGAGATCGCCGGGGATCAGAAAGCCCAGAAGTTTGCCTAATCGTTTTTCAGTCATGGCGGCATTTTAACTTAAGCGCTGGCTGAAAGCAGGCCATAGACGCTCCTTTGCAAAGGCTGAGGGGCAAGGTATATTGCTACGCCGCAAGCAGACAATCTTTGGCACTATCAACGCACAATGCAGCTTGCCTTGACTCCTGGACCCATTTCCGAAACGTGACTGCATATTCAGACAATTCATTCCCGCCAGTACTGAACCTGGTGCAAGCCGCACTTGAGGTTGCTTTCGGCGAAACCAAAAGTGTCTGTTACGGAATCGGTAGTGATACAGATTCTATTCCTGCCATGCAGTCACAGCTACTTTCACGGATAGCAGAAGCAGTGCTTGCCCACAGTGACCAGGGCGATCGAATCTTGCTGGTCGGGCCCAGCGTGACCACTTTGCACGCGGGTCTGGCTCAAAGCGGAATGGAAGTCGAGACTGTGTCAGGTGAATCCGAGAGGCTAGAGAAACCAGTCAGTGCAGTTTCAATAGCGCTGGAGAAATTGCAAAGAGACCCGGCATCCTTTGAGTCAATCGTGGTGGAAGGAAGTGTTGGCTTCAAAGAGCAACTGGCCGTGCTAACTATGGTGCGCAAATCCCTGGGCAACGATGGCCACCTGATTTTATTCGGTGAGAACCTGCGTGACGATTCTGAAATCAAGCGATCGCCTCTCGCCAACCTGAGTTCACTGACCCAACTTTCAGAACGGCTCGGCTTTGCTGTAGAGAATCACGATGATTACACAGCGGAAGCTGCCAGGTGTCTGGACAAGTTTATAGAGCTGGTTGCCAGCAATCGTGACCGCCTGCTGGAAATGCCAGACTTCAATGATTCGATCCTGCAAGCCCTGCAGTCGGAACTGAAGCAAATGGCGGATGAGTTTGCCAATGGCAGGCGTTGCTTCGGTCTGTTTACCTTGCGAAAACTGGAGAATCCGCCGGGGGAATATGCCCAGGCAGAATACGGCGATATTCATTCCTTTAGCCCAACTGAAGTCAGGGAGATGTTCGAAGCCAGTTTTGGTGTGGAATTCGATCCCGAGCTCTGGCGCTGGAAGTACGAGCTGGGTTCAGGCACCTGTGTTGTCGCCAGGGAACACCCCGGTGGGGCCATAGTTTCACACTATGGCGGGGCGCCAAGAAAAATCGACTATTTCGGCAAGCCATCCATGGCAATCCAGCCCTGCGATGTGATGGTGCTTCCCGAGGTGCGCCGCCACTATGGCAAGAGCAGTCTGTTTTTTAAAACCGCAGCGACCTTTCTCGAGCGTGAAATTGGCAATACGGTGGATCATTTGCTGGGATTTGGCTTTCCAAATCAGAAAGCCATGAATATTGCCTTGCGATTGGGTCTCTATGAAAAAACTGACGATTTTGTGGAGCTTGTTTATCCACCACCCGCAGAAGATTCGATGGATGCAGAGAGGTCGCAGGCTTATGAATTTGTTCCGGTAGATATTGAAGATGAACAGCACCGTGCACAGATAGACAGACTCTGGCAGGAAATGCGGGTTGCTCATGAATCAGGCATTGTCGGTGTGCGGGATGCCGACTATGTGCGTTACCGCTATTTCGACCACCCTTTCCAGAAACGTGGCCTCTATCAATGCCTGTTCGTGCAAAGCACTTCCAATGCTGAGGTGCTGGCACTGGTGGTGCTCAAGGAACATGCGCAGCAGCTGTTGCTGATGGACATGGTTTGCGCCGCTGAATCGATCGGCAGCACCCTGGATGCGCTTAACCTTTACTGCCATTCCCAGGCAGAGTCGAGACAGCTGAAAACCTGGATCACCCAGGGTTGGCAGACAGCCGTCGAGCGGCCTGGCTGCACTGTGAATGAATTGGGTATTGAGATACCCTGTAATAGCTGGAATCCCGGCCCCAGTTCTGAGGTGCTCTACGGAGCCTGGTGGTTGATGGCAGGGGATATGGACTTCGTGTAGTCCGATCCCGGCCAGGTGATCCTGGCCCAAATGGTTTCTATATTTTCTATGTATCGGGTTTATCTATATATAAGCCTGTATATAGACTATATATAGAAGAAAGAAAAACAGGAAAAAGAAGGCAGCCAGATTAAAGCATCATGAGTACGGACAATATTTACGAGCAGAACCTGGACAAGAATCCAGCCAATTTTGCGCCACTGACGCCCCTGACTTTTCTGGAAAGGGCTGCCAGTGTCTACCCCGATCACACCTCTATTATTCACGGCGAAACCGAATTCACCTGGGCTGAAACCTACCAGCGTTGCTGTTTGCTGGCCTCGGGGCTATCGCGCATGGGGATTGGCAAAGGCGATACGGTTTCCTTTATGGGAGCCAACACGCCAGAAACCTTTGAGGCCCACTTTGGTGTGCCAATGATTGGTGCCGTGCTTAATGCCCTGAATGTGCGTCTGGATGCCAAGGCCATAGCCTTTATTCTCGACCACGCCGAAACCAAAGTCCTGTTCACCGACCGTGAATACAGCGACACCATCAAGGCGGCACTGGAACTGGTCGCGAACAAGCCCGTGGTGATAGATATCAATGATCGCTATTACGAGGGTGGCGAATTACTGGGTGAGAAAAAATACGAAGAAGTGCTGGCCAGTGGCGATCACAGCTATCGCTGTTTTCAGATCGAAGACGAGTGGCAGGCGATCAGCCTGAACTATACTTCCGGTACCACGGGCGATCCCAAGGGTGTGGTGTTTCACCACCGGGGCGCCTATCTCAATGCCGTGTCCAATGTGATGAGCTGGGACATGGTTTCCCACCCGGTTTACCTGTGGACACTGCCCATGTTTCATTGCAATGGCTGGTGCTGGCCCTGGAGTCTGGCCGCGGTGGTAGGCACCAGTGTATGCCTGCGCCATGTGCGCGACCAGGCGATATTTGATGCAATCAAAACCCATGGAGTAACTCATTTCTGTGGCGCGCCAGTGGTGCTGAATACATTGATTAATGCGCCTGATGAAATGAAGCAGGGCATCAAGCAGAAAGTAAAGGCAATGACCGCCGGTGCTGCGCCACCTGCGGCGGTGATTGCAGGCATGGAGAATATGGGCTTTAGCGTGACCCATGTTTATGGTCTCACAGAAACTTATGGCCCCTGTGTAGTGTGTGCCCCGCAAGCTGAGTGGCAGGAGCTCGAAGTGGACGAGCGGGCTGAAGTCTTGGCCAGGCAGGGCGTGCGCGCACCCCTGCAGGACGAGATGATGGTGGCCGATCCGGAAACCCTGGAGCCAGTGCCCAAAGACGGCGAGACCATGGGTGAGATCTTCATGCGTGGCAATCTGGTAATGAAAGGCTATCTGAAGAATCCCAAGACCACCCAGGCCTCGTTCGAAGGTGGCTGGTTCCATTCCGGCGACCTGGCGGTGTGGCACCCGGACGGGTATGCACAAATCAAGGATCGTTCCAAAGACATCATCATCTCAGGCGGCGAAAACATATCGTCACTGGAAGTTGAATCAGTGCTGTTCAAGCATCCCAAGATCATGGAAGCGGCCGTGGTTGCCGCCTCCAATGAAAAATGGGGAGAAGTGCCCTGTGCCTTTGTCAGTCTGAAACCTGGGGAAGAGATGACAGTGGAAGAGTTGATTGCTTATTGCCGCGAGGAAATGGCAGGATTCAAGATTCCCAAAAAGGTGGTGTTTGGTCCTATTGATAAAACCAGCACCGGTAAAGTACAGAAATATCTGTTAAGAGAAAAGGCTGAGAAGGTAGAACTCGCCGTCAATAAATAGAAACCCACAAAGTAAAACCCATTCAGACACTCAATAAAGACAAACAATTAACCAGGAGTCAACATGAAGAACATTTTAGTTAAAAGCACAGCGCTCATAGCCTGTCTGTTCGCCGCGCAAGTTTTTGCGCAGGACATTCCCGAAACCATTACCGTAACCAGCTCTGTCTTCGATCACCATGGCATGGTGCCCGAGGAAAACTCTGCCTATGGAGACAATGTCTCCATTGACCTGAACTGGTCCAATCTTCCTGCTGGCACCGAGCAGCTGGCCCTGATCATGGACGATCCTGTTGTTGTCGAAATCGGCATGATGGAGACTCCTTTTGTTCACTGGGTTGTCTACAATATTCCTGCCAGCGCCTCGGGTCTTCCTGCAGGTATGTCCAGCGATGCCGAGGTTTCTGCTCCGGGTCTTCAAGGTGCGATTAACGGGCACAACGGTCTGCGTCGTCCCGGTTACTTCGGTCCAAGACCGCCAGCTAACGGCCAGCTACATGCCTATCACTTCCGTGTCTATGCGCTGGATAGTGAACTGGACCTGGAGCCAGGCCTGAATAAAGATCAATTGCTGGATGCGATGGATGGCCACATCCTCGCTACTGGTATGTTGATGGGGCACTACGAACGAAAAGAATAGGAATACGAGCGCCCGAAGAAATTACAAGCAAAAAGAAGCGGGTCAGGTGACCCGCTTTTAGTTTCTGAGGTAACGATCTCAGAAGGATGACTCGTTAAAGAATTCAACCGAAACCAGCACACTGCCTAGTAGTGTTCGATAATTTCCCCAAGCACGCTGCCATCGGCAACATTCAACTCCACTTCCTGATACAAATGTATGTCACCGTGAACGGTGGAAGTTGAATCTATGGTGAGTTCGGGTTCGTTAGTGTTGAAACTGAAAAAACGATCCCACCAGTGACGCCGGCCCCGCACGATCACATCCCCTTCGATGACGCTTTCATCGAGCACATCAATATCGCCGTTGGATGTTTCCACATTCTCACCCACTCGTGACCCTCGCAGGCGAATTCTGCCATTGACGGTTTCGATACCTGCAGCCACCTCGGTGCCAGCTTCGATGGAGATGCCGCCGTTGACGGTTTCAAGGTCGCCGTCAATACTGGTTTCCCGGCCAACCCGGATACCGCCATTGACTGTGTGGGCGGAGCGCAGACTGACGTTGTCATCGATCTCGATGGAGCCGTTGACGGTAGAAACCTTGCCGGCCACGCTGCCATCGGATAACTGGATACCCCCATTAACGGATGACACGTCTCCGACCCTTTCTTCAGAATCGATGGTGATCCCCTGGTTGATTCTGGAAATATCTCCGTATTCTTCCGCCGACGCATCGGTCGCGAACACGTAACTGCCAAGCAGCATGGCCAGCAAGGAAGCAGCGCCGAGTCGCAGTGAATGATTGTGTACAGACATGGTTAATTCCCCTAACAATGTTGTTGTTGGGGTTTTAAGGAGCAATAAGCTTGCCAATTTTATATATCTATATAAAACAGTCACTTAGGTTATTTTCCGGCCAGAGACAAGCTGATGTGTTAGTGAAATTAACCAACTAATCTGGCGACATTGCCCACCGGTGAGCTGCGCTTTACAGGGTCTGGGTGATAGGGTAGCTTGCAGCGAGCAAACAGGGGCGCGCCTGGGTTACAGCCAGTTGCTCCAGGTACAATCAGGGAGATCAGAATGAAAGCGAATAAATCAGGATGGGGTCGAATCGTTAAGAGCCTGTTGGGTTTGACCCTGGCCATGAGCCTGGCTCCCGCCAGTCTTGGTCAGGACAATGTGGTGGAGACAGAAACTCACCGCTTTGTGGAGGTGACCGACGGGGTCTGGCTGGCCACAGGTACCGGCTCGGTTTACACCATGAGCAATGCCATGGTGCTGGTTGGCAGCTTCGATACCCTGGTGGTGGATTCCCATGTCACCGGTGCCGCTGCACGGGCTTTATTGAATTCCATTCCAGCTATTACCGACAAGCCGGTGCGTTACCTGGTCAACAGCCACTACCATTTCGATCACGCTCACGGTAACCAGTCCTTTCCTGATGGAGTTGAGATCATCGGCCATGAATTCACCCGAATGAAGCTCAGCGGTGAAAACGGCAGCGTGCTGGAAGAAAGAACGTTTCGCAGTTATTCGGATCCGGTGCCAGCGACCGTCGCCAACCTGGAGCGGCAGGTGGCTGCCGAAACGAATCCTGAGCGCAAGGCGCAGTTACAGGAGCGCCTGCGGGTGCAAACCGATTACATGAATGCGATTCCCCAGGTTAAGCCGACGCCACCCAATATTACCCTGGACAGGAAGATGACCTTGTTCCAGGTGGTCGATCGGGGGTCACGGGAGGTGCAACTGTTGCACTTTGGTCGTGCCCATACGGGTGGTGACGTGGTGATTTATTTGCCACAGGAGAAGGTGGTGTTTACTGGTGACATGATGTTGCCGGGTCTTTCCTATATGGGGGACGGGCATGTGGATGAGTGGCCTGATACTCTGGAGGGGCTCAAGTCACTGGATTTTGATTACTGGTTACCGGGGCATGGGCCGGTGATGGACAGCAAGCAACCTATTGCCAATTTTCAGGCTTACCTTCGGGATTTGTGGGGCAAGACTGATGCCTTGTTTCGGCAGGGGGTTGCTTGGGAAGAGGCTGCTGGTCGCATTGATATGACTAATCATGCGCAGAATTATCAGCAGATTCGTGGGCCTGGGGTTGATCCCCGGGCTGTGCGTCGGATCTATGAACTCCTGGAATCTCGCTAGAATTCCATGCGTTGAGATCGAGCACTAAAGCGCAGGCCGGGTGGGGAAAGCAATCTGCACCACAGTCCGCGCCCCTCCGGGGTGCCCTAACTACACAAAAAGCCTCTTCCTTCGATCCGTAGCGGCTGCGAAACTGAATTTCTTCGTTAAAGCGCCAGCTTGGGCAAGTCACTTACTGATACGTAAGCTCCTTGCCCAAGCTGGCGCTTTGCCTCGAACTTCAGCTTCTCGCTCGCTACTCAGTAAAGGTAGTAGCGAGTTTTTCTCTAATCCAGCACTGGATAGCCTTGCACATTGAACGGCTTATTGGAGTAGCTGTCGACGATGGCTTGCATCGCGGTGACGCCGGTGTCCTGGCGTACGTTCAGGTGTGAGTACGATGTGATCTGGGTCATCATGATGGCGAGCATGTTTTCTACCGGGTCGACCCAGAAGATGGTGCCCCAGGCGCCGCCCCAGGTGAAGCTGCCGGGGGTCAGGGGGTCACGTGCCTTGCCAGCGTCAGAGAGGATGCCGAAGCCGAGACCGAAGGTGTAGCCGGGGCCTCTAACATAGACGTTGCCGTCACCGCTGTGGTTGGTGATCATCAGGTTGATGGTCTTGGGGCTGAGGATTCTGACTCCGTCCAGCTCGCCGCCGTTGAGGAGCATCTGGCTGAAGCGGAAGTAGTCTGCTGCGGTGGAGAACAGGCCTGCCACGCCACCATAGTAGTCGGAGCCGAAGAAGGGCTCGTCGCTGTATTCTGGCCCTCTTGAGAATTCGATGGTCTGGTCGGGGCCGGTTGGGCTGTACACTGTGGCCACCCGGTTTCGCTTGTCTGCGGGCACTACGTAGGAAGTGTCGACCATTTGTAAGGGGTCAAATATCTTTCGTTGCAAAAAGTCTTTGAGTGGCTCGCCGGAAACTCTTTCTACCAGCAGGGCGACGTAGTCAGTTGAGCTTCCGTATTGCCACTGGTCGCCGGGGTGGAATGCCAGGGGCAGGGAGGCACGCTTGACGATGGTGTCTTCCAGATTGTCCTCGCGGGCCAGTAGTTCGATTTCTTCTGCGCTGAGGAACTCACGGCTGGGGTCCAGGCCTGCGGTATGGCTTAGGACGTGGCGGAATGTGATTGGCCGGGCTGGAGGCACACGATGGGTGCCGTACTGATCCTGGACGATGACCTGCTTGTCGGCGATTTCCGGAATCCAGTTGCTGATGGGGTCGGTGAGGAGGAAGCGACCTTCTTCGTAGAGCATCATCAGCGCAGTGGAGACTATGGGCTTGGTCATGGACATGATGAAGAAGATGGAGTCATCGGTCATGGGCTGATTCTCTTCCTTGCTTCGCCAGCCCTGGGACTCCATGTGGATGACCTGGCCGTTTCTTGCCACCAGGGACACGGTGCCAGCCAGTTTGTTGGCGTCGATGTAGCGTTGCATGGCGTCGGAAAAACGCTGCAGTCGCTCGGAGGAAACTCCCTGGCTTTCTGGCGTGGCCACGGGCAATCCGTTGGCAAAGCTGGCGCTGGAAGTGATGACCAGCAGCAGGCTCAGGGCCAGACTGGGGATCAGGCGGAAGATTCGGGTATTCATGATTCTCTCCTCGTTATTGTTGTTTCATGCGCTGGTAACGCATGCATCCTGGATGCTTCCCCGAGTATAAGTGAGTGGGCGAAGATTTGACCAGCGTAGCCGGATACTCCATGCTCATTGCCCGAATTAACTGCAGCAGGCATGTATCATGAGTTCCCTGGAAACCCCGGATAATCGACCCATTTTCCTCAAACCCGGCCACAATGCCGGTGATCTGGTGGAATCCACCCAATGGGCAGTATTGCGGGAAGAAAAGGGGCTGGTGGAGGTGGAGGCGCATCTGCCCGAGCACCTGCTCAATCCCCGGCAGCAGTTATTCGGTGGCTTCACGGGCATCTACGTGGACATGATTTCCCTGTACACCTGTCGAACCCTGTTTGATGATCCGAAGGAATTCCAGTGGTCGGCGACCGTGAATATGCGCATCGATTACTTTGCACCGGTGCTGGGACCCCGTTTCCGATTACGCGGCGAACTTATCAACGATGGCAAATCAACCTGCCTGGTGGCCACGCATTTTACTGATCTTGACGGCAACAAGCTGGTTTACGCGATCACCACTCTGCGGAAAAACCCCAAACCCTGATTGCAGACCAGCGGCCATGAGTGAACAACCTCTTAAAGTTCGTCACAAACAGTTTGAATATTCGCCCCTGGCGAAGGGATCGTTTCAAGCCTTTATTTGCGTTGCGCCGGTAATCTACCTTCTGGGTCCTGAAATTTTTGTAGCTTATATCCTGGTAATGCTGTTTCTGGCCATTGGACTCAGACCTTTGCTGGAGCGCACCGGTTTGTATCGCACATTCAATCACTATCTGGTGGTGTTTGAAGAAAAACACAGCAAACGATTCATGGAGAAACGTGCCGCCGAGATCGATCGCAAGATACGCGATGATAAGTACCGCAATCGACACCGAAAGCACAAGGACCTTCCCAAGCATTGGTGATGGATTGCCAGACGAAGTAACAAACACCATAAAAAGCAGGGCAAAAAAAAGCGAGGACAGTGTCCCCGCTTTTTTGTTGCTGGCTAAAAGGCAAGCCAGCTTTACATGGCGTAACCCTTCTCATCATGCTCGGCAATGTCCAGTCCTTGTTGCTCCTGTTCATTGGTCACACGAAGCCCGTCAGTAATCGCACTCACAACCTTTAACAGGACAAAAGTGACGATGGCCGTGTAAGCACCGGTGGCGAGTATGCCAGTGATCTGCACCATCACCTGCGAGCCCATGGTGACTCCTTCGGCCAGGCCGTTACCGGAAAAGATACCCAGCTCACCCGAAACCAGAATGCCGGCGAGAAAAGTACCCACAATACCGCCGACGCCGTGGACCGGAAACACATCCAGGGAATCGTCGATTTTCAGATTCTGCTTCAGGTAAGTGGTGGCGAAATAACAGATCACACCACCAGACAGGCCGACGATCAATGCACCCGCAGGACCCACGCTGCCGGAAGCTGGCGTAATGGTGGCCAGGCCAGCCACCATGCCAGTAATCGCACCAAGACCGCTGGGCTTACCGAATTTAATCCATTCGATAATCATCCAGCTCAAGGCACCCATGGAGGCAGAAATATGAGTCACCAGCAAGGCCATGCCAGCCGCACCGTCGGCCGCCAACGCGCTACCCGCATTGAAACCAAACCAGCCTACCCACAGCATCGCCGCACCGGTAAAGCTCATGGTGAGATTATGGGGCAGAGTCGATGAAGTCAGGAAATCCTTGCGCTTGCCCAACACGACCGCCGTTATCAGCGCCGCAACACCCGCGGTCACATGCACCACGGTACCCCCTGCAAAATCAATCAGTCCCATCTGGCCAAGCCAACCGCCGCCCCAGACCCAGTTCGCCACCGGAAAATAAACCAGCAAGGCCCAGAGCACACAGAACAACAACATGGAGGAAAATTTCATCCGCTCAACCCAGGCACCCACAATCAGGGCCGGGGTAATAATGGCGAAAGTCATCTGGAATGCCGCAAAGACAGTTTCCGGAATATCACCCGTCATGGAATTAATATCCACACCCGCAAACAGCGCCTTGCTCAAGCCACCCCAATAGGCCGACTCCGAAGGCCCAAAAGCAATACTGTAACCAACCAGGACCCAGAGAATGGAAATACACACCGCAATGGCAAAACATTGCATCAGCACCGACAACACATTCCGGGTGCGCACCAGGCCACCATAAAACAGTGACAGCCCTGGCAGCGTCATAAACAGCACCAACGCCGTGGAAGTCAGAATCCAGGACGTATTACCACCACTGAGACCCTCCTGGGCCAGCGCCAAAGAAGGGGTGAGCAATAACGCAAAAGCGAAAAAGACTTTGTTTATTCTATTTATAGTCATACCAATCATCCTGCAGAGTCCCCTATAGAGCGTCGTTACCGGTTTCGCCGGTGCGAATTCTGATGGATTGCTCAAGGCTGCTCACGAAAATCTTGCCGTCCCCAATCTGACCCGTGCCCGCCGCTTTGCAGATCGCCTCAATAGCCTGATCAGCCAGATCATCAGCCACAGCAATCTCGAGTTTGGCTTTGGGCAGGAAATCAATCACATACTCAGCACCCCGATACAATTCGGTATGCCCTTTTTGCCGGCCAAATCCTTTCACTTCAGTCATAGTCATGCCGCTCACCCCCAACTCCGAGAGTGCTTCACGCACGTCATCAGCTTTGAAAGGTTTAATAATTGCGGTGATAAGCTTCATTTTTATTCTCCTGCTAAAGAATGTATCGAATTCTGTTGCGCGGCCCGGAATTTTTCTTCGGCACGGGCCCTCAAGCAGTAGTGTCTCGAGCAGACCCGCGCAGCATTATTAGACGCCGCGAGAATACGCGAAAACTTTATCACGCCAACTTTCAAAGCACCACGAATGAGCGATTTCACGCCGGTATTTCTCCACAGAATCCACAATTTGAACAAAAATGGTGCAAAAACCAACACCGGTAAAGAGAAGGGGCAATACCAATCTATATTCTGCGCGAAAGCTGTGCTTACCCGTCAGCCTGGCAATGCCTGTGGATTAAAGCGCTTTGAAAGTTGTGATGAGCGTCGAAAGGGGATCAGGAGCAGAGGGCATAGTGAGGGACCGTGAGCAGCAGGGATGCTGCTCCCGAGCCCCCAGGGATGGGTTTACGGCGTGTCCCACACTATGCCCTCTGCTCCTGATCCCCATGCACAGTATTCATTAAGAACTATGAGGGATCAGAAAGAAGGTAATCAATGTAAAAACATCTCAACAAAAAAATAGGGAGCCAACGCTGAAAGGGAAGGAAGGAAGAAATCAACGTTGGCTCCCCGAGGGGGGAGGGACTGCTTATGCAGCGACGCGCTGCTGAATGCTTTTAACGGACTGAATAAGCGGCATCATGACCAAAGCAAAAACCACGATGTAGCAAACACCAAGAATCTGCAGAGCCATCCCGATGCCATAAAGCTCCGCAATAGAGCCAATCACCGGCCCACTAACAATAAAAGACAGCCGGAACAAAAAGCTGGTAAAAGAATTGGCAGTCGCACGAAACTCACTCGGTACCCGGCGATTCAATGCATTCACCAGAATCACCTGTTTCAGACCCCGGCCAACAAACAGCAACAGGGCAATAGAAATACCAATCCAGCCCGGAAACCAGGCCATGCCAAACTGACTGATGATTGGCAAGATACCGATCACCGCCAGTGCACCAACCGCACCCAGCCGACGCTCCAGGGCAAACCCATAGCGCGTCGCAGCGGCTGCAGTGAGGCTCTGAACACACCAGAGCACACCAAACACTGCCAGCGACAAGCCCAGGGATTCCCAGTAAGGCTGGATCAGCCAGATCACATTAAAGGTGGCGAGACTGTACAGCGGAATCGCGATAATGATCTGGCGAAGAATCGGATCAGAGCGAAACAAATGTTTCAGTATCTGTGCGATCTTCACCCGGTCCGCTGTCTCGCCTTCCCTGCGATAGGGCGGTTCGACAATAAACAGCGCAAGAACCAGGCACATCCATGCCGCCGCTGACTGGATCAACACCATCAGCTCAAAGGAATACAGAGCCAGCGCTCCACCCAGCAAGGCACCAAGCGCTTCGGCGACACACTTGGTCACTCCCAGTTGGGCAATGCTGTTGCTGTGCTCACTGTTCTCTTCCGCTTCCAGGGCCTTCTGGGTGTCGTACAACAGGGCCAGGTCGGCACCGGAGAGCAGACTGGCGGCAACACCCAGGGTGATCTCGAAGATCATCAGGCTAAAAAAGTCATCGGCGAAGTTGAGCAGGAAAAATCCACTGCCGTGAATGACAGAGCCAATCAGCAGGGCAAAGCGCCGACCGAAGATGTCCGCGAAGTAACCAGAAGGTGCCTCGAATAACACGATCGTGGTGGCGAAGACGGCCTGCAGATAAAAAATCTCGGCGAGACTAAGCCCCTTTGCTGCAAAGAAAGGTACGATTACCGGCACGATCACCATAAAGCACTGGAAGAAAGCCAGGCCGTAGATCATCGTTACGTTTCTGTTTAGTTTTTTGGACACAAAGTTCCCCTGTACCCGACTTCGCAGCAGGGCAGTTAATAAAATTAGTGCGAAAAAAAAGACCTCTAGGCTTTTGAACTTAGAGGTCTTTTCTTTTTAAGACGTTTCAGACTGTGTGTTGTCAGAAAATCACTCCAAGCTGGCCTCCCAATTCTTTTCCACGCGCACGCAGAACTGATGGCCTAGGGTAGCCATGGTCGCTGTCATGTAGGATAGAATCGAAATGGTATTCATTGGTCTGGAACCTTAGGTTAATAACCTAAATCAATCTAAAATTTGATGTTAAAAATTTCTCGACGGGCGCATTGTACTCCCATCACTTTTAGGGTCAACAATTTTTTGCCCATTGATGTTACTGATAAAGCAGTGGTGTGATTGAAATCACTTTGTCGTGAGCTCCTGCTCTTCCTTGAGCAGATATTCCAGCGAGTCACGCTTGTTTCCCCATACCGATGCCAGCAACGAGCCGCTGATGTTGTGCCAGACGCTGAACAATGCGCCGGGCAAGGCAGCCGTGGCGGAATAAAACTCCAGCGCCAGTGCCACACCCAGCCCCGAGTTCTGCATGCCCACCTCGATGGCAATGGTGTGGCTTTGTTTCAGATCCAGACCCAATAGCCGACTCAGGTAAAAACCGCCGGCCAGCCCGCCAAGATTGTGCAGGACTACCGCCAGCAGGGTTAGCAAGCCAACTTCCAGCAGCCGGCCACTATTCAGTGCGACCACAATGCCAATAATCAGCAAAATGATAAGGATGGAAAGGGTAGGCAGCACCGGCCTTGCCTTCGCCACCGCGTCCGTCCCGAAATGATTGAGCAAGGATCCAACGCCGACCGGAACCAATACCATCTGCAAAATACTGACGAACAGGCCTACGGTGTCTACTTCAATGGTCTGGGACAAATAAAAAGTACAAAGCAGCGGCGTGGCCACCACGCCGACCAGGGTGGAGGCCACGGTCATGCTCACCGACAGGGCCAGGTCCGCCTTCGCCAGGTAAGCGATGACATTGGAGGCGGTACCGCCAGCACAGCTACCCACCAGCACCATGCCTGCGGTGAGCTGGCTCGACAGTTGCAGCATGGAGGCCAGGGTCAGGGCCAGCAGCGGCATCAGCAGGAATTGCAGCAGCACACCGATAAACACCGGTTTCGGCGAGGCCAGGATGCGGGTGAAATCCTCGCCGCTTAAATTCAGCCCCATAATGAACATGACCAGGGCCAGCAGCGGCACGATCATTGAGTCCAGCTGGCTGAACCACTGCGGCAACAGAAACGCCGTCAGCGAGATAAGTGCCGCCCACAGGGGGAACAGGGTATTGAATCGAGACATCATGGAATCTGGATTTAAAGGCGCCGAATAGGCAAACCCGGCAAGCATACTGATTGTGGGCCATCAGTAAACCCCCGCCATTAAGCTTCGATTCAGGCTGAATGGCTAAGCTGGAACGATAAGCGCTGTAACCTTTGTTTGTAACTATTTGGAGAGGGCGGCGTCATAAAGGGAATAGCTGGTTTTGCCGGATGCGGCAGATCCGGAAATAAGCAAGAAATTCAATCACTCATGGGGAACGAGCAATGTTAAAAAAAGCACTCTTGGTGGCTATGGCGGTAACGCTCACCGGCTGTTTGCTGACTGTGGATTCAGATTCGCGGCCTATTCAGACAGTCTGGAATGAAGGCGAAGTCACTCGCCTGCAAATTGGGCAGTCCGATCAGCAATTCGTGCGCAATTCCTTTGGCGAGCCAGTGACCAAACTGACATACGCTGACGGCACAGAAATCTGGAAATATCGAAATCGTTCCGAAAAAGACACGGAAGTGGGCTTGTTTTTGGTGTTTTCAGTGGATGTGGAAGAAGAGCGCATCGACACCCTGTCCATCGAATTCGTCGATGGCGTGGTCAGCAACTACTGGATTGAAGAAGACCGGTTCTAAAAACCGCTCGGCCTTCATAGAGAGAGAACGACTGGCGAATTCAGTCTGGCTGGGGCAATGCTGCCAGCCAGACTTCCAGCTCGTTCCAGTCCAGGGGAAAAATATGGTGGGCATTAGGCACTAATGCCGCATCCACCTGTGCGCCTGCCTGGCGCAGCAGGCTGGTATTGGATTCCAGCTTCCGGTGCCAGCGAAAATCATCCTTTTCACCAATCCGCAGAAACACCGGCAAGCCATTAAGCTGCTCAAATCGGGTTTCATCCCAGATCCGGCCGGGTGTAGCCACTACGCCCAGGTAGTCGCCGGGAGACTGGGCAGCAATGGCCAGGGCGGCGCTGCCACCCCGGGAAATCCCCACCAACAGGGCTTTGCCCCCACTCAATTGATGGCTGGCTCGGAGCCTGCCGATGATTTCCGGCATCAGGCCGGCATTCTGTACGAAGAATTTGCGCCCCTGATTGGATATAGGCACAGCCACTGCCCAGCCCCGCTTGACCAGTTCCTTGCCCATCCAGAACTGTGCCCGGGCCAGGAAGTCATTGTTGGATCCACCTGTCATCAGGATGGCCAGAGGCGGTGGTGTCGGGCTCGATTCGGGCTCGAACCACAGCACGCGCAGGTTCAGGCCATCATCCAGCACCATGGTGTCTTCTGCCGCCCAGGCCAGGGTCGGCGCGAACAGGACACAAATCAGGATTAGGCGGAAACTGCGCTGCATTAAATTCTCATTATTCAGGTGGGTCTCGAACGAGGGAAATTATATCAGTCTCAGACCGGCTGCTGCCGTCCTTGAGATGAATACCCTCTGCCAGCGGGTGATTTCACGGCAGTGGCCCTGGCCCTGATATGATTTCCGCCCAGGTGATCCCATCTGTAACCTTTTCCAGGGCCTTCCGTCCTTAGATTAAACAACGAGATATCCATGTTAGAGCAATACCAGCAGGCTATAGAGCAATACCGGCAGCGGGTCTATTCCTTTGCCCACTACAGCCTGCGCGCCAGAGAAGACGCGGAAGATATCACCCAGGAGGTGTTTATCAAGCTCTGGCAGAACTGGCAGAAGATCGACCATGAAAAGCTCAATGCCTGGTTGATGCGAGTGGCCCACAACGCGGTAATTGACCTGGTCAGGCGCCGCAAGAATCCGGCAGAGCAGATTGATGATTATGCGGAGCCGGAGGATCAGGCCACCACCTCGGAGGAGGCCAGTGCAAAAGTCGATCAGGAAGCGTTCAGGGAAGAGTTGATGAGCAGTATCTGTGCCCTGGATGACCCGTTCCGCAGCATCATCATCATGCGGGATGTGCAGGGAATGAGTTATGCCGACATCCAGCACACGCTTGATATGAGTGAAAGCCAGGTGAAGGTCTACCTGCACCGGGCAAGACGAAGGCTGAGAGAGAGTGATGTACTCAGGAACCGATTTGAACAACTGTCAGGTACAGCGAACCCCGCGGCCAGGCGGGAAGTACAGATGAAAGTGGTGAAACCGGCGGCTGATTAGCAGCGTTTGGGAAACCACACAGAGAAATACAGGTAAACCATTATGTCCAGCAACAATGAATCACAATGCTATTTCGTGCAGTTGCAGTTCGACAGCTTTCTCGATGGAGAGCTGACGGGCAACCAGCAGGAAGCCTTCCTGCAGCATGTGAATAGCTGCGCCGAGTGCGCCCATGAGTTTCGCTACGCGCAAACTATCCAGGATGGCCTGATGGATTTGCCGCTGCAGGATTGCTCGGAAGAGGCTCTGGCGCCACTGCGTGATCTGGCCCAGGGTGCTGCACCAAAGAATACTGATTCAGCCAGTGCGTCGGGATCATGGCTAAGTGATCTGGCCCAGTGGCTGGGCGCCGCACCCATGGGATTGCGCTACGCATTCCCTGTTTTGTTGCTGGCAGCCATTGGACTCATCACAGTGCCACAGTTCCTGGAGCAAGAGCAGGGCACAGGTGGAGCACCGGCAATTGCGGCTAACCAGCCCTCGGCAACAGGAACTGCACCGGCGACGACACCCGTGCAATACAGCCCGGAAGATGTCGCCCAGGCCCTGCGGGATTTGACGACCGCACTCGAGTACTTGAATCAGGCCGGCCAGCGCACCGAAAGCATGGTAGGTGGAAGATTTTTGATTAACCCATTGCAGAACAGGCTGAACGCGTCATTCGATCGTGTTCGGGACAATGTGCGCAGTGAAATTGCCGGGGAAGAAATTTAGGCGGAACAATTTAAGCAGGCCAATGAAGAAGTCATTGAGTTGGTCAATTAATAGTTCAGTGAATAGAAAGAGGAACCAGAGAGTTCCGGGGAGAAGGCCATCGTGATTCACACGGTGGGTTTTGCAGAAGCGAGGTAACGAAATGAAAATGATGAAGCAATTAATAGCAGGTTTATTGACACTGGGACTGGTGGCGCCACTGTGGGCTGCCGACAGCTCCATACGGGACCATCCCGGTTATGTGGATTTTTCCACCCTGACCAACCAGGCCGAAACCGAGCCGACGGTGGAGATCAGCTTGCGGGCACCCATCCTGAACATGGTGACCAACCTGATCCGTGCCGAAGATGAGATGGCGGCGGACTTCGTCTCCAAACTGTTGCGGGTCTCGGTCAATGTGTTCGAAAGCGATGACATCGATGTGTCCGAGATTGCGGACTCCATGGCCAGCATCGCAGCCGATCTCGATGATCGCGGATGGGAACGGGTGGTGCGTGTCAGGGAAAGCAGCGAACATGTTGATATCTACATGCGCCTCTCTGACGACGGTGAGTTGATTCACGGCATCACCATCATGGTCGCCGAACCGGGTGACACGGTCATGGTCAATATTGTCGGCGACATCAGCGGCAATGACCTGGCAGCCCTGGGTAGACGTTTCGATATCGACGAGCTGGCTGCACTGGAAGTAGAACCCGACTAGCACCCAACCCATGCGGAGACTGCTGCCATGAACAAATCCGTCCTGTTGCTTATGTTCGCTGCACTATTAAGCAACTGTATGTCTTTCTCGGATCGCTCCATGCGTCCCATGCGAGATTCCATCAGCGCACAAATGCCGGAGATCGAACTGGAAAAGGAAATGGCCATTGCCCTGGGCGGCGGCATGTTCAATTTCCTGGACATCATCTCCCTCAGCGAAGCCGAGCTCTCCGAAGTAGACCACCTGCAAATGGCGGTCTACCAGGTCCATCCCCGCGGCAGCGATACCAATTTCAGCGATGAAGTCTTCCAGGAGTCTTTGCAAGCCAAAGATGCCTCGCTTACCTGGGAGCGCATCGTGAGAGTTCGGGAAAAAGACGAACAGGTCTGGGTTTACGTGGGCATGGACCTGGAGCGGCAGGAACTGGTTGCCGTCTCAGTGTTTGTGGTTGAGAGGGATGAGTTGGTGATGATCAATATGGATGGGGATCTGAATGAGATGCTCAAGTATGCGTTTGCGCCGGCTCGGGGGCATCGGGGGGCTTATAAGTCTGGTTAGATAGTGCGTGCCACAATTCGACTGATTGGAGAGGCACGATAAGATTTACCGATTTGAGTTGTAAGGCTGACATTGCCCATACATTTCTATGGAGGACCGCGGTATACCTCACCTTCAATCACAATTGGTTGGCCGCCCACAGTTAATGTAAGCCCTTCAATTTGGGGATGAAGCCGGAAATCCGCTGTGTGACCACAACCGGACTGGGTATTGTCTCCCATGAATACAGTCACCACCCCGCCCATTTCCCATGAACGATAAGTTGAACCAGTAGGCACTTTACTCTCTGCATTTAAGCCGATATTTACCAGTGACAGAGCACGCGACGGTATCTCAAGTGATGCAAGAAACTCACGCAATGCTTCTCCACCGTTCTCAGCAGACATGTCAGTTACCACGCCATCTTCAAAGGTAAGTGTTAGGCCATAAACGTCTTGAAATCTCCAACGATAAATTGGAGCGTAAACCACACCGTTGGCACTCGAAATATCGACACAAGACGCGAATTCTCCCGCAGGAAGGATGATTTCGGTAGGCCCGCTTTCCGCTTTGTTTGGAATTTGCCCTGTATTTATCCATGCGGGCTCATTAGAAAGAGTGAATGTTAGATCAGTGCCGTTGGGTCCTGCTAGATGGACTTCTGTGCCAGGTAGCATAATTTCTGCGATCCCGTCACTTATGGATTTCAGCTCTTCAGTCGAGACAGACACAGCTCGCCAAAATATATCTGTGAATTCCTCAAAATCTGCTCCAATATCCTGAGTAAATGCTAGCGATGGGACACCACTCGACTGCCCCAGGTAGATTTGTCTATGAGAGCTGTCAGCAACTGCCTCGAAATACGTGGCGCGACCATCTTGCGCTGCGAACCTTCGTTCCATGGGGATATCAAGCGACATTACTCGTGAAGTAAAGCCAGGTGTGGCGTCAATAATTACATCCAGGACTTCCAATAGGGCCAGGTCTGCTTTGCGTTCCTGAAGCAAGTATTCCATGGGAGATTCCTGGGCAATTTTTATTCTTGCTTCAGGAAAATCAATCGTTGGTATGGCATGACCGCCAGCGATAAAAGTTGCAGCAACTAGTTCTTCGACAATTTCCAGGGATTCGCCAGAGCCGCGAATGAGGACTATTTCACCTGGCTGCACCTTGGCTACTTGGGTAATGATATTTTGGGCAATGTTTTCAAGATCAGGATCTTGGGCAGTTGTGTTGGTTGTAAACAGGAGAAAGGCAAATCCAGCTATAAGTCGAATTTTCATTAGATTCTTACCTACTTATTGCTTGCGAGCACATTGATTCAAGTGCGAACTTAACCATTATGCAGCCGTATTTGTACTAACAGCAAGACGAGTCACGAAGTGACTATCGTCCCGTATGGATTGTTGATTACTATACGGGCTAATGAGCTATGGCGCACCATACAGTCCACTGATCTATTTCGACTAAAGTCTTGCCAATTGACGCATTTTCAAGTTTTTGGCAATAGTATTCTAATTGGTCATCCGTTAGTTCGAACAAAACGCTTTTCCCCTTTCTCGATCGTATTTCCGTTTTTAATTCAGATAAAGATGAGTATGTTTTTCTAACTTCTGAAAACATTTTTGGGCTTAAAACCTTGTCTGAGAATTTGTTCAGTAGAGCCGTATACTGTTTCTGAACTGGCCTTCTTGCTCGCTCGAATTCTACGAGTTCCGGAAAGCATGTGAAAAGCGTTGCACGAACCCAGTGATCCGAATGGTTATTTAGAATATATTCGATAGTCCGATCTTGGACCGCAAAAATTCCATCTTTTCTCAATATCCTAAGTGCTTCTTGAATATTGAGTATCTGATTTTTCTCAGAAAGATGGTGGATTAGCGCTCTCTCGTAAACCAGGTCGAATGAATTATTTGGTAGGCCGGTTGAAATTGCATCTCCAACAATAAAGCTTACATTCTCTGGCAATCCTGGTTGAGAGCTGGCATTTGTAATATAGGATTCAGAATTGTCTACTCCTACGACAGAATTCGCTCCCAATGACGCAAATGAAATCGAGTAGATTCCGCCACCACAACCAATATCAGCCACGTCTTTGCCGGCAGGGTTCAGGTTTTCAAAACAAAAAGATCTCCACGACTGGTCAGCACGTCTTCCGCCATACAGGTCTGCTGATGTGGAATTAAAGTCCATCTATCTAATTGTCGCTCTGGATTAAGACTCGGCGTTAGTCAGATGCTTGAGCGCTTTCTGGATTGCCTTTCGATTCTGAAATTTCATGCACTATTCCTGAAGGTCCAAAAAATGCAGCATATTTCGAAAATTCATTTTCATTTGAGTGTATAAATTTATAGCCTAATTTTTCTAATTCTGATTGTTTGGCTGAGACATCTTCCACCCAGAATACTAAATTAGAACTGGCGTCTGAGCTATGACTATAGGGTCTGGCTTCTCCCTCACTCTCGAACACATGAATTTCATGCCCGGAGGCATCGAGGTCCAGCCTGGATCCAGATTCCCCGATAATGGCTAGACCCATTAGATTCACGTAGAAATGCTTAGCTTCCTGCAGATCTGCGACGACTATGAGTGTTGATACCTTCATGTGGCCTCATAAGTGCTTTCGAAAGCAAGTGGCGTCACGCAAAGCCCGTACTACTCAGATATATGGCAGGGATCCAAAGGGCAAGTGCCATTGCAACTGAGCAAGCAATCAATAAAACCAGGCTACTTCCCGCTGCGTGCCCAATAAATACTCTAGGTTGAAATATATAGGCACTTGCCAGCAGCAAGACCGTACTTGCAACATGAGATTGCCACTCTGCAAGCCTGGTAACTAGAACCGTAACTGCGTGCCGTGATTGATAAATTAGAAAAAGAATCAGGGCTTCCAGACCCATGATGTCGGCCATAAGCACGAACTCTATGGAGAATGGGACTGCGTATGGCGCGATTATGATTAGTGCGCCGATGATTAGTAGCTTCATAAATACTTGCTTTTCGATCTTGAATTTCACTCAAATCTCCAAACGGCACATAACGCCTTGAATTATGTGCAAAGCCTTAGCCTTGTTCTTAAATAATTTTATTGATTGTGCGCGATATTCAAATCATTTGCATGTTGAAAGTCGAAGTAGTGATTCTCACCTTCGTCAGTATACTCATTAATCAAAGTCAATCCGTACTTCTGTAAAATATCCATATAGTTATTCTTACCCAAAGAGACAGATTTTTGACCAGTTAGCAAATCATCCCAACAACAGATTTGATAAGGAGAAGTGAACAGAATCTTACCTCCTGGTTTTAGTGCGGTAGCCATCCGCTGAAGCGTTAGAATCTGATTTTCACGGGATAACAAGAAGATCATACCTATGGATAAAATCCCGTCGAATTTTTTCTCATAGAATGCAGACACTTCAGCGGCCTCGCATTTAACTGAGGCGCTTGGATATCTTCTGAGATATTCCTCAACTAACGTGCAGGAAGCATCTATTCCGTAAACTTTAACCCCATTTTCGATGAGTCCTTGGGTATATGAGCCTCCGAAACCACAGCCAACATCTAAAAAATCTTGGCCGGGCTCAAGGGTTTTGGCCCAATTAGCTATGATCGCGTTGCCTGTAAGTACGCTTTCAAGGGAAATAAAATCATTTGCTATAGCTTCCCAGCCATTGGATGAATCCTCGTGATTGTTTGAAGCCGCCATTCTTCTCGCTTAGTTCATCAAAACCTTGAATCATGGGGCTGGGTGTCAGTTCTGTCCTCAGTGCCCCTTATGCTTCATTGCAATTTGAGTTCTCGTTGGACAGTTGCGTTTGTCATGTGAGTCTCAATTATTACGTATTTCTCTCAAAGCTGATTCTTTCTCCGGTAGATTGAGGATATTTCCACTATTATCGACCAAACGCTCGAGCATAGCCTCGTGAGCGGAGGTCAATGCACCAGCAGCGTCAACTAAAAAGTCTGGCTGAATCCCAATATACTGCCAATTGCTCCCTGTTCTGGGATCAATACTGGAGGCAACTGGCATTCTTATCATTAAGTGTTCATCAAGGCGCATATTATCGGTGGGATGCGCACCCCCTATGGTTTCCTCACCGAATACAGTTGCTCTATTTAGCGTTTGCAAGGCATAAGTAAATGCTTCTGCTGCCGAGAAAGTGCTATTACTTACTACTAGGTAGACTGGCCTATCTGTTGGATATTTAGGCCCGTCCACGTCGTCGAGCGTCCAGTATTCAACGGATCTATTGTCTTTTCGATAATTCGTTGTGCCGATAAGGACTTTTTCCTCAACTAAATAACTAATAAATAGCTGAATAATCTCTGCCTGGCCGCCGCCATTTCTTCTAAGATCGATAATCAAACCATCCGTATTTGCGACGAAAGCCATCGCCGAAGCCAGAATAGTTTCAGAGTGCGACTCTTCGTAGAAGAAATCCCTTACTTCGATATATCCTATATTTCCAACTAAGCGTTCGACTTTCTCAAAACCGTAGTTCCGACTCTTCAAAAACTCTCTTCGGTCCGAAATCTCTTCTTCTGTTGGACTCCAATAATCGTAATCTTCTCTAATTGGGTCAGGGTAGTAATTAACTCCCAAATGCCAATCGTCAATAATATCCAGTGTGCCAGTGAGTCTGTTTGCAAAAGTCTGAAGATCAGTAATAGGATCATAGAAGCCCGCCTCTAATCTTCGCTTTACTTCGTCTGCAGCGATGATGGCTTTGTCCGGTAACACATACTCATCTTTAAGGAGTTGCATGACCTTAACTGCAATCTCTTCCTTATATTCATTGGTAAGGCTTGCGTCATCGCCTTGGGCAGTAACCAATTCTCCATGCAAAAGCAGGATCAAAGCCAAAATGAAGTTATATCTTGGAGCCAAGTTTGCCACCTCTCCTTTTGTGCTAAGTAATTGGGGCTCTATGCAAAATAGTGAAAAAACGCTAGTAAAAATTGATCAGTACGATATTACGATCGGTTGGAAGTAGTTGCTATTTTATTATTTTATCAGTGTCCCCTATGTTTTGGTGTCCCTTATATTTTTGTTGAATTTATTGTTACTTGCCGCGCTCAAGAAAGGATTCCACTTTATACTGTGTTTGGATCAGTTCCGAGGCTAGCAATTGCATCTCAGTGCAACGATCTATAAGTTGGTAAATGTCAATTTCAGTTTTACGCATTTTTTCAAAGTCAGTGTGAAACTTTGATACAGCTTGCCTCGTGTCAATACCATGCTCACTGTCATAAAGTGACAATTCAACTGGATTATGAGCGATTATGTTTCGAGTTCCAATTTTGTCTTTCACCTTGGATAGTAAGTTTGACATCTGTTTCACGAGCCCTTCATCAGATATGCGCTGTGGCAGTAAGCTTAAAATTAGATCAATTCTAAGAACTAGCTTCATATTTAGTACGATGCTTGATAGATCTTCAGTTGGAAGTGCAAGAAGAAGCTCATAAGTTGCCCTCTCAATTTCTCCGCATGCAAGTATGAACTTGCCTAAGTGTACTTCCCAGGCACCTATCTCTTCCTCATACGAGTCGAATCTGTCAGTCATCTCTTAGGCAAGTAACATCTTGAATAATGGGTGCCGCTTGCGGCAACTCTAATTGATTTGTTGGTTATGTACCTTTGCGCTTTCTCTTGTTGGGTTTAAAAGCTTTTATACACAGGTCAATGCAATGGGCACAAGCTTTGCAAGTTTGCTTTAGGCTGAAATCATATGACTTCAGCTTTCTTTCAGAATCGATTCTTTTCAAATGCTTGCCTAAAAGATCAAAGTTTCGATGCGCAACCCCGTTTCTAAGAGTTGCTAGCTTTTTTACGAATTTGACATCATCAATCGACCAAACACCTAGATCTCTATAGTAGCTAGCTATTTCTGAAAGCGATCTTCTCTTGAGAAGATCAAATATCATTGAGTGGTTCTCTTTGATCTTTAAGTTCATCGGCAAGAACCTCAAGGCCGCGTGCTCGGTGATGCTATGCATTAGAAGTATTGCGGATGGGAATTGCCCCAATGCTATTAGTGCAAGAACCTCATCAAATTGCGTGGCCACAAGCATCTCAGCTACGTGCCTGTGACTGCTTCCAGTTGGGTAACGTGCGGTTATCTCCTGGTCCAAAATAAGTTCAACATCTTCCGGAACCTGAATGTCATCCGTCGATCTCTCTACATGATGCTTTAAGTGGTCTTGTATGTAGGTTCTACGCACTGAATCTCCAGGCTACTGTGCACATAACGCCTTGAATAATGGGCTAAGTTCATCCTTGATAAAACTGATTGTTAGTGAGCCTATGCACAATGCTCTTCTATATCGATTCCACGAAATGGCGTATATCTATTAGCTAGGGCTCTCCAAATATGATTCACCACATCATCCTCTATTGAGTCGTCTGCATAATCGATAATAACCCACATGTCATTAAAGTCTGCTTCTGAGGCGAATCGATGTTGCTCCTCATCGAATCTCCGGAGCTCATGTGCCTCAGTGTGTGGATTTATATTAATAATTCGCTGGCCTTCTTTGTGGTGCGATCGTACAACTGCACAATTCGGGTCCGAGTGCACTGAAATACGAGCATTCGGATAATTAATATAGACATTTCTCATCGGCTACCTCGCATTTCGAATTGACTCACTAACGCCCGTAATAATAGGTTGCAGTTCAAAAGGCTATGGTTGCGATAAAATGGCCGCAGGCCATTCGCAACCATAGCCTTTTGAACTGCTTCCTTATTGATTTGTTTGTTATGTGCCGCCATCACCGATGTAGGACAGCGACAGTCCCTTCCCAGCTTAACTCATTTGGCTGTTGAAGATCGTCCAATACCAATTCGTCGCTTGAATTAGCAGATGGTACGAATTTTCCATTCTCGTCCCAGGCACCAATGTGACAAGGATCGAACCAGCCGCCTTGCCATTCCTGGCTAAGCTGGCCTGGAGGTGCATACTCAAGAACACAACCTCTAAAAGTACTTACACCCACGAAGCTGGAGACTGTGCCTTCCGAGTCCTTCGCAAATATAACCGGATCACCTAGCCATTGGATAAGCAATGATTCGCCTGGTTGAATTATATCTGTTGCTATTCTCCGGGTGATTGAAGACTCCGCAGAGTAACTTGGACCTAAACTTTGAATGAAAACAAATCCTGCAGCGATCACACCAACAACTAATAGTGTAAAAACCGAAAAGCTTAGAACTCGTCTCTTAGTCATCTAGGCACATAACGCCTTTGATAATAGGCTCAGCACGCAGTGCTGAGTCCTTGATTGATTTGCTGGTTATGTGTCGCTAACACCTTGTTCTAGACCTTTTCGCCTTGAAACAAAGTGGCGTCTCTAACTGAAGCTTCCTTTAG